>CAWHBN010000001.1:0-156071 GCA_963827705.1 uncultured Actinomycetes bacterium
AATGGACGCTGTTGGTCGGCATGGTGCTCGTCGTTGGTGGCCTCGGCCTCTCCGTGTATGCACTCGCGACATGGAACGAGGCCGGGTTTCGGGCAGCTGAATTACCCCGACACGCTTCGGATCGTCATCCCGGGAGCGACCTTGATTGCCTGCGGCATGCAGACGGTGCTTTTCGGCGCTCTTCCTCAGCGTGC
The DNA here is from genome assembly GCA_963827705.1 of uncultured Actinomycetes bacterium. Taxonomy (GTDB): domain Bacteria; phylum Actinomycetota; class Thermoleophilia; order Gaiellales; family Gaiellaceae; genus JACDAN01. The sequence goes on from CAWHBN010000001.1 coordinate 195, forward strand.
TCGGGCTGCGGCATCGCTGAGGGGACCCGGTCCGCATGACAACGAGAGGTCGAGCAGCAGAGGAAGACAAAGCAAGTCGGGGGCCTCGTGACCGGTCTCGAGCGGATCTCGATTCTGGGGCTTGCTGGCGAGGGCTGATTCCGTTCGCTCCTCGCGTTCGCGGTCTATCTGTTCGCCTTTCTCGAGATACGACCGGGTGCGACCGGCGACGAGCCGCACTACCTCATCACTGCCCGAGAGCATCGCGTACGACCTCGACGTCGATCTCAGGAATGACTACGCCAGCGCTGAGCGGGTGCTCCGGATGGTGAACGTGTTCCCGCTAGGACGACGCCTTCGTCTACAAAGACTCCGGCGAGCTGCGGCCATTCCGTGGCGTTGGTCTGCCTGCTGTGCTCGCGCCGGGAGCCGCTCTCGGCGGGCTCACCGGAGCACGCATCGTCATGGTGCTCATCGCGGCGCTCCTGGCCGATCAGCTCTACCGCCTGCTTCGAGACCTCCGGCTCCGATGGCGGTATCGAGTTCTTGCGTGGGCAGCAGCGGTTTTCTGCCTCCCGGTCGTCGTCTTCACCAGTCAGATCTACCCCGAGCTAGCCGGTGCATTGCTAGTCGTCGCCGCATTTCGAGTGATGATCGTCGGCGCGTCGAGGCCTCGATTGCACTCGCCCTGGGGTCGAGTGCTGCCGTTGCTCTCGTCTGGCTCCATGTGCGCTATTTCCCTCTCTCCGTCGGCCTTCTCTTCGGGCTCACCCTTGCTGCCTGCCTACGGGATTGGAGCCCCGGTCGTCGAGGCCGCGGACTCAAGGGGACCATCCAGGCCGCTTGGGCGATCGTGGTTCGGTGTGCCGTCGTCCTCACCAGTCGCTGGCGCTCGATCACGCTGCCGGTCCTCGCGCCCTACGCGATCGGATTCGTGCTGCTCGCCCTCGCTTTCCGGCGCTGGTCTGGGAGTCCCGATCTCCATGCCCCATACGAGGCATACGGAGATCCCGCGGTGGGGACCGGACGCTGGGACTTCTGGTACCACTACGCGCTGAGGGACCTCCTCGACCCAGTCGTCGGTTGGATTCCCTTCGCGCCGGTGCATTGGCTCGGATTCGCCGGCCTCGGATGCCTCGTGGTGATGTTCGGCTGGCCCGCGGCAGGGGCGATCGCAGTGGCCGCCGGCTACGAGCTGCTCATCTCAAGTGTCGGAACCGGAGTCGGCTTTGGCTTGCCCGCGCGCTATCCGATGATCGTCGTTCCGCTCATTGCCGTACCGCTGGCGGTCGTGATCCAGAAGATCCGGATCGCGCTGGTGATCTTCGTGCCGCTGTTCGCCGTCTCGCTCGTCTTCGCCCTGGCTGCCGCGCGTAACTTTGGGCAGCTCTATCCCGGCGACGTGCAGCGGATCTTCGGAATGCGGAGCACGGCTCCGGCTTTCCCGGAGCTGGCCGGGGTTCTGGCTCCGCTGTCCTTCACCCTGGCGCCGGACGCACCGCCGGCGCCCGCGACGGGGAGGCTTGAAGGAGCCCAGGTCGTCGGAAGGGCGGGCCGAGACAAGCCCGGGTTCCTCCGGTACGGGCCGTACGTCGGGCTGAAGGAAAACGAGGCATATCTGGCGACGTTCTCCCTTGCAGCCGCGGGGATCGATCCCGACGAGATCGTCGGGATAGTTGAGGTCACCTCGGGAGGGGCCGTTCTTGCCAGCAAGCCGCTCACCGGCCGTCAGCTCTCGCCGTTTCCCAGCCTCATCAACATCGACCTGCCATTCACGACCCCGGGCGGCTTTGTCGAGACGCGCGTCTACTACCGCGGTCGGGGTACGCTGCGAGCAGGTCTGATCAGCGTCCAGCCGATCGCACCGGTCGACCCGCCAACCCGCTTTCGCGACTGGCCTCTCGTATTCATGTGGGTAGGCGGAACGTTCCTTGCCGCGTGGTTGTTCGCCCAGGTCATGATGCTCAGGCGACAACGAGTGAGGTCGAACGAGAACGATTCGGAGCATTCGGCCGGCTCGGGAGGCCCGCCGACCCAGGCCTCCGACGCCTGACGCTCTGAGCGCCCGTACGCTCGAGCCCGGCATGCACATCTGCCTCGTCTACGACCTGCTCTATCCCTACACCATCGGCGGCGGGGGAGCGCTGGTACCGCGACCTCGCCGAAGCTCTCGCCGGGGAGGGGCATCGCGTCACCTACCTGACGCTGCGTCACTGGCCCGATGGCGAGGTCGTGGAGATACCGGGAGTCGAGGTCGTGCCCGTCGGGCCGAGACTCGAGTTCTACACCGCAGGTGGACGGAGGCGGATCGCCCCGGCTCTTCGCTTCGGCTGGGGTGTTCTCAGACATCTAGCCCGCGACGGTGCTCGCTATGACGTGGTCCACACTGCTTCGTTCCCGTACTTCTCGCTGCTCGCGGCTGCGCTGGCTCGGCGGCGGCATCGATTTCGGATCGTCGTCGATTGGTTCGAGGTCTGGTCGAGTGAGTACTGGCGCGACTACCTGGGACCAGTCGGGGGGCGAATCGGGCTCGCGGTGCAACGTCGCTGTATCCGGGTGCCGCAACAGGCCTTCTGCTTCTCGCGGTTGTTCGAACAACGGCTCGGGAGCAGGGCCTGCAGGGCGACGTGACGGTGCTCGAGGGAATCTACGCCGGCCCCGGCGGCACGCCGCCCGAGCCCGCCGAGCCGGTCGTCGTCTTCGCCGGGCGACACATCCCGGAGAAGCAGGCGCCCGCCCTTGTACCGGCCATCGCTCTTGCGCGCCAGCGCGTGCCCGAGCTTCGTGGCGTGATCTTCGGCAATGGTCCCGCTCGACCCGAGGTGCTGCGCTTGATCGCCGAGTACGGGCTCGTCGGTGCGGTGCAAGCGCCCGGGTTCGTCGGCGGAGGACCGATTGCGCGCGCACGCTTCGACGTGCGCTCTGCCTCGCGTTGCCGTCGAGGCGCGAGGGATACGGCCTCGTGGTCGTCGAAGCCGCGGCACTCGGCGTGCCGACGCGTGGTCGTGAGCGGCCCGGACAACGCCGCCACCGAGCTCGTCGAGGAAGGCGAGAACGGAGCAGTGGCCAACTCCGTCGAGCCCTGAGGAGCTGGCGGCGCAATACTCCGCGTGCACGCGGCCGGGCCGGCGCTGCGCGAATCCACCGCCGCCTGGTACGGCCGGAACGCCGACCGGCTCTCCCTCGATCGGTCGCTCGAGAACGTGCTCGCCGCGTACGTCGAAGTGCCGGCTGAACCTGCGCCGTCGGCCTGAACGCGCTTCACCTCGTACCGAGGAGAGACAGGCGGGTCAGAGCTGTACGCACGCCGGCTCGTCGGTGCACTCGCGCCGCAGACGATGCTCCTCGGCTGGTCGTGTTCGCCGCGAAATGAAGCGGCCGCGTCGCTCGCGGCCGAGCCTGGGGGGAGCGCGTCGAGATCGTTCGGTCCCCGTTCGCGCACGCAGCCGAGCCAGGCGGGTCCTCGCCGAGCAGACGCACTGCGCCGGGCCGTCGCGACGCGCCCGCGTGCGAGCTGCTGCACAACCTCTTCACGACGGCGCCGGCACTCCCGGGTGTGCCGCAGGTGACAACGATCCTCGACGTCATCTACAAGCGGATCCCCGAGGCGCACCCAGGAGTGCTCACCTACGGCATGCGCCTACTCGTTCCGCTGGCCGCCCGCCGTTCCCGTCGCGTGCTCACGCTCTCGCAGGCCGCGAAGGACGACATCGTCCAGTTCCTGCATGTCGCCATCCGAGCGTGTCGACGTGACCTATCTCGGCCCCTGCGCTGCCCGCGACCGACCGGGTCCCGGACGAGGAGATGCGGCAGCGGCTCGAGCTCGGGAACGAGCCGATCGTCCTCACGGTCTCGGCCAAGCGCCCGCACAAGAACCTCGAGCGACTGTTCGAGGCATTCCTCGGGATGCCAACGAACCGGCCTACGCTCGTCGTACCGGGTTACTCGACCTTCCACGAGCCCGCGCTACGAGAGCGAGCCGAGGTCTGGTGCCGGCGGGCGGATCCGGTTCACGGGCTGGCTCGAGGACGAACTCCTCGACGCGCTCTATCGCGCGGCCTCGTGTTCGTCTTCCCCTCTCTCGCGGAGGGCTTCGGCCTTCCCGTGCTCGAGGCGCTCGCCCGCGGCACGCCGACTGCCTGCTCGAACGCCTCATCGCTGCCGGAAGTCGCCGGCGACGCTGTCCTCTACTTCGACCCCTTGGACGTGGGAGAGATGACCCGGGCGATCGAGCGCCTGCTGACGGATGAAGCTCTGCGCGAGCAGTTGCGCCGAGCGGCCCGGAACAGGCCCGGATCTTTACGTGGGATCGGACCGCTCAGGCGACGCTCGCGAGCTACGACCGCGCGCTGGGAGGCTGACGGGCTCGGCCAAGCTCTGCGAGCACCTCTTCGGGAATGAGGTGCAGAGCGAGCGCGATGGCGACGTAGACGACGAGCCCGGTCGCGGCGAGGACGACGTTCGGCACGCCGGGGATGGCAGCAACGGCCGCGGTCGCCAGTCCGGCGGCAAGGACGCGTGGCAGGAAGGACCACGCCGGGCTCAGGGCTGGTGCTTCGCGCACGAGCAGCCAGACCGCCCCGGCGGCCAAGCACAGCTCAGCGGCCACGACTGCGGTGGCCGCGCCCATTCCACCCCAGGAGCGCCCGAGAACGAGCGTCAGAGCGACGCTGACGGCGAGCGCGATGCCGTTTGCGAACAGCAGCTCTCTGTGCAGGCGAAGGCTGAGGAGTGCATACGTGAAGACCGACGTGACCAATGCGACGCCGAGGCCGAGCGCCTGGACTCGGAGCATGTCGGCGGCGTCCGCGAAGTCGGGCCCGGCAACGACGGCGATGGCGAATGGCGCGCCGATGGCGAGGACGACGGCGAGGCCCGCGCCGAAGACCGCGGTCGCCCGGAAGGCGCGGTCTACCCCGTAGGCGAGCCTGTCGTGATCGTCACTGGCCGCCCGCGCGAGAATCGGCAACAGCACGCCGACCGCCAACTGCGGGACGATCATGAGCACCTCGACGATCCGGAACGCCGCCGAGTAGAGACCCGTCTCCCGCTCCGTCGAGACGAGGGACATGAGCACGACCGCGACGCGGAAGTAGAGAAGTCCCGCAGCCGTGGCGAGAGCGTACGGCACGACATCGCGAAGGAGGGGTCGCCAACGGCTCGTCCGAAACGAGGGCGCCAGTGCGACCTTGCCGTAGACGAGGGGGATCGTCCAGACGACGGCCAAGACGGCGATGGGAATCGGAACCGCGAAAAAGGCGAGCAAGCCAAGACCGGCCCACACGAATGCGAGCACGAGGACCACCGTGGCGGCCTGCCGGACGACGTCGATCGCCGTTACCCAACCCAACCGCAGGCTCGCGACCAACGGAGCCGCAACGATCAGGTGGACGCTCCAGAGCACGAGCCCGACGCTTCCCAGAGCCGTACCCACGACGAGCGATTGCTCGTAGCCCGCAACGGTCGCGAACGCGGCTGCCAGCACGATCCCCGCGACGCCGAGTACCAGCCGCATGCCCAGGAGATCGCCGATGACCGCACTCCGGTCGTCGCCTCTGCGTACGGACGTCTCACGAATGGCAAGTGAATGCAGGCCGCCGTCGAACATGCTCCCGACGATCGCCACAATGGCGAGGACCGTGACGTACTTCCCCGCGTCATCGGGTCCGAGGTAGCGGAAGAGCACCGCGGCCGACACCACGGTGAGCAGCACACCGACCAGGTAGCCGCCGACCCGCAGCGCACCTCCGCGGATTGCGGCTCCACCCGCCGCGGGACTCGCCAGAATGTCGAACTCGACCTGGGCGGAGAGGCTCGGCGCGCTCGGCTTAGGCCCGCTCCGGGTCACCTGGCGGTGGCGTTGATGGCTAGCCGGTCGACTTGGTCATCGCCAGGCCGACCGACGTCCACCTCTGGGTACGCACGCCCACGCCTCCCAGATTCCGCTTGGCTCGCACGACGACATGGGGGTACGCAGCCCCGCTTGTCGACGTGATCCGGTTGTCACTCTCCAGTTCGATCACGTTCTCGACTGGCGGGAGCGTCGTGTCGAGCGGCTGCACGGTCTGGAGCCCACTCGGCTCGATGATCTCCGAGAAGAGCGTCCTGGGCGTGAAGACGCGCATGGACCCGAACATCCGGCCGCCCGTCGCGCGGCTACCTGCCTCCTGAACGCTGCGCGTGACCAGACTGCGCCCGAGGAAGCACTCGGTCGCGATGAATGCGGCTCCTCCCGGGCGAAGGACGCGGCCAATCTCTTGAGCGGAGCGGCGGATGTCCGCCCACGAACCGAAGTGCTCGATCGACGAGAGCGAGAAGACCGCGTCGAACGAAGCGTCCGGGTAGTCGAGCTGCTTGGCGTCCATGTGCAGCACCTCGAGGTGCTGCTCCCGGTAGGGGTACGGTGAAAACGAGACCGGATCCGTGAGCATCGTGCGGTCTGCCTCCTGCGCGCCGAACGCTCCCTCCCCGTAGATGTCGGTCGCGACGACCTTCGCAACTCGGTTCGCGAGCCAGAAGAGCACGGTCTCGTGGCCGGCGCCGACCGAGAGGATTTCGGTGTCTTCGCGAAGCAGTCCCCAGTCCTCGAGGAACAGCGTCAGCATCGCGTACTCCCAGTTCTTGCGGTGCCGGCGAGCGGTCGGCTCGAGGCCAGGGACGATGTCGTCGATTCGCGCCTGGACGGTCGGATCCTCGAAGTCGCGGAGATCGCAGAGCTTCACGTACTGTCGCTGCAACTTCATGCTGGCGATTTCTGCAGTCATCAGGCGATGTCCATCCCCGTCCTCCGCGTGAGCCGAACGACGTCGGCCTCCACGATTATCTCCCCGAGATTGCGGAACGATACCTCGGCTACACGAACGGGCTCCCTTGCCTCTGAACGCTCGCCGAGGCCCGAGATGACGGGAACGCCCGAACACACGGCCTAGTGACGGCGGTCCACCAAATCCTGCCGGCCGCCGCGCCGCACGATGCCATTACGGACCAGGCGTTCGCTTGGCGAGACCTGCTGCGTGGGTGGGGCTACGAGAGCGAGATCCTTGCCGAGCACATCTACCCGGACCTCAATGGCACGGCGTTTGCGCTCGACCGGCGCGGCAAGCGCCTCTTGGGCCAAGGTGGCGTGATCCTGCACTACGCGGTCTGGAGCGAGACTGCGGAGCTCGCGCTGCGGGCTAGAGGCCCCGTCGCGCTCTACTACCACAACATCACGCCCGGTGAGCTCCTGCGGGACTTCAACCCGGCCGCCGCGAATCTCTGCGACCGCGGGCGGTCAGCGCTGACCGTCTTCCAGGGGCACATCGAGTCGCTGATCGCCGTGTCGAGATTCAATGCCGTCGACTTGCGCGAAGCGGGACTCGGCGAGGCGATGGTGGTCCCACTCCTGCTCGAACTACCCACCGAGGTGCCGCGGCGTGATCCGTCCCCCGATCCGGTCGTGCTGACCGTGGGCCGGATCGTCCCCAACAAGCGGCTCGAGGATGTGATCAAGGCTTTCACGCTCTACCAACGCCACCACGCGCCCGACGCCTCGCTCTTTATCGTCGGCTCGGACCTCGGGTTCGAGAACTACCGCCAAGCGCTCGACGTCCTCATTGCGAGCACCGGAGCACGCGGCGTGCATTTCACCGGGAAGATCTCGGCTGAGGAACGGAACGCCTTATACCTCCGCGCCGACGTCTACTTGTCGATGTCGGCTCACGAGGGGTTCTGCGCGCCGCTTATCGAGGCCCTCGCGCACGGGGTCCCGGTCGTCGCTCGCGGCGCGGGCGCCGTGCCCGAGACGCTGGGCGGCGCCGGACTCGTGCTGGACGGAACAGACTTGCCGCTCGTCGCGGAGGCGCTGCACGAGCTCACCTCATCGCCGTCGACGCGAAGTGCGCTCTACGACGCTGCCGACCGGCGCCTCGCCGAACTGAGACCCGACGTGCTTATACCACGTGTCCGCTCGGCGCTCGGCCCACTGCTCGACGGTCACGAACCGAACGAGTTCACCTGATACCTGCGGTCCACCAACTTCTCCCGGCCGCGACCCCGTACGACGCAATCACGGGGCAGGCTTTCGCATGGCGGGAACTACTGCGGCGCTGGGGGTGCTCGAGCGAGATCGTCGCGGAGCATGTCCACCCCGACCTTCTCGGAGCGGTCCATCGACTCGACCGAGGGACGAGACCGCTCCTCGATGAAGGCAGCGTCGTGCTTCGGTACTCACTGTGGAGCACGACGGTCGAGACTGCCCTCGACGCGAAGGGACCCGTGGCGCTGTGTTACCACAACATCACGCCCGGCGAGTTGCTGCGCGAGTTCAACCCGGCGGTCGCAGATCTCTGCGATCGCGGGCGGGCAATGCTCCCGATCCTCAAAGGACGGATGAATGCCGTCATCGCCGACTCGAGCTTCAACGCTGCCGAGTTGAGCGATGCGGGCATCGGCGCAGCGACGGTGGTGCCGCTTCTCCTCGACCTCCCCGATGAGTTCCCCCGCCGAGGGCCGAGCCGCCAACCGGTTGTGCTGACGGTCGGCCGAATCGTTCCGAACAAGCGGCTCGAGGATGTCATCAAGGCTTTCACGCTCTACCAGCGCCATCGTGCACCGGCGGCGTCGCTCGTGATCGTGGGCTCGGACGTGGGGTTCGAGCGCTACAGCCACGCGTTGGTTGGGCTTGTGGCGCACATCGGCGCGGAGAACGTGGACTTCACCGGACGCGGTTTCTTCCGAGGCCCGCGATGCGTGGTACGCCGAGCCGATGCCTACATCTCGATGTCGGTGCACGAGGGCTTCTGCGCGCCGCTGATCGAGGCCCTCGCGCACGGCGTGCCGGTCGTTGCTCGCGGCGCGGGCGCGGTGCCCGAGACGCTGGGCAGCGCCGGACTCGTCCTAGACGGAGCGGACCTGCCGCTCGTCGCGGAGGCGCTGCACGAACTCGCCTCATCGCCGTCGACACGAAGCGCGCTCTATGCCGCAGCCGACCGGCGCCTCGCCGAGCTGAGACCCGAGGCGCTCGCGCCGCGCATCCGCTCAGCGCTCGGGGCACTGCTGGACGGCCACGAACACTCGTGACTTGAAGAAGCGACTCAGCCGGCGTTCTAGGCCAGTTCACGGCGGTTCGCGGAGGCGGAGAGCCGCTCGAGGTCCGCGTCCACCATCATCTCGACGAGCTCGCGGAACGAGTGGCGCGGCTCCCAGCCCAGGTCGCTCTTCGCCTTCGCCGGGTCGCCGACGAGCTGGTCGACCTCGGCCGGGCGCAGGAACTCCGGGTCGGTCTTGACGTGACTGCTCCCAGTCGAGGCCGACATGGCCGAAGGCGATCTCCGCGAACTCGCGCACCGAGTGCGTCTCGCCCGTCGCCACGACGTAGTCCTCGGGCTCGTCTCGCTGGAGCATCAGCCACATCGCCTCGACGTAGTCGCCCGCGTAGCCCCAGTCCCGCTCGGCGTCCAGGTTCCCGAGCCGCAGCTCGTCCGCCAGGCCGAGCTTGATGCGGGCGACGCCGTCGCTGATCTTCCGCGTCACGAACTCGAGCCCCCGGCGGGGCGACTCGTGGTTGAACAGGATCCCCGAGACGGCGAAGAGCCCGTACGACTCGCGGTAGTTGACGGTGATGTAGTGCCCGTACGCCTTCGCGACCCCGTACGGCGAGCGCGGGTGGAACGGCGTCTGCTCGGTCTGCGGAACCTCGCGCACCTTCCCGTACATCTCCGACGAGGACGCCTGGTAGAAGCGGATGTTCGGATCGACCGTCCGGACCGCCTCGAGGAGCCGCGTGACGCCGACGGCCGTGAACTCGGCCGTCAGCACCGGCTGGTTCCACGAGGTCGGCACGAAGCTCTGCGCTGCGAGGTTGTAGACCTCGGTCGGCTCCGCGGTCCTCAGGGCCGAGACGAGCGAGTGCGAGTCGAGCAGGTCGCCCTGGATCAGGCTGATCCGGTCCGTGAGGTGGCCGATGCGCTCGACGTTCTCCGTCGACGCGCGTCGCGTCATCCCGGACACCTCGTAGCCTTTCTCGAGCAGGAGCTCGGCCAGATAGGAGCCGTCCTGCCCCGTGATTCCCGTGATCAACGCCCGCCGATCCGCCACCGCGCGCCACCCTATCTGAGGGTCGGAATCAGTTTGTTAACGCTCGTCCCGAGCGTCGTGGGGCGCACGACCACGTCTACCGCGGGCTCGCGGCCTGATCCTTCAACAGCTCGAGATCCGCCATCACCATCATCCGGACGAGCTCGTCGAAGCCCGTTTCCGCCTGCCAGCCCAGCCGGTCGCGCGCCTTGGCCGGGTCGCCGACGAGCTCCGGCGAGTCGGCCGCGCCGCGTGCAAACGACTCGTCGAAGCGGACGTGCTGCCGCCAGTCGAGCCCGACCTCGCCGAACGCCGCCGCCACGAACTCCTCGACGCTGTGAGACTCGCCGGTCGCGATCACATAGTCGTCCGGCTCCTCCTGCGACGCCATCAGCCAGAGCGCGCGGACGTAGTCGCCGGCGAAGCCCCAGTCCCGGCGAGCGGACAGGTCGCCCAGCCGCAGCTCATCCTCGAGCCCGAGGCTGATCGCGGCCGCGCCGCGGGTCACCTTTCGCGTCAGGAACTGCTCCGGGCGGCGAGGAGACTCGTGGTTGAAGAGGATCGCCGACGAAGCGTGGAGCCCGTACTGACGGCGGAACGCGCCGGTCAGGGAGTGTGCGAAGGCCTTGCCGGCGCCGTACGGCGTCAGCGGAGCGACCGGCGTCGCCTCGCGCTGCGGAACCTCGCTCGGCGCGCCGAAGATCTCGGCCGACGCGGCGTTGACGAAGCGTGCTTCCGGCCGCTCCAGGCGAACGCCGTCCAGCAGGGCCGACACTGCGCCGACCGCGGCGGTCGACGTCCCGACCGGGTCGTCCCAGGAGGCCGGAACGAAGGAGGCCGAGGCGAGGTGGTAGACCTCGTCCGGCTCGATGTCGCGCAGCGCCCGCCGGACGTCCTCCGCATTCGGGAGCTCGACCTCCGCGAACCGAAGCCGGTCTCGGAGCGGCGCGAGGCTCTCGTACTCCTCAGGATTCCCCAGTACCGTCCCGAAGACCTCATAGCCCTGGCCGAGCAGCAACTCAGCGAGGTAGGAACCGTCCTGCCCGCCGATGCCCGTGATCAGCGCGCGCCGCGCCATCGCGCCAGACCTTAGATGAGGGCTCTCGAAGCCACGCAGATGACCTAGTACGCGCCCTTCCCGGCCGCGACCGCCGGGATCGTCCGCAAGAGGATCGAGATGTCCAGCCAGATCGACCAGTTCTCGAGGTAATAGAAGTCGAGCCGGACGAGATCGTCGAACTCGAGGTCGGAGCGGCCGGCGATCTGCCAGAGGCCGGTCATGCCCGGGAGGACGAGGTAGCGCTTGCGGTGCCAGTCCTCGAGCAGCCGGTAGTCGCGGATCGGCAGCGGCCGCGGCCCGACGAGGCTCATCTCCCCGCGCAGGACGTTCAGCACCTGCGGGATCTCGTCCAGCGAGAACCGCCGCAGGAACGACCCGACCTTCGTCACCCGCGGGTCGTCGCGAAGCTTGAAGAGCGCGCCCTCGGCCTCGTTCTCCGCTTCGAGCTCCGCCTGGAGGGCGGCGGCGTCGTGCCGCATCGTCCGGAACTTGAGCATCTCGAACTCCTGCTCGTTCAGGCCGATGCGCCGGTCGCGGTAGAGGACGGGCCCCTTCGAGGTGAGCTTGATCGCCGCCGCGATCGCGAGCCAGACCGGGATCCCGACGATGACGATCAGGCCGCTGACGACGAGGTCGAAGCCGCGCTTGACGATCCAGTCCGTCCCGACGAACGCGGGCGGCCGCAGCTCGAAGAGCGGGACGCCCTGCCCGGGGATGTAGTCCGCACGCTGCGTGAGAAGCTCGGTCGTCGTCGGCGCCAGCCGGACGCGGACGCCGCGCCGGTGGGCGAGCTCGACCATCTCGAGGAGCTGGCGGTCGTCGAAGTCCGCCTCCGCGACGATCAGCTCGTCGACGGTGTGCTCGGCCAGGGTCTGCGGCAGGTTCTCCGGCCTCGACTGCGCTGACGAACTCGTAGCGGATGCCGCTCCGGCCCTCGCCGAGGGCCCGGCGAAGGTGGCCGACCCGCTCGGAGTCTCCGACCAGGACCGCCCGACGGCGCACGCCCGCCATGCGCATGATGTCGCCGGTAATGACCTCGTAGCTCGCCCGGAGCAGCCCGACGAAGAGCCCGGTGAGCACGACCGCGGTCGGGGCCAGGCCGTACGTTCCGAACTCACGGTTCGTGCCGACTCCGTAGACGACGCCGACGAGCCCGACGAGGATCAGCGACCCGATGATCCTGCCGCCGCCGCCCCGACGCTCGCGCTCGGCGTAGAGCCCGGCGCGCCAGAAGACGAGGACCAGCACCAGGGCGAGGAACGGCAACCACTCGGACTCCGCCCGCCACAGCGCCCCCCAGAGGATCTCGTCGCCGTAGTAGAGCGCGCGCAGGACGAACGCGCCATAGAGCCCGAGGATCAGCCCGCAGAGGTCGAGCGCGATCAGCGAGAGGATGCTGAGCGCGCGGCGGACGAACGCCGCTACCGGGCTGCCGAGGACAAGCGGGCGCGCCGAGCGGATGTCGCCGACGGAGGGCGGCGCGGCGTCCCTCGGCGCTTCTTTGGTTGCCACGGAGCGACGAATTCTACGCTCGCCGCCCCGTGGCCTTCTCTGCGCCTTTACCTGGCGAAGGTCTGGAATGTGCGGTACGACGGCTTGCGCGCGCCGCGCCGCGTCATGACGCCGGACTGCCAGCCGCTGAGACGTCCCTCATCGCGGATCAGGAACCACACGAACATGTCGATCCGCCGCGTCTTCCTCGCCATCGCGACGGCCTGCTTCATGTAGAGCGCCTGGTTGCGGTACGAGACGCCGAAGAGACGGTCGGGCGGATTCGTCTGGTAGCCGTACTCGGTGACCCACAGCCGCGTCTTTCGACCCCAGAGGCGGTTGATCTGCTTGATCAGCACGCCGATGTTCCCCATCGTCACGGCCTTCTTCGAGCGCGAGACCGTGCCCGGCTTCTCCGTGCGGTGGCCGTAGTAGGGATGGTGCGCGTAGGCGTCCATTCGCTTCACGCCCGCGCGGCGGAGCCAGGACATGAAGACGAGCGGCGACGTCGACGGCCGCGAGCTGCGCGGTGCGTCGTTGCCCCTCGGGCCCGTGGCGCCGCAGGCGACCTTCTGGCCGGCGAGCCGGGTCGACTTCACGCCGGCATAGATCGCCGAGCAGATCTTCGCGTAGTCATACGCGGCCTGGACGCGCCACTTCCGCGCGACCATCTTCCACTGCGGCTTGAGGAAGACCGGGTTGTTCGGCTCGTTCCAGGCGAGCCAGCTTCGGACGGCCGGCAGCGTGCGCTCCGGCTCGTTCTCCTGCTCCTTGACCGTGTACGTGCCGCTGTAGCGCCTCGCGGCCGCGTTCGCGAAAGAACGGAGGTCGGTCGCGCGGCGCGGGACCCGATTCCGGGCGGGACCTGCCCAGCGCGGCGTGCCGTAGATCGCAAGGACCACGCGGATCCCCTTCTTGTCGGCCTCGTCCACGACCTGGTCGACCGCGGTCCAGTTGTAGGCCGGGTCGGCGGGATCGGTCGGCTTCACAGGACGCCGCCTGGCGATTGTTGGCCAGTCGAGCGTCGTCCGGACAACGCCGGCGCGAAGCAGGCGGAGCTGGTTGAACGCCCACGTGGGGTTGCCGAGCACCTGCTGGTCGTCGTAGAAACCGAACTGCATGCGCGTGGCGCTCGAGCCCTGTGCGGCCGAGTCGGCGTCGCGGCTCGTCGTCGCCGCGGCGACTGCTGCTGACAGGACTAAGACCAAGACCAACGTGAGGCGTTTAAACACGAATCTGCTCCCTTCCTAGACTGGGCAACATTCGGCGCAGGCCCTCTTCGAGCTCGATCTCCGGGGCCCAGCCGAGAATCTCCTTTGCGCGTGTGATGTCTGGTTGACGGATCTTCGGGTCGTCGACAGGCAAGGCTTCGTGGACGATTTCGCTCTTCGACTCCGTTACCCGGATTACGGTTTCCGCAAGCTCCAGGATCGTGAACTCGCCGGGATTCCCCAGGTTGACGGGCCTGTGCTCCTCGCTCGTAGCGAGCAGGTAGAGGCCGCGGATCAGGTCGTCGACGTAGCAAAAGCTCCGCGTCTGCTCCCCTTCGCCGAAGACCGTGAGCGGCTTGTGCTCGAGCGCCTGGCGCATGAACGTCGGGATCGCGCGGCCGTCGTAGGAGCGCATCCGCGGCCCGTAGGTGTTGAAGATGCGGACGATCGCCGTGTCGACGCCCTGCTGGCGGTGATACGCCATCGTCATCGCCTCGGCGTAGCGCTTCGCCTCGTCGTAGACGCCGCGCGGGCCCGTCGGGTTGACGTTGCCCCAGTAGGTCTCCGGCTGCGGGTGCACCTCCGGGTCGCCGTAGATCTCGCTCGTCGAGGCGAGCAGGAACCGGGCGCGCTTCCACTTCGCGAGGCCGAGTGCGTTGTGCGTCCCGTACGACCCGGTCTTGAGCGAGTGCAGCGGCTGGCGCAGGTAGTCGATCGGGCTGGCCAGCGCGGCCAGGTGGAACACGAGGTCGACCGGCTCCTCGATCTCGATGTAGTCGATCACGTCGTGGTTGAGGAACGTGAAGCGGTCGTCGCGGATGTGCTCGAGGTTCTGGAGCGAGCTCGACTCCAGGTTGTCGATGCAGATCACCCTGTGGCCCTGCGCGAGCAGGTACTCACAGAGGTGGGAGCCGAGGAACCCGGCTCCACCGGTCACGACGGCGGTGGCCACCGAGGGAGGGTATCGGCCCGCCCGGCGGGCCTCTCGGATCCTTACTAACGCTTTACCGCCGAGAAATCCCTGCTAGCGCAGGTCTTTGTTCGACTCCATGTCGAACCACATCGCAAAGAGCGTGAACTGCGTCCCCGAGATCAGCAGCAGCGCAACCAGCGTGGCAGTACCCGCGGTGATGTCGCCGCCGAGGAAGATCCGCTCGATCGCGACCCACGCACCGAGGGCGAGGCCGAGCGTCGACATCACGATCCCGAGCGCATAGAAGAAGACCAGCGGGTGGAAGTCCCGGATCACGTACTTCTCCCGCAGCCGCCAGAAGAAGCCCTTGAAGAGCAGCCAGGCGATCGAGGGGATGACCTTCCAGAGCTTGATTCCCGAGCGCTCGCCGACGTTGTAGATCGGCCGCGAGGAAAAGTCCCGCACCCGCGCGTTCCAGACGTTCAGGTGGACGAGCATGTCGTTCGGGAAGCCGTAGCGCGGGTAGATCCGGTCGAGGTCGAGCTGCTGGAGCATCGGTCGTGAGACCGCCGTGAAGCCGGACTGCGAGTCGGCGACGTGCCAGTAGCCGGACGCGATCTTCGTCAGCATCGAGAGCACCGCGTTGCCGAGGTAGCGGTGGCGCGGCATCAGTTCCCACGCCTGGCCGGTGAAGAGCCGGTTCGCCTTGGCGTAGTCGACCTCGCCGCGGGCTACGGCGGCAGCCATCGCTTCGAGGTCGTCGGGGTCCATCTGGCCGTCGGCCGCCATCACGGCCGTGACGTCGACCTTCTCGTCCAGCGCTCGCTTGTAGCCGGTGACGATCGCAGCGCCGACGCCGCGGTTCCGATCGTGCGCGATCACCTCGACGCGCGGGTCCTGCGACTCGGCCGCCCGCGCGGCCGTCGCGTCCTGCGAGCGGTCGTCGACGACGTAGATCCGGTCGACGAAGGCGGGGATCGAGGCGAGCGTGCGGCCGATCAGCTCCTCCTCGTCGTAGGCCGGGACGACGACCGCGACCCGCTTGCCGTCGATCACTACGCCGTCCGGGGGCGGAAGCGGCGCTCGGCCGGCTCCCAGAGGATCGCCGCGAGCAGGCCGAGGATCAGGCCGATCAGCCCTCCGACGACGAGCGAGCGCCCGACGCTCCGTGCGGTCGTCTTCCGCGACGCCGCCTCCTGGACGACACTCGGCTGTTCGACGTTCTCGGCGAGCGAGAGCGCCTGCCTGCCCTCGAGTAGGTTCTGCGTGACGAGGCCGCGGCGCTCGACCAGCGAGCCGATCGTGGCATTGAGCGTGGTCACCCCGATCAGGCGGTCGGTGGCGCCGAGGGTCTGATCATTCTGAAGGCGGGCCAGCTCAGCCTGTGCGGCGTCGAGCCGACGCTCGCTCTCCGCCAGCTCGCGCTCGTCGGCGGCGATCCCCTCCTCGAGCGCCTCGATCTTGTCCTCGACGTACGGCGAGACAGTGGCGACGACCTCCTGTGCGAGGAGATTCGCGGCGCGCGCGGTGACCCTGGCGTTCTGGCCGGTCACGGCGACCTCCATCAGCGGCGTCGTCCCGGCGACGGCGCGGCGTCCGGCCGGCGGCGAGACCTGGCGGCTCGTCACGTTCGCGCGGAGCTTGCCGAGATCCATGCCGCTGCGGTCCGCGACGCTCTGGAGCACCGCCTCGGAGCGCGCGATCTCGTTCACGGTGGACGGGTTTGTCGCGAGCCCGGGGACCGGCGCGCCGCCGTTCGGCGAAAACGGCTGGCCGAGATAGAGCGTCGCCTCGGCGCGGTAGACCTCGCCGCCGCCGAGCGCCAGCGCGTAGCCGACGACGAGCCCGAACAGCAGGCCGAGGACCGGCAGCCACCAGCGGCGCTTGACGGCCTCCCACCAGCCGCGGACGTCGACCTCTCGCTCGGCGTCGAGATCGAGCTCCTCTGGGGGGATTCGGCGTGCGGTTCGGACGCTCACAACCCGCCGACTTTAGCGAGGAGGTCGGAGTAGAGCCGCTCGTGGGCCTCCGCGATCGCGTCCCACGAGAGCGCCCGGCGGGCGGCCTCGGTGCCCTGAAACGCCTGATTCAAGGCCGCCGGATCGTCCAGCAGCTCCAGGATGGCCGCCGCGAGCGCGCTGGGGTCCTCCCGCGGCACGACGGCGCCGGCACCGTGCTCCCCGACGAGCTCTCCGAGGACGTCGCTGACGACGGCAGGCCGTCCGTGGCCCAGCGCCGTCGCCAGCGCGCCGGACGCGGACTCGCCTCCCCGGTACGGGAAGACGGCCAGCGTGGCCTCCCGCATCAGCCGATCGACCTCCTCCTGCGGCAGGTATCCGAGCCGCCACTCGATCCGGTCGGCGACGCCCAGGTCCGCCGCGAGGGCGCGGATCGGCTCCACCGGGTCGAGCGGGTCGCCGGCGACCACGAGCCTGGCATCCGGCACCTCCACGAGGGCGCGGACGAGGACGTCGAGGCCCTTGTAGCGGCGGATCAGGCCGAAGAAAAGGAGCGAGCGGCCCGCCGGCGGCTCGATCGCCGTGGGCGTATCGAAGGTCCCGTGCGGGATCCGGACGACACGCTCGGCCGGCACGCCGAACCGTGCGAGCTGGTCGGCGCCGCCGCGCGTGTGGACCACGACCCGGTCGAAGGCTCCGTACAGCGCCCGCCGCTCCTCCTCGTCCGCCTCGCCGGAGTGCGGGAGGACGTTGTGCGCGGTCAGGACGCGCGGACGCGGCAGCCGACGGGCCCAGACGAGATCTCGGCGGCCGAGCGGGAGCCACTGCACGTGGACGACCTCCGGCCTCGCGCGGCGGAGGCGGGCCGAGCAGGAGCGCAACGCTCGGGACGTACTCGGCTGCCTTCAGCGGCACGCGAAACCTCGACCGCGGCGACCGTCGCAGCAGCCGGCTGCTCAGCGGCAGGAAGAGCTCCGAGCGCCGGTAGCCGTCCGGCTCGGGCGGATCGCCGAACGAGAACGGCGAGGTCAGGAGGTCGACGTCGTGCCCGCGCGCGGCGAGGGCCGAGGCGAGGTGGTGGTCGTACGCAGGCGAGTAGCGAGGGCGGATCGAGCAGCGCGATTCGCATCGGCGAACTGTGACACTACGGGCGCTCTGAACGTCCTCTACTTCCACCAGTACTTCGCCACCCGGCGGCGCTCGACCGCCACGCGGTCGTACGAGCTCGCCCGGCGGCTCGTCGACCGCGGTCACAAGGTGACGATCGTCAGCCGCGACACGCGCAGGCTCGAGACAGGGCGGGAGGAACCTCCGGCGGGGAAGCTCGTCGCGCGCGAGACCGTGGACGGCATCGACGTCCTCTTCCTGAACATCCCCTACGCGAACCGCTACCCGACGCCGCTCAGGCTCGCGTCGTTCACGGCGTTCACGGTCGCCGCGGGCGTCGCGGGCGCGCTGGAGCGGAAGCCGGACGTCGTCTTCGCCTCCTCGACGCCGCTGACGATCGGGATTGCCGGGCTGGCGACGGCACGGCTGAAGCGCGTCCCGTTCGTCTTCGAGATCCGCGACCTCTGGCCGGCCGTCCCCGTCCAGCTCGGCGCCCTGAAGAGCCCGCCGGCGGTGCGGAGCGCGGAGTGGCTCGAGCGGCGGCTGTACGCGGGCGCAGAGCGGATCGTCGTGCTCAGCGAGGGCGCGCAGGAGGATCTCGAGCGGCGTGGGATCCCGAGCGAGAAGCTCTCGCTGATCCCGAACGCGGCCGACCTGGACGTGTTCCGGCCGGGCGTCGTCGACGAGGAGTTTCGCGCGCGCAACGGGCTCGAGGGCAAGTTCGTCGCCCTCTACGCCGGCGCGATGGGCCGGGCGAACGGCCTCGACCAACTCGTCGACGCGGCCGAGGCGCTGCGGCGCCGGGGGGACGAGCGCGTCGCCATCGTCGCGCTCGGTGACGGCGGCGAGCGGCCGCGCCTCGAGGAGCGGGCGCGGGACCTCGGGCTCGACAACCTCCGTTTCCTGTCCCCGGTGGCGAAGGAGGAGCTCGCGGGAATCGTCGGCGCCGCCGACGTCACGCTGACGATCTTCGCGCCCTACCCGGTGCTGGAGACCAACTCGCCGAACAAGTTCTTCGACTCGCTTGCGGCGGGCAAGCCGGCGGTCGTCAACCTCGACGGCTGGGTGCGGCGGCTGGTCGAGGAGAACGACGCGGGCGCCTGGGTTCCCGCGGGGGACTCCGAGGCGCTCGCCTGGGCGCTGAGCGCCCTGGCGGGGGATCCGGCGCGCATCGAGCGCATGGGGCGGAACGCGCGCGACCTGGCGGAGCGCGAGTTCTCGCGCGACCTGATGGCCGAGCGGCTCGAGCGCACGCTCGAGGAGGCCGTCGCCGAGTGAGGAAGGCGGTCGTTTTCGGCCTGCTCCACGCGGGCCTGGCGGTCACGCGCAGCCTCGGGCGCGCCGGCGTCCCGGTGACGGGAATCTCCTGGAATCCACACGATTTCGGGCTGAAGTCGCGCTACCTGGCGGAGAAGCGGCTCGTCGAGGGCGACCGGGCCGTGCTCGACGCCGTGCGCGCCGAGGCGGCCGGCGGCCGTGTCGTCCTCTTCCCGGAGCGGGACGAACACGTCGAGTGGGCGCTCGACCACTGGGACGATGCGAACGCGGTCGCGGACATGCCTCTTCCGGCCGATCGCGAGGCCGTCGTCCGGCTGCGCCGCAAGGACGTGCTCCCACTGGTCGCGGCAGAGGCAGGCGTGCCCTCGCCGGGGACCGTGCTCGCGGACGGCGACGATGCGGTGCGCGATGCGGGCCTCCGGGCGCCGATGGTCGTGAAGGCCGTCGAGGGACAGGAGTTCGCGCTGACCTTCGGCCAGAAGGCGCTGGTCGCCGAGAGCGTCGACGAGGCGCTGGCGGTCGCCCGCCAGGCGAGCGAGCGCGGGTTCCAGACGATCGTCCAGGAGATCGTCCCCGACTCGCACGAGCGGATCTACTCGCTGCTCGCCTACGTCGCCCGCGACGGCCGCCCGCTGGTGACGCTCGTGGGCCGAAAGGTGAGACAGGGCCCTCTCCGCTTCGGGACGAGCGCGGTCTTCGAGGTCGACTACGAGCCGACGGTGCTCGACCAGGGCCTTCGCCTCCTGCAGGCCGCCGGCTACACGGGCATCGCCCACGTCGAGTTCGCGCAGGACCCGCGGGACGGAGAGTTCAGAGTGCTCGAGGTCAACACCCGCCTGCCCGGTCTGGGCCGCGCTCGCCGCGAACCGGCACCTCGATCTCCCGAAGATCGTCTACGACGACCTGTCCGGTCGGGACGTGTCACCGCTGCCGACGTTCAAGGACAACTTGACCTGGGTCTACCTCGCCAAGGACGTCCACGTCTCGCTGCAGATGGCGCGCCGGAGGGAGCTCGGGCCGCGCCGGTTTCTCCGCGAGTACCTGAGGCAACCGAAGGCGCGGGCGATCTTCGCGCGCGACGATCCCCTGCCCGCGGTCGCCTCCCTCGCCTACCTGCGCTCGCGGACGCCATAGTTCCAACATGGAGCTCCGATGCGACGCCTGATCGACCTCACCGGCGCCTCGATCCTCTCCATCCTGCTCTCGCCGGTGTTGGCCGGGCTCGCCCTCGCGATCCGGTTCAGCATGGGCCGCCCGATCCTCTTCCGCCAGCAGCGACCCGGCTACAAGGGCGAGCCGTTCGAGGTCTACAAGTTCCGGACGATGAATGACACGGTCGACACGGAAGGCGAGCTGCTGCCCGACGAGGAGAGGCTGACGAAGGTCGGCGTCTTCATGCGCCAGCTCAGCCTCGACGAGCTGCCGCAGCTCTGGAACATCCTCAAGGGCGACATGAGCTTCATCGGGCCACGGCCGCTCCTGATGGAGTTCCTGAGGTGGTACACGCCGGAGCAGATGCGGAGGCACGAGGTCAAGCCGGGCGTCACCGGCTGGGCGCAGGTTCAGGGACGCCACGACATCCCCTTTTCCAAGCGACTCGCGCTCGACGTCTGGTACGTCGACAATCGCAGCCCGCGTCTCGACATGAAGATCGTCGGACTCACGTTCCTGAAGGTGCTCTCGATGCGTGGCGCGCAGCCGGCGCAAACCGACGCGGAGGTGGACGACGTAGGCCTCCACGATGCGGTTCGCCGTGAGCGTGGGTTGATGTGACCGCCGTGACCGAGACGACGTGGGAGGTCGGTGGCGAGTTCCACTCGCCGGTCGAGACGCCCCGGCCGTTTCACCCATGGCCGAGACCGGCGGTCTGGTACGCGCTCGGAAGGCACGCCGTCGAGGCGGTCGTCGGCCTCGAGCGCGTGCGCACTCTGTGGCTCCCGGACTTCTTCTGCCACGAGGTCGCGGTCGGCTGGGACCAGCTCGTGTCAGTACGGACCTACGAGGACGACCCGCGGTGGGAGGAGCCGCGCTGGGACACGATCGGTGCGCGCCGCGGCGACGCCGTGCTCGCCGTGAACTTCTTCGGTGCGCGCGCCGGGGCCGGCTGGGACGAGCAGCGGGCGGCTGCGGACTGGCTGCTCGTCGAGGATCACTCCCACGATCCGTTCTCGCCGTGGGCGGTCGGCTCGAGCGCCGACTTCGCGTTCAGCTCGCTGCGTAAGACGCTGCCGGTTCCCGACGGCGGGATCCTCTGGTCGCCGCGCGAGCTCGATCTTCCGCCGCAGCCGCGTGGCTCAGCGGACGGAAGCGAGCTGAAGCTCGCAGCCATGCTCCTGAAGGGCCGGTATCTGCAGGGCGGCGGCGGAGAAGACCTCAAGGAGCGGTTCCGCCGGCTCCAGCTCGAAGGCGAGGAGCAGCTGGCACGAAGCCCCGTGGCCGCGGCGTCTCCGGCGGCGCGCGAGGCCGTGATCGGCGGAGCACCGCTTCCGTGGCGGGTGCGACGGTCCGACAACGCCGTGCATCTGCTCGGCCTGATCGCGGGTCTGGAGGTCGCCGAGCCCGTCTTCGACGAGTGGCCCGCCGGCGCCGCGCCGCTCGGCGTCGTGCTCGCGTTCCGGTCGGAGGACGTGCGCGACCGCGTGCGTGAGACGCTGCGCGAGGGGGGCGTGTACTGCCCGATCCATTGGCGGATCGAGCAACCCGCGTCCGAGCGCGTACGGGATCTCTCCAACCGGGTGCTGACGATCCCGACGGACTGGCGTTACACGGACGCGGACATGGAGCGCGTCGCGTCGATCCTGCGCGAGGTGTGAGGGTCGAGACGCTCGCCGCCGACGACGGGCGGTGGGACCAGCTCGTCGATGCGGCGCCGACGCCCGACGTCTACTTCCGGCCGGGGTACGGGCGCGCGTACGAGTCGGTGGGCGAAGGCCGGCTCGTCGCGGTGCGCACGGAGGGTGCGTTGTTCCCGCTGCTCCTGCGAGAGCTGCCCTTCGGCGAGGACGGTCTCGACGCGATCACGCCCTACGGCTACGGCGGGCTCCTTCCGCTCGGCACGGAGGCGGATCCAGTCACGGATGTGCGCCAACTTCGCGACTGGTGCGCAACCGAGGGTGTGGCGAGCGCGCTGCTTCGGCTACACCCCCTCCTGGGGGGCTCGGAACGCCTGTCGGAAACGGACGGCGTCGAGGTCCGGGAGCACGGCCCGACGAGCGCCGTCGACCTCTCGCGCGTCGAGGAGGGACGCCTGGGCGGGATGAGCAAGGGGCGGAAGGCCGACCTCAACGTGGCGCGCCGGGAGCTCGAGATCGCGTGGGAGAGCGATGAGGAGGCGCTCGAGCGGTTCCGCGCCGTCTACGACGAGACGATGCGACGGATCGGAGCCGGCGAGCACTACCTCTTCCCCGCCGAGTACTACCGGGAGCTCGCCGCAGGGCTCGGCGATCGGCTCGGCGTGGCGCTGGCACGCCGGGGCGACGAGGTCGTCGGCGGCTCGCTGTTCATGGCCGACCGGCGCTTCGCGCACTACCACCTGAGCGGCGCGACCGACGCCGGCCGGGAGCTGAAGGCCGGCACGCTTCTGGTGCACGAGGGCGCAGTCTGGGCCGCGGCGCGCGGGTGCGAGCTTCTGCACCTGGGCGGCGGCACGTCCGGCGCGGACAGCCTCTACGACTTCAAGCGGAGCTTCGGCGGCGGCGAGCACACGTATGCGTTCGCGACTGTTGTCGGCGATCGCGAGCGCTACGACGCGCTGGTCGCACGGCGGGCCGAGGAGCCGGAGCCGTCGCGCCCGGACTTCTTCCCGGCGTATCGCGCGTAGACGTCCAGCGTCTTGCGCGTGACGGCGTCCCAGCCGAAGTGGTCGGCCGCGCGTTGCCGGCCCGCCGCGCCCATCCGGCGGCGCAGCTCCACGTCGGCGAGCAGCCGCTCGAGGGCGGCCCGCAGAGCCGGCACGTTGCCCGGCTCCACCAGGATTCCCGTCTCGCCGTTGACGACGAGGTCGAGCAGCCCGCCGACCGCGCCGGCGACGACGGGACGCCCGTGCGCCATCGCCTCCAAGGCGGCGACGCCGAAGCCCTCGCGATGCGAGGGGCAGGCGACGATCGCCGCCCGCGCGTAGAGCTCCGCAAGCTCCGCCGGCGGGACGAACCCGCGCGCCATCGGCACCCGCTCGCGGAGCGGTCCATCCCCCGCGACGACGAGATTGAGGTCGGCAGCGGCCTCGACCAACTCGAGGATCCCCTTCTCCGGGGAAAGCCGGCCCGCGTAGAGCACCTCGGGCGGCCGCGCCTCCAGGCCGACCTCGGGCGGGAGGTCGACGCCGCTCGGCACGACCTCGATCTGCCGGGCGCCGAGCCGCGTCGCTTCCCCCGCAAGCGCAGTCGACGGGCAGACGACCGCCTCCGCCCGCCGAAGAACGGCGCGAGCCAGGCTCGGCGCCCGGCGCGCGAGCGCGACGTCCGTCCCCCAGAGCTGGACGACGAACGGCTTCCGCGTCGCCATCGCCGCGAGCCCCGACGGAAGCCAGTGCGCGTGCACGAGGTCGGCATCGCTCGCCGCCCGCCGCGCCGCCCGCGCGTAGGCGGCGAGGAAGGGCGGAACGAGCGCGGCGCGCCACGGCCGGCGACGGAGATTGCCGACGATCCCCGCGCCGTACGCGAGGCCGAAATGCGGGAACGACGCCGGCGAGACGACCTCGATCTCCGTGCCGGCCGCCCGCAGGTGCTCGACCGCGTCCGCCACGAAGCGGCCCGCCGTATCCGTCTCCGAGCGCGGGTACGACGTTGCGAGGACGACGACCTTCACGCGGTCGTGATGCGCCGCCCGAACACGACGGGTAGTGCCAGGGCCAGCATCGCGAGGGCGTAGAAGTACGACTGCTGCATCGTCAGGTAGAAGGCGTTCGCGGCCATGACGCCGACCACCGCAGCCGTCAGCCCCCAGGCGAGCGGCCTGACGCGTGCGGCGAGCGGATCGCGCATCAGCGCCAGGGCTTTCCCGAGCCGGTGTCCGGCGCGGAGGCGCCGGAACAACCACCAGATGAAGGCCGCGAACAGCGCGGCGCCGACGATGCCGGTCTCGATCACGAGCGCCGCGTAGAAGGAGTGCGGCCCCCAGTTCGTCAGTCCCGTCACGGCCTCGTAGTAGACGGAGAACGTGTTCAGGCCGAGCCCGAACAGCAGGTGTCCCTCGAGCGCGGGCCGGATCAGCTCGTAGACCTCGAAGTGCGTTGCGGTCGAGCCCGTGTCCGTGTCCAGACGGGAGCGGACGACGGTCTCGAAGAAGTCCACGCGGCGCGAGACGATCACCGCCAGGGCCAGCACCAGCGCGCCCAGCGGCACGAGGACGGCGGCCGAGACGAATCGGCGCCCGTAGGGGAAGAGCAGCACGAGCACGCCGACGAGCAGTCCGAGGAGCCCGCTCCGCGAGAGCGTCGCGAGCTCGACCAGGAGCAGGAACGGCAGGAGCACCATCAGCGGCACGCGCAGCGGGTGTCCGCGCTCGAGCCGGAGGTAGAGCGGCGTGAGGATCAGGAGGGGCAGCAGCAGCACGATCCCGAGGTGGTTCGGATCGTTCGTGAGCGCGTTCGGCCGGTAGACGTCGGCGCCCTCGACGGAGCCGTAGAAGTTGATCGACCGCGCGTCGCCGAGCAGCGGGCCGAGGACGGTCTGGTCGAGGTCGCGACCGGTCTCTGCGAACGCGAGCTGGGCGACGCCGTAGGCCCCGTTGAGAGCGATGCCGGCGCAGAGCGCCCCGAGCGCGACCCAGTAGAAGCGCAGCGGGCGTCGCGCCAGGTAGGCGATCCCGACAGCGGCGAAGCTGAAGGTGATCGCGAACCGCGCGAGCCCCTTGGCGAACTGAGACGCGGCCTGCTCGCTCTCGATGTTGTAGAAGCCGGCGAGGTAGACGACGAGGAACGCCGCGGCGAAGAGCAGGACGATGGCCACGGTGCGGTGGATCCGCTGCGGCCACTCTCCCAGCCGCTCGAGCGCGAAGGACGCGACGAAGAGCACGGCGAGGATCCCGGCGAGCCCGATCGTCCCTGCGAGCTCCCACTGGATCTTCTCGAAGCTGACGCTGAAAAGGGTGGCGAGAAAGAAAAACGAGGTGACGCGCTGCAGGATCACGCCAGGCTCCGGATCAGGTCGGCGAGCTCCCGCGACCGCGTGCGGCGCGACAGGCGCTCCTTGAGCGCGGGGGAGAGCGGCGTCCCGTTCAGGCGCCCGCCGCGGTAGTCGGCCTCCAGGTTCTCGAGCGCGGCGCGCAGGCCGTCGACGTCGTCGGGTGCGACGACCGTGCCGGCGTCCGTCTCGCGAATCAGGTCGGCTGCGGCGCCGTCCGTTGGAACCGCCGCCAGGATCGGCCGCTCGGCCGCCAGGTACTCGAAGACCTTCGCGGACAGCACGGCGCGGCCGCGGCCGCCGGAGTCCGGGATCAGGAGCAGCAGCGCCTCCGAGTCCTTCTGGACCGCGAGCACCTCGCGCCGCGGCAGATACGGATGGAGCTCGAGCCGGTCTCCCAGGCCGAGAGTCTGGGCGAAGTCGCGGTCGGCAGCCCGAAAGTCGCCGACGAAGCGGAGGACGGCGTCGACGTCCGAACCGGCGAGGGCCTCGAGGATCGGCCTCGGGCTCCGGCGGCCGAAGAAGCTGCCGGTGTGCGTGATCCTGAGGCGCGGCGACGGGGTGTACGCGAGCCCCGCGAAGTCCTCGAAGTCGCAGCCGTTGGAGATCGTCTCGACCCGGGCCGCGCCGAGCGCACGCAGCTCCTCGGCGATCGGGTCGGAGACGGCGACGACGGCGTCGGCCCTGCGCGCGACGAGCCGCGCGACGCTCTCTCCCGTCCGCTCCTTGGCACGGACGAGCGCGCTCTCGGTGCGCCGGTGCGGGTTGGCGACGATCGAGTCGCGCAGGTCGGCAATCCAGCGGGCGCCGGTCGCGCGCCGAACCGCGGCGCCGACGAGGTGGACGGACGTCGGCGGCGAGGTCGTGAGCACCACGTCGATCTTCTCGCGCCTCACGATGCGGATCGCAGCCGGGATCGCCGTCAGGTTCCAGGTCACGTTCTCGTCAGGCGCGAGTGCCCTGCGGAAGGTGAGGCCCGCCTTGCGCGCCGCGCGCTCGATCCCCGTCAAGCCGTGTAGCTCCTCCGCCGGCAGGCGTCCCTTGGGGCCGAGGTAGCGGACGCGGTGCACCCAGGCCTGCGTCGGCGGGACGAGGTCGTCGTCCCGGTGCACCCACTTGGGGTCGTCGGGCGCGAGGACGTGGGTCTCGATCCCAAGCGCCGGCAGGTGCGTCGCGAACTTCAGCGGCCGCTGGACGCCGCCGCCTCCCGCGGGCGGGAAGTACATCGAGACGAGCAGCACCTTCACGGGTGAAAGGCTAGAGCGCGCCCAGGCCGCTCCACGGCCAGTGGCGCCAGTCCCGGCAGAGGTCGGCGCGAACAGGGTTGTTCACGACGTACCGGGAGACGGCTTGCGCGTGGCGGTCGCCCTCGACGAGCCGAGCGTCGAACCGGTTCTGGAAGAGATGCCCGGAGCGCTCGTATCGCTTGTTGAACCGCATGGCGTAGAGGCAGTTGAGGCGGTGCATGCCGGCGGAGAGCTCGATGCGCGGCGTCGAGACCACCAGGTGAAAGTGGTTCGGCATCAGGCAGAAGGCCCGTGTCCGCCAGGCGAAGCGGTTCACGGCATCTCGGAAGAGAACGAGGAACGTGCGGTAGTCATCGTCGTCGAGGAAGATTTTGGACCGAGCGACACCCCTTGCCGTTATGTGGAACGTGCCGTCTCCCAAAAGATGTCGTGGGCGGCGTGGCACGTCCCGAAGGTAGAGCAGAAAACGCCGCGCCTCGCAGCGCGCGGGCATTTCGGCACACATCGGCGACACGTTCGGCACGAACGCCATGTCACCGCGAGCCGGGCCCGAGGGACTGTCCCTCGCTAGAGGCGGTAGAGGAGATAGCGGTCGTCGGCGTGGAGCAGCGGCAAGGCCGGACGCAGGAACGACCGCTGTCGATCGACGACCAGCCAATTGGCGCCGTACCTGCGCGGGATCTCCAGATCGCCGGTGCGGAGGAAGCGCATGACGTCGCGACGGCGTGCATAGGGACGGTTGTCCTCGGTGTCCGCGACGTGCGCCGGCGGCGCGGCGGCGACGTAGACCGGCGCCAGGGCCGCTATCCGGTAGCTCGTCTCGAGGTCGGAGAAGACGACCGTGCCCTCCGGGAGGTCCTGGAGCGCCTCGCGCAGCCCCGGCGTGAGCGGCACGCGGGGGCCTGGTGGCTTCTCCCACTCGCGCATCCCGTGGACGGCGACCGGGAGGACGAACAGCAGGGCCGTGAGGCCCGCGTAGAGCCCACGCCGCTCGATGCTCCCCCACCGGCGCTGGATGACGATGCCGGCCGGGATCGCCAGGGCGGCGCCGACCAGCGCAACCCAGGTCGCGAAGGCCGGCCCGCCGTGGTCGAGGTGCGGCCCGAAGTCGCCCGCCCAGGTCAGCTGGAGCCATAAGCCTGCCGCCAGCCCAGCGGGCAGCGCCGCCCCTCGGAGGAACCCGGCGAGCACGGCGCAGCCGCCCGCGAACGCAAACGAGATGGGCATGAACCCGACGATCCGCCTCGCCTGTGAGAGCGACACGAGATCCGCGAACGACGGGAACGCAAAGCCCGCCAACGTCAGGAGCAGGATCGGCAGCGAGCCGCCGACCACATACGCCGCCCACCGGCTGCGGGACGCGAAGGCGGCGAGCGGGATCGCGACGAGCGCGGCGACCGCGACCGCGCCGCTGCGGCCGAAGACCTCGGGCGCCAGCGAGTAGCTGTCGAGGGACCCGACGTCGAGCTCACGCGCGTATCGCTCGAGGGCGCGGCTAACCTCCTCCGCCCTCGGCGTGTGCCCCGCCGTGTCCTCGACGATCGGCCGGAGCCAGAGGAGCACAAGAGCAGTCGGAACTGCCACCGCCGCAAGCCCGCTCACCAACGGGACGACGTCCCGCCTCGTCCAGATCACCCGCAAGATCGCGAAGCCCGTCAGCGGGACGAGCAGGAACAGCGCATACGTCGGATGCGAAAGGGCGATCGCCAGTGACGCCGCCGCGACGGGGATCGCGAACAGCCACCGCCGCTCTCGGATGAGCAGGAACAGCGAGGCGAGCACGATCGGGACGAGCAGTTGCCGCGCCGCGGTCGCCGGAAGAGCGATCGAGTCGTACGCGCCGCCGTCGCCGGGCGCGAGCCCCGTGATCGCGACCTGCCCGGCGAGCACCGCGACCCCGCCCCAGACCGAGTTGAAGAGCGCCCGCCCCGCCTCGAAGACGACGACGAACGCGACCGGGACGAGAATCGCCGCCTCGTTGAGGACGACGTCCGTCGGATCGACTCCCGCAAGCTTCGAGACGAGCGCGAGGAACCCGTGCCAGAGCGGGAAGGCGTAGCCGGGATGCGGTCCGCCGTCCGCGAACTCGCCCACCGCGTCGATCGACAGCTCGTCGAGGCTCTCCAGCTTCCGCACCCGGGCCAGGTGGAACAGCGCGTCGCCGCCGAGCGCCGGCCCGAACCGCCAGACGAAGACGGCGAACACCGCGCCTGCACCCGCAACCGCCCAGACAACCGGGTCGAAGTGGAGCGCCTGGCGCCGCAGCGCGAACGGCAGCGCGATCGCCGCAGCGACTCCGAGCACGACCAGCGTCACCAGGATCGACGTCCCGAGCGCGAACGTCGCCAGCATCCCGAGGAAGAGGACGCCGAGCGACAGCGCGACCGCCTCCGCCACTGCCGGCAGGCGCAGCGCGCGAGCGATCAGCGCGCCGGGGATGAGCAGGCAGAGCGACGCCGCCGTCAGCCGGAGCGCGAGGCCAAGCCCCTCGGCCGGCAGCAGGCGCGCGACCGCCAGCAGCGGGATCGCCGCGAGAACGAGCGGGATCCGGGTCAACGCGTCGATTCGAGCAGAGCGGTCGCCGGGGCGCCCGCGACCCAGTCGGCCGCGTCCCGATAGACCGCTCCACGCTCGCCGCGGAAGACCACCGACCGGACGCGCAGGCCCGCCAGGATCACCCTCCGCGCATGCTCGGCCGCGGAGACCCCGCGGTGCTTGACGAGAAACCTCAGGTGTCCCCGGACCTGCTCGCGGAAGAGCGTCGCCGACTCGCGCCGCCAGGAGGCGCCGCCGACGTGCACGGCTTCGGCCTCGGGGTAGAAGAGCGTCCGCCAGCCGGCCGCCCGGGCCCGGTACGACCAGTCCGTCTCCTCGCTGAACAGGAAGAACGCCTCGTCGAACGGCCCGACCTCCTCGAATGCCTCGCGCCGGATCAGGAACGCGGCCCCTTTGGCGAACTCGACTTCGCGAACCTCGTCGTGGCGGAATCCCGCGCCGTAGAACGAGTTCAGGAGCCGCGAGCGGGGCGCCAGCTTGCGCAGGAACAGGTACTCGGTCGCGATCCGCCACGTCGTCGGAAACCCGCGGACGGACGGCTGGAGCGTCCCGTCCGGGTTGAGCAGGCGAGGGGCGACCCACGCCGCCCGCGGGATTCCTTCCGCGAAGCGCGCCAACCGGTCGACGGCGTCGCCCACCACCCACGCGTCCGAGTTGAGGACGAGGACGTACGGAGCCGCCGTCTCGCGGATGCCCCGGTTCCAGCCCGCCGCGAGCCCGAGGTTCTCCTGCTCGACGACCTGCACGGCGGGAAAGCCCACCCGCACGCGGTCGACCGTCCCGTCCGTCGACCCGTGGTCGACGACGACCGTCTCCAGCCCCGAGACGCTCTCCAGCGCCTGCTCGACGTGCGGCAGCCCGTTGTAGGTGACGACGACGGCGGAGACCTCAGGCATCCGGCACCGACCTTCGCGCTCCCGAACGCACGGCCTCCCAGGCGACGATGGCCGCACCCGGCAACGCGAGGCCGAGCGTCGTCACGAAGAAGAGGAAACCCGTGGCCGCAGCCGCATCCGCGTCCACGTCGAGCCGGGTCATGAAGCTGACGAAGAACGCCTCGCGCACCGCGAGCCCGTTGATCGTGAACGGCACGAGCATGACGAGGAAGAGCAGCGGGCCGAGGACGAAGTACGGCCGCGGAGAGAGGTCCACGCCGACGGCTTCCCCGCAGAGCCAGATCGACAGGATGCGGACGATCTGGACGCCGATCGTCAGCACGAAGACGGCGAGCAGCACGCGGACGCTGTCCCGATAGCTGTGCATCCCCCGGTAGAGGCCGCGCACCGGCCGCTCGATCCGCAGCCGGGCGAGGAGCGGCCGGAACCGGCGGAGCCGGGTGCGCAGGCTCTTCGAGAAGATCACGAAACCCGCGATGACGGTCGCGACCACGAAGATCGCCTCGATCCACAGGTAGACGTCCACGTCGTACTCGCCGATCGCCAGTGCGAGCCCAATGGCAGCGAGGAGCAGGGTCGCGGCGCCTCCGATCGCCCGCTCGAGGATCACCGAGCCGGCGATCGTCCCGGTGTTCCCCGGATGGCGCTTCGAGGTCTCGTAGATCCGCGTCGCGTCACCCCCCACAGCGGTCGGCAGCACCTGGCTCGCCGCGTACGACACGAAGTACGCGCGGGTCAGCCAGCCGAGCCGGTCGTGGATCGCCTTCGCGTCCAGCAGCCACTTCCAGCGCAGCGCCATCGGCCAGGTCGTCACCAGCGTGATCCCGAGCGCGAGCAGGAAGTAGCCGACGTGGGTGTCCGCCAGGATCTCGAGCGTCCGCCCGACGTCGATCTTCCAGATGAGGTAGGCGGTGCAGAGCGCCGTGACGAGGAGGGTGAGCGCCACCCTCAGGGTCTTGTTCATGTCAGCCGCGCGTGGACCCGGCGGAGCGCGTCGATCGCGTCCGCGACGTCCTCGTCGGAGTGCGCCGGGGAAAGCGGGAGGGAGAGCACCTGCGCGCCGGCCCGCTCGGCGACGGGAAGCGACGGTTGGTCGGGGAAGAGCTCGCGGTACGCGCTCAGCGTGTGCACGGGGAGGAAGTGGATGCTCGTCGCGATGTTCTCCTCGGCGAGCAGCGCCGCATAGTCGTCGCGCGTGGCGCCGGCGCGCTCCGGGTCGATCCGGACGACGTAGAGGTGGAGCGCATGCAGGTCGCGGTCGTCACGGCCGAGCGGCTCGATGCCGTCCAGCTCGGACACGGCCTCGTCGTACGCCGCGAAGTACCGGAGCCGGATCTCTCGATGGCCGTCGAGCTTGTCCAGCTGGACGAGCGCGATCGCGGCGAGGACGTCAGAGAGGTTCGCCTTGTAGCCCGGCACTGCGATGTCGTAGAGCGACCCGCCGCGCCGCCGCATCAGCCGGAGCTCGCGGATCGCGTCGGCGACGTCGTCCCGGTCCGTCGTGACGATCCCGCCCTCGCCGGCTGCGACGTTCTTCGTGGCGTAGAGGGAGAAGCAGGTCGCATCGGACAGCGCGCCGATCTTCCGGCCGCGGTATTCGCTCTCTGCGGCATGCGCGGCGTCCTCGATCACCGGCAGGCCGAGGGCCCAGATCGGATCGAGATCGGCCGGCTGGCCTGCGAGGTGGACCGGCATGATCGCCTTCGTCCGCTCGGTGACCGCGGCCTTCACGCCCTCGGGGTCGATGTTCAGGTCCGACTCGCGCACGTCGACGAAGACAGGTGTCGCTCCGGCATGGACGACGACGTTCGCCGTCGCGGGCCAGGTGATCGGCGTCGTGATCACCTCGTCGCCGGGCCCGATCCCGAGCGCAACGAGGGTCAGGTGCATCGCGGCCGTACCGGAGGAGACGGCGAGCGCATGCTTTGCGCCGACGTACGCCGCGAAGCGACGCTCGAGCTCCGCGGCATTCGGTCCGGTCGTCAGCCAGCCGGAGCGGATCGTCCGTGCGACGGCCTCGATCTCCTCCTCGCCCACGGCGGGAGGCTGGAACGAGAGCATCGTCGTCCTACGCGAGAGTTCCTGCACGGGCAGTCCGGAAGCGTACGAGAGCGGCGGCCGCCCTCGCCCGTTCCAGAGCCTCGTCCCTGGAGCCGCCGACGGCCTGGACAGCGCCGAGGCGGTCGGCGCCGTGCCTGAGCTCGCCGACCGCGAACCCCGGCCGCCGGTAGGCGCGAACGCGCAGGACGCCGTCCACCGCCTCGGCGTCTTCGATGCCCTCGATCGCCTCGAGCTCGCCCGGCTCGGCGGTCAGGAAGACGGTGGAGGCCCCGCCGGCCTGCGGCTCGGGCACGAGCGCCGCAGGGTCAATCTCCTCACCGAGCGCAGCGCGCAGCGCGAGCTCGTTGAGATTCACACCGAGCGCAGCGAGGCAGAGCTCCGCGTCGTGGCCGCCTCCCAACCGGGCGGCGACCTCGACGACCTGTGGCCCGTCCGGCGTGATCCGGAGCTGCGTGTACGAGGGGCCGTCCTCGATCCCGAGCGCCGCGACAGCCCTGCCGGCGACCTCGGCCGCCTCACCGCCGTCCGCCTCGGACGGCCACACGTGCGCCAGCGCGACCCCGAACGCAGGTGGCCCGGCGGTCAGCCGGTCGGTCACCGTGAGCGGATGGAAGCGTCCGGCGACCGACACCGCGTTCACGGTCACCTCCGGGCCGTCGGCGACCTCCTCGACGAGCGCGTGGCCGTTGCGGGACTCCGAGACGGCACGTGCAATCGCCGCCTCGAGGTCCGCGGCGTCCTCGACGAGGCTCAGGCCCCGCTGGCCCTGCCGGTCGGGCGCCTTGACGACGCAGGGAACCGGCAGGCCCTCCTCCGGACTCGAGACGAGGTGCCAGGCCGGCTGCGGCACGCCGACCGCTGCGAGCCGCTCGCGCTGGCGCGCCTTGGAGGTGGCGAGCACGGCGGTGGCCGGCGAGAGGGGATGCGCGATCCCGATTCGCTCTGCGACTCGGGCCGCGATCGCGACGGGCCAGTCGATCCCCGGAGCGATGATCCCGTCCACGCGTTCGGCCTGCGCGAGCCGCTGGATGCCGCGCTCGTCCTCGGTCGAGATGATCGCCCGCCGGTCGGCGAGGGCGAATCCCGGCGCAGCCGGATCCCGGTCGAGGGCGAGCACCTCCAGGTCCCCGCGAGCCCGAGCGGCTTCGAGCAAACCGACCTGCGCGGGACCGGCGCCCAGAACGAGGAGACGTTTCCGTCGGTCCACGCCTCGCTCAGCTTCCGCCGCCACCGTTCGCATTGTGGCGCCCGAGCGCGACGGCGCCTGCCTCGGCGAGGTCCGTGCGCCGAGGTTGACACGCTGAGCGATCGCAAGGTACTATGCGATGCATGGAACCTGCCGAGACACGCAAGTCGGTCTCCCAGTTGCGTCGCGGCACGGTCGAGTACTGCGTCCTCGCGCTGCTGCGCGGCGGCGCGCGGTACGGCTTCGAGCTCGTCCGTGAGCTCTCGGACGTGGACGGCCTCGTGACGAGCGAGGGGACGATCTACCCGCTGCTCACGCGACTGCGGAAGGAGCAGCTCGTGACGACCTTCTGGCGCGAGTCCGAGTCGGGCCCGCCGCGCCGTTACTACGAGCTCACAGACGCCGGCCGGGAGGCGCTCGAGGACTTCGCGAAGGAATGGGCCCGGTTCCGGGACTCGGTCGATGCGATCTTGAGCAAGGAGGAAGGATGACCACCATGCAAACTGACCGGCTCGTCGACGACTACCTGAGCCGGCTCGAGGAAGCTGCAGCGCACCTGCAGCGGTCACGGCGCGCAGAGCTGATCGCCGAGATCCGCGAGCACATCGAGGCGGCGCTGCGCGAGGAGGAGGCCGCCGGCGAGGTCGCGGTTCGCAACGTCCTCGAACGGCTCGGGCCGCCCGAGGAGATCGTCGAGGCCGCGGAGCCCGCGCCGGAGGCCGAGCAGCGACCCACGGGCAAGCTGGAGGTAGCCGCGATGGTGACGCTCGTCGTCCCGTTCATCGGCTGGCTCTTCGGCATCGCGATGGTTCTGATCTCCAGGGCGTGGTCGAACCGCGAGAAGACCATCGGAACGGCGCTCGCCCTGCTGGCGGTGGTTCCGTTCCTCATTCTCGCGATCGTCGACAGCTACTCGGAGAGCCCGTCCACCACGTTCGAGACGGTGTTCTTCGTGTTGTGGGTCATCGGCGGACTGCCGAGCGCTCTCTACCTGGGTCTGCGCCTGCGCCGAGACAGCTGAGCGGACGGCGCGGCGCTCAGGTCGTGCGCGCGCGCCGGCCGGGGCCGCAAGGGACGAGTCCACCCAGGACACGTTCTCGCGGTACCAGGCGACGGTGCGAGCAAGACCCTCCTCGAGCGACGTCCGAGCAGCCCAGCCGAGCAGCCGCCCGGCCTTCTCCGTCGAGCCGATGTGGCGCGCCACCTGGCCGGGGCGCTCCTCGACGTGCTCCTTCAGCGTCGCCGGCTTCCCGCACAGCTCCAGCACGAGGTCGGCGATCTCCGACACCGACGCGTCCCGACCCGTCGCGACGTTGATCACCTCGCCGGCCACAGCGTCCAGGTCCGCCTCGATCACCGCCTGGATCGCCTCCGCGTCGTCCTCGACGTAGAGCCAGTCCCGACTCGCCGTCCCGTCGCCGTGCACCGTCAGCGGCTCACCGGCCAGCGCCTGGAGGATGAAGCGCGGGATCACCTTCTCGGGATGCTGGCGCGGCCCGTAGTTGTTGAACGGCCGGACGATCACGATCGGCAGGTCGTACGTCGCCCGGTACGCGAACGCGAGCCGATCCGCCCCCGCCTTCGTTGCCGCGTACGGGCTGCGCGGGTTCAACGGATGGTCCTCGTCCATCGGCGCGGCCTCTGCGGTCCCGTACACCTCGCTGGACGAGATCAGGATGAAGCGCTCGACCGGCTCCTCGCGCACCGCATCGAGCAGCACGCGAGTCCCCTCCACGTTCGTCGCCACGAACTCGGACGCACCCTCGGCGATCGACTTCTCCACGTGCGACTCGGCCGCGGCGTTGACGATCACGTCCACGCCGGCCACGACCTCGCGCACCAGTGCCTCGTCGCGGATGTCGCCGTGCACGAACGAGAGCCGCTCGTGCGAGCCGACGTCGCGCAGGTTCTCCAGGTTCCCGGCATACGTCAGCGCATCCAGCGAAACCACCTCGTACGGCGTCGCCTTCAGCAGGTGCCGGATGAACGCGGAGGAGATGAAGCCCGCCCCGCCGGTGACGAGGATCCGTTTCACAGCTCTCGGTCGATCGTGTACAGCGGCCTGCCCTCCACGTCTCGCTGGATGCGCGCCAGGTACTCCCCGACCAGCGCGAGGATGAACCCTTGCACGCCGAGGACGAAGACGACGGCGGCGCCGCCGAAGAGCGGCCCCGGGAAGTCGGACTCGACGATCCAGTACACGACGCCGTAGATCCCGAGCGCGAAGGCGGCGAGCGTGCAGAGCGTCCCCAGCGCGACGCCGATCCACTGGATCGGCTGCGGCCAGAAGCCGGCGAGGACGTGGAGCGCAAGACGGGTCAGCCGAAGCGGCGAGTAGCTGGAAGGGCCCCTGCGCTTCTCGTGCGCGACGTCCACCTCGACGACGCTGGCGCCGCCGGAAAGGACGAGCGCCTTCGTGAACTTCTGCCGGCCGATCGCGCCGAGCATCGGCTCGAGCGCCGACCGCCGATAGGCGTTGAACGCACAGCCGAAGTCGGCGATCGAGACGCCGGTGAAGCGGCGGAGCATCCCGTTCACCATCCGCGAGGGCAGGGTCCGGCCCCAGGAGTCGCGCCGGGCGGCGCGCCGCCCGCTCGCCACGTCGGTGCCGTTTCGGACGACCTCCAGCAGCTTCGGGATGTCCTCGGGCGCGTTCTGGAGGTCGCCGTCCATCGTGACGAGGATGTCGCCGCGGGCCCGCACGAGCCCCGCATGCATGGCGGGATGCTGGCCGAAGTTGCGCTTGAGACGCACGCCGCGGAGGTGGCCGTCGGAGCCGTGCAGGCGCTCGATCTCCTCCCAGGTTCCGTCCGTCGAGCCGTCGTCGACGAGCAGCAGCTCGTAGCCCTCGCCGTCCAGCGTCGCCGCCGTCCGGCGCACGAGCTCATCGACCGTCGGACGCTCGTTGTGGAGCGTGACGACCACGGAGATCTCCGGCTGCACGGGCTCGACACTACAATTGGCTGTCCGGTGGCCGCCGCCTCACTCGAAGACCGGATCGCCGAGCTCCGCGAGGATCGATCGCACGGAGCCAGCTGGATGGCGCGCCAGGCCGTCGAGGCGCTGACCGAGCTGGCGGAACAACACGAGGGATCCGGCGAAGCGTTGCTGGACGACTTGCGCCGAGCGGGCCGGCAGCTCGCGGCTGCGAGGCCCGGGGTCGGCGCGATCGCAGGAGCCGTCGGAAGGATGCTCGCTTCGGGGCGCTATGAGAGCCACCTCGAGCCGGACGACCTCCGGCGGGTGTTCTGCGAGGAGGCGCAGGCGCTGACCGACGGACGGATTCGCGCTCCAGCCTCGATCGCGACCCAGCTGCGCGAGCGGATCGACGGCGCGACCGTGCTCACCCACTCGAACTCCGCCACGGTTCGCGAGGCGTTCTCGCACGACGACCCGGCCACGGTCCTCTGCACGGTGTCGAGCCCGGTCGAAGAGGGCAGAACGCTCGTCGCGGAGCTGACCGAGGCTGGGATCGACGCGGAGCTCGTCGAGGACGCCGATGCGCCCGGCCGCGTCAAGGAGACGGATGTCGTCCTGCTCGGCGCGGACACGGTTTTCCGCGACGGGACAGTCTGCAACAAGATCGGGACGGTCCCGCTGGCCCTGGCGGCACGCGACGCTGAAGTGCCGGTCGTCGTGGCAGCCGAGCTGATCAAGCTGGCGCCGGTGCCGGGCGCCCACGCTCCCGATCTCGCCGACTTCGAGCGGGAGCTCTTCGAGCTGATCCCCGCAGACCTGATCACCGAAGTCGTGACCGAGGAAGGCGCGTTCGCGCCCGACGACCTGGCTTCGCTCGTCGACCGCGTCCCGTTCCTCCGCGAGGGATACGAGCTGATCGCACCCCTCGCGGCGAACAGATAGCGCCGCCTAGGCCGCCTCGAGCACCGCGTCCGGCTCCTCGACGGGCTGCTCCTGCCGGCGCCCCCGGCCGGGGATCAAGAGCGAGATCAGCGCGCCGGCGCCGACGACGATCGCACCGACCCAGAGCGCGGGCGTGAGCCCGTCAACAAACGACTGCGGGGTGCCGTAGCCACCGTACGAGGCGAAGACCGAGGCGAGGACGGCGACGCCGAAGACGCCTCCGACCTCCCGGATCGCGTTGTTGGTGCCCGAGGCCTTGCCTTCCTCCTCGTGACGCACGGCCGAGAGCACGACGTTCGCGACCGGCGCGAAGAACATCGCCATCCCGGTCCCGCTCAGGATGAACGGGATCACGAGCTGTGTGTAGGGGACGGTCGGTGTCGAGACCGCGGCGAGCCATCCGAGACCGATTGCCTGCAGCGAGAGCCCGACCACCATCAGCGGCCGGCCGCCGATCCGGTCGGAGAGGGCGCCCGCAATCGGGGCGACGATCATGGGCATCGCAGTCCAGGGCAGGACGCGAAGCCCGGCGCCGAGCGGCGAGTGCCCCTGCACGGTTTGCAGGAACTGGGTCAGCAGAAAGATCGACCCGAACATCCCGAAGTACATGAACAGCGACGCGCCGTTCGCGGCCGCGAACGCGCGGTCGCGGAAGAAGCGCATCGGGAGCATCGGGGCGGGCGTACGCAGCTCCCAGGCCACGAAGGCGGCGGTGAGGATCGCACCGACTGCGAGTGAGCCGACGATCTGCGGGCTCGTCCAGCCGTCGCCGTTCCCGTGGATCAGGCCCCACACGAGCCCCAGCAGCCCGGCGCTCACGAGCGCGAGGCCCGGGAGGTCGAGGCCGCTCTCCGGGCCATACGTCTCACGGAGGAACCGGAGGGCGAGCGGCACGAGCAGGATCCCGATCGGGACGTTCAGCCAGAAGATCCATTGCCAGGAGATTCCGTCGACGACTGCGCCGCCGACGAGCGGCCCGGAGGCGACGGCAAGACCCGCGATCCCGGACCACGCACCGAGCGCGAGCCCGCGCTTCTCCTTCGGGAAGGCGTCGGCGAGAATCGTCAGCGTCAGCGGCGTGACGATCGCCCCGCCGATTCCCTGGATCGCGCGGGCGGCGATGAGCGCGTCCATGCTCGGCGCGAGCGCAGCCGCCGCGGAAGCGGCCGTGAAGAGCGTGAGGCCGAGGGCGAAGACGCGCCGGCGCCCGAAGCGGTCACCGAGCGCCGCGCCCGTGAGCAGAAAGACGGCGAACGTCAGTGTGTAGGCGTTGACCGTCCACTCGAGCTCCTCGAGTGAGGCGTCGAGGTCAGTGCGGATCACCGGAAGCGCGGTCGAGACCACGAGGTTGTCGAGCACGACCATGAACAGGGCCAGTGACGTGATGACGAAGGTCCAGAGCGTCCGAGGACTGTCCATGCCTTTCCTCCTTGCTAGTGACTCATCACTTACTCCGCGCCGAAAAAAAGAGCTCACGTGTCGTCCCTGCATCCCTGCACCAGGCGATCGGCCCAGTCGAAGCCGGCGTCCTTCACCTGCATCGCAGCGAGGACGTTCGTGAGCATCCCTTTCCCGAAGAACCGTGAGATGCGGCCGGGCGAGGCGCCGGTGCGAGTCTCGACGAACCGAACGAGCTCGCCGTACCCATCCTGTGCGACCACCCGGATCTCCGGCTCGGCGCAGGCGGCGTACATCTGCATCTGCAACATCAGCCGCCGGGGCTCGGCAGCCAAGAACGCCATGTAGGCGTTGCCCATGGCCTCGAACGCCTGCTCCCCGTCGAGGCCGGCGGCTGCGGATGCCATCGCCTCGCGGACCTCCCGCATGCACTGTCGGCAGGTCTCGGCGAAGAGCTGCTTCTTCGTGCCGAAGAGGCGGAAGACGTACGGCTGGGAGATGCGGGCCCGCTTGGCCACGTCATCGGTCGACGTGCCGTGCAGACCCTTGGCGGCGAACTCCACCGTCGCGGCGTCGAGGATCGACGCGCGCCGCTCGTCAGCCGTCTGCCGTGTCGAGGTGGTCGCCACGGCTTTGTAAGTTATCACTCACTAACAAGTCGCGTCAAGGTCTCTGCGACCCGATCGAGATCCTCCTGCGTGAGCCGGTTGTGGAAGGGCAGCGCGAGCGCATTCGTGAACGCCTCGTCCGCGCCGGGGAAAGGCCCCTGGTCCGCGTACGCCGCGAGCCGGTGCAGCGCGTAG
The DNA here is from genome assembly GCA_963827705.1 of uncultured Actinomycetes bacterium. Lineage (GTDB taxonomy): Bacteria > Actinomycetota > Thermoleophilia > Gaiellales > Gaiellaceae > JACDAN01. The sequence continues at coordinate 39,378 of CAWHBN010000001.1, forward strand.
GTGCCGATCTGCGCCTGGATTCCCGCCGCCGCGAGCGCCTCGAGCACGCCGTCCCGTCCTTCCGTTCGCACGACGTACGCCTGCCAGCCGTGCCGGTCGCCCTCGTCCGCGGAAGGGAGCCCGACCACCGGGCCGAGCCGCTCCGCGTACGCGGCCGCGAGGCGCTCGCGCTCGGCGAGCAGCTCCTCGAGCCGCTTCATCTGGGTCGCACCGATCGCGCAGAGGATGTCCGGCAAGCGGTAGTTCAGGCCCGCTGCGCGGATCTCGAAGTCGCCGCGCGGTTCGATGCCGTGGTGCCGGAAGCGGCGGATCGCGTCTGCGATCTCCGGGTCGCTCGTCGTGACCGCACCGCCCTCTCCAGTCGTGACGATCTTGCGCGGGTGGAACGAGAGGCAGCCGAGGCGACCCAGGCCGCCGCACGCGCGGCCTTGCCGGCGCGCCCCGAGAGCTCCAGCCGCGTCCTCCAGCAGCGCGACATCGTCGGGCATCGCCGCCTCGAGCTCGTCCCACGGAGCGGGACGGCCGAAGAGGTGGACGACGAGCACCGCCTTCGTCCTTGGCGACAGCCCTGCCGTGACCGTTTCGGCCGTGACGTTCATCGTCTCCGGGTCCACGTCCACGAGCACCGGCCGGGCGCCCACCAGCGCAACGACGTTCGCGGTTGCGGGGAAGGTGTACGCCGGGACGATCACCTCGTCCCCCGGCCCGATCCCGAGGGCCAGCACTGCGAGATGCAGAGCTGCTGTCCCCGAGGACACGACGACGGCATGCTCGACCTCGCACGCGCCGGCGAGCGCGCCCTCGAACTCCTCGACCCGGGGGCCCATCGTCAGCTGGCCGCTCCTGAATACCTCCTCGACCGCCGCCAGCTCCTCGGGGCCGAGATCCGGCCAGGCGAGGCGGATCACGCCGGCGCCGGCTGGCGCTCTCGGTACCACGCGATCGTGCGGGCGAGGCCCTCGTCGAGGTCGACCTTCGGCTCCCACCCGAGCAGCTTGCGGGCCTTGTCGATGTTCGGGATCCGCATCTCGACGTCCGTGTAGTGGAGCGGCCGGTATGTGATGTCGACGTCGGCCTCCATCAGCCGCCTGATCCGGACGGCAAGGTCGTAGACGGTCACGACCGAGCGAGCGTTTCCGACGTTGAACACCTGTCCCACTGCCTCGGGGCGCTCGAGCACGAGCATGAGGCCGTCGACCATGTCGTCCACGTAGCACCAGGCTCGGATCTGGGAGCCGTCGCCGTGGATCACGAGGTCGTCGCCCGCAAGGGCGGTCTCGATGAAGGCTCGGATGGCGCCGCCGCCGATCTGGCCGGGCCCGTAGACGTTGAACGGCCGGACGGAGACCGTGGGCAGTCCGAACTCGTCGTGGTAGGAGTGCGCAAGGTGCTCTCCCGCCAGCTTCGACACCGCGTACGTCCAGCGCGCCTCCCCCACGGAGCCCTGCGCCGTCTCGTGGATCTCCTCCACCTTGTAGGCATGCCGCCCGAAGACCTCGCTGGTCGAGAAGTCAACGAGCCGTTCCAGGGTCTGCGCCGTCGCCTGCGCCGCCTCGAGCACGTTGTAGGTGCCGATCAGGTTGACGCGCATGGTCCGCACGGGGCTCTCCAGCACCGTGTCGACCCCCGCGATTGCGGCAAGGTGGACGATGTGCGTCGCGCCTTTCGCCGTCTTCGCGACCAGCTCCGCGTCGAGAACGTCGCCCTGGACGAACGTCAGGTTCGGATGGTCGGCGAGCTCCGTGCCGCCCATCGCGTCGCGGTGGAGGTTGTCGTAGACGACGATCTCGTTGTCGTCGATGAGGCGCCGGCTGAGGGTCGTGCCGATGAACCCCGCCCCGCCCGTCAGAAGAATCCGCTTGCCTTCAAGTGGCACGCGGCGAGTCTAGTGACGCTTCTCGCGGTGCTGGCGGGATGCGGAGGCGGCGACGGCACGCCGGATCGCCCCGCCACCGAGCTGGACATCGCCGTGTGGGCGAGCGGCCGGTCAGGCGATAAGGATGAAGCGAGCCTTCGCTGCGGGCCCCCCGGCGGATCCCTCGCGAGCCCGGCCGAGGCCTGCCGGCAGCTCGAGCAGATGGAGCGTCCGTTCGCCCGGCCGGGCGGCCAGGCCGTCTGCACCGAGATCTACGGGGGGCCCGCTGTCGCCGAGATCCGCGGCACCTTCAAGGGCGCACAGGTGGACACGACGTTCGCCCGGACGGACGGTTGCGAGATCGCTCTCTGGGACCGGCATCAGTTCCTTTTTCCGGTGCAACCAGCCTCCCCGTAGTTCCTAGTTCAGGCGGATCCTCGGATCGATGACCGCGTAGAGCAGGTCGACGATCAGGTTGCAGATGATCACCGCGATGGTCGCGAACACCGTGATCCCCATCACCGTCGGCAGGTCGAAGCCGTCCAGTGCCAGGATTGCGCTCCGGCCGAGGCCCGGTAACCCGAAGACGGTTTCCGTGAAGATCGCGCCGCCGAGCAGGAGGCCGATGTCGAGCCCCAGCAGCGTCACGATCGGCAGCAGAGCGTTGCGGAGGATGTGCGACCGCATGACGAGCCACTCGGGGGCTCCCTTCGCACGGGCCGTCCGGACGTAGTCCTCGTTCATCGTCTCGAGGACCGTCGCCCGGATCATGCGGGTGTAGAGGGCCGCGTAGAGAAGGGCGAACGTCACCCAGGGGAGGACGAGCGAATGCGCCCAGTCCACCGGCCCTCCGCACTCCGTCGCCGGATTGAAGAAGTCGCAATAGCCGCCCAGCGGCGTCAACCCGGCCTTGTAGCCAACGAAGTAGATGAGGATCAGGCCGATCCAGACCGGGTGCGCCGAGATCCCGAGAAGCACGAACCCCATCGCGGTCCGGTCTAACAACGACCGTGGTTTCAGCGCCGAGAGGATCCCGATCGGAAGCGCGACCAGCATCCAGAGGAGAACTCCGCCGATGATGATGCTCGCCGTGACCGGTGCGGCCTCCTTGATGATGTCCGTCACCGGCCGGCGCGACGCGTACGACCGGCCGAGCGATTGGTGCACGACGATGTTCTTGAGGAAGTCGCCGTACTGGATGTACACCGGACGATCGAGCCCGACTTCCTTCCGGACGCGCTCGACCTGGTCGGGCGGGCACTGCGCGCCGCAGATCAGGCGCGCGGGCTCGGCAGGCACCAGGAAGAAGATGATGTACGACACCATGGTGACGGCGACGAACAGCACGCCGGCCCAGAGCAGCCGTCTCACGAGATACCTGAACATCTCTCTCCAGACAGGTGAGACTCGGCACAAGGGTCAGGGTTGGAGGTGATAAGGAGCGCTAATCGCCCTGTCGAGGACGCGAGCGTCCTCTTCGTCGGCGCCGGACGGCATCAGCGCCGCGCGCTCGTGCGCCTTCGAGAGCTGGGCGTGCGGGTCGTCGCGGTCGACCGGAACTCCGAGGCCCCCGGCCTGGCAATCGCCGACGTCGGTGAGGTCGTCGATCTCCTCGACGTCCCTGCCGTCATCGAGGCCGGGCGCCGGCACGGCGTCGACGGAGTGATGACGTACGCGGCGGATCGTGCGGTCCCGGTCGTCGCCGCCGTCGCCGAGGCACTCGACCTGCCGGGGATCGGGAGCGACACGGCACACCTGATGACGAACAAGATCGCGATGCGCCGCCAGCTCGCCGACGCCGGCGTCCCGCAGCCGCGCTTCGCCGCCGTCCGGACCTTGCACGAGGCACGCGCCGCCGCAGGCGCTGTCGGGTTTCCCGCCGTACTCAAGCCCGCGGACTCGGCCGGCCAGCGCGGCCTCTTCCTGTGCGAGTCGATCGGCGATGTGGAGCGCCACCTGCACGCCTCGCTCGTACAGTCGACCGAGCAGGAGGCGATTCTCGAGAGCTACCACGGGGGTAAGGAGGTGAACGGCCTGCTCGTCGTGCTCGACGGCGAGCCCACGGTCGTGACGCTGTCCGACCGGCGCCGGCCGCCCGGCCGCGGCTTCGGGGTCGCGATCGCGCACGTCTATCCCTCGACGCTCTTCGGAGACGCACTCGAGGAAGTCCGCCGAACCGGTGTCCATACGGTCAAGGCGCTCGGGCTCCGCGAGGGCGTGGCCTATCCGCAGGTGCTCTGGAGCGAGGACGGCGTCGCGCGGCTGATCGAGGTCGCGGCGCGCATCCCTGCAGGCCAGATGGACTCGGTGGCGCGCTACGGCGTCGGCGTCGACCTGATCGACATCGCGCTCCTCCAGGCGCTCGGTCGTCCGGTGCCTGATGAGATGGTCGCGGCGAAGATGGAGCAGCCGATGGCGATCTCGTTCCTCACGGCGGAGCCCGGGCCGCTTCCGACCGGCAAGCTCGTCCGCTTCAGCGGCCTCGAGCGGGTGCGCGCGTTCCCCGGCGTCGTCGAGGCGGAGCTCTACTTCCAGGACGGCGAGACGATCCGGCCCGTGCAGCTCGACGGCGACCGACGCGGCTACGTGATCGCCTTGGGCGGAACGAACCTCGAGGCTGTCGAGCGGGCCGAGTCTGCGGCGCGGCTGCTCGACGTCGAGGTCGAGGCGGCGTGAGCTGCACGTTCTCCATGGCGCACTACCGCGAGCTGCTCGAGGCCGCCCACGAGGGCGGACACCGCTGGACGGCCTTCGGCCAGGAGCCGCAGCCGGGCGACCTCTTCCTGCGGCACGACGTCGACCTCTCGCTCGACGCGGCGATCGCGATGGCCGAGGTGGAGGCCGAGCTCGGCGCGCGGGCCACGTACTTCCTGATGACGCAGTCGGTCTTCTACAACCTCGGCTCGTCCGAGGGTCGCCGCGCGCTGAACCGGCTCCGCGAGCTCGAGCACGGAGTCGGGCTCCACGCCGTCTGGCCCAACGTCGAGCTCGACGACCGCTTCGACGCGGTGGTCGCATGGCACAACCCGGACGCCGACTACATGTCGGAGCCGGTCGACGGCGCCGTCAACGTGATGCAGCGGCCGTTCTTCGACCCTGACCACTACCGCTCGGATTCGAACCAGCACTGGCAGCACGGCTGCCCGCACGAGGATCTCCGCCAGGGCAGGTTCGAGTGGCTCCAGCTCCTGATCCACCCGGAGATCTGGGTCTACCCGGGCGAGACGATGGGCGAGACGATGACGGCGATGCTCGACGCGGAGCGCGACCGGCGCCGCGCCCTGCTCGCGGAAGACCGCATCGACCTCTCGTGAGCGCCCGATGCCAAGTAACAACTTGTTACTAGCTCCTAGCCACGCCGAGACCCGGCTCTCCGAGCGGGTTTTCAACGCTCCGAGGGGCAAGTAACAACGTGTTACTAGGCCGACGGCTCGGCGAGCTCGCCCGCCACTCGGCGGTGTACGGGGCCGGATCGCTCGTCTCGCGGTTCATCGCGGTCCTGCTGCTGCCGATCTACACGCGCTACCTCTCCCCGGCGGACTACGGGTTGATCGAGACCCTGATCGCGCTGTCGGCGGTCCTCACCGTGCTCCTCGCTGCCGGCGTGAAGAGCGCCTTCTTCCGCTTCTACTTCGACGAGGCCGACGAGGCCGGGAAGCGGCGCGTGATCCGCACGTCGTTCTGGTTCACGATGGCGATGGGCACGGCGGGGCTCGTCGCCGGCCTTGCGCTCGCGGGGCCGATCTCGCAGTTCCTGTTCGACACGGGCGACCACGCAAACCTCGTGCGGGCGTCGTTCGTCGGGCTCTGGGCGCACGTGAACTACGAGCAGATGACGTCGCTCTTCCGGGTCGAGCAGCGCTCGGTCTCCTACCTGATCGCGACGCTGATCAACCTCGGGCTGACCGTGGGGGCGACCCTGCTCCTCGTCGTCGTCTGGGATCAGGGCCCGATCGGCGTCATCGTCGGGAACTTCACCGGGACGCTCGCCGTCTACGCGGGGCTGCTCCTCTACCGGCGGTCGCAGCTCGGCTTCGAGTGGGATCGCCCGCTGCTGCGGGAGATGAATCGGTTCGGGATGCCGCTCGTCCCCTCGGCCTTGTTCCTCTGGGTACTGAACTTCAGCGACCGGTTCTTCCTGGTCCGGATTGCGGGACCGCGCGAGGTCGGCCTCTACTCGATCGGCGTGCGGATCGCCTCGGCGATCATCCTGCTCCTCGCGGCCTTTCGCACGGCGTGGCCGGCCTTCGCCTACTCGATCGAGGACGACCGCGAGGCGGCGCGGACATACGCGTTCGTCCTCACATACCTCGTGGCGCTCACGTCGTGGATGGCGCTCGCGCTGGGTGTGCTGGCGCCATGGCTCGTGCAGCTGCTGACGACGGAGGCGTTCTACTCGGCCGAGCGCGTCGTGGCCCCGCTCGCGTTCGCCGCGGCCGTGTTCGGGGCCTACATCGTCGTTGTCATCGGGATCGGGCGAGCGCGGCGCACCCGGTCGAACTGGATCATCTCGGGCGTCGCCGCCGCCCTGAACGTCGTCCTCAATCTGACGCTGATCCCGGAGTTCGGAATGATGGGTGCCGCAGCCGCCACCGTCGGTGCGTACGCGACGCTCTTCCTCGGCATGGCGTGGAAGGCGCAGCAGGTGTTTCCGGTGCCGTACCAGTGGCGGCGAGTCGCGACAGCGTTCGGAACCGCGATCGCGTTGTGCGTCATCGGCCGTGCGCTGGATGTCCCGTTGGGCGCGGCGATCGCGCTCGTCGCCGTCTATCCGTTCGTGCTCTGGCCGCTCGGCTTCTACCTTCCGGAAGAGCTCAGACGGCTCCGCGTCATTACGATGCCGACCCGATGAGCGCCGTCGAAGACACGACACCCGCAGACGAAGTCCGCGAGTCCGGGCTCGTCGAGCACCTCGAGGAGCAGGCGGCCCACTTCTGGGATGTCGTCCAGGGCGAGACACAGCGCGGCCACCGCTACAACACGGGCCGGGTCACCGGGCGCGACGGCTACGACGAGGGGCTTCGCCTCTACCGGCTCGTACGTGAGATGAAGCCGATGGTCGCCGTCGAGACCGGGGTCTGCAATGGAGTCTCGACCGCGTTCCTCCTCCTGGCGCTCGAGCGGAACGGCACCGGCGAGCTGCACTCGATCGACCTGCCTGAGGTCGCCGGCGAGGAGTACGAGCCGGGCACCTTCTGGGACGGGAAGGGCGGCGCGGTCATCCCACCCGGCCGCGATCCGGGCTGGATGGTTCCCGACGATCTTCGGAGCCGGTGGAAGCTCGTGCTCGGCAAGAGTCAGGACGAGCTGCCGCCGCTGCTCGACCGGGTCGGCTCGATCGACTTCTTCATGCACGACAGTGAGCACTCGTACGAGTGCATGTCGTTCGAGTTCGACCATGCCTGGGAAGCGCTGAACGACGGCGGCGCGCTCGTAGCGGACGACGTGAACGTCAACAGCGCCTGGGACGAGTTCACCCAGCGAGTCGGTCGCCGGTCGCAGCCGCTCGGGCCGAAGCTGTCGCTGATCGTGAAGTGACGACGATCCTGGTCTCGGCGGCGGGGGCCCCTGGGACCGCCGCGCTCGTCAACGCGCTGCGGAAGAACGGCGAGAGCGAAGTCCGCGTGGTCGGAACGGACATGGCCGACCGCTCTGTCGGCCGCCACATCGCCGACGCCTTCCACCTCGTGCCTTCCGGGTCGGATCCAGGTTTCGCCGACGCGATGCTGGACGTCGTCGAGCGGGAGAGCGTCGACGCCATCCTTCCGCAGTCCTCGTTCGACCTGCTCGGCCTCGCCGAGGCGAAGTCCCGGTTCGAGGGCGTCGCGGTCATGGTCTCGTCGCCGGAGGCGATCCGCCGCTCGAACGACAAGGCGGAGAGCTACGCGCTCCTGGACGAGATCGGCGTGCCCGGTCCGCGCTGGCGCCGAGTCGTCGGCGGCGATGCGGTCGCGGAGGCCGCCCGTGAGCTCGGCTATCCCGGCGAGAACGTCGCGATCAAGCCGGCCTTCTCCTCCGGTTCCCGGGGGTTCCGGATCCTCTCCGCCGGTGCCGACCGGCGCGAGCAGCTGCTGAAGAACCGGCCCGGCGTCGCCGAGGCGCTGCGCCTCGAGGAGCTGGTCGAGCTCCTAGGCGACGACGAGACGCCGTTGCTCGTGATGGAGCTCGCCTCCGGCCTCGAACGGACGATCGACGGGATCGCGGAAGGCGGCCGCATCCTCCTCGGCCACCCGAAGACGCGCGAGTCGATGCGCGCCGGCCTGGCCATGTACTTCGCGACCCTCGACGAGCCCTGGCTGATGGAGATCTCGGCCACGATCGTGGAGGCGCTCTCCATCGACCACTTCTTCAACATCCAGCTCGTCGGCGACAAGGTGATCGAAGTCAACCCGCGGATCTCGACGATCGTCTACCAGGAGGACCTCAACCTCCCCTGGCTCGGCGTGAAGCACGCACTCGGGGAGATCTCGGCGGAAGAGCTCGCCGGGTACCAGGCGCGCATCCGGTCCACGCGCCGCGCGCTGCGCTACTTCGACCAGGTCGAGTGGGACGAGCCCTCCGCGTAGTCCACACGCCGCTGAACGTGGCGGGGATCCCGTGGACGAACGTGGAGGCGCTCCGGCGCAAGGGTGTGGACGCGCAGCTCGTCGTCGTCGAGCGGCAGAAGCTCCACCCGGAGGCGGACCGATCGCTCGACCGGCCCGCCGGTTTCTGGGGACGGCAGGCTGTCCAGTGGCCGGCGTTCCTTCGCCTCTTGCCGAAGACCGATGTCTTCCACTTCTACTTCGGGTGGACACTCGTGCCGCGGAAGGCGACCTGGCCGATCCTGAAGGCGACGCGCAGGAAGTCGGTGCTCCACTTCCTCGGCTCGGACATCCGCGGCAAGACGCCCGACGAGCTCCGGTACGCGGGCGGCGCCGATGCGCGCATCGTCGGTTCGTACGATGCACTGCGCTGGGTGCCCGACGCCGAGGTGGTCCCGCCCGGCCTCGACCTGCGCGAGTACGAAGCGCCGCAGCCTGAGGAGCGCACGCGCCCGATCGTCCTGCACGCGCCGTCGAGCCGGCGCCGAAAGGGCACCGAGCACGTGGTCGAAGCATGCGAGGGCCTCGACGTCGAGCTGGACATCGTCGAGGGCCTGCGCCACGACGAGGCCCGTCGGCGGTACGAGCGCGCCGACATCGTCGTCGACCAGCTCAACGCCGGCTGGTACGGGATCTTCGCGCTCGAGGCGATGGCGCTCAGCAAGCCGGTGCTGAGCTACCTGCGGCCCGAGGCCGTGCAGGAGACCGAGCGCGAGCTCGGCGTCCCAGTGCCGATCGTCCGCGTGACGACGAAGACGCTTCGCGAGCGGATTGCGGAGCTGGCGGCGTCCCTTGAGGAACGGCAGCGGATCGGCGCGCTGTCCCGCGCCTACGTCGAGCGTGTCCACGACGCGGACAAAGGCGCCGATCGCCTGCTCGAGGTCTACCGCTCGCTGTAGGAGGGCTTGGCGCAAAAGCGGCTTGTGCCGCCAGGCCCTCCTAGCGCCGGTAGACGATCGTGCGACTGATGCCGGCGAGGTAGCCCGGGCCGGCCTGGTTCACGCTCATCACGATTCGGAGCCGGGACCTGCCTCTCCTGAGTTTCACGCGAAAGGTCGCAGCCGAGCGGTTCTTCAGCCGAACTCGCTTCACCGTCACCCAACGGCCGCCCGCCGTCAGGCGCTGGAGCTTCACGCGACGGCCGCGGAACGAGCGCGCCGCGATCACCCGCGTGGAGAAGCGAGCCGTTCCGATCCGCCGGAACCTCACTCTCGGCCGAACGCCGATCGCGACCCCACGGCTCGTCAAGCCGTTCCAACTGGCGATGTAGGAGGTGAGGATCGGCGGCCTCGCAAGGTACTGCCACACTCCGCCGGCGGCGGTCACGAGCGTCGCAACCGACGTGGGAGAGCCTCTGCCGAACACCTCGGCGAACAAGGTCACCGTCTCGCCCGCCTTTCCGCTCGGCACGCGGCCCGAGAGCATGACGGCACGGCCGTAGACAACTATCTGTGACCGCACCGCAAGCGTCATCCCGGCTGTCGTGAACGTCGCATTCGCCCCTCGCCTCGTCCCCGCAGAGTTCATCGCGACGAGCCGGTAGTGGTAGGTGGTCGCCGCACGGAGTCGTGTGAGTGCGACCGAGACATTCCCGGGCCTCGTGCCTTTGCCGGCGCTCCGAGTAGTGGTCTTGGCGCCGTAGCGCGTGCTCGTCCCATACTCGAAGTACCAGTTCGTCGCCAGCCCGTTGGCGGTGACCTTTCCGTTGAGCCTCGCCGAGCTATGCGTGAGCGTTGACGCAGGCGCCGTGACCACTGTTGGTGGACCGAAGGTCGAGAATGTGCGGTCCGCCCCGCGGCTCGTGCCTGCGTCGCTCGTCGCGACGAGCCGATAGTGGTAAAGCCGTCCCGGCCTCAGGCGCGAAACCGCGGCCGCGACGCCGGTCGCCGTCGTTCCCGAGCCGGCGCTTTGCGCGGGCGTCCTCGAGCCGTAGCCCGTGCTCGTGCCGTACTGGAAGTGCCAGGTCGTCGCGCGGCCGTTCGGGTCGACCGTTCCATTGAAGGTCGCGGAGCTGACGGTGACGCTCGTCGAGGAGCCGGTAACCGCACTCGGCGCTGACGGAGTGGTGAAAATCCCGTCGCCACCTCGCGTCATGCCGCCGCCGTTCGCTGCGACCAGCCGGTAGTGGTAGGTCGTGCCCGGCGAGAGAGCCGTGAGTGCTCCGGAAACCTGGACGTTGGCAGTTCCGGAGCCGGCGCTCCTGGACGAGGTCTTCTTGCCGTAAGTCGTGCTCGTGCCGTACTCGAAGTACCAGCTCGTCGACTGGCCGTTGGGGTTCACCGTTCCACTCGCCGTCGCGGAGGTCGGGCCTACCGCGCTCATCGGGCCTGTGATGGCCGTCGGCGCGGCGAGTACGGCGGCCACCCCGGCACCGGTCGTCAGAAGCACGAGGCCGGCCAGAAGGAGGGTTGCCCCGAGACACCTGCTCGGACGTCGCGTCCTCATTGCCCGAGTGCGTCATAACCAAGTGCTGTTAGCAAGGTGCTAGGAAAACGGAAGGATTCTGCTTTGGCCGGGGGGCGAGCCCCAGGCCCGCCCCCCGACCTGTCCTACGGCGTCATCACGTTCGCCGCCTCCCGTGTGACCGTCGTGGTGAACGCCCAGTCGGACGACGCATCGTTCGTGTCCTTGCCGTTGGGGTTGCGGATCAGCGAGCCCGACACCGTGTTGGAGTCCTCGACGGTCGCAGCGAGGGCAGTTCCCTCGACCAGGTTGTACGTCTGGCCGCCGATCGTCGCCGCCGTGATCGCGCCTTCGTACGACAGTGCGTCGACGAGCGTCGTCCCATCCAGCAATGCGAGCCCGTCGGGCGCGCCGTTCTGCAGCTCGATCGCCACGGCGAGGTAGCCGCCGGCCGCGAGCGAGCCGGTCAGCGCGACCCGGTCGTACTCCGAGCCGTCGCCGCCGTTGACGGCGACGAGGTCGACGTTGGACAGATCGGCGGCGGCTCCGCCGGTGTTGTGGATCTCGACGAAGCCGTTTTCGTCCGCGCCGACCTGGTCGTAGTCGACCTCGTTGATCACGAGCTTGGCGTTCCCGCCCGGAGGAGGCGGAGGCGGCGGCTGGTCGGGGGCGGCCTCGCACGTGAGGGTCACGTCGCCGCTCGCACCGATCGTCACCTTGATCTCGCCGGCGGCGGAGTCCTCGGCAACACACGGGACTCCCTCGAGCGTCTTCAGCCCGGTGATCGCCGTCCCCGGATCGCCCTTGTCGCCTTTCGGTCCCGGCGCTCCGGGGTCGCCCTTCGGCCCCGCGATGTTCCAGCTCACAGGCGTCTCGCGGCGGCGGCACTGAGCCGACTCCGATACCTGGCGGAGCCAGCCGCCGGACGGATGCTTGCAGGCGAAGATCGTCTCGGACGCGCCGCCCGAGCTCGCGGCGAGCGCGACACCCGCGGCGACCGACGTCGCCGCGGCGAGCACGGCCAACAGAATCGTCTTCATGGTCCTCCCTCGGTTGCTTGACCAGAAGGAGATAGATGCGTCGGCTCCGCTCCGGCTAGTGGCCATCACAGTTTCGGAACGCTCTTGGCGCGGAGTAGGCTGGAAGGCACGTTGCCGCCGCAGGTCGCGACCCTCAATGCCTCGCTGACCGAGGCCAAGCGGGCACAGCACCGCGCTCGCCTCGCCTGGCAGAAGGCCCTCCGGCGGCTCCCGAAGAACGACCCGCAGGTCAAGGACGCCCTCGCCGCCTACAAGGCGGCCAAGGCGGTCCGCCAGCGCCTCGACGCACAGATCGCGCGCGCGCAGAGCCCGACGACGATGTCGGCGAAGGGCCTCGACTTCCTCGTCGCGCAGGAGGGCTTCATCCCCTACGCCTACAACGACTCACAGCGGCACGCCACGTTCGGCGTCGGGCACCTGCTGCATCGCGGACCGGTGACCGCCGCCGACCGCGCCGAGTGGGGGACGAAGGCGAATCCGAAACCGCGGGCTCTCGTCCTCGGCGTGCTGCGCAAGGACCTCGCCGATCGCTTCGAGCCGGCGGTACGCGAGTCGGTCAAGACACAGCTGAAGCAACATCAGTTCGACGCGCTCGTCTCGATGGCGTTCAACATCGGCGCCGGCGGCTTCCGCGGGTCAACGGTCGTCAAGCGGCTGAACGCGCGCGACTTCGGCGGCGCAGCCGACGCCATGCTCCTCTGGCGCCGCCCGCCGGAGATCATCCCGCGTCGCCGCCGCGAGCGCGAGCTGTTCCTGAACGAGACGTACCGCTAGCGGCCGACGAGCTTGAAGACGCGGCGGCCGGCCCGCTCCACCGGGCCCGGGAGCCACCCGCGCCGCTTCTTCAGCACGCGCGTCACCGAGCCGAAGATCGCCTTCATCGCCTGCACGCGCCGTGCGTGGAGCCGGTCGTACGGCGTGTTGTGGGCGACCTTCGAGGCAATCGTGGTGGAGCCGATCACGAACCGGACGTCGCGGAAGTTCCGCGAGGCGTAGATCTTCTCCGCGACGACCTTTCGGACCCCCGGATGCCACGTCGTGTCGTGGAAGGCGACCGTGCCGCCCTCCACGACCTTCGGGACCCACGTCTCGAAGTCGTACCGCACGTCGTCCTCCTCGTGCGACCCGTCGACGAAGAGCAGCTCGATCGGCTCGTCGAAGTCGTCCACGACGTCCTGGGACAGCCCCTTCACGGGCGTGACGAGATCGGCGATCCCGGCCCGCTCGACGTTCTCCTTGAATTCACCATGCCGGTAGTCCGCGTGAGGGTCGACGGCGAAGATTCGAACGCCCTCGCCCGCACGCGAGCCGAGCCCGAGGCAGATCGTCGACTTGCCCTTCCACGATCCGATCTCGACGATCACGCCCCGCCCGGTGCAGTCCTTCGCGAGCTCGTAGAGCGCCTCGCCCTCCTCGTCGGAGAGCCAGCCCGGGACGTCTTTGATCAGCTCCTTGACCGGAGCGAAGTCGCTCACGTCTCGCGGTCGTAGTAGTCGACATGGCTCTCCCGCCGCACCATCACGTGATCCCCGTGGTGCTCCTCTCCCGGGAACACCCCGATCTTGTCGCTGTCCGGATACACCGCCAGCGCGGGGTCGACCATGGTCGAGAGCAGCAGCACGCGCACGGTCTCGTCGGTCTCGTTCGTGAAGTTGTGGGCGCCCTCCGGCCCGACCGGGAAGCAGATCACGTCCATCGGCTCAACCGCCTCGTCGCCGTCTGGATTGCGAAGCGTCGGCCTGCCCTGCAGGACGAGCGCCCACTCCTCGTTCCCGTATTCGTAGTGGTACGGACCCACGCACTGGCCCGGCGGAAGCTCGTAGAGCGTCGCGCCGAGCATCGCGGCGCCGATGGACTTCCCGAAGCTTGCAATGCCGGCCTTGTAGCCCTCCGGACGGGCCTCGTACCACTCGAACTCGAGGTCGCCGAGGTTGATCTTCTTCATGCGCCTACGGCTCGCGATCCCAGTAGTCCACCTGGCTCTCGCGCCGGACGAGGATGTGGTCGTCGCGGAACTCAGGCCCCGGCCAGGCGCCGATCTTGTCGCTGTCGGGGTAGACGGCAAGCGAAGGATCGACCTTCGTGGACAGCAGCATCACCCGCACGGGCTCGTCCGTGTCGTTCGTGAACTTGTGCGCGCCTTCCGGCCCGTTGGGAAAGCAGATGACGTCCATCGGCTCCACGGCCTCTTCGCCGCCGGGATGCCGCAGCGTCGGCCGTCCCTGGAGGATCAGGGCCCACTCCTCGTTCCCGTACTCGTAGTGGTAGGGGCAGATGCTCTGACCAGGCGGGAGCTCGTAGACGCTGGCACCGAGCATGGAGGCGCCGATCGACGGCCCGAAGCGCGCCATCGCCGCCTTGTAGCCCTCGGGATCGCTGTCGTCGGTCTCGAACTCGAGCGAGTTGAGATTGGTCTTCTTCAAGGCCTCGATTGAACCAGAGGCTAGGCGACGAGCAGGCCCGTGACGTACATCACCGCCACGCCGGCGAGGAAACCGAGCAGGACGTGGGGCGACGACAGCCCGCCCGGCGCCTTCCGCGCGACGTAGCGCCCGACCTCGACGACCACCTCGAACGCCGCCCCCGCCGCGGCCGCGAAGAACACGACTCCGAGCAGGTCACTCGTCAGGAATCCGCCCAGCCAGGCGCCGAGAATCGCCGGAGCGCCTGCGACGAGCGTCAGCACCACGAGCCGGCCCCTCGAGACCGCCTTGCCCTCGGAGAGCGGCGCGGCGATGCCGAGCCCCTCCGTGATGTTGTGGATCATGAAGCCGACGACGAAGAACGTTCCGAGCGCGAGCTCCCCGAGCGCGAATGACGACCCGATCGCCAGGCCCTCGCCGAGGTTGTGGACCCCGATGCCGATCGCCACGAGCGTCGCGAGGGCGAGCCCGGCTATCCCCGCGCCGCCGCTGCCGCCGCCCCGTCCGAGCCGAGACGAGATCGCCGTCAGGATCAGATAGCTCGAGGCCACGCCGAGCAGGACGAGCCCGGCGCCGCCCAGCGCGCTCGGCAGCTGCGCCTGGAGCTCGAACGCCTCCGAGAGCGCCTCGACCGCGAGGAAGGTCAGGAGCCCGGCTGTGAGCGCCATGAACGCCGCCAGCCACTCAGGCGAGGCGCGCCGGAGGGACGGCAGCCAGAGCAAACCCAGCGCGATGGGCACGATCCCGACGAGGAATCCGATCACCGCGTACCCGAAGAAGCTCCGCGCCGAGGCTGTCGGTGTCTCAACGGCGGCGGCGATCTCCTCCACGGTCTGGATCCCCGTCGAGCTCGTCACGCCCACCGAGATCGGCTCGTGCTCGACCCAGTCGTACTGGACGACGATCTCGCTCGAGCGGAGCCGCCCGAGGGTCTGAGGCCCGTCGACCTCGAACGGCAGGATCGCGTCATCCACCGTGACTGCAGCGATCGTCAGGTCATCGCGCTGCGGATTGGTGACCCGGATCCGGATCTCGCCGGGGTGGAACTCGACGCGGCGGATGTCGAACTCGTCGACCGGCGGCGGGTTCTCGCCCAGCAGCCCGGTGATCGACGATCCGCCCGCCGTGAAGAGCGCCACGACGCCGGTCAGCAGGATCAGCGGCACGAACGCCCAGAGCCGCCAGCTGCGACCCGCGCGAACGGCTGCGACCGACTCGGACATCAATCGGTCACGTTGAAGAAGCCCATCCAGCCGAGCTCGGCGAACTCGGACTGGTGCGCGTGGAACATGAACAGGCCCTTGTTGGCGAAGTCGATCTCGATGATCCCGCGCTGGCCCTGCGACTGGACGACGGTGTCCGTGTACTCGAAGTGGTCGCCCGTCCCGGTCGGGTAGTAGCGGAAGAAGTCCCCGTGGAGGTGGAACGAGTTGATGAGATCGAACTCGGTCAGGTTCGCGAGGTAGATCCGGACGGTCTTCGACTTGCTGACCCGGATCGGGTACTTCGCGTAGTAGAACGCCTTGCCGTTGACGGTGTAGAAGTTGTTCTCACCGTCGCCGTCCGTGTCGTAGCCGTTCATCACCATCACGAGCTCCTGCGCCGGCTTGCGCGGCTTGGCGGGATCGATGATGAAGGCGCCGTAGAGGCCCTTGTGGATGTGCTTCTTCAGCGGCGTGGAGTGACAGTGGTAGAGGTGGAAGCCCGCAGGCCGAGCGGGAAACTCGTAGGTGAAGTCGTCGCCCGGCTCGACGATCTGGAAGACGCCGTCCATGTTCGCCGGGTGGATCCCATGGAAGTGGATCGTGTGCGGGTGGGATCCGCCGTTCGTGAACTTGACGCGGAGCAGGTCGCCCTCGGTGGCGCGAACGATCGGGCCTGGAACCGTCCCGTTGTACGTCCAGGCGTTGAACTCGACTCCCTGCGCGACCTCGATCGTCCTGTCGAGCGCGACGAGCTCGTAATCGCGGACACGGCCCGGCTTGTGCGGCAGCGCAGGCGTCGGCAGGAGGAGCTTGTCCAGAGCGCGTGGGCCGCCGGGCGCCGGGACATCGGGGCCGATCATCGCCGCATGGCCCATCGCGGCATGCGAGTGGTCGTGACCCAGGTGCGTCACGCTCGGGTCAGCCTGTGCTTCGGTCGGCCAGGCGACCTTCACAAAGGGCGAGGCCGCGGCTGCCGCTGCAGCCCCACCGATCAGACCCTTCCGAGTAAACTTAGGCATGTCTAAACTATAACTGAGCCTCATGGAACTGACGGACGCGATCCAGGACTACGTCAAGGAGATCTACAAGCTCCAGGCCGCGGGCGCGCGGGTCACGACCTCTGCCCTCGCCGGCCGCCTGGGAGTCTCCCCGCCTTCGGCGACGGCGATGGTGAAGAAGCTCGCCTCGCTCGGCCTCGTCGAGTACGAGCGGTATCGCGGCGCTCGGCTGACGCGGAAGGGCGAGAAGGTCGCCCTCGAGGTGATCCGCCACCACCGCCTGCTCGAGCAGTACCTCTCCCAGACTCTCGGCCTGCCGATCGACGCGCTGCACGACGAGGCCGACCGGCTCGAGCACGCACTGTCGGAGGAGCTCGAGGCGCACATCGATCGCACCCTCGGCTTCCCGACGCACGATCCCCACGGTGATCCGATCCCCGGCCCCGACTTGAAGCTCGTCCTCAGCCAGGCGACGCCGCTCTCCGCACTGGAGCCGGGGGCCAAGGCGACCGTCTCTCGCGTCCCGGACGGAGACGGCGAGCTCCTCCGCTACCTCTCGGAGCTGAAGCTGACGCCCGGGAGACGCATCGAGGTGCGCGAGGCGGCGCCGTTCGAAGGCCCGCTGACCGTCCGTGTTGCCGGTGCGGACCACGCGATCTCGCGCGAGCTGGCCGCCCGGATCGCCGTCAGCTAGGTTCGGGCATCACGTAGCGCAGCCAACGCACCCGGCGCGCGTCTCCAGGCGCGTCGGAGGAATCACCGCGTGACGTAGGGCTCGAGCAGCTTCTCCATTTGCGCGTCCAGTTCAGCGGCCTCCTCGACCGTCATCGTCATCCGGGCATTCGAGTGCCCGGAAACCCGCAGCCAGTCCCCGTCCAATCGGGGCTCGTCCTCGGCCATCCACCGCCTGGGCAGCTCGTCGGCGCGCAGGAACAGCAGTCTTGCGAGTGCCCGGTATGCGGCCTGGCTTGCATCGTCGTCGGCCGGCTCGAAGTGGATGCCGGAACCGACGGCCTCCCAGATACCGTCGCTCCCCGCGACGAGCCCGTGCTGCGCCAGCTGGCGCAAGTGCCGGCCGGCCGCAGAAGGGGTGGTCCCGGCGTCTGCCGCCAGCTCGGCGACCGAGGCCGGACCGTGCCGCTGCAGCCGCTCGAAGATGGTCAGCCGCACGGGATGCGCCAGGGCGCGCATGGCGCGCGGATCGGAGATCTCGAGGTCCCCAAGCTCGTTCACCCGCGGCATGCGACAAGCCTAGAGAAAGTAACTTGACAGTTACGTAACTGCTCAGTTACTCTTTGCCGGTGAGCGCATTCGAGGCCCTCGCGGATCCGACGAGACGACGCATCGTCGAGCTCGTCTCCGAAGGCGAACGCTCGGCCGGTGAGATCGCGTCCGCGTTCGCAATCTCACGGCCGGGCGTGTCGAAGCACCTCCGCGTTCTGCGGGAGCACGGTGTAATCCGCTCCCGGTCGGACGGCACGCGCCGCCTGTACTCGCTCGAGGGTGAGGGCCTCGTGGAGCTCGACGAATGGATCCGGCGGTTCTGGACGAACCGGCTGGACGCCCTGGAGACCGAACTGAGGAGAGGACGGCGTGATCGAGGGAAAGCTGAGATCTGAAGGCGACCGGGCCGGAGTGCGGTTCGAGAGGCGGTACGACTTCGCGCCGGAGGAGGTCTGGTCGGCGCTGACCGACCCCGACCGGCTCGGGCGCTGGCTCGCGAACGTCGTCGAGCTGGAATTGCGAGTCGGTGGCCGCTTCCTGCTGGTCTGGAACGAAGACGATGGCGACCAGCGCACGGACGGACTGGTCCGCGCACTCGAGCCCGGCCGCGTGCTCGAGCTCGACTGGACCTACCCGGGCGAGCCGGACAGCGTCGCCCGCTTCGAGCTGCAGCCCGACGGCGACGGAACGCTCCTCGTCCTCGACCATCGCGGCCTGCCTCCAGCAGCCATCGCGGGCTACGGCGCGGGCTGGCATTCGCATCTCGACTCGCTCGAGGCGCACCTCGCGGGCCGCGAGGCCGACTGGTCGGCACGGTTCGAGGAGCTTGGCCCGGCGTACGAACGACAGGCGGCAGCTGTCAGCGGTTGAGCGCCGGCACGCGGAGCGGCGGCCGCGGGACGGTCGCCGCTGCGCTCACGCCACGACCCGATAGACCTCGAACACCTCGGCGTACTCGCGATTCACGTTGATCCCGTGCGTCCGGGCGACGTTCCAGATGTACTCGGGGTCGGAGTACCGGCGGTGCTGCTGCGATTCGTACTTCGCGAGCGCGCGCACCTTCCGTTCCACGTGCTCCTTCTCGAGCGCAAAGTAGGCCTGGTAGTCGAAGTTGAAGTTGTTCCACGGGATCTCGTACCCGAGGATCGTCGTCCGCTTGAAGGCGCGGAGGCCCTCGGCGGCAATGACCTGGTGATCCTGGTGGATGTCGCGCAGGCTCGGCTGGAGCACCGCGTCGGGCTTCCACTCCTCCCACAGCCCGATCAGGAGCTCGAGGATCTCCTGGCGGCGCTCGGGAAAGGTGCGCACTTCGAAGTCGTGGACGTCGAGCCGCTCTTCGGAGATACCGAGCTCGGCTGTCGCCTCGCGCACCTCCCGCGCGAGCGTGTCGGGAGGGAAGCCCTCCGGCAGCGAGCGGGTCGCGATCGAGAAGGCGACGTAGCGGACGTCCGTCCCGCCGTCCACCAGACGCGCGAGCGTGGCGCCGCATCCGAACTCGCCGTCGTCCGTGTGCGGCGCGAGAACGAGGACGCGCTTCCAGGCTGTGATCACAGGTGCCCCGTCCGGTAATGCCGCTGGATTTCTGGGTCGCGAGCACCAAGCCAGAGGCCGCAATCCGACGAGCCAAGGTCAGAAGACCTTGGTGAGGAGGAGGGTGGGCTCTGGCGCAGCGTGATCGCGGGCCAGAAACCGGCATGCATTGCTGGATGGGGCACCGAGTCAACCATTCGACGGAGGGACGTAGTATCCGGCTCCGGGGATGGACGAAGCCGGACTGGCGGAGCTCGCTGGGATCGTCGGCGCCGGCGGCGCCGCGCTGGCCGTTCTGGCCGGGCGAAGAGCCACCCTCCTGGCCGGGTTCGGGCTGCTCGCCCTCGCCGAGGCGTTGCTCGCTGTTTCGATCGCCGGTACCGGCGCGCTGGACAAGGCCGCGTCGGCTGCCGCGGTCGGCGCGGGGGCCGGCGGCCTCGTCGTCGTGGCCTTGGCGGCCGCGGTCTTCGTGCGCTTTCCGCTGCTGACGATCCCGGCGCTCGTTGTGGCGGCGCCCTTCCGGCCGCCCCTCGACTTCGACCGCGAATACCGGTTCTTCTTCGCGCTCGCAGAGGGAGGCCGGCTCGGACGGCTCATCCCGCTCTACGCGGTGCTCACGGCCTCGGCAGCGGCGTTCCTGTACCGAACGCTGCGTCGCAACGAGATCGTCGCCCCACCGCGGCTGATCGCCGTGCCGACAGCGGCGTTCCTGGCGTTCGCCTCGCTGTCACTGCTGTGGTCGCACGACATCGAGGCGGGAGCGAACCTGCTCGCGTTCTTCCTCCTTCCTTTCGCCGCGCTCGTCGCGATCGTCGCCCGGGCCGACCTTGCTCCCTGGCTACCGCGCGCGCTGGCGGTGATCGCGATCGGCCTCGCGTCTGCCTTCGCGGCCTTCGGCCTCTGGCAGCAGGTGACGAAGGATCTCCTCTTCTACGAGCCGAAGCTCGAGGTCGCCAACGCCTACTCCCCGTTCTTCCGCGTGACCTCGTTCTTCACCGATCCCAGCCTGTACGGCCGGCACGTCGTGCTCGGGTTCGCGGTGCTCCTGGTACTGCTCTGGGCGGGCAAGATCAGCGTCGCCCTCGCCGCGCCGCTGATGGTGCTGCTCTTCGCCGGCCTCTACTTCTCCTACTCGCAGTCGAGCATGGCCGCGCTCTTCGTCGTCACAGCGGCGGTGACGATCGTCGCCGGGGATCGCCTCGCGAGGCGCATCGTGCTCGTCGCCACCGCGGTCGCCGTGCTCGTCGCCGCCGGATTCGTGGGCCTGCAGGCGCGCGACAAGTCGATCCGCGAGCTGACGAGCGGCCGGTGGCAGCGGGCAGAGTTGACGATCGACGTCGTCCGCGAGCAGCCGCTGCTCGGCGTCGGACTGGGCGCACAGCCGAAGGTCAGCCGCGAGCTCGGCGCCGGGCAGAACGCCCGCGAGGCGAGGTTCGTGTCGCACACGACGCCGCTCACGGTCGCCGCGGAGCTCGGCCTCGTCGGCTTTGCGCTGTACCTGGTGCTGCTGCTGGCGGCGATCAGGATGCTCGCGCTGCTCCGCGAGACCCTGCCGACGCTCGCGCTGGCGCTCGGGGCTGTGCTGCTCGCGCTCTTCACGCACTCACTTGCCTACAGCGGCTTCTTCGAGGACCCGATCACCTGGCTCACACTCGGTGTGGGCGCCGCGTATCTCGCAGTCCCGGCGCCTGCCCGGGAACCGGCGCCGGCCCCCGCCGACAGCGGGACGATCGCGAGCCCACAACCCGTGCCGAGCAAGTGACGCGACGC
Source organism: uncultured Actinomycetes bacterium (assembly GCA_963827705.1). GTDB lineage: Bacteria > Actinomycetota > Thermoleophilia > Gaiellales > Gaiellaceae > JACDAN01. The sequence goes on from CAWHBN010000001.1 coordinate 60,410, forward strand.
GAGGCCGGCGCCGTCCTCGGCGTCCTGGGGATCCTCGTCGCGATCACAGTGCCGGAGCTTGGATCAGAGGCTTGGCCCTTCAGAGTGCGCTCGGGCGTCACGGATCCACAAGGGCCGTTCGGCTGGCTGGTGAGGGCAGCCGACCGGGACTTCGACATCGCGCTGCTGCGGTCCGGTGCGCTGGTGGCGGGGCTGGTCGTCGCGCTCAGCGCGGCGGTAGTCCTTGCGCGCCGCACCGTCCCACGAGCGGCCGTATTCGCAATCTGCGCAGCCGTCGTCGGGCTCCTGATCCTGCCGGCGACCTTCCTCCAGGTCGGCCTGCGCGACGCGACCGAGCCGTGGTACCACGTCAATGACTCGACGTACCAGATCGAGATCGCCGGCGACCTGGTCCTTGACGGCGAGAACCCGTATGGGCACGACTACCGCGACTCCGGGCTCGAGCGCTGGTACCCGGCCGCCCAGCCGGAGGTGAGGATCCCGCAGGTCGCGCTCGACCACTTCGCGTACTTCCCCGGTACTGCAATGACGGCTGCGGCTTGGCGGCTCCTTCCCGAGCCGTTCGACGACTACCGGCTGCTCGTCCTGCTCTGCACGCTCGGCCTCTTCGGCGCCGCGCTGCTCTTCGACGCACCATTCCACTGGCGGCTCGCCGCCGGCGCCGCACTCGCCGCCAACCCGCTGGCGGTGACCGCTGCATGGTTCGGGACCGCCGATGCGCCGTCCCTGCTCCTGACCGTGTTGGCGTTCGTCTTCGTGGCCAGGACGCGCTACCTGGCGGCCGCAGCGTGCATCGCGGGCGCCATCCTCCTGAAGCAGTTCGCGCTGATCGCCCTGCCCTTCCTTGCCGTGATGATGCTGACCCGCGGCGCTCCGAGGCGGGTGCTCTGGCAGTCGGCGGCGCTGTTCGCGGGCATCGTCGCCCTCGGGATCCTTCCGTTCGCGATCTGGGATCCGGGCGCGCTCTGGGACGACACGATCGCCTACGGGGCTCAGACCTACCGGATCATCGGCTACGGGCTCGCCGGCGTGCTGCTCGAGATCGGCATTCTCGACGACCGGTTCGGGCCCTACCCGTTCCTCCCGCTCGCCGTGGTGCTCTGGCTACCGGTCACGGCGTGGCTGCTGTGGACGCAGTGGCGCTCTCGCCGGTTGTGGATCGGCGCGGCGGCGTTTGCGGCGTCGATCTTCGGCCTGCTCTACCTTGGCCGCGTTTTCCAGAACTCGTACTTGATCTGGCCTTTGACTGCCGTGCTCGTTGCCTTCTTGCTTGCCTACGCTGAGCGCGACGATTCTTCGGTGCAAAGCTGAAGACGCGCGAGCGCCCGACGATGTAGAGATGCTGGCTGTCGGCGATGGCGGGACTGAAGACTCCGTCGGGCCAGCGCCAGACGAGCTTCCCGGTGAGGGCGTTCAAGGCGTAGGTGCCGCGGTCGCCGCTCCTGGACGACCGGGAGGCGTTGCGGCCACAGCGGGGGCAGGCGGCGAAGTAGACGAGACCGTCGATGACGCTCGGCGCGCCGTGGATCGCGGACGAGGCCTGGAAGCGCCACAGCCGGTCCCCGGTCGCCGCGTTGAACGCCATGAACTGACCGTCGTACGTGCCGACGTAGACCCGCTGCCGCCAGACCGCGGCCGCCGTGTAGATGTAGTTGCCGGCGCGCTGGGCCCACAGCAGCCGGCCGCTCGAGGCGCCGAAGGCGTAGAGCGTGCCGTCCGTGTTCCCGACGAAGACGCGGCCGTACGCGATCGTCGGCGTGGCGTAGAAGAACTCGCGGCGCCCGAAGCGGGAGAGCGCTTGAGCGCGCCAACGAAGGCGTCCCGTGCGGGCGTCAAGCGCGTAGACGCTGCCGCCGTCCGTTCCGAAATAGACCTTCCCGTTCGCGAACGCCGGAGAGCTGTTGACCTCGGCGTCGGCGGTGAACGTCCAGCGGGCCTTGCCGGTGTAGATGTTGACCGCATGGAGCTTGTGGTCCCACGACCCGACGTAGAGCGTCTTGCCCACGACGAGCGGTGACGACTCGAACACGCCCGCCCGGTAGCGCCAGACGATCTTCCCGGTGCGAGCCGCCATCGCCACGACCTGTCCGGGCTGGTTCCGCGGGAACCGGTTGCAGGGCAGCGGCTGCATCCACGAGTGGTAGACGACGCGGTAGGCGATCGTCGGCGAGGCCGCGGAGCAGTGGTTGAACCGCCGCTGCCAGACGACCTTGCCGGTGCGGTGGTGGATGGCGAAGAACCGACCGCGCTGCTGGGCGAAATAGAGACGGCCGTACGCGATCGAGGGCGGGAACTCGAGCACGTGGCCCGCCTTGAACGTCCAGCGCAGCCGGAACGGCGGGCGGATCTTGAAGTCCTCGGACGTGTGCGTGCGCTGCACGCGCAGGCCGTACGTCGGCCAGGGGAGGCGGAGGACGACGCGGCGCGGCCGCGGCGCCTCGGGCGCCTTCGCCTTCTGCGTCGTCACGAACTCCTCCGTCGACGAGCCGCGCTTGTACTCGATCGTCGACTCCTCGTGGAGCCAGACACCGGCCAGGAAGCCCGGGATCGCGGCGGCGAGCGCGATCCCGGCGATGGCGAAGATCCGGTTCCCGTTCAGGGCCTCCGCACCACCACGAGCGCGGAGTCGCGCCGACCAGAGACCTCGACCACGAGCGGGTAGCGACCCGGAGTGGCAGGCGCCCGCAGCCGCAGGATGCGGACCCGGGCGGACCCGACGCGGCGTCCCAGCCGCCACGAGTAGCGCCGTGCGTCGGTCGAGACGCGGACGGAGAAGCCGGCGCGGGGGCGGGCGCGGATCACCTCGGCCGCGATGTCGACATAACGGATGCGCACGTCGAACGGCCCGGTCGGCGGGCTGCGGTTGCCGGCGGCGTCGACCGCTGCGACCGAGAGGCGGTACGGCCCGCGGCGCCGTCCCTTGGGCGACCAGACGATCGCCCCGTTCCGCCGCAGCGCTGTCTTGATCTCCTGCCGACCGTCAACGAGCAGCAGCGCGTTCACCGGCTCGGACGCCCGGTACCGGATCGTGAGCTCGTCGGCGCGCCCGTCGTCGTCGGGCGAGATGACCCGCGGCCTCAACCGCGTGATCTCGAGCTCGGCCGGGGTCGTGTCGACGCGCATCCGGCGCGGAAACTCGATCGCACGGTCGAGCTTGGCGAGCTCGATATGCGGCCGATAGTTCCCCTCCGGTACGACCTGGCCGGAATCGTTCCGGCCGTCCCAGCCGAAGGCGTGGCTGCCGCGTCCGAAGCTGACGTCCCGAAGCAGGGTGCGGACGACCTGGCCGTCCTCGTCCAGGACCGTGAGGGTGAGCCGGTCCGACTGGCGGAGCCTGAACGCGATCTGCGCGGTCTGGCTCTCGCATCGACAGGTGGGGGAAAACGTCGGCGTGATCCGCGGCCGCGCGATCGGATCGGGCTCCAGCTTCAGCTCCTCCGTGACGACGAATGCCGCGGCCGTCCCGGCAAGCAGGAGCAGAACGAGGATCGTGCGCAGGTGCCGGGCCACGCCCGCCGAGTGTAGAGACGGGTTGTTCGGGGCCAGTGAAGGACCGGAGCGCCTGGCTACCATCCACGCCGTGACGAAGCTTCTGGTCGCAGGGGTCGCGGCGCTCGCGCTCTTTGCCGGAACAGCACAGGAGGCGCGAGCTGCGGACGCGTGCGGCCTGCCGAAGAGGGGGGCTGCTACTGCGTGGGTCGACTTCGCCGACGGCTCCGTGCCCTTCTGGTACCGCTTTGCGCGGCCCGGGGTCATCGCCGCCGCCTCGAACTTCATCTACCCGCCGAAGCTCCGGAGTGCCGGCGCGAAGACCGTCTACTTCGACCTGTATATGAACAGCCGCACGGGGACGCCGGCCAAGCCGACGACGGCACAGGAGACCGTCGACTGGGCGCAGCGGATCTTCTACCGGGCCGTCGCGTCGGCGGATTGCGCTCGGCCGTGGATGGCGCTGAACGAGCTCTTCGGCGCGCACACGACGACCCCGTGGACGACGAACAACGCCCAGTACCGGGGCAACGTCCTCCTGTTCGCGAAGACCCTTCGCGAGCTCGGCGCCCGGCCGTTCATCCTCATCTCGAGCAAGCCGTACACACAGGGCGACGCCGGAAACTGGTGGCGCGAAGCGTCGCACTATGCCGACCTCGTCCAAGAGGTCTACTTCACGGGCCGACTGATCCATCGCCAGGGCACGGTGGCGGGCAGCCGCACGATCAGAAACCGCTTCAGGGAAGCCGTACGGACGTTCACGGACATCGGGATCCCGTCGCGCAGGATCGGGATCATGCTCGGCTTCCAGGCCTCGAACCGCGGGTCGATGCCGCCGATCGCCTGGTTCGAGCACGTCAAGCTCCAGGCGCTCGCAGCGAAGCAGGTCGCGCGGGAGGCGCGGATCGGCACCGTCTGGTCGTGGGGCTGGCAGGCGCGGAACACGGCCCAGGCCGATCCGGACAAGGAAGTCGGCGCCTGCATCTGGCTCTGGACGCGCGATCCGCGGCTGTGCGCCGGCCCTGAGGCCGCCGGGCCCGACTTCGACAAGACGCTGACGCAGGGGCAGATCACGTTGCCGCGCGGCGTGCGCTGCGAGGTGGCCGGCAACGCGATCAGCTACGGCAGCGTCCGCCGGCTCTCGCGGGTGATCGGAGACGGAGGGGTGGCCTTCTCGGCCGCCTATTCGCAGGCGGTGCTCGCCGGTCTCGTCGAGGTCCCGCGCGCGGATGTCCTCGCCGCCGTCCGAGGGATCATTCGGTCGCGATTCCGAGGCAGTAGAGCGGCCTACCGCAGAGCGCTTGCCCGGGCGGGCGCCACGGAGGGCCTCGCGCGGGGGATCATCGCCGACGAGCTCCGCCAGCAGCGGATGGGCCGCCGGTTCCGGGCGCCGAGCCCGACGGGACAGCAGATCCTCGAGTATCACGAGAACTTCTCCGCCCAGCCGGCGCGGATGGTCGAGGTCAAGCCTCGCGCGTGGTGGCTCGGCGAGCGCCGCAGGGGTCTCGCGATCGGGTCGATCGCTCCGCCGCAGGTGTTCAGCCTGCCGGCGGGCAAGAAGGTGAAGATTCGGACGGCCGACGGCGTCTACCAGGTGAAGGCGGAGGACGAGACCATGCCGCTCGGCGCCTTCCCGGTCGGCATCGCGCGAAACGCCGTCGTGTCCGCTCTGCGCGAGACCGCGCGCCGGCAGCTCTTCGAGCGCTGGTTCAACCGACCGCTGAACGACCAGCTGAAGAACCTGCGCTGCGCGGACGACCAGCTGCCGGCCGTGGCAGTGGTCGACATGACGACCTTCCTGCCGTTCTTGACGCTCTGAGGTGAGTGCGCCGGGGGAAACCCGGCGCACTCACCGTCGAGCCCCTAGAGGCCGTACCTCGAGAGGAACGCCCGCGCGGACGGAGTGTCCGTACGCGAGGACACATTCGTCGAATAGCACGGGACGTCACCGGTGGAGGTGACGGCGAGCACGACGTCGCCGTCGTTCGGTGCTGCGCCGAGGAACGTGGGGCCGCCGGAGTCGCCGTAACAGGCCCCGCTGTCGCCGTGTGCCGCGTTCTGGCTCATCTTCAGCGCATCCGTTGTGAGCGCATTGAAGCCGCCGATCCCGTATCCGCGGTCACCCTCGAACGGGAACTGCGGGCCGTTCTCGCCCTTGACGATGATCTTCTCGCTCGTTCCGTACCCGACGACGGTCAGCTTCGTCTTCTGGTTGAGCCCGAGCGTGTCGAGGTAGCCGACCGTGGTCGGAACCTGCGCAAGCGGAATGGACACCGGCGCAGCGGTCTTGAGCACCATCACGGAGACGTCGCTCTTGTAGCCGCCGCGATAGGCCGGGTTCGTCACCGCCGTCGCCTCGATCAGCCCGCTCGGGAACGGCTCGATGTCCGTCTCATCGAAGGTGACGTAGTCGGGCCGCGGATCGGCCTCCAGGAACGCGGTGCAGTGGCTCGCCGTCAAGAAGATCGTGCGCGAGACCAGGGTCCCCGAGCAGACCTCCGCGTAGCCGACTCCGCTGCGCGCCGGAACCATGATCGCTCCGACGTTCGGATGCAGACCGTTGTCCGGGAAGCCGTTCGTGGTCACCGCCTGGGCGCCGGCGGCCCACACGCTGCAAGCGGCGAGAGCCGCGACAAGCAGCAATTTCTTCACGTTTCCCCCCTTCCTGCGATTGGAAGGGGCGGATCCTAACTCCGATATAGAGAGTTCTGTACTTCTCTCGTCGCCACGAAGACCTGGGAGCCTTCCTCGAGCTCGAGCTGCTCGGCTTCCGACTTCGTCATCTGCACCCACACCTCTCGGCCGTCCTCGAGCGCGAGGTCGGCGCGCACCTCGAAGCCGAGGTGGACGACCCGCTCGACCGTCGCACGCTCGGCCGACCCGTTCGGCTCGCGCCGCACCTCGATGTCGTGCGGGCGGACGAGCTCCTCGCCGAAGCTCGAGACGGGCCCGATGAACGTCATCACGAACTCGTTCGCCGGCCGCTCGTAGAGGTCGCGCGCACCGCCGATCTGCTCGACACGGCCCTCGTTCATGAGGACGATCTGGTCGGCGATCTCCATCGCCTCTTCCTGGTCGTGCGTCACGAAAATGGTCGTCACGTGCACCTCGTCGTGGAGGCGGCGGAGCCAGGCGCGGAGCTCCTTGCGAACACGCGCGTCGAGGGCGCCGAACGGCTCGTCCAGGAGCAGCACCTTCGGCTCGACGGCGAGCGCCCGTGCGAGCGCCATCCGCTGTCGCTGTCCGCCCGAGAGCTGCGCCGGATAGCGCTTCGCGAGCCCGCCGAGCTGGACGAGGTCGAGGAGCTCGCCGACGCGCTCCTTGATCTCCGCCTTCGGCCGCTTGCGGATGGTCAGGCCAAACGCGACGTTGTCCCAGACGGTCATGTGCTTGAAGGCCGCGTAGTGCTGGAAGACGAAGCCGACGCCCCGCTTCTGCGGCGAGACGGTCGTCGCCTCCTCGCCCGAGATGAAGACCTCGCCGGCGTCGGGCTGCTCGAGCCCGGCGATCACGCGAAGCAGCGTCGACTTCCCGCTGCCGCTCGGCCCGAGCAGCGCTGTCAGCGAGCCACTCTCGACCTCGACGGACACGTTGTCGATCGCCGTGAAGTCGCCGAAGCACTTCGAGACGTTGCGGACCTCGATCGCCATCAGTGCTCGTCCTTTCGGAGCAGAGTCATCGCCAGCAGCGTCATGACGGCAAGGAGCGCGAGCACGACCGAAGCCGCGTACGCATCCTGCACCTCGAACGCCTGGAACCGCTCCTCGACGTGGAGCGTCATCGTCTCCGTGCGGCCGGCGATCCGCCCGGAGACGACGCTGACCGCGCCGAACTCGCCGAGCGCACGAGCGGTGGTCAGGACAACGCCATAGGCAACTCCCCAGCGGATCGCGGGAAGCGTCACGCGCCAGAAGGTCTGCCAAGAGGACGCACCGAGCGTGGCGGAGGCCTCCTCCTGCTCGTCGCCGATCTCACGCAGGACGGGGACCACCTCACGGACGACGAACGGCAGCGAGACGAAGATGGTCGCCAGCACCATCCCGGGCAGCGCAAAGATCACCTGGAAGCCGTTGTCGATCAGCCAGCCGCCCCACCAGCCCTGGCGTCCGTACACGAGAACCAGCGCGAGCCCGACGACGACCGGCGACAGAGCCAGCGGCAGGTCCACGATGCTGTTCACGAGCCCGTGGCCGCGGAACTTCCGGCGAACGATCGCGAGCGCGCACATGATCCCGAAGACGGTGTTCAGAGGCACCGCGATCAACGCGATCAAGATCGTCAGCCAGAGGGCGTGCAACGCCTCCGGCGTCGTGATCGCCGCGAAGAACTCTGCAATCCCGTCCTCGAACGCACGGAACACGACCAGCCCGACCGGGACGATGAGCAGCGCGGCGAGGTAGCCGAGCGCGGCGAATCTCAGGACGTACCTAGAGGTCATGCCTCGTGGCCCAGCGGCGCACGCCGCCGATCGCGAGCAGAACTCCGAGCGAGGCGACGAGCAGGACGACGGACACGGCGGCCGCGCCGGTGACGTTGTCGCTCTCGATCTGCCCGAAGATGTAGACGGACGCGACCTCGGTCTTGAACGGCTGGTTGCCCGGAGATCAGGACGACGGCGCCGAACTCACCGAGCGCTCGGGCGAACCCGAGCGCCGTCCCCGACAGGATCGCCGGGAACAGGTTCGGGAAGACGACTCGCCTGAAGGTCTGGAGCGGTGTGGCGCCGAGCGAATGCGCCGCCTCCTCCATGTCGCGGTCGAGCTCGAGCAGCACCGGCTGCACGGTGCGGACGACGAACGGCAGGGTCACGAACAGCAGCGCGAGAACGAGCGCCCCCGTCGTGTACGCGACGTTCACTCCGATCGGGCTCCGCGGGCCGTAGAGCGCGAGCAGCGTCAGGCCGGCGACGATCGTCGGAAGCGCGAAGGGCAGGTCGATTAGCGCGTTCACCAGGCTCTTGCCGCGGAACGAGTCGCGGACGAGCACCCAGGCGGTCACCGTCCCGGCGACGGCATTGATCAGCACCACGCCGAGCGAGATCGCGAAGGTGAGCTTGAGCGCAGCGACCGCCTGCGGCTCGGTGATCGCATCCCAGAAAGCCTGTGCTCCGCCCTCCATGGAGCGGAGCACGAGCGCTGCGAGCGGGATCAGGACGATCACGCTCAGGTATCCGGTCGTCACGCCCAGGCTGAGCGTGGCTTCACGCCGCCTCCGGAGCGGTTTGGCGACCGGTTGCGCGACGCTACTCAAGGGCTGCGCCGACCTCCCTCTGAATGCCCGCCATGATCCCGTCCTCGCGGTCGAAGAACGTCTTCTGCACCTCGTCCCAGCCGCCAACGTCCTCGATCGTGAAGAGGTCGGGCGGGGTAGGGAACTGGAACTCGCCGGCGACCGCCTCGTTCACCGGCCGGTAGCCCGCCTTGCCGAAGACGCGTTGCGCCTCCTCCCCGCGGATGTAGTCGAGGAAGCCAGCCGCCTGTTCAGGCGTGTCCTTCGTCACCGCGACGGGGTTCTCGATCAGGATCGTCTGGTCCGGCACGACGTAGTCGAGGTCCTCGCCCTTCTCCTGGGCCAGGATCGCCTCGTTCTCGTACGCGAGCAGGACGTCGCCCTTCCCGCCGGTGAAGGTCTGGAGCGATTCGCGCGCGCTCTTGTCCTGGACGGAGACATGCTTGAAGAGCTCGCCGAGGTACTCGACTGCCTGCTCGTGCGTCTTGCCGAGCTTCCTCTGCGCGCCGTAGGCCGCCATGACGTTCCACCGCGCTCCGCCCGAGGTGAACGGGTTGGGCTCGATCACCTCGACGCCGTCCTTGACCAGGTCGTCCCAGGTCTTGATGCCCTTCGGGTTCCCTTTCCGGACTGCGAAGACGACGACCGAGTTCGTGACCATGCCGTTGTACTGGTCATCGGCCCAGGTCTCGGCGACCTGACCGGACTCGACGAGCCGATCGACGTCCGGCGCGAGCGAGAAGGCGACGACGTCGGCCGGCAGTCCTTGCTCGACGGCGCGGCTCTGCTCGCCCGAGCTGCCGTACGACTCGTCGAACGAGACGCCCTTGCCGGCGTCCGTCTTGGCGAAGTCCTTCGTCAGCTGCGCATAGACCTCGCGCGGTGTCGAGTACGCGACGAGCGTCAGCTTCGCGCCGTCGGAACCGGCTTCCGCCGACTCCTCCGACGTCCCGCCGCACGCCGTGACCAACGCGGCTACGGCAATGGCGGCGAGTGCCAGAATAAGAGAACGCATGGGGCCTCCTGAGATTGGAAACGCTAATTTCACGGATTAGCGGTTTCTATCCGGGAGGCCTCTGCGCTGTCAAGTCGCATCAGGCGCGGTAAGCCTCGATCAGCACCTCGGCGACCTCGGGCCGCGAGAACTCCACGGGCGGGACCTCGCCGTTCGTCAGCATCTCCCGCACCTTCGTTCCCGACAGGAACACGTGGTCGTCGCCGCCGTGCGGGCAGGTCTTCGGCGAGACCATCGCCTCGCAGCGCTTGCAGTAGACGGCGTGCTCGAAGAACATCGGCTCGATGTCGAGCTCGTGCGGCTCGAACTCGTCGAAGATCTGCTGCGCGTCGTAGGAGCCGTAGTAGTCGCCGACGCCGGCGTGGTCGCGGCCGACGATGAAGTGCGAGCAGCCGTAGTTCTTGCGGCAGATCGCGTGCCAGATCGCCTCCCGCGGGCCCGCGTAGCGCATGGCCGCCGGGAAGGCGGAGACGACGACGCGGTCGGCCGGGTAGTAGTTGTCGACGAGCACGCGGTAGCAGTCGACGCGCGTCTTGGCCGGAACGTCGTCCTGCTTCGTGTCGCCGACGAGCGGGTGGATCAGAAGGCCGTCGACGGTCTCGAGCGCCGTCTTCGTCAGGTACTCGTGCGCCCGGTGGATCGGGTTGCGGGTCTGGAAGCCGACGATGCGCTTCCAGCCACGCTTCTCGAACTCCGCGCGGGTCTCCGCGGGATCGAGCGCGAGCTCCGGGAAAGGCGGCACGGCCCGCTCGAAGACCGTGACCCGGCCGGCGAGGTAGAGCGGCTTCTGCGCGTAGAGGCGCGCCACTCCCGGGTGGGCGTCGTCGGTGGTGCGGAAGCACTGCTCGGCCTCACGTTCCTTGTCGTACTCGTAGGTCTCCTCGACCTCGAGCACCGCGACGAGGCGGCCCGATTCGTCGGCGAGCGCCACGCGATCGCCCTCGGGCGCCTTGTCGACTGCAAGGCAGACCGGCAGTGCCCACGGGAGGCCGCTCACGAGGCGCATCTCCTCGACCACGCGCTCGTAGTCCTCTCGGCCCATGAAGCCCTCCAGCGGGCTGAGAGCGCCCGAGGCGAGCATGTCCAGGTCGGACAGCTCGCGGGACGTCAGCGTGACGACCTCGAGCTGCTCGACGTCGTCCGGCCGCTCGCCGGTGCGGTCGACGAGCTCCCCGCCGTGTGGCTCGATCAGACCTGTCCCAGTGACTGTCACTGAGGCGTGGCTCATGCGGCCACCTCGGCCGGGACGAGGCCCAGCTCCTCGAGCTTGGCGACGACGATCTGCGCGGACTCCTCCGGCTCGTGCTCCTCTGTGTCGATCCGAAGCTCCGGGCTCTCCGGCTCCTCGTACGGATCCGACACCCCCGTGAACTCCTTGATCTCGCCGCTGAAGGCCTTCTCATAGAGGCCCTTGACGTCGCGGCGGGCGCACTCCTCCACCGAGGTCGCAATGAAGACCTCGACGAAGCGTCCATGCCCCTCGACCATGCTCGCGGGCGTGCCGCCGCGTCTCCTCGTAGGGCGAGATCGCGGAGACGAGCACCGCGGCGCCGTGTCGCGTCAGCCGCGAGGCGACCCAGCCGATGCGCTCGATGTTGGTGTCGCGGTCCTCCTTCGAGAAGCCGAGGCCCTTCGAGAGGTGGGTGCGGACGACGTCGCCGTCGAGGTACTCGACGAGGTGGCCGCGGCGCTCGAGCTCGGGGCCGACGATTTCCGCGATCGTCGTCTTCCCGGCCCCCGAGAGCCCGGTGAACCAGAGCGTGAATCCGTCAGGCATTGGTCTCCTTCGCATCGATGGGTGTGTCCAGATGGATGCCGCACTCGAGCTTGTCCGAGCCGGCCCAGCGTCCGGCCCGCTCCTCCTCGTCGGGCGCGGTCGGGCGGGTGCAGGGCATGCAGCCGATCGACCGGTAGCCGGCGTCGTGGAGCGGGTTGAACGGGATCTCGTTGACGTGGATGTAGAGCCAGACCTTGCGCTCGTCCCAGTCGGCGAGCGGGTGCACCTTCCAGACGCCGTAGCGCTCCGACCACTGCAGCTTCGGCGTGGTGGCGCGGCTCGGCGACTGGTCTCGCCGAATCCCGCTGATCCAGGCGTCGTACGGCTTCAGCGCGTCGAGGAGCGGCTCGACCTTGCGGATGTGGCAGCAGCGGTCGGGATCCCGCTCCCAGAGGTTCGGGCCCTCTTGCTTGTGCTGCTCGGCGACGGTAATCACCGGCGGGGGCGGCAGCAGGCTCAGGCCGTAGCGCTCAACGAGCCGGTCACGCGTGTCGTAGGTCTCGCGGAAGAAGAGATGCGTGTCGAGCTCGACGATCGGGACGTCGAGGCCGAGCTCCGAGACCATGTGGACGAGGACCGACGATTGCTTCTGCCAGGAGCAGGTGAGGCAGAGCTTGTCGCCGTACTCCTCGTGGGCCCAGCGGAGCAGGTCCTCCGCGGACATGGCTTCGACGTCCTGTTCAGGAAGCGGGGGCGCGGTCGCCAAGGAGCACCTCCTTCAATGTGTCGGCGCGAAGCCCGCGCCGGAGTGTCTCGAGCGGGATGGCTTCCTCGGGCGGGATGTTCCCGAGGTTCACGGTCGGCCCGAAGCGCTTCACGAACCAGGCCTGCGCGGCCTTGGTCGGCGCCTCGAAGATGACGTCGTCGAGGTCGACGGCGGAGCCGATCTCCTCGACCAGGTCGGTGCGCATGGCGCCGTCCGACGTGAAGATCCCGGAGCTCGCGCCCTCGCGCGCTTCGGTGATCACCTTCCAAGCGCCGGCGTCGAGCTCCTCGCGGAGCCACTGCGTCCACTCCTCGGACGTGAACTCGACGGAGGAATCCTTCGAGCCGACCTCGGAGAGGACCGTGAAGTCGCGAGCCAAGTCTGCGATGAGCTCCAGCTTCTGCTCGCGCGGAATCTCGACGGCGCCGTCCGAGACCTCGACGTGGTCGAGCCCGAGGTCGGCGAGCCACTGCTTGTAGCGGTCGAGCTGGCCGGTGGCCCAGACGGCTTCGAAGAACGTCCCGCCGACGACGACGCGCTTCTCGCGCAGGACGTCGAGCTTCTTCCGGAGGTTCGCCGTGACGAAGGCGGTGCCCCAACCGAGCTTGACGACGTCGATGTAGAGGCCGCTCGTCTCGAGCACGTCCTCCCAGGCGCGCGGCCCGAGACCCTTGTCGAGGACATGCGTCAGCCCGCCTTCGGGCGCCTCAAAGCTCAGCAAGGATCTTCTCCAGGCGCTCGTTCGCCGCCTCGTTGACGTCGTGGAACATCGAGTTGCCGTGCGAGTCGATCCCGACCCAGAGCGGGCCGAAGTCCTTGACGCGGAACTTCCAGAGGCACTCCGGCATCAGCTCCTCCCAGGCGACCTCCTCGATCTCCTCGATCTGGGTCGTCTCGAGTGCCGCGGCGCCGCCGACGATCGCGAAGTAGACCATCCCGTGCTCGCGCATCGGCTCGATCGCCTCGTCGGGCAGGCCGCCCTTGCCGCAGATCGCGCGGACGCCGTAGTCGCGGCCGAGCGGCTCCGTGAAGCGCACCATGCGCGCGCTGGTCGTCGTGCCGATGCAGACGGGGTCGTAGCCGCCGTCGTCCCGCTTGCGGACTCCCGGCGCGGTGTGCAGCAGAAATGCGCCGTTCAAGTCCATCGGCGGCGCGATGCCCTGGTCGAAGATCCGGATCTGCGTGCGGTCGCGGATCCCGATGATGTGCCCGTCCACGGTGACAAGGTCGCCGGCGCGAAGCTTGCGGGTGTCCTCTTCCGAGGCCGGGAATGTGAGTCTGTGCTCGGCCATTCCTATGCCTCCCGGTCGTACTCGACGGAGCCGTCGGCGCCGATATGCGCGGAGGCGCGCCGCGCCGCCCAGCACTGGTAGTTGACGGCCACCGGGTTCAGCGTCATGTGCGTGTCGGCATGCTCGATGTGGCACTGAAGGACAGTGACGTCGCCGCCGAGCCCCATCGGGCCGATCCCGGTCTCGTTCAGCAGCCGGTAGAGGTCATCCTCCAGCTCCGCGACCAGCGGGTCGGGGTTCCGGGTGCCGACGGGCCTGGCGATGGCCTCTTTCGCGAGGTGCATCGCGTAATCGGCCGAGCCGCCGATCCCCACTCCGACGATTCCGGGCGGGCAGGGCTTCCCGCCGGCGCCGACGATCGACTCGAGCACGAACTGCTTGATCCCCTTCACGCCGTCGGCGGGGACGCACATCTTGAGGAAGCTCATGTTCTCCGAGCCCGATCCCTTCGGGACAGACTTGACGTCGAGGCCGTCCCAGTCCGAGACGAAGTCCCAGTGGACGATCGGGACCCTGTAGCCGACGTTCGGCCCCGTGTTCTCGCGCGTGAGCGTGTGGACGATGTTCGAGCGCAAGGGGTGGTCGAGCGTCGCGCGCATCGTCCCGTCGTAGAGCGCCTGGTAGATCCGGGCGGGGTGGAGCGGAAAGTGCTCGCCGACCCGGCAGTAGTAAACGGCGATCCCGGTGTCCTGGCAGACCAGGTTGTTCTCGCGTTCTGCCACCTGGACGTTCTTGAGGATCGTCTGGAGGACGCGCTGACCGGGAATGGACGTCTCCTTTCGGGACGCGTCCGCCAGGGCGTCGCGGAGGTCCTGGGGGATGTCCTTCAGCGCCCAGACGTAGAGGTGCGCCGCGGCATCCTCGACAGATTGCTGCAGCGTACCTAGGGCGCGTAGCGCGCTCATGCCGCCGCCTTCTCCGCCGCCGCCTTGCCGGCGCGACGGCCGAACACCGTGCACTCGAGCAGCGAGTTGCCCATCATCCGGTTCCTTCCGTGCGTGCCGCCGGCGATCTCGCCGGCCGCGTAGACCCCTTCCAACGTCGTCTCTCCCTGCTCGTCGATCACGAGCCCGCCGTTCTGGTAGTGGAGCACCGGGTAGGTCAGGATCCGCTCCTTTAGCGGGTCGATCCCGCCTGCGCGGTAGCGGCGGAGCATGTACGGGAGCGATACCTCCGCGTCAGCCTCAGCGATCCGGGTCGTGTCGAGGTAGACCGCAGGGCGGCCGTCCTCGGTCTCGACGCCCCTCCCGTTCTCGACCTCGTCGAAGATCGCCTGAGAGACCTCGTCGCGCGGCCCGAGGGAGTCCGTGAACTCCTCGCCGTCGGCGTTGAGCAGGACCGCGCCGTAGGCACGCGTGGTCTCCGGGATCGAGTAGCCCTGCATGTTCTCGGGCCAGGCGCCGCCGTTCGGGTGGTACTGGAGCGCGTCAAGGTCCCGCGACTCGGCACCCAGAGCAAGCGCGAACTGCGTCACCTCGCCCGTCGCTCCCGGATGGTTCGTCGAGAGCTCGCCGCGCTCCTTCGCCTCGCGGAAGCAGCGGCCGCCTGCGGCGAGGACGACGGTCGCGGCCTCGATGTCGTGTTCCCCGCACCGCGCTAACCAGCCGTTCTCGATCTCCTTGAGCTCCGTCAACGGCGACTTCGGAAACGCGGTGCCGGAGCCCGACTCGAACGCGTCCTTCAGCGCAGACGTAATCGCGAGACCGGTCCGGTCGCCGACCTGGAGCAGACGCTTGCGAGTCGCGCCGCCGCAGCGTGCGAGCCGGTAGCCGCCGTTCTCGCGCGTGAACTGGACGCCGAGCTCCTCGAGCCAGTGGATCGCCGGCGGCGCCTCCGACGTGAGGATCTCGACGAGGCGGCGATCGGCGGTTTCGTGCGAGCTATGCCAGACGTCCTCGGCGTGGATCTCTGGGGTGTCGTCCTCGCCGAACGCGGCCTGGATCCCGCCCTGCGCCTTGGCCGAATTGCAGGACTGAAGCGCGCCCTTGGTTGCCAGTGCGACCCGCGCGCCGGCCCGCTCGGCGGAGACGGCGGCCGCGAGGCCGGAGGCCCCCGATCCGATCACGAGCACGTCGAAAGAGAGCTTGCCGCCCACGACTGCGATCCTACCACCCATGCGCTAATCGCACGTATTAGCATTCATTATTCTGCTCGCTCTTGCCGATACATGTTCCATGGTCAAGACGATCGGCCTCGTCGGGATCCTCTGCGCTGCGGCAATCCTCGGGATGACCTGGGCGCGCCAGAGCTTCCAGGCGACGGAGAAAGCGCCCGCTGCCATCCTCCAGGCGGCTGCGACGGTCCTCGAGTTCAATCACCGGACGACCGGCACATACGACGCAGGGAAGGTCGAAACCGTCACGCTCGCCTGGGCGGACCAGTCCCGGTACTGCATCGAGTTCGGCGGCCAGCACATCGCCGGTCCCGGCGGCACGCCGACCACCGGCGACTGTCCGCGCTAATAGATCGACTGGAACAGCTCGGCGATCTCGGCCGGTGACGCAGGCCTCGGGTTCGCCTTTGCCCCAGCGCGCTGGGCGGTCGCCTCGGCGACGACGTCCAGCTCCTGCTCAGGGACGTCGAAGTCGCGCAGCCGCTCGAAGCCCCCGAGCCGCGCCAGCTCCTCCACGCGATCCGCCGCGTGGTCGGCGCCGATCGACTTCCCGAAATCGTCGATCGCCTCCGTCGCAACCGGCTCGTTGAACCGGAGCGCGGGCGGCAGGCACAGCGCGTTCATCGCGCCGTGCGGAAGGCCGTAGCGGCCGCCGAGTGCCTGCGCCATCGCGTGGCCGAGACAGAGGCCGGAAAGCCCGAGCGCTTCGCCCGCGCGTGCGGCTCCTTTCAGCAGGGTCTTCCGAGGGCCGAGCGCCCCGAGGTTCTCGAGCACGGCGGGTAGCGAGCCGTTGATCAGCTCTGCGCCTTCGTGCGCGGCCCGATCGGACTCGGGGCTCCGTGCCGGGTGGTACAACGCCTCGGCGGCGTGGGCCAGCGCGTTGAGCGCGGTGCCCGCCGTCTCCTCCCGGAGCAGGTCGAGCGTCAGCTCCGGGTCGTAGACGATCGCCGCGAGCTTCGCGTCGCCTCCGCCGCCGACCATCCGCTTGTCGGGGTCGCGAACGCCGTAGAACGGCGTCCACTCCGAGCCCGAGTACGTCGTCGGAACCGAGACGAGCGGCAAACCGCTCGCCGCCGACGCCGCCTTGGCCGTGTCGATGGCGCTGCCGCCGCCCACCGCGAGCACGCCGTCGACGCCCTCCGGCACCTCGATCCGGTGCGACGGGATCTCCTCCCAGCGTGCCGCCGCGGGAAGTTCCAGTGGGCTCCACCGCGGGCTTGCGACCAGAAAAGGCCGCTCGATCCCCAACTCGCGGAGGACGCCCGGTAGCTCCTCCAGGCCCCAGCGGACGATCACGGGATTCGCTCGCGCGCGAAGGCGACGAACGCCTCCGCGACCCTGCTCGGCGTCCGGCCGGTCGAGCGGACCAGCGAGATCTCGCGAGTCGGCGCCAGCCCCTCGACTGTCGCAGCCGCGAGGGTGCCCGCCGCCAGCTCCGGCTCGATCGAGGACCTGGAGATGAACGTGACGCCGTGACCGGCGGCAACCGCCGCTTTCACCGACTCCTGCAGCCCCAGCTCGAGCTTCACGTCGAGGTCGCGGAGCCGCACGCCGCCGGCCCGCAGCTCGTCCTCGACCATCTGCCTGACCCCGGCTCCCTCCTGCATGAGGATCACCGCCTCGGCGCGAAGATCGTCGAGCTTCACGGTCGCGCCGGCGAGCTTGTGGCCCGGCGGGACGGCGAGCACGATCTGGTCCTGGAAGAACGGCTCGAAGGTCACGGCTCGATGGCGTGGCGCCGCCCCGACGACGCCGAGCTCGAGCCGCCGCTCCGCCACGAGGTCGATCACGTGCAGCGTGTCGTTGACCGAGAGCGAGATCGCGACGTCAGGGTTCTCGCGCTGGAACTCGCAGAGCAGGAGCGGAAGGACGGTCGCGCCGGGGCCGGTCGAGCAGCCGATCTCGAGCCGGCCGCGCAGTTCGTCGCTCTCGCCGGAGACCTCCTCCAGCAGCTGCTGCTCGAGCGCCAGCATCCGCTGAGCGCTTCGGTACAGCCGCTGGCCGGCCTCGGTCGGCTCGACCCGCCGCCCGGAGCGGTCGAGGAGCCGCTCGCCGAGCCGCTTCTCGAGCGAACGGATCTGGAGACTGACCGCAGGCTGGGTGACGCCGAGCTGCTCGGCCGCGAGCGAGAAGCTCTTCCGGTCGACGACGGCGCAGAAGGCCGCAAGCTGACGAGTGTCCATAAGTCAGCATGATACGTAGGCCAAAACTCATAAGGGTTGAGGTTTGGGAGAATCAGGTACGAGAGACACATGCGGCCGTTCTTTTTAGGGGAAAGGGGAGACATCGTGGATAGCTCGAGATCCGTGAACAAGCGCCGCCGCACGGCTGGAGTGGCCGTGGTTGGCGTACTGGCGCTTGCCATCGCAACCATCGCCATGCCGGCGGCGGCTCACAAGGGCAAAGGGAAACCGCATCACGCCGGCTTCAAGACGTCCCAGGCGGCAATGCTCGATCCTGCCGTGCCCGGCGCGACGGTGACGCCGTTGATCACCGTCGGCGAGACACTGCCCGGCTCGTCCTACAAGTTCGAGTCGATTCCGGACGGGATTGCCCTTCGCAAAGGAAAGGGCTGGAAGGTCGAGGCCTACGTGAACCACGAGACCTCGACGGTCCCGTTCCCGTTCACGCCCGGGACACCGCCGGTCCAGGGAACCGGGTTCAACGACTTCACCAACGCACTCCTCAGCAAGCTGACGCTCAGCCGGCACGGCGGGGGCGTGCTCAGCGGGAAGTACGTGATCCAGAGCGAGCAGAACTACCAGCGCTTCTGCTCGAACACGATCGTTTCCCGGCGGGAGGGCTTCAGCCGGCCACTGCTGTTCACGAACGAGGAGGCAACCGACCTCGTCAACCGGACGGGCACCGCGTGGCCCGCCGGCGCCAATCCAGAGCAGGCGGGCGTCGTCGCTGCACACGACGTGAAGAGCGGCCAGACGCGGTCGATCTACGGCATGGGCCGTCACAACCACGAGAACAGCGTGGGCGTGCCGGGGTACGGCTACCCGGTGGTCCTCTCGGGCGACGACACGTTCACCGCGCCCGCATCGCAGCTGTACATGTACACGGCGCGGAACGGTCGAGCCGTCTGGAACGACGAAGGCGAGCTGTGGGCGTTCCGGTCGACCCAGGCGAACGACTACGGCGACCTGAGCGGGACCATGTCGGTCAGCGGCGAGTTCATCCAGGTGCCGCGGATCATCGCGACGGGCAAGAAGGCCGACGGGACGGACGCGAAGTCGGCAGACGTCGGCTTCCCGACGCCACCGGCGAGCGCCGGGCTCCCCGACGGGCCGCAGTGGCTCCTCGAGCACTGGAGCAACACCAACAACGTGTTCCAGTTCATCCGTGTCGAGGACATCCAGTACGACCGGCACCACCGGAACGTCGTGTACTTCGCGGACACCGGTGAGCCTCGGGCACTTCCGGATCCGGCCACCGGCCGGCTTCGTCGCGGCCCGGCCGGCACGATCGGCCCGTGGCCGAACGGCCGGATCTTCAAGATGGTCCTCGACCGCAAGGATCCGAAGAAGGTAAGCAGCCTCTCGATCCTGGTAGACGGTGATGCCCGCGGCGCCGCCGGCTCCGGGGCACTGGACCTGATCCACCAGCCGGACAACGTCGAGACGACGAAGGACCTGGTGTTGTGGCAGGAGGACCCGGGCAGCCACAACCAGTACCCGCTCGGGACCGGCACCACGGCTCGAATCTGGGCCTACGACCTGAAGAGGGGCGGCGCGCCGTTCGTGGTGGCCCGCGTCAACCAGTCGGCCGACGAGGGCCCGACGGACGTCGATGCGAGCACGACGAAGGCGAACGCAGGCGCATGGGAGTCGAGCGGCATCGTGGACGCGTCGAAGTTCTTCGGCAAGGGCGCGTTCCTGGTCGACATCCAGGCGGGCTCGCTGATCGTCCAGGAAGAGGTCCGAGTCGAGGGCAACAATCGCCTCACCTACCAGCGTGAGGGCGGCCAGCTCCTGCTTCTGCGCATTCCGGGCGCCGGAGACAACGGCCATCACCACGGTCACGACAAGGGCAAGGGCCACGGAAAGAAGCGCGGCCGCTAGGCCCGCGCACGAGCTGACGATTCCGAGGGCCGGCAACATGCCGGCCCTCGGTCTTCCTGCGAGCGGACTACCATCGGCCGGTGCAGACTCGGTCGCAGAGCTCGCTTACCGAGAGCTTCATCCGGCGCGCCCGCGAGAGCCCGCGGCGCAACCGTGTCGACGCCGTCCTGCGCGGCCTCGACATCGGCCTCTCGCTCGTCTTCGCCGCACTCGCGCTCATCCCGGTGGCGTTGATCTCGCTCGCCATCGTCCTGTCGAGCGGTAGGCCGGTGCTCTACCGCGGCACGCGGGTCGGGCGGGGCGGCGAGTTCTACACGATGCTCAAGTTCCGAACGCTGCGCCGAGGCGCCGAGCAACGGCTCGGCGCGCATCTCGGCGAGGAGCTCGTCTTCCGGACGAAGGAGGAGCGGACGACCGTCGGGGGCTGGCTGCGAGCGACGCAGCTGGACGAGCTCCCGCAGCTCCTCAACATCCTCCGCGGCGACATGAGCTTCGTCGGGCCGCGGCCGATCCGGCCGATCTTCTTCGAGCAGCTTGCGTCGGACTTGCCGGCGTACTGGCAGCGCCTCGTCGTGCGCCCGGGTCTGACGGGGTTCGCGCAGGTGCGGCGCGGCTACGAGACGTCGATGGCCGAAAAGCTCGCGCACGACATGGAGTGGATCGCCGACCGCTCCGTCGGCCTCTACCTGCGGACGCTCGCCGCCACCGGCTGGCGCGTGCTGCGCCAGTCGCTGCGCGGGGCGGTCCGACCGACGCGCGTAGAGTGAGGCGCCGTGTGTGGGATCTGCGGACTCGCAACTAAGAGCGGGCCGGTCGACCCCGAGCGCCTGCGCGCGATGAGCGCCACGCTCGTCCACCGCGGCCCCGATTCCGACGGCGAGCTGCTCGACGGTCCGGTCGGGCTCGCCGCGCGCCGGCTCTCGATCATCGACCTGGAGGGCGGCGACCAGCCGATCGCGAACGAAGACGGCACCGTCCACGTCGTCCAGAACGGCGAGCTCTACAACTTCCGGGAGCTGCGGGCGGAGCTGGAGCAGGCCGGGCACCGATTCTCGACCCGCTCCGACACCGAAGTGCTCGTCCACCTCTACGAGGAGCACGGCGAGAACTTCGCCGAGCGGCTTCGCGGGATGTTCGCCGTCGCGATCTGGGACTCGCGCCGCCGCCGGCTCGTGATCGCGCGGGACCGGTTCGGCATCAAGCCGCTCTACTACCGGGACGAGGCCGGCGAGCTCGCGTTCGCGTCCGAGCTGCGCGCCCTCCCCCGCGGCGAGGTCGACCCGGACGCGCTCGAGGCGTTCCTCGCCTTCAACTCGGTGCCGGCGCCGTATTCGATCTTCACCGGAACGCGCAAGCTGCCCGCCGGGCATCTCCTCGTCTGGGAGGACGGCGAGACGCGGGTCGAGCGATACGCACGGCCGATGCCGGCCGAGGTGCGTGACGAGGATTCCGCCGAGCTGGCCGAGGAGCTGCGCGCTCGTCTCCGGGACTCCGTGCGGGCGCACCTGATCGCCGACGTCCCCGTCGGGGTGTTGCTGTCCGGCGGCGTGGACTCGTCTCTCCTCGCGGCGCTCGCCGCCCAGGAGAGCGGCGAGGAGGTGCACACGTTCTCGATCGGGTTCGAGGAGCGCTCGTTCGACGAGCTCGACGACGCGCGCTCCGTCTCGTCCATGTACGGGACGCGCCACGAGGAGCTGACGCTCAGGCCCGACGCCGCGCTGCTCCTGCCGCGACTCGCCGAGACCTTCGACGAGCCCTTCGCCGACTCGTCGGCGCTTCCGACCTACCTCGTCTCGGAGCTGGCGGCGCGGCACGTGAAGGTCGCGCTCTCCGGGGAGGGCGGCGACGAGCTCTTCGGCGGCTACTACACCTACGCCGCCGACCTGCTGGCGCTCCGCGTCGGCCGTTTCGCCCCAGGGGTCAGGCCCCTGGTGGAGCGGCTGCCGAGCTCGAGCCGCCGGGCGAGCTTCGACTACAAGGCGAAGCGGTTCGTCCGCGGGGCCGCGTTGCCCCCGCTCGAGCGGCACCACGCCTGGAAGGAGATCTTCTCCCCGGACTTGCGAGCCGAGCTGACCGGCCGTCGGTCGGCTTTCGATCCTGTCGACCTCCTCCGCGCCCGCTTCGAGGAGACGGAGGGCGCCGAGCTGTTGACGCGACTCCAGGACGTCGACCTCGGCACCTACCTCGTCGACGACCTGCTCGTAAAGACCGACCGGGCCTCGATGGCGCACTCGCTCGAGGCGCGCGTGCCGTACCTCGATCCCGTCGTCGCCGGTCTTGCGCAATCGCTGCCGACCCGCCTCAAGGTCCGAGGGCTGCGGAAGAAGGTCCTGCTGCGGAAGGCCGCGGCGCCGCTCCTGCCACGGCGAATCGTCTACGGCCGCAAGCGCGGGTTCTCGATCCCGGCCGCGGCCTGGCTCCGCGGCGAGCTCGAGCCGTTCGCGCGTGACGTGCTCGCTCCGGGCACGCTGCGCCGGCAGGGCTTCTTCAGGCCCGAGCCGGTCGAACGGCTGATCGACCGCCACGTCGCGGGCGAGGAGGATCTCTCGCGCCAGCTGTGGGGGCTGCTCGCCTTCACGCTCTGGCACGAGCACCACGTGGAGCGCACGCCCGGCCCGCTGCGCGAGCCGCGGCTCGCCGCAGCCGTCGCTTGAGCGACCTGCCGCCGTTCGAGCTCGGGTACGCCCGGACCGAGCTGCGCCGCAGGCTCGTCGAAGCGGTGCTCGCCGGAAGGAAGACGGCGACCGCGGGACTGGCCGAATCGGGCGAGCCGGAGGACAAGCCGGGCGAGCGCTATGCGCTTCTCGGCTACGACGACGAGCCGGTCGGCGTCGTCGAGGTCACCGAGGCGCGAGTCGTACCGGCGTCGGAAATCGACGAACAGTTCGCCCGCGACGAGGGCGAAGGTTTCGAGTCCGTTGAGGAGTGGCGAGTCGACCACGAGCGCTTCTTCGAGCGGCCGATCGAGCCCGACACGCTGATCGAGGCCGTGCGCTTCCGGCTCGTCGAGGACGGCTGATGCGGGTCTGGATGGACATGACCGCACCGGCCCACGTGCTCGTGTTCCGGCCGCTGATCCGGATCCTGCGCGACCGGGGCGACGAGGTCCAGATCACAGCGCGCGACTACGCGCAGACGCTCCAGCTGCTCGAGCTCCACGGGATCGAGGCCGAGGTGTTCGGCAGCCACGGAGGCCGCTCGCGGCTGGGCAAGGCCCGAGCGCTCACGTCCAGGCTCGGCCGCCTTCGCGACTGGGCGAAAAGCCGTGACTTCGACGCAGCCCTCGCCCACGGGTCCCACGAGCTGACGATCACCGCGCGGAGGCTCGGCATCCCGAGCTCGACGACCTTCGACTACGAGTTCGCCTGGCTCCAGCACCAGCTCGGCCTCAGGGCGGCGACGTTCGTCGTCGTCCCCGATGCGATTCCGCCCGAGCGCCTGCGGCCCTACGGCGTCAAGAGTCCGAAGCTACGGCGCTACCCCGGCCTGAAGGAGGAGTACTACCTCTCCGACTTCGAGCCCGACCGCTCGGTGCTCGACCAGCTCGGTCTCGACTCCGAACGGACGCTCGTCGTGGTCCGGACGCCGCCCGACGTCTCGCTCTACCACCGCACCTCGAACCCGCTCTTCCCCCAGGTGCTCGACCACCTGGGGCACCAGGAGGGCGTTCAGGTCGTCGTCCTACCGCGCACCGCCGAGCAGGGCGCCTACGTCCGGAGCCTCGAGCTTCCCGCGGTCGTCGTACCCGAACGCGCCGTGGACGCTCAGAGCCTGATCGGCCTCTCGGATCTTGTCGTCTCGGCAGGAGGGACGATGAACCGAGAGGCCGCGGCGCTCGGCATCCCCGTCTACACGACGTTCGGCGGCCGGCTGGGCGGCGTGGACGAGGAGCTGATCCGCCAGCGACGGCTGGTCCCGATCACGGACCCGCGCGCCCTCGTCGTCTCGAAGCGCGACTCAGGAGAGGCGACTCGGGTCCGCCGCGACCCCACCGAGATGCTCGACCTGCTGCTTCCGGTCTAGCGCCTTCGCGCTTCGGCACCCGCACCATCGTGGAGAGCCGCGAGACGGCCTCCAGCGTCTCGCCCTCCTCGACGAGGCGCTCCAGGTCCACCAGCTCCGCGTCGAGCCATTCGGCGACGATTGGTGCGCGCCGGGCACGCGAGATCTTCGCGTGGGCGGTCGGGGCGATCTCCTCGTCCGGGCCCCAGAGCTCCTCGTGCAGCTTCTCCCCCGCCCGAACGCCGATGAAGTCGATCGGGATGTCGCGCTCGGGCTCACGGCCCGAAAGGCGGATCATGTCCCGCGCCAGGTCGAGGATCCCGACGGGGTCGCCCATGTCGAGAACGAAGATCTCGCCGCGGCCGCCGATCGAGCCGGCCTGGACGACGAGCGACGCCGCCTCCGGGATCGTCATGAAGTAGCGGGTCATGTCCGGGTGCGTGATCGTCACCGGGCCGCCTTTGGCGATCTGGCGCCGGAAGATCGTGATCACGCTGCCGGCGGAGCCGAGCACGTTGCCGAAGCGGACCGCCATGAACCGGGTTGCGACATCCTCGCGGCAGCCGTAGGCCTCGGTGATCCATTCGGCGAGCGCCTTGCACTGGCCGTAGACCGCCTTCGGGTTGAGCGCCTTGTCGGTCGAGACGAGCACGAAGCGCTTGGCGCCGAACCGGACGGCCGTGTCGGCGACGACCTTCGTCCCCAAGACGTTGTTGCGGATCGACTCCAGCGGGTTCGCCTCCATCAACGGCACGTGCTTGTAGGCCGCCGCGTGGAAGACGACGCCCGGCCGGTAGCGCTCGAAGACCTGTGCCAGCTTCCGCCGGTTGGAGACGTCGGCGAGGACGGGGATGCTGGCCGTGAACTGCCGCTCGTCCACGAGCTCGCGCTCGATCTCGAAGAGCGGCGTCTCGCCCTGGTCGAGGAGGATCAGCCGAGCCGGGTTCGCGCGGGAGATCTGGCGGCAGAGCTCCGATCCGATCGAGCCGCCGGCGCCCGTGACCAGCACGGTCTCGCCCTCGAGATACGACGAGATCGCCTCCAGGTCCACTTCGACCGGCTCGCGGCCGAGGACGTCCTCCACCTGGACCGGACGGATCTGCGCCGCGAGGTTGTCCTCGTCGGCGATCAGCTCGTAGAGGCCCGGCAGGGTCTTGACCGGAACTCCCTCCCTGCGTGCGACCTCGACGACCCGCTGGCGCTGCTCACCCGACGCCGAGGGAATCGCGATCAGGAGCTCGTCCGGCCGGTTGTCGCGCAGGACGTGCGGGAGCTCGTCCGTCGTCCCGAGAACGCGGACGCCGTGGACGCGGAGGTTCTTCTTGCGCGGATCGTCGTCGACGATCCCGATCGGCGTGTAGCCGAGCTGGCGCGAGCGTTGCATCTCCTTGATCACGAGCTGGCCTGCATCGCCGGCTCCGACGACGATCACTTCCTTGCCGCGGGCGACCAGTCGCGACGCGGACGGCCGCTCGAAGATGCTCCGCGCCAGGAGGCGCGAGCCGGCGACGAGGCCGAGGAGCAGCACGCCGTCCATCAGCGCGACGCCTCGCGGAAGCCGGCGCTCGAACGGATCGATGAAGTAGATCGCGTACGCAGCGATCACCGAGGCGACGACGACGCCGAGCGCCGCCCGCCACATGTCCTTCGTGGACACGTAGCGCCACCAGCGGTTGTAGAAGCCGAACGCGACGAAGACGGCGAGCTTGATGGCGACGACGATCGCGACCGTCGTCCAGAGGCCGTCTCGGAAGTTCGCAGGGACGTCGAAGTCGAACCGGAGCTGGAACGCGAGCCACCAGGCGAGCGCGATCAGCCCAGCGTCTGCCGCGATCTGCCACAGCCTGTGTCGGTTGACAGGGAGCACTACGAGACTGGCGCTCCGACGGCTGAACGGACGGTCTCGACCACGCGCTCCTGGACCTCCGCCGCAATGCCGGGCCACAGCGGCACCGAGAAGTTCTCCGCAGCGGCGCGCTCGGTCTCGGGCAGCGATCCCGGCTCGTAGCCGAGGAAGCTGAGCGCGGGCTGGAGGTGAAGCGGCGTGACGTAGTACGTCGCGGAGGCGATGTCGGCCGCGCTCAGCGCGTCGCGGATCCGGTCCCGCTCGGGCGAGCGCGAGACGATCAGGTGGTAGACGTGTCCGGGCTCGTCCTCGGGCAGCTCGACCAGGTCGCCGAGGCCGAGGTCGGCGTACCGGGCTGCGGCCTCGCGCCGGCCGCGCGTCCACTCGTCGAGATGCTCGAGGAAGACGCGCAGGAATGCAGCCTGGAGCTCGTCGAGGCGCGAGTTGTAGCCGACGAAGTCGAACGTGGTCTTGTCGCGCGAGCCGTGGAAAGCGAGCATGCGGATCCTCTCGGCGAGGTCTTCGTCGTTGGCGGTCACCAACCCTCCATCGCCGAGACAGAAGAGATTCTTCGTCGGATAGAAGCTGAACGTGGATACGACGCCCGTCTTGGCGATGCCGGGGGCCCCGAACGCCTGGGCTGCGTCCTCGATCAGTGGGACACCGAGGGAGGCGAGCTCGGCCGTCGGCGCCGGCCGGCCGAACAGGTGGACGGGCATGATCGCCTTCGTCCGCTCGGTGATCCGGCCGGAGACGTCCTCCGGGTCGAGGTTCAGGGTCGCGGCGTCGATGTCCGCGAAGACCGGTGTCGCGCCACGCCGAGCGATCGACTCGGCGGTTGCGTAGAACGTGAACGCGGGGCAGATCACCTCGTCGCCGGCCCCGATGCCCATCGCGTCGAGGACGAGCACGAGCGCGTCAGTCCCGTTCGCGACTCCGACCGCGCGCCTGACACCGAGGTAGGCAGCGGCCTCCTCCTCGAAGGCCTTCACATTCGGGCCGCGGATGAACTGCGCGGACTCGAGGACCCCCTCGAACCGGTTCCGCAGCTCCTCCGTCAGCGGCGCGTACTGCGCCTGGACGTCAACCAGCGGGATCTTCGGCACGCCGATTCATCCTAGCCCCTCGCCTGTGACGCCAGATTCCGGCCGCGATCAGGACGAGAATCGCCGCGGCGACGACGTATTCCGCGTAGCGGAAGCTGTGGTGGAAGTCCTCCCACTGGGAGCCCGCCGCCCAGCCGGCGCCCGCAAATGCGAATGCCCAGACCACCGAGCCGGGGATCGTCAGCAGCGTGTAGCGGCCGAGCGGCATGCGGAAGACGCCGGCCGGGATCGCGATGAACGAGCGGACCACGGGCGTCACGCGTCCGATCGCGACCGCCCAGTCGCCGAAGCGCTCGAACCACGCCTCGGCCCGGTTGAGCGTGTGCGGCGTCACGTGCAACCACCTTCCGCGCCGCTCGACGAACGGCCGCCCGCCGTAGTAGCCGATCGCCCACCCGGCGATCGAGCCGAGGATGTAGCCGAGGGCGCCGGCCGAGGCCATTGCGACGTACGCCCAGAAGTTCGACTCGATCGGCTCGCCGAACAGGACGACGCTCTGCCCGGCGAACGCGCCGGCCGCGACGGCACCGGCGTAGACCATCACGAGCTCGCTTGCGGCGGGCAGGACGGCGTCCACGAACATCAGGACGAAGACGGCGTAGATCCCGTGGTCGCCGATCAGCTCGGTGAGCGCGTCCGTGATCGCGCTCAGGATCGAGGCTTCGAGCACCGGCCGAGTGTACGGACGCTAGCGGCGTCTCACTCGGAACGAACGCGCCAGCTCGGCGCGACCGACCGAGTTGGTGGCCACGACGCGAGCCACGTACGTGCCCGAGAAAACGGGCTTCCCGTTGGGGTACTTGCCGTTCCAGAGGACGACGGTCTTGCCGGCGCGAGCGTTGAAGTTCCGCACGACGCGAAGGAGCTGCCCCGTCTTCGACGTGATCGTGACGCTGGCACGCGCCGGGCGGGTGAGCGTGAAGCCGATCAGGAGCCGTCCGCCCCGCTTCCGTCCCACGGTCATGCGGGACGGCTGGACGGAGATGAACCCGAGCGTGTTGTTGAGGCTGAACGAGCGCTCGGCGGTCGAGCGGCGCCCGTCGGCGTCCACGGCAGTGATCGACCAGCGATAGCGCCCTTCGGGCTCGGCGGCGCCGGCCCGGTTCGACCGGGTGCCGCCGGCGAACGCGAACTTGTAGAGGCCGGGCTTGCGCTCACCCGAGTCGATCGTGCGGCCGACACCATCGGGCCCGGTGAGGGTCGCCGTGACGGTCGACGGCTTCACGACCTTGTACTCGAGCCGCTGCCGTTCGCCTGCGCCGTCGCCGTTCGGCGAGAACGACGGCTCCGTTGCGGGCGCGTACACGCCGTAGTACATGACGAGAAGCGCCTCCGAGACGAGCCGCTCGCCGCCGGTGTCGGAGGGACGGCTGAGGAGCTGCCCGCCGAACGCCATCGTCGACGAGCCTCCCGCGTCGAGCGCGGAGGCCGTGACGACGCCGAGCCGTGCCATCGTCTGCGCCAGCTCGAAGTTCGTCATTCCCGAGGAGTAGCCGGGCCGCCGTCCGTCGACCACGAGCATCACGATCCGCCCGTCCGAGCGCTGCCCCACGGCCGTCCTCGGGTGGCGGCGGTTGAGGTGGTAGGTGCCGAAGTCCTCGGCGGGCCGGAAGATGGGACGTCCCTGGCGGATGAGCTCGGGACCGCCGCCGAGCGCTTCGGGCACGTCGCGCCACTCCGGCCGCAACACGAGCCGGACGGTGATCGTGTCCGCCGTGACCGCTTCGACGGCCATCCGCTGGGCCTGCGTCCCTCGGGCGACCAGCACGGCGCCGCCGGGCGGGATCGGCGTCCCACCGCGCCTGTTCTCCGAGACGAAGCCGACCAGGTCGGCGTTCGGCGTTGCGGACGGGAAGGGCGAGAGCACGGCCTCGAACACGCCGTTGCCGGTCGGCGTCGTCGTCCCGTACGAAGGTGTGTAGAGCGTCGTCCCGTTGGGACCCGGAGGCCGGTTGACGAGGTGGATCGGCCGCCGCGGGCCGGAGCCCTGCCAGGTGCCGAGCATCGAGATCCGGTCGACGCGCAGGTTCCCCGCCACGTCCACGCCGAGCATGGAGCGCTTCGGGTGCGGCGTCGTGCGCAGGACCCCGTCCTGGATCAGCCCGCTGGAGGGGATGCCGTCGGCCCAGGTGAAGAGGTCACCGTTCACGCCGGCGACCGTGGCGCTCGCCTCGGCGCGCCGCTGCATCGAGGTCACTCGCTCGCGGCCGGTCGCCGCCCCGTTCGAGAGCACGGGCTTGAGCCCGTACAGGCCACCGGCGGGCTTCGGCGCCGTGAGGATGTGCATCGTCTGTGGGCCGAACCGGGTGAACTGGAGCCGCTTCTCGTAGGTGACGCCCGGCATCAGGAGTTGCTGAGGCGCCCCCGCCGCCGGAGAAGCAAAAATGCCTGCGAGCAGGCCGAAAAGAATCGCCTTCCTCAGCATGGACCCCGGCTGAGGCTATCGAAGACCGGGAAACGTCAAGGCCGCCTTTACAGCATTCGTACACGGGTAGTGTGCGGGGGTGGAACAGGCGATCGAAGTTCGCGGCCTGGTTCGCGAGTTCAAGGGCGGAATTCATGCGGTTGCAGGAATCGACCTCGACGTCGCGCCGGGCGAGATCTACGGCTTCCTCGGCCCCAACGGCGCCGGCAAGTCGACGACCGTGCACATGCTCACGACACTGCTTCCGCCGACGGCGGGCACAGCCAAGGTCGGTGGGCACGACATCGTGTCGGAGGGGCCGGCGGTGCGGAGGACGATCGGCGCAGCACTCCAGGAGGCGGCGCTTGACCCGCTCCTGACGGGCCGCGAGCACCTGAAGCTCCAACTTGCGCTGCACGGAATCCCGCGGGGCGAGCGGGACCGGCGCACCGACGAGCTCCTCGAGCGTGTCGGACTTCGACTGGCCGCCGACCGGAAGATCGGCGGCTACTCGGGCGGCATGAAGCGCCGCCTCGACCTGGCGCTCGCGTTGGCGCACCGCCCGCGCATCCTCTTCCTGGACGAGCCGACGACAGGGCTCGACCCGCAGAGCCGCAGCGCGCTCTGGGACGAGGTCGTGCGGCTGAAGCGGGACGAGGGCGTCACGGTCTTCCTGACGACGCAGTACCTCGAGGAGGCCGACGTGCTCGCCGACCGAGTCGGGATCATCGACCACGGAAAGATCGTCGCCGAGGGCACACCGGCGGCACTGAAGGCGGAGATCGGACGGCCGACCGTCGAGGCGGTCCCGACCGAGGAAACCGAGCCGGCCAAGCTCGAGGAGATCTTCGGGCGCTTCGGCGAGCTCCAGCCGTCCACTGCCGGCGTGGCCGTTCGCCTGGACGGTAAGGGCGGGCTCGCCGACGTCGTGCGCGCGCTCGACTCGGCGGACGTGACCGTCGCCGCGCTCAACCTGCACGCACCGACGCTCGACGACGTGTTCCTGGCGAAGACCGGCCGCTCACTGGAGGGCGAGGAGGAGGAGCCCTCCGAGCCCGAGCCGGCTCCCGCTTGAGCCTCGCGAACCAGGTCCTCCATCTCGCGCGCCGGTCGGTGATCCGGACGCTGCGCCAGCCCGCCAACTGGATCACGCCGCTCATCTTCCCGCTGGCGCTCATGGCGGTGAACTCCGGCGGCCTCCAGGCGGCGACGAGCCTGCCGGGCTTCCCGACCGACTCGTACGTCGCGTTCTTCCTCGCCTTCCCGTTCATCCAGGGCGCGCTCTTCTCGACCGTCAACGCCGGGGTCGACCTGGCGCGCGACATCCAGACCGGGTTCCTGAACAGGCTCGCCCTGACGCCGATGCAGAGCACCGCCCTGCTCGTCGGCCACCTGGGCGGGGTGATCGTGATGGGCTTCGTGCAGGCGATCTGGTACCTCGCCGTCGGCCTGGCGATCGGCGTGCGCATCCAGGCAGGCGTCCTCGGTACGGTCGTGCTGCTCGTCCTCGCCGTCCTGATCGTCACCGCCTTCGGGTCGTTCGGCGCGCTCGCCGCACTGCGCACCGGCTCGACCGAGGCCGTGCACAGCCTCTTCCCCGTCTTCTTCGTGTTCCTGTTCATCTCGTCGATGAACCTGCCGCGGAACCTGATCGAGACGGACTGGTTCCAGGTCGCGGCGTCGGCGAACCCGGTCTCCTACCTGATCGAGGCGATCCGCAGCCTCGTGATCCAGGGCTGGAACGAGGAGGCGCTGGCGCTTGGCTTCGCCATCGCGATCGGCCTTTCGATCGTCGGCCTCACGCTTTCGTCCCTTTCGCTGCGGACGAGGCTGGCACGGACATGAGGAGCGTCGTCAGCGTGGCGCTCGCCGTCGGGTGGCGGATGCTGCACAACAACTTCACGACCCCCTCGCTTCTGATCCCAGGCATTGCCTTCCCGATGTTCTTCTTCATCGCCTTCGCGGGAGGGCTCTCACGGGTGAACGACGTCCCGGGCTTTCAGTTCCCCGTCGGGTATACGGCGTTCCAGTTCGTCTTCGTGCTCCTCCAATCAGCTGCCTTTGCAGGAGTTTTTACAGGATTTGGGATCGTCCGCGACTTCGAGACCGGGTTCGCGCGGCGCCTGATGGTGGCGGCGCCCGACCGGCGAGGCATCCTGCTCGGCTACGGGATCGGCGCCATCGGCCGCTGGGCGGTGACTGCGACCGTCCTGACCTCGGTCGCGATGCTCGCGGGGATGGAGGTGGGCGGAAACGGCGTCGACGTCTTCGCGCTCTATACGCTCGCCGCCCTCGTCAACGTCATCGGGCTCGGGTGGTCAGCCGGCGTGGCGATGCGCTTCCGGTCGCTGCAGGCCGCGCCGCTCATGCAACTGCCGGTATTCCTCTCGCTCTTCTTCGCTCCGGTCTTCGTGCCGGTCGAGCTCCTGGCGGGCTGGCTGCAGACGATCGCGCACCTGAACCCGGTGACGCTGATGCTCGCAGCCGGCCGGAGCCTGATCGCCGGCGAGCCTGCGCACATCGCCGGCGCGTTCGGCGCCGCCTTCGCGCTGATCGCGCTGTTTTCGATCTGGGCCTTGCGCGGCCTGCGCCGAGCCGAGGCCGCCGGCGCCGGTTAGAGGCTTAGAGTGGACGCGTGAACGTCCGGACCGCGCTCTTCTGGTTGGGAACGATCACCGGCATCGCCTATCTGCTGATCGGCGCACTCGGCGCCTGGTGGCCGGGTCACTGGGACGATACGGGAGCGAGTGACCAGATCCTGTGGGGAGCCCTGCTCATGGGCGGCGGCGTGGCGCTTCTCGCCGGTCTCCGGATCATCGAACGCTCACCTCGGTGGGGCGCGGTCCTCGTCGCGGTCGGCGCGGTTGCCGGCGCGCTCGTGATCTTCTGGACGGTGATCGTGATCGTCGTGGCCCTGACCGTTGTGGTCCTGGCCGTGGTCTACGCCCGGCGGCTCGCCTCGCCCTCGACAGCTTCGGACACCAGCGCCTGAAACGCAGCGACCAGCTGCTCGCTCTCAGGTAGGAGCCGGCCGTCGGGGATGGCGCCCGACCCGGCGCCGCGCTGCACCGACTCCACGAGGCGAGCGTCCTCCCGCCCGACCTGATCGTCGAACTCGAGGAACTCGGCGATCCAGGCGCCGTCCTCGTCCGGAGCGAAGAAGTAGTCGAGGACCCGGCGGGTCCGGTCGGGGGCAATCGGCAGGATCGGGCCGATCGAGAGGTTCGGCCTGCCCGGGAAGACGTTGATCCCCGTGTTGGGCCAGATGAGGTGGAACTGGCCCTCGGGCAGCGGTGCCCCACTCGGGTCCTTCAGCCGTCCGAACTGGCTCAGGTGCCACGGCCTGCGCTCGAGCCGGTAGTCGCCCGGCGAGGTCTCGACCATTGCCGAGAAGCCGGGATGCGCGACGGCGCAGTGGTAGCACTCGAGGAAGTTCTCGGTCGCGATCTTCCAGTTCGCCGAGACCTCCCAGTCCACCCGGTGGTGAAACGCAAGGCCGTCGACGTCGATCCCGCCCTCGGCCAGCATCGCCGGCACCTCGCCGAGTACCTCGTCGAGCGGCGGCGCCTCGCCGTCCAGGTTCACGAACCGGAACGGGCCCCAGGCACCGAGGCGGATCTCGACGAGCCCGAGGTCCCCGGCGCCGGAGAGCTCCTCCGACCGGGGCGCCGACCGCAGCGATCCGTCCAGCCCGTACGTCCAGGCGTGGTAGGCGCACTGAAGTGTCTTCCGGCTCCCGGCCTCCTCGACGACGACCGAGCCGCGGTGCCGGCAGACGTTGACGAACGCGCGCTCGGCCCCCTCGTCTCTCACCACCACGACCGGGACCCGACCGGCCGAGCCGGGAACGACGTTGTGCTCGCCGAGAACGCCGACGTACTGCCACGTCCGCGCGAAGATCGCCTTCTCCTCCCGCTCCAGCACCGCGGGATCGCGGTACCAGGCCCAGGGGGTGGTGGCGAGCGTCACTCCGGTTGCGGCTCGTAGTCTGCGGGCGGCTCGAAGAACGTCACGAGGTTCCCGTCGTGGTCGACGACGGCGAACTCACGGAAGCCCCACGGCTTCTCCTCGAGCGGTGCGTTCGGGTGGAGGATCTCCTTGGCGCGGCAGTGCTCGTACAGCTGGTCGATGCCGCGGACACCGACACGGATCATCGTGTCCGACTTCTCGGGCGGGATGCCGCTCGGTCCCCAGAAGTGGATCCAGGTCTCCCCGCGACCAACGATCCCGTACTCGTCCTCGGTGTGGAAGATCGTGAAGCCGAGCCGGTCGCGGTACCAGACCGTACTCTGCCTCGATGTCGCGCGCCGGGATGATCGGGACGGCCGAGATGAACTCGGTGCTCAAGTCAAGAACGATGGCGGGTCGTCCATGACCCCGTCCGCAATCAGCGCGATCACATAGCCGAGGATCAGCAGGACGCCCGTCGCCAGATGGAGCTGGATGTTCTTTGCCATCGCCGGCATGAGGGCGTAGGGCTGGTCGTACGACGACTTGAGCGCCCGGTAGACGGGGAGAGCGAGGGGCGCTGCGGCGACCGCGATGATCGCCGGCCGCACGATCCACCCTGCGACGGCGAACACGACGATCAGCGCGAACGTCAGCGCGACGGCGGCGGCGTACCCATTGATGATTGCGTCCTTCGAGAACCGCACCGGGAGCGTGCGCTTCCCCGCCGCGGCGTCGGCCGGGCGGTCCGGCACCTCGTTCACGTAGAGCACGAGCGCGATCAGGATCCCGACCGGGATCGAGGCGAGGAGCGGCTCGAGATCGAACTCCTGCGCCTGGACGAAGTAGGCGCCCAGGGCCATGATCGGGCCGAAGCCGAGGAAGACGTCGATCTCACCGAGCCCGCGGTGAACGAGCTTGAGCGGCGGCGCGGTGTAGAAGACGCTGAGCAGCGCGCCGGCGGCGCCGAGCCAGAAGAGATCCCAGCCGCGCGTCGCGCAGAGGTAGAGCCCGATCCCGATCCCCACGGCGTAGAACGCGGCGGAGAGCAGCGTGATCTGCCGCAGTGTCAGCAGCCCGTAGTGGACGACGCGCGATCCGCCGCTGAACTGCGTGGGGTTGACGTTCTCCGCATCGGCGCCGCTCGTCGTGTCGAAGACGTCGTTCGCGACGTTGAGGCCAAGGTGGATGCTTGCGCCGCCGAAGAGCGTCAGGAGCGCGAGCCACCAGCTGAAGCCGTTCGTCCAGGCAGCGACCGCGATGCCGAGAAGAATCGGCACGAAGGTCGCCGTAAGGAACGGCAGCCGCGTCGTCCGTAGGAAGAGCCAGCCGAACGACAGCTTCGGCCGCACCTCGCGGCCAGTCTCCTCCGAGACTCGCTCGAGATATCGCCTGGCCTGCGGGACGCCGCGCTCGGAGTACTCGAAGAACGACATCTCCTCCTCGTCCCAGTGCTGGACGTCCTCCGGCGAGAACTCGAGCCCGCCCTCCGTCCGCATCAGCGGCCCCCAGAGCGAGACGTAGCGGCGCTCGTCGTAGCCGACGCCCGGCTGGGGGTGAATGTGGCTGAAGACCACGTTGACCCGCTCGCCCTGCGGCGGCTGCGCGTCGCCGGCGACGGCTCGCAGCGAGACGATCCCACGCTCCTCGTCGACCTCGAAGTCGGTCGCGACCGACATCGGGTAGCCGTCAACGTCGACATAGGCGATCACCGCGTGGCCGAAGCGCTCTTCGAGCTTGGCGATCAGCTCCGGTGTCGGTTTCACGCGAGCACCGGGTCGACGTCGAAGACCTGAGGCGGCCGGTCCGTGCGTCCGTCCTCCCAGAGGAATGCCTTCCGCGGCCGGATCTCGATCACCGAGCGCTCGAAGAAGAGGGGAAGCGCGACGCGCTTACCGAGAAAAAAGTCGATGGCGGGCTCCTTCTTCCGCCAGAGCGGGAGCACGCGCTCCCAGCCGGCGTGGAGATCCGAATCGTCGACCTCGGCGTCGCCCTGGATCGTCGCCCGGGCGACCTGGCCCGGCTCGAGCGCGGCGGGGTCGGTGATCGAGAGCGACACCTTCGGGTTGGCCTTGATGTGCTCGAGCTTCTTGGAGAAGAGGATGCTCGAGGTGAGGTAGATCAGCTCCCCGTCGTAGAGCGGGATCAACGGATGCGTCACGGGCCGGCCCGACGGGTCAATGACCGTGAGCTCGCTCACGAGCGCCGTCTCGAGCAGTGCTTCGACCGGTTCCGGAAGGATCCCCATCAGCTTCGGGGGAAGATATCCCCTGGAGGGTTTGGCGGGATAGTGCTCGTTGCCAGGGCGTGATGCTCGTTCCCAGGCAAGGACGCAGGGAGCGCCCGTATTCCTGATACGGGCGCGACTGAGGACGCAGTCCTGGGGGCGAGCAGCGCGGCCTGGCGACACAGCCGCTATTTCGCCAAACCCTCCTAGCTTCGTCTCTCGACGACGATGTGCGTCAGCGCCTCGAGCTCCGGGCAGTGAGCGGTCCGCCCGAGGTGCGAGCGCGCCTCGGCGGCGTAGCGCAGTGCGATCTCGCGGGCCTGTTCCAGCGCGCCCGTCTGGGCGACGCGGATGAGCGCGCCCTCGAGCGGCCCGCCGGCGAGCGCCTCGCGCACGACCGGGTCTTCACGGGCGGCGAAGATCAGCGGCAAGGTCGGCGTGCCTTCCCGGAGGTCGTTCCCGGCGAGCTTCCCGGTCTCGATCGTCGTGCCTGTGCAGTCGAGGATGTCGTCGGCGATCTGGAACGCGATCCCCAGCGCGAGCCCGAAGCGGCCGATCGCCTCGTCGCGGCTGCCGAGCAGGCACGCGGCGCGGAAGAGCTCGGCCGTCTTCAGCGTGCAGCGCCGGAGGTACTCCTCCTCGGTCGTTTCCGGCTTGTGCGCCTGCCCGTGCTGAATCGCCTCGCCACGGACGAGGGCGAGCGCAGCGGCGGCAAGCAGCTGCACGCCCTCCTCGTCTCCGGTCGAGGACAGCTCGGAGAACGCCCGCGCGTACAGATAGTCGCCCGTCGTGCGCGCGCCGACCGAGCCGTGCGTGCGCCACGCGGTTTCGTGACCGCGGCGCAGCGCAGCCCGGTCGATCATGTCATCGTGGACGAGGCTCGCCATGTGGACGAGCTCGACCGCGGCTCCGGCCGGCACCGGGTCGCGGCCGTCCCGGGCGGTGAGGAAGACGAGCAGCGGCCGCAACCGCTTCCCGCCGGCGGCGAGCGCCTGGGCACCGGCGTCGGCGACCGTGCCTGGATGGCTCGCGACGGACTCGCGGAGACGATCCTCCAGCGCCGCCATGTAGGCGTCGAGCCCGGGAGCCTCCTCGACGGCGGCGAGCGCCGGGCGGTTCA
Source organism: uncultured Actinomycetes bacterium (assembly GCA_963827705.1). Taxonomy (GTDB): domain Bacteria; phylum Actinomycetota; class Thermoleophilia; order Gaiellales; family Gaiellaceae; genus JACDAN01. The sequence continues at coordinate 96,751 of CAWHBN010000001.1, forward strand.
TCTGCGCCTCCCCGACGACGAGGACGACGATGCCGCCTCCCAGCAGGCGGTGCGCCGCCGGGTGGAAGCCCGCCGCGCGAACACGTTCGGTGAGCTCGGCCGGGCCTGGGAATCGACGCACGCTCGCAGGAAGGTAGCCGTACGCGGCGCCGCCGGGGATCACCTTGCCGGCCAAGGGGACGAGCACGTCGAACCACGCCCTGTAGAAGAGGGCCAGCGGGCCTTTCGGCCGCACGATCTCAAGGATCGCCAGCCTGCCGCCCGACTTGAGCACCCGCCTGAGCTCGCGGAGCGAGAGGTCGAGATCGTCGACGTTTCGCACGCCGAAGCCGACCGTCGCCGTGTCGAAAGAGCCGTTCCCGAAAGGCAGGTGCAGCAGGTCACCCTCGACCCACTCGATATCGGACGACTTGCGACGAGCTCGTTCGAGCATCGCCTCGGAGAAGTCGAGGCCGGTCACGGTCCCGCCCGCCGACCTGGCGGCCAGCGCGAGGTCGCCGGTCCCGCAGCAGGCGTCGAGCACCCGGTCGCCCTGCGCGACCACGGCGTCGGCGGCGAGCCGCCGCCAACGCCGGTCTAGGCCGGCCGTCATCGCGTGGTTCATGGTGTCGTAGACCGGTGCGATCCGGTCGAACATCGTCCGGACGCCTTCGGCCGGGAAATGGCCGGTCCGCGCCGTCACCGAATCTACCCGGGGCCCTTGGAGGCCTCGAGGAAGGCCGCGATCTGCCCCAGCTGCTCCTCGCTCAGCGTCTCGCCGTAGACCGGCATCACCTGGTTGCCGAACTCCCGCGGGTTGGCGATGTACGCCTCCAGCCGCGCCGCGTCCATCTCGTTTCCGATCTCGGACAGATCGGGTGCGCCGAGGTTCGCGACGCCCGAGCCCAGGTAGATGTGGCAGTTCGTGCAGCCGGACTCGGCGAAGAGCTGGGCGCCCTCCTGCGCCTCCCCCTCCGGAATGTTGTTCTCCTCGATCCAGCGCGCCACGTCGCCCGTCGCTCCGGTGCCCTCCTCCGCGACCGCACCCTTGTAGGTCAGGACGCCCATCGTGACCACGGTGAGGAGCGCCGCGATCACGGCCACAGGCCGCCGGGAGAGCCGCCGCTCCTGCCGCCTGTCGAGGAACGGAAGCGCCAGCAGCAGGATCAACGCGATCGTCGGAATCCCGACCGTGCCGAGCACGACCGAGTCCGGCCACTTGAAGATCCGGAGCAGGTAGAAGAGGAAGTAGAAGTACCAGTCGGGCCGCGGGATGAAGCTCGTGGTGCCGGGGTCGGCCTTCTCCTCGTAGAGCACGCCGAGCCGCCCTGAGCCCGACGCACCTTCCGGATCCGTCGCCTCCTCGGCCGTGAAGTACCACACGCAGGCGAGCCCGACGATGACCGTGACCACGACGAGGCTCATGACCACGTCGTGGAACATCGCGTACGGGTGGAACTGCTTCCCGCGGGTCTCGACGTCCTCCTTGTAGCGTTTGAACTGCGCGCGGCGTTCGTCGGTCGCGCTACTCACTTCGCGGCCTCCCCCCACGCGGGCGAGGGCTGAGCAGCCCGCCGTCGCCGGTCGGCTGCGGCTCGGGCCGTTCCCGCCCGGCCTCCTCTTCCGACCACGGCGGCGAGACGACACCGAGCCGGACGACGAGGTAGAGGTGCAGGAAGATCAGGCCGATGAGCGCCCCGGGGAGAAGGAGCATGTGCGTGGCGTAAAAGATCGTCAGCGTGTTCCCGCCGATCTCGTCACCCCCACGTAAGAACTGCGCGAGGAACGGGCCGACGAACGGCCCCGTCCCGTTCAGGTTGATGCCGACCTCGGTCGCCCAGTACGCCGTTTGATCCCACGGGAGCAGGTACCCCGTAAAGCCCATGAGCAGCGCCAGCGGCAGGATCAGGACGCCGACGATCCAGTTCAGCTCACGCGGGTACTTGTAGGCCCCGAACAGGAACACGCGGCCCATGTGGAGGAAGAGCAGGATGATGAAGACGCTCGCGCCCCACCGGTGCATCCCGCGAACGAGCCAGCCCAGCGTCACGTCGTGCGTGATGTGGCGGATCGACTCGTAGGCCTCGTCCGGCGTCGGCTTGTAGTACATCGCCAGGATTACGCCCGTCCCCAGCTGGACGAGAAATGCCGTCAGCGTCGCGGAGCCGAGCGTCTGGAACCAGTTGATGTCGGAAGGGACCTTCCTGAAGAGGAAGTACTTGACGCCGCCGGCGACCCCCGACCGCTCCTCCAGCCAATTGACTGGGGCCATCACGATCTGGCCGACCTTGGCCATGATCCCCTTGTTGCGGTGCCTGCTCGGAGGGGGGACGACGGCCACGAGCTCTAGTACTCCAGGTCTTTGGGCTGGATGGGGTACAGAAACGCGGAGAGGCCGTCGACGTGCTCGCCCGGCCCCTGCTTCTGATACGCGATGATCTTGGCGTCCGCCCCCTTGCCCTCGACCTCGCCGACGCTGTATGGCAGGAGCAGCTTGAGATTGCCGCCGGAGATCTCGAACGTGTAACGGTCGAGGGCGCGAACGGGCGGCCCGGCGATCCGGTTGCCCTCGAGGTCGTACGCGCCGCCGTGGCAGGGGCAGCTGAAGTTCGCAGGCTGGACCGGGGTCACCGTCAATTCGCCCCCCTCGGTCTCACTCTCGACCGTCTCGGCGCGCTCGTCCTCGCGGGGGCCGCCGGCTTGGACCGGGCAGCCGAGGTGGACGCAGCGGTTGGAGAGGATGGTCATGTTCGGGGTGCCGTCCACGTCGCCGTTGGACCGGACGAACGCGGTCCGCCTCGACACCTCGCCCGAGCCCGGGTCGAGCAGGAACGTCGACTCACGCCACTCGTTCTCCGGGTAGAGGTCCAGCGGCCCGAGGTCGGCCGGCTCCAGGTCCACTTTCTCGAAGGCCGGCAGGACGGCGAAGCCGAGGACCGGGAGCGTGACGATGCCCGCGATGACCGCACCGAGACCGAGCGTCGTCAGCTCGAGAAAGACGTTCCGCGGGTACTTCTCCTGCTCCGGCCCGTCGTCGGCGACGGCCGGAGCTTCGGGCTCGGGCCCGGGAGCCGGCTCGCGATCGGGCGCCATCACGTCGCGGGCCCAGAGGAAGCCGAAGATCACCGTGATGATCACGCCGGCGATGAGGGCGGGCCTGCTGACGACGAGCCCTACGAGGACACAGGCGATGCCGACGGCGAACCCGACCGGCCAGATGCTCGGCGATGGCAGATGCGGCTTGTTGTCTCCGCCGTGCGGATCCAGTTCGAGCCCTCCTCGCTCTCGTCCGCGGCGAGTCTACGAGACGGATTACAGCGGCGCGCAGCTCTCGGTGTCAACGACGCAACAAACGCTGCAAGTTCAGTCTGGGGAGAGCGCGAGGTCGACGGCGTCCTCCAGCGAGAGCAGCCGGCCGGCTTCGCGTCCCGCTTCGAGCTCGGCGTCGGCGTGGGCGAAAACCATCCGCTCGTACTGCTCCCGCTCGTTTTCCCACTGGCCGATCGCGCCGCGCTCCTCCTCGGCCTCGACTGCACCCCAGAGCTGTCCCGCCCGTTCGCCATGTCCTCGCTCTGCCTCGAGTGCCGCGAGCATTGCCAGTCCGTATACGAGGAGCTGCCGGTCGCGGAGCGGCAGGAGGACGGCAAGCCCGTCTCGGATCCAGCCCTCGGCATCCTCCGAGCGACCTGCCTCGACGGCCAACTCGGCGAGGTCGAGAAGCCGCCCGCCCTGCCACCAGGTGAAGCCAACCTCAGCGGCAACCTCGACTGATTGCTCGAGGAGCTCGATGGCCTGGTCGGTGTTCCCCTCCTCGAAGGCGATCGATCCGAGGGTTGACAACGCAAATGCCTCCTCCCGCCGCGCCCCGAGCCCTGCAGCCATCGAACGTGCCTCCTCCGTTAGCACTCGGCCTCGCTCGAGATCTCCGATGCGGACGGCGTCGACTGCCAGGCGGTGGAGCATGTGTGCGACGCCCAGCTCGTCTCCGAGGCTCCGGTAGAGGGCCAGACTCTCCTCGTAGAGGGCCATCCCCCGATCGAACTGACCGAGGATGTAGACCGCGCCGCCGTGGTCGCGCAGCGCGTCGGCACGAAGGCCCTGATCCACGTTGCCGGCGCCGGCGAGCAAGGCCCCGAACCACTGGTCGCCTTCGAATGGAGCCTCGGAGACCCAGAAGCGTGCAAGCGCGACGGCCAGCCGCAGCCCGAGCTCGATCTCGCGATTGTCGACGGCCCATTGGAGCGCGCCGCGGAGATTCGCCTGCTCCAGCCGGGCGATTTCCGGAGCATCTGGACCATCGTCGTCGCTGCCGAGCTTCGCTGACTGAGCGACGGCCAGGAAGTGCTCAGCGTGCCTCCGTTTGACCTCGCCGTCCTCGCCGGCTTCGCTCAGTCGTTCCGCCGCGAACTCGTGGATCGTCTCCAGCATCCCGAAGCGTCCACTCCCCCAGCGGCGAACGAGGCTCTTGTTGGTCAGCGACTGCAGGACGTCGAGATCGACGCCGCCGACCGGCGACACAGCACCAAGGTCGAAGCTGCCCGCGAACACCGCGAGCGAGCGGAAGGCGCGCTGCTCCTCCTCGGTCAGGAGCTCGTAGCTCCACTCGATCGCCGCGCGAAGCGTTCGTTGCCGTTCCGGGACATCCCGCGCGCCGCCGGTCAGGAGCGGAAGCGCGCGCTCGAGCCGCGAAGCCAGGTCCTCCGCCGACAGGACGGACACTCGTGCGGCTGCGAGCTCGAGCGCGAGCGGAAGGCCATCGAGGCGGCGGCAGATCTCGCCCACCGCCGGGCTCGCCGAGAACCCGGGGTCGACTGCTCGAGCCCGCTCCAGGAAGAGGGTGATCGCGTCGTCGTCGGGCAGCGGGTCGACAGGAAACCGCTGCTCGCCGGCGAGGTTGAGCGGCTCGCGGCTGGTCGCGAGCATCTTTACGCCGCTCGTCTCACGAAGCAGCGCGGCGAGGCCCGGCGCGGCCGCGAGGACCTGCTCGAGGTTGTCGAGGAGCAGAAGGGCCTTGCGGCCGCGAAGGAACTCAGCCGCCCCGTCCCTGGCCCCGACGTTCTGCGCGATCGTCGACTCGACGAGACGCGAGTCTGCGACGGCTTGGAGGGGCACCCAGAAGACACCACCCTCGAAGTCCTCGACTGCCTCGGCGGCAAGCTGGAGGGCTAGACGGGTCTTCCCCGAGCCGCCTGGGCCGACGAGCGTTACGAGTCGGTTCCCGCGAAGAAGCGCGCCGGCCTCCGCGAGCTCGCTGTCCCTGCCGACCAGCGGCGTCGGCTGTACGGGCAGATTCGTCTGGTGGAGCGTCTTGAGGGCCGGGAACTCTCCAGAGCCGAGTTGGAACAAGCGCTGCGGCGCGGACAGGTCCTTGAGTCGATGCTCGCCGAGGTCCTGGAGCTCGAACGCCTCGTCCAGGAGGTCACGGGTCGTCTGCGAGAGCACGACCTGGCCGCCGTGCCCCGCGGACATCACCCGAGCCGCCCGATGCACGTCCATCCCGATGTAGCCGGTGTCCGCCAGGAGTGGCTCACCCGTGTGGATCCCCATCCGCACACGAAGCCCGGTGTCCGCAAGTGCCTCCTGCGCTGAGGAGGCGGCGGCGACCGCGTCCGAGGCTCGGGCGAACGAGACGAAGAAGGCGTCGCCCTGCGTGTCGACTTCGACGCCACTGTGCTCCTCGATCGCCTTGCGGACGACGCGGTGGTGCTCGGCCAAGACCTCCGCGTAGCCTTCCCCCAACTCGTCGAGCAGCCGCGTGGAGCCCTCGATGTCCGTGAAGAGGAATGTGACGGTTCCGGTCGGCAGCTCCCGCACAGCCGTCCAAGTGAAGCGCCTTGGGGGCGAGAGTTCCAGTCCAGAGAGAGGCTAGGGCGCCCGCGCTGCCTCCGCGCGGTAGTGGCGCCAGCGACGGATGACCCAGACCGTCCCGACCAGCGCGTTGGCGCGGATGAGAAGGCCGTAGGCGACGTTGAAGGTCGTCAGCTCCGCCCCGGTCGGCCGGCCGATCCACTCGTCGGTCGCGGGCCAGCCGGAGTCCCATCCGTCTCCGGCCAGGCCGCGCGCGATCACGATCGCCCATCCGTACGTGGAGTCCCACGCCGCGTGCAGAGCGACAACGCCTGCGAACGTCCAGACGACTGGGGAGATCGGCGCGAAGCCGCCGCCACACCAGGCGGCGAAGATCGCGCCGCCGAGCAGGGAGGTCCAGGTCAGATGACCGAAAGGCGAGACGACGGCCCGCTGTGTCTCTACTCGAAAAGGCCGACGGCGACGAACGTCCCAGCCGCGTTCGGCAGGAAGTACGTGTCCGTTACCCCGCGAACACGGTTCCCAGAAGGCCGCCGCCGAGGAAGTCGACGATCACATGCTCCACCCTCAGATAGCCGTCGCCCGTTCGCGCCAGCGCGAAGAGGACGAGCGAGACGGGAACGAGAAAGCTGCCCAGCAGGACGACGTTCGGGATCAGGTGGTCGAGGTCGGTAAGGCCGGTGGCGACTGCGGTGACGAGCCAGATCGCGGCCCCGACGACCAGAACCCACGCCCAGAGCCAAAGAGGGCATCGGACATGGAGTCACGGCACGCCGCGCGGCGGCGTCCCTCGTCATCCCAACCGGACGATCTGGGCCGACGCTGCTAGCGCAGGTCAGCTCGGTGCGAGGGCCTCGTCGAGGGCGTCGGCTTGGCTGAGCTCGTGCCCTTCGGCCAGCCCCGCGACGAAGGCCGGGTCCGTGACATACGGGCCGAGCGTTCGCTCGTACCGCTCGCGCTCGAAGGGAAGAATCCGCAGGCCGCGCCGCCGCTCGATGCTCTCCACGGCCGCCCAGAGGTGTCCGGCCCGGGTCAGGTCGCCGGACGCCGCCGCGACGCAGGCGAGACCGGCGAGCGTCAGGAGGACGACGTTCGGCGTGTCGAGCTCCAGCGCCAGCGTCAGGCTCTCGCGATAGCGCTCGGAGGCCGCCGCGAGGTTCTCCGAGTCCAGCTCCAGGTCGCCCAACCCGTGCAGGGAGGCCATCACGAAGGACTTGTCCCCGAGCTCGCGCATCACGTCGAGGCTCTCCTCGAACGCACGACGGGCTCCGGCCCGGTCGCCGGTGTCGCGTGACTCCTCCCCGATGTAATGCAGCGTCCGCGCGACGCCGCGCGGGTCCCCGAGCTCCCAGCAGAGCCTGATCGCCTCCTCGCGCAACTTCAGAGTCCGCTTTCGATCGCCGAGGGCCCAGGTGGAGTTGCCGAGCGTGTTGGCGAGCTCCGCGACCCGGCGTCGGTCACCGGCCGCGCGGGAGAGCGCGAGGCTCTCCTCGAGGGCACGGGCGGAACGCTCGAACTCTCCCTCCCAGAACAGGAGCGCGCCGAGCACGTGGAGCCCCGCGGCCCGAGCCGTCGGAGAAAGGCTGTCGGGCGCTTCGAGCGCCCGCTCGACCCAGCGGCGCGCCTCGGCCTCGTGTGCCCGCAGATGCCAGAAGGAGAGCAGGGACTCGGCGATCCGAAAGCCGAGCTCGACGTCCACCTCGAGGCTGCAGTCGAGCGCTGACCTGAAGTTGTCGAGCTCGGCCTCGACGCGGTCGAGCCACTCGCGCCCTGGACCGCGGAGGTGCGGCTCCGCAGCTTGCCCGAGCCGGGCGTAGAACTCCGCGTGGCGTCGACGCAGGTCCGTGAGCTCACCGCGGAGATCGAGGCGCTCGCGTGCGTACTCCCGCACCGTTCCGAGCATCCGGAACCGCTCTCCGTCCTCGCGAACGAGGTTCTTGTCGACGAGCGAGGTAAGGGTGTCGAGGTCGGCGTCGCACACGGCCTCGGCGGCGTCGACGGTCCACCCACCTCGAAAGACCGCCAGCCGGTCGAAGAGGAGCCGCTCCTCCGTGGTGAGGAGCCCGTAGCTCCACTGGATCGTTGCGCGCAGCGTCTGCTGTCGAGCCGGCACGCCGCGATTCGCGGCGGCCAGGACGGAGAGCCGGCGGTCGAGCCGCTCGAGCAGGACGTCGGGCGAGAGGACCTTCATGCGCGCCGCGGCGAGCTCGATCGCGAGGGGCAGGTTGTCGAGCCGTTCGCAGATCGCGGCGAGCTGGCGATAGTCGGCCTCGAAGTCGTACCTCGCGGCCTGTGCGCGCTGACGGAACAGCTCCACGGCCGGCGCTTCGGGGAGCGGGCGGATCCGGAACTCGCGCTCGCCTGGGATCCGCATCGGCTCGCGGCTCGTCGCGAGCACCGCGACGCCCGGAGCCGCAACCAGGAGCCGGGCGATGTCCGGAGCTGCATCGACGACCTGCTCCACGTTGTCGAGCACCAGCAGGTGCTGCCTGGTCCCGATCTTGGTCGCGAGGTCGCCCTCGATCCCGAGGGCATCCGCGATCGTCGGCAGGACCACCTCGGGATCGCGGATCGGCGCCAGGTCGACGAAGGTGACCCCGTCGTCGTACGACTCGACGAGCTCCTGCGCCGCGGCGGTCGCGAGACGCGTCTTCCCTACGCCTCCCGGCCCCGTGATCGTCACCGCGCGAGCCCGGTTCCTCCCGAGCATGCGCACGAGGTCGCCGAGCTCGCGCTTGCGGCCGATCAGCGGGGACAGGTCGATCGGGAGCCGGGCCTGGTCGAGGCTCCGCAACGGCGGGAACTCTCCGGTGCCCAGCTGGAAGAGCCGGAGCGGCACCGGGAGGTCCTTGAGCCGGTGCTCACCGAGGTCGCGAACGTCGAAGGCGCCTTCGACCTGGTCTCCGGTCGGTTGCGTGAGGAGCACCTGGCCGCCGTGCCCCGCAGCCATCACCCGCGCGGCTCGGTGGACGTCCATGCCGACGTAGTCGTCGTCGGCGACGATCGGCTCGCCGCTGTGGATTCCCATCCGCACCCGGACACCGATCTCGGCCAGGGCGTCCTGCGCGGCGACCGCGGCCTCAACGGCGTCGGACGCTCGCTCGAAGGCGGCGAAGAACGCGTCGCCACCGGCGTCGACCACGACGCCACTGTGCTCGGCGATCGCCGAACGCATGACGCGGTTGTGCTGTGCGAGGAGCGCGGCGTAGTCGTCTCCGAGCTCGTCCAGCAGCCGCGTGGAGCCCTCGATGTCGGTGAAGAGAAAGGTGACTTTTCCCGTCGGGAGCGCAGCCGGTTGGTCAGGCGAGTGCAATCTCCACCGCCTCGTCGACGCCGAGCCGCCGGCCTTCGTCGTACTGCTCGGGATGGAGAGCGGCAGGCGGACCGCACCGCTCCTCGTAGAGGACACGCCGCCGCAACGTGAAGCGGAGCCGCTCTTCGTAGGCCTCGACGAAGCCCCACAGAAGCGCGGCTTGCTCGGGGTCGCCGCTCTCGGCAGCCATCGAGGCGAGCCCGGCGAGGGAATAGCAGACGAGCCGATCGGCACCCGAGTCCCAGGAAATGCGAAGGGCGTCGCGATAGTCCCTCCCGGCGGCTTCCGGATCACCCGCCTCCAGGTCGAGGTCACCGAGGGCGTGGAGCGAGCTCGCTGCGCTGAAGTGATCGTCCGCGCCGACCGAGAGATCGGCGGACTCGCGCAGCAGGCGCCGGCCGCGATCGAGGTCGCCGACCGCGGCCGCCTGCTGGCCCTGCAGGTGCAGGACGCGCCGGAGACCGCCGGGTAGCCCGAGCTTCCGGTGGAGGTCCTCCGCCTCGTCCAGCATCGGGCCTGCCTCCTCGGGCCGGCCTTGCTCCATCGGGCCGAGGGCGACCGTGGTCAGCGACCACGCAATCCCCTCGTCGGCACCGAGGGCTCGGTACAGGTCCAGCGCGTCTTGTCCCCAGGCCATCGCGTGCTCGAAGTCGCTCCGCACGCCGGCGATCATCGCCGCCGTCCCCAGCGCCTTCGCCCGGACGTCGTCGGCGACCGGCTCCGGCCGCTCGAGCAGCGTCTCGAACCACTGCTGGCCCTCGACCGCGAAGTTGCGGTCGAGCCAGATCGTCGTGAGCGCCCCGGCGAGACGAAGGCCGAGCTCGGTCTCGCCGGCGTCGAGCGTCCACTGCAGTGCCGCTCGGATGTTGTCCCACTCGGTCCGGAACCGCTGCCGGAGCGGCACCTGCGCCGGACCGAGGTGGTCACGTTGGGTCGCCTCGGCCAGCTCCGTGAAGAACGTCGGCGTGACGCCGACGCGTCTTGTCGGCGGCGACCGAGCCGCTCGGGGCGTACTCATGGATCGTCCCGAGCATCGAGAAGCGATCCGCGTCCCGTCGGATCAGGCTCTTGTCGAGGAGCGATGCGAGGGTGTCGAGATCGGCGTCGCAGACGCTTCTCGGCGGCATCGAGCGACCAGCCGCCGCTGAACACGCCGAGGCTCGCGAAGACGAGTTGCTCTCCGCGTGTGAGGAGCTCGTAGCTCCACTCGATCGTCGCGCGGAGCGTCTCGCTGGCGCTCGGGCAGGTCGCGCCGGGTCCCGGTCAGGATCGGAAGACGCTGGTTCAGGCGGCCGAGCAGCTCGCCGGGAGGGAGCACCTTGACCCGGGCCGCTGCCAGCTCGATGGCGAGCGGAAGGCTGTCCAGCCGCCGGCAGATCTCCGCGAGGCGGCCGTAGTCGGCGGCGAACCCGGGCAGGACACCCTCGGCACGCCGCTGGAAGAGCTCCACCGCGGGCGCCTCGGCGAGCGGCTCGAGAGGGAACTCGCGCTCCTCGGCGATCCGCAGCGGCTCACGGCTCGTGACGACGAGGCTGAGGTTCGGCGCAGGCCAGAGAGCAGGGCTGCGATGTCCGTTGCCGCGACACTGATCGCCTGCTCGAGGTTGTCGAGGACGAGGAGGAGCTCGCGGTTGATCGATCTGTGCGGCGGCGTCGCCCTCGCCGCCCAGGCCCTCGGCGATCTGCGGCAAGGACGAGCGACGGGCTCGCGGATCGCCGCGAGCTCGACGAGGCCGACACCGTCCTCGAACGACTCGACGAGCTCGGCAGCGGCGGCGACGGCGAGGCTCGTCTTGCCGATTCCTCCCGGGCCCGTGAGCGTGACGAGTCGCGCGCGCTCGGTCCCGAGCAGGTGCAGCAGCTTGTCGAGCTCGTCCTTGCGGCCGAGCAGGGGAGCCGGCTCGACCGGTAGGCGCCCCTGGCTGAGGCTTCGAAGGGGTGGGAACTGGTCGCGACCGAGCTGGAAGAGCCGGACCGTTGCTCCGATGTCCTTCAGCCGGTGCTCGCCGAGGTCGCGCAGCTCGAACTCGCCGTCGAGGAGCGCGCACGTCGTCTCCGAGACGACGACCTGTCCGCCGTGGCCGGCCGCCGCGATCCGGGCCGCCTGGTGCACGGCGAGCCCGACGTACCCCTCGTCCGTCAGCGAAGGCTCGCCGGTGTGCACGCCCATCCGGACCTTGACAGGCCCGGCGGCGAGCGACCGCTGGGCGTCCGCAGCCGCAGCGACGGCGCTCGCGGCGCGTGGAAAGACAACCGAGAAGCCGTCCCCCTGCGTGCCCATCTCGATGCCCCCGTGCCGGCCGACGGCGTCCCTGATCCGCCGGTGATGCTCGGCGAGCACGTCCGCGTACTCGTCACCGAGCTCGGAGAGCAGCCGCGTCGACCGCTCGATGTCGGTGAAGAGGAAGGTGACTGTTCCGGTCGGGAGCTCCTGCACCGACCGAGTTCTAGCGCCGGCCGCGGCTCACCGTGAAGTGGACACGCGTCCCGCGGATCCGCCTGCTGGCCGGGCGAGGTGACTGCGAGATGATGATCCCCCGCCGACGGACGGAGTAGATGCGTCTGATCCGTCCGACCCGGCATCTCGCCCGGCGAATCCGCGCCTGTGCGGGCTGGAGGCGCATGCCGATGACCCGAGGTACGCGACAGATCGCTGGCGGCTTCGCCTTCGGGCGGTGGCGGAGGAAGCCCGACCGGGCGGCGGTGGCGGCGGCCCACCGGGAGGCGGTGGGGGCGGCGTCGGAGGCACCGAAGCTGCGCACGCCGCGGGTGGCGCCGCACCTTCGATCTGGAGCCGCCGAACCTCTCCGCCACCGGAAGCGACGTAGACGCGACCGCAGGCGTCCTCGCCGAACGAGTACAGTGCTCCCGAGGTCGAGGCCGGTGTCCGTGTCGCCCAGCGCCGTCCGGTATCTGCAAGGCAATCGACCACACCGGGCTCGTGCAGTAATCGCCGTAGACGTAGCGGCCGACTAGCTGAGGCACCGTCGGATCGCGGACGACGTAGCCGCCGCGTGATCGAACAGCCACGTGAGTGCGAGTACTCGTGCACAGGCGCGGCCTGCGCGCGGAGGCGGATTGCACTCCGAAAGGCCTGCGTTCGGACTGTAGGTGTGCCGCCCCTCCCAACAGCCCCAGCCGAAGTTGACCCCCCGGCCACGGCCGGCGGCGGCGGGGACGAAGTTGATCTCCTCCCAGGCGTTCTGCCCGACGTCCGCAACCGTCAGGTCCCCCGTTTGCCGGTCGAACGAAAAGCGCCACGGGTTTCGGAGGCCGTACGACCAGATCTCAGCACGCGCACCGGTCTGGCCCACGAATGGATTGTCCGGCGGCACTGTGTACGCCGCGCCGCCCGCGGCGCGAGGATCGATGCGCAGGAGCTTGCCGAGCAGCGTGCCGAGGCTTTGACCCGCGCGATCCGGATCACCACCGCCCCCGCCGTCTCCGGTTCCGATGTAGAGGTAGCCGTCCGGCCCGAATTGCAGCTGGCCGCCGTTGTGGTTGCCTCGCGGGTGTGGGATCGAGAGCACAATCCGTCCGGATGGGTTCGCGACGTCGGGGTCAGCGGAAACGGTGTATTCGGCGATGACGAGATCCCCGAGCGCGCGGCCGGCCACTGCGTTGGAGGTGTAGTAGACGTAGAAGCGGCCGCTCGACCCGTAGTCCGGTGGGAACGCCATTGAGAGCAGGCCCCGCTCCCCCTCCATCCTGACCAGGCTCGCGATGTCGAGGAACAGCGTGGGCGCGCCGCCGTTTTTCATCAGCCGGATCCGGCCCGCCTGCTCGACGACGAAGAGCCGCGTGCCGTCGCCCGGCGGAGCCGTGACATAGGTCGGTGCCGCGAAGGTGCCGACGAGTGCGAGCTGGACGTCGCCGGCCGCAGCTGAGCCGTCCTGCGCTTGGGCCCGGCGAGGAGGCCGACTCCCACCAGAACCGCAGCCAGCGCGCCGCTCAGCCTGGCCATGACGGGAGGTTAGCCGCGCAGCCGTTCGGTCGTCCGCGGCGCTAGTACGCGGGCGGGCGGCGCGCATCGCGCCGGTGGCTGAGCCAGTTGAGCGCCTGCCCGATCAGGATCACGCCGAGGAAGATCAGGCCGACGATGAGCATCGCCGTGATCACCTTCTTGCCCTCCTCGGCCGCGGAAGGGCGCTCCTCCTCCTCGGCTGCTGCCGCGAAGAGGGACATCAACGTGAGGGCGAGGGATGCCACGGCGCGACTCTAACCCACCAATCGGGCGTGGGCCTCCAAGGCCCGCTCGACGCTCTCGTCGCCGGCCGACTCCCGCGCAAGCCGCTCGAGCGGCCGCGGCGTCGCCGCGGTCGCGGAGCTCTGCGCGAGGAACGTCGAGCCGCCGCTGTCCGATCAGCGCGGCCGTCGCCGCCCAGGCGGCGCCGTCGCCGTCGCGCCCGTCCGCCCTCGCCTGGGCGCACAGGGAGATCAGCTCTGCCAGGTCCCCGACCGCGTCGACGTCGCCCAGCGACGCAATCCGCGCGAGGCCCTGCGCGTAGAGATAGTCGCCGAGAACGAGCGCCGTGTCATCGTCCGCCGGCTCGAGGAGGCGTGGCCGGCCGTAGTGCACGAGATAGCCCTCGTAGATCGTCTCCAGCCCGAGCGCATACCTCGCCTCGGCAAGCCGCGAGAAGACGGGCTCGAGCTCGCCTTCGGCCGGTTCGCGAAGCACGCCGGCGAGCTCAGCCGCCGAAACCGGCAACCGCGTCCACCGTCCTCTCGATCTCCTCGTCGCCGTGCGCGAGGGAGACGAACATCGCCTCGAACTGCGACGGCGCGAGGTAGACGCCCTGCTCGAGGAGATGGCGGAAGAGCGCGGCGTATCGCTCGCTGTCCTCGGCGAAGAGCGTGGCCATGGCGCCGACTCGCTCGAAGCGGCCGTGCGGCGCGAGACCTGCTTCCAGCCGGGCTCCGCGGCGCTCGAGCTCCTCGTAGACAGCGTCGTCGCGAAGGCGACGGAGGACGGCGAGGCCCGCAGCGGTCGCAAGCGGGTTTCCGGAGAGCGTTCCCGCCTGGTAGACCGTGGCCCGTCGGCGCCAGCTCCTGCATCACTTCGGCCCGGCCCCCGAACGCCGCGAGCGGCAGGCCGCCGCCGACGATCTTCCCGAGAATCGTCAGGTCCGGGAGGACGCCGAACCGCTCCTGGGCTCCTCCCCGGGCCAGGCGGAACCCCGTGATCACCTCGTCGAAGACGAGCAGCGCGCCGCTCGCGTCGCAGAGGGCGCGGAGCCCCTCCAGGAACCCGGGTGCCGGCGGGACGACGCCCATGTTCCCGGCCACCGGCTCCACGATCACGCACGCAAGCCCCTCGCCGTACTGGGCGACGGCCGCCGCCGCGGCATTCAGGTCGTTGTACGGGCTGACGATCGTGTCCGCGGTCACCTTGGCCGGCACGCCTGCCGACGAGGGGATCCCGAGCGTGGCGACGCCCGAGCCCGCCTCCGCGAGCAGCGCGTCGGCGTGGCCGTGGTAGCAGCCGGCGAACTTGAGGACCCGGTCGCGGCGGGTGGCGCCCCGGGCGAGGCGGATCGCCGACATCGCCGCCTCGGTCCCTGACGAGACGAGCCGGACCATCTCCACGGAGGGCACGGCGTCGACGATCTCGGCGGCGAGCTCGACCTCCCGCTCAGTGGCGGCGCCGAAGCTCGTCCCGTCCTGGGCGGCCTTGCGGACGGCCTCGACGGTCTCGGGATCGGCGTGCCCGAAGAGCAGCGCGCCCCACGACTGGACCCAGTCGATGTAGCGGCGGCCGTCGACGTCTTCGAGGTAGGCGCCCTCGCCGCGGCGGACGAAGAGCGGCTCGTCGAGGCCAACCGCCCGCATCGCGCGCACCGGCGAGTTGACGCCGCCCGGGATCAGGCGCTGGGCCCTGGCCCAGAGCTCTGATCTCGTCCCTAGAGCCAGCGGGCCACATCCTTCGCCCAGTACGTCACGATCACGTCGGCGCCGGCGCGCTTGATCGCCGTCAGCGACTCGAGCGCGGCCTGACGCTCGTCCATCCAGCCCGAGGCTGCAGCCGCCTTGACCATCGCGTACTCGCCGGAGACGTTGTATGCGGCCACCGGCAGGTCGAAGCGCTCCCGAACCGCGCGGATGACGTCCAGGTTCGGCAGGGCCGGCTTGACCATCAGCAGATCGGCCCCCTCGGCCACGTCCTGCTCGCACTCGCGGAGCGCCTCGCGGACGTTGGCGGGGTCCATCTGGTAGCCGCGGCGGTCGCCGAACGCCGGCGCCGACTCGGCGGCTTCGCGGAAGGGCCCGTAGAACGCCGAGGCGTACTTGGCCGCATACGACAAGATCGGCGTCGCCCCGAAGCCGCTGTCGTCGAGCGCGCCGCGGATCGCCCCGACGCGGCCGTCCATCATGTCGCTGGGCGCGACGGCGTCGGCGCCGGCCTCGACGTGGCTGACCGCCGTGCGGGCCAGCAGCTCGATGGTCGCGTCGTTCGCGACCTCCTCGCCCTCGAGGACGCCGCAGTGACCGTGGGAGGTGTACTCGCAGAGGCAGACATCCGTGATCAGCACGAGGCCGGGCGCCGACGCGCGGAGCGCCCGTAACGCCAGCTGGACGACGCCCTCGTCGTCCCAGGCGCCCGAGCCCTGCTCGTCCTTCTCGTCCGGGATCCCGAACAGGATCACGGCGGGCACGCCGAGGCCGCGAAGCTCGTCCGCCTCAGCGACGAGGTCGTCGACCGAGAACCGACCCAGCGCCGGCAGTGCCTCGTTCGGCTGCGTGGTTGGCCCGACGAAGAGCGGGTAGACGAGCGAGTCGAGGTCGAGCCGCGTCTCGCGAACGAGCGAGCGCAACGCCCCGGAGCTGCGCAAGCGGCGAAGCCGCGTCAGCGGAAAGGTGCTCACGAGCCCACGTTAGCCCGTGGCGGCACGGGCGCCTCCTGCACAGGGGGCTCGACCTCCACCTCCACGGGCACCGGCCCCTCGCCGCGCCAGTTCTCCAGCTCGAGGCGCTCACCGGCGAACTCCCAGAGCGCGCGGAGCACCGCCAACAGCGGGAGGGCGACGAAGATGCCCGCGAGCCCGTAGATCTCGCCGCCGGCGAGCAGCCCGAAGATCACGAGCAGCGGGTGGAGCCGGAGCGCGCTCCCCATCACGTTCGGGACGACGATGTGGCCCTCGATCTGGTGGATCCCGAGGAAGAGCAGCGTGACCCAGATCGCCGACACGGGATCGACGATCAGCGCGTAGGTCACCGGCGGGATCGCGCCGAGCCACGGCCCCAGGTAGGGGATCAGCTCCATGAACCCGACCCACGCTCCGAACAGGAGCGCGTACTGATCCATCCCTTCTGCCCAGCCGAGAGTCCCGAGCACCCAGAGCCCGACGCCGGCGCTGACGCCGATGATCAGGGAGAGGAGCACCTGGCCGCGGACGTAGCCGGCGAGCGCACTCTCGATCCGGGGGATCAGCGAGCCGGAGTCCGGCCGCGGCGGGAACCGCCGGTCGACGGCGGCCGACAGCCTCCCCATGTCGAGCAGCATGTAGACCGACACGACGATGATGAGCACGAGGGAGAAGAGCACCTCGAAGATCGAGAGCGCCGCCCCCTCGATGAAGTCGATGACCCGCGAGGTGTATTCCTGCGGGTCGGCGTCGCGAAGAGAGTCGACGAAGTCCTGACCCTGCTCCTCGACCTTGACTCTCTCGAGGCCGTGGTCGTTCAGCCAGCCCTGGAGCCGGTCGACGTCTCGCTCGGCGTCCGTCTGGCTGCTCTGTCCGCGCTCGACCGTAAGGTAGGCGTCGATCCGGTCCGCAGCCTCACGAGACTGGTCGACGACCACGACGCCGATGGCGATCACGCCGACGACCAACACAGTCGCGAAGCTCAGGAACACGACGGCGACGGAGAAGCCCCTGGGAATTCGCATCCGCCCGAGCGCCCGCACGAGCGGGTCGAGCAGCAGCGCGATCAGCGCCGCCACGATGAAGAGGAAGACGACGTGAGCGACCGTGCTCGCCAGCGTCCAGAGGAACAGCAAGACGAGCGGCAGCCCCACGAGCTGCATCCAGCGCGGAATCTGGATCTTGTGCGCCGCCGGCGGCATCCAGATGATCGTACTGCTCGGGTTCTGACCCTCAGACCTCCGGCCTGGGACTGGAACTTTGCGGAAGATGGGAACCTCGCGTTGGCCCGAGACGAGGCTTCGGCGGAATTGGCTCTAGAATCGCCTCCCGCCGTGTCACAAGCAGTACAACTGAAGCGCGAACGCCCGTCCGTTAGGGTCAGCCCGATGCGGTCCCGCAGGGCAGTGGAACAGGCGCGCCGCGCCCGTCGACGGAAGGCGGCCGGACAGCACCGTGCGCGGCGGATCGCGGCACTCGTCCTGGTCTGCGCGGCGGTGGTCGTCACGCTGCTCCTGTCGGCCTTCGGGTGGGGGACGCCGGCAGCGACTGTCTCGACGGCGCCGGCGCCGGCTCAAAGGTTGCTCCCGACCGGGCCACCGCAGCCGCAGGTCGTGGCGGTCCACAACTCGCTGCGGCTGCGCGTGCCGGTTGCTCAGCAACGCATCAGCGCGGTCGGCTACCACGCGGTCGACAACGGTGCGCTACCCCTCGAGCCGGTCGGCGAGCAGGCGAACAAGGGGTTGTTCGCGCGCCTGGTGCGCCGGCTCACAGGCGGCGACAAGGCGGGCCTCGCCTGGTACCAGCTCGGCGGTGAGGGCCCGGCGAACGCTGTCCTCGACGTGGGCGCCGCGCCCGGCACGGACGTCTACGCGCCCGTCGACGGCGTCGTGGTCGGGATCAGCGACTACGTGATCAGCGGCAAGCGGCTCGGCTCACGGGTCGACATCCAGCCTTCGAGCGAGCCCTCGCTCGTCGTCTCGCTCACGCACCTGCGGACCGATCCGACGCTGACGGTCGGTGCCGCGGTCACGGCGTCGAGCTCCAAGCTCGGCACGGTCATGGACTTCTCGCGCTTCGAGCGCCAGACGCTCGCCCGGTACACGCAGGACGCCGGGAACCACGTTTCACTCGAAGTCCATCCCGCGGCAACTCTGAGCGTCCAATAACGAGAGCTCGGCTCACAATGGGAGCTGAGCCGCCAGGCCGCGCTGGGCGGCGCCAGGCGTCGTCCTCAGCCGCCTCCATATCTCTCGATATGAACGCGGCCTGCGTCCGGGCCTGGCATCCACCCATCGCACCCTGACGACGAGTCCCATCATGAGCCGAACTCTCAGAATCCTTTTCGTTGCCGACGTGAACGGCGCGCCGGGCCGGCGGGCCGTCGAGCGCCTGGTCCCGGGTCTGCGCGAGGAGCTGGACGTCGACTTCTGCGTCGTGAACGGCGAGAACGCCGCGGACGGGCTCGGGATCACGCCGCGACTCGCCGAGGTAATCCTCGCCTCGGGCGCGGACGTGATCACGCTCGGGAACCACGCCTTCCGTCGACCCGAGATCGCGGGCTACCTCGCTGAGTCCGACCGGGTGATCCGCCCGGCGAACCTCTCGAAGCATGCGCCCGGAACGGGTCTGACCTTCGCCGAGAGCCGGGATGGTCAGACGGTCGCCGTCGTCAACCTGCTCGGCCAGCTCTTCCTGGCGCCGCCGCACGGCCCGTGGGAGGTGGTGGACGAGCTCGTGGAGGAGGCGCGGCGGCAGACGCCGGTCATCCTCGTCGACTTCCACGGGGAGGCGACGAGCGAGAAGGTCGCGATGGCAGCCGACCTGGACGGAAAGGTCACTGCGGTGATCGGCACGCACACGCACGTCCAGACGAACGACGCGCGCGTCACCTCCCGCGGGACGGCGGCGGTCACGGACGCCGGCATGACCGGCCCGCACGATTCCGTCATCGGCGTCGTCACGGAGCTGGCCGTGAAGCAGATGCGCACCGGCATGCCGGTGCGGTTCAAGACGGCGCAGGGAGACGTGCGGCTCGAAGGCTGCCTGATCGAATGCGGCGACGACGGACGGGCTACGCGCTGCGAGCTCGTGCGCCGGGCGCTCGAAGAGTGAGCACCGCGAGGAGCGCTACGAGCGCCAGGTCCCGGAGCAGGACGAGCCACGAGGCGACCGAGTCGAACTCGAGCGCCAGCTCCCAGTAGCGGTACGGGAACCACAGCTGGGTGAGTACGAGGGCCAGAGCGAGCACGCCTGTCGCGGCCAGGCCCCGGCGCCCGCGGACGAGCGGCACGAGCGGGATCAGCCAGAGCAGGAACTGCGGCGAGAGCACCTTGCCGAAGACGATGAACGCGCAGACGGCGGCGGCGCAGGCGCGGAGGAGCCGGTCGCGGTCGGCCGGGCCTCGGGCGTACCAGATCCAGACCGCCGTCACCGCGGCGACCTGGAGCAGCGTCGAGAAGACCGCGAGCGTTTCCGCCGTGCCGCCGTCGAGATTCTGCGACCCGTGGCTCGACTCCATCGTCAGATCGAGGCCGAAGAGCTGATGCGCGGCGAGCAGGATCCCCGAGCCGAGACTCTCGATCTGGAGCGGCCGGCCGGCCTGCACCCAGAACGCGTCCCAGACTCCGCCCGGTGACAGGAGCGCGAACGGAAGGACGATCGCCGCGATCACGGCAAGGAACGACACTCCGCAGACGAGCGCCTCGCGCCGGCCTCGCGTCCGCCACACGTGAGCGACCAGGAGCGGCGCCAGCAGGGCCGGGTAGACCTTCGCCGCCGTCGCGAGCCCGAGCGTCCCGAGGCCGAGGCGGACGTGGCCGGAGAGAAAGACGGCCAGCGCCGCCACCGTCAAGAACGCCGGCCAGAGGTCGAAGCGGCTGAGGACGACGGACCCGAGCAGCAGCGGCGAGACGGCGACGAAGAGCGGCGCCCACCAGGCGCTCGTGAGTGCGGCGACCAGCAGGACGACCCCGACGCCGGCCGCCGCCATCAGCCCCTCGAAGGTCGCGCCGTAGTCCCCTCCCTCGACGGGCAGCCTGAAGACGGGAAGCGCCGCCGGCGGATACTCGACCGCGAAGTCGCGGTACGGCACCTGCCCGTCCGCGATCGCCTCGCCGTACCGCTGGTAGATCGGCGTGTCCACGATCTGGTCCCGCTCGTAGAAGCCCTCGTGCAGCAGCACCCACGAGACGACGAAGACGGCGGCGCAACTAGCCGGTCGGAACCAGCTCGGGAACCGGGCGCTCAGGCTCGACCGCCTCCTCGGGCTCCCGTCGGGCGATCGGCGCGAGCACCGCGAACGCGACGAACGGGAAGAACCACGGGATGTAGAGGAAGAACCAGTGCGTCAGCACCAGCTGGAAGCCGAGCAGGAGCGCACCGGTCAAGGCGGCGAGCTGAAGGGGCGACTTCGTACGCGGCCAGAAGGCGACCGCGACCGAGCCTGCGAGCACGAGGCCGATCAGCGGCAGCTGGACGAGATGCAGGTCCGGGATCCCGCCGGCGTGGTACTGGCCCCAGCCCCAGATCGAAAACGGCGACTCGCGTCCGAGCTGCCAGCCGACCGTCCGGTTCCAGAAGATGCGTGCGGCGTCGATCGGGCTCGGCTCCAGCAGCAGGATCGCGAAGGACGCCAGCGTCGCTGCGACGAAACCGGCGACGAAGATCGAGACCGCGCGCGGGCGGCGAAGCCCGTCGGGGTACGACGCCCAGAGCGGCACGACGAGGAGCGGCGCGAACTTCGTCCACGCCGCGAGCGCGGTGAACGCGCCGCGCGCGAAGCTGGAGGACGCGAGCCAGAAGCCCCAGACGAGGAAAAGCGCAGGGAGCGCGTCGTTCGTGTTCGAGCTGGACACGTACTGCGTGAACGGGTACGCGGCCCAGGCGAAGGGCAGGACGGTCGCGAGCCGGAGGCCGCCGAACCGGCGGCCGACGAGCGCGAGCCCGAGCATCACGAGCAGGTCGAGCGCGATCGATGTGAAGTGCGCGGCCGGCAGCTTGTCCCACTTCCCGCTCCAGCCGAGCAGCGCGTACCCCGGCACATAGGCCAGGTACGCGACCGGTCCATACGTGTCTCCGCGCTCGTTGGACGACTCGCAGCGTCCGTTGGTCTGGATCCGCTCCCGCACCTCGCCCTCGGCATCCGCGTCTCCGCACTTACGGAGCTTCCCCTGTTCGGGCATGTGGCCGTAGGGCATCTCGCCGTTCGCGATGCGGTGCGCGCCGACCACGCCCGAGTAGCCGACGTCGATCACGTTCGAGTCCTCGAGGTTGAGCCCGATCCGGAAGCCGGCGAGGAAGACGGTGGCGGCGAGGAGGATCCAAACGGGCCAGACCACACTCCCCGTCGATCCGCTCCGGCCGCGGACGCCGACCCACACCATGCGCGCGAGGAGGTAGACGATCGGTGGATAGGCGAGCGCCATGCTCGCGAACACGTTTCCGTCGTTGAAGAACCAGAGCGAGACGGAGAACGAGAGCAGCGCGACGAGGTCGAGCGTCCGCAGGCTCAGGGGCCGGCGCCAGTCGACGAGCCCGAGCAGGAAGACCGCGCAGAGCACGAGCCAGACGTCGAGCCGGTTGATCGACTTCCCGCCGAAGGCGCCGTCGTAGCCGCGCGCCATCTTCCACGCGACCTGCGGGCCGGTCCACGCCTCGGTCACCCGGCCGGAGGAATCGTTGACCTTGCCGGTCGCGATCTCGCCGGCCTCCTCCCACCAGACATGGATCGTCCACGAGCCGGACTCCGAGTCGTAGGACGCGTCGGTGACGCGGCCCTTGGCGGGATAGCGGTCGAGCCAGTCCGCGACCTTCGGGTGCCGGAGGAACGGCGCGATCGCTGCTCGCTCGGTGCGTCTTGCCTGCGACGCGTGCGCAGGCGAAGCGACTGCCAGCGCGAGAAGGACTACGGCCAGGACGCGCACGCAGTCTCATCTCTCGGAGAAAGCCCGTTAGGACTTTCTCCGAAAACTCCAGAGCTTGTTGCCGACGAAGTTCAACGGCGTGACGAGGATGACCGCGATCGCCTGCGCCGGGATCTTGTCCAGCCCGAGCGCGATGAGCGTCTCGAGGATCAGCAGGTTGGCGACGAGCGCGCAAACGGCGACGATCAGGAACCGGATGCCCTGGTACGCGACGTGCCCACGCTGGCCGGCGAACGTCCAGAGGCGGTTCCAGGTGTAGTTGTTCGTCACGGCGACGAGGAACGACACGGTCGCGGCCGGGAGGTGGTGCCAGTCCGCCCAGAGCACGAGCGCAGAGAACACCGCGAGGTTGACGATGTAGCCGGTGGCACCGACCGTGCAGAACTTCGCGAGCTGCACCCAGTTGTGGGGCCGCCTGAGCGCCGCGCCGGCGCGGCCGCCCGCGACTGCGAGCGTCGATGAGAAGGAGCGCGACACGGGTGGCGGCGAGGCTACCGAATCGTCCGGTTCACGCTGCGGACTCGCGGCGTCGGCGAAGCGAGACGCCGCGCCCCCGGTAGAACTCGAGCTCGTCCGTCTCGAGCAGCGCGAACGGCGAGCCGATCACGACTTCATCGCCGACTGACGTCGCCGCGGCCATGGGAAGGAAGCGGTGGCGCCTGTCCAGGCAGCGAACCTCGAGCCCCATGGGACGCCCCTCGGCCGCGTCCAGGATCACGTCGACGACGCGCCCGACCCGCAGGCCATGCAGGCTCACCGGTTGCTCCAGCAACTGTTCCACCGAAACGCGTCTTCCCGGTTCAGCGAGTCGCGAATCCGCGCTCGTCGCGCGTATCCGTCCATTCGACCTCGACGTCCTCCACGTTTGCCGCGGCCGGGCCCCGCCGGCACCAGGCGATCATCGACTCGACGCGGTCGCGGTCGCCCTGGAACACGGCTTCCACCGTCTCATCCGGGTTGTTCCGCACCCAGCCGGCGAGGCCGAGCGATCGCGCCCGCTCCCCCGTCTCGGCACGGAAGAACACGCCCTGCACCCGTCCACGAATCACCACCCGGGCGCGGGCGTCCGTCACCCCTCGAACCCCTCCTCGCCGAGGAGCGGGACGAAGCGGCACGGAACGGACCGAATCACCGCCGGGCCCTCCGGGCTCCGCACGATGACCTCGAGCCGCTGCCCGTGGCGCTTCCCGACGGGGACGACGAGGCGGCCCCCGACCTTGAGCTGGTCGTAGAGCGCTTTCGGGACATCGGGCGCGGCGGCAGCGACTGCGATCGCGTCGAAGGGCGCATGGTCGGGCAGGCCGCGCGACCCGTCGCCGACGTGAACCTCGACGTTGTCGACCCCCGCCTCCTCGAGGTTGCGCCGCGCCTGCTCGGCAAGCTCGGGGATCCGCTCGATGGAGTGCACTTCCTGCGCGAGCTGCGCGAGCACGGCGGCCTGGTAGCCGGAACCGGTGCCGACGTCGAGCGCGCGCTCGTCGCCGTCGAGGCCGAGCTCCTGGAGGATCCTCGCGACCATGTACGGCTGGGAGATCGTCTGGCCCGAGCCGATCGGCAGCGCGGCGTCGTCGTACGCGCGCCGCCGCAGGTCAGATGGGACGAACGCCTCGCGTGGCACGCGCTCCATCGCCTCGAGAACCCTCGTGTCCGCGATGTCGCGGCCCCGCAGCTGCTCGTCGACCATCCTCCGAAGCCGGATTGAAGAACTCATTCCAGAATGAGCGCTGTGCCGCCAGGCCGCGCTGGGCGGCGCCAGGCGTCGTCCTCAACCGCGCCCATATTCACTGATATGGGCGCGGTCTGCGTCCGGGCCTGGCATCCACCCATCGCACCCTGGCAACGAGCCACATCCTGGAACGAGTTCTCAGGCTGCGCGGGCATACGCCGGAGCCTCGATCCCGAAGTGCCCGAGGACGAGCGGCGCGACGCCGGCGATCTCCCCGGGCGGTTCCTGGGTGCCGACCGTGAGCATGGGGACGAGCGAGTCGCCCTCCAGCAGCGAGCCGTGCGAGCCGCCGCCCGCGTGATGGCGGCCCCCGAGATCGGCGAACTCGACTCCCCCGGCCGCGGAGAGGAGCACGTCGCCGGCGTTCCGGCTCGCGAGCGCCCGGCGCGCGCGAATCTGCCAGCCGTCGGAATCTGCACCGAGCCGGAGCTCGCCTCCGTCGCGCAACGCGACGGCCGCGCCGTCCTCCATGAACAGCGCGATGTCGACGGCGTCCTCCCGCGCAAGCCGCTCGGCGATCCTGCGCGGCTCGTCGGTGTAGACCATGCCCGCCCGGTTCGACGCGGTGACCAGGCCCTCGTCGCCGACCCAGTCCTGGAGTCGCGCCACCCGATCGACGTGGGTCTGGCCGTGGTCCGAGCAGACGACGACGGCGTAGCGCTGCAGGAATTCGTCCAGGCCGCCGGCCGCTTCCACGAGCGCGCCCACCGCGTGATCGCTGCGCCGGAGCGCCTCCTCGGCGCCGCCGGGGCCGAGCGCGTGGGAGGCGTAGTCGTAATCCGGCAGGTAGTAGAAGAGGAAGTCGAATCCGTCGCGTGTGACGAGCCATCGACCCACCGCCGCTGCGTAGGCATCGATCGAACCGCCGGTCCGCGTCCGGATCGCCAGCGGCGCGCCGGTGACGTCCGACTCGAAGAGGCTGAAGTAGAAGAAGCGGCGGGGGCCGTCCACCGGGCGCACGAGCCCGGGGACGGTTGGAACGTGCCGTGTCCGCCCGCGGTAGCAGGGGGTGTTCACGGCCGCAGCGGTCAGGCCCGCGTCCTCGAGCGACTCGAACACCGTCGTGGCGTTGCGGGAGAGGTGGTGCGCGTTCATCTCGACGATCGCGTCACGGATCGCGCGCCGGGTTCCCGCAGCCCGCATCGCGCCGAAGGACGAGCCGTACTCGACCAAGCGTCCCTCGCCGCGGTGGTACCAGACGAGATGCGGGATCTCGTGGACGTCCGGATGTGCCCCGGTCGCGAGCGTGGCCATGCAGACGGGAGTCAGCGAGGGAAAGGTCGACACCGCGCGCGCGTAGCTTCCGGCCGCGTGGAGCTCCGCGAGGGTCGGTGCCGTCCTCCGCTCGACGGCCTGCTCGAAGACCTCCGGAGTGAGCCCGTCGATGACGACGAGGATCAGCTTCCTCGACATCAGTCCGCGAGCGTGCGGAGCCCTGCGTAGCGCTCCGGCCGGCGGCGGCGCAGCCGGATCGCGAGGAACGGCAGCGCGAGGAACTCCAGGTAGCCGACGACGGGTATGAAGGCGAGCAGGGCCACCGCGACGGCAGCAGCGGCGACCAGGAGGGCGGTTCCGAGGCGGGCACCGCCGCGTCGAAGAGCGCCACGCACGATCTCCCCCGTGGCGACGGCGCCGAAGAGCCCGCCGAGTGCCCCGGCCGCGGCGTCCGGCTCGTCTCCGAGCCAGATCCCGAGCGCGAAGCCGATGACGGCGGCGAGCCCGATCGCCACCAGCAGGCCCGAGCGCGTGCCGCCGAGCACGCCTGCCAGGAGGATCCCGACCCCCAGTCCGAGGCCCAGGAAGACGCCGATCCAGTAGACGTCAGCCATCAGGCGGCCAGTGTACGCGGGGAGGTTTGGGCCGCTCGGAGGCCGGGGGAAACCAGATATGCGGGGCGGCTCCTAGCCGCAGGGAGCCGTTCCGCACTTTTGCAGGGCTCGCGCCAAGAACCGATCGGCGCGGACTTCCGTAACTCCCTCCAACCGACCAAGGAGGGGAGATGAGGAAGGTTGTCATCCTCGCGTTCGTCGCGCTCGGCGTTTTGGGGGTCGGGGCCGTTGCGACGGCGCACGACAGTGACGGGAGCAGCCACAACGGCGCCCGGCTGAACGGGTACCAGGAAGTTACGTCGATCTCGACGACCGGGTTCGGCAGCTTCCACATCAAGTTCAACAAGGACGATACCGCGGACTACGTCCTCAGCTACAAGCGGCATCGAGACGCCTGTGACGCAGGCGCACATCCACTTCGCCCAGAGGGCGGCGAATGGGCCGATCCAGGTTTGGCTCTGCGACGGCGACCCGACCGCTCTGCCGGCTCCGCCCGCTCGGCCTCCTGGGTCTCCGCCGTTCCCGACGTGCCCGGCATTCGGGCCCGACGGCGGAACGGTGAGCGGCACCCTCACACCGGGCGACGTGCAACTCGGAAGCCCGGATCGCGGCATCGAAGCCGGCAACTGGGACGAGTTCAAGGCAGCGGTGCTGGTGGGACACACCTACGCCAACGTCCATTCGACGAAGTTCCCCGGCGGCGAGGTCCGCGGCCAGATCAGCGATCGAGACCAGAAGGAGTACACAGGCCCGCCACCGTTCGTCGAGCACGACGACGGTGACGACTAGCTAGCGGCAGGCTCCATCGAGGCGGCGGAGAACGGCGAGGCCGAACTCCGCCGCCCGGGCGCCGTCGACCACGCGGTGGTCGAACGTGAGCGCCACGTAGCCGACGGGCCTCACGACGATCTCTCCGTCCCGGACGACCGGACGGTCGGCGATCCGGCCGAGGCTGAGGATCGCGACCTCCGGATGGTTCACGATCGGCGTCTGGAACAGACCGGCGAGCTTCCCCGCGCTCGTGACCGTGAAGGTCGAGCCGCGCAGCTCCTCCGCCGCCAGCGAGCCGCCTCTGGCGGCCTCCGCAAGGCGCCGCACCTCCGCGTCCAGCTCCTCCAACGATCGTGTGTCGACGCTCCGCACGACCGGGACGACGAGCCCCTGGTCGGTCTGCACGGCCACGCCGAGGTCGTAACGGTCGAGGTAGACGATCTCGTCGCCCTCGAGCCGCGCGTTCAGCTCCGGGAACTCCTGCAGCGCCTCCGCCGTGGCCTTCAGCACCGTCGGGACGAGCAGCTTCAGGTCGACGGACCCGAAGTCGCACTCCTCGACCCAGGTGACCGGCGGGACTTCCCGGTGTGCCCGCGTCATGTGCTCGGCGATCAGCCGGCGGACGCCGCGAAGCGGCTCCCGCCGTCCCTCCGAGCCAGGTCCGAGTGACTGTCCCTCGGACGTGGCTCCTCGGCGCACGTCCTCTTCGGTGATGCGGCCCTGCGGGCCTGTCCCTTCGAGCCCGGCGAGGTCGACGCCCAGCTCCTGCGCGACCTTGCGCACGAGCGGGGTTGCGCGCACCTTGGTCGTGTCGGGCGTCGCCTGCTGCTGCGGCGCCGGCTCCGCGCGGGGCTGCTCGTCTTCCACGGCAGACATGGCCCCGTCCTCTCCGATGACGACGAGCACGGTTCCGACGGGGACGACCTTTCCGGCCTCGACCAGGATGGATGCGACCTTTCCGGCCGCGGGCGACGGGATCTCCACCGTCGTCTTGTCGGTCTGCACCTCGACGAGCGGGTCGTCCTCGGCGATCTCCTGGCCCTCCTGGACGAGCCAGCGGGCGATCTCCCCCTCGGTGAGGCCCTCGCCGAGATCCGGCAGCTTGAACTCGTAGGGCATGGCCGCGCGAAACCTACCCGCGCTCGGCGGCTTGCTCCATGTCGACGAACTCGACCTCGCCCCACCGGTCGAACCTCCGGGTGTGACGCCCGGTCTCGCGGAATCCCGCCCGCTCGTAGACCGTGATCGCGCGCTCGTTGAACGCTGCGACGTTGAGGATCACCCGGGAAAGGCCGAAGCGCCTTCGACCGAAATCGATCCCCGCGAGCAGGAACTCCAGACCGAGCCCGCGGCCGGTCAGGTCCGGACGGAGGCCGAGGCCGACCTCGAGCGCGCCGCCCTTCTGCTCGAAGTAGAAGTTGCCGACCAGCGCGCCGGCCTCGTCGAGCGCCTCGTACCACCGCTCAGGGTTGCGCACGGGCTCGGCATCGCCGTCGTAGAAGTCGTACGGCGGCTCGTACCGCCAGGTTCGAAGCGCGGCGAACATCTCCGGCGTCGCCGGTCGGATGGTGAGCTTCACGTCCGCGGGACCCCGAGCCAGGCATCGGCCGGGGCGATCAGCACGCGCAGGCCTGCCTCGACCCGCCAGAGCGAGACGGCCTGCTCGTCCCCGCGCAACTCCGGCGCGATCTCGCGCGGGACGTAGCCGACCTGGAGCGTCCGTTCCTCGTTCCAGATCGCGACGGCGTTCGCGTCGTGCTCGTTCTCCGGCTCGGGGACGAGCAAGAGCCGCCGACCGGGGTCGAACGACGGGTCCGGCAGAGCTTCGGCGCGATACGTCACACCCGCGGCGGGGACGACTCGGATCCGCTCGTCTTCCCACCGGACCGGGTCGCCCGTGGCTGCGTCCCGCAGGTAGTAGCCGGAGGGACCGCGCTCGAACCAGAGGCGCAGTCGCGGTGGCTCGGCCGGAGTCATTGGTGGATCACACGCGGAAGGCGTCGTCCCGCAGGACGGCGTGCACGCCCAGCGTCCCGTTCACGACCTGCGTCACGCGCAGGTCGACGCCGACGCTGGCGAGGACGAGGGCGTCGCCGCCGAAAACGCCTAGCTCGCGGCCCATCAGCGCGACCATTCCGTCGACGGCGATCTTCGCCGCCCGTCCCAGATGCTCGTCCATCCCGAAGGTCAGCCAGGCGCCCCGGATCCGCGCGACAGGCCACTCGAGCCGAAGGTCCTCGTCGACGTCGAGCGTGAGGCGGGCCTGCGCCGGGGTCTCGATCGCGGTGCCCGAGACCTCGCCGTCGCCCTGCGCCGCATGCCCGTCGCCTGCCGAGAAGAGCGCGCCGTCGACGGGGATCGGCAGGTAGAGCGTCGTGCCCGCCACGAGCTCCTTGCAGTCGATGTTCCCGCCCCAGCGCCGCGGCGGGATCGTCGAGTGGACCCCCGGCTCGGGCGGCGGCATGCCCATGACGCCGAGGAACGGCTCGAGGTCGAGCTCGCGGCCCAGAGCGCGGCCGATCCCCGCCCGGAGATCCCAGTAGACGGCATGGTCCTCGCCCCCGTGCGTGACGCCCCAGTGCGACGGGCGCACCTCTTCGATGCGGACGACGAGCGTCTGACCGGCCCTCGCACCACGTACCTCGATCGGCCCGGCCAGCGCGTGGCCGGTGTCGATCTCCGGGTTCCGCGCCGTGATGCCCTCGTCCGGCTCGACGTCCCATGCGTGGTTCGGCGTCGAGATCCGGACCGTGTCGCCCGCGTCGACGGTCAGCACCGGCTCGAGGTCGCGCGAGAAGTGGCCGTGGAGCGCCCACGCCTCCCGCGGCAGCTCGTGGAGCGCCATCAGCTCACCCGGACGGCGAGGTGCTCGTACCGCGTCACGAACCCGTCGTCGTCGAACTCGATCTCCGCTACGAAGTCGCCTGAGCTGTACCGCACGAGCCGGTCGCCGAGCGGCTCGTACCGCTGTTCGGAGCGAACGACCTCGAGACTCGGCACCACGACGAACGACATGACGAAGTCGGTGGCCTGCTCCAGACCGTCCAGCAGGGGCAGCGTGTTGAAGAGCGGCGAGAAGTTGAGATCGAAGTAGTCGGTGCCGTCCAGGCCGACGTCGACCTCGGGCCCGTCGACGACCCGGGCCTGAAGCCGCCCCGGCTCGAGCTCGTAGCGCAGCTCGTAGCCGGCGCCGATCATCGTTCCGTTCGCGCTCAGCTCGCCGCCGTCGAGCTCCGCATGGGCGATCTCCATTCGCGGCTCGTCGATTCCCCGCCAGACGAGCGTCTGGCGCATCTAGAAGACGAGCAGCTTCCGAACGGCGTCGGTCACCCGCTCGACGGACGGCATGTAGGCGTCCTCGATCTGCCAGTACGGATACGGCACGTCGTAGCCGGTCACGCGGATCACCGGCCCCCGCAGGTCGAGGATCGCCTTCTCCGCCAGGATCGCCGCCAGCTCCGCCCCAAAGCCCGCGGTTCGCGGCGCTTCCTGGACGATGACCACGCGGCCGGTCTTGGCGGCCGACTCGAGGAGGGCGTCCTCGTCCAGCGGCTTCAGCGTGCGGAGATCGAGCACCTCGACGCTCGCCTCGCCCTCCAGACCATCAGCGGCCTGCTCGCAGAGCGGCACCATCGAGCCGTAGGCGACGAGGGTGACGTCGGTCCCCTCGCGGGCAAGCCGCGCCTCGCCGAGAGGCACCGTGTACTCGCCCTCGGGCACCTCCCCGCGCATCGTCCGGTAGTGGAGCTTGGGCTCGAGGATCACGACCGGGTCGGGCTCACGGATCGCCGAGGCCAGGAGCCCCTTCGCGTCCGCCGGCGTCGACGGAATGGCGACCTTCACGCCGGGCGTGTGCACGTAGTACG
The DNA here is from genome assembly GCA_963827705.1 of uncultured Actinomycetes bacterium. GTDB lineage: Bacteria > Actinomycetota > Thermoleophilia > Gaiellales > Gaiellaceae > JACDAN01. The sequence continues at coordinate 126,832 of CAWHBN010000001.1, forward strand.
CCTCGGGCGAGTCGTCGTGGAGCTCGGGGGCCCTGACACCGCCCCCGTACGGCATCCGGATCGTGACCGGGAACTCCATCGTGCCTCCCGTCCGCCAGCGATAGCGCCCGACGTGCGTGATGAGCTGGTCGAGGCACGGGTAGCTGAACGCGTCGTACTGCATCTCGCAGACGGGCCGCCAGCCGGCCATGCAGAGGCCCATCGCGGTGCCGAGGATTCCGGCCTCCGCCAGCGGCGTGTCCACGCAGCGATCGGCTCCGAACCGGTCCCGCAGGCCGGCGGTCGCACGAAAGACGCCGCCGGCGCGACCGACGTCCTCGCCCATGACCATCACGTTGTCGTCGCGCTCGAGCTCCACGTGGAAGCAGTCGTTCACGGCTTCGATGAGGAGCTTCTCAGCCACCCTGGATCCTCCGCAGCTCGGCGAGCTCCTCGTCGAACGAGGCAGGCGGGTTCACGAGCGCGTGCTTGAAGAGGAGCTCGGCGTCGGCCGGCGGCTCGGCCTCGGCGGCCGCGATGCCCTCGCGCATCCGCTCGAGCGCCTCGCCGCGGATCTCCTCCGCCCGCGCGTCGGTCAGGACACCGAGTCGCTGCAGGTAGCGCTCGTACCGGCCCACGCACTCGTTCCGTCTCTCCTCCTCGACGCGCTCGAGGTCGATGTACGCCGCCTGGTCATCTGCGGTCGCGTGCGGCGCCACGCGGTAGGTCACGGCCTCGATAAACGACGGGCCCTCGCCGGACCGCGCGCGCTCGACCGCCGCCCGCGTCGCCTCGTAGACAGCCAGCACGTCTCCGCCGTCCACCCGCGCGCCGGGCATCCCGTAGCCCGCCGCCTTGTCGGCCAGCGTCTCCGCGGCGGTCTGCGCCGAGAGCGGCGTCGAGATCGCCCACTGGTTGTTGTTGCAGAAGAGGATCGTGGGCGCCTTCATCACGCCGGCGAAGTTCGCGCCCTCGTGGAACGAGCCCTCGGAGGTCGCGCCGTCGCCGAAGTACGCGATCGCAACCGCCCGCTCGCCGCGGAGCTTCTTCCCCCAGGCCAGGCCCACTGCGTGCGGGACGTGAGTCGCGATCGGGACGCAGATCGAGGCGACGTTGTAGTCGAGGGGGTTCCACCACCCGGCCGGATGGCCGCGCCACCAGGACAGAACCGTCGACACCGGCATTCCGCGCAGGAGCCCGATCGCGGATTCGCGGTAACTCGGGAAGATCCAGTCGTCGCGCCCGAGCGCGTAGACCGAGCCCGCCTGCATCGCTTCGTGGTTCCAAAAGATCGCGTACGTGCCGATCCGGCCCTGGCGGTGGTAGACGACGGAGCGCTCGTCGTAGGTGCGGAGCATGACCATCGAGCGGTAGAGCTCGATGAGGTCGCTCTCGTCGAGTCCCTCGACCTCTCCGTCCGGGATGCCCTCGCCGTCGCCGATGACGCGGCGCAGTTCGCGCTCGTCGGGCAAGACTTGCGCCATCTCGGCGCGAATGTACCTCAGGGGTCAGTGAGAGCGGATGAAGTCTTCGACCAGCGCTCGCGCCGTTAGGCAGCGCGCCGGCTGAGCGCGAGCACCGCCGCAGCGAGCGCGACTGCCGCCGCCACGCCGGCACCCTCGAGCGCGAGGCCGCCGCCGGCGTCGATCCGCGCCACCGAGACGAGAACGGCGCCGATCGCGATCGAGCCGGCGACGAGCCCGGAGAGAAGGGCGGCGCGCCGGGCCGCGACTCCGCCGGACGTCGGACGGCTCAGCCGTGTCTCCAGCGACCAGTACGAGAGCTCGCCCACGGCGAGCAACCCGGCCGCGAAGAGCGGCGAGCGTGCGGGGTCGCCGCCGTCGGCGAACGACGCAGCCGCAGCGGCGCCGAGCGCCAGCAGCACCCATGGAACCACGATCGACCGTCCTCGCCAGAGCCCGGCCGCAAGCACGGCCGTCGCGCTCGCGGACAGGCCCGCGGCCAGCAGTCGAAGCTCGCCGGCCGCCGCGACGGCAGCAACGCCGACAGTGGCGGCGAACGCCACGGCTGCGAGGCCGGTGGCTAGCGGCGTGCGAGATGCGCGGCCCGCCTGAATGAGGCCACCTCCCCGATCGCGGACTGGAGCGCCTCGCCCTCTCGCCACTCGACGACCGGCACCCCGAGCGAGTGGAATGCCGTCCGCCTCGCCGCACGGCGCAGCAGCCAGAGCCGTTCCACCAGCGGATCCGACCCATCCGCAGTGTGCGGCGCGAAGGGGACGGGCGAGACCTCGATCACGGCGATGTCGAAGCCACGCCGGCGGAGGTCGGCGAGCGCGGCCAGCGCCCGCTCGTCGAGAAGGGGCGACACGGCCACGACGAGCGCCTGCGGCGGGAGCGTCCGGCGTGGAACGAGGTCGATGTCCTTCCAGGCGTAGCTGAGCATGATCTCGGCGTCGAGCAACGCGTCGACGATGCGGTAACGCTGGACGATCCCGGTCGCCGGCGTCAGCCAGTTCAGGATCCCGCCGAAGACCACGAGCCCGACGCGGTCCCGGTGGGCCAGGTACCGCTCGGCGAGCGTCGCGGCCGCGCGCACCGCCAGGTCCAGCGTCCCGCCATCCTCCCGCCGCGCCTCGACGAAGGTGTCGAGGAAGATGACCACGTCGGTGTTCCGCTCCGGGTGCATGTCGTTGACCCAGAGCTCGCCGGAACGCGCGGTCGCTCGCCAGTTGATCCGCCGGAGCCTGTCGCCGTGGACGAACGGGCGCAGATCGGCGAACTCGATGCCGTCGGCGCGTTCGCGCGCCACCTGGTTCCCCGCCGACGGCTGGGTCTCGAGAGGGCGGAGCACGGAGCGGAGCCGCTCGGCCGAGGGGTAGACCTTGAGCGGCCGACGGTCGCCCACGTTCTGCTCGTAGACGAAGAGGCCGAGCGCGTCGCGGCACCGGATCGCAACCTCACCCAGCGAGTACGCGCCCCAGTGGCCGCACTCGATCTGCCACTCGAGGCCCACGGTCTGCCCGGCGCCGATGCGCACCAGCGCCGGATTCGGCCCCTCGACGGCACGAGCGCCCTCGGGCAACACGACCGCCACCTCGACGTGCGGCACCGCAGCCTCGGCTCGGAGCTCCAGCTCGAGGCCCACCGTGCCGCCCTCGACCGTCCGCTCCGAGCCCATCGTCGACCAGGCGCGAAGCGACGGCTCGCGCGCAAGCGCCAGACCCAGAGCCGGAACGAGCGCGAACGGCGCCGCGAGCACCGCGAGCTCCGGCCTGCCGAGGGCGACGGCTGCGAGGAGCCCGAAGGCGGCGAGCCCCGCGTACGTCGTCAGCTTCGGCGAGGTCGTCCGAGTCACGGCGCCGTCTGCGGGACATCCTCGGCGGCAGGAGTCGGAACCTGCTCGAGGATGTCGCGCACGACCTGCTCCGCCGGGATCCGCTGCACCCAGAGCTCCGGACGAAGCGTGAGGCGGTGTGCCAGCGCCGGAACGGCGACGGCCTTCACGTCGTCGGGCGTCACGAAGTCCCGCCCGTCCATGAGCGCCCGGCCGCGGGCGAGCTTCAGGATCGCGAGGGTCCCGCGAGGGCTCGAGCCGACTTCGATCGCGGCTGCGGTCCGGGTCGCCGCAACCACGTCCACGATGTAGTAGCCGACCGACTCGGCGATATGGACGCCCTCGAGCGCACCCTGGAGCTCGAGCAGCTCCTCGCGGTCGACGACCGGGCCGAGCACGACCTCGTCGGTCTCGCGCTCGACGCGCCGCTGGACGATCTGCCACTCCTGGTCCCGGTCCGGGTAGCCGACGCTGATCCGGAGCAGGAAACGGTCGAGCTGCGCCTCGGGCAGCGGATACGTCCCCTCGTACTCGATGGGATTCTGCGTCGCGAGGACGAGGAACGGGCGGTCGAGCGGGCGTGTGACGCCCTCGCTCGTCACCTGCCGCTCCTGCATGGCCTCGAGCAGCGCAGCCTGGGTCTTGGGCGGGGCGCGGTTGATCTCGTCGGCGAGGAGCAGGTTCGTGAAGATCGGGCCTGGACGGAACTCGAACTCGGTCGTGCGCTGGTCGAAGATCGACGCGCCGGTCACGTCGGACGGCATCAGGTCAGGCGTGAACTGGATCCGGGCGAACTCCATGCTGGCCACCTGCGCGAAGGAGCGGGCGATGAGCGTCTTCGCGAGCCCCGGGTAGTCCTCGATCAGGACGTGGCCGTCGGCGAGCATCCCGAGCAGGACGAGCTCCAGCGCGTCGCGCTTCCCAACCACGGCGCGCTCGACCTCGCCCAGGATCACGTCGCAGCGCTCGCCGAACTCCTCCGCCACCATTAGTGCCCCTCCAAGCAATACACGCCTGCTTCTGGTCCGCGATCACGCGGCGCCAGAGCCGACCCTCCTCCTCGCCAAGGCTTCCTAGCCTTGGCTCGTCGGAGTGCGCGCTCTGGCTTGGTGCTCGCGAACCAGAAGCGGGGCAGCATTTCTTGCAGGGGCACTAGTGAATCCTCTCAAGCACGCTCACGACGCGGCCGAGCTCGTCGGTGCCGATCCCGGGCGCGTTCCGATCTCGCGGCGGCTCCCTGCCTGGCCGCAGCAGCTCCCACGCCTCGTCGCCGAGGACGGACTTCGCCCGCCGCTCGTTCTCGAACGAGACTCCACGGCCTGCGAGCCGGTTGCGCGCGATCTCGATGAGCGTCGGCCGGAGGCGGTAGTGGAGATCGAACGCGGTCTGCATGCCCAGCTGCACCTCGCGCGCGAGCTTGTCCCGCTCCGCGATCCGGACCGGCGTGCGGTGCGTCGCAAGAAGTGCGTCGTCGAACTCCGAGCGCTCGCCCGGCATCCGGCGCCGGCGGGTCAGCGTGACGAGCCGGATGACGGCGATGCCGCCCAACACGAGCACGTAGATGTCGAGGATGAGCTCTCGACGCTCGGGAGCGGCAACGAGGGCGACGGCGGCGAGAACGGTTGCGAGCAGCCCGAAGCCGAGGATCGGAAGGAGCTTGCGGCTCATGCGACGGTGAGAGCGCGCAGCTCGTCGCGCACGGCGCCGACGGCTGAGATCGCGTCCTCCTTCATCCTCGCGTCGATGGAGTGCTCGCTGAACTTCGCCCGCTCGAAGAGGCCCGTGAGGCGTCGGGCGGCCACCGCACTGCCGGTCAGCTCCGCGAGCACTCGACCCAGATACTCGAGCGGCGCCTCGGAGGGCCTGCGCGGAAGCCCGTACGAGCCGAGCGAGCGCTCCATGCGCGCATAGGCCGCGATCACGGCCCGTCTCGGGTCGCGCTCCCGGCGGAGATCGTCGAGCGTCTCGTCCAGCATGCGCTCGAGCTCCTTCCGGGCCTCCAGCTCCGGCATCTGCCGGCCTTTCGGGCGCACGAGCACGGCGGCGAGGATCGCAAAGCCGACGAGCGCGGCCACGAAGACGAGGCCGACGACGAGCCAGTCGATCGAGGCGGGATCGATGGTCGGAACGCGGCCGGTCGCCTCCGGGCTGGTCGGGGTCGGGCCGGTCTGCCCTTCCGCTCCACTGTTGTTGCCGTTGCCGGGCCGCAGCTTCCGGGCGACCGCAAGCAAGGCGATGACCACCGAGAGGAAGATCACTCCGGCGAAGACGTTGCCGTGCCACCGGCGCGGCTTCGGCTCGCCGCCGGTCAGCGTCAGGCCGGTCATCAGCGGCGAGGCGACGAGGAGCGCAGCGACCCAGACGCCGCCGAGCACGAAGAGCAGTGTGGCGAGGGGATCGGCGAGGTCACGGCCGGCGCCGCCGGTCGCCGGGCCGCCGGCCGCGGCAGCGAGGGCGACGACGGCGAGCAAGGCCAGCACGGCGAGAACGGCGCCGCCGGCGCGAACCGGGTCGAATCCGGAGTCCTCGGGGGGCGCGGCCACGGTCCTTATTAGACGCTCAGCGGAGGATTTTCGCCGCTTTGGGCTCGGAGGAGAACTCGGCGCGGTCGACGTCGCCGAGGTCCTCCCCGTCCACCTGGAGCGGCAGTGGGCGGTCCGCGCGCAACTCGATCATGTCCACGTCATGAAGGTAGAGGACGCCGCGCGTCTTTGGCGTCCGGCCGGTCATCGCGGCGGCGACGAGCCGCGGGATCGAGAGCGGGCCGACCGTGCGGGGCCCGACGAGGTCCAGGCCCTCCTCCCACCTCGCCTCCGGGGTCGGGCGCACCGGCAGCCGCCCCAGATACGTGTACGGGTCGCCGTTCGCCACGAGCACGAACGACGCCCGGCCGTGCCCGTCCACCTCGACCACGGAGGGCAGCCGTCCGCGCCGCTCGGCCAGGAGCCTCGCGGCAGTCGTCAGAAACGCCCGGTCGGGGGGCCGACGACCGCCCCCGCGCCCGAGCTCGTCCACGCGGCGCACGACCTCCGCCGGAAATCCAAGCGCTGCTGCAAACCCGAAGCGTCGTCCGTTGACGCGCCCGAGCGAGACCTCGCTCGTCCGCCCGGTGCGAATCGCATCGGCGATCCGCCGGGCAGCGCCTTCCACATCGGCCGGCAGCCCCAGTGCGCGAGGCAGAACGCTCGACCCACCGCCGGGAACCAGGCCGAGCGGGAGGCCGGCCCGGAGGCCGTTCAGCGCCTCGTTGAACGCTCCGTCTCCACCGAACACGACAACCGCGCCGGCATCGGCGTCACGGACGAGCTCGACCGCATGTCCCTGCCGCTCGGTTCGCGCCACTTCGACGCCGGGGCCGAGCGCGGCGGCCACGGTTTCCGCCGCGGCATCGGTGACGCCGCTCGCATTCGGATTGACGACGAGGAGCACGCGGGGCATCGTCCGGACCATGCCACGCATCGACCATGTCGCCGTGGAGTCGGAGGACCCCGCCGCGACCGCCGCCTTCTACGAACGCTTCTTCGGCGCGCGCATCGTCCAAACCGAAGGGCATCCGGTGATGGCGTACCTCGGCACGACCGCGTTCGCAGTCCACGAGCCGGGCGGCGCCGGCCCGCACACGGGGGTCCGCGTATCGGAACAGGAGCTCGAGGAGCTGAAGCGCGAGCTCGACTCGGCCGGGATCGTCTGGCGCGAGCGGGATCACGGGATCGCCGTCGGCGTCTTCTTCGAGGATCCCGACGGCCGCCGCGTCGAGGCGATCTGGTACCGCGGCGGCGAGGACCCCAGTCGACCGTAGAAACGAGAGAGGGCCGGCGATGCCGGCCCTCTCTCGGCGGCGATGAACTGCTTCGGCCTAGTCGTCGATGTCCGGTGAGCTGCTGAACACCTGAAGCTCGGCCGTGCGAACGAAGTTCCGCGCAGAGTTGCCCGGCGACGTTCGAGTCGCAGTCCGGGTTGTTCGCAGGATCGGCGTCCTGATCGCCCTGGAAGCCGGCCCCTCCGGTGCACTGGTTCGTGCTTCACGACGAACCTCACGTGCGTCGCCTTGAAGTCCGGCATGTCGAACTTCCGCAGAATCAGGTGCGGAGCCACGGGCCTCGGCGGATCGCCGGGGAACGCATCGTTCGAGCTCGTGTACACCTTGCTGAACCCTGCGTCGGTCGCACAGTTGCCGACGCAGTGTGCTGTCACACGCCCAGAGCTCGAACTGCCGCAGCGCCGCGAACCGGCGCTGTTCCGGCCCGATGTATGGGCGCTGACCTGGACGTAGCGGACACGGATCGCCTTGCTCCCCGCGAGGTCGACCGTTGCCTGCTTGCCGTCCACCGTGAGATTCCCCGGCGTCGCAGCGCCGAGGTTGTCCGCATTCGCGGTCCACTGCGTGCTTTCCGTGTCGTCGATGAGGTCCCCGCGACCGTCGCCCCGGCGTTCGGTGGTCGCTCACGGTTGCTCCCGAAGTTCGCCGAAGCCCAGTTGGTCGGGAACTCGATCTCGACCGTTCGGGTCTTGTTCATTGTGCTTGTGGCTCGAACGGAGATCGAGGTCGAAGCGAACATGCCCGTACCCGGGCGCGTGTGCGACGAACTCGTACTTGGCCGGAGCGAACTTGGCCGTGTCGTCGAGGTTGATCGGTCCCGACGTCGCTGGGATTCGTGTCGGCAATCGGTGAGACACGGGCCTCGTAGTGACCGACGTAGATCCGGGCGTTGATCGGATCTCCGTCGTCGTTCTCGGCCTTGAACCTCACCGTTGTCGCCTTCGACCCGACGGGCTCGAAGTCCGGCACCGGATCGAAGTCGTGTCTCGCTTATCGGCGGAGGCGTTGACGCCCATGCCTCCCTGTGCGTACCCGAGCCACAGCTCCTTCTGGTTCGCTCCGCCGAACCGCATCAGATCTGCGGCGAGGGCGGCGTCGCGTGCCTGGAGCATGGTCGGATTGACGGGCATCAGCAGCATCGCGTCGAACACGAGCTGCATCCAGCGCCGATTGCCCGGGCACCGGTGTGCCGGCGTGATTCCTTCGGCACACTCGGTCTGGAGGGCCTGGTCATCCGCGGGATAGTCGTCGTTGTACTTCTTGATCAGACGTTCGCGGAAGGTTGAAGTTCGTCTCGGCTCCAGATCTCACCGTCAGCATGGACCTGCGGGCCGGTGACGTCGTAGCCCATCGACCCGAAGTTCAGCGTGTTGATGAGGAGCTGTTTCCCCGGCTGCGGGTCTCCGCCCGCGGTCGGCATGTTCATCCCGTAGTTGCGGATCGCGCGGGACTGGTTGCCGGTGGCATAGGCGCCGACGGCGTACCGATTCTCGCCCGCGACGGGGACGAACCCGTTCGAGTTGACGTACTCCATCCCGAACAGGTCGCCGTGAGACTCGCCCATCATTCCGGCGTGGCCGCCCTGCCGGGTGAGGCCCTTCCCGATCATGCGGTTCTCGATCATGTGGCCGTACTCGTGGCCGATGATCGGCATGTCGTAGTCGCCGTCGGCACAGGGGGCATAGAACGAGCCCGCCTGGGGCTGCCAGAGGTACATGTTCGTGATCGACGACAGGCCGTCGGTCAGCGTCGCCATGTTCGCGTTGTTGCGGGCGCCGACGGCGAACGCCTGAGCGGTCGTCAGCCCTGCGCCTGCCTGGGCGTTCCCGGTCACCGGGTCGCCCTGTTGCCAGGCCTCGGTGAGCCCGAAGTTGCGCTTCTGCGCGTTCCACGCCAGCTCGTTGAAGCCGAGCCCGTACGCCCAGTCGTGCATCCGGTTGTGGGCCACGAACAGGTTCGTGACGGCAGCCGAGACGTCGAGCGAGACGCCGTGCACTGCCGTCGGCCCGGCACCCGAGCAGTCCGACTGATTCCACGTATCCGTCCATGGATACGAGTAGTCACGGAGAGGGCTCGTCGGCGAGAACCGTGGCGGGATCGGGAGCGCTCTGGTGCGCCCAGTTCGACGCGGTCTCCGCGTTGTTGCCCATGGTCGTGAAGGTCGGGAGGTCGGTGACGAGGTCGTGATCCCACGGAGCCCGTGACTGCAGGTTTCCGACGACCCGATCGCAGCCGGTCGCGGCGACGCCAGCACCACGTCTCACGGGTATCCGCTGAAGGCCGGTTCCACGGGTCCGCACCGAGCGTCCCGGGGTTCGGATGGCTCGGGAAGGTCTCCCACCTTCGCCCAGTAGGCGGGCGGTGCAGGAGTGTCGTCGATCGTGATCGTCCCGTTGTAGGTCCTCGGCTCCGGGGGAGCGCCGCCGCCCGGGAAGTCGCAGACCTTGACGTAGTAGTCACCGGTCGGCACTCCTCCGGCCGGGGCGTAGCGGAAGCCTTCCGGCTGGAAGCCGCCGTCCGCGTGGATCAGCAGGACGTCGGGCGGGCCGACCCGGTAGAGCTCGAAGACGAGGTCGGTACCCGGGTTGGTCGAGGTGACGAAGCCGCTGACTGCGCGCACTCCGGCCCCCACCGTGAACGACGGGTGCGTCACGCAGCCCCCGTCGGCCGCGGGCAGCGTCCCATTGAACGGCGTCACAGTGACGGCCGCGAGCCGCAGGCCCGACGCGGCGTGGTGCGACCAGGTTCTGCCGAGCGAGCAGTCGGCCGTTTCGCGCATCGACGAAGGACCGATAGGCCTTGCCGGCCTTGCCGTCGACGACCTGCGGCTTCGTAGGCGGGCAGCAGGCCCTCGCGCACCGTCGGGAACGCGACGAGCCGCACCGTCTGCGGTGAGTCGAGGCCGGCGACGCTCAGCCGCGTCCAACCGCCGACCCGCTTCCGACTGAGGATGTTGAGGACCGAGCGGTTCAGCCGGGAGGCGCGGGCCGCGCGGGCCCAGCCGTCGGCTGCGGAGAGCTTGACCGTCGGGGCGAGGCTCGTCGCCCGCGTCAGCGACGACGTGACGGTCGCGACTCTCCAGCCGCGCGCCCGACTCCCGACGACGCCGACCGTGACGAGCCCGCTCTCACTCGTCGGCACTCCCTTGAACACCTGACGGAAGTTGACGGCATAGCCGTTGCTCCCCGTCAGCCTCGTCGCGCTGTCGAGCACGAGGTTGTCGAGCGAGCGGAGGCCGAGGAGCGCCTTGTGCCGGTTCAGGTACCACCTGGCCGCGACCGGGGCGGACTTGCCGCGGACGCCGCGCGCCAGGAATCTCCCGTACCGGACGATGGACGAAGGCGTGCCGAAGCGGTTCCACGACACGCGCGTATTCCCAGCAAGGCGTCGTGCGTGGGCCCGCTGGGCACTGGTCGGCGCGATCTTCCCGCTCCGGATGTCGTAGTCGGCGAGACCTTCGTTGTCGTGGATCTCGGCGACGGACAACGCAGAAGCGGGCAGGAGGATCACGCCGAGGGCTGCCATCAGAGCGGCAGCCCCAAGCATCTTGACTCGCATCTCCCTCCCCTTCTGAGAAGAAAATTTCCCCTCTATCCAAGGGACCGGGGTTGATATTCAAACCTTCATAGACGAAAGTCAAGGATGTCCCTTCCCCTCCCCAAGGGTTCGAGGACGCAGAAGAGAGAGGGCCGGCGATGCCGGCCCTCTCTCCGTTTCGGCTAGGCGCTAGGCCTAGGTCGATGTCCGCGTTCGAGCGGAAGACCTGCAGCTCCGCCGAGCGAACGAGGTTGCGGGTGCTGTTCGCGGCAACGTTGGTGTCGCAGTCCGCGTCGTTCGCCGGGTCTGCGTCCTGGTTGCCCTGGAATGCCGGCGTGCCGGTGCACTGGCTCGTCTTGACGACGAACCGGATGTGCGTGGCGGAGAAGTCCGGCACGTTGAACTTCCTGAGGATCAGGTGCGGTGCCACGGGCCGCGGCGGGTCGCCTGGGAAGGCGTTGTCCGGGCTCGAGTACACCTTGCTGTAGCCGGCGTTCGTGGTGCAGTCGCCGGCGCCCTTGTTGTTGCAGGCCCAGATCTCGAACGAGCGCAGTGCCGAGAACCGGCTGTTGCCGGCCGACAGCATGGCGCTCACCTGGATGTAGCGGACACGGACGGCGTTGGTTCCGCCCAGGTCGATCGCGGCGGTCTTACCGTCGACGGAGATCGCGCCGCCGACGTTCGTCGCCGGAGCGATCCAGCTCGTGCCCTCTGTGTCGTCGATCAGGTTGTTCACGGTCGCGGCCCCATCGGTGGTCGATGCGGTCGCACCCGAGGTCATCGACGCCCAGTTCGTGGGCAACTCGATCTCGATGTTGTGAGTCCTGCCCGACCGGAACGTCTCGCGGAAGCGATGGAACCCGTAACCGGGTGCATGCGCGATCAGCTCGTACGTTCCGGGCGCGAACTTCGCCGTGGCGTCGAGGTTGATGCCCGAGGTCGCCGGGTTGGTGTCTGCGATCGGCGAGACGCGGGTCTCGTAGTGACCGACGTAGATCCGAGCATTGACGTCGTCGCGGTCGGAGTTCTCGACCTCGAAGTTCACCGTCGCCGGCGTCGTGCCGAAACCGGGCTCGAAGTCGGGCGTCGGGTCGATGTCCGTGTTCGCGGTCGTGTTCGAGCTCGCGGCGTTGACGCCCATGCCCTGCCGTGCGTATCCGAGCCACAGCTCCTTCTGGTTCGCACCGCCGAAGCGCATCAGGTCGGCCGTCAGCGCTGCGTCGCGTGCCTGGAGCATCGTCGGGTTCGTCGGCATGAGGAGCATCGCGTCGAACACGAGCTGGATCCAGCGCCGGTTGCCCGGGCACCGATGTGCGGGCACGTAGCCCTCGGCGCATTCCGTCTGGAGCTCCTGGTCGCCCGCTGGGTAGTCGTCGTCGTACTTGTCGATCAGCAGTTGTCGGATGGCGAAGTTGGTCTTGCTCCAGATCTCGCCGTCCGCGTGAACCTGCGGGCCGGTGACGTCGTAGCCCATGTCGCTGAAGTTCAGCGCGTCGATCATGAGCTGCTTGCCCGGCTCCGGGACACCACCCGAGGTCGGGAAGTTCATCCCGTAGTTGCGGATGGCCCGCTGCTTGTTGCCGGTGTCGTAGACGCCGACCGCGTAGCGGTTCTCGTCGCTGACCGGGGTGAAGCCGTGTTCGAGTTCACGTACTCCATCCCGAACAGGTCGCCGTGGGACTCGCCCATGGCACCTGCGTGATGACCACTCCGAGTGTTGCCCTTGCCGATCATCCGGTTCTCGATCATGTGGCCGTACTCGTGGCCGATGACGCCCATGTCGTAGTCACCGTCGACGCACGGGGCATAGAACGCGCCCGCGATGCGGCTGCCAGAAGTACATGTTCGTGACCGAGGGCGTTCCGTCCGCGAACGTGATCATGTTCGCGTTGTCGCGCACAGCCCGGGAACAGGGCTCCGGCCTGGACATCGCCGAGGATCGGGTCGTTCTCCTGACGCCGCTCGGTGAGGCCGAAGTTGTAGTCCTGGGCGTTCCAGTTCCGCTCGGTGAACCCGAGGTGGTACGACCAGTCGTGCATCCGGTTATGGGCCATGAACAGGTTCACCGTGGCCGCTGAGTCGTCCCACGTAGCGCCGGCTGGGCCGTTGGGTGTCGGCTCGCAGTCGTCGTTCTCCCAGCTGTTCGTCCACGGGTAGCTGTAGTCCCGGACCGGGCTCGTCGGCATGTGCTGCGGCGGGCTCGGGAGCAGGTCGTGCGTCCACGAGGTCGCCGACTTCGCATTGTTGCCGCGAGTCGTGAACGTCGGGGCGTTCAGCTTGTGATCGTGATCCCACGATCCCCGTGAGGTGAGGGCCCCACCTGCGAGCCTGTCGCAGCCGAGCGCCTCGATCCAGCACCACGTCTCACGCGTGTCGAGGTCCGGGATGTTCCAGGGATCCTGGTTGAGCGTGTACAGCCCGGGCACGTTCGGGAACACCTTCCACTTCGCCAGATACGGAGGCGGAGGCGGGGAGGCGTCGGCGTTCAGCGTCCCGGTGTACGTGGTCGGGGCAGCCCAGCCGCCCCCGCCCGGGAAGTCGCAGACCTTGATCTCGTAGTTGCCCGCCACGATGCCGCCCGGCGGCTCGTAGTGGAACTGCTCCGGTGAGAACAGCGTGTCAGCCTGCACGAGGCGGACGCCGTTCAACCAGAGCTCGAGAACGAGGTCGTTCGTCGGGACGGTCGCGGCCGCGAAGCCGTCGAGCGCCCGGTTGCCGGTCCCAACCGCGAACGGGCCGTGCGTGTTGCAGGCGGCGTCCGCCGCGGGAAGGGTTCCGCTGTACGTGAACGACTCGCCGGCGGCCAGCTTGATCTTGCCCTGAGCCGCGTGGTCGACGAGGTTCGAGCGGGCGAGGATCCTGCCGGTCGCGGCGTCGACGAACGTCCGAAGCGCCAACGGCGTCTTCAGGTCCACGACGACGGTCTCGTAGGCAGGAACGACGCCTCGCCGCACGGTCGGAAACGCGACGAGCTTCACCAGCTGGTTGCCCTGCACCCCGGCGACGCCGAGCTGCGTCCAACCGCGGGTCTTCTTCCGGCTGAGCACGTTCGCGATCGTCTTCGTCAGCCCCGCGTTCCGCGCCGCCGCAGTCCACGCGCCGGCGGCCGAGAGCTTGGCGGTGCCCGCCAGCGCCCGGTCACGCGTGAGCGACGAGGAGATGTAGGCGACCTTCCAGCGGTTCTTCGATCCGGTCACACCGACCGTGACGAGCCCGCTTTCGGACGTCTCGAGGTTGCCGAAGACCTGTCGGAAGTTGACCACATAGCCCTTGCTCCCGACCAGTCGGTTCATGCTCTCCACCCTCAGGCCGTCGAGCGAGCTGAGCCCGAAGAGCGCCTTGTGACGGTTCAGATACCACCTTGCGGCAGCGGCTGCGGTCTTACCGCGAACGCCACGTGCCAGGAACTTCCCGTACCTCAAAACCGAGGCCGGGGTCCCGAACTGTCCCCAACGCACCTTCGCCTTGATCTTTCGAGCGTGAGCGCGTTGGGCACTTGTGGGCGCCACCGCTCCGCTCCGGCTGTCGAAGTCGGCAGTCTCCGCGACGTTCTCGGAGATCTGCGCAACGGGCAGCGCGGACGCGGGCAGCATGGCGACACCGAGCGCGGCTACGAGCGCAGCCCCGCCTAGGAACTTGAGTCGCATCTCCCTCCCCTTGTGAAGACGACAGTCGGCCTATCCCTGCGAGGCCGAGAGCGATCTTCGAATGTCTATAGGTCAAAGTCAAGCCAGCTCCGCCCAAGAAAGCCTCGAACGGAAGCCGCGAGAGGGCTGCGCTAAGACGGGGTCGAGTAGCCCCGGATGCCGTCGAGCAGAATCGCGAAGAAGCGGTCGGCCAGCTCGTCCGTGTCGGCCCCGGCGGGCAGCCAGGTGTACGCCCAGTTCGCCGCCGAGAGGACGAGCAGCACCGCGGCCTGGTCGTCGAGGTCCGTGCGGAGCGCCCCGGCTTCGCGTCCCTCGCGGAAGAGCGTTCGGAAGCGCTCCTCGTAGCGGCGACGCTCGGCGAGGAACTCCTCCGCCCGGTCGCCCTCCAAGTAGCGCCACTCGCGAACGAAGACGGTCGCGACGTCGAGCTGCTCCGCGACGACGCGGAGGTGCGCACGCAGCGCAAGCCTGATCCGGTCGGTGGGAGGCAGGTCGTCGGGGATCGCGTCGAGCGACTCGTGAAAGGCGCGCGAGCCTTCGCTCATCGCCTCGTAGAGCAGGTCCTGCTTGGAGTCGATGTGGGCGTAGAGCGAGCCCTTCTGGACGCCGAGCGCCTTGGCGAGCTCGCCGATCGACGTGCCGTGGTAGCCCCGCTCCGCGAAGAGGCGGGCGGCCTCGCGCGTTAGCTCCGATCGCCGGGTCGACACGCTAGGATCGGACACTAACGATCGTTCGTTTCGGAGGCGAGATGACTGACCAGGAATTCCTCGAGTACGTCCAGTCCGGCGGCCAGGTCGAGACCGACGACCCGATGCCCGACGAGTACCGGGCCAAGCTGATCAAGTTCATCGAGATGCACGGCAACTCGGAGCTCATGGGCGTCCTGCCCGAGCGCGAGTGGATCCTCCGAGCACCCACGCTCCAGCGGAAGCTCGCCCTCACCGCGAAGGTGCAGGACGAGGTCGGCCACGCGCAGTTGATCTACCGGGTCGTCGAGGACCTCGGGAAGCCGCGCGAGCAGTGCCTCGCCGACCTGATCTCCGGCAAGTCGAAGTTCCACAACGTCTTCCACTACCCGACGAAGACGTGGGGCGACGTCGGCGTGATCGCCTGGCTCGTGGACGCCGCGGCGATCATCAGCCAGAAGGCGCTCCTCAAGTGCTCGTACGCGCCGTACGCGCGGATCATGAAGAAGATCTGCTGGGAGGAGTCGTTCCACATCCTCCACGGCCGCGACGTGATCCTCACGATGATGAACGGCACGGACGAGCAGCGCGAGCTCGTGCAGGAGGCGGTGAACCGGTGGTGGGGGCCGCTGATGCAGTTCCACGGCAACCCGATCCCCGCCGAGGACGACCCGATGTACGTCTGGCGGATCAAGAGCCAGGGCAACGGCGAGGCGCGCCAGCAGTTCCTCGACGGCTACGTCCCGCAGATCTGGGAGCTGGGGCTGACCGTCCCGGACCCGAAGCTGCGCAAGGACGACGACGGCGTCTGGGAGTTCACCGAGCCGGACTGGGACGAGCTCAAGCACGTCGTCACCGGCCACGGCCCGATGACCCAGGAGCGGCTGAAGCTGCGCGAGCGGGCGCGCGCCGAGACGGAATGGGTTCGCCGCACCGTGCTCGCCGAAGCGGCGTGATCGTCTTCGAGGTGTTCAGGCAGGAGCGGAAGGGTCAGCCTTTCGCGCACGCCGGTTCGATCGGAGCACCAGACGCGTCGTTCGCAGAGGCCTACGCGCGGGAGCAGTACGGCCGGCGCGGCGAGTCGGTCGCGCTCTGGGTGGTCCCGCGCGAGTCGGTGCTGCAGATCGAGGAGTTCGTCGACGAGCTCCAGCGCAACTACCACCGGGTCGACGGCTACCCGCTGAAGGAGAAGCTGAAGGAGGCACGTGAGCGAGCGGGAACGGCTGCTCCTGCCGATCGCTGACGACGAGCTCGTCCTCGGCTGGCGCAACTCCGAGTGGACGGGGATCGCGCCGTTCCTCGAGGAGGATGTCGCCTTCTCGTCGATCGCCCAGAACGAGATCGGCCACGCGCGGGCGCTGTACCAGCTCGTCGCCGACGAGGTGGGCGGGACCGCGGACGAGCTCGCGTTCGACCGGTCGCCGCACGAGTACCGCCACTCGAGGCTCGTCGAGCTCCGGCTCGTGCCCGACTGGGCGCGGACGCTCGCGCGACACGTCCTCTACGAGGCGGCGGACGCCGAGCGGCTCGAGGCGCTGAAGGCGTCGGCCGATCCCGACGTCGCGGGCCTGGCGGCGAAGATCGACCGGGAGGAGGCCTACCACCGTCTCCATGCGCAGATGTGGCAGCACCGCGTGGCCGGCGAGCCGCGCTTCGCCGAGGCTCTCGACGAGCTTCGGCCTCTGCTGGACGAACGCGGAGAGCCGGGCGAGGAGTTCAGCGCGCTGTGGGAGGAGATGACGATGGTGCGCCGCTCGGTCGCGGGTGCGACATGGTGACCGAGGCGCAGGTCTGGGACGCGCTCGCCGAGATCCCCGATCCAGAGATCCCGGTGATCTCGCTCGTCGACCTGGGAGTCGTACGAGGCGTGGCCGTGGAGGACGGTCGGGTGCGAGTCGAGTTCACACCGACGTTCCTCGGCTGTCCCGCGCTCGAGGTGATGCGCGACCAGATGGCGGCGAAGGTACGTGAGCTCGGCGGCGAGCCGGAGGTCGCGGTGATCTCGGACGACTCCTGGTCGACCGACCGCATCACGCCCGAGGGACGCGAGAAGCTGCGAGCCGCGGGCTTCGCGCCGCCTGCGCCGCGCGAGCCGGGCGGGCCCACGCTCGTCCAGCTCCAGACGGGGGCCTTCCGCTGTCCGTACTGCGGCTCGACGGACACGAAGCTGGACAACCTCTTCGGGCCGACGCCCTGCCGCTCGCTGCGCTACTGCCGCAGCTGCCGGCAGCCGTTCGAGCAGTTCAAGACGATCTAGTAGCGCCGGACCGCTCCGTTACTCCTCGCGGAGCTCGAGGAGGTCCGGGTCTCGAGGATTGAGCCGGACGGCGCGGGCGAACGCGTCGCGCCTCGCGCTTCCTTCGCTCGACAACGCCAGGTCGATCCAGAGCTCCCAGTCGCCGTCGTCTCGGCTCAGGCCTTCGCGGAAGCTTGCGCGGGCGGCTTCGACCTCGCCCCGCTCGAGCTGGGCCTCGCCGAGGACGCGCCATGGCTCCGCGGACCAGGGCTGGAGACGCGCCGCCCGCCGGGCCGAGCGCTCCGACCCGTTCTCGGCGAGTGCGAGCTCGCGGTTCCCTGCGTAGGCGGCCAGCGAGACCACGACGAGCGCAACAGCGACCGCGCCGCCCACGAACCTCGCCGCCTGCCCGAGCGGCGCCCAGCGCTGCCGGCCCGTGAGCAGCAGCGCGACCGCGCAGGCGAGCGCGGGCACGGTCACGGCCGGCAACTCCCAGTCCCAGTCCTGAGCCGTGTGGGCGAGAAACGCCACGTAGGCGCCGAGCGCCGCGGGTGTCAGCGGGTCGCCACGAGCGGCGACCGCCGCTGCAAGGGGCAGCCCGAGGGCGACCAGCAGAAGCAGGAGCCCGAGGGGCCCGAGCTCTGCGAGCGTCTCGAGATAGAGGCTGTGCGCGTCCCGGGCCGGTTGGGGCACGGGGCGGTCTCGATACCACGTGCGGCGGTAGCTGCCGGCACCCGAGCCGAGTAACGGCTCGTCCTCGACCGTGCGCAGTGCCACGCGCCAGTAGTCGGCGCGGCTGCTGCCGGAGAGCGTCCGAAGGCGTGCCGCTCCCTCGGCCGGCGTCGTCGTCGGCGCCGAGAAGGAACGGGCAAACGCAACTCCGGCCACGGTCACGGCGAGGAGGAGGACTGCTCCGCCGACGACGACGATGCGGCGGTCGAGCGAACCGCTTCGCGCGACAAGCAGAGCCAGGAGGCCGACCGCGAGCGCAAGCCACCCGCCTCGCGAGTAGGTGAGGTACTGCGTCAGGGCGAGCAGGGGGATGAGCAGCGCACAGGCCACGCGCAAGCTCCGGCGCGCGGTGACGAAGGCGAGGCCGAGGGCCAGGAGCATCCCCATGGACGCGAGCACGGCCACGCCGTTCGCGTAGCCGATGGGCTCGGCGAGGCGGTCATCGGAGCCGGGGTCGTCCGTGACGGCGCCGATCGGATCGTCGCCGACTGCAGCGTCGGCGAGACCCGCCACGCAGAGCACGGTGATGGCGACGAGCACGCCGACCAGGAGGCTCGGCCTCGACCCCGGACGGGCGAGCAGCACGAGGGCTGCGGCGGTCGACACGTACAGAAGGAGCCGCTGGGCATCGAGAAGGGACGCGGTCGGGTCGAGCGACCAGATCGCCGAGATCAGCGTCCAGCCGAGCAGGCCTACGAGGGCGGCGAGGAACCCGAGCTCGAGCGGCGAGGGCCGGCGCGCCTGCCCGGACAGAAGCGAACCGGCGACGATTGCGAGCGGCACGACGCTCCAGACCCACGTCGGCGGCGAAAATCCGCCCTCGTCGAAGCCGAGCACGAGCACGAGCGCTCCGGCAAGAAGCGCAGGCACGTGATCGGCGCGGAGCATGACCGTGGAACCGTACGAGTCGGTTCGGTGGGCCGCGCTTGGGGTTCAGAGGCGCGCGGCCCCTCCGTTGTGTCGGGACGATCTAGGCTCCACTCGGTGCCGGCGCGGACTCGCATCGCGCTCCTGGGGCTCTCGGTCGGGATCGTCCTCGCCGATTCGTCGGTGGTCACGATCGCGCTGCCCGAGATCCTGGCGCAGTTCGACGTCGAGATCCAGACGCTGGCCTGGGCGCTGACCTCGTTCAACCTGGCGCTCGCGGTCGCGGCGTTGCCGGCGGCGTTCGTCGCCCGTCGCCGCCCGAGGCCTGTGTTCGCAGCCGGAGCGGTGGTCTTCGCGGCCGCCTCGCTTACCTGCGCGTTCGCGCCCTCGTTCGGTGTCCTCGTGGGCGCTCGCACCGTTCAGGGAGTCGCGGGCGCGGCCGTCGTCTGCGCAGCGCTCGGGCTGCTCGCCGCTGCGATGGGAGCCGACGCCCCGGCCGCGCGGATCTGGGCGTTCGCCGGCATCCTCGGCGCCGCGTGCGGGCCCGCGGCAGGCGGGATCCTCACGCAGCTGTTCGGCTGGGAGTCGATCTTCGTCGTTCAGGCGCCCCTCCTCCTGCTGACGCTGGCAGCCCTCCCTGGGCTGCGCTACACGCCCACGCTTCGGCCGCTGGAGCGTCCGCACTTCGGCGCGAACGCGGCGCTGCTGCTCGTCTCCGGCGCGCTCGTCGCGGCGCTCTTCCTGCTCGTGATCCTGTTGATCAACGGCTGGCGGCTGGAGCCGCTCGCCGCCGGCGCCGTCGTGACGGTGATGCCGATCTCGGCGATCCTGGCCGCGCGCTTCGCGGGAGCGATCACGCCGCTCTGGACGCGTGCTGCTGCAGGCGTGATCCTGATCTCGGGCGGCCTGGCCGCACTCGGCTGGCTCCCCGAAGCCGGGGCGGGCTGGACGGTTCCACCGCAGATCGCGATCGGCGCCGGCCTCGGGCTTGCCCTCTCGGCGCTCACCGAGCGCGCCCTCGCGGGCCGCGCGTCACAGGTGGTTCACGGCGGCTGGACGCTTGCCGCTCGACACGCCGGCGTCGTCCTCGGGCTCCTGCTCCTCACTCCGATCTTCACCACCGACCTCGAGCGGAACGGCGACGAGGCGCTCGCCGCCGGAACGGCCTACGTCCTCGACAGTCGCATCCCGCCGCTCGTGAAGCTCGGCGTCGCCCGCGAGATCCTCGCCGCCGTCGACGACGCCGAGGCAGAGGCCCGGGTGCCAGATGTCGGCGAGATCGTGACCGAGCGGGGCGACAGCTCCGCGTACACGGATCTGGCCGGCTCATTGCAGGATCAGCTCGACCGGGCCGCGACGAACGCGTTCTCGCGATCCTTCCTCGCGGCCGCACTCCTGGGGCTCGTCGCCCTCGTGCCGATTCTCCTCGACCGCCGCGACGTGAGCCTCTGATGCGAGCTGTTGCGGCCGCCGCGGCACTCAGCCTTGCGCTGGTCGGTGCGTATCTGGCGCTCGGAGGCGCGTCGTACGCACCGGCGAAGGTGGCTGACCCTTGCGCTTCGCGGGACTGGCGCGATCCGGACGGGCTCTCCGAAGTCGCCGAGCAGATCGTCCTGTCGGCGCTCGACGGTGCCGCCTGCGAGCTCCGGACTTCACGGGAGGAGGTCGTCCTCGCTTTCGACAGCCGCGACGAGCTCGAGCGGTTCGCACGGCAGCATGGAATCGATGACGAGGAGCTGGAGGAGCTCGTGCGCTCCGGGCTCCTGCGCGCAATCGACGACGCCGAGCGGGCGGACGCGCTCAACACGGGTATTGCGGATCAGCTGCGCAGCGTCGTCCGGCGCATCCCCGTCAGGAGCCTCCTCGGCCTGCTGCCCGCTCTCGAGAGGATCATCCCTTCGTGAGCGACGCGTGGGCGGACTGGCTCCGCACTCGCCGCACCGGAGGGGATCCCGAGTACGAGCGCCGCATGCTCGAGCACCTTGGGACGGTGCGTGACCGAGTGCTCGACAACGCAGGGCTCGCTCCCGGCGAGACACTGCTCGACGTCGGCTGCGGAAACGGCCTCATCGCCTTCGGCGCGCTGGACCGCGACGCGGATGTCGTGTTCGCAGACGTCTCGCGCCCGCTGCTCGACGATTGCCGTCGGCTTGCCGTCGACGCGGGGATCGTCGATCGGTGCCGCTTCGTCGAGGCGGCCGCGACCGACCTCGACGGGATCGACGACGAGTCGATCGACGTCGCCGCCACCCGAAGCGTCCTGATCTACGTCAAAGACAAGGAACGTGCCTTCACAGAGCTCAATCGCGTGCTCAGGCCCGGCGGCCGCATCTCGTTGTTCGAGCCGATCAACCGGTTCGGAATGGCCGAGCGGCGCGGGACGTGGGGCTACGACGTCGACGGTGTGCGCGACCTGATGGAGAAGCTGACCGAGGTCTACGCGAGGCGGCAGCCACCCGAGGATCCGATGCTCGACTTCGACGAGCGTGACCTCATCTCGCTCGCGGAGGACGCTGGTTTCTTCCCGATCCACCTCGAGTATCGCGCCGACATCGAGCCGCCGGAGGCGCGAAACTGGGACTCGTTCGTGCAGAGCTCAGGCAATCCGAAGATCCCGACCCTCGCCGAGGCGATGGACGAGGCGCTCACCGCCGCAGAGCGCGAGCGGCTCGTTGAGGCGCTGCGCCCGGCGGTGGAGGAAGGTCGCGGCGCGTGGCGGATGGGACACGCGTACCTGTGGGCCGTCAAGCGGTAGCCCTTGGCGCCCTGGTGGCGGCGCTCGCCGGCTGTTCCTTCGGCAGCGACAGCGGCGAGGCGGAGTTCGTCAAGGAGGCCGACGCGATCTGCGCCCAGCACGAGCGCCAGATCTCGCTCATTCCTCCCCCGCAGACATACCTGCGCGACTTCGCCGTCTTCATGCAGCGCGCAGTCCCGATCGCGCGGGAGCAGAACCAGAAGCTCCGCGCGATCGACGTGCCGGAGGGCGACGCCGCTGACTTCCGGCGGATGATCGGGTTGATGGACCAGCAGCTCGACCTCTGGGCGCAGGCCGGTCGGCAGGCGTTCGACGGGAACGAGGCGCAGGCGCAGCAGACGTTCGCCCAGTCGTCAGGCCCGGGTGAGGAGGCTCAGCGGATCTCCGCGGAGATCGGGTTCTTCTCCTGCGCGAGACCGGAGGGCTAGCGGCCTTCGAACTTCGGGTCGCGCTTTTCGAGGAAGGCGTTCACACCCTCTCGGAAGTCGTCCGTCTTCGTCGCCGCGGACTGGAGCTGCGCCTCCCACTCGAGCTGCTCCTCGAGCGTCGACTCTGCGGCGTGGTCGAAGAGCCGCTTCGTCATCCCGATTCCGCGGGTCGGCATGGTGGCGAGCTGCGCCGCCAGCTCGGCGGCGCGGGCCGGGAAGTCATCTGCTCGAACGATCTCGGAGACGAGGCCCCAAGCGTGGGCTTCTTCGGCCGAGAGCCTGCGCCCGGACGTCATCCACTCGAAGGCGCGGGCTGGACCGAGTAGGCGGGCGATGAAGTAGCTGCCGCCAGAGTCGGGGACGAGGCCGATGTTGATGAAGGCGGGGACGAAGGTTGCCGCGTCCGAGGCGATGCGGATGTCGCACGCGCAGGCGACCGACAGTCCCGCGCCGGCGGCGGCGCCGTTGACCGCCGCGATCACGGGTTTCTCGAGCGCCCGGATCGCGAGCACGTTCGGGTGGTAGCTCGCGCGGAGGCGATCGGCGATGTCACCCGGCGCCTCGCGGAACTCGGTCAGATCCTGCCCGACGCAGAAGCCGCGGCCGGCGCCGGTGAGGACGACCGCGCGTATCTCCGGGTCGCGAGCTTCCTTCAGCGCCTCGCCGAGCGCCTTGTGCATGTCGCGGTTGAAGGCGTTCAGGACGTCGGGGCGGTTCAGCGTGATCGTGAGGACGCCGCCCTCCCGCGTTGTCTCGACCTCGGCCATTGGTGCAATCTTGGCGCATCCGCGTCACCCATCCGCGCGCTGCTCGCCGTTAGCGTTTGCCGTGGGCTCTCTTCCCCGGGTGGGTGGGGCGTAGAGCGACCCGGCGCTGCGCCCTCGACGCAGCCTTTCGCGCCGGGGGTACCTTGGCCCGATGGCAGATCTCCAGCTCGTTCGCGCCGAGCGACAGGACTCCGACCAACCGGTCGCACCCACACCGCTTCCAACCGACGACGAGGCGCTCGACGCCTACTCCCGCGTCGTCACGACGGTCGCGGAACGGCTCGCGCCCTCCGTCGCCAACCTCCGCGTCTCGCGCCGCGTTCGTGGTGGCCGCCGGCTCGACGGGGCGGGCAGCGCGGTCGTCATCACGCCGGACGGCTTCACGCTCACCTCGGCCCACGTCGTGGAACGCACCGACGGAACGGGGATCGCATCGTTCGTCGACGGCCGGGAGCTCGCCTTCGACATCGTCGGCGCCGACCCGCTCTCGGACCTCGCCGTCCTCCGCCTCGACAGCGACGCCGAGCCCGCCGAGCTCGGCGACGCCGAGAGCCTCCGCGTCGGGCAGCTCGTGGTCGCGATCGGCAACCCTCACGGCTTCGCCGGGTCCGTCACGGCCGGCGTCGTCTCCGCGCTCGGCCGCTCGCTTCCCGTCCGCTCCCGGCGAGCCGCCCGGATCGTCGACAACGTGATCCAGACGGACGCAGCGCTCAATCCCGGCAACTCGGGCGGAGCGCTCGTCGACGGCCGCGGCCGCGTGGTCGGGATCAACACCGCAGTCGCCGGAGTCGGGCTCGGCCTCGCGGTGCCGATCAACACCGCGACGCGCACAATCGTCGGCGCGCTGATGAGCGAGGGGCGCTTCCGCCGCGCCTATCTCGGCATCGCGCTCGGCCCGAGGCCGCTACCCCCGCGGCTGGGCCAGCAGCTCGGGCGCACCTCGGCGGTCGAGATCGTCGAGACCGTCGACGACAGCCCCGCCGACGCCGCAGGGCTCCGGCCCGAGGACCTGATCCTCGAGGTCGACGGCTCACCCGTGGAGAGCGTGAACGACCTCCAGCGTCACATGGTCGGCGATGCGATCGGCCGGACTGTCCGCGTCACAGTCCACCGCAGTGGACAGACGTTCGACGTGGACCTCGTTCCGGTCGAGCTCGACGTCTGAAGCGCGCTATCTGCGGCGCAGCATGACGCCGCCGAGCAGCAGGGCAACGAGGCTGTAGAGCACGATCCGAGTGACGTCGACGGCCGGGACCCAGGTCACGTCCTTGCCGCGAATCACGTACGCGCCGACCGGTCGAGCCTTGAGCCCGAAACCAGCTCCGCCGTTCTGGGTGTCGTCTCCGCCACCTCCGCCGCCGCCCCCGACGACCGCGGCCGGTATGACGGTAACGCCGTCCTGTTCGATCGGGTCGCCGTAGACACGTCCGACGGTCATCGCGTCGCGGGCCCCTTCCAGGATCTCGTCGACGTTCGGCATCGCTACCTCCCTTTGAAATCCGGCCGGCGCTTCTCGATGAACGCGCTCAGGCCCTCCTTCGAGTCTTCCGAGGCGAAGGCTAGAGCGAGCAGACGCCGCTCGTACTCGAGCCCCAGGGAGAGCGGTCCCTCGTAGGCGCGGTCGACAGCCTCCTTGGCCAGGCGGTTCGCCACCGGGCCCTTCGCGGCGATGTCGCGCGCGACCCGCTTGGCCTCGTCGAGCCACGCCTCCTTTGCGACGAGACGAGCGACGAGGCCCGCCTCGAGCGCCTCCCTCGCAGAGAGGAACCGCCCGCTGAGGATCACGTCCATGGCGGTCGCCTTGCCGACGGCCTTTGTGAGCCGCTGCGTGCCGCCGGCGCCGGGGATGATCCCGAGCCCGGTCTCGGGCTGGCCGAACTTCGCGGTCTCGGACGCGACGATCAGGTCGCAGGCCAGCGCGAGCTCGCAACCGCCGCCGAGGCAGAACCCCGAGACGGCCGCGACGAGCGGCGTCCAGAGCTCGCGAATCGCGTCCCAGCGCTCGACCCGCCGCTGGTAATAGAGGTCGATCGTCGACGCCTCGGCGAGCTGCCCGATGTCCGCGCCGGCGGCAAATGCGCGTTCCGACCCCGCAAGGACGATGCAACGAATGCCGCCGTCGCGGTCGAGCTCCTGGAGCCGCTCGACGAGCTCCGACATCAGGTCGTCGGAGAGCGCGTTGAGCTGCTTCGGCCTGTTGAGCTGGACGACGGCGACGGGCTCGTCGCGCTCGACCAGAACCAGTGACTCGCTCACTTCTTCAGGAACTTCTCGATCGCCGCCTTCGGCTCGTCGGTCGCCATCGAGAGCGCGAGCCAGTCGCGGGCGTGGTTGATCGTCTCGTGCCATGCGAGGTCGCGCCAGAAGTTCATGTGCTGCTTCGCGTAACGGGTCGTCTGCGGGAGCTTGCGCGCGAGATTCTCGACCACCTCGTCAGTTTTCGCGTCCAGCTCCCCGGCCGGAACCGCCCAGTTCACGAGCCCCCACTCCTCGGCCTGCTTGGCCGGGATCTCCTCACACATGAAGACGATCTCGCGCGCCCGCCGATCGCCGACCATGATCGCGAGCCACTGCGTCGCGCCCCCGGCCGGCACCGACCCATGCTCCGGCCCGACGTGGCGGATGAACGCATCGTCGACCATGACGGCGAGGTCGCAGGCCATCTGGAGCTCGTTGCCGCCGCCGACCGCGATCCCGTTGATCCGCGCCAGCGTGGGCTTCCCGATCTCCCGCAGCCGGTCGTGCGCGTCCTTGAAGGCACCGAACCATTTCCAGTACTCGGTCGGCTTGCCGACGTACTCCTCCGCCCAGTTGCGCAGGTCTGCGCCGACGCAGAACGCACGCCCTTTGCCGGTGAGGACGACGACGCGGATCTCGTCGTCCCAGGAGGCGTCTTCGCAGGCACGGGCGAGCTCTCGCAGCATCTGGAAGTCGAAGGCGTTGAGGACGTCCGGCCGGTTGAAGGTGATGGTCGCCCGTGGCGGCGCCTTGTCGTAGACGATCTTCTCGAAGCCGAGCTCTTCGGGCGACAGCGGTGCGGGGTAGGTCGGCTGGCTCACTCGACCTCTGCGAAGTGGACGTGGAAGCGACCGCCCATCTCCATCGCGTCCTTGCCGGTCGCCATGAACTCATCCGTCCGCGCGGCCGACTTGAAGGCCTCCATGTCCGCGAACTCCCACTCGGCGTAGTACGGGTACTCCGGCTCGCCCCTCGGTGCGCCGAAGACCGTGCCGTGCCTGAACGTCCCGCCGGGGACCTTGCGGCAGAGCTCCGCGTGCTGCTCGTACCGGTTCGGATCCGGCTTCTCCTCGTAGAGCATGAACACGCGAATCATGGCTCTCCTTCCGTCGTCGGCGACCGGGCGGGAGCGTATAGCTTCGCCCTCGATGTCGAGCGGAACGGCTCTCGCAGTCTCGATCTGCTTCACAGCCGGGATCGCGGGCGGCGTCCAGGCGGCGGTGATGGGAGAGCTCGGCGAACGCGTCGGGATCGTCCCGGCCGTCGCGTTCTCCGTGCTCGTCTCCTTCGTGTGCGCCGCCGCAGCTCTCATCGTCTGGGAGCGGAGCTTTGCGGGTGTGCGCGCCGCAACCCACGAGCCCGCGTGGCTCTGGGTCGGCGGGATCGCGAGCATCTACATCGTTCTGGCCGCGACGGTCGCGGTGCCACGGATCGGCGTCGCGGCGACGATCGGGCTCGTCATCGCCGGGAACCTGATCATGGCGGCGCTGATCGACAAGTACGGATGGCTCGCCCAGGACGCGATCCCGATCGACCGTTGGCGGATCCTTGGGCTCTTGCTCCTCGCCGCCGGCGCGGCGCTCACGCTCTCGCGGCGCTGAGACCTAGTACTCGTCGTGGCGGCGCCACCACTCGTACGGCGGCGTCTGTGACCGGCCCTCGGGTGTGTCCTCCCATTCCTCCTGGCGGCCGAGCGGTGTGAGGTCGAGGAAGCTCCAGACGCTTCCGAGCGCTTCGACTCCACGCGACGTCGTGAAATAGCTGCGGAAGACCCGCTCTCCGTCACGGATGAAAACGCTGAGGCCGAAGGTCTCGCCCCGGTCGGTCGAGACGCCGAAATCCCGGTTGAATTCCGAGCCGGCGGACGAGAACCACGGGATCTCCCAGCCCATCCTGCGGCGGTAGGCCTCGATCCGCTCGAGCGGCGCCAACGAGACGAGCGCGAACGACGTGTCGCGGGCGTGGAAGTGGGCGAGGTGGCCGACCTGGTCGACGAACATGGAACACCCGGGGCAGCCCGCGTCCGGCCAGCCGTTGACGCCGGGCGCGAACATGAAGTGGTAGAGGATCAGCTGGCTGCGGCCCTCGAACAGGTCGAGCAGGCTCGCCTTGCCGTCCGTCCCCTCGAAGACGTAGTCCTTCTCGATCTCCGTCAGCGGCTGCCGGCGGCGCTCGGCGGCCAGGGCGTCGCTCGCGCGGGTCGCCTCCTTCTCCTTGGCCAAGAGCGCTTCGTGCGCCGCCTGCCACTCGGCCTGGGACACGACGTCCGGAAGACTCACGTCCAGAAGCTACAGGCTCAGAGTTGGCTCGAAGCGTCCCCTACCATCCAGCCCTCCGATGGCAGAGGTCTTCTTCGTACTCGCAGCTTTCGCGCTGCCGATCCTCGCCGGGGCTGCGGCACGCCTGCTCGGCAGACCGTGGTGGTGGGGCGCCGTCGTCGCCGTCGTCGTCATGCTCGTGGCTGCGATCGCCCCGGAGCCGGAGGAGGGCGAATCACGCCTCGCGGCGGGCGATCTCGTGTTCCTGCTGATCGTCGCCCTGGTCGTCGCCGGCCTCGCATGGCTCGGCGCACGCCTGGCCGGCCGTTTCGCCCGGTCCGCCTAGAGGCAGATGTCGTCGGGCCTCACCGGGACCCGGCCGAGCTCCCGGCCGGTCGCTGCGCGCATCGCGGACATGACCGCGGCGGTCGACACCACTGTCGGCGGCTCACCGACGCCCTTCACCCCGTAGGGCGCATCCGGTTCGGGATCCTCGATCAGCTCCGCGTCGACCGGCGGCATATCGAGCGCGGTCGGGATCAGGTAGTCCGTGAAGCTCGCGTTTGTGATCAGGCCGTCGCTCGTCTGGATCTCCTCCATCAGCGCGAGGCCGATCCCCTGCGCCGTCCCGCCCTCGATCTGCCCGTAGACCGCCTGCGGGTTGACGGCTCGCCCAACGTCCTGCGCCGTTCCGATCCAGACGACCCGCGTGAGCCCGAGCTCGACGTCCACCTCGACCACGACCCGCATCGCCGCGCACGCCAGGGCCACGTGCGCGCGACCGTCCGTGATCTGGCCGGTCTCCGGCTCGAGCGGGAACGTGCGCGGGTGACGGTAGATCCGCTCGAGGTCGACCTCCTCGCCGTCACCGAGCTTTCCGCCTCGCCGCTCCAGCTCGTCGCGAACCGCCCGGCAGGCCGCCTGCACGGCACCTGCGGCCATCCAGGTCATGCGAGAGGCCGACGTCGAGCCCGCTGAGCCGACCGCCGCCGTCGTCCCCGGCGCGAGCAAGACGTTCTCCAGCTCGAGCTCCGTACGGGCCGTCTGCAGGATCACGTTCGTCACGCCCTGGCCGACCTCGGCCGCCGCACAGTGCACCTCCGCGACGAGCTCGCCGCCCGCGTCCGCGAACAGCCGCACCCGCGCCGCCGTGTAGTCGTCGAACCCCTCGGAGTACCCGATGTTCTTGAAGCCGACCGCGAACCCGACGCCGCGCCGAACGCCTTCACCCCTCGTCGTGTTCCCCGCGCCGCCCGGGAGCCGGATCGGATCGCGCGGCAGCTCCTCCGCCTCCGGCATCGGGATGGCCGCCGCTTTGCGGATCACCTCCGCGACCGGCATCGACCCGGTGACCTTCTGCCCCGTCGGCAGCGCGTCGCCCGGCGCCATCGCGTTCCGCAGCCGCAGCTCCACGGGATCCATCTGGAGCGCGGCGGCGAGCTTGTCCATCTGCGCCTCGGCGGCGAAGCAGGTCTGGACGGCGCCGAACCCGCGCATCGCCCCGCACGGGGGGTTGTTCGTGTAGACGCAGGTCGACTCGATCAGCGCGTTCTCGATCGCGTAGGGCCCGACGGCGAACGACGCCGCATTCGAGGTGACGGCTGTCGAGCTGGACGCGTACGCGCCGCCGTCGAGGAGGATCCGCATCCGGACGTTCACGAGCTTCCCGTCCCGGTTCGCCCGATGCTCCGCCCAGATTCGCGCCGGATGGCGATGCACGTGGCCGAAGAACGACTCCTCGCGCGTGTAGACCATCTTCACGGGCCGGTTCGTGTGCAGCGCGAGCATCGCGCCGTGGATCTGCATCGACAGGTCCTCCCGCCCGCCGAACGCGCCGCCGACGCCTGCGAGATGGATCCGCACCTGCTCCTTGGGCAGGCCCAAGCACGGCGCGACCTGGTCGCGGTCGACGTGGAGCCACTGCGTCGCGACGTAGATGTCGACGCCGCCCTCGCCGTCCGGAACGGCCAGGCCGGACTCCGGGCCGAGGAAC
>CAWHBN010000002.1:0-98509 GCA_963827705.1 uncultured Actinomycetes bacterium
CGGTTGCGTGCCGCCGACGCCTTTCGCGAAGCGAATGAGCTTCGCGCATGGATCAGCGTCGAGAACGGTCGGATCGTCGACCACGGCCGCGGCGGCCGTACGTTCGTCGCAGGCGCACGGATCGACCGGGCCAACGACCAGATCTCGTTCCCGGCGGTCGAGTTTCCGGTCCTCCGGCCGGAGGCAGAAGTCGGTGACGGCTTCGTGCGGTTCCAGCAGACCGTCGGCGGGCGGATCGGCCTGCCTGCGCCGCGCCCGCTTCGCGGCAAGCCCTACCTGCACATCGGCTCCGCGACTGCCTGGACCACGCTGGAGCTGGTGATCCGCACCGACGGCTCGTCGGAGGGCAGGCTCGCCGCGTCGAGCCCGTTTCCGCGCCACTCGGTCTACGGCGCGGACGGCAGCCTTGTCTCGGAGCACGGACTCACCGACTACGACGGCTGGTACCGCGAGTCGTTCGAGGAGTCCCCGTGGGCGGGCGGCGAGCTCGAGGACGAGCTCGACGAGATCGTGCTGCGGAGCGGCGGTGCGAAGCTCGAGAGGCGCCGCCTCGTTCCGGGCGAGTGCCTGGTCGAACAGGGCGAGCCCGGCACCGACATGTTCATGCTCCTCGACGGGGTGCTGCAAGTCGTGATCGACGGCGAGCCGGTTGCCGAGATCGGTTCCGGCGCCGTGCTCGGCGAGCTCGCTGTGCTTGGTGACGGGAGGCGCACGGCAACGCTGCGCGCGGTCCGGGCATCGCGCGTCGCCGTGCTGGCGGGGACGTCCCGCCTTGCGGAGCTCGCCCTAGCCCGCCGCACCGCCGGCTAGCGGTTGTGGTTCACAAGCTCGATGTTGTGGCCGTCGGGGTCGAAGACGAACGCGCCGTAGTACCCCTCGTGGTACTTCCGCCGCTCACCGGGGCCGCCGTTGTCCCGGTAGCCCCGCCCGACAAGGTCGGCGTGGAACGCTTCGACGGCAGCGTTGTCGTCCACCGGGAACGCCATGTGGAAGGGATTGGTCCGCTCGCCGGCGACGACGGAGAACGATCCGGATGTCCCGGCGAACTGCGCCCGTTCGGGGCCGTCGCGATTCAGGCGGTAGGCGGCGTGGCGACCGACGGCCTCGTAGAACTCCTTCGCAGCCGCGAGGTCCGCGACACGGAACCAGAGATGGTCGATGACGCCGCCCTCGCGGATCCCGCCGTGATGCACGGCCTCGGCGCTGTTCCCATCCGGGTCGACGAGGAAGGCGCCGTAGTAGTCGTCCCGGTACTCAGCCCGACGACCGGGCTCACCGTCGCTTTGATGGCCCGCTTCGATCCCGGCGCGCCAGAATTCGTCCACCGCGTCGCGGGACGGCGCGACGAACCCGAGGTGTAGGTCGCGGGTGATGGGCTTCCCCGGGCTCCAGCCCGAGAGCGAGAAGTCGTCCCACTCGGTGAAGTCGTCCTCCGAGTAGGTCGCCTCGAACCCAAGCGTCCGGAGCACGAGGGCGTAGAAGGCTTCCGACGCATCGCGGTCCGAGACGCGGATCGTGACGTGGTCAAACACCGACGGAGAGCACGCGGGCGCGCCACGCGCCCTTGGGCGCGTGAACGTCGACCTCGTCTCCGGCCTTGGCACCGAGCAGTGCGCGGCCGAGAGGAGAGTCCGGCGAGATGCCGCCCACGCTCGAGATCTCCACGCTCATCCGGTCCCCGCGCTCGTCCTCGATCTCGGCCTTCGAGCCGACGCCGATCGTGCCGCTCACCGAGGCGGTCTCGTCCACCAGCACGGACCTGTCGAGCCGGTCGCGGATCTGCCGGATCCGGTGCTCGAGCAGTCCCTGGTCGTTCTTGGCCGCGTGGTACTCGAAGTTCTCCGAGAGGTCGCCGAATCCGCGTGCGGTGGCGATCGCCTGGACGACCTCGGCGCGCCCTGGGCCCTCGAGCTCGCTCAACTCCGCCTCGAGCTGCGCCTTCTGGGCCTGCGTCATCGGTTCCGGCTTTTCGCTGGGCACGGGCCCAGCGTACCGGCGGTACCCTGGCCGGTCCTGCCCGCGCGCAATCAACCAACCGCCACGAGAGACGATCTTCGGAACGTCGCGATCGTGGCGCACGTCGACCACGGGAAGACGACGCTCGTCGACGCCCTGCTCTGGCAATCGGGCTCGTTCCGCGCGAACCAGGAGGTCGCGGAGCGCGTGCTCGACTCGATGGACCTCGAGCGCGAGAAGGGCATCACGATCCTCGCGAAGAACACTGCCGTCCAGATCGGCGACACGAAGGTGAACATCGTCGACACGCCCGGGCACGCCGACTTCGGCGGGGAGGTCGAGCGCGGTTTGACGATGGTCGACGGGGTGCTCTTGCTGGTGGATGCGAGCGAGGGCCCGCTTCCGCAGACGCGCTTCGTCCTCCGGAAGGCACTGGAGGCGCGGCTTCCGGTCGTGCTCGTCGTGAACAAGGTCGATCGGCCCGATGCCCGTCCCGCCGAGGTCGTGAACGAGGTCTACGAGCTCTTCCTCGACCTCGACGCCGACGAGTCCCAGATCGAGTTCCCGATCGTCTACGCCAACGCCCGGGAGGGGCGCGCAGGCTTCGCGACCGACGAGCTCGCCGACGACCTCGGCCCGCTGGTGGAGACACTGCTCGAGACGATTCCGCCGCCGTCCTACGACCCCGACCACCCGCTCCAGGCGCTCGTCACGAACCTCGACGCATCCCCGTACGTCGGGCGGCTCGCGCTCCTCCGGGTCCTGCACGGGACGATCCGCAAGGGCGAGGAGGTCGCCTGGTGCCGTGCCGACGGGAGGGTCCAGAAGGCTCGCGTGACCGAGCTGTACGTCACCGAGGCGCTGGACCGCGTTCCCGCGGAAGCGGCCGGGCCGGGCGAGATCGTCGCGCTCGCCGGCCTGCCCGAAGTGACGATCGGGGAGACGATCGCCGACGCGGAGGATCCGCGGCCACTGCCGGTCACCGCTGTCGACGAGCCCTCGTTGGCGATGACGCTCGGGATCAACACCTCACCACTCGCGGGCACCGAGGGCGACAAGCTGACGGCGAGCGCGCTGATCGGGCGGCTGGAGCAGGAGCTCGTGGGCAACGTCTCGCTCCGCGTCCGGCCGACCTCGCGTCCGGACGTCTGGGAGGTACAGGGACGCGGCGAGCTCCAGCTGGCCGTGCTCGTCGAGATCATGCGCCGCGAGGGCTTCGAGCTCACCGTCGGCAAGCCGGAGGTCCTGACCCGGGAGATCGACGGACAGACGCACGAGCCGGTCGAGCGCGTCGCGATCGACGTCCCCGAGGACTACATCGGCGTCATCACGCAGATGCTGGCGCTGCGAAAGGGCCGGATGCAGCAGATGGTCAACCACGGGACCGGCTGGGCCCGGATGGAGTACCTCGTCCCGGCGCGGGGGCTGATCGGTTTCAGGACGGAGTTCCTCACCGAGACGCGCGGCTCGGGAATCCTGCACCACGTGTTCGAGCGCTGGGAGCCGTGGTACGGAGAGATGCGAACCCGTCCGACGGGGAGCCTCGTCGCCGACCGCCGGGGTCAGGCGACTGCGTTCGCCATCACCGCGCTTCAGGAGCGCGGCTCGCTCTTCATCAGTCCGCGACAGGAGCTCTACGAGGGCATGGTCGTGGGCGAGAACGCGCGCGGCGAGGATCTCGACGTGAACGCCGGCAAGGAGAAGAAGCTGACGAACATGCGCTCAGCCTCGGCCGAGGAGCTCGTGCGCCTCATCCCGCCGCGACCGCTCTCGCTCGAGCAGGCGCTCGAGTTCATCCGCGAGGACGAGTGCGTCGAGGTGACGCCCAAGAGCATCCGCCTGCGCAAGGCCGAGCTGTCGGCGACGACGCGGCAGACGCTCGCCTCGCGCCGCAAGCGCGAGCGCGAGGCAGCGCCGGCGTAGCGGGGGCCGCTAGGCCCACTACCTGCGACCGCGCACCGCATCACGGAATCGCGTTTTTGCAGCCTAGCCGGTAGTCGGTAGACGGCCGGAACCGCGTCGCTGGAAAGCCGCTCGCGCTGCGCTCTGCGTTTCCTGGTCATGCTCCGGTTTGGAGCACCTGCGAACCGGCGCCGAGGCGAGCGAGTGGCCCTCAGAAGCTGGAGCCAGTGCGTCGCTGAGAGCCGCTATCGCGCCCGTGTGTCGCCCGCAGCGCCGCGAGCACCGGCCTGGTCTTCGAGAGTAGCTGCGTGCAGGCTGAGGATGTCCGAGGCGGCGCAGATGGCCACTGCCTCGTCGAGCAAGGGCCTTCCCTCCTCCGGCGGCTTAGGCGTCCGGGCGCGCGTCGCCACGCAACCTGGGCGTAGAAGTCGTCTCTGCGGCGAGATGTCGCGATGCGCGGGCGAGCTGCTCCGCTTCCGCCGGGCCCCGCGTTCCGATCGCGTATGCGAGCTCGGCGCCAGCGACGGCTATGCCGCCTCGCAGATCGCCGAGCGAGTCGATGATCTCGCATGCCCGGCGGAGGAGCACCTCGGCGGCCTCAGCACCACCAAGGTTGAGCTCGAGTCGGGCCATTGCTTGTGCGCAGAAGGCGAGTGTCCCTAGGGCACCGACTTGCCTGCACGCATCCTGCGCCTTGTGCACGAGCGCTTTCTCTCGTCGACCCGTCCCGCTCGAGCCTCCAGTTCACCGAGGCCACCCAGAGCTCGATCGGCCCGGGCGGTGTCCAGTGCTGCATGGCGAGGTGCTCCTCGCAGACCGCGATCGCGTTCTCGACCGCCATCGGGCCGCAGGTGAGGAGGTAGCCAAGAAAGCTCCGGCTCATCGCCTCGTGCTAATGATCCCCTGCCGAGATCGCTGCCGCGATCGAACGCTCGCACGCGGCTGCGGCTTGCTCCGCGCGCCCCAAGTTGCAGAGCAGTTCCGACTGCAAGAGGAGAGCACGCGAGAGCTCCCGCGCTTCGCGCGCCTCGGCGAACACGTTTGCCGCGCGCTCCATGCGGGGCAGATGCTCGCGTAGAGATGCGCCCTGCTCGAAGATCGTGATGTGGGACCGAATCAGACTCGCCCGTAGCAACAGCACACGGTCGCCCAGCGAAGTCGCCTGACGTTCGGCTTCCTCGAGTGCGGCGCCAGCCATCGCGTACTCGCCGAGGCGGCGCAGAGCGTGCGCGTAGTCGAGTAGCGATCGGGCACGGTCGCGGTTGCTCATCGGAAGAAGCCCTGCCGCCTACGGCAGCACCTCCCGCTCGGTGCCATTGCTTAGCGTGACGTCCTGGAGCAAGATCCGGCGTTGAAGCTCTTTGAGCTCGTGTCCAGGCTCGATTCCGAGCTCCTCGATAAGGCCTCGTGGGCGCGCCGGTACGTGGACAGGGCTTCGGCCTGTCGACCCGATCGGTAGAGCGCGTTCATCAACAATCCCCAAAGGCGCTCGCGGAGCGGATTGCGACTGAGCAAACGTTCGATCTCGGCCACGACGTCGGCCGCTCTGCCGCTCGCCAGCTCGGCGCCGATCCGCTCCTCGGCTACGGCTAGCCGCAGCTCTTCCAGGCGGAGGACCTCGGACTGTGCGAAAGGCTCTGCGGGGAACTCCACAAGTGGCAGCCCTCGCCAGAGCGACAGCGCCTCAGCAAGACGAACAGCCCGAAACGCAGGTTCCGCTCCTCGCGCCTCGGCGACGACTAACTCGAATGTGTCGAGATCCAGTTCACACGGCTCCACTCGCAATCGGTAGGCGTAGATCTCCGTGAGCAGGCGGTCTCCGCCCAAAACGCGGCGGAGAGCCGAGGCCTGATTCTGCAGCGCAGCTCTCGCCGTAGCGGGGGCGTCGACGCCCCAGAGCTCGTCGACGATCACGTCGAACGGGACGGCCTCGTTGGCACGCAGGAGAAGCAGGGCGAGAAGCCCGCGTAGCCGGCGTCCGCCCAGCGGCAGCGCGCGCCCGTCCCGTCTGACCTCGAGCGGCCCGAGGATCCGGAAGTCCATGCCGCCAGCTAAACACGCAGGGGGACTCGGGCCAACCCGTCGTTAGCGAGTCGTTAGCGGGCTCGCGCAGGATCGGCAAAAGGAGGTACTTCGCAATGTGGAAGCTGATTGTTGGCTCAGCCCTGGTCGCCGCGCTCGCCGCGGTCGCCGGAATCGCCTACGCGACCGTCCCGGACGACACCGGCGTGATTCACGGCTGCCGGCACCACGAATCAGGAAACGTGCGCGTCATCGAGTCGGGCGAATGTCGCTCGACTGAGAGTCCGCTCGACTGGGTGCAGTCGGTGGGGCACGAGACATTCATCAACATCCCCTTCACGCCGGCAGTCGAGATCACAGCCGTCGGTCCCAGCGCTCGTCAGCACGTGCTGACCCTCGACCTGCCAGAGGGCGACTGGAACGTGACGACGTCGCTCACTGCCGAGAAGAACTCCGTGGCCGGGATTCTCGACTGCGCAACATTCACCTCACCGTCATTTGCCACCGCCGTCCTGCGGTCCTCGATGGGAAC
The DNA here is from genome assembly GCA_963827705.1 of uncultured Actinomycetes bacterium. Taxonomy (GTDB): domain Bacteria; phylum Actinomycetota; class Thermoleophilia; order Gaiellales; family Gaiellaceae; genus JACDAN01. The sequence continues at coordinate 6,413 of CAWHBN010000002.1, forward strand.
CGACCCAGGGAGCGTCAAGCTCGTGAGCTGTACGACTCCGGGCTCGTCGAGTTGCCGGAGGGCGGCCAAGCTGAGCTCAAGTGCCGTCAGCGCGCGGGCGCCACGGGCGCGAACACGGTGATCCAGACAGTGGTCTCCGTGGATATCAGGATCGGTGCGATCAAGCAAGCCGTCGAGGGTAGCCCGGAAGCCGGGTAGGTGGTCGAGTTGAACCTTAAAGTGCGTTGAGCAGGTCTTGCACCGCGTATGGAAAGTGAGTACATAGGGGGAGCGTTACATCGCCTCGACGAGCTGTTCCTGGAGCCAGGAGAGGTACGCGTAGAGCGCGAGCTCGGGCGCCCTCGGCGTGGTCTCGTCGAAGCCGTCCCAGTCGAAGTCCTCGCTGATGTCGAGCCGGGTTCCGAGGACGAGCCGGGCGTCGTTGACCGCCCTGAGCCACGCGTCGGCCTCGTCGCTCGTGAGGAGGTCGCGGCCGGCGGTCTCGGCGAGCAGGTCGAAGCTCTTCTCACGCCCGGTCACGAGCTGGTCCCGCGTGAGCTCGCGGTAGTCACGCTCCTGGGAGGGATCGTCGTGGGCGGTCGGGAAGAGTCGCCGGAGCGAGGGGTCCTCCGGCTCTTCGCGGAGCAGCTCACGCAGCTCCTCGGCGACCTGGCGGAGCAGCCCGCGCTCCTCCTCGGCGAGGTCGAGACGGACGGTGCCGTCCGGCCCGCGCCGGATCGAGCTTCGGAACATCAGTCCTGCTGCATCGTCGCCCACAGCCCGTAGGCGTGGAGCCGGGCGACGTCGAGCTCGGCCTTCTCGCGAGTGCCGGCCGCGACGACGGACTTGCCCTCGTTGTGAACCTGGAGCATCAGCTTCGTCGCGTGCTCGAGCGTGTAGCCGAAGAGCTTCTGGAAGACGAGCGTCACGTAGGACATCAGGTTGATCGGGTCGTTCCAGACGATCACGACCCAGGGGCGGTCGTGCTCGGGCTCGTCGACCTCGCTGGGCTGCTCGACCTCGACCTCGGCGGGAGCGAGCGTCGTCACGCTCAGTCGAGAATCTTCAGCGCGGTGTCGAAGCCTGCGCCGAGCGGCTTCTGCGCGGCCATATGCAGAAAGGTCGCATTCTCGAGCTGCCGCGCGCGGCGGAGCGGGCCGAGGTCGATCGGCCGCATGCCGCCGCCCTCGACGAGCGCCGCGACCTGCAGCTTCGCGTCCTCGTCGTCGCCCGCCATCGGGACGTCGAGCGGGACGCCGTTCTTCTCGCCGGTCTGAAGCGTGCGCGCGAAGGTCGTGCAGAACGCCTTCACGACCTTGGTGCCTTCCGGCAGGAGCTTCTGGACCTCCTCGCGCGGCCGAGCTGTCGCCGGGGACGACGAACCCGTCCATCGTGTCCCAGTCGAGCGGGACGGAGATCTCGACGACGACCTTGCCTTCCAGCTGGTCGCGGTACTGCTCGACGGCCTCCGCGATCGACGCGTAGTAGAGGGCGAGCACGACGAGGTCGCCTCCGATCGGGCCGTCCGGCTCGACGGCCGTCGCGCCGCCGCCCAGCTCCGCGGCGAGCGCCTGCGCGTCCTCCGGGTTGCGGTCGATGACCTCGACCGCGTGCCCGCCCGCGACCGCGCGCATGCCGATTCCGCGGCCCATGTTCCCGGCGCCGATGATCGTGACCTTCACTCCGGAACCATGCCTGAAGGGCGGGGCCCGTTGGGCGTTAATACATCTTTCTCTATCACTAGAGTCCGGGATGCTCGGGCGGCTGCTCAGGCTGATCTGGGGCGACGACGTCGAGCGGGCGCTGCGGCCGATCCTGATCGTCGGGTTCGCCGGCTCACTGGCCGGGTCCGCCGCCTGGACGTTCATCGGGATCTGGGCGGTCGACGAGCTCGACGCCTCATCGGCGCAGCTCGGCGTCTACTTCGTGGCCGCAGCGCATGTCGGCGACCACGGGGTACGGCGGCGGCTACGTCTCGGACCATCTCGGCCGGCGCCCGGTGATCCTGTTCGGCTGGACGGCCTGTCGCGTTCGTGCCGCTCACCTGGGTGCTCGTCGACGACTTCACGGCCGCCATTCCGCTGCTCCTGCTCACGTCGCTGTTCGCGCCGACCGCGATGGCGGCGACGCAGGCGCTCGTCGCGGACGTGACCCCGCCCGAGCGGCATGAGCACGCCTACGCCTCCCTTCGTGTCTCGAACAACCTCGGCGTCACGCTCGGGCCGCCGGTGGGCGGTGCGCTGCTCCTCACGAGTGACTACGACGTCCTCTGGATCGGTGTCGCGATGCTGGGAGCCGTGACGACGGTGCTGGCGTGGCGCCTGATCCCGCACCGCGGCGAGTTCACGCCCGAGGAGCCGCCCGGACGCGGATCGTTCGGCGTCATCCGGCGGGACGGCGCGTTCCTGCTCTTCCTCGTCGCGATGGTGCTGGCGCACCTCGTCTACTTCGCCTTCGAGGCGGTGCTCCCGATCTCCGCCGTCGACTCCTACGGGCTGACGCCCGCGGCGTGGGGATTCCTGGTCATCATCAACCCGGCGCTCGTGACGATCTTCCAGCTGCGGCTGACGCGCCGCGTGGAGCGGTTCCCGGCCGCGCCGAAGTTCGCGCTCGCGATGATCCTGATGGGCTGGCCGTTCCTGCTCCTCTCGGTGAACGCCTCGATCGCGATCCTGGCGCTCGTCATCCTGATCTTCGTCGTCGGCGAGATGCTCTGGATCCCGACGTCGCAGGCGATCGCCGCCGGGCTCGCGCCGGCCGACCTCCGCGGCGCGTACATGGGCGCCTTCTCGAGCACGTCCTCGGTGGGCTTCGCGCTCGGCCCCTTCCTCGGCCTCCAGGTGCGAGGCGGGTTCGGCGACTCCGCGATGTGGGGCTTCTTCGCCGGCGCGGCCGTGGTCGGCGCCATCCTCGGCGTCATCGCCTGCCGCTACGCGTTCGAGATCCGGAAGGCGCGCCTAGCCGCTGCGTAACTCGCGGGCGAAGGAGCCGCCGCCAATCACCCGGTCCGCCTTCGCCGCCGCCCGTTCACGCAGACCCCGGTCTGACGTAACGAGCCAGTAAGGGCCGTCGAGGTCCGCAGCCTCCCGCGCGATTCGGTCGTCGGCCGTCTCGGTGCCCTCCCAGATCAAGCGAGCTTCCACGCCCTCGCGCCCGGCCCAGCGCTCGACCAGCTGAGTCAGTTCGTCGCGCGGGATGTTCGGCCAGAGCGAACGCCGCACGTTCTCGGCGTCGACGAAAACGGTCAGGCGGCTCGAAGAGCCTCGATCTCGCGGTTGATCGCGAGGTGCTCGAGCGCCCTGGCCTCGAGCTGGCGGACCCGCTCGCGCGTGAGGCCGAGGCGGCGGCCGATCTCCTCCAGCGACTGCGGGCTGCCGTCGCCGTTGAGCCCGTAGCGGAGCTTGACGACCTCCTGCTCGCGCTCGGGCAGGGTCTCGACGGCGCGGCGGAGGACGTCCTGCTCGAGGCTGACCTGGATCAGCTCCTCGGCCGGCGCCTCGTCGCCGGCGAAGAGGTCGCCGTACGACGCGTCGCCCTCGCCGACCGGCCTGTCGAGGCTGGTGACGGCGCGGGCAGCCTCGCGTACCTCGCGCACCTGCTTGAGCGGGAGCTTGGAGGCCTTCGAGACCTCCTCCTCGGTCGGCGCGCGGCCGAGCTTGGCGACGAGCTCGCGCTCGGCGCGGGCGATCTTGCGCTCGCGGTCGACGATGTGGACAGGGATGCGGATCTCGCGCGCCTTGTTCGCGACGCCGCGCTGCACGGCCTGCCGGATCCACCAGGTCGCGTAGGTCGAGAACTTGAAGCCTCGCCGCCAGTCGAACTTCTCGACGGCGCGGATCAGGCCGATGATCCCCTCCTGGATCAGGTCGAGCAGCGACAGGCCATGGCCCTGGTACTTCTTCGCGATCGAGACGACGAGCCGGAGGTTCGAGTTGATCATCCGCTCTTTCGCCTCGCGGTCGCCGCGCTCGATCCGCTTCGCGAGCTCGACCTCCTCCTCGGCGGTCAGGAGCTCGTAGCGGCCGACCTCGTTCAGGAAGAGCTGGAGCGCGTCCGTGGTGGAGTGGGCGAGGTCGCCGTTCACGTAGGTGGACTCGGTCGCCGACCTGCCGCAGTCGTCCGAGAGCTCGATTCCCCGTTCCTGGATGTCCTGGTACAGCCGCTCCACGTCTTCGTCCTCGAGCCCCGCTTCCTCGATGACGCGTGAGACCTCCGAAAGCTCGAGGCATCCCTCGCGCTCGCCGAGCTCCATCAGCGCGCTCACGTGCTCGTCAGCCATCGTGAAGGTCGTACCACCTGGCACGGTCGAGAAACGCGCGACGCCGTATTGTCCCCCGCCGTGGTCGATGTGAAACAAGAGGCGAAGGACGTTGCGCGCGGCCCGTTCGGTGAGGCGGTGGCGCGCTGGGGCCTCGTCTCGAAGGGTGCGATCTACGTCCTCGTCGGCGTGATCGCGGCCGACGTGGCGATCGCCGGCGGCGAGCGGCTTCGAGATCGCGGCGGCGCCGTCTCGGCCGTCGCGGACAACTGGTACGGGAAGGCGCTCGTGTTCCTCCTGGCGGTCGGTCTCGCGGGGTACGCGGCGTGGCGGTTCGCCCAGGGCGTTCTCGGGCGGCCGCTCGAGGGCGGCAAGAAGGAGAGCTGGCGGAAGCGCGTCGGCTACTTCGCGCGCTCGGGCTGGTATCTGTTTCTGCTGTGGGTCGTCCTCGCGGCGCTGGCCGGCGCCGACGAGGAGGGCGGCTCACGGGAGGAGGACCGGGCGACGGCCCGGGTCATGGACTGGCCGCTCGGACGGTGGATCGTGGCCGCCGTCGGGCTCGCGATCCTCGGCGCCGGCGTCTTCAACTTCTGGCGCGGGATCACGCAGAGCTTTAGGAAGAAGCTGAAGCTGCGGAAGATGAGCGAGCTCGAGGAGAAGGTGTTCACGATCATCGGCATGCGTCGGCCATATCGCCCGCGGGACCGTCTTCGGGCTAATCGGGTTCTTCCTCATGCGGGCGGCGTGGCAGTACGACCCGAAGGAAACCGTGGGGCTCGACGGCGCGCTGGCGAAGATCCTCCAGCAGGACTACGGCGACACGATGCTCGGGATCGTCTCTTCCGGGCTGATCGCCTACGGCGTCTACTGCTTCGTGGAGGCTCGATACCGCGAGGTCTGACCCGAGCGGCGCGCCCGCAGGCGCAGCCGGAGGTGCAGGAGGACGACGCAGAGCGCAACCCAGGCGAGCGCGAGGCTGAACCCGGCGATCACATCGCTGAGGTAGTGCACGCCGAGATAGAGGCGGCTGAACCCGATCAGCAGGACGAGCGCCGTCGACCCGACGAGTGCCGCGATCTGCTTCCGCCTGCTGGCCGCATGCCGCGCGACGATGTAGCCCAGCGTCCCGTACACCGCGAGCGACATGGACGAGTGGCCACTCGGGAACGAGTAACTGCTCTCGGTCGCGAGCGGAGCGGGGAAAAAGGGACGCTCGCGGGCGAAGCCGAGCTTCAGGCCCAGCGTGAGGACCTGCGTTCCGATGACGGCGAGCAGCAGGAGCTCCAGCTCCGCCCTCCGCCGCATCCGCCAGAGCACGATCCCCGCCGCGATGGTCACGGTCGCAAGCACGGGGACGTTGCCGAGCCGCGTCACCTTCTCGAAGAAGCTCGTCCAGCCCGGCGTTGCCCGGTCGTGCAGCCAGGCGGCGAAGCGCGTGTCCAGATGGGTGTCGCCCTCGGAGAGCTCCTCGACCATGACCCCGAAGATCCAGGCGCCAAGGGTGAGCACGAGGAGGCCGCCGAGCAGCTCGAGACCCACCGCGTTGACGAATCTGGCGACTCGGGCAGGCATCGGGCCATTGTTACCCTGACCTGCCATGCGCTCAGTCATCGTCTCCGCCGTTCGTACGCCGTTCGGAAAGCTCGGCGGCGGCCTGAAGGACCTCGAGGCGACCGAGCTCGGCTCGATCGCGATCCGCAACGCGCTCGACCGCGTCGGCCTCGAGAACGAGGCGGTCGAGTACGTCGTCATGGGGCAGGTGCTCCAGGGCGGCGCGGGCCAGGCGCCCGCGCGCCAGGCGGCGATCGGGGCCGGCCTCCCGATCGAGGTTCCGTCGGACACGATCAACAAGGTGTGCGCGTCGTCGGTGCGGGCCGTCCAGCTCGCCGACCTGATGATCCGGTCGGGCGACCACAAGGTCGTCGTCGCCGGCGGGATGGAGTCGATGTCGAACGCGCCGTACGTCCTCAAGAAGGCCCGGTTCGGGTACAGGCTCGGCGACGGCACGCTGATCGACCTCATGACGCACGACGGACTGACATCGACGTTCGACAAGAAGCACATGGTCGAGCAGGCGTCCTTCGTCGCGCGCGAGCTCGGGATCTCGCGCGAGGATCAGGACGCGTGGGCGCTCCGGTCACATGAGCGCGCTGTAGCGGCCCAGGACGAGGGGCGCTTCGAGGACGAGATCGTCGCGGTCGGGGAGCTCGACCACGACGAGGGCCCGAGGCGGGACACCTCGCTCGAGAAGCTCTCCTCGCTCAAGCCGGTGTTCGACCCGGAAGGGACGACGACCGCGGGCAACGCTCCCGGCGTGAACGACGGCGCCGGAGCGCTCGTCGTCACCAGCGAGGAGTTTGCGAAGGAGCGCGGGCTCGAGCCGCTCGCGACCATCGTCTCGCAGGCATACGTCGCAGACGACTTCGCCTACCTCGCGCGCACGCCTGCCAAGGCTGGAGCGATCGCGCTGGAGAAGGCCGGCAAGTCGATCGACGACGTCGAGCGGGTCGAGCTCAACGAGGCGTTCTCGTCGGTCGCCCTCAACTCGACGGCGATGCTCGGCGCCGACCCGGAGAAGGTGAACGTGAACGGCGGGGCCGTCGCGCTCGGCCATCCGATCGGCGCCTCCGGCGCCAGGATCCTCTCGACGATGATCTACGAGCTGCGCCGCAACGGCGGCGGGCTCGGGCTCGCGGCGATCTGCTCCGGCGGCGGCCAGGGCGACGCCCTCTTGCTCGAGGTCTGAGCGAAGTTCTAGAGACCCGACAGAAAGTCGAGGGTCAGATGAGAGAGCTCTTCAGGCGCCCGCCAGGGCATCATGTGATCGGCCTCCTCGATGACGGCCGACCGAGCACCGGGAATTTCGCGGGCGAGCCGGTCGCCGATCTCGTTGATCCCGCGGACGTCCCGACCCGCCGTGACCACCAGGGTGGGGGCGGTTATGCCGCTCACCCGGTCGGCGACGGGCTCGTCGGTGGCCGGATCCTCGCTGTTCGACCCGACGGCGTTCTCGAGGAACATCGCCCGTAGCTCCGCGTCGGCGCCCATCGGCGCCCACGCCTCCATGTCGAGCTCGGCCATGGCGGCCCAGTCGTCGCCGGCCTCGGCCTGCTCCCAGCGACCGATTTGGTCGGGCGTCCAATCGACGTTGAGCTGCGCACCCGGCAGGGCTGAGCCGAGCAGGATCAGCGCCGAGACGCGTTCGGGCCGCTCGACTGCGGCGGTCAGCGCGATGTTGCCGCCACGCGAGGCGCCGGCGAGCGCGGCACGCTCGACACCCGCCGCATCGAGGACCGAGATCAGATCGTCCACGACGGAGTAGGGCCCGTTCGGCATCGGCGAGCGCCCGAAGCCGCGCTGGTCGTAGCGGATCACGCGGTGGCGCTCCGCGAGGAGTGGCACGACCGGCTCCCAGATCCGCGAATCGACGACGCCCTCGTGCAGGAGCACGAGCGGGGGCCCGTCGCCCGTCTCGTCGTACCAGAGGTCGGTCACAGCGGTTGACGTTAGCCTGCCGCGGCGTGGAGTTCGACCACGTCCTCGTCGTCGGCGCCGGCCAGATGGGCGGCGGCATCGCCCAGGTCGCCGCGGCAGCCGGCTGCCGGGTCTCGCTCCACGACGCCGTGCCTGGTGCGACCGACCGGTCGCTCGAGACGATCCGGAGAAGCGCATCGAAGCTGGCGGAGAAGGGGGGACCGGACGCCGACGAGGTGCTCGCACGGATCGAGCCAGTCGGACGACCTCGTCCCCGCCGACCTGATGGTCGAGGCCGTTGTCGAAGACCTGGCGGTGAAGGAGGACATCTTCCGCCGGGCGGACTCGACGCTGCCGCCCGAGGCCGTGCTCGCGTCCAACACGTCGTCGATCCCCATCGGCTCGCTCGCCGCCGCGACGGGCCGGCCGGACAAGCGTGATCGGCATGCACTTCTTCAACCCGGTGCCGGTGCTGAAGCTCGTCGAGGTGATCCGCGGCGAGGAGACCTCGGACGAGACGGCGCGATCCGTCGTCGCCTTCGCCGAGGAGCTCGGCAAGGTGCCGGCGCAGGCGAACGACTTCCCAGGGTTCGTCTCCAACCGGATCCTGATGCCGTTCATCAACGAGGCGGTCTGGGCGCTGCACACGGGCGTCGCGGAGCCGCGAGGCGATCGACACGATCGCCAAGCTCGGCTTCGCGCACCCGATGGGGCCGCTGGCGCTCGCCGACCTGATCGGGCTCGACACGTGCGTCGCGATCATGGAGGTCCTGCACGAGGGCTTCGGCGACGACAAGTACGCGCCTTGCCCCCTGCTCCGCGAGCACGTCGAGGCGGGCCGGCTGGGCCGGAAGTCCGGCGAGGGCTTCTACCGCTACGACTGAAGCCGCTGCTCGTCGGCGAGCTCGCGGTACTCGGTGGCCATGAGCTTGTCCTTCGTTCGTCCGGCCGCTTCCTTCATCGCAATGAGGTGGTCGAGGGACGCGACCCGAACGCGGTGGCCGCCGATCTCAATCGTCTCTGCATCGTCGCGAACCTTCTCGTACGGCGGTGCCCCTGTCGGAAAGGCGAGGAAGTCAGCCGATCCGAGCCTGGTCGAGAACGTGAAGTTGGCACCCTCCTCGAGCGTCTTGGCATCGAGCGGAAACGGCAGGTCCGGGGGAGCCCCACGGAGAGTCGCGCCAAGCTCGGTAAGCACTGACGCATGCGCTCGAGATTGTTGCGGTCACGCGCGTACATGACGTCGAGGTCATACGTCGGATACGAAGAACCATGCGCGCCACCGGCCAGGCCACCGATGAGAACGAAGTCCACGTCGGCTTTTGCCAGCGCCTCGATGATCGGGATCGGATCGAAGTCAGCGGACACGGGCAGGTCCACACGCGGTTCGCCCACGCGACCGACGGCGGATCGTCCTCCGGTGAAAGAGCGCGGCTCTGGCGGTGCGAGGTCGTCGTGCCGCTATCCACCGGCTCGGAGGTCGTGCGCAACTCCTCTGCGAGCGGATCGACGGGTCGCAGGCGGTCTCGACGCCGGTGAGATCCGATCGCGCGGTCCGCGAGATCGCAGCCTGGCTCGTCGGCACGCGCAGGAGTTGAGCCTGAGTCGCTCCAGGCGCTGACGCTCTTCCTTGAGCACCTGCCCGCTAGTCAAGCGCTGCCAAGCCGATCAGATGTACAAACCGCCGATACTCCAGGCCGATGGATTTCGAGCTCACCGAGGAGCAGCGCGAGATCCAGCTCGTGGCCCGCGACTTCGCGGACGCCGAGATCGAGCCGCACGCGGCCGAATGGGATCGCGAGCACCGCTTCCCGCCGAGCTCTTCGGCGAAGCTCGCCGAGCTCGGGCTGATGGGCGTCTGCGTGCCGGAGGAGTACGGCGGCGCCGGCGCCGACTTCCTCTCCTACGTCCTCGTGCTCGAGGAGATCTCGCGCGCGGACGCCGGCGTCGGCGTCACGGTCGCCGTGCACACGAGCGCCGTGACGCTGCCGATCCTCGCGTTCGGCACCGACGAGCAGCGCGCGCGCTTCGTGCCGCCGCTCGCGCGCGGCGAGGGCATCGGCGCCTTCGCGCTGACCGAGCCCGAGGCCGGCTCCGATGCCGGCTCGCTGCGCACGACGGCGGAGGCCGACGGCGACGGCTGGCGATCACCGGCGCGAAGCAGTGGATCACGAACGGCGCGCACGCCGCGACGTTCGTGCTCTTCGCCCGCACCGAACCCGAGCACGCCGGGCGCGAAGGGCGTCTCGGCGTTCGTGCTCGACGCCGACCACGTCCGGGTCACCCGCGAGGAGGAGAAGCTCGGCCTCAATCGTCGGTCGACGAACGACCTCGTCTCGAGGGCGCCGAGGTCGGCCGCGACCGGCTGCTGCACGAGGAGGGCAAGGGCTTCAAGGTCGCGATGGCGACGCTCGACGGCGGGCGCATCGGGATCGCGGCGCAGGCGCTCGGGATCGCGCAGGCCGCCTACGACGTCGCGCGCGCGTACGCGCAGCGAGCGCAAGACCTTCGGCAAGCCGATCGCCGAGCACCAGGCGATCCAGTGGAAGCTCGCCGACATGGCGACCGAGATCGACGCGGCCCGCCTGCTCGTCTACCGCGCCGCCTGGCTGAAGGACCAGGGCCGGCCGCACACCGAGGAGGGCGCGATGGCCAAGCTGTTCGCCTCCGAGATGGCGCGCCGCGCAGACCGCGAGGCGATCCAGATCTTCGGCGGCTACGGCTACACGAAGGAGTTCCCGGTCGAGCGCTACTACCGCGACGCGAAGATCACCGAGATCTACGAGGGCACGAGCGAGATCCAGCGGCTCGTCATCGCCAGCTCGGTGCTCGGGCTGAAGAAGCGCGACGCTGGCGCCGGCTTTGCCGTAGCAAGACACAGCCGGCTCCTGGGGTCCCAGAGGCGGCTGGTGACAGGCCTTCGGGTGCTTGTCACACTGTCCTTCTTGCCTTGCACGCGGCCCGGCGAGACCTCGGGCCGGCGCCTAAGTTCATGCGTGCCGCGCGCGCCGACGAGCCCGTCCGCCTGACCCGGATCTACACGCGCGGCGGCGACCGGGGCGAGACCTTCCTCGGCGACGGGTCGCGCGTCTCCAAGCTCGACGCCGGATCGCCGCGTTCGGGACGGTCGACGAGTGAACTCGACATCGGCGTTGCCTCGCCGGCGTGCACCCGAAGCGATCCGTACGGTCCTCGCGCGGGTCCAGAACGAGCTCTTCGACGTCGGCGCCGACCTCTCCGTGCCCTTCGGGATCCCGACCGCCTGCGGGTCGACGCAGGCGCAGATCGACGCGCTCGAGGCCGACTGCGACCGGTTCAACGCCGACCTGCCCGAGCTGAAGAGCTTCGTGCTCCCCGGCGGCAGCAGCGGCCGCACGGCTCCACGTCGCCCGGGCGGTCTGCCGGCGCGCGAGCGGGACGTGCTCGCGGCGAGCGGGTGGAGCTCAACCCGCTCGTCCCGGTCTACCTCAACCGCCTCTCCGACCTCCTGTTCATCCTCGCCCGCGCCGTCAACTCCCGGCCGCGAAGCCGCTCTGGAAGCCTGGCAGCTCCTCCTGCGTTCGCCGTCTCGTTCGTCGCGGGCTACCTCGGCTCGGCGGTCGGGCTCGTGCTCGGGACGCTTCGGCTGCCGCGATCCTGCTCCTCTCCGGCGACGCGACCGCCGGCGCGGGGACGAACATCGCGATCGCGCCGCCTCCGCCGCGGCCGGCGGCTATCGCCACGCGCGCGAGGGGCGAGTCGACCGGCGGGTCGTGGCGTGGATGACGCCTCCGTCGATCGTCGGCGCCGTCGTCGGCGCGCTTCTCACGGACGAGTGCCGACGAACTCCTGCTCGCGCGATCGCCGCGATCCTCGCGTGGAACGGGCTCGACCTGCTCGTCCGCCCGTTCGCCACGAAGTCGCCGGAGCCCCAGATCACGCCGGCGGTCGTCTTCGGGTTCCTGATCGGAATCCTCGGCGGCGCCGTCGGGGTGATCCTCGGCACCCTGCGCATGCCGGCGCTCTTGCGCGGCGTCGGCCTGACCGCGAAGCGAGCGGTCGGGACGAACCTGGTGTCGGCTTCGCCCTCGGCGCCGTCGCCTTCGTGCCGCACGCGTTCCTCGGACGTCGACTGGCCGATCCTCGCGGCAGGCATCGCCGGCGCGCTTCCCGGCGGCTGGTTCGGCGCCCGTCTGACCGGCCGGATCGGTGAGGCGACGCTCCGCCGGGCGATCGGCATCGCCTTGCTGGTGATCTCGCTCGCGTTCCTGGCCGAAGTCGTGTTCGGCTAGCTCTTCGTACACTTGTTGTTTATGGCGACCACGGAAGACAGGCCCGCCTGGCTCGACGGCATCGCCGAGTGGCGCCGCCGCTCTACGAGGCGTCGCCCGAGCGCCAGGGCGAGCTCTTCTCGACGATCTCGGGGCTCGAGGTCGATCCGCTCTACACGGCCGGATCGGTCGAGATCGACCAGGAGCGCGATCTCGGCTACCCCGGCGAGTATCCGTTCACGCGCGGCATCCACCCCACGATGTATCGCGGGAAGCTCTGGACGATGCGGCAGTTCGCCGGCTTCGGCACGGCCGCGGAGACCAACCAGCGCTTCCACTACCTGCTCGAGCACGGCCAGACCGGGCTCTCGACCGCCTTCGACATCCCGACCCTCATGGGTTACGACTCCGACCACCCGAGGTCGCACGGCGAGGTGGGCCGCAAAGGCGTCGCGATCGACTAGCTCGCGGACATGGAGACGCTCTTCGACGGCATCCCGCTGGACGAGGTCTCGACCTCGATGACGATCAACTGCCCGGCGGCGATCGCTGCTCGCCTTCTACGTCGTGCGACGCCGAGAAGCAGGGCGTGCCGCGCGCGGAGCTGCGCGGCACGATCCAGAAGGACATCCTCAAGGAGTACATCGCGCAGAAGGGGTGGATCTTCCCGCCCGGCCGTCCCTGCGGCTCATGACGGACATGATCGAGTTCTGCACGCAGCAGGTGCCGCAGTGGAACCCGATCTCGATCTCCGGCTACCACATCCGCGAGGCCGGCTCGACCGCCGCTCCAGGAGCTGGCGTTCACGCTCGCCGAACGGCTTCACCTACGTCGAGGAGGCGATGAGCGCGGCCTCGACATCGACGACTTCGCGCCGCGGCTCTCGTTCTTCTGGAACGCCACCTCGACTTCTTCGAGGAGATCGCCAAGCTGCGCGCGGCGCGCCGCATCTGGGCGCGCACATGCGCGAGCGCTACGGCGCGAAGACCCGCGCTCGTGGCTCATGCGCTTCCACACCCAGACCGCCGGCGTGTCGCTGTGGGACAAGCAGCCCGAGATCAACATCGTCCGCACCGCGCTCGAGGCGCTGGCGGCGGTGCTGGGCGGCACCCAGTCGCTCCACACGAACTCGATGGACGAGACGCTCGCGCTGCCGACCGAGAAGGCGGTCAAGATCGCGCTGCGCACCCAGCAGGTGATCGCCCACGAGATGGGCGTCGTCAACACGATCGACCCGCTCGGCGGCTCCTACTACGTCGAGGCGCTCACCAACCGGCTCGAGGCGGAGGCCGAGGACTACTTCCGCCGGATCGACGCGATGGGAGGCGTGGTCGCCGGCGATCAAGGAGGGCTTCTTCCAGCGCGAGATCGCCGACGCCGCGTACCAGTACCAGGAGGAGATGGAGGCGAAGCAGCGCATCATCGTCGGCGTCAACCGGTACCTGCAGGAGGGCGACGCGAAGCTCGAGATCCTGCGGATCGATCCGGCGCTCGAGACGCAGCAGATCGAGCGCGTGCAGGCGCTGCGCGCCCGGCGCGACTCGGCGAAGGTGGAGGAGACGCTGGCAGCTCTCAAGCGCGGCGCGGAAGGCGACGAGAACCTCATGCCGCTGATCGTTGACGCCTCCCGCGCGTACGTGACGATGGGCGAGATGTGCGACACGCTCCGCGAGGTTTGGGGCGTGTGGCGAGAGACGCCCGTCTTCTGAACCGGGCACCCCTTAACAAACCACAACGGCGCTAACGGACGTCCGAAATCGCGTCTAACCTGTGACGAGACGTGGAAGGCGGCCTTTTCGCTCGAGATCGTTCAACCGTGCCCTGCCCTGGCTGGCAGGGGCCGTGTTGCTGCTCGGCGTGCTCGCCTTCTGGCAGACGCAGATTCGGACCGACGATCCAAAGGAGACCTTCAGCAACGAGCCGGCGACGAACGTCGCCGCGGACAAGACCGTGCCGCTGCCGCCGGAAGCCCGCCATCGCCGTCCAGTTCATCAAGACCGCAGTGGTCAGGAAGAACCTCCGCGAGGCCTGGGCGATCTCCGGCCCGAGCATCAAGCAGAACATGACGCTCAAGCAGTGGATGACGGGCGAGATCCCGGTCGTCCCGTATCCGAACGCAGCCGTCAACGAGTCGCCGGTGAAGGTCGACTGGTCGTCTCCGAACGACGTCTCGCTTCCAGTCGTCATGCAGCCGGGGAAGGGCTCGAAGGAGAAGCCGCAGGTCTTCTTCATCGGGCTGAAGAATTCGGCTCGGGCGCACCGCGAAGTGGCTCGTCGACTACTGGGCGCCGTACGCTCCGCCGCCCATCCCGAGCGCTCCGCAGCCGGGGTAAGCACCCGACCGCCTCCGATGCCCCGGGCGTGAAGAGCATTCTCTTCTCGGCTCGGATGCGCAGGCGGCTGGCGTGGATCGGCGGCACCGCCGCGATCGTCGCCCTCGTCATCGCGGTGGGCGTCATGTGGCCCAACACGGGGACCGAGACGCCGGAGGAGTTCTCCGTGGCAGGGGTACGTCTACCACGAGCCGAAGCGGGTCGAGCTCACGCAGGTCGACCGCGCGAAGGCGCTGGCCACGGCGGCCAACTTCGTCACCTACGCCGTTGCCCGGCGCAAGGTCGAGCGCGCCTACGACCTGACCGGGCCGGAGCTGAAGGGCGGGCTCTCGAGGGCCGAGTGGAAGTCGCAGGACATCCCGGTCGTGCCCTTCCCGGTCGAGGAGGCCCGGTGGAAGATCGAGTACTCCTACAGCGACGCGCTCGGCCTCCAGGTCCTGCTCTTCCCGACCGCAGCGTCGAAGCTGCGCCCGTCGATGTTCGCGATGGAGCTGACCCCTCCGGGACAGGGCGAAACCGCTGGCTCGTCTCGTCCTGGGCGCCGGTTGGCATGACCGGTGCAGGCGCGGGCGGCGCAGCGCCTGCCGCGCAGCCCGGTGGCGCCGGTGGAGTTCCGAACCTCGGCGACAGCTCGCTGCAGCAGGGTGAGGCGCGACTCGACGCGAAGTGGCTCCTCGCGCCGCTGGGCCTTCTGCTGCTCGTGCCGCTGATCGTCAGTGCGTACTACGTGCGGGGCTGGCGCCGCGGCCGCCGGGCCGAGGCGCTGTACGGCTCGCGCCAGGGTCCTCTAGATCTCCGTCTCGTAGCCGTCGTGGACCTGCTGGTACTCCGGCTCGAGCGGGCGCTCCTTCGGCCGGTGCGTGAGCAGGAGACGTTTCGCGCCGGCGGCCTGGAACGCCTGGTTGGCCTCGTCGGCGGAGAGGTGGCCGCGTAGCCCGCCCTCGGGGTGCGGCTCGAGCAGGGTCGCCTCGCAGAGGAAGAGGTCCGCGTCGCGCGCGAGCTCCGCGAGCTCGTCGCTCGGCCCGCTGTCGCCGGAGTAGGCGATCGTCCTGCCGTTGCACGAGACCCGGAAGCCGTAGGCGCGGAGGTCGTAGTGGAGCACGCGCCGCGGTGTGATCTGGAAGCCGGCCGTCTCGAAGCCCTCCTCCTCGTAGTACTCCTTGACGGTGAAGGCCTTGTGGAACATGTCCGGTGTCCCGAGCCGTGCGCCGATCTCGCTGAGCAGCTTCTCGCCTCCCGGCGGCACCCAGAGGTCGGGCCGCGGATGGTCGGCCGCGGGGCCGAACCAGAGCGCCCAGACCCAGGGGACGATGTCGCCCCAGTGGTCGAGGTGGAAGTGGGTGAGGCAGATCGCGTCGACGTGCGGCCAGTCCTCGACTTCGCGGAGCTTCGCGAGCACGCCGGCGCCGCAGTCGAGGAGCACGCGTCCGGGAGGCCCTTCGACGAGGTAACCCGACTGCGCGCCGCCGGGGTTGGGCCACGCCGGCGAGCAGCCGATTACCTTCAGCTTCATCTCCATAGTCTGGCCTATACCCGGACGACGGCCGGACCGGTCCTCTTCCACCGAAAGGTGGTTCCTATACTCACGGCCGGATGGCCGGGAAGATTCGAGTCGTGATCGCCAAGCCGGGCCTCGACGGTCACGACCGCGGGGCGAAGATCATCGCGCGTGCGCTGCGCGACGCAGGCATGGAGGTGATCTACACCGGTCTCCACCAGACTCCCGAGCAGATCGTCGAGACGGCGATCCAGGAGGACGCCGACGCGGTCGGGATCTCGATCCTCTCCGGCGCTCACATGACGCTCGTGCCGAAGATCGTCGACGGGCTACGGGAGAATGGCCTCGAGGACGTCCTCGTCGTCGTCGGCGGGACGATCCCGCGTGAGGACACGGAGGAGCTGAAGCGCAAGGGCGTCGCCGAGGTGTTCACGCCGGGCGCGCCGACGAGCGAGATCGTCGAGTTCCTGCGCGAGAAGGTGCCGGTCAGCTGATCGAGGTCCGGCACGAGGGGCAGGTCGCCGTCGTCACGGTTGATCGCTCGGAAGCGATGAACGCCCTCGACCTGGAGACGCTCACGATGCTCCGCGACCGGCTCGCGGCGCTCGCCGCCGATGGGGACACGCGGGTCGTCGTGCTCACCGGCGCAGGCGACCGCGCGTTCATCGCCGGCGCGGACATCAAGTACATGAGCGGGCTCGACGTCGACGAGGCTACGGCGTGGGGCGAGCTCGGCCACGAGGCAGGCCGGCTGCTGGAGACCATGCCGCAGCCGACGATCGCGGCGATCAACGGCTTCGCGCTCGGTGGCGGGTGCGAACTCGCGCTCGCCTGCGACCTCCGCTACGCGGCCGCGACCGCCAAGCTCGGCCAGCCCGAGATCAACCTCGGGATCATCCCGGGCTGGGGCGGCACCCAGCGGCTCGCGCGCGGGACGACCATCGGGTTCGCGAAGGAGCTGATCCTCACCGGCCGCACCGTCGACGCCGAGGAAGCACGTCAGCATGGGCTCGTGAACGGGGTCTACGAGCCGGAAGAGTTGATGCCGCGCGTGATGGAGATCGCGGTCGGCCTCGCGACGAAGAGCCCACTCGCGCTCGAGGCGGCGAAGGAGGCCGTGAACCGCGCCCTGGGCGGCGACCACGCCGAGAACCTCCGCCGGGAGGGCGAGCGCTTCGGCGAGCTCTTCTCCAGCGAGGACGCGAAGGAGGGCCTGACCGCCTTCGCCGAGAAGCGCGAGCCGAAGTTCACGGGGCGGTAGCGCCCGGCACCTCGAAGGCCAAGTAACACAGTGTTACTTGGCTCGTCTGGCGCAGAGTCGGCACATCTTCGCGCCGTGTGCCCGCCACACTCAGAGGCATGCCGACGTTCGCGCCGCGGATCTCACGGAAGCTGATCGAGGCGATCGTTCGGCTCGACGACCGCTCGGTTCCGATTGCCGAAACCTCCCGCCGAGTCGGGCGTGAGGCTGAGCGTCTGGGGCTGACGAGGCCGAGCTACCAGCGGGTCCGCGAGCTCGTCCATGAGTCTCGGCGGATCCGCCGCGGACCGAGCACGGCGTCAGTGCTCGTCGACGTCGCGTTTCGCGCGCGGCCGCCTGAGTCGATCGCCGACCACCTGTCGGGCGTCGGCGTTCCCGCTCTCAGGCGCTAGCTCGTCGTGGCGAGGCCGCGGTAGCGCGACGAGCCTCGCGACCCAAGTAACACAGTGTTACTTGCGCTCTTCGGCCCGCGTGACGCCCCCGACGGGTCGCCTCGTCCGGGGCAGGTCCCGCGCCTAGCGGGAGAAGAGGACGCGCTCGGCGGTGATCGCGTTCGGCTTGCCGAGCTGGGCGGCGAGCGTGTTCGGGAAGATCTCCGTCCAGACCGTCGCCCGCGAGTTGCCGGCGAGGCGGCCGACCACGGTCTGGATGACCGTGATCGGCGAGATGGCCAGCTGTACCGGGCGGCTGATGCCGTTCAGCTTCAGGCCGGTCGTCCGGACACCAAGGCTGTTCACGTTCACCTTCAGCGCCTCGGGCTGTTGTGCCAGGACGCTGCCCTTCAGCCAGAGCGCGGTGTCGGCCTTGCCGGGAGCGGCGAAGAGAAGCCTGTACGCGCGGTTGAGATGCGTGTACGGGTTGATCGAGGCGCCGTCGTTGGGTGCATCTCGAAGTGGAGGTGCGGCTCGATCCCGTTCGCGTCGCCCGAGTCACCGACGAACCCGATCGGCTCGCCGGCCGCCACCCTCATCCCGCTCTTCAGACCGGGCGCGAACGAGACGCCGGGCTTGCAGCCGCCCCGGTTGTCATTCGTCATGCCGAGGTCGTTGTTGAGGTGGACGTAGAGGTAGGTCGTCCCGCTGACTCCGTTGAGGTAGAGCATGCACCCGGCGAGCGATGACGTGACATGGAACTTGACCCGCCCCGCTTCGGCAGCCAATGCGAGCGCTTTGCGCGGCGCCATGATGTCGTTGCCCTCGTGCCTGCCCTGGCCACGCGGGTCGCCGTAATCGTCGCCGTACCGGAACTTGCCCAGGACGGGGAAGATCAGCCGCTTGCCGGTCGGCTGCTGCTGGGTCGTCCCGGTAACCGCCTTGACCCGCTTCGGCACGTATCCGGAGTCGGGTATCGCAGCCGCCGGTCCGGCCGTCAGGCCGGCGATGGCAAGCACAAGAAGTCCTCGGGCTGTCGTCCGGCGGCGTCTCATTGCTGGGACTAAGCGCTCCGGTTCGCGCTCGAAGGGCGAGACCCTAGCAGAGCAAGGCTGCCGATCTCGGCGACGCCGGCCGAAGGTTTGCCGGCTTGGCCGGTTCATCCGCTTTCATTTCGGCGGCCCCGCCAGCCGTCAGTAGAGTCTCGGGCCGTGAAGATCGCCGTCTGCGTCAAGCACGTGCCCGAGCAGGCCCGGAAGATCGATCCGGGCACGAAACGACTTGACCGTTCGGGCGAGGGCGCGATCAATCCGTTCGACGTCCACGCCGTCGAGGAGGCCCTCCGGATCAAGGAGGCGCAGGGCGGCGAGGTCGTGATCGTGACCATGGGCCCAGCCGGCGCGCAGGACTCGGTTCGCAAGGCGCTCGCGATGGGCGCCGACGAGGCGCTGATGATCACGGACGAGGCGGCGGAGGGCTCCGACCTCGTCGCGACGACGAACGCGTTGGCGGCGGCGCTGGAGAAAGAAGGCGCCGATCTGATTGTCTTCGGCCAGCAGTCGAGCGACTCGGACGGCGCGGTGCTCTGGGCGGCCGTAGCCGACAGGCTTCGGCTGCCGGTGATCTCGCAGGTCGCCGAGCTCGACGTCTCCGACGGGAAGGTTCGTGGGAAGCGCCAGACAGAGTTCGGCTACGACGTGATCGAAGCGCCGACCCCGGCCGTGCTCGCCGTCTCGGATGCGATCAACGAGCCCCGGTACCCGTCGCTGAAGGGGATCATGGGCGCGCGATCCAAGCCGCAGCGGACGGTGTCGGTCTCAGAGCTCGGGGTGCAGGAGGTCGGTGAGGCCGGTTCGAAGACGACCGTCGAGGCGCTCAACGACCCGCCGCCTCGCGGGGACACCGTGAAGATCGAGGACGACGGCAGCGCCGCGGACAAGATCGTCGAGTTCATCGCCGAGCGGAAGCTCATCTAGTGCCCCTCCCGGCAATACACGCCTGCTTCTGGCCCGCGATCACGCAGCGCCAGAGCCCACCCTCCTCCTCACCAAGGCAGCCCAGCCTTGCTCGTCGGAGTGCGGACTCTGGCTTGGTGCTCGCGACCCAGAAGCGGGGCAGCATTACCGGAAGGGGCACTGATGGAAACCCTCGTCTTCCTCGAGCACCACGACAACGAGCTGCTGAAGCCGTCGCTCGGCGTGCTGTCCAAGGCGGCCACGCTCGAGGAGGACGTAACCGGCGTCGTGCTCGGGTCCGGCGTCACGGAGCTCGCGTCTCAGGCCGGGAAGTTCGGCGCCGCCAAGGTGCTCGTCGTCGACAAGCCGGAGCTCGAGGCGCCCTTGCCGCAGCCGCGCGTGGACGCGCTCGCCTCGATCGTCAAGGATCGGGGCTTCGACACCGTGCTCTTCGCGGCCTCCGTGCTCTCCGCCGACGTCGCGGCCGGGCTCTCGGCGCGGTTGCAGGCGGGCCTGAACTGGGACCTGACTGACGTGGTGCAGCAGGACGGCGACCTAATCGGGAAGCGGCCGGCGCTCGGCGACTCGGTCGTCGTGGACGTCGGCTGGCGCTCGGAGCCCCGCCTCGCGCTGATCCGGGCCGGCACGTTCGAGCCACAGGAGACCGGAGGCGAAGCCGAGGTCGAGGAGGTCGACGTCGCCTTCGAGGACTTCTCCACGGCTGCGACGATGGTCGAACGGGCGCACGCGGAGAGCGAAGGGCCGTCGATCGAGGACGCCGACGTGATCGTCGCGGGCGGCCGCGGGCTCGGCGCGCCGGAGAACTTCAAGCTCGTCGAGGAGCTGGCGCAGGCGCTCGGCGGCGCCGTCGCGGCCACGCGCGCCGTCGTCGACGCCGGCTGGTACCCGTACTCCACGCAGGTCGGGCAAACTGGCAAGACGGTCTCGCCGAAGCTCTACATCGCCTGCGGGATCTCCGGCGCGATCCAGCACAAGGTCGGCATGCAGTCCTCCGGCGTGATCGTCGCGATCAACAAGGATCCGAACGCGCCGATCTTCGAGTACTCCGACCTCGGGGTCGTCGGCGACCTGAACGAGATCGTCCCGAAACTGACCGAGCTCGTACGCCAACGTCGCTCGTGAAGCCCGCCGAGCACGCACCGCCCTTCGACGCTCGCGACTACGTCGCCCCGCCGACGGACCCGCCGGAGGAGCGGATCGACGTCGGCATCCTGATCGTCGGGGCAGGCCCGGCCGGGCTCGCGTGCGCGATCCGCCTCGGACAGCTGCTCGAGGAGTCGCCCGAGACGGCCGAGCGGCTCGGCGAGGTGCCGGTGGCCGTGCTCGAGAAGGGCAAGGGCGTCGGCGCCCACTCGCTGTCGGGCGCCGTGGTCAACCCGCGTGCGCTTCGCCGGCTCTTCCGCGACCGGGTCCGCGTCGAGGACATGCCGTTCTACGGGCCGGTCGACCGGGAGGGCGTCTACTACCTCACGCAGGGCTCTGCGCTTCGGATCCCGGCGCCGCCGACGATGCGCAACGACGGAAACTACATCGCGTCGCTCTCCCAGCTCGCGCGGTGGCTGGGCGAGCAGGCGGAGGCGGCGGCGCCTACATCCTCCCCGAGACGTCGGCCGAGAAGCTGCTCGTCGACGGAGCGAGGGCCGTCGGCGTGCGTACGGGCGACAAGGGACGCGGTCGCGACGGCGAGCCGCTCCCGAACTTCGAGCCGGGCTCCGACGTGACGGCCAAGGTGACCGTCCTCGCGGAGGGGACGCAGGGGCATCTGACCGGGGTTGCGATGGACCGGTTCGGCCTGGCGGGCGAGAACCCGCAGGTCTGGGCGCTCGGCGTCAAGGAGATCTGGAAGGTCCCGAAGCCGCTCCACCGCGTCATCCACACGATGGGCTGGCCGCTGCGGGGCGGGCGCCAGTATCGGGAGTTCGGGGTTCGTTCATCTACCCGATGGGCGACGACATGGTCACCGTCGGGATGGTCGTCGGGCTCGACTACCGCGACGTGGAGGTTTCGCCCCACGACCTCCTCCAGGAGTTGAAGACCCACCCTCTCGTCCGACGGATCCTCGCCGGCGGCGAGCGGATCGGCTGGGGCGCGAAGACCATCCCCGAAGGCGGCTTCGTCGCCGTGCCGCAGCGCATGCACGCGCCCGGCCTGCTGATCACCGGAGACGGCGCCGGGTTCGTGAACGTGCCCGCGCTGAAGGGCATCCACTACGCGATCGAATCCGGCCGGCTCGCTGCGGAGGCGGCGATCGCGCGCTTCAGCGCGGCCGGACGCCATGGACGCCCGGCGCGCTGGCCTCATACGACGAGGCGATCCGCGACACGTTCATCTGGACCGACCTCAAGCGCGTCCGCAACATGCGCCAGCCCTTCGGGCAGGGCTTCTGGCTCGGCAGTGCGATGGCGGCCATGACGATGAGCTCGGCAGGTTCCCGCCGGGCAACAGGAAGACCGAGCGAGACGCCGAGCAGGAGCTGATCAGGACGAAACGGGCGTCGCGCTATCCGAAGCCGGACGGCAAGCTCACCTTCGACAAGCTCTCGTCCGTCTACCTGTCCGGGAACAAGACGCGCGACGACGCGCCGAACCACATCCGGCTACAGACGGACGTGCCAGAAGAGGTCGCGCGGATGTGGGAGCACATGTGCCCCGCGCAGGTCTACGAGGCCAAGGAGGGCGGCGGCGTCGAGGTGACGCCCTCCAACTGCGTCCAGTGTGGCGCGATCACCGCCAAGGGCGGCCGGCTCACTCCGCCCGAGGGCGGCTCCGGGCCGGAGTACAAGCTCACCTAGTCAGCTCAGATGTTGCAAAGTCGGCGCAGATTCCCCTTGACAAGAATCGGTGTCCGACACCGCAGCTAGGACATGGCTGATTCAGTCGGGCCCGGCGCAGCCGTGATCGCCCGCGACGACGTCCTGGCGGCGCGCGATGCGATCGCCGGACGGCTCCACAGGACGCCGATGTTCAGCTCGGCGACGCTGGGCTCGCGTGTCTTCCTCAAGGCCGAGCTCTTCCAGCGCACCGGGTCGTTCAAGCCTCGTGGCGTCCTCAACTCGCTGAGCCGGCTCTCCGACGAGGAGCGGCGCGCGGGTGTCATCGCCGCCTCCGCCGGCAATCACGCGCAGGCGGTCGCGTACTGCGCCGAGCTGGAGGGGATCGACGCGCTGCTCGTCATGTGGAAGACGGCGAGCCCGGCCAAGATCGCGGCCACCCGCGGCTACGGCGCGGAGGTCGACCTGGAAGCGGAGAGCCCGGCCGTGGTGTTCGACCGACTCGAGGAGCTTCGCGCGAAGACGGGCCGGACGTTCATCCATCCGTTCGACGGCCCGCACACGATCGCCGGGCAGGGCACGGTCGGCCTCGAGATCGCCGAGGACGTGCCGGAAGTGGACGTCGTCGTGATCCCGATCGGGGGCGGCGGCCTGATCGCCGGCATCGCGACCGCCCTGCCCGAGTGCGCGTCGTCGGCGTCGAGCCACGCATCTCGAATGCGCTGACCGCCGCGCTCGCCGCGGGCAAGCCGGTCCCCGTCGACGCGCGGTCCATCGCCGACGGGCTCAACGCACCCTTCGCGGGAGAGCTGCCGCTACGCATCGCCCAGGAGCGCGGCATCGAGGTCGTCATGGTCGAGGAAGAGGAGATCGAGGCCGCGATGCGCTTCCTCTACGAGCGGGCGAAGCTCGCGTGCGAGCCGGCCGGAGCGGTCGCCGTCGCAGCGCTCATGGGCGGCAAAGTTCCCGAAGACGAGGGCGAAACCGTCGTCTGCGTCGTCACGGGCGGCAACGTCGCCGCCCGAGACCGCCGCTGCTATCCTGGCCCGGCCATGAAGCCGGACATCCATCCCGATTACGTCGTCGCGACCGTGCAGTGCTCCTGCGGGAACACGTTCGAGACGCGATCGACGAAGCCCGAGATGCACGTCGAGATCTGCTCGAACTGCCACCCGTTCTACACGGGCAAGCAGAAGCTGGTCGACACGGGCGGCCGGGTGGAGCGCTTCCAGCGGCGACTGGAGCGGGCCGGCGGCGCTCGCCGCGGCTGACCTGAGCTGAACTAGTGGCAGCTCCGATCGGCGGCCAGGCCGTCCTCGAGGGCGTCATGATGCGCGGCCCCTCGAACTGGACGCTTGCCGTGCGCAAGGTCGACGGGGAGATCGCCACGGTCGAGCGGGAGATCGACTCGGTGATGCTGCGGCACTGGTTCTTCCGCCTGCCGATCATCCGCGGCATCATCGCGCTCGGCGAGTCGCTGGCCATCGGCTTCCGCGCGCTCGCGGTCTCGGCCAACTATGCGGCGCAGGAGGAGGGGGACGACGAGGAGGTCTCCACCGAGATCGGCCGCGGCGCGCTGCTCTTCGCGTTCGCGATCGCGATCGGCTTCGCCCTCGTCCTCTTCAAGGTCGCCCCGGCGCTGCTCGCGAGCTGGCTGCCGATCGACGAGACCGGCCAGTTCGTCGTCATCGAGGGCCTGATCCGCGTCTCGATCTTCATCCTCTACCTCGTCCTCATCTCGTTCCTGCCGGACCTCAAGCGCGTGTTCCAGTACCACGCCGCCGAGCACAAGGCGATCAACGCCTACGAGGCCGGCGAGGAGCTGACGCCGGAGCGCGTGCAGCGCTACAGCCTCATCCACCCGCGCTGCGGCACGGCGTTCCTGCTCTGGGTGATGGTGATCGCGATCTTCGTCTTCGCGTTCCTCGGCCAGCCTCCATTGTACTGGCTGATCGTCTCGCGGATCGCCCTGCTCCCGGTCATCGCCGGGATCGCCTACGAGCTGATCCGCTTCGCCGGCAAGCACACCGACAACCGCTTCCTGATGACGCTGCTCGCGCCGGGCCTCTGGCTGCAGCGGCTGACCACCCGCGAGCCGACGCTCGACCAGCTCGAAGTCTCGATTCGCGCGCTGAAGGAAGTCCTCCAGCGCGAAGGCCGCTCGACCCTGCAGAGCGCAAGGTCGAGGTGATGGCGTAGCCGACGATCAGGCCGAGGATGGCAGCTGTGCCGCAGGGCACGTAGCTGCTCGCCCCGAGGACAGCGTCCTCAGTCGAGCCCGTATCTCAACCGATACGAACGCTCCCTGCGTCCTTGCCTCGGAACGAGCATCACACCCGTGCAACGAGCGCCATACCGCCAGACCCTCCGGGGTCTAACCTTTCTATGGCCGGGATCGACGAACTCGTCGACGAGCTCGAGCGCTCGTACGCGGAGGCGCAGGAGCGCATGTCCGACCCTGCCGTCTACAACGACCACCGCGAGGCGGCCGACGCCGGGCGCCGCCTGAAGGAGCTCGAGGGCCCGTACAAGCTCGCGCAGCAGTGGCGCGAGGCGCAGCAGGACCTCCAGGCGGCGAAGCGACGATCCCGAGCTCGCCGAGCTCGCGCCGGACCCCGCCGAGATCGCGCGGCTCGAGGAGGAGCTGAAGCTCGCGCTCGTCGAGGCCGACCCGGCCGACGGGAAGGACGTGATCGTCGAGGTCCGCCAGGGCGTCGGCGGCGACGAGGCGGCGCTGTGGGCGGCCGATGTCTACCGCATGCTCACGCGGTACGCCGAGCGCCGCGGCTACTCGACCGAGGAGCTCTCGGCGAGCCCGAACGAGGGCGGCGGCTTCAAGGAGGTCACCTTCGCGGTCAAGGGCGACGGCGCCTACTCGGTCTTCAAGTGGGAGGGGGGCACGCACCGCGTGCAGCGCGTGCCCGGCCACGGAGTCGCAGGGGCGCATCCACACCTCGACGGCGACGGTCGCCGTCATGCCGGAGGCCGAGGAGGTCGAGGTCGAGATCGACCCGAACGACCTGAAGATCGACGTCGTACCGCTCGACGGGCCCGGGCGGGCAGAGCGTCAACACGACCGACTCCGCCGTGCGGATCACCCACCTGCCGACGGATCTCGTCGTCTCGATGCAGGACGAGAAGTCGCAGATCCAGAACCGCGCCAAGGCGCTGCGCGTCCTGCGCGCGCGGCTGTACGAGCTCGAGCGCGAGCGAAGCAGCGGGCCGAGCTCGAGAGCGCGCGGCGGTCCCAGATCGGGACCGGCGAGCGGGCGGAGAAGATCCGCACCTACAACTTCCCGGAGAACCGCGTCACGGACCACCGCGTCAAGCTGACGGCGCACCGGCTCGATGCCGTGCTCGGCGGCGAGCTGGACGAGTTCACCGGCGCGCTCGGCGACGAGGAGCGCCGCCGGGCGCTCGAAGCCGCCGCGGTGTGACGGTCCGCGAGGCTCTCGGCGAGGGCACGGCGGCGCTCGAGCGGGCGGGATGCCCTTCGCCGGCCGTGGACGCCGAGTGGCTGCTCGCGCACGCGCTCGGCGTGCGCCGCACGAGCTCTGCACGCCGGCGACCGGGAGCTCGACGGCCGCCGAGCTCGACGGTACCGCGGCGCTCGTCGAGCGCCGCGCCGCGCGCGAGCCGCTCGCGTACATCCTCGGCGAGTGGGGCTTCCGGCGGCTGACGCTGCGTCGTCGATCCGCGCGTCCTGATCCCGCGGCCGGAGACCGAGAGCGTCGTCGAGCGCTGCCTGGCGCATCCTCGCCGGCGTCGAGGCGCCGCCCGTCCTCGACATCGGCGCCGGCTCCGGCGCGATCGCGCTCGCGATCGCGGACGAGCGGCCCGACGCGCGGGTCGTCGCGACCGACGTCTCGGCGGCCGCGCTCGAGGTCGCGGAGGAGAACCGGCGCCGCGCGGCCTGGACGGGCGCGTCGCGGTTCGCGCACGGTGACCTCCTCGCGGGCGAGGAGGGGCCGTTCGACCTCGTCGTCTCGAACCCGCCGTACGTCGCGCCCGGCGAGCTCGAGCGCTCGAGCCCGAGCTGCGCGACTGGGAGCCGCGCGAGGCGCTGGTCGGCGAGGGCGAGCCACGAGGCGGTCGCTCGCGCGGCGCTGGAGGTGCTCGCCCGGGCGGCGGGCTCGTGCTCGAGGTGGGCGACGGCAGGCCGCGGCGGTCGCCGAGCTGCTCGGGGCGCTCGGTTTCCCGGAGGTCGCCGTCTCGGCGGACCTGGCCGGCCGCGAGCGGGTGGTCGAGGGCGCGCGGCCGTGATCGACGCGGTGGTCGAGGCGATCCGGGCCGGCCAGCCGGTGATCCTCCCGACCGACACCGTCTACGGCCTCTGCGCCGACGCGTTCGACGAGGAGGCCGTGCGAGGCTGTACCGCTTGAAGGGCGCGGGGCGAGCCAGCCGACCGCGCTGCTCGCGGCGAGCGCCGACGTCGTCTCGAGTGCGTCCCCGAGCTCGCGGCCGGGCGGACGTGCTGCTCCGCCGGGCCGTACACGCTGATCCTCCCGAACCCCGCGCGGCGCCTCCCCTGGCTGACCGGCGACCGCCCGGAGACGATCGGCGTGCGGATCCCGGAGCTGACGGCGAGGCCCGCGCGGTGCTCGACGAGGTCGGAGCGCGTGGCGGCGACGAGCGCGAACCTTCCGGGCGAGCCGGATCCCCGGCGCCTGGAGGACGTCCCGAGCGGCTCCGAGACGGGATGCGCGGCCGAGATCGACGGCGGCGAGCTGCCCGGCACGCCGTCCACGGTCATCGACCTCACGGGCCCGAGCCGGTCGTGATGCGAGAGGGCGCGGTGCCAGCCG
This sequence comes from uncultured Actinomycetes bacterium, assembly GCA_963827705.1. Classification (GTDB taxonomy): domain Bacteria; phylum Actinomycetota; class Thermoleophilia; order Gaiellales; family Gaiellaceae; genus JACDAN01. The sequence continues at coordinate 33,388 of CAWHBN010000002.1, forward strand.
CCGAGGCGCTCGAGCGGCTCTCGCTCCGCCTGAGTCCGGGGTACGATCCCCGGGATGGCCGATCGCGCAGGAGACGCTCGACCAGCTCCGCACCGCCGGCCTCACCGACGTCGATCCCGAGATCGCCGACCTGCTCGGCCGGGAGCTCGAGCGGCAGCGCGGGCAGATCGAGCTGATCGCCTCCGAGAACTTCACCTGGCCGTGCGGTGCTTCGAGGCGATCGGCAGCACGCCGACCAACAAGTACGCGGAGGGCTATCCCGGCAAGCGCTACTACGGCGGCTGCGAGGTCGTCGACGAGATCGAGCAGCTGGCGATCGATCGCGCGAAGTCGCTCTTCGGAGCCGACCACGCGAACGTCCAGCCGCACGCCGGCGCGCAGACGAACATGGCCGTCTACATGGCGGCGCTGAAGCCCGGCGACACGATCCTCGTCGCTCGAGCTCTCGACACGGCGGCCACCTCACGCACGGGCTCAAGGTCAACTTCTCCGGCCGGCTCTACACGATCGTCCACTACGGCGTCTCGCGCGAGACGAACATGGTCGACTACGACGAGGTGCTCGCACCTCGCGAAGGAGCACCGGCCGAAGCCTGATCGTCTGCGGCGGGTCGGCGTACCCGCGCACCGTCGAGACCGACCAGTTCCGGAAGATCGCCGACGAGGTCGGGGCACTGCTCCTCTGTGACATGGCCCACTTCGCCGGGCTCGTCGCCGCCGGGCTGCATCCGAACCCGGTCGAGCACTGCGACTTCGTCACCTCGACGACGCACAAGACGCTCGCCGGGCCGCGCGCCGGGTTCGTCCTCTGCCGCGAGGAGCACGCGCAGGCCGTCGACCGCGCCGTCTTCCCCGGGATGCAGGGCGGGCCGCTGCAGCACACGATCGCGGCGAAGGCGACCTGCTTCCGGATCGCGGCCACCGAGGCGTTCAGGGATTACCAGCGGCAGGTGCGCGCGAACGCGGACACGCTCTCGGACACGCTGATGAAGGGCGGCCTCGACGTCCTCACCGGAGGCACCGACACGCACCTCCTCCAGCTCGACCTGCGCGGCGACGGAGTGGACCGGCAAGGACGCGGAGGAGCGGCTCGACGACGTCAAGCTGACCGTGAACCGCAACACGGTGCCCGTTCGACGAGCAGCCGCCGACCGTCGCCTCGGGCGTCAGGATCGGCACGCCTGCGGCGACCATGCGCGGCTTCGTCGAGGAGGACTTCGCCGAGGTCGGCCAGGTCATCGTCGAGGCGCTGGGCGACGGCGCCGACGTCGCGGCCCTCGCCGCCCGGAGCGCCGCGCTCTGCGACAAGCATCCGCTCTATCCGGGATTCCGCGGCTTCACGACGTACGTCGCGTGACCGCCGTCGCGACCGAACGGCTCATCGAGGTCAAGCACCCGCTGGTGCAGCACAAGCTCTCGTACCTGCGCGAGCAGGACACGCCGACCGTCCACTTCCGCAAGATCGCGAACGAGGTCACGCTGCTCCTCACCTACGAGGCGACGAAGGACTTCCCGACCGAGGACGTCGAGATCGAGACGCCGCTCGAGCGGACGACGGTGCAGCGCATCTCCGGGAAGAAGGTCGCCGTCTGCCCGGTGCTCCGCGCCGGGATGGGGATGCTCGACGGGGTGCTGTCGCTCGTCTCCGGCGCGCGGGTCGGGTTCATCGGCCTCTACCGCGACGAGGAGACGCTCGAGCCGGTCGAGTACTACGTCAAGCTGCCGAACGACCTCGAGGACCGCGACGCGATCGTGCTCGACCCGATGCTCGCGACGGGGAACTCGAGCGTCGCGGCGATCGCGAAGGTCAAGGACGCCGGCGCCCGCACCGTCACGCTCGTCTGCCTCGTCGCCGCGCCGGAGGGAATCGAGCGCGTGCACGCGGAGCACCCCGAGGTCCGGATCGTCACGGCGTCCGTCGACCGGGGCCTGAACGAGAAGGGGTACATCGTCCCGGGACTCGGCGACGCCGGAGACCGCCTGTACGGCACGAAGTAGGGGTCGTTGGAGACACTTCGCGACAACCCGGAGGTCATCTGGGGGTTCCTGCTCGCGCTCGCGGTCGTCCTGCTCCTGACGCCGGGCGTCGGGCGGTTTGCCCGGTACATCGGCGTCGTGGACGAGCCGGGGGAGACCCGCCGCGTCCACACGCATCCGGTCCCGCGGCTGGGCGGGATCGCGCTGCTGCTCGGGATCTTCGTGCCGGCGCTCGCGTTCCTCGAGCTGGACGGGCCCTACCGCGGGATCCTGCTCGGCGCGGCGATCGCGACGACGGTCGGGGCGATCGACGACTTCCGCGGCCTGCCGTGGTGGGGGAAGCTCGGCGGCCAGGTCGCCGCCGGCGCGGTCGCCGTCGGCTTCGGCGTCACCGTCGACCGCTTCACGTTCCCCGGCTTCGGGAGCCAGGAGCTGCCGGAGTGGGCGGCCGGCGCCGCGACGATCGTCTGGGTCGTCGCGATCATGAACATGGTCAACTTCCTCGACGGGATGGACGGCCTGGCGGCCGGCATCTGCGCGATCGCCGGCTCGACGTTCGCGATCATCGGGCTCTCGCTCGGCGCCCCGGAAGCGGCGCTGCTCTCGGCGATCGTCGCCGGCGCCTGCTTCGGGTTCCTGCACCACAACTTCTATCCGGCGCGGATCTTCATGGGCGACTCGGGAGCGCTCCTGCTCGGCTTCCTGCTCGCGACGCTCGCGATCGAAGGCCTCGTCAAGACGGCCGCGTTGGCGACGCTCGTCCTGCCGCTCCTCGTGCTCGCGATCCCGATCGTGGACACCTCGTTCGTCGTCGCGAAGCGGCTCAAGTACCGCCAGCCGCTGTACGAGGCCGACCGGACGCACCTCCACCACCGGTTCATGAACATCGGCTTCTCGCAGAAGCGCGCGGTCGTCTACATGTACGCGTGGTGCGGGATCCTGGCCGCCGCGGCGCTCTCGACCCGCTTCCTGCCGCCGCGCCCGCACGGCGAGTGGGATCTCTCGAACGCGTTCGTCGCAGGTGGCATGGCGCTCCTCGCGCTCGCGGCGTCGGTCTACATCGCCTACCTCCTCGAGATCGTCAAGCTCGCGAACCCGCGCATCCGCCGGCGCGAGGAACAGGCGAGGGACGACGCGCGCAGAAGCGCCTAGCAGACCGCCGCGGCTGGGGTCAGACCCCGTGACGGGTGGGGGCAGATATGTCCACGAAATCGATCCGGCCGGCGGCTGTGGCCTAAGAAGCGGAATTCCTCAGGAGCACGTGCGAGTGTTGGCGCACTTTCGGCACGTGAGGGGGTTGAGGCTGAATAGTGAGTGGCAGCCCGCTACAAGCTCGCGCAGTTTTCGCTGAACCATGCGGGTTTCCGCTGTTACAAGCTTTGGTATGCTCGGCCCGGAATGGAGCCCGCCCCTCGCGAGTCGCTAGACCCGGCTGGGGCAGGCGCCGTCCTTCTCGGCACCACCGTGGCCGGCATCGGCGTCGGCGCGCTCGTGGGCTGGTTGGCGGGCGCCTGGCCGATCGGAGCCCTCGTCGGGGCGCTCGTCAGCATCCCCGCGGGGATCTTCGCCGTCTACCGCCGCTACCGCGGGGTGTTCTCGTGAGAGACGTCTGGGCGACGCCTCGGCCCGTTCCGAGCCGGCTCGTGCCGGTGGCCGGGGGCGCTGCCGTCGTGGCACTCGCGCTGCCCGTCTTCGTCGCCGCCGGCTGGCCGCTGCGCGGCTGGGCGCTCGGCGCAATCCTCTGGCTCGGCGCGCAGGCCCTCGGCGTGCTGCTCTCACGCCTGCAGCTCGGCGCCGATAATCTCGCCGCCTCAGGAGTGAGGGGAGTCGGGATGATGTTCAGGCCGGTGGCCGTGATGGTGGTCGTCATCATCGTTGCGGCGTCGAATCAGGAGGTGGGCCTCGCGGCAGGCGCGGTCTACGCGCTGGCGTACACGCTCGAGCTCGGCCTCTCGCTCCTCACCTACTTCGGGAATCCAGAGACACGATGACGCGCGCGCTCGCACTCGTCACCGGCATCGTGCTGACATTTCCGGCTTCGGCGCTCGCCTCCACCGTCGAGGGCGACGAGGAGGAGAAGTTCGACCCCTCGGAGGAGTGGCTGCTCCACGACTGGATTCCGATCCACATCGGGCCGCTCGACCTCTCCATCAACAAGGCGGTCGCCTACCTGATCCTCGGCTCGGTGCTGACGATCCTGCTGGGCTGGTTTCTCATGCGCTGGCGGCTGGGCACCGACCCGGATCGCCGCCAGACCGTCGGCGAGTGGGTCTACGAGATCACGCAGACCCAGATCGCCGAGCAGGGGCTTCCGACGAAGGCGATCGGGCGCTGGTTCCCGTACGTCGCCTCGCTGGCGCTCTTCATCTGGGTCGTGAACATGATCGGGTTCATCCCGCTGCCGCTCTCGGACGAGACATTCGAGCTGTTCGGCGTCGAGTTTCCGACCTGGGGGATCTACGCCGCCACCTCCACGCTCTCGGTCACCCTCACGCTCGCGCTGATGACGTTCGTCTTCACGCATATCGAAGGGATCCGCGCGAACGGCGCCGTCGGCTATTTCAAGAGCTGGATCCCCGACGTGCCGAAGGCGATGTACCCGCTGATCGTCCCGCTCGAGATCCTCGGCCAGTTCATGCGGCTGATCTCGCTGTCCGTGCGGCTCTACGCGAACATGCTCGCCGGCCACATGCTGATCCTCACCTTCATCGGCCTGATATTCGTGCTGGAGAACGTGATCCTCGCGCCGCTCGTCGTCCCCGCCGCCACCGCGTTCTATCTCTTCGAGATCCTGATCGTAGTCTCGATCCAGGCCTACATCTTTGCCGCCCTGTCAGCCATCTACATCGGCTCGGCCATCGAGCCCGAGCACTAAGGAGGAAGGAATGAACCTCGCTGCAATCGTCTTCGCGGCCGCCGAGGACGGCGTCGACGCCGGCAAGGCGATCGCGCTCGCACTCGGGATCGGCCTCGGCTCGCTCGGCGCCGGCATCGGCATCGGGAACATCTTCGGCTCGATGATCCAGGCCGTCGCGCGGCAGCCGGAGCTCCGGGGTGAGCTGACGGGCATCCAGTGGCTCGGCTTCGCGCTCACCGAGGCAGTCGTCTTCTACGGCCTGATCGGCGGGCTGCTCGCCTTCGTCCTGGTCTAGAGATGGCAGTCGTCGCCGCCAACCCCCTGATCGAGGTCGTGCCCGGCCTCATGATCTGGACGCTGCTCTGCTTCGGCATCACGTTCTTCGTGCTGCGGAGGTACATCTTCGGGCCCGTGCAGACGGCGATCGACGCCCGCCGGGACCGGATCCGGCAAGCGATCGAGGAGGCGGACAAGGCCCGCGCCGAGGCCCGGCAGCTCCTCGAGGAGCACCGGGCGCTGATCCAGTCGGCCCGCGGCGACGCCGAGCAGATCCTCGCAGAGGCCCGCCGGGTCGCCGACGCGCAGAGGGACCGGATGAAGGAGGAGCTCGAGGCCGAGCGGCAGCGCCGGCTCGACGACACGGCGAAGCAGATCGAGGCCGAGACGCGCCGCGCGCTGGAGCAGATCCGCGGCGAGGTCGCGAATCTCACCGTGATCGCCACGAGCAAGGTGACCGGCAAGGTCCTCACCGACGAGGATCACCGCCGCCTGATCGACGAGGCGATCGGCGACCTCGACTTCTCGGTCCTCGAGGAGGGCTCCGCAACTAATGCCCCTCCAGGCCACACGCCTACTTCTGGCCCGCGATCACGCGGCGCCAGAGCTCACCCTCCTCCTCCAAGGCTGATCAGCCTTGCCTCGTCGGAGTGCGAACTCTGGCTTGGTGCTCGCGAACCAGAAGCGGGGCAGCGACGCCCGAAGGGGCATTAATGGCCGTCGCGCAGCGCATCTACGCGAACGCGCTCTTCGAGGCCGCGAAGGAGAGGGGCAACCTCGACACGGTCCGGCAGGAGCTGGAGGAGTTCCTCTCGGCCATGGAGCAGGTGCCCGAGCTGCGCGCGCTGCTCGAGAACCCGGAGATCGACACGAACGAGCGGGTCGCGGCGCTGCGCGCCATCCTCGCCGACGCCGACGAGCTCGTCCGCAACTTCCTGCTCCTCACCACAGAGAAGGGCCGGACGCACGAGCTCCCCGTGATCGCCCAGGAGTTCGAGACGCTGGTTGCGCGCGAGGAGGGGATCCTCGACGTCGAGCTCACGACCGCCGTCGAGCTCTCCGACGACGCGGCACGCCAGATCCTCGAGCGGATCGAGGGCGTCTCCGACCGCAAGCTTCGCGCGACCCGCAGGGTCGACCCCAACCTCATCGGAGGGTTCGTGCTGCAGGCCGGATCGCATCGCGTGGACGCGAGCGTCCGGTCCCGCCTGGACACCCTCCGCCGTCAGCTGACCGGAACCGGAAGGAGCTAACCGAGTGCGCCTACGTCCAGAAGAGATCACCTCGATCCTCAAGGAGCGGATCGAGCAGTACGACGTCGAGACCGACCTCGCCGAGGTGGGCGGAGTGCTGCAGGTCGGCGACGGCATCGCCCGCATCCACGGCCTCGAGAACGCCGTCGCGCTCGAGCTGCTCGAGCTCGAGCACGGCGTGAGCGGCATCGCCCTCAACCTCGAGGAGGACAACGTCGGCGCAGCGCTCTTCGGCGACTGGGAGCTCGTCAAGGAAGGCCAGCCCGTCCGCCGCACCGGCCAGGTTGCGAGCGTCCCGGTCGGGGACGCCCTGGTCGGCCGCATCGTCGACCCGCTCGGCAACCCGCTCGATGGCGGCCCGCCGATCGAGACGACCGAGCGCAGGCCGCTCGAGTTCAAGGCGCCCGGCGTCGTCGACCGGCAGCCCGTGCACGAGCCGCTCCAGACTGGCCTGAAGGCCATCGACTCGATGGTCCCGATCGGGCGAGGCCAGCGCGAGCTGATCATCGGCGACCGCTCCACCGGCAAGACCGCGATCCTCGTCGACACGATCCTCAACCAGCGCGGCCAGGACATGATCTGCATCTACGTCGCGATCGGCCAGAAGGCCTCGACGGTCGCGCAGGTGTACGAGCGGCTGCGGGACGAGGGCGCGATGGACTACACGATCATCGTCAGCGCCTCCGCCGCGGAAGCCGCACCGATCAAGTGGATGGCGCCGTTCGCCGGCGCCGCCATGGGCGAGCATTTCCTCTTCGACGGCCGCCACGCGGTCTGCATGTACGACGACCTGTCCAAGCACGCGGACGCGTACCGGCAGATGTCGCTGCTCCTTCGCCGGCCGCCCGGCCGCGAGGCGTACCCCGGGCGACGTCTTCTACCTGCACTCGCGGCTGCTCGAGCGGGCCGTGAAGCTCTCGGACGAGCTGGGCGGCGGGTCGCTCACGGCCTTGCCGGTGATCGAGACCCAGGCCGGCGACATCTCGGCCTACATCCCGACGAACGTCATCTCCATCACCGACGGCCAGATCTTCCTCGAGACCGATCTGTTCTTCTCCGGCGTCCGGCCGGCGATCAACGTCGGGGTCTCGGTCTCGCGGGTCGGCGGGAACGCGCAGACGAAGGCGATGAAGAAGGTCGCGGGCCGCCTGCGCCTCGACCTCGCCCAGTACCGCGAGCTGGAGGCGTTCGCGCAGTTCGGATCGGAGCTCGACCCGCAGACGCAGCGCACCCTCGCCCGCGGCGAGCGCATGGTCGCGACGCTGAACCAGCCGCAGTACAAGCCGTGGCCGATGGAGGAGCAGGTCGCCGCGATCTGGGTGGCCGTCAACGGCTACCTCGACGAGGTGCCCGCCGACCAGGTGCCGCGGTTCCAGGAGGAGCTCCGCGAACACCTGCGGACCGAGGGCGAGATCTACAAGACGATCCGGGAGAGCGGTGACCTCGGCGGCGACCTCGAGGAGAAGCTCAAGGCCGCAGTCGAGAAGTTCCAGGGCAGCTTCGCCGTGCAGGAGACGTCAGCCGTCTAGTGGCGCCCCTCCAGGAAACACACGCCGGCTTCTGGCCCGCGATCACGCGGCGCCAGAGCACACCCTCCTCCTCGCCAAGGCTGCCTAGCCTTGACTCGTCGGAGTGCGCACTCTGGCTTGGTGCTCGCGACCTAGAAGCGGGGCAGCGTCACCTGGAGGGGCACTAATGGCGGAAGTCCAGGACATCAAGCGCCGGATCCGCTCGGTCCGGAACACGCGCAAGATCACGAAGGCGATGGAGCTCGTCGCCGGCGCCCGCCTGCGGCGGGCCCAGGCCCGGATCGAGGCGATGCGGCCGTACGCCGACAGGATGTTGGAGCTGATGGTCGGCACCGCCCGGGCCAGCACGTCGGTCCGCGGCCTGCCGCTGCTCCAGCGGCGGGAGATCCGGACGGCCGCGATTCTCGCCCTCACCGGCGACCGGGGCCTGGCCGGCGCGTTCAACGCGCAGGTCCTGCGGCACGTCTTCGCGGTCGAGCGACGGCTGCGCGGCGAAGGCGTCGACGTGCGCTGGCTCGTCTCCGGCCGCAAGGGCGCCTCGACACTGAGGTTCCGGCGCTACGAGCTGGGGCAGTCCTGGATCGGGTTCAGCGACCGGCCCGCGTACTCGGATAGCCAGGCGATCGCGCACCACATCACCGAGCTCTACGCCGAGGAAGAGGTCGACCAGGTGATCGTGGTCTACAACCACTTCGAGTCGCCGCTCGTCCAGCGGGTCGTCGAGCAGGAGATCCTCCCGATCCCGGAGAGCGTGCTCGAGTCGGGCGACGAGGCCCCGGCGCTCGTCGGCGACTTCATCTACGAGCCCGAGCCCGAGTTGATCCTCGAGCGGCTCCTTCCCGTGTACGTCGAGACCGAGCTGTACCGAGCCCTCCTCGAATCGGCGGCGTCGGAGCAGGGAGCGCGGATGACGGCGATGCGAAACGCCTCGAAGAACGCGGCGGAGCTGATCGACAGCCTGACGCTGGCGATGAACCGGGCCCGGCAGGCCGAGATCACCCAGGAGATCCTCGAAGTCGTCGCCGGCGCCGACGCGCTTACCGCTTCCTAACCCCTGAGCCGATCAGAACGTCTAATCGAGGGCAGGCGCTCCGCGCGTTTATGCTCTAGACCTCCCGATGGCGCAAAAGGAAAAAGGACGCGAAGTTCTCTCGGCAGGGGCCGGCCTGGCGGCCGAGGTCGCGCTCGAGAGCGGAGGCCAGCTCGGCGAGATCACGGCGGTTCGCGCCCGCGGCTACTGGGAGCAGGTCTGGATCCGTTTCAGGAAGGACAAGGTCGCGATCGCGAGCGGCTTCGTCATCATCCTGCTGATCCTGGCCGCCTTCCCGGGCGCGCCGCTCGCCGAGAAGTGGCTCGGGCACGGGCCGAACGACATCTTCCCGACACCCGGCGTCGGCGTCGACATGAACCTCGTGCCGGTTGGTCCCAACACGCACGCGACGAACTTCAACCCGGAGACCGGCCAGGAAGAGGCCGTCTACTTCCCGCTCGGGACCGCGGACACACTCGGCCGCGACGAGCTGCTGCGCCTCATGTACGGCGCGCGGGTCTCGCTGGAGGTCGCGATCGGAGCGACGTTCCTCTCGATGTTCATCGGGGTGCTCCTCGGCGCTACAGCCGGCTATTTCAGAGGCGCGATCGACTCGCTGATCTCCCGACTGACAGAGATCGTGATGGCGTTCCCGCTGCTGCTGTTCGTCATCGCGCTCGCTGCGACTGTCGGCGACCGCCTGCAGGACATCACCCTCGGGGGTGCCTTATCGCCCGGCGTGCTGATGCTCGTCCTCGTGGGCGGCGTCTTCGGCTGGTTCTATCCGGCCCGGATCATCCGCGCGCAGGTGCTGTCGCTCCGCGAGAAGGAGTTCATCGAGGCGGCGCAGATGGTCGGCTCGAGCGACTGGCGGATCATCCGGTCGCATCTGCTGCCCCACCTGGTCGCGCCGATCATCGTCTACTCGACGCTGATCGTCGCCCAGTTCGTGCTCTTCGAGGCCGGTCTCTCGTTCCTCGGCGTGGGCATCGAGCTGCCGACGGCGAGCTGGGGATCGCTGCTCTCGACGGCTCCCGACTTCTATCTCCAGCAACCGTGGCTGATGGTCTGGCCGGGTGCTGCCGTACTGATCACGACCCTCTCGTTCAACCTGCTCGGCGACGGGCTGAGGGATGCGTTCGATCCGCGGGGATCGGCCCACTGATGCGGGCCAAGAAGATCTCTTAATCACCCGCTAACTAACTCTGATCGCCCTCGTCTGATGAGACGGGACACGTATGTGTCCTGAGTCGACGCGACCGCCTGTGTCGGCTCGAAACGCGGAAAGGAGTCTCATGCACAGACGACTCATGCTTTCGGTCGCGATGCTCCTGGTTGGTGCCGGGCTGCTGGCGGCGTCCGCTGTTGCGGGCACCTCAAGCAGCACTGCTCCCCAGGGCAAGCAGACCGGAGACGCAAGAGTCGGCGGCACGTTTAAGCACAGCCTGAGCGTCGACATCGACTATGTCGATCCGTCGCTCTGGTACTACGTGCCGTCGTGGACGATCGCGTACTCGACGTGCTCGATGCTCCTGAACTACCCGCACGCAGCGGCCCCTCGTGGGTCCCGCCTCGTGCCCGAGGTTGCTCAGGGGTTCCCGACCATCTCGCGTAACGGTCTGATCTACACCTTCAAGCTGAAGAGGACGTACAAGCTCAGCAACGGGCAGCCGCTCAACGCGCGCAACTTCGCGTGGTCGATCAACCGTGCGTTGCAGAAGCGGATGGCTTCTCCGGCTCAGCCGTTCATCGAGGACATCGCTGGTGCCTCGGCCGTCATCGACGGTCGTGCGCAGCGGGCCTCGGGCGTCACGACTCCGAATGCGTACACGCTTCGGATTCGGATGTCGAAGCGGGCTCCTGACCTGCTGTCTCGCCTCGCGATGCCGTTCTTCTGCGGTATCCCGGCGAACATGCCGGTCAACCCGGACGGCGTCTCGGCCCCGGTTGTCGGGTCGGGCCCGTACTTCATCAAGGAGTGGACGAAGAACCGGCGCATCGTGCTGGCTCGGAACCCGCACTATCGCGGTCCCGCTCCGCACAACGTGAACGGCTTCACGATCGACATCGGGCTCCCGCTCGAGACGATCAAGCTGAACATCGACCGCGGCGCCACCGACACGGGTGACATCCCGCCGGCAGCGCACGCGGACCTCGGTCGACGGTACGGCGTCAAGAAGGCGTCCCCGGGTCGCTACTTCGCGAACCCCGCGCCGACGATCCTGTACCTGGCGATGAACCACGAGCGGCGGCTCTTCGGGGCCCCGAGCGGCGGTCGGCATTCCACGGCCGGCAACGTTCGGCTCAAGAAGGCCGTGAACTTCGCCATCGACCGTCAGGCGATGCTCACGCAGCGTGGTGCCTACGCAGGCGTCACGAACGATCAGTACATGCCGCCGAGCATGCGCGGCTTCCGGAACGTCGCCATCTACCCGCGGCGGCCCAACCTGAGCCAGGCGAGGTCACTCTCGAATGGCGCACAGCGGGGCGGGGACGGCACGTTCTACTGCTCGAACCGGGCTCCGGCTCCGGCGACGTGTCAGATCGTCCAGGCGAACCTGCGGAACATCGGCTTGAACATGGACATCAAGCTGTTCCCGCGGGCTACGCAGTTCGAGCTCACGGGACGGCGTGGTGAGCCGTTCGACCTGACCCTCGAGGGTTGGCACATGGACTACTTCGATCCGTACGACTTCATCTTCCTCGTCGACGGAACGACGATCCGGCCTGCCAACAACGTCAACTTCTCGTACTTCAACTCGGCTGCCTTCAACAAGAAGATCGCCCGGGCGAAGACGCTGGTTGGCGTGCCGCGCTATCGCGCGTTCTCGAACCTCGATCAGGACCTCGTTCGCAACGGTGCGCCGCTCGCGACGTACTCGAGCCCGAACGATCGTCACTACGTCTCCTCGCGCGTCGGGTGCTACCACTACCACCCGGTGTTCACGTGGGACTACGGCGCTCTCTGCCTCAACAGCTAGATCGCGTCTGAACGGAAAGGGCGCCGGCTTCGGTCGGCGCCCTTTCATTTCTTCATCGAGCGCACACGAAGCACCAGCGGTAAGCTTGTGACCCCTCCTCACCAGACCCAGGAGCGGCGCGAATGTACAGGTACCTGATCCGACGACTCTTGTGGGCGGGCGTGCTCTTCCTCTCCGTCACAGTCGTCTCGTACATCATCTTCTTCCTCGTACCGGCCGAGCCGGCGCGCCTGATCGCGGGGCCGCAGGCGCCGCCCGACCAGGTCGAGCGCGTCCGCAAGCAGATGGGCCTCGACGACCCGGTGGTCGTCCAGTACGGACGCTTCCTCGGCGGCATGATGCCGGTCAGCTTCGACGGCGGGTTCCACCTCAAGGCGCCCTCGCTCGGCCGCTCCTACGCGACGCGCCAGCCGGTCACCGAGATCATCAAGGACGCCGCGCCAGTCACGGCCTCACTCGTTTTCGGCGGCGCGATTCTCTGGATGCTGATCGCGGTGCCGATCGGAATCCTCTCGGCCCTGCGTCCGCGATCGCTGTTAGACCGGTCGGCGATGGTGTTCGTCCTGATCGGGATCTCCGCGCATCCCGTCTGGATCGGCCTGATCCTCATCTACTTCGTCGGGTACAAGGCGGGGTTGACGCCGCTCGGGGGCTACTGCGACATGATCAACCCGTCGACCGACTGCGGTGGACCGGTCGAGTGGGCCCACTCGCTCATCCTTCCGTGGATCACGTTCGCGATCCTCTTCGCGGCGCTCTACGTCCGAATGATTCGCGCGAACGTCCTGGAAGCAATGAACGAGGACTACGTGCGCACGGCCCGTGCGAAGGGCGCGCCCGAGTGGCTCGTCATGCGCTCGCACGTCCTGCGGAACGCGATGCTGCCGGTGGTGACCATGCTCGGCATGGACATCGGCGTGGCGCTGGGAGGGGCGATCTTCACCGAAGCGGTTTTCGGCCTGCCTGGGCTCGGCCGCAGCGCGCTCCAGGCGCTCGAGGGCTTCGACCTCCCGGCGGTGATGGGAATCGTCGTGTTCGCGACCATTTGCGTGATCGTCTTCAACCTGTTCGTCGACCTGCTGTACGCAGTCATCGATCCGCGCATTAGGCTCTCGTAGCCCATGCACGAGGCGACCCAGGAGACTCGGTAGATGGCCCTGCTCGAGGTCAACGATCTCAAGACGTACTTCCGCACCGACGACGGCATCGTCAAGGCCGTGGACGGCGTCAACTTCACGGTCGAGAAGGGAAAGACGCTCGGGATCGTCGGCGAGTCGGGCTGCGGGAAGAGCGTCACCTGCCTGACGATGATGGGGCTGAACAACCGCCGGAACACGATCACGAGCGGCGAGGCGATCTTCAAGGGCCAGGACCTCATCACCATGAAGCCGAGCAAGCTCCGGGACATCCGCGGCAACGACATCGCGATGATCTTCCAGGACCCGATGACCTCGCTGAACCCGGTCCACACGATCGGCCGCCAGCTCGTCGAAGCGATTCAGCTCCACCGCGACGTCACGACCAAGGCCGCAAAGGCACGTGCGCTCGAGCTCCTCAACGCCGTCGGGATCCCGCGTGCGGATCGGCGGTTCGGCGACTACCCCCACCAGTTCTCGGGCGGCATGCGCCAACGCGTGATGATCGCGATGGCGCTCATCAACGACCCGGACCTCCTGATCGCCGACGAGCCGACCACGGCGCTCGACGTCACCACCCAGGCGCAGATCCTCGAGCTGATGAACCGGCTCCAGCGCGAGTTCGGGAGCGCGATCATTCTCGTCACTCACGACCTCGGCGTCGTCGCGGAAACGGCGGACGACGTCGTCGTCATGTACGCGGCGCGGGTCGTCGAGAATGCGCCGGTCGAGAACCTCTTCAACCGGCCGCACATGCCATACACGTGGGGACTGCTCGGATCGCTACCGCGGCTCGACGCCGACACGGAGCGGCTGACACAGATCCCGGGGCAGCCGCCCTCGCTGCTGAACCCGCCGCGCGGCTGCCGGTTCCACCCGCGTTGCCCGTACGTCATGAGCGTCTGCAAGGAGAAGGAGCCGGAGCTGCGGCCGATCAGCAACGACCCGACGCACCTCCAAGCCTGCCACCTCGACGAACAGACGAAGGACCGGGAGGCGGCGAAGCTCCTCGCGGGCACGATGGCGGAGGCCAGCTAGGAGTGGCAGCCTCGTCTCCACGAACGACCGGGGCCGGATTACGAGCGGCGACGAGCTACTCGTCCTCGAGGATCTGAAGAAGCACTTCCCGGTCACGCGGGGCATCGTGTTCCAGAAGCAGGTCGCGTCGGTCAAGGCGGTCGACGGAGTCTCCTTCACCGTGCGCTCGGGCGAGACCCTCGGCGTCGTCGGCGAGTCGGGTTGCGGCAAGTCGACGATGGCGCGCTGCATCATGCGGCTGCTCGATCCGACGGGTGGGAAGGTCATCTTCGACGGACGGGACATCACGAACCTGTCGCGCGCCGACATGCGGCCGATCCGCCGCGAGCTGATGATGATCTTCCAGGACCCGTTCGCGTCGCTGAATGCGCGGAAGCGGGTCGGCTTCATCATCGCGGAGGCCCTCGAGGTGCACAAGATGGGCACCGCCAAAGAGAACAAGCGCCGCGTGCAGGAGCTGCTCGAGGTCGTCGGACTGAACCCGGAGCACTACAACCGCTTCCCGCACGAGTTCTCGGGCGGGCAGCGCCAGCGGATCGGCGTCGCCCGGGCGCTCGCGGTCAACCCGAAGCTGATCGTGTGCGACGAGCCGGTGTCGGCCCTCGACGTGTCCGTGCAGGCGCAGATCCTGAACCTGCTGAAGGACCTCCAGGATCAGTTCGGCCTCACCTACATCTTCATCGCGCACGACCTGAACGTCGTCCGTCACATCTCCGACCGGGTGCTCGTGATGTATCTCGGGAAGGTGGCGGAGACTGCGGATCGCGACAAGCTCTACACCGAGCCGAAGCATCCGTACACGGGGGCGCTCCTGTCGGCCGTGCCGATCCCGAATCCGGCACAAGGCCGGGCGCGCAAGCCGATCGTGCTCCAGGGCGACGTTCCGAGCCCGCTCAACCCGCCGTCCGCGTGCAACTTCCACCCGCGCTGCCCGCGGTTCCAGGAAGGCCACTGCGACGTCGAGGACCCGCCGCTGTACCCGTTCGGTGAGGGCCATGTCGCGGCGTGCCACTACCCGCTCGAGGGCTGGCCGCTGACCGAGGAAGAGATGCGGCGGCCGAGTGGGCGGGCCGCGCCGGCTCCGGCCGAGCAGTCGGCCGAGCCGACGCCGACTACCTAGGCAACACGTGTGGGTCGCGGCGCTCAGCCGCCTCGCCGGGCTCTTCCTGCTGGCCGCGGCGGTGACGCTCGCGGGTGCGCTCGTGTTCGGGATTGCCCTTGGCGCCGACGCTGCGCGGTCGATCTCGGTCGGCTTCTACCTGACCGGATCGTTCCTGCTCGTGGCCGGCTTCTTCGTCGGGAACCGCGGGCCGGTGCGCTTTCGCCGGGACAAAGAGGCGCCGCTCTTCTGGGGCTCACGATTCGTGCGCTGGGCGTCACCGTCGGAACGCGACGAGAACATCAACCTCTCGGCAGTCTTCTTCGTCCTCGGATTCGTGCTCATTCTCGTCGGCATCGCTGCCGACAATCGTTACGACCTGGTTTGAATCTCGGATGGCGGTCAGCCGCCGGGCTAACTATGTTTTGGATGCTCCGTCATAAAAGGACGTGCGACTGGTGAAACCGATGACGAAACAATGTGAGCGCGCCCGCGAGTCCGCCTCGCTGCGACTCGACGGCGAGCTCTCTGAGTTCGAGCAGGCGCTCCTGGGTGCGCACCTCGCGCGCTGCGAACCGTGCCGGTCGTTCGCGCACGAGCTCGAATCGCTGACGGATCACATGCGCTCCACGCCGTTCGCCCGGCTCGAGCAGCCCGTGTCGCTGCCCGCGCGCCGGAGGCTGGTGTCCCGGCGCCCGGTCGAGATCGCGGCAGCCGCGGCACTCATGCTCACGACGCTCGGCGTCGCCGGTGCCCTCCGGACGGTCGAGACGAACAACCCGACGCTCAGCTTCGGCGCGCCGGGCGTCTCCAACACGCTCGAAAGCCGCGAGTTCAGCGACATCCGCCGCGAGATGCTCCGGCCGCCCGCCCGGCAGATTTCGCCTGGCGGCCTCAACCTCCCGATTACCTAGGAGCAGACCGGTACGGTTGAGGCGTGTACGCCTCGCCAGTCTCCTCCTACGTCTGAGCGCTCGACCATGCCGCCAGGTTGGCGGACGCGTCAGAGCGGCACCGTTTTCTGGCCTCGGAGCAGGAACGCTCCGATAGACTTTCGAGCGGCAGGCGCCCGGCCAGATGGCGCCGCCCATTTCTACTTCGACTGAGGATGCGGGAGGCTCGTGGCAACTAATTCGGACCAGAAAAACAGGGGCAAGATCGTCGAGATCAAGGGCGTCGTCATCGACGCCGTCTTCCCGAACGAGCTACCGCAGATCTACTCCGCGCTCCGCATCACCGTGGGCGACCGCGAGCTGATCGCCGAGGTGCAGCAGCACCTCGGGGACGACCGCGTCCGCGCCGTCGCCATGGATTCGACCGATGGGCTCGCACGCGGGCTGGAGGTCGAGAACACCGGCCAGCCCATCTCCGTGCCCGTCGGGGACGTGACGCTCGGCCGGCTCTGGAACGTGATCGGCGATCCGATCGACAAGGGCGAGGAGCTGCCGGCCGACGCCGAGCGCTGGCCGATCCACCGGGACCCGCCGAGCTTCCGCGAGCTTTCCCCGACCGTCGAGATCTTCGAGACGGGGATCAAGGTCATCGACCTGATCGCCCCGTACGTGCAGGGCGGCAAGGTCGGCCTCTTCGGAGGCGCCGGCGTCGGCAAGACCGTGCTGATCCAGGAGCTGATCCACAATGTCGCGCAGGAGCACGGCGGCGTCTCCGTCTTTGCCGGCGTGGGTGAGCGCACCCGCGAGGGCAACGACCTCTGGCTCGAGATGGAGGAGTCCGGGGTGCTCAACAAGGTCGCGCTCGTCTACGGGCAGATGAACGAGCCGCCCGGGGCGCGGCTCCGCGTCGGCCTCTCCGGGCTGACGATGGCCGAGTACTTCCGCGACCAGGGGCAGAACACGCTGCTCTTCATCGACAACATCTTCCGGTTCGTCCAGGCCGGCTCCGAGGTCTCCGCGCTGCTCGGCCGCATGCCGAGCGCGGTGGGCTACCAGCCGACGCTGGCGACGGAGATGGGCCAGCTCCAGGAGCGCATCACCTCGACGCGCACGGGCTCGGTCACCTCGGTGCAGGCGATCTACGTGCCGGCCGACGACCTCACCGATCCGGCGCCGGCGAACACGTTTGCCCACCTCGACGCCACGACGGTGTTGTCGCGGGCGATCGTGGAGCAGGGGATCTACCCCGCGGTGGACCCGCTCGACTCGTTCTCCCGCGCGCTCCAGCCGGGGATCGTCTCGGACGAGCACTACGAGACGGCGACGCGCGTCCAGGAGGTCCTCCAGCGCTACCGCGACCTCCAGGACATCATCGCGATCCTCGGCATGGACGAGCTCTCGGACGAGGACAAGCTCGTCGTCCAGCGCGCCCGCAAGATCCAGCGCTTCCTCTCGCAGCCGAACTTCGTCGCCGAGCAGTTCACCGGCACGCCGGGCAAGTACGTCAAGCTCGAGGACACGATCGACGGCTTCCGCCAGATCCTGGACGGCAAGCACGACGATCTCACCGAGCAGGCGTTCTACATGGTCGGGACGATCGACGAGGCCGTGCAGAAGGGCCGCGAGATGAGTGGCGAGGAGGCCGAGGAGCCCCAGGCGGAGGCCGAGGAGGAAGAGGCTCCCGAGGCCGAGGCCGCTGAGCCCGTCCCGGCCTAGTGTCAACAGAGGGACGCCACACATTCGACCTCTCGCTCGTCACGCCCGACGGGGCGGCATTCGAGGGTGAGGTCGAGATGCTCATCGTCCCGGGTCAGGACGGCGAGATCGGCATCCTCGCCCGGCACGCGCCGCTCGTGGCGACGCTGAAGGCGGGCGGCACCCGCGTGCACATCCGGCGGGACGAGGAGATCCGCGAGTTCGCGACCGGCCCGGGCTTCTTCAAGGTCGAGCA
This sequence comes from uncultured Actinomycetes bacterium, assembly GCA_963827705.1. Lineage (GTDB taxonomy): Bacteria > Actinomycetota > Thermoleophilia > Gaiellales > Gaiellaceae > JACDAN01. Next base: position 51,407 of record CAWHBN010000002.1, read on the forward strand.
GGACCGTGCGCTCGCGCTCGTCGACGATGCCGTCGACTCGCGGGAGATCGACCCCGAGCGGGCGCGCCAGCAGCTCGACGAGGCCAACGCCGAGCTCGAGGCGATCGAGCGCGGCGAGTCGCAGGCGGACCGCTGGCAGGTCGAGCAGCGGATCCGCCACGCCGAGAACCAGCTCGAGGTCTACTCGGGCGGCGGGGGCGGACGCATCCGCACGATCGCGCCGCCCGGCTAGCGCACGCGGTACGTCAGATGCGCGACGTGCGGTGACCCGACCGCGTGTACGAGCTCGAGCGTGCCCGGGTCGGCGGACTCGAACAGCCGCACGCCGCCGCCGAGCACCTGCGGGGCCACGTGGACGTGCAGCTCGTCGAGCAGCCCGGCGTTGAGCGCCTGCTGGGCGACGCTCCCACCGCCGCTGAGCTGGACGTCCCGGTCGCCGGCCGCTTCGCGTGCCTGCCGGATCGCCTCCTCGACCCCATCCACGAACGTGTACGTCGTCGTTCCGAGGACGAGCGGCTCGCGGGCGTGATGCGTCACGACGTAGACCGGGCCGTCGAAGGGCGGGTCGTCGCCCCACCAGCCGTTCGCCTTCGGGTCGTCCTCCCACGGGCCCGAGCCGCTGCTGAACATGCGCCGGCCCATGACGAACGCACCGGTCCGCTCGTTCGTCTCGCGGACGAGCTCGGCGTCGGCGTTCGTCTCTCCGCCCTCGAGCCCATGCTGCTGCCGCCAGCTCTCGAGGCCGACGATCCAGTCGTGTAGCTGCTCGCCGCCCTCGCCGAGCGGCTCTTCGAGCGTCTGATTCGGCCCGGCGACGAAGCCGTCGAGCGACATCGTGATGTTGAGAAAAGTTGTCATGTCCTTAGAGACCGTCGAAGGCGCAGGAAATCATCGTAGGATGAATGGGCGCCGAAGGAGTAACCGGTCCGCGGGCAGGGCTGAGCCCACCTCCTGACGTTGCAGCACCCACATCCCGGCCAACCTGCCGCTCCAGCGACGGGACTACGTCTCCGTGGCCGAGGCGCTCGTCGAGGGCGGCGCGACGCTCCATCCGCGTTATCTCGACGGCGCGGCGGGGCCGCTGCTCGAGTGGCTAGAGTTACGAGTCCCCGGAGAGCTTTGAACGGCAGCTTGGCGACCGGGTTACCAAACGCCTAAAGAGCCTGCGGAGCCTCCGCTCCCGCACTCTTTAGGACGGGAGCGTTTTTGTGAAGGCGACGATCGAACAACTCAAGAATCTCCTCGACGAGCGGATCGTCGTGCTCGACGGGTCGTACGGCGTCCTGATCCAGAAGACCGTCAAGGGTGAGGAGGCGTACCGCGGCGAGCGGTTCGCCGAGCACCCGCGGGACGTCGCCGGCGACCCGGACCTCCTCAACCTCACGCAGCCCGACGTCGTCCGCGACATCCACCGCTCCTATCTCGCCGCCGGCGCCGACGTCGTCACGACGAACACCTTCACTGCGACGACGATCGGACAGGCCGACTACGCGCTCGAGCCGTTCGCCTACGACATGAGCGTCGAGGGCGCGCGGCTCGCTCGGGTGGCGGCGGACGAGCTCGACCGCCCCGCGTGGGTCGCGGGATCGATCGGGCCGCTGAACGTCTCGCTCTCGCTCTCGCCGAAGGTGGACGACCCGGCCTTCCGCAGCGCCACGTTCGACCAGGTGCGCGAGGCGTACGCGGAACAGATCCGCGGCCTTGCCGAGGGCGGCGTCGACATCCTCATGGTCGAAACGATCTTCGACACGCTGAACGCGAAGGCCGCGATCGTCGCCGCCAAGGACGTCGCGCCGGACCTTCCCCTCTGGATCTCGTTCACGGCGATCGACCGCAGCGGGCGGAACCTCTCCGGCCAGACGGTCGAGGCGTTCTGGACGTCGATCGAGCACGCCGACCCGCTCATCGTCGGCGTCAACTGCTCGCTCGGCGCGACCGAGATGCGGCCGTTCGTCGAGGACCTCGCGCGGGCGGCGACGACGTACGTCGCCTGCCACCCGAACGCGGGCCTGCCGAACGCGATGGGCGAGCACGACGAGCAGCCGGGCGACACGAGCCGGATCCTCGGCGAGTTCGTCCGCGAAGGGCTCGTCAACGTCGTCGGAGGCTGCTGTGGGACGACGCCGGAGCACATCGTGGCCATAGCGGCCGTGTCCGAGGGACAGTCACCAAGACGTCTCCCGACGGGACAGCGCAGCACGAGGTTCAGCGGCCTCGAGCCCTTCGAGATCGGGCCCGACACGGGTTTCGTGATGGTCGGCGAGCGGACGAACGTGACCGGTTCGGCCAGGTTTCGCCGCCTGGTGGAGGCGAACGACTTCCAGGGCGCCGTGGACGTCGCGCTGGAGCAGGTCCGCGGCGGCGCAAACCTCCTCGACGTGAACATGGACGCCGACCTGCTCGACGCCGAGGAGGCGATGACGACCTTCCTGAACGTCGTCGCCACGGAGCCCGAGGTCGCCCGGATCCCGATCATGGTCGACAGCTCTCGCTGGTCGGCGCTCGAGGCAGGGCTCAAGTGCATCCAGGGCAAGGGCGTCGTCAACTCGATCAGCCTCAAGGAGGGCGAGGAGCAGTTCCTCGAGCAGGCGCGGATCGTCCGCCGCTACGGCGCCGGCGTCGTCGTGATGGCGTTCGACGAGCAGGGCCAGGCCGACACCGTCGAGCGCAAGGTCGAGATCTGCGAGCGCGCGTACCGGCTGCTCGTCGACGAGCTCGGCTTCCCGCCCGAGGACATCATCTTCGACCCCAACGTCCTCGCGGTCGCGACCGGGATCGAGGAGCACGACGAGTACGCCAAGAACTTCATCGACGCGCTGCCGCTGATCAAGGAGCGCTGCCCGGGAGCCCGCACGAGCGGCGGGATCTCGAACCTCTCGTTCTCGTTCCGCGGCAACGACGTCGTCCGCGAGGCGATGCACGCGGCGTTCCTCTACCACGCGATCCAGGCCGGGCTCGACATGGGCATCGTCAACGCGGGCCAGCTCGCGGTCTACCAGGACATCCCGCCCGAGCTGCTGGAGCACGTGGAGGACGTGATCTTCAACCGCCGGCCCGATGCGACCGAACGCCTCGTCACCTTCGCGGGGACCGTCGGCGGCGAGGGCACGAAGCGGGAGCTCGACACGGCCTGGCGCGACGCGCCCGTCGAGAAGCGGATCGAGCACGCCCTCGTCCACGGGATCGTCGACCACATCGAGGAGGACGCCGAGGAGGCGCGCCAGGAGCTGCCGCGGCCGCTCGACGTCATCGAAGGGCCGCTCATGCGCGGAATGCAGGTCGTTGGCGACCTCTTCGGCTCCGGAAAGATGTTCCTCCCGCAGGTCGTGAAGAGTGCCCGCGCCATGAAGCGCGCCGTCGCCTACCTCGAGCCGTTCATGGAGGAGGAGGCCGCGGAGGACGGTGGCCGCGCGCCCGCCGCCAAGGTCGTCCTTGCCACCGTCAAGGGCGACGTCCACGACATCGGCAAGAACATCGTCGGGGTCGTCCTCGGCTGCAACAACTACGAAGTGATCGACCTCGGCGTGATGGTGCCCGCGGACCGAGTCCTGGACACCGCGCTCGAGCAAGGGTGCGACGTCGTCGGCCTCTCCGGCCTGATCACGCCGTCGCTCGACGAGATGGTCAACGTCGCCCGCGAGATGGAGCGGCGCGGGATGGACCTGCCCCTGCTGATCGGTGGCGCGACGACCTCCAAGCAGCACACCGCGGTTAGCATCGCGCCCGCCTACAACCAGCCCACGATCCACGTGCTCGACGCTTCGCGTGTCGTCGGCGTCGTCTCCGACCTCCTCGACTCCGCCCGGCGCGTCACCCTCCAACAGGAGAACGCCGAGCTCCAGGAGCGTCTCCGCGACCAGCACGCCGAGAAGGAACGGAAGCCGCTGCTCCCGATCGAGGATGCGAAGGCGAACGCGGAAGAGGTCGACTTCTCCGACCTGCCGGTCCCGGCGTTCACGGGCACCCGGCTTGTCGAGCCCGACCTCACCACCCTCGTCCGCTACGTCGACTGGCAGTTCTTCTTCCACGCCTGGGAACTGAAAGGCAAGTTCCCCGCGATCCTCGAGCAGCCGGCGGCCCGGGAGCTCTTCGATGACGCGCAGGCGCTCCTCACGCAGATCGTCGAAGGAGAGCTTCTGCAGGCAAAAGGTGCATACGGCTTCTGGCCGGCGAGCTCCGACGGCGACGACATCCACCTCGAGGACGGGACTCGTCTCGCGATGCTGCGCCAGCAGTCGGCGTACGGTGACGCGCGGCCGAACCGCTCGCTGGCCGACTACATCGCGCCGGAGAACGACCACATCGGCGGCTTCGCCGTCGCAATCCACGGCGCCGACGAGCTCGCCGCCGCCTACGAGGTCGAGCACGACGACTACCACGCGATCATGGTCAAGGCGCTCGCCGACCGGCTGGCCGAGGCCTTCGCCGAGTTTCTGCACGAGCAGGCGCGGCGCGACTGGTACGAGACCGGTCCCGAGCTCGCCAGCGACGACCTGATCGCCGAGCGCTTCCGCGGAATCAGGCCCGCGTACGGCTACCCCGCGTGTCCCGACCACACCGAGAAGCGGACGCTGTTCGGCCTGCTGCCGGTCGCCGAGGTCGGCGTCGAGCTCACCGAGACCTGCGCGATGCTGCCGGCGTCAGCTGTCAGCGGGATCTACCTCGCGCACCCGCAGGCCCGGTATTTCTCCGTCGGCAGGATCGGGCGTGACCAGGTCGAGGACTACGCCGCCAGAAAGGGAATCCCGGTCGAGGAGGCGGAACGTTGGCTGAGACCGAACCTCGCATACGACCCAGAGGCAGAGGCGGCCCCGGCCGCAGTCTGAGCTATCCTCCTCGGGAGGCGCCCGTGAGGGCGTCTGTCGCATTCTTATGAGGACGACGCTGAAGCGAGGAGTCGGTCGTGCGGCCGACGGGAATGGAAACGGCTACGCCGCGCTGCCGCCGGCCGGCCTGACCGCGGTCAGCCACTATCGGCAGCCGCGACGCCGCGGCGGGATCCCGGGGTTGATCGCGCGAATCCTGTTCTTCCTCCTCGCCGCGTTCGCATCGCTCGCCATCGGCATCGCCGGCGGCTATTGGCTCGACGGAGAGCAGACGGTGGTCGACATCGACCGCGCCTCGCGCAAGGACCCGCAGATCCGCAAGGCCGCGCAGAAGCTCGACATCGCGCTGCCCGGCCGCCCGGCGATCGCGATGGTCGTCGGCCAGGACTTCCGGAAGTGGGCCAGGGCCGAGGAGAGGGGCGGCCGCGCCGACACGGTCATGCTGATTCGCGCCGACCCGAATCTCGGCACGCTCTCGACGATGTCGTTCCCTCGCGACCTGATGGTCGACATCCACTGTCCTGGGCGGTCCGCATTCCCGGGCCCGATCAACTCGGCGTACGCGCTCTGCGGCCTCCAGGGAACCCTCGAGACGGTCAAGCAGCTGACCGGGTTGCCGGTCCACTACCTCGTGACGATCGACTACCGGGGCTTCATCCAGACCGTGGACAAGATGGGCGGGGTCTGGATCGACGTCGACCGGAGGTACTTCAACGACAACTCCGGCGGCGGACCGACCTTCCCGCCGATCGACCTCCAGCCGGGGTACCAGCAAGTCTCCGGCCGCGGGGCGCTCTCGTTCGTCCGCTACCGGCACACGGACTCCGACCTCTACAGGATCGAGCGGCAGAAGATCTTCATGCGCGCCCTCAACGAGCGGCTCGCGAGCTCGTTCAAGCTCACCGCGATCCCGAAGCTGACGAAGATCGTCCGTGACAACGTCAAGATCGGGAAGGGCGGCGAGAAGGCGCTCGAGCCGGACGAGTTCCGGGCCTGGGCGTTCTTCGCGCTGCAGCTGCCGCCGGGCCGGATCTTCCAGTCGAAGATCGGGGGCTTCTACGGCTCCGGGACGGCCGGTGACCCGCTGCGCACCGACGGGTCGAACATCCAGACGGCGGTCGAGGAATTCCAGTCCCCCGACGTCGTCGCCGGCGAGAAGGCGACCGCCGCTGCGCTCGGGCAGCGGCCGCGGCTCCCCGGCGCCAAGGCGCCGCCGCCCGGCCGGACGTCCATGGTCGTCCTGAACGGGAACGGCGTCACCGGCTCGGCCGCCAACGCGAGCTACCTGCTCGGGCGGCGCGGCTACCGGACCTTGCCGCCGCCGGAGGGCGTGCTCGCCAACGCGCCGCCGCCGCACCGCTTCAAGACGGAGATCTACTTCGATCCCCGTCAGCGCGGCTCTCGCGCGGCGGCCCGCTCGGTCCGGAACCTTTTCGGCTCCGCCGCGGTCAAGGGGCCGATGACACCCGAGATCGCAGGCTTCGCGAACACCGCCATGCTCGTCGTGGTCGCCGGGACGACGTTCCACAACAACCTCGCTCCCGCGCCGGCCGACCGGACGCCGAAACGCCAGCCGCCGAACACGATCCGCAACCCCGGGGCCACGCTCTCGCAGCTTCGGGCGATCAGGTATCGCGCGGATTTCCCGCTCATGGTGCCGAGCATGATCGAGCGCAGCTCTACGCTCCATTTCGAGAACCCGGTGCGCATCTACGCGATGAAGAAGGGTGAGCGTGCGGTGCGAATGACCTTCCGCACGGGAGCCCAGGAGTACTGGGGCATCCAGCAGACGAGCTGGCAGGACGCGCCGGTGCTGGAGAGCAAGAACGTGAGCCGGCGTTTCGGGAACCGGGACTTCGACCTCTACTACGACGGTGCCCGGCTCCATATGGTCGTGCTCCGCACCGACAAGGGGACGTACTGGGTCGTGAACACCCTTCGTGACACGCTTTCCAACGAGACGATGCTCTCGATCGCCCGCGGTCTGCGGCCGCTCGGAGGGAAGAAGCAGTGAGCAAGATCGGGGTCTTCGGTGCCGGCTGGGTCGGCGTCGTCACGGCTGCCTGCTTCGCCGAGCTCGGCCACGACGTCGTGGTCAGGGATGTCTCCACCGAGCGGATCGACGCGTTGCGCGAAGGAGGGCTCCCGTTCCACGAGCCCGGCCTCGTCGAGCTCATCGAGCGGAACGCCGAGCGAATGACGTTCACGCTCGACGCGGACGAGGCGGCGTCGGACGCCGACTTCCTCTACGTCTGCGTCGGGACGCCGTCGACGTACTCCGGCGACGCCGACCTCTCCTACGTCTGGAGCGTCCTCGACGACCTCCCCGAGCTTTCCGGCAATCCCGTGCTCGTCATGAAGAGCACCGTGCCGGTCGGAACCGGTGAGAAGGTGCGCGCCGCGCTCGACGCTCGTGGGCTCGAGGACGTCGGCTACGTCTCCAACCCGGAGTTCCTCGCCGAGGCGAACGGCCGTGCAGCGACTTCATGTCGCCCGACCGCATCGTCATCGGCGCATTCGATCAGGCCGACGGCGACCGGGTCGAGAAACTGCACGCGAAGTCTCGACGCGCATGTCGTCCGGTCCGACGTCGCCTCGGCGGAGATGATCAAGCTCGCCGCAAACGCGTTCCTGATGACGCGGATCAGCTTCATCAACGAGATCGCCAACGTCTGCGAGCTCGTCGGCGCCGACGTGGAGGAGGTCGCGCGGGGCATCGGGCTCGACCACCGCCTCGGCCCGCACTTTCTGCGCGCCGGGATCGGCTACGGCGGGATCCTGCTTCCCGAAGGACGCGTCCGCGCTCAAGCAGCTCGCGTCGAACTCCGGCTACCACTTCCAGCTGCTCTCGGCGGTGATCGAGGTGAACGAGCTCCAGAAGCGGCGCGTCGTCGCCAAGCTCCAGAAGCATCTCGGGAAGCTGCGCGGCAAGCGAGTGGCGCTCCTCGGGCTGGCCTTCAAGCCGAACACGGACGACATGCGCGAGGCGCCGAGCATCGTGCTCGCCTCCCGCCTGCTCGCCGAGGGCGCGGAGGTGCGCGGCTGGGATCCCGTCGCCCGGCCCGGCCCGCTGATGAACGGGCGTCGAGATCTGCGACTCGGTCGCGGAGGCCGTGACGGACGCGGACGCCGCGGTCATCGTCACCGGGTGGGCGGAGCTGCAAGACCTGGCCACGTGCGGAGGTTCGCGACGCGATGAGGAACCCGCTGATCGTCGACGGGCGGAACTTCCTCGATCCGGACGCGGTCCGGCAAGCCGGTTTCGCGTATGAAGGCATCGGCCGGCCCACCTCGCCGCTCTCGGGGCTGCCCGAGACGAGCGAGCCCGAGCACGAGCTCGCGTAACCGGCCATGGAGGCGATCATCCTCGCCGGCGGAAAGGCCGAACGGCTCGGCGACGCAGCGCGAGGGCCGGCCGAAGGCGCTCGTCGCGCTCGCGGGCCGCCCGCTGGCCGCGTACCAGATCGCTTTGCTCGCCGAGGCGGGCGTCGATCGTGTGCTGATCAGCTGCGCCGCGGGCCAGGAAGCCGTCTTCGAGCAGGAGCTCGGGGAGATGGGCGTCGAGCTCGTGCTGGTCGGAGAGCCGGAGCCGCTCGGACGAGGCGGAGGCCTTCGTCTCGCCGCGCAGCAGCGGCGCGAAACCGGCCCGGTCTACGCGCTGAACGGCGACGAGCTCTTCGACATCGACCTCCCGGATCTGCTCGCGCGGCACGTCGACACGCGTCTCTGCGGCGACGATCACGGTCGGGCCGCTCCGCAGCCACCTAGGCGTCGTCGACCTCGGGACAGGACGACATCGGTGGTCGGATTCCGAGAGGCCCCGCTGCTGCCGTTCTGGGTGAACACGGGCCTCTACGTCCTCGACGACGAGGCGATTGCTCGGCTGCCTGAACGCGGCGACCACGAGACGACGACCTTCCCAGAGCTCGCGTCCGAGGGCCGCCTCGGAGCGTGGCGCCACGAGGGCCTCTGGCTGACCGTGAACACCCCCAAGGACCTGCGGATCGCGCAGGAGTTCGTCGAATCGAACCCCGAGCGATTCCCGGGAGTCCGAGTGAGATGATCGGCGTGTGTCGAGAGATCGCTTGTCGCCGAACCTGACCCTGCTCGACCGCTGGGCAACCGAGCCCAAGCGCGTGGACAAGCCGTGGGGCTACGAGCTGATCTGGGCGCTCACCGATCACTACTGCGGCAAGCTGCTCGTCGTCCACGCCGGACAGGCTCTCTCGATGCAGTTCCACAGGGAGAAGGACGAGTCGTGGTACGTGCTCGAGGGGCGAGCGGAGATCGAGATGGCGGGAGCGGGGGAGAAGTCGCCGGCGCGTGAGGTGGTGACGCCGGGCGCTGCCTTCCGGATCACACCGGGCACCGTGCACCGCGTCCGGGCGCTCGAGGACACCACGATCCTCGAGGTCTCGACGCCGCAGATCGACGACGTCGTCCGGCTCGAGGACGCATACGGGCGGGAAGGAACCTCCGCTCCGTAGACATTGACACGCTTGTGTTAAGGTTTGGCCCATGGACGGGCTCACGGTGGGCGCGGCAGCGAAGGCGACCGGATGGTCGGCGCGAATGCTGCGCTACCTCGAAGGCGCCCGGCTCGTCGTCCCGCGGCGGTCCGCTGCCGGCTACAGGCTCTACGGCCTGCGAGAGCTGAACCAGCTTCGCTCGCTCGGGCTGCTGCGCAGCCGGTTCGGCGCCGAGCTCACCGACATCGCCTTCGCCGCCCGCTTGCGCCGCGAGCCGGCGCTCCGCAACGCGGTCGACACGTGGCTCGCAGGCTCCGAGGTCGGATCGGCCGACTGGGTCGACTGGGAGCAGCGGAAGCACGAGCGGCTCCTGGCCGCCTAACTACACTCCCGCAGTCCAACGAGACAGAGAGAGAGCTGATGGCAACCACCAAGCGCTACGACGTCAAAGACCTTTCCCTCGCCGCCGAGGGTGTGCGGCGGATCGCCTGGGCGGACCGGCAGATGCCGGTGCTCGCCTCGATCCGCGAGCGCTTCGAGGCCGAACAGCCGCTGTCCGGCTACCGCGTCGCGGCGTGCCTTCACGTCACGACCGAGACGGCCAACCTCGCCCGCACGCTGAAGGCGGGCGGCGCCGACGTGGTTCTCTGCGCGTCGAACCCGCTGTCCACGCAGGACGACGTCGCCGCGGCGCTCGTGGACGAGTTCGACGTGTCCGTCTTTGCCATCAAGGGCGAGGACAACGACACCTACTACCAGCACATCGAGGCTGCCGTCGACCACAAGCCGCAACTGACCATGGACGACGGCGCCGACGTCATCGGCGTCCTCCACGCGCACCGCCGCGAGCAGCTCGGCGACATCATCGCCGGGACGGAGGAGACGACCACCGGCGTCATCCGGCTGAAGGCGCTCGAAGCAGACGGGGCGCTCGGGTTCCCGATCATCGCCGTCAACGAAGCGCAGACGAAGCACTTGTTCGACAACCGGTACGGGACCGGCCAGTCGACGATCGACGGGATCATTCGCGCGACGAACATCCTTCTGGCCGGCAAGCGCTTCGTCGTCTCGGGATACGGCTGGGTCGGCAAGGGCGTCGCGATGCGGGCGAAGGGCATGGGCGCCCACGTGATCGTCACCGAAGTCGATCCGCTGCGCGCAATCGAGGCAGCGATGGACGGGTTCGAGCTGATGCCGATGACGGAGGCCGCGCAGGTCGGCGACATCTTCTGCACGGCGACCGGCGACAAGTCCGTCATCGCCCGCGAGCACATGGAGCGCATGAAGGACGGCGCGGTGCTCGCGAACACGGGTCACTTCAACGTCGAGATCGAGATCGGGGCGCTCCGGCAGATGGCGGTCGAGTCCCGCGAGGCCCGGGCCTTCGTCGAGGAGTTCACACTCGAGGACGGCCGCCGGCTCTACCTCCTTGGCGACGGCCGGCTGATCAACCTGGCCGCGGCCGAGGGGCATCCGGCAATCGTGATGGACATGTCCTTCGCGAACCAGGCGCTCTCCGCCGAGTACGCCGTGGATCACGCTGCCGAGCTCGAGCGCAAGGTCTACCCGGTCCCCGACGAGATCGATCGCGAGATCGCCCGCCTCAAGCTGGACACGATGGGGATCCGGATCGACCGGCTGACGGAGGAGCAGGCGACCTACCTGGCCTCCTGGAACGAAGGGACCTAGTAGCGCCCCTCCAGGCAATGCACGCCGGCTTCTGGCCCGCGATCACGCGGCGCCAGAACCCACCCTCCTCCTCGCCAAGGCTGCCTAGCCTTGGCTCGTCGGAGTGCGGTCTCTGGCTTGGTGCTCGCGACCCAGAAGCGGGGCCGCATCACCTGAAGGGGCGCAACTGAAGGCATTGGTGCTTGCGGCCGGGTACGCCACCCGGCTCCGGCCGCTCACCGACCAGGTCGCGAAGCCCCTCCTGCCGCTGGCAGGACGGCCGATGCTGGACTACCTCTACGACCGGATCGCCGAGGTCGGGGCGGTAGACGAGCTCCATGTGGTGACGAACTCCCGCTTCGCTGCGGACTTCCGCGACTGGGCGGAGGGCGGTGAGCGACCGTTGCGCATCGTCGTCCACGACGACGGCACGACGTCCAACGACGACCGGCTCGGGGCCGTCGGCGACATGGCGTTCGCGATCGACCGCGGTGGGCTCCAGAGCGAGGATCTCCTGGTGCTCGCCGGGGACAACTTGATCGGCTACGGGCTCGACGAGCTCGTCTCATTCTGGCGGGAGAAGGGCGCCGAGGCCGCAATCGCCGTGCACCGTGTGGACGACCCCGAGCTCATCACCCAGTACGGGGTGGCCGAGCTCGACGAGGACGATCGCGTCGTCTCGCTCGAGGAGAAGCCCTCGCAGCCGCGCAGCGACCTCGCGGTCACCGCGTCATACGTGTACTCGGCGAAGCTCGCCTCCTTGATCCCGACCTACCTCGCAGAGGGGCGATCGCCGGACGCGCCGGGCAACTTCGTCGTCTGGCTCCACACCCGCGAGCCGGTGTACGGCTACCGCTTCGCCGGCGACTGGATGGACATCGGCGACCCGCAGCAGCTCCTCGTCGCGGACAACCTGATGCGCGAGCGCGCCGGGCTCCCGTGCGCGCGCCGAATACTCGCTCGAGAAGTAACACTTCCGGCGCAGATCCGTGTGCCACTCGCGCGGATTTCCCGAGTAGCGTCGAGGCGATGTGGTCCTCGACCTCCTGCTGCCCCGTCGTTGCGTTTCCTGTGCCCGTCTGGGTGAGGATCTCTGCCCGGACTGCCGGGCCGCGCTTCCATTCCTGCTCGGCACGCACTGCGAGCGCTGCGGCGCGCCGACGGCGTGGCCCGTGCGGCGCTGCCGTGAGTGCTCGGGCCGCCGGCTCGCGTTCGCCTCCGCGCGCTCGGCCGTGGCCTACGAGTCATCCGTCCCTGCGGTCGTGGCCGCGTGGAAGGAGCGCGGGCTCCGGCGGCTGGCCGAGCTCGCGGCGGAGGTCGTCGCCGACTGCCTCGCCTGTCCGGCCGCCGAAGGCATAGCGTTCATCCCGCCCGACGGCGACCGAAGCGTGCGCCGCGGCCACCATCCCGCGGAGCACCTCGCCCGTGCGCTCGGGCGACGCTGGGGACTGCCGGTGGTTCGATCGCTGGGCCGAACGCGCGCCCCGCGGCCTCAGCGCGGGCTCGCGCTACCGGATCGCCGCCGCAACGTCGCGGGCGCGTTCGCGGCCAGGCAGCCGGTCCCGAAGCGCCTCGTGCTCGTGGACGACGTCTACACCACCGGAGCGACCGCGACGGCCGCGGCGTCCGCACTGCGCAAGGCCGGAGCGACTCGCGTCGACGTGGTCACCTTCGCGCGTGCCGTCCGGTCAATACAATCGACGGTGCGACCGGCAACGGCGATCTCGGGAGGGCTTGGTGCGACTCCAGGTAAAGGGCAAGAACGTCGAGGTCACCGACTCGATTCGTGAGTACGCGGAGGAGAAGCTCTCGAAGCTCGGGCGTCAGCTCGCGGACCCGACGCGCGTCGAGCTCGAGCTCGCAGTCGAGCGGAACCCCTCGATCTCGCAGAACCACGTCGCCGAGGCGACGATCTGGACGAAGGGCCCGATCCTCCGGGCGCGGGAGGCGTCGGCGGATCACCGGGCCTCGATCGACCAGCTGGTGGACAAGCTGGAACGGCAGGTGAAGCGCTACCGCGACAAGCGGCGCTCGAGGCGCGATCGCCAGCTACCCGAGGCGGGCATCCCGGAGGAGGCGATTCCGATCGACGAGGACCCGAGGATCGTGAAGTCCAAGCAGTTCGCGGTGAAGCCGATGGGGCCCGAAGAAGCCGTGCTCCAGCTCGAGCTCGTCGGACACGATTTCTTCGTCTTCCAGAACGCGGACACGGGCGACGTGAACGTGGTCTACCGCCGGCGCGACGGCGCCTACGGTCTCATCGAGCCCCAGACCTGAGAGCCCACCCGGTGCCGTTCCTTCGGCGGCGCGAGAAGCCGCTCCACGAGCAGCTCGCCGAAGGCACGGGCCTGCTGGAGTGGCGCTCGAAGCACGCGCCTGTCTATCCGGAGTCCTTCGCGGGCACGCTGGACGTCTTGCACGGCGGCAAGCCGCGCCGATGGGATGCGGTCGGCACGGCGGAAGCGGCCGGCCTGCCGGGAGACGCACTCGACTTCACCGCGCTTCCCGATGGGACCGTCCTGGTCGAGGACGAGCTCCCGGACGACGCGCTCTCGCCGCTCGTCGAGGTCGTGGAGCAGGCGGTCGCGCCGCCGTACCGTGCCCGAGCCGTTCGCAGCGAGGGCGACCTCTGGGCGGTCGCTGCCAACGCGATCCAGGTCGTGGAGCTGACTGCCGAGATCGCTGGGGACACGATCAGCCTCGCGATGCAGGACGGCGAGCGGACGCTGCTCGTCGACGAGCGACCGGCCTGGGAGAGCATCCCCGCGCTCGAGCAGCACGGTGCCGCGGTCCACGCAGATTTCGTTCTGAGCGCCGAACGGCTCGACGGCAACCTGTGGGCCGTCGAGGTAAACCCTTTGTGAACGCGCGTCGTCCGCGCTCAGGGTCGGGCACCGTGCCTTCGATACCCTAGGTCTGTGGCCACGGACCTCGGCAACTTCGAAAAATTCCTGCGCGTCGGCGAAGGCCGGAGACTCAAGAGACTCGGCAAGCAGGCGGTCTACATCGGCACGCTGGAAGAGGAGTTCGAGAGCGCCGACCTCCCGGCGAAGACGGCCGAGTTCCGCCAGCGGATCGAGAACGGCGAGACGGCCGAGGACATCCTCTTCGAGGCCTACGCAGCCGTCCGTGAGGCGTTCAAGCGGACGATGGACGTGCGGCTCTTCGACGTCCAGCTGATGGGCGGGATCGCGCTCCACGAGGGCGACATCGCCGAGATGAAGACCGGTGAGGGAAAGACGTTCGTCGCGACGATGCCGCTCTACCTGAACGCGTTGACGGGCGCGAACGTCCACCTCGTCACCGTCAACGACTACCTCGCCAAGCGCGACCCCGAGTGGACGAAGCCCGTCTGGGACGCCCTCGGGATGAAGGTGGGCTTCATCCAGAACATGATGCCGTTCGCCGAGCGCAAGCGGGCGTACGAAGCCGACGTCACCTACGGGACGAACTCGGAGTTCGGGTTCGACTACCTCCGCGACAACATGGCCGTCGCGCTCGAGGGAACCGTCCAGCGCGGCTACGCCTACGCGATCGTCGACGAGGTCGACTCGATCCTCATCGACGAGGCGCGGACGCCGCTGATCATCTCCGGCGAGCCCGAGGTCGCCGCACAGGTCTACTACGACTTCGCCCGCGTCGTGAAGACGCTCGAGGGTGGCCCGAGCGAGGGGCTGACGCCCAAGGGCATCGACGAGACGGAGCAGTCCGGGCTCGACTACACCTTCGACGAGAAGCACAAGACCGTGTCGCCGAGCCAGGCCGCGATCGACAAGATCGAGCACGCGATCGGGATCGACAACCTCTACGACCCGCGCAACGTCCAGCTCGTCAACCACCTGAACCAGGCGCTGAAGGCCCAGGCGCTGTACCACCGGGACCAGGACTACGTGATCCAGGACGGCGAGGTCAAGATCGTCGACGAGTTCACCGGCCGGATCATGGAAGGGCGCCGCTGGTCGGAGGGACTGCACCAGGCGATCGAGGCGAAGGAGGGCCAGCGGATCCAGGAGGAGAACGTCACCCTCGCGACGATCACGCTCCAGAACTACTTCCGTCTCTACGAGAAGCTCGCCGGCATGACCGGCACGGCCAAGACCGAGGAGAAGGAGTTCGTCGAGATCTACGGCCTCGACGTCGTCGAGATCCCGACGAACGTTCAGGTTGCGCGCGAAGACAACAACGACCTGATCTTCAAGACGAAGGACTCGAAATTCGATGCGGTCATCGAGGACATCGCCGAGCGCCACGAGGACGGGCAACCCGTCCTCGTCGGCACGATCGACGTCGAGACGTCCGAGCATCTGGCGCAGCGGCTGCAGCGCCGCGGCGTCCCGCACAGCGTCCTGAACGCGAAGCAGCACGAGCGCGAGGCCGAGATCATCAAGGATGCCGGCCAGGTCGGCGCCGTCACGATCGCAACGAACATGGCCGGCCGCGGCGTCGACATCAAGCTCGGCGAGGGCGTCCGCGAGCTGGGCGGCCTCTACGTGCTCGGCACCGAGCGCCACGAGGCGCGACGGATCGACAACCAGCTGCGCGGCCGCTCCGGCCGTCAGGGCGATCCCGGTGAGACGCGCTACTACCTGTCGGGCCAGGACCAGGTCGTCCGCCTGTTCGCAGGTGACCGGATCTACAACATCATGGAGCGCTTCAAGCTCCCGGACGACCAGCCCATGGAAGCCTCGATCCTCTCGAAGCAGATCGAGAACGCGCAGAAGAAGGTCGAGGAGCAGAACTTCGTCATGCGGAAGAACGTCCTCAAGTACGACGACGTCCTCAACGTCCAGCGCCAGGTCATCTACGAGCAGCGCCGCCGCGTCCTCGAGGGTGAGGACCTCTCCGGGGACGTCAAAGGCTGGATCGACGACGTCGTCGAAGGGCTGGTCGCGGAGTACACGGCCGAGGAGTTCGTGGAGGACTGGGACATCGCCGAGCTCGTCAAGGCGACGAACGACCTGTTCGGTACCGACATCACCGAGGAGGAGATTCGCGAGGACATCACCGAGCTGACCCGCGAGGCACTCGTCGACGACTTCGCCGAGACGGCGCAGGAGGAGTACGACGACCGCACGAAAGCGTGGGGCGAAGAGGTGGCGCGGCAGGTCGAGCGCTACGTGATCCTCCAGGTGGTCGACCAGCGCTGGCGGGAGCACCTCGAGAACATGGACTACCTCCGGGAAGGCGTGCATCTCCGCGCCATGGCGCAGAAGGATCCGCTCGTCGAGTACCGGCACGAGGGCCATCTGATCTTCGAGGAGCTCGGCGGGCTGATCCGCAGCGAGGTCGTCTCGCTCCTCTTCCACGCCGAGGTGCAGGCCGAGGACGCCGAAGCGCTTCAGGAGCTGCAGGAGTTCGAGGAGGACGGCGACGGCTACGCCTACGAGCACCAGTCGCTCGCCGGCTCGGAGGCGATCGCCGCAGCGGGTGCGACGGCAGCTGTCGGAGCTTCGGCCACGGCAGTCGCGGCCGGCGCCGTCGGCGGAGGGGGCGAATCGGTCGCGACCAAGCAGCGCGTGGCTTCCGAGTTCGACAAGGTGGGGCGCAACGATCCCTGCCCGTGCGGCTCGGGCAAGAAGTACAAGAAGTGCCACGGGGCGTAGGACGTGGCCGAGACGATTCACACCGTCGAGGAGCGCCTCCAGGGGATCGGGACCCAGCTCGACTGGGTCCGTGAGTACCTTTGACCCCGCTTCACTTCAGACCCGCGCGGCCGAGCTCGAGCAGACGATGGGCGAGCCCGGCTTCTGGGACGACCAGCGGCACGCGGCGGACGTCTCCGCCGAGCACGCGCGACTGACGAAGCGACTCGACCGCTACGAGCGGCTCGTCCGCGACTACGAGGACGCCCAGGAGCTGCTCGAGCTCGACGGCGACCTCGCGAGCGAGCTGGACCAGCACCTACGGCCGATCGAGCAGGATCTCGACCGCCTCCGCGAGGACGCGCTCTTCTCCGGCGAGTACGACGCCGGCGACGCGCTTGTCACGATCCACGCCGGCGAGGGCGGAACCGACGCCCAGGACTGGGCCGAGATGCTCGTCCGGATGTACCTGCGCTGGGCCGAGCGCCGCGGTTTCAAGGCCGAGACGATCGAGGCGAGCCCGGGCGAGGAGGCAGGGCTCAAGTCCGCCGCGATCACGGTCTCGGGCGAGAACGCCTACGGCACGCTGAAGGCGGAGCGCGGCGTGCACCGGCTCGTCCGCCTGTCGCCGTTCGACTCCGCACACCGGCGCCAGACCTCGTTCGCCCAGGTGATCGTGGCGCCTCTCGTCACCGACGACGCCGAGGTCGAGATCTCCGACGAGGACCTCCGCATCGACACCTACCGGGCCAGCGGCGCCGGTGGCCAGCACGTGAACAAGACCGATTCAGCGGTCCGGATCACGCACCTCCCTTCCGGGATCGTCGTCCAGTGCCAGAACGAGCGCTCGCAGTCCTCCAACAAGCAGACCGCGATGCGGCTGCTCCGCTCACGCCTTGCCGAGGTCGCCGAGGAGGAGCGGGAAGCCGAGCTCGCCCGCGAGCGCGGGGAGGCCCAGAACACCGGCTTCGGCAGCCAGATCCGCAGCTACGTCCTCCACCCGTACCAGATGGTCAAGGATCACCGAACCGAGCACGAGACGGGAAACACCGATGCCGTGCTGGACGGAGACCTCGACGCGTTCATCCAGGCATACCTGCTCGAAAAGGCGGCCGGAAAGGTGGTCTAGCAGGGGCTTTCGCTAAACTCGGCCGTCGATCCAGGCCCAGCGACGGCGCCGTGAGCGCGCGCACTGCGATGACAGCTGTAGAGGAAGAAACCTTCGTGACAGACACGCCAACTGCCCTGGCAGAGCCGGGCGAGCAAGACCCAACGGCAGCCGCACCCGGCGCGGGGGCGATGATCGTCTTCGAGAGCGTCTCGAAGACGTACGACCCGCATGTCGTGGCTCTCGAGGCGGCGTCGTTCGTGATCGAGAAGGGCGAATTCGTCTTCCTGGTCGGCCCATCCGGCTCCGGCAAGTCGACGATGATCCGCCTCCTGCTGAAGGAGCTCGAGCCGACGACGGGGCGCATCATCATCGGCGGCCGCGACCTGGGACGGCTCCCGCACCGGAAGGTGCCTCAGCTCCGCCGCAACATCGGCTGCGTCTTCCAGGACTTCAAGCTCCTCTCCGACCGGACCACGTCGGAGAACGTCGCCTACGCGCTCAAGGTGCAGGGGGAGAGCCGCAACGCGATCCGGCGGAAGGTGCCGGAGGTGCTCGGCCTCGTCGGCCTGACGCACAAGGGCAACTCCTATCCGGACGAGCTCTCGGGCGGAGAGCAGCAGCGTGTCTCGATCGCGCGCGCGTTCGTCAACCACCCGCCGCTCCTCGTCTGCGACGAGCCCACCGGGAACCTGGACCCCGACACCTCCGTCGGGATCATGCAGCTGCTCTACCGGATCAACCGCTCGGGCACGACGATCCTGATGGCGACGCACGACCGCGAGATGGTCGACAAGATGCGCCGTCGCGTGATCGCGCTCGAGGACGGCCGCATCGCACGCGACGAGCGCCGCGGGGGCTACGCGTCCGAATGAGGCTCAAGATGATGCTGAGCGAGGCGGTGCGCTCGATCGGGGCGAACCTCTCGACGACGGTGGCGGCGACGATGACCGTGCTGATCGGGATGTTCCTGCTGGGGCTCGTGATCGCCTTCGCGACGTACGCGCGCTCGTGGAGCGACGACGTCAAGGCGGGCCTCGTCGTCAAGGTCTTCCACGACCGGGACGCCACGCCGCAGCAGGTGAACGCGGTGCGGGTGCTGCTCGAGCAGAATCCCCGCGTCGACAAGGAGCGCATCGAGTTCATCTCGGCCGAGGAAGGCCTCCGCCAGATGCGCCGCCAGCGCCCCGACATCTTCAGCAACGATCTCCCGTACAACCCGCTCGGCCCGGCCTGGACGGTGTATCCCACCCAGGCAGAGGACGTCGAGGAGATCGCGGCCTCCGTCGGCACCGGCACGAAGGCGAGCCCCTACCCGGACGGCGTCCACAACGTGACGTACGGCAAGGAGAAGGCGAAGCGGATCCTGCGGGTGGCGAACATCATCAACGCGATCTTCGGCATCGCCGTGCTCGTGCTGCTGTCCGCCGCCGCGATCCTGATCGCGAACACGATCCGCCTCTCGATCTTCGCGCGGCGCCGCGAGATCGAGGTGATGAAGCTCGTCGGGGCGACGAACTGGTTCGTCCGCGGCCCGTTCATGCTCGAAGGCTTGATCTGCGGCCTCGTCGGGTCGCTGCTCGCCGTGATCCTGCTCTTCGTGAGCAAGGAGGCGGCGCTGCCCTCGCTGCTGCCCCGCCTGACGAGCGACCCGGACGTGCAGGCGCTCGGCTTCTGGCTGATCTCCTTGATCCTCCTCGGCCTCGGACTGCTGCTCGGTGCGGCAGGTTCCGGCCTCACACTGCGCCGTTTCCTGAGGGTCTGACCGACCGCCTCGTCGTCGAGATCGCTCGGCGCGGTCGCTTCCTCGTCGGCGAGCCGTACTTCACGCCCGGCGTGCCGCTCACGCTGGACAAGCGTGGGCTGGGCGACGTCGGCCCCGGGGAGCTCGCCGTCGTCAGGACCGGGCGAGGGCGGGCCAGGGTCGAGAAGGCTCTCGGGCCGGCCGACCGGCTGCCGAACGTCCTCGAGGCGCTGCTCGAGCAGGAGGGGGCGAGGACGGACTTCGAGCCGCACGACCCGCCTCCCGCGAGCCTCGACGGCCGGGTCGACCTTCGTGAGCAGGTCTCGTTCACGATCGATCCCGACACGGCGCAGGACTTCGACGACGCGATCGCGGTCCGCCGGGAGGGAGACGGCTATCGCGCCTGGGTGCACATCGCCGACGTCTCGCACTTCGTCCCCGCCGGCTCCCCGCTCGACCGCGGCGCAGCGGAGCGCGCCTTCTCCCTGTACGTGCCCGGCCGCGTGGCGCCGATGCTGCCGCCCGAGCTCTCGAACGATCTGTGCAGCCTGCGCCCGCGCGAAGATCGCCTTTGCGTCACCGTCGAGGTGCCCTTCGACGCGAACCTCGAGCTCGGCGAGCCCGCGTTCTACCGGTCGGTGATCCGCAGCCGAGCGCGGCTGACGTACGGGCAAGCAGAGCGGATCCTGCGCGGGGAAGAGGGCGCCGAGCCGGAGATCGCCGAGGGGCTCCGGCTGGCTGAAACCGTTGCGCTCGACCTGCGCCGCCGCCGCTTCGCCCGCGGCGCGCTCCGCGTGACGACTCGGGAGGTCGCGTTCGCCTTCGGCGAGGAAGGCGGCGTCGACCGCGCCTGGCTCGAGTCCGAGCCGCACGCGCACATGCTCGTCGAGGAGCTCATGATCCTCGCCAACGAGGCAGTCGGTGGGCTGCTGGCGGGTCGGCGGCGCGAAGCGCTCTACCGCGTCCACGAGCGGCCCGACCCGCAGGCCGTCCTTCACCTGCTCGCAAAGCTCGCCGCACTCGAGGTGCCGACCCCGCCGGTACCCGACCGGAAGCGCCTGACGCCGGGGCTCGCTGCGAAGCTCGCCGCGGAGACGAGCGAGCGTGTCTCGGCCTACGTCGAGCGATCGGCTCGCGGCAGCGAGGCCTTCCCCGCGCTCGTCCTCCGGGCGCTGAAGCAGGCGCGATACGACGCGCGCAACCTCGGCCACTCGGGCCTCGCCAGTCCGGCATATGCGCACTTCACGTCGCCGATCCGGCGCTATCCCGACCTCGTCGTCCACCGGGCGCTCCTGCGGGAGCTCGGCGCTGGAGACGAGCTCCTTCCCGAGGATCTCGGGGAGGCGGCCGACCATGCGTCCGCCCAGGAGCGCCGGTTCGCGGACATCGAGTACCGCGCCGACGACATCTGCCTTGCCTGGCTGCTCGAGTCCGTGCTCTTCGAGCGCGGCTGGGACGCGACGTTCGAAGGCGAGATCAACGGCGTCATCGGCTCCGGCCTCTTCGTCCGCTTCGGAGAGGTCTTCGAGGGCTACGTCCCGGTCCGCCGCCTGGTCGGGGACTACTACGAGGTGAACGAGCTCGCCACCGCTCTCGTCGGGCGGCGCACGAAACGCACCTTCAGGCTCGGCGACCCGATCGAGGTCGCCGTCTCCGACATCAACCGGCCGGAAGGGAAGATCGAGCTCCGCGTCGGTAGCAGCCACAATTGACCGATGGCCGCCGGTGAGAAGCTGATCGCAGAGAACCGCAAGGCGCGACACGAGTACCACCTGCTCGAGCGCTACGAGGCGGGGTTGGTGCTGACCGGATCGGAGGTGAAGTCGCTCCGTCAAGGCCAGGCCCAGCTTCAGCGTGCGTACGCGGACATCCGCGACGGCGAGCTCTGGCTCGTCGGCTCGCACATCGCTCCGTACGACCAGGCGGGCGATCGGAATCACGAGCCCGACCGCGACCGCAAGCTGCTCCTCCACGGGCGGGAGATCTCGTCGCTGATCGGCAAGATCCAGGAGCGCGGCTTCACGCTCGTCCCGACCCGCCTCTACTTCAAGAACGGGCGTGCAAAGGTCGAGATCGCCCTCGCCAAGGGCAAGGACGTCCGTGACAAGCGCCGAGACATCTCGCGCCGAGACGCGGATCGCCAGATGGAGCGGGCGCTGAAGGAGCGGTCCCGCTAGCTCATTCCGTCCTCATGTGACGATTGCGCAGATCGCGAAGGCGGTCACCGAGGCCGTCGTGCTCCCTGTGAAGTTTGCGGTGATGACCGCGGAGGCCGACCATCCGGTCGCGGTGGGTTGAGATGTGCGAAGGGTGATCCTTGTCGCGTTCGCGCCGGAGGTCGGCGCAATCGAGACCCCGCCGGCGAGCGGCACCTTGCCCGCCGGGCAGTCCACCGAGATTGGAACATTCGTTCCGTTGTTGGGATTGTTTCCGGTTGTGAAGGTGGCCTGAACCAGCTCGCGGCCGGAGACGCCCGCGGAGCCGGCAGGGCCGGTCGGTCCGGTTGCGCCTGGTGGGCCTTGAGGTCCTTGCGGGCCCGTCGCTCCTTGCGGGCCTGTTGCACCTTGCGGACCGGCCGGCCCCGGCGGGCCGGTTGCTCCCGACGGGCCGGGCGACCCTGGCGGTCCGGGAGGGCCTTGTAGGCCAGCGGGCCCGGCAGGGCCCTTCGGGTCCGTCAGGCCCATCGGGTCCCTCTGGCCCCTCGGGTCCGTCAGGCCCCTGCGGGCCCTCAGGTCCTTGCTGCCCTTCTGGTCCTTCTGGCCCCCCTGGCCCTTCCGGCCCTTCTGCCCCGGCGGCGCCCTTGAGCCCCTGCTCGCCCTTCGGCCCTGTTTCGCCCACTGGTCCCTGCGGACCGGGCGGGCCGGGAGCGCCCTGCGCTCCCCGCTGGCCATTCGAGTTGTTCCACGAAATCGGTCGATCGCCGTGCGCGCAGCGAGCGCCGCGGCGGATCTTGATGTCCCAGCGCGTCAGTGCCGGGCCGCCCGTTTCGATGCATGCGTGGATCACGGTCGTGGACTGGTCTGGCGCGGCCACGCTCGCGCTGGTCGCGGTCAAGAGGAAGACCGCCGTTCCTGCCGCAGCGAGCAAGCGGAACGTCATCGTTTCCCCCTTTCAAGCGCTCGCTTCCCGACTTGCGTCGGCTGATCCACCCGACGCTATCTCGGAGGCGGCGCAAATCTCAAATGGCAACGCGATCGGGCCGAGCCCGCCCTACTGCGTGTCCTGCCCGCTGACTCCCCACGTGTCCGACAGCAGGTAGCCCTCCGGAAACGGATCCGTCGGGTCGACCATCAGCTGTGAGATGCCGGTGATCCACGCGCTGCCGCGGATCGCAGGGATGATGGCCGGGCGGTCGCCGACCGACGTCTCGGAGACGATCCGGCCCACGAACTCCGAGCCGATCGCAGAGGCATGCGTCATCGAGTCTCCGGCCTTCATGCTCCCACGCGCGTGGAGTGCAGCCATGCGCGCGGAGAGCCCGGTTCCGGTCGCCGAGCGGTCGAGCCGGCCGGGAGCGACCACGACCGCGTTTCGGCTGACCGCGCCGACTCCCTGCCACGGCTCCGCGATCTGGACGATGCTGACCCCGGCGATCGACGGGTTCTCGGGGTGCTCGCAGGGGAGCTGCTCCCGGGCTGCCGCGCGGATCCGCTCGCCGGCCAGCGAGAGGTCACGCGCCTCGTGCGGTTCGATCGCGAAGCCGAGCGCGGCCGCGTCGGCGATCGCATACCACATGCCCCCGTAGGCCACGTCGACGGTGATCGTGCCCACGCCGTCGATCTCGAGGGGGGCATCGAGGCGGTCGGCAAAGCACGGAACATTCGTGAACTCGACGCTTTCGCAGCGACCGTCCCGGCACGCAGCTCGCACCTCGACGACGCCGCCCGGCGCCTCGAGGCGGAGGACTGTCTCCGGTTCGGACATGGCCAGGATGCCCGTCTCGAGGAGCACCGTCGCCGTACAGATCGTGTTCGAGCCGGACATCGGCGGGTACTCGGTCGGCTCCATGATGATGAACCCCGCATCGCAGTCCGTCCGCGTCGCCGGAACCACCAGGTTCGCGTGACAGGCGACGCTGCCGCGCGGCTCGCGCAAGAGAAGGCGCCGAAGCGCGTCACCGTGCTTTCGCAAGTGCTGCATCTGCTCGAAGACGGAATCGCCGGGCGGGGGGAGCACTCCGCCGACGACGACGTTGCCGACCTCACCACCGGCGTGACAGCCGACGACGGTGATCGTGCGAAGGGCGCGCATCGTGCACGAGATTCTTGCCGCACAGAGCCGCGGCTACAATGCGGCTTGACATACGGGGGCGACCAGGTTTCGACGTGGTCGGTTCTCCGGCAGAGTTGCAAGCCGAGGTCCCCGGTCGGCCTCGTAAAACAACCGGGAAAACAACGCAAGTGCGGATGACAATCACGCACTCGCTCTCGCTGCCTAACCCGTAGCGAGGCGCGTCGCCCCGAGCTCGGCCCGTGGCTCGGTCAGCGGCGTCAACGAACGGGCTCGGCGCCAAGGGAACGTCATCGCCTGAGGCGCGACACCAAAGGATGACTAGCCCGGCGGTTGGTCGGTTGTCCACCGGCCGGCGGGCGAATCTGAAGGGCAGCCTAAGCTTGTAGACGCTTTGTCGGTGCGGCCTCGGACGGGGGTTCGATTCCCCCCGCCTCCATCGTCGATCGAAGTCCGGCCCGCTGCGCGGGCCATGACGACTTCGCTCGGTTCGTTCGCGAGGTCGGTGGGCACGAATGCCCCTTGTCATAAATCGGTGTCTGACACCGATGCCACGGAACTGATGCCCGATGTAATTTGCGCCATGAGCCGAGCGCGATCTCCCCGTGGCTTTGTCCTACGGCGGCGGCCACCCAATGGCTATGGCAGCTGCGGGTCTCAGCGCCTTCCTCGTCGAGCGCAACTTCCCCCATGGACCGCGTCGACACAGTCGTAATCGGCGCCGGCGTGGTGGGCCTCGCAGTGGCGCGCGCCTTGGCGACGGCCGGACGCGAGGTCGTGATCCTCGAGGCCGAGGACGCGATCGGCAAGCATACGAGTTCGCGCAATTCGGAGGTCATCCACGCCGGGATCTACTACCCGCGGGATTCGCTCAAGGCGCGCACCTGCGTGGAGGGTCGGCAGCGCCTCTACGTCTACTGCGAAGAGCGCGGGGTGCCGCACCGACGCTGCGGCAAGCTGATCGTCGCCGCAGACGCCGGGCAATTGGAGGAGCTGGAGGGCATCCGACGGAACGCGCACGCCAACGGCGTCACCGATGTCGTGCCCGTGAGCCCAGCGGAAGCTCTGGCGATGGAACCGGAGTTGCATTGCGTGGCGGCACTGCACTCGCCCTCAACGGGGATCATCGACAGCCACGCGCTGATGCTCGCCTACCTAGGCGATGCGAAACGCGCCGGTGCAATGCTCGCGTTGAAGAGTCCGCTCACGAAGGGGGTGGTGCGCGCCGACGGCATCGAGCTGCACGTCGCGGGCGCCGAGCCGATCCTTGCCACGCAGGTGGTGAACAGCGCAGGTCTGCGGGCGCCGAGCCTCGCGCGCCGCATCAAGGGCTACCCTGCCGAGCTCGCGCCGCCCGAGCTCTACGCAAAAGGCAACTACTACACGCTCGCGGGGGGCTCGCCGTTCTCGCGCCTCGTCTACCCGGTGCCCGAGCCCGGAGGCCTCGGCGTGCACATGACGCTCGACCTCGGCGGGCGGGCGCGCTTCGGCCCGGACGTGGAATGGATAGACAGGATCGAGTACACGGTGGATCCCCTGCGCGCCGACCGCTTCTACACGGCGATCCGGCGCTACTGGCCCGGACTCCCGGATGGGGCGCTGGGGCCGGACTACGCGGGCATCCGCCCCAAGATCTCGGGGAGAGGTGCACCCGCGGCGGACTTTCTCGTGCAAGGCTCGCGGGAGCACGGTGTACCGGGCTTGGTGCACCTCTTCGGCATCGAATCGCCCGGGCTCACCGCCTCGCTGCCGCTCGGGGACGCGGTGATCGGGCAACTACTCAACGATGAGGGACCCGCGTTCTCGTGAAGGATCAGCGGGGTGCGGCCCCGCCATAGGCGGGGGGAATAGCAAGCGCGGCGGCGGATACCCGCCGCCTCCATAGCTGGCCGCTACCGACGGCGGAGACTCCGAGCGGGCGTCAGGTTCGATGCGGGCCGGCAACGATCGGGGTTCCTAGTCGCACTCGTTCTCGTGGCGGTGCCTATGACCGTCGTGATTCCAAAGGGTCTGTGGCGACGCCGGTGACGCTCGATGCCAACAGCGGACGTCCGCCGGAAGCATCGGGGGTACAGCATCGAGTGGGACTGGAGCGAGTTCGGATTCGATCTGTTCGCTCACGGACGGGACTACCGAACCCACCGGCGAGCTAACGCGAGTCGTCTGTCG
Organism: uncultured Actinomycetes bacterium; assembly: GCA_963827705.1. Lineage (GTDB taxonomy): Bacteria > Actinomycetota > Thermoleophilia > Gaiellales > Gaiellaceae > JACDAN01. The sequence continues at coordinate 77,203 of CAWHBN010000002.1, forward strand.
GCCCTTGTCGGCTCTGACATGGGCTGCCGTTTGGGTCGGGGACAGGACGCAGCGGCTTATGGCTTCGCAGGCTATGCGGAAATTCATCGGAGTTACGAACCATCGCCTCCATATTTGGGTGGGAGACCAATGACCACGTTCGGATTAACCGCGATCTCCGTGGTTGTCGCCCCCATGCGTGCTGAGAATTGTCGCTGCGCGTCAGGTGGGATCGTCTGATCTCCTTCCGCGACGAGGATCCAGGTCGGGAGCGACTTCCAGGCGGGTGTCCCCATGACCTCCTCCAACGCGGACGCGTGGCGGTTGCTGAACCGCATACATGACGCGGGCCTTCGTCGGATCGATGTCGGCGGCGAAATGGTTCATGAAGTCGTCCTCGGGCAGCCATGCAAAGCCCTGTTCGTCGATGTCGAGATGCGCCGGTTCGAATGGCCGGACGAGGACGATAAGTCTGTGGAGTTCCAGCACGGCTACGGCGATTGGATCCGTCTCCTGCGTACAAACAACTTTGAGGTCCTCGACCTCGTTGAGTTGCGCGCCCAGAGAACGCGGCGCCAAACCGCTACAAGCTTGCTACACCGGAGTGGGCGCGCCGATGGCCGGTTGAAGCGATCTGGAAGGCACGCAAGCGCGGAATGACGCCCTTGCCGGCGACGGCCAGCGCCGTACGAAGCAGCTCGACGGCCTCGTCAGGGCGTCCTTCGCGTCCAGCCTGCTGCTCAAGCAGAGCGACTCGACATCCGACCGGCCGGCGCGCCGCGCGGTCTCGACCGCTCGATCGAGGATGCGCTCGAGCTGTGCGGGATCCTCGCGCCAGAGGCCTTCGGATGTCGTCGATCTTCTGTGCCGTGCTCCACGGCGCGAAATGCATCGCGCTCGCGGCTCCGGCTGTGATGCCCAAGAGGATCGTCGCTGCGATGAGTGCTTGGCGTAGTCGGTGCAAAGTGCCGCCGTCGGTCGGCCACGCGCACGTGGACGTAGGACGGGATTGGCGCGATCCGGCATCGGTGGAGTCTGCCGTCCTTTCGGCGACAGGTATGCCGTAATTCCAGCTGGCTACGAAGCGTCGCTGAAATCGCGCTACGCGGTTCAGAATGCGTTCGCGGCCGACTTTCCACTCCTGGAGGCGCTGCGCGATGAGCTGTGCCCGCTCCTCCTCGCTCCCGCCGTCCAGCACCTGGAGGTCCGAGGGGTCGGCTCGAAGGTAGATGCCGGCGGTTCGGGCATTCAGCCCGGGGTCGCGATCCGAACGTGTCGTCCAGTACCCGGTGGCTCGGTCGGCGGTCTCCACCTTGATCTCGGCGGTGCCTTCGAGCTCCGGGGCATTCGGGTGTCGAGGGCGCTCGCCCCTCCAGAAGTAGAAGACGCCGGCCGGATCCCTGCGCTCCTTCGCAGCCTCGCTCCAGTAACGGGCCGAAAGAGTGCCGTCCTCCTGCCAGGCCCGGCCGGTCACGTTCAGGCCACCGTCGCGGTCCCGCGAGATGCCCAGGAGGCTCACCGCCGACGGTTCCTCCTCGCTCCTCATGGTGAGCGAGAGCTGCCACCACAGCCCCTCGACGAGGCTGCGGCGGCCCTCGGTCTCGATCGCTTTGCAGAGCTTCTGGTTGATCGCGCGAACCTCCGCCGGGCTGGTGGCCGGGTCGTAGCGGACGGAGGTCAGTCCGAGCAGGTCGCTCGGCAGCTTCGAACCGTTCGCGTGAAGGATGAACGTGCGGCGGATGCCGAGCGCGCCGCCGAACAGCCCGGCCTCGAACACCACGTTGTCGCGCGGCGACGCCTGGCCGGACTGGGACGCATCTGTCGTGGTCCAGTCGTCCTGGGCGAAGACGAACGCTGCGAAATCGACCTCCTGGGAAAGCTCGACGAGCCGGTCGAGGGTGGACCGCCCCGGGTTGAACGTGGTCGTCCAGGGCTCCACATCGGCGACGTCCTCGAGCCCGCGCGTGATCGCCTGGAGCAGCTTGGCCTGCTCGCCCGACGACCCAAGGAAGATGCGCGGCTTGCTCATGCGCGATTCACCTTTCGGTCAAAGACGAGGGCCAGCGTACTCGACTCGATCCCCGTAGACCGCGTCTCACCGCGCCCTGGTGGCACGCTCGAGAAACCGCCCGACCGCCGGCATCTGCGGGGGGCGCCAGACGTGTCGGTCTTCGAAGGGCCAGGCGTAGATCGGGTTCCCGTCGCGAACCAGCTCGAGCAGACGCGGCTCGCCGAGCTCCACCGCGGACCACTCGTAGAGGCGCTGCAGCCGTGGCACGATCACCGCGTAGTCGAGGAGCCGGCCAAGACGCTGCTCCTCGGCGATATAGCGCTCCACGTCGAGCGCGAGCGGATAGCGATTTGGGAGCACGCGGCGCAGTGAGAGAAACACGCCGGCCATCCCGAGCCGGGGGTCGCCGAGCAGGCGGCCAAGCGGCGCGAACCGCCCGAGCGCAAGGCGCGGCGCCCCGACCAGTGCATGGGCGTAGAGCACGCGGACCAGCGCGACGTCCATGAAGAAGCGCTCCGGCGGGCTCTCTCCTTGCGCGAGGTCGCGATGCTCCAGGTAGGCGGACACGATGCTCGCGTTGTGAGCTCGGTACCAGTTCCGCCCCGTCGGTCTCGCGATGAACTCCAGCCACAGCCGCACGGGCTGAGACGATGGCTCTCCGGCCAGGTCCCCAACGAGCGCGACGGCTTCGCATCCGTCCCGCAGCAGACGTTCGTTGACCGCCCGCCACCACACGCTGCCGGGCGGCGAGGCGTCGAGCGGATTCAGCACACCGCGGTTCGCCTGCCAGCGCATGAACGACAACGCCGCCCGGCGGAACGGCAGGTGTTGCGGAGCTCTGCCGGTCGGCCCGTGGTAGGTCCGCACGACCAGGGCAAGACGCGCCGCGGAATCGTCGCGCACGGCCGCAACCTGCGCCTCCGCCAAGGTGAGGGCAGCGCCTTCGTAGTGGCTCATTGCTGAGTAGTGATAGCGAGCGCGGCGAGCCCTCGCGGGATCGGTGACCACTCCTGGTCGCGAGCTACGATGGCGCCATGCGTGCTGGCGATAGTGACCGCGAACGTGCGACGGCCGCGCTGCAGGAGCATTACGTCGGCGGCCGCCTCACGCTCGAGGAGTTCTCGGACCGCACGGGACGTGTTCTCGCGGCCCGGTCGCGCGCAGAGATCCGGCGCGCGCTCTCGGACTTGCCCCTCTTCGCGGATCCCGGCGAGCTCGCGGCTCGTGGACGGTCGCTCGTGCAGTCCGTGGCTCGGAGCGCGATGGTCGTCGTCTTCACGGGTGCATATCTCGTGTTCAGCTTCGTGTTGCTCCTCGTCTTCGGGCTGACGCTGCTTCTCAACGGCGCGTCCGGTACGGCGCTCGTCGGCTTCCTGCTGGTCTGGCTCGTCCCGACGTACCTGCTGTCTCGGCTCTGGCACCGGCCGCCGCGATCGCTGAAGCGTTGACGCGGCGTAGCCGAGCGCCCCTAGTTGACGCGGATGACGAGAAACTCGGCTGGGCGGTACGGCGCGAAACCGACCACGATGACGAGGCGGCCGTTGTTGATGTCGTCCTGCGTCATCGTGGTTCGGTCGCAGCGGACGAAGTAGGCGTCCTCGGCCGTAGTAGCTGCCAGTGCCCCCTGCCGGAAGAGGGTGAGCATGAAGTTCTCGACGCTCCGCCGTACCTCCCGCCAGAGGTTCTCGCCATTGGCCTCAAACAGGGCCCACCGGGTCCCCTCGAGGATGCTGCGCTCGAGGTAGAGCGCGAACCGGCAGATGTTGACGTACTTCCACTCGGGTTCCGTCGTCGCCAGCGTTCGCGCGCCCCAGATCACGAGCCGGCCGTCAAGACGACGCATTACGTTGACACCCTCCTGGGCGAGTGCCGTGATCGTGGAGTCGGCGAGCCCGGTCGTGATGTCAACTGCGCCTCGCACGCTGGCACCGCTGCCTGCTGGCGCCCTCCACACACCCCGGTCTATGTCGGTCCGCGCGCACACGCCGACGACGGCTCCCGACGCGGCCGCGTCAGCCGGAGGGACTTTCAGGCGGGGCACGTAGACCGCGGCGTGACGAGTGGAGCCGAGCGAGTTTGCCCATGCTCCCACGTCCTCGGGAGCGAGTGAGTCAGGCGCGTCGAGGACGGCGAACGCCCGACGACGCTCGCACAGGTCAATCGCTGCGGAGGCAAGAGTTGCCGCGTCACCGGGATCGAGCGAGCCGGACTCCGGGAGCGCGAGCAACGAGAACGGAACGTCGTCCAGCTTCTGGAGCGCGTCGGCGACGTCGCTCTGAGGCCGGAGCACGTACGCCCGCCGGCCGCCGTTGTCGAAGAAAAGCCTGACGGCTCGGCGCAGGTCGTCGTCGACGCTTCCGAACTCGCGCTCGTACTCCACCGGGCTCGTGACGAGGACTGCTTGCTTCGGCGCCCCACTCGTGGGCGCGCCGACGAGCGCGGCCGTCGACGTGTCTACGCCTTGGATCTCGTGACCTAGCGAAGCCGTACCAATCGTGATCGGTCCGAGGCGGATGCGCACTAGGCAGTCATTCTCCTATCCGCACCGCGGATCTCAAGAGCTCCCAAGATTCGGGGTCCGTCACCGAGCCTTGCCCGCGACGGTGATCTGTTCGTTACTGGCGCCGTGTTCGGCCCCGGCGCGGGCACCGTGGTGCGAGTGAACGACTGAGCTTGGCAACGCAGGAGGTAGTCGGGACCTTTTCCCGGCCACTCCCTGCGCTGACGAGCGACCCTGACCGGTCGTGTGATTGCCGTATGACCGCCGCGTGAGCGGTCCCTTGGACACTCGGAGCCGTGTTCAGCGCCCAAGAAGCCTGGAAATGGGCGGAAACGGTGATAGCTTGTTGACCAGACAACAGGAGTCCACCGTGTGCGAGAGGCTCGGGTCATCTGCGGGCCCGCTCGCGGCTTTCGGGGCCGCTCTCCTGTTTGCGGCGTTCGCGATCCTCTCGCTCGGCCCGAGCCCGGCGTCTGCAGCGAAGCCCTGTTGGGAGCTCGTGCTGGACGACTGGGCCGACAACGCCAGCATCGACCGCCCCTTCTCCGTCGCCTGCCTCCAGCAGGCGCTCGACCGCGCGCCCGAGGACATCCGCGCCTACAGCGACATCGAGGATCAGATCCGGCAGGCGCTGAGGGACACCGTCATCCGGCGGCCACAGAGCAGCACGGGCAACCCTCAGGGGCCGATCGAGCAGGCGCTCAGCGTGGACACGAACGACGCGCGCTCGATCCCGATCCCGCTCCTGGTGCTCGCCGCCTGCGCCTCGGCGCTGATCATCGCCGGTGGAGCGGGGATCGCCGTGCGCAAGCTCCGCCGCTGACTCGACGCCGGCGACGCTTGCGGTTTTCGCCTTGTTACAGCTACTTTCCGCTCGATGTCTCCTTTGGGCGGGTCTGCTTCCCGTCTGCGGCGCGCCCTCGGGTGGGGTCTGCCGATGCTTGCATCGGGGCTCCTTTTCGCTCCACCGGCGCTCGGCGAGTCGTTGCCGCCCTCGGAGAGCCCGCTCCCACCCCCAGCCCCCGCGTTCCAGGGGGCGGACGGAAACCAGGACGACACCGCTTCCCTCGTCGACTGGCAGCGTTTTCAGGCGGCGGGCAGGGTCAAGCACACCGCGGACGCGAACGACGAGGACACGGCGTTCACAGGCGGCAGCAGGGAGGACGTGCCGGGCGAGTGGGACTTCAGAACCGAGACGGACGGTGTCAACCCGGGCAAGGCAAACATCCGCGACGCCTGGGCGGCCGTCGACCAGGACGGAGCGGACACGTTCGTCTATCTCGGGTTCGCGCGTCATTCCGCGGTGAGCCTTCGTGACGCGACGACGTTCCTCACGTTTGAGCTCAACCACGACGCGCGCCTCTGGAACAACGGGCAGGCGACGATTCCGTGTCGGCGGACAGGAGACATCCTGGTCTCCTATGAGCCTCACGGCAACGAGCGTCGACGTGGTGCTCCAGCGCTGGACGTCCACGGCGGACGACCTGGCAACGGGGTGCTCGACCCGCGGCCGCCTCGACGGAGTGACCGGTCTGACCCCGAACGTCGACGTACAAGGCGCCATCAACCGCACGGAGATCACGAGCCGGCTTCCGGGCTACTACGAGGGAACGGTGCCGGATGAGCGGTTCGGCGAGGCAGCGCTCAACCTGAGCCAGATCCTCGAGGACGCGCCCGGCATCGACGAGTGCTTCGCGTTCGCCTCGGTGTGGATGCACTCGCGCTCGTCCACGTCGGAGCAGTCGAACATGCAGGACTACGTGGCGCCTCACCAGATCATCGCGCGCTCGTGCTCGGCCTCCGGCGACAAGTTCCACGACCTCGATGCGGACGGCCGGCGCGATCCCGGCGAGCCCGGCCTTCCCGGGTGGATCATCTGGGCCGACTACGACAACGACGGTGTTAAGGACGCCGCCGAGCCGTTCGGGATCACGGATGTCGAAGGTCACTACGTCATCAACGACATCCGTCCGCCGGGCGGGACATACATGCTCCGCGAGACCCTTGCGACGAAGGTGGGGCTCCGTCGTGCGCGAGTTGCCAGCGTGGCGTGCAGTTACCCGAACGACTCCACGCCCGGCGGCACCGGCTCCGCGCCGGGAGGCATCGTTCCGCTGCGGCTGGGGACCGATCCAATCCGCCACTACGACCTACGCTCGTTTCCGGGACTTCGGAAACTACGTCCCGGCCACCCTGGTGGTCGAGAAGCAGCTCGAGCCGAGCAGCGACCCGGGCCGTTTCGACCTGCTCGTGAACGGCCGTGTCGCCGTCGCGGCTGCCGGGGACGGCGCGAGCCGCGCTTCGAGCGTCCGGCCCGGCGCCTACACAGTCTCGGAGGTTGCCGCGGCTGGGACGAACCCGGCCAACTATCGATCAACCGTCGAGTGCAAAGTTGAAACGAGGCGAACGCAGGTCCGCTCGGGCAGCGTCTACGCGGACCTCAGACTCCGGTCCGGACAGCTGGCTGTCTGCACCTTCCGCAACGTCCGACTCGGCTCGCCCGCGATCGCGATCGACAAGGTGGGGCCTGCCAGCGCGACAGCTGGAGACACCTTGCGGTACCAGCTGTTCGTCAGGAACCCGGGCGACCTTCCGTTCCCGGCGGCGTCCGTGGAAGTCGTGGACCCCAACTGTGACGACCCGCCTGCGCTAGTCGGCAAGGCCGACCCACCCGGCGCCGACGCCACGCCGCGGACTCTCGACCCGGGCGATGTCTGGACGTACTCGTGCTCGAAGAAGACCGCCGCGCCGGAGGACTGCAGGCCGTCCGTCGTCACGAATACCGCCGTCGTCACGGGCGAGGCGGGCGGAAGCACCGTGAGGGACGACAGTCGTGTCGATACCGATCTCACGTGCCCCCCCGAGCCGCCGGACCCACCCGAGCCACCCAACCCTACGCCGGAGCCGATTCCGCAGCCGCCTACGCCTCCGTCGCCAGTTGTGCCACCGGGGCCGTCGCTGCCGGATGCCGACGCTGCAGCGGCCGCCGGTGCCGCCTTCCGTCAAAACCTCTCCCGGTGCATTCGCGGCCGGGCTCCTCGGATCAACCTCGAGGGCACACGGATCTCTCGCGTCCGCGTGCTCGTGAACGGCCGACAAGTGAGGGCGCTGACCGTGCGGGCGCTGCAGCGGCGACTGACTCCGCGCGTCACGCTCCGGCCCGGGAGGTACAGGCTTGGCGTGCGAGTGACCTTCCAGCGAGGGACTGGCAGTCCGGCCGTCCTCCTCCAGGCCACGATTCGGATCTGCAGCGCGGCGCGCGCCGCCCGACCGCCGTTCACCGGCTAGCTACCGGTAGTGCAAAGCTAGGCTGAGCCGTCCGAGGCGAGCCTGCCGCGCATCGTTTCCTCGATGCGGTCGGCGATCAGCGGCTGTGCCTGTTGGAGCTGGCGGAACTCCGAGCCGAACATGACGAGCAGCCTGGCCGGAGCGGTGGTCGTGACCGTGGCGCTGCGTCGGCGCCCGTCCAGCATCGCGATCTCGCCGAAGTAGTCGCCCGGGCCGAGCTCGGCGAGCCTCCTGCCGTTTGCCGTCACCACTGCGCTGCCCTCTGCCAGGACGAAGAACGAGTAACCCGAAGCTCCCTCGCCGCACAGCCGTACGCCCTCCGCTGCGGTCTCGTCGCTGAACCATGGTGCGATCGACTCCAGGTCGGGCTTCTCGAGCGAGGAGAAGAGGTCGATTCCGGCGAGGTCAGCAGCGCTGGCCATGCTGGCGCCGAACATATCGCTCTGCACTGCGGACGTCACTCGAGCCCAACCGCATCTTCACCGGACGTACACCAGCTGGCGACCTGCTCGTCCCGCTCGGGTCGACGATCCCGCAGATGGCACGACTCCCGGGCCGTGAAGAGGAGTAGATTCCGCCCGTGATCCGCCTGATCGTCCGCACGCTCATCGCGCTGGTGGCGAACGCCGTCGGGCTGATCGTCGCGGCCGCTGTCCTCGACGATATGGAGCTCGACGTAAGCGGGTTCGTCGTCGCGGTCGTGATCTTCACCATCGTTTTCGCGCTCCTCCAGCCGTTCTTCGTCGCCCAGCTGCGGGGGTCAGGCTCGGCCGTGCTCGGCGGCGTGGCGCTGATTGCGACGCTCGCCTCGCTGATCATCACCGACCTCCTCTCCGACGGCTTCACGATCGACGGCGGCGTCACATGGCTCCTCGCGGCAGTGATCGTCTGGGCCGCCGCCGTGCTCGCGGCGTTCATCCTGCCGTTCCTCGGCCTGAAGAAGTACCTCGACGAGCGGCGCGACTAGCGCGTCGCGGCCAGCTGACCGCACGCAGCGGCGATGTCGCGGCCGCGGGTGAGCCGCACCGTCGACGGGATCCGCGCTTCGTCCAGCACCCGCTTGAACGCGGCGATCGCCTCCCGAGAGGACCCGTCGTACATCCCGGTCGGGTTGTACGGGATCAGGTTCACCTTGAAGACCTTCGGGTCGAGAAGCTCCGCGAGCTCCGAGGCCCGCTCGCGTGAGTCGTTGACGCCGGCGAGCAGCACGTACTCGACAAACACCTTGCGGTGGCGTAGCTCGAAGTAGCGGCGGCACTCGGCGAGGACGGACGGAAGCGGGTAGCGGTCGTTGACCGGCATCAGCTCGCGACCGGAGCCGAGGAATCGGCGGCGTGGATGGAGAGCGCGAGCCGGATCGGCTCCTCGACTTCGTCGACGTAGCGCGTGAGACCGGGCATCCAGCCGACGGTCGAGATGGTGGTTCGCCGATGGGTGACCCCGATCTGGGGCAGCCGGCGCGCGGCTGCGAGCACCTCCTCGTAGTTCAGGAACGGCTCGCCCATGCCCATGAACACGAGGTGGTTCACCGGCTCGATGCGCCTGAAGTGGAGCACCTGGTCGAGGATCTCCGAGGCGTTCAGGTTCCGGCCGAACCGCATCTGGCCAGTCGCGCAGAACGTGCATGTGAGCGGACATCCGGACTGTGAAGAGACGCAGACGGATCTCCGCCCGTCGCGGTATCGCATGAGGACCGCCTCGACGGGATGACCGTCGGCGGTGCGGAAGAGCGCCTTGACGGTGCCGTCGGCAGCCGTCGCCTCGTCCTCGACCGACAGCGACGAGAAGGGAACACCCTCGGCGAGCCGCGCGCGCAGCGCCAGCGGGAGGTTCGTCATCTCGTCGTAGCCGCCGGCGCCGCGAGCCGCCCACTCCCATACCTGCCGGGCGCGGAAGGGCGGCTCTCCCGTGTCGGCAAGCGTGCGTTCGAGCAGCGCGAGGTCCACGCCGCCACGGTAGCGCTACGGCCTGAGCGGGGAAGTCACCGAGCTACACGATCGAGTGTTCCTTGTCTCGCGGTATACGTTTCCTACTATGAGGCTCGTAGGGGTTTTCGCCTGTGTGCTCGTCGCGCTGCTCCTGGCGCCGGCGTCCCAGGCCGTGGTATCGACTGGCGCGTACGGCAATACGGCGCGCTTCGATCGCCTGACCGGGCAGAAGACCCAGTCCGGCCTCGTGTTCCTCGGCTGGGACCAGGGACGGACGTGGGGCTCGAAGTACGATTCTTCCTGAGCCGCCTGGGGGAGAGGCCTCACATCGCGCTCCACCCCGAGGCTCGCGGGCGGATGCTGACGCCGAGCGCGATCGCCCTCGGGAAGGGCGACGCGCACCTGATCGGGCTCGCGCAGGCGATCGCGGACTCGGGCAAGCCGGCGATCATCCGGCCGCTCGGTGAGATGAACAACTCGAAGAACCCGTACTGCGCGTTCACACCGGGCGGGGCGCGCCGCGGCGGCGCCTATTCCCCCCGTTGGTACCGGAAGGCGTTCCAGCGCATCTTCATCCTCATGCACGGCGGGACGGCGGAGGCGATGACGGCCCGCCTCCGTGAACTGCGCCTGCCCGGAGTGCGCACCGACCTGCCCGCGGTCCGCGCCCCGCAGATGACTGTCGTGTGGAACCCACTCGCCGTCGGCGTCCCCAACGTGCCCGGGAACCATTTCCTGGCGTATTACCCGGGTGGTCGTTACGTCGACGCGTACGGCAACAACTACTACAACACGGGCGGCAGCTACGCGTTCTTCAAGACCGAGGAGCTCTACCGGGCCTTTCCGCGCAAGCCGTTCATGTTCCCTGAGTGGGGGCTCTCGGTGGACGACCCGGGCTACGTTCGCGCCTTCGCGAGGTTCGTCCGGCGTCACCGTCGCGTGGGGTTCATCGGCTTCTTCAACGGCCCCGCCGGAGGCGCCTACGACATCGGGACGAAGCCGCGGAGCCGGGCGGCGTACAGGCGGTTCATCGTGCCCTTGACCCATTGACGAGCGCCGCGTGACCTTCGTCCCCGCAGAGGATCGCTACGACCGGATGGAGTACCGGCGGAGCGGCCGAAGCGGGCTGCTCCTTCCCGCGATCTCCCTGGGGCTCTGGCACAACTTCGGCAACGACGACCGGCCCCTCGAGATCGGCCGCGCGATCATCCGCCGAGCCTTCGACCTCGGGATTACGCACTTCGACCTGGCGAACAACTACGGACCTCCGTACGGCTCGGCAGAGGTGAACATCGGCCGGGTCCTCCGCGAGGACCTGTCGCCCTACCGCGACGAGCTGATCATCTCCACGAAGGCCGGCTACGACATGTGGCCAGGCCCGTACGGGGAGTGGGGCTCGCGCAAGTACTTGCTCGCAAGCCTCGACCAGAGCCTTGGCCGCATGGGCATCGACTACGTCGACATCTTCTACTCGCACCGCTACGACCCCGACACGCCGCTCGAGGAGACGATGGGCGCGCTGGACACGGCCGTCCGGCAGGGCAAGGCTCTCTACGTCGGGATCTCGTCCTACTCGGCCGTGAAGACGGGAGAGGCCGCGGCGATTCTCCGAGGGCTCGGGACGCCCTTCGTCATCCACCAGCCTTCGTACTCGCTGCTGAACCGCTGGATCGAGGATGAGCTCCTTGCCACGCTCGAGGAGGTCGGCATCGGCTGCATCGTCTTCTCGCCGCTCGCGCAGGGCCTTCTGACCAACAGGTACCTCGAGGGGATCCCCGAGGGGTCGAGGGCGGCGACGCGAGGTAGCGCGCTCTCGCCGGAGCTCCTGACCGAGGAAACGATGGAGAAGGTGCGCGGGCTGAACGAGATCGCCGAGCGGCGGGGTCAGTCGCTCGCGCAGATGGCGATCGCCTGGACGCTGCGTGACCAGCGCGTGACTTCGGCGCTGGTCGGCGCCAGCAGCGTCGCGCAGCTCGAGGACAGCCTGGCGGCGCTCGACCGGCTCGACTTCACGGAGGACGAGTTGGCCGAGATCGACCAGTTCGCGACGGACGGGGGCATCAACCTCTGGGCCGAGTCGAGTCGGGAGTAGCGGGCAGCATCGGGACGACCTCCTCGGCGAAGCGTCGAACGCGATCCTCGAGACCCGGCGCCTCGTAATCGAGGTTCACGACGAAGCCGTCGCATCCGGCGTCGACGTACTCCGCCAGACGCTCGGCAACCCACTCTGGCGGCCCCGCGACGGCGTGGCGCCCTCGTTCGTCCTGACCGTCGTCCGGCCCGTCCTGGAGGGAGACGCCGATCCGGAGGATCACCCGGCCATCAGCGCGCCGGTCCCGGAACTCGGCGGCCATGGTTCGCAGCTCGGGAGGCCGGAGGGCGACGGGATGCCACACGCCCGTGAGCGCCGCGCGCCGGATCGTCGCGCGAGAGACGCCGGCGATCCAGACCTCCGGGCCGCCGGGCCGGACGAGCGCCGGCGCGAGCCAGCCTTCGCCCGCTGGGAGCTCGATCGGGCCGGGCATCTGCCCGAACGCCGTCTGTGAGGCCTCCACCCACTCGTCGAGCCGCCTGCCTCGGCTCGGGAAATCGGCGCCGAGCAGCGCGAACTCGCCCTCCATCCAGCCGGCCGCTACCGCCGTGACGATCCGCCCGCCCGAGAGGAGGTCGAGAGTCGTGAGCTGCTTCAGAACGACGAGCGGGTTCCTCAGGGGGACGACGAGCGCCGAGACGCCGAGCTGCAGCCGCTTCGTCCGGCCTGCGAGGAAGCCGAGCGAGACGAGCGCCTCGGCGATCGTTCCGTAGATCGGCGCGTGCTCGGGCGGCACGAGGACGTGGTCGGTCACCCAGCCGGAGTCGAACCCAGCCTGTTCCGCCGCCACGGCCGAGCTTGCGAGTCGCTCGGCGTCGAGCCCTTCGCCGTAGTTCGGGAGGATCAGGCCGAGGTGCGGTCGAGCCACGCGCCTACGCTAACGGCAACAATTCCTGCTGTGGCGCTGCTTGCGACTCCCCCGTCCGCACCGGTCGTCGTATCGCCCGTTGCCAATGAGATCTCGTTCGGACGGGTGATCGGCCGGGTGGCCGCCGGGACGACCAAGGTGGTCGTCAGCGTCGACGGACGGGTCGTCGCCAGCAAGGACGTCGGCAGGACGCGGTTCGACTTCGCGGTCCCGCTCCCGGCGCGCGACGTCCGGCTCACGGTCAGCGCGCGGGACGGGCGCGGCCGCGGCGCCTCGACGACGATCGGCCCTGTCTTCTCGCTTCCCGCCACCGCCGCGCCGCGCGGGCCGCCGAGAAGGAGCGTCGAGGATCCTCAGCTCGCCCGCACGATCCGTTCGCTTGCGCGCGCGTTTCCCGGCATCTGCGGCGTCTACGTGCAGGACCTGCGCACCGGCGCCGGCGCCGCCTGGAACGCCGGCGCGCGCTTCCCTGCCGCGTCGACCGTCAAAGTTGCGATCGCGATCGAGGTCCTCCGCAGGCTCGGCGGGCAGCCGCCGCGCGGCAGCCGGATCGACGCGCTGCTGCGCAAGGCGATCATCCCGTCCGACGACCGGGCGGCCAACGACCTGCTCACCTGGCTCGGCGGCTCGACGAGCGGCGGCGCGGCCTACGTGAACCAGCTCTTCCGCGCGCTCGGCATGGACGACACGGACATGTACGGCGGGTACATCATCACGCAGGGCCGGATCCCGATCCGCGCGGGGGCCCAACCAAGCTTCGTCGGCAAGCGGACGACGGCGGCCGACCTCGCGACGCTCATGCGCTCGCTGAACCTCGCGGCGGTCGGGCAGGGCCGGCTGGCTCGGCGTGGCTTCCGGCCGTCGCAGGCTCGCTTCCTCCTCTACCTACTTGCGCACTCGCAGGTGAGCCGGATCGACCGCTTCCTCCCTCCGAGCCGGACCGTGGTCCTCCAGAAGGCCGGCTGGATCAGCACCGCCCTGCACGACACGGGCCTCGTCTACTGGTCGGGCGGAAGCTTCGTCGCGACCGTCCTGACCTGGAACGGCCGGGGTGTCGGGGTCGCCTCCGATGTGCTCGCAGGCCGCATCGGGCGCGCCGCGTACACACGGTTCGGACGTGGCTGACTACGACGAGGTCCTCGATCGCATCCGCGAGCTCTGCCTCGCCCTCCCGGAGACCAGCGAGCGGCTGAGCCATGGCCACCCGACCTTCTTCGTCCGGGACAAGCGCTCGTTCGCCATGGTCCTGAACGACCACCACGGCGACGGGAGGTTCGCGTTGTGGGCTGCGGCCGAGGACGGCGTGCAACAGATGCTCGTCGAGGCCGACCCCGAGCGGTTCTTCCGCCCGCCCTACGTCGGCCACCGAGGCTGGCTCGGCCTGCGCCTCGACCGGGAGCTCCACTGGGACGAGCTCGCCGGGATCCTCGAGGACGCCTACGTCGAGGTCGCGCCTCCGAAGCTGGTGGAGGAGGCGCGCAGGACCCGCTAGGCGGCGGGAGCTTGTTGCTGGACGGCCGCCGCCGGAACGTCGTCTCTCCTGAGGACGAACCAGGCCACGCCGACGGCGAGCAGCGCGAAGACCGAGGCGACCGCGAAGCCCCAGTTGTAGCCGCCGGTCAGTGCGGACAGCGGGTCCTCGCCCTCCGTCACGAGCGTTTCTGCTCGCTCGTTGGAGATCGTCGAGATGAGCGCGACTCCGACCGCACCGCCGAGCTGCTGCGAGGTGTTGAGCAGGCCCGAGGCGACACCGGCGATCCGATCCTCGATGCGGGAGAGCGCGGCGAGCGACATGGGGATGAAGATGAACGCCAGGCCGAAGCCGCTGAGCACGAACGGGACGAATAGATTCCTCCAGAACGTCCCGTCGACCGGCAGCTGCGTGTACCAGAGATAGGCGAAGGCCAGGAACGCGGTGCCGACCATCATCACCGGCTTCACGCCCGCGCGCGTGATGGTGGCTTGCGCGATCGCCGCGCCGGGAATGGTCACCCCGGCAGTGGCGAGGAAGGCGAGCCCGGCCTCGAGCGGCGAGTACCCGAGGACAGTCTGCATGTAGAGGGTGAGCAGGAAGAAGCCGCCGAAGATCGTCGCGCCGAGAAGCACGCCGACGGCGTTCGCCACGAAGACCGGCCGGATCTTGAAGAGCCGGAGCGGCACGATCGGCGTAGGCGTGCGGTTCTCCCACCAGAAGAAGGCGGCGACGAGCGCGACCGAGAGCGCAGTGAGCCCGAGCGTCTGCGCGCTGACCCACCCCGCATCGGGCGCCTCTGACATCGCGTAGACGAAGAGCACGAGACCGGAGGTGACGAGAACCGCGCCCAGGATGTCCACCCGCCGGTCTGCGCCCTCGATCCGGCCCTCGGAGATCAGCGTCGGCGCCAGGGCGAAGATGGCGATTCCGAACGGGACGTTCACGAAGAAGATTGCCTCCCAGCCGACGTACTCGACCAGGATGCCGCCGAGCAGGACGCCGCCCGCGGCGCCGCTGCCGGCGACGGCCCCCCAGATCCCGAACGCCTTGTTGCGCTCGGCCTGATCGTGGCGGAACGAGTCGCTGATGATCGCCAGCGTCGCCGGCGAGACGATCGCGCCGCCCAGGCCCTGAAGTGCCCGGAAGATGATCAGTTGCGTCCCGCTGTCGGCCAGCCCGCAGGCGAGCGAGCCGCCTGTGAAGAGCACCATTCCGAACATGAACACCTTGCGCCGGCCGAGGAGGTCCGCGGCGCGTCCGCCGAGGAGCAGGAAGCCGCCGAACGCGAGCGAGTAGGCGGTGACGATCCACTGAAGCGTGTCGCGGGAGATCCCGAGGTCCTCCTGGATCGACGGCAGCGCCACGTTCACGATCGCAACGTCGAGGATCACCATGAAGAACGCGACGCAGACGAGCGCCAGCGCTCGCCAACGCCTGGGGTCCGGGGCGGCGCCAGGCTCCATGCGGCGCGAACGCTACTGATCCGAGGGAGGACTGGCAAAACACACCGGTTTTGGCGCTGCGAAACGGGTCTCCGCGGCCCCTAGGGAAACCCCGAAACGAGGCGTACACTGCGGCCGGGTCGTCTTTTTGTTGCTACCAGGAGGTTGTTCGTGAAAACGGGTCTCTTCACCACCCTCGTCGCACTGGCCGTTTCCTGCGTGCTCGCAGCTCCCGCCGCCGCGGCGACGCCGACGCCGCGAAAGCTCGCGAGTCAGATCAAGGTCATGCAGCGGCAGATCAAGGTCCTCCAGGGCCAGGTCAAGAAGCTCCGTGCGGACATGCGCGAGGTGCAGGGCATCTCCGCCAGTGCGCTCGTCTTCTCGGCCTGCTCCACGGCAGCCACCGCGGACGCCTTCCAGGGCACCTGGGAGACGATCGACGGGATCAATGCCCACCTCACCAGGCCTGACCAGTATCCGGCGCCGACGCCCATCGCCGACCCGCTGAACTCGTGCCAGCTGCTCGAGGTCCAGCGTCAGCCGGGCGCCGTCCCGCCGACCACGAACGTGTTCGCGGCGCTGCTGAACATCTTCCGCTGAGCGCAATGGCTGCAGGGGTCGATCGACTCCTGAGCGCGGCGACAGGCCTGCTCCGGAACCGGCGCACCGTCCCTGAGGAGGGCGGTGCGGCGGAGAACCGCCTCCTCCGTCTCGAGGCGATCACCGAGACGGCGCTCTCGCACCTCGATCTCGAGGACCTTCTCGACGAGCTGCTCGAGCGCATCCGAGACCTCCTCGACGCCGACACGGCGGTGATGCTGCTCGTTGAGAAGGATCGCGACGTGCTCGTCCCGAAAGCGACGAAGGGTCTGGAGGCAGAGCTCGAGTTCCCGGTGGCGATTCCGATCGGCCAGGGGTTCGCGGGCCGAGTGGCCGCCTCCCGCTCGACAGTCGTGATCGACGAGGTGGCGAAGGCTGAGATCGTGAACCCTGTTCTCCGGGAGGCTGGGGTCCGCTCGCTGATCGGCGTTCCGTTGCTCCACCTCGGGAAGTTGATCGGCGTCGTGCACGCTGGGTCATACCGTCCGGGCTACTTCAGCCAGGACGACGGCCTCCTGCTCCAGCTGGTCGCAGATCGCGTCGCTCTGGCGATCACGCAGTCACGCCTCTACGAGGCGGAGCGTGAGGCGCGGCGGGACGCCGAGACCGCCTACGCGCAGGTGTCGTTCCTCGCCCGGGCGAGTGAGCTCCTCGGCTCGTCGCTCGAGTACGAGTCGACGTTGGAGCGGCTCGCCCAGCTGGCTGTTCCGGCGCTTGCCGACGAGGTGCTGATCGACATGGTCGCGGAGGAGGGGGGCCTGAAACGTCTCGCAACCGCTCACGCCGACCCCGACATGCTGGATTTGATCCGGTCGCTGGAGCAGCGGTACCCGCCGGACGAGGAGTCGCCCTATGGAGCCGGCTCCGTCGTCCGCTCCGGCGAGGCGCAGCTCGTCCCCGAGATGACGGACGAGATCGTCCGCCAGATCGCGCGGGACGAAGAGCACCGCCGGCTGATCGAGGAGCTGGGCCTCCGATCGTTCATGACGGTGCCGCTCGCCGCGAGACGCGGCATCCTCGGCGCGATCACCTTCATCGCGTCGTCCGACCGCCGGTTCGGGCCTGGGGACCTCGCGTTTGCACAGGAGCTCGCGAGGCGGGCGGCGACGGCGATCGAGAACGCCCAGCTGCATGCGGAGACGGAGGAGCGGGCGCAGGCGTCGCTTGTCCTCGACCATGTCGGGGAGGGCGTGTTCCTGGTGGACAGCCTCGGGTTCATGCGGCTCTGGAACCCGGCCGCGGAGGCGATCACGGGCATCCCGACGGCAGAGATCGTCGGGCAGCCCGTCGGCCGAAGAATCCCCGGCTGGGCCGCAATCGACGATCTGGTTCCGGTCGCCGGCTCCGCCAGCCATGCCGACGTCAGGCCGGAGACACTGCCGCTCGACATCGGCGACCGCGAGATCTGGATTCTGATCTCAGGCGTGAGCTTTCCGGACGGAACGGTCTACGCGTTTCGCGACGTGACCGAGGAGCGTCGTCTGCGCGACCTCCAGAGCGACTTCGTCGCGACGATTTCCCATGAGCTTCGGACTCCGCTCGCCGCGGTGTACGGCGCGGCGATGACGCTTCAGAAGCGCTCGGAGCAGCTGTCGGAGGAGCAGCGGGAGCGCCTGCTCGCCGTGGTCTACGACGAGGCGGCCCGCCTCGGCCGGATCATCGACGACGTGCTCTGGGTGAGCCGCCTCGACTCCGGACAGGTTGCCTTCGCGATCGAGGAATGCGATCCGAGGTCGATCGCCGAGTCCGTCGTCGAGGCCGCGAGCGTCTCGCTGCCGGCCGACCTCTCGCTCGAGCTCGAGGCGACTCCGGACCTGTCGATCGCCATCGATCCGGACAAGATGCGCCAGGTCCTGAGCAACCTCGTGGACAACGCCGTCAAGTACTCGCCGGACGGCGGTCGCATCAGGGTGACGATCGTCCCGAACGGCCGCTACCTCCGCTTCGGCGTCGAAGACGAGGGGCTCGGGATCCCCATGGCCGAGCAGCAGCGGATCTTCGAGAAGTTCTACCGGCTGGACCCGAACCAGACGCGCGGAGTGGGTGGGACAGGTCTCGGCCTGTACGTGTCCAGCGAGCTCGTCCGGCGGATGAACGGGCGGCTCTGGGTCGAGTCGCGTGAAGGGGAGGGCTCCAGGTTCTATGTCGACCTACCGCTCGACGAGAGCGGCGGGCCGGCCGACGTGCTGGCGCATCTATCCCCCTAGATGTGGCGTCGAGGCACGACGCCGAGCTCCTCGACCATCGTGAAGAAGGCCTTGGCGTAGGGCGAGTCACGCGTCGCCCGGCGAACCGTGAGCCAGTCGATGCGCTCGCGGAGCGAGCGCGCGAACTCGAGCGAGCGCTCGTAGTCGAGCTCGTGCTCGTCCAGCGCGAGCAGCTTCGTGACCATGATGTCTTCGAGGGACATGACCTTCATCGGCACCGCGTTCACCTCGAGGTCCTCTGCGCGCTCGAACAGCCCGTCGTCGACGTCGTGGCCGACGGCGCGGAAGATGATGTCCACGAGCACGTCGCCGTCCCACGCCTTGTAGAGCCAGCCCTCGGGGGGCTTCTCGGTGCGCATCCCCAGGTCGGAGAGCGCCTGCAGCGCCCGATCGGCATGAGCGGGGCGCACCATCAAGTCGAGATCGTGTCCGGTCCGCGGCCCTCCGTAGGCCCACGCGGCGAGCCCGCCGGCGAGCAGGAACGGCACCTCCGCCTCGCGGAGTGCTCCCGCGACGCGCTTGACGCTCTCCTTGATGTCTCCGAAGGGCTGTTCTTCCGGCACCATTGACTCGTTACCCGAGCGGCGTGAGGGGGAATCACGGGAGCATGACGGTTCGAGTCGCAGCGGCAGGCGACATCCACTGCTCCGAGGAGGAGCGGGCGCGGCTCGAGACCGCGTTCATGGACGCCGAGCGCGAGAGCGACCTGATCCTGCTCGCAGGCGACCTGACGACCTACGGCGAGCCCGAGCAGGCGGCTGTGCTCGCGGACGTGGCGCGCGGGATCGGCGTCCCGGTCTACGCGGTGCTGGGGAATCACGACTGGCACGCGAACCGGCACGAGGAGCTCGTGTCGGCGCTGCGCGGTGGCGGCATCCATGTCCTCGAGCGGGCGTCGGAGGTGGTCTCGGTGGGCGGCGTCGACGTGGGGATCGTCGGGACGAAGGGCTTCATCGGCGGCTTCACCGGCTCGCTGCTGCCCGACTTCGGGGAGCCGCTCCTCCGCCGCGTCTACGCGGAGACGAGCGCCGAGGTTTCCGCTCTCGACCGGGGCCTGCGCCGGGTCTCTGATTGCGCGGTCCGCATCGTCCTCCTCCACTACGCGCCGACGAAGGCGACGATCGAGGGCGAGCCCGAGACGATCTGGACCTTTCTCGGCAGCGAGCGCCTGGCGGAGCCGATCGCCGAGCACAGACCCGACCTCGTCCTCCACGGCCACGGCCACGGCGGAACCTTTGCCGGCGCGATCGACGGCATCCCGGTCTTCAACGTCGGCGTCCCGGTCATCGGCCGCGACTTCTGGGTGTTCGAGTTCGACGAGAGCGGGCTGGTTCGGGAGCCCGAGGCGGTCGAGTCGACCGGCTAGCTCCCGACGACCTGGACGAGCCAGCGGCGGTCGCGCTCCCGGTCGAGCTCGACGAAGAGAACGCGCTGCCAGGTTCCGAGGCAGAGCTGGCCGTCCCGGATCGGAATCGACTCGCCGGCGCTCCCGAGGAGCATCGACATGCAGTGGGCGTGGCCGTTGCCGCGCTCCATGTCCTCCTCGCAGATGTTCTCCGTGCGCCGCTCCCAGTCGTCGTGCGCGTAGTAGCCGTCGCTCGGGACGAGACGGCGGAGCAGGGCGGCGAAGTCCTCCAGGAAGCCGTTCTCGAGCTCGTTGACCCGAACGCAGCAGGTCGTGTGAGGCGAGTACACGCACGCGATCCCGTCCTTGACGCCGCTTTCGCGAACGGCCTCCGCGACCTCGTCAGTGATGTCCCGAACGGCCAGCCAGCCCTCCGTGCGCAGCCGCTGCTCGCCCTGGAACGCCTTCATCGGCGGCCATCCTATCCACGGGTCGACCGGAGTACGCTGGCCGCCTAGGTGGAGAACGTCGTCGTACGCCGACCGACCCTGGACGACGCCTCAGGCGTCGCAGCGCTCATCGCTGCCCGGGACCGCACGGACTTCGGCGAGGACGACCCGATCGGGTTCACCGGCGACGAGCTTCGCGATTGGTGGGCGAGGGACGAGCCCGCGCTCGGGACAGACAGGTGGATCGCGCTCCGCCAGGGCGAGATCATCGGATATGCGTCGGCACACCGAGAGGGAGGCGTCGCAAACCTCGCCGACGAGTCGTGTGTCCATCCGCAGGCGCGCGGCCTGGGCATCGGCTCCCGCCTGCTCGACGAGGCGGAGGAGTGGGCCCGCGAGAACGACCTTCCCCGTTTCCACGTGCACGTTGTCAACGAGGGCGGCCGGACGCTGGCCGTGCAGCGGGGGCACGAGCTCGTGCGGTTCTTCTGGCGGATGGAGATCGACCTGGCCGAGGAGCCGCCTCTGCCCGAGGCGCCCGCCGGGATGACGATCCGCGACTACCGGCCCGGCGGTGACGACGCCGCGCTCCAGGCGATGCACGAGGAGGCCTTCGCGGAGCACTGGGAGTTCACGCCGAGCCCGCTCGACGAGTGGTTGAACTCGCGTCATACCCGCCGCGACTACCACCCGGCGCTTTGGCAGGTCGCCGAGGACAACGGCGAGATTGCCGGCGCCGCCCTGTGCTTCGGCGAAGACCGCTTCGGCTGGGTGCTCGACCTTGCGGTCAGGCCGGCCTCACGGCGGGCGGGGCTGGGGCTGGCGCTGCTCGAGTCTGGCTTCGGGGCGCTCTGGCGGCGCGGACACACCCGCGTTGGGCTCGAGGTGGACTCGGAGAACGAGACCGGCGCGACCCGTCTCTACGAACGCGCCGGGATGAAGGTCACGCGCCGCTATGCGACTTACGAGAAGGTGCTCGCGTAGCCCGGTTACGCTGTCCCAAGAGGGCCCGTAGCTCAGCTGGTTAGAGCAGCCGACTCATAATCGGTTGGTCCCTGGTTCGAGTCCAGGCGGGCCCAATTTCTACCCGCATGGCTGACGCGGGATCCGCATGGTTGAGCGGG
>CAWHBN010000003.1:0-35795 GCA_963827705.1 uncultured Actinomycetes bacterium
GGGGAGCCGTTACATCGCCTCGACGAGCTGTTCCTGGAGCCAGGAGAGGTACGCGTAGAGCGCGAGCTCGGGCGCCCTCGGCGTGGTCTCGTCGAAGCCGTCCCAGTCGAAGTCCTCGCTGATGTCGAGCCGGGTTCCGAGGACGAGCCGGGCGTCGTTGACCGCCCTGAGCCACGCGTCGGCCTCGTCGCTCGTGAGGAGGTCGCGGCCGGCCGTCTCGGCGAGCAGGTCGAAGCTCTTCTCACGCCCGGTCACGAGCTGGTCCCGCGTGAGCTCGCGGTAGTCACGCTCTTGGGAGGGATCGTCGTGGGCGGTCGGGAAGAGTCGCCGGAGCGAGGGGTCCTCCGGCTCTTCGCGGAGCAGCTCACGCAGCTCCTCGGCGACCTGGCGGAGCAGTCCGCGCTCCTCCTCGGCGAGGTCGAGACGGACGGTGCCGTCCGGCCCGCGCCGGATCGAGCTTCGGAACATCAGTCCTGCTGCATCGTCGCCCACAGCCCGTAGGCGTGGAGCCGGGCGACGTCGAGCTCGGCCTTCTCGCGAGTGCCGGCCGCGACGACGGACTTGCCCTCGTTGTGAACCTGGAGCATCAGCTTCGTCGCGTGCTCGAGCGTGTAGCCGAAGAGCTTCTGGAAGACGAGAGTCACGTAGGACATCAGGTTGATCGGGTCGTTCCAGACGATCACGACCCAGGGGCGGTCGTACTCGGGCTCGTCGACCTCGCTGGGCTGTTCGACCTCGACCTCGGCGGGAGCCAGCGTTGTCACGCTCAGTCGAGAATCTTCAGCGCGGTGTCGAAGCCTGCGCCGAGCGGCTTCTGCGCGGCCATATGCAAAAAGGTCGCATTCTCGAGCTGCCGCGCGCGACGGAGCGGGCCGAGGTCGATCGGCCGCATGCCGCCGCCTTCGATCAGGGCCGCGACCTGCAGCTTCGCGTCCTCGTCGTCGCCCGCCATCGGGACGTCAAGCGGGACGCCGTTCTTCTCGCCGGTCTGAAGCGTGCGAGCGAAGGTCGTGCAGAACGCCTTCACGACCTTGGTGCCTTCCGGCAGGAGCTTCTGGACCTCCTCGGCGGCCGAGCTGTCGCCGGGGACGACGAACCCGTCCATCGTGTCCCAGTCGAGCGGGACGGAGATCTCGACGACGACCTTGTCTCCCAGCTGGTCGCGGTACTGCTCGACGGCCTCCGCGATCGACGCGTAGTAGAGGGCGAGCACGACGAGGTCGCCTCCGATCGGGCCGTCCGGCTCGACGGCCGTCGCGCCGCCGCCCAGCTCCGCGGCCAGCGCCTGTGCGTCCTCCGGGTTGCGGTCGATGACCTCGACCGAGTGCCCGCCCGCGACCGCTCGCATGCCGATTCCGCGGCCCATGTTCCCGGCGCCGATGATCGTGACCTTCACTCCGGAACCATGCCTGAAGGCGGCCCGTGTGGGTCGTTAATACATCTTTCTCTATCACTAGAGTCTCGGGATGCTCGGGCGGCTGCTCAGGCTGATCTGGGGCGACGACGTCGAGCGGGCGCTGCGGCCGATCCTCATCGTCGGGTTCGCCGGCTCACTGGCCGGGTCCGCCGCCTGGACGTTCATCGGGATCTGGGCGGTCGACGAGCTCGACGCCACATCGGCGCAGCTCGGCGTCTACTTCGTGATCGCCGCAGCACTGTCGGCGACGACGGGGTACGGAGGCGGCTACGTCTCGGACCATCTCGGCCGGCGTCCGGTGATCCTGTTCGGCTGGACGGCCGTTTCGCTCGTGCCGCTCACCTGGGTGCTCGTCGACGACTTCACGGCCGCCATTCCGCTGCTCCTGCTCACGTCGCTGTTCGCGCCGACGGCGATGGCGGCCACGCAGGCGCTCGTCGCGGACGTGACCCCGCCCGAGCGGCATGAGCACGCCTACGCCTCCCTTCGTGTCTCGAACAACCTCGGCGTCACGCTCGGGCCGCCGGTGGGCGGTGCGCTGCTGCTCACGAGTGACTACGACGTCCTCTGGATCGGCGTCGCGATGCTGGGAGCCGTGACGACGGTGCTGGCGTGGCGCCTGATCCCGCACCGCGGTGAGTTCACGCCCGAGGAGCCGCCCGGACGAGGATCGTTCGGCGTCATCCGGCGGGACGGCGCGTTCCTGCTGTTCCTCGTCGCGATGGTGCTGGCGCACCTCGTCTACTTCGCCTTCGAGGCGGTGCTCCCGATCTCCGCCGTCGACTCCTACGGGCTGACGCCCGCGGCGTGGGGATTCCTGGTCATCATCAACCCGGCGCTCGTGACGATCTTCCAGCTGCGGCTGACGCGCCGCGTGGAGCGGTTCCCGGCCGCGCCGAAGTTCGCGCTCGCGATGATCCTGATGGGCTGGCCGTTCCTGCTCCTCTCGGTGAACGCCTCGATCGCGATCCTGGCGCTCGTCATCCTGATCTTCGTCGTCGGCGAGATGCTCTGGATCCCGACGTCGCAGGCGATCGCCGCCGGGCTCGCGCCGGCCGACCTCCGCGGCGCGTACATGGGCGCCTTCTCGAGCACGTCCTCGGTGGGCTTCGCGCTCGGCCCCTTCCTCGGCCTCCAGGTGCGAGGCGAGTTCGGCGACTCCGCGATGTGGGGCTTCTTCGCCGGCGCGGCCGTGGTCGGTGCCATCCTCGGCGTCATCGCCTGCCGTTACGCGTTCGAGATCCGGAAGGCGCGCCTAGCCGCTGCGTAACTCGCGGGCGAAGGAGCCGCCGCCAATCACCCGGTCCGCCTTCGCCGCCGCCCGTTCACGCAGACCCCGGTCTGACGTAACGAGCCAGTAAGGGCCGTCGAGTTCCGCAGCCTCCCGCGCGATTCGGTCGTCGGCCGTCTCGGTGCCCTCCCAGATCAAGCGAGCTTCCACGCCCTCGCGCCCGGCCCAGCGCTCGACCAGCTGAGTCAGTTCGTCGCGCCGGATGTTCGGCCAGAGCGAACGCCGCACGTTCTCGGCGTCGACGAAAACGGTCAGGCGGCTCGAAGCGCCTCGACCTCGCGGTTGATCGCGAGGCGCTCCAGCGCCCTGGCCTCGAGTTGGCGGACCCGCTCGCGCGTGAGGCCGAGGTGGCGGCCGATCTCCTCCAGTGACTGCGGGCTGCCGTCGCCGTTGAGCCCGTAGCGGAGCTTGACGACCTCCTGCTCGCGTTCGGGCAGGGTCTCGACGGCGCGGCGGAGGACGTCCTGCTCCAGACTGACCTGGATCAGCTCCTCGGCCGGCGCCTCGTCGCCGGCAAAGAGGTCGCCGTACGATGCGTCGCCCTCGCCAACCGGTTTGTCGAGGCTCGTGACGGCGCGGGCAGCCTCGCGTACCTCTCGCACCTGCTTCAGCGGCAGCTTGGAGGCCTGCGAGACTTCCTCCTCGGTCGGCGCGCGGCCCAGCTTGGCGACGAGCTCGCGCTCGGCGCGGGCGATCTTGCGCTCGCGGTCGACGATGTGGACAGGGATGCGGATCTCGCGCGCCTTGTTCGCGACGCCGCGCTGCACGGCCTGCCGGATCCACCAGGTCGCGTAGGTCGAGAACTTGAAGCCTCGGCGCCAGTCGAACTTCTCGACGGCGCGGATCAGGCCGATGATCCCCTCCTGGATCAGGTCGAGCAGCGACAGGCCATGGCCCTGGTACTTCTTCGCGATCGAGACGACGAGCCGGAGGTTCGAGTTGATCATCCGCTCTTTCGCCTCGCGGTCGCCGCGCTCGATCCGCTTCGCGAGCTCGACCTCCTCCTCGGCGGTCAGGAGCTCGTACCTGCCGACCTCGTTCAGGAACAGCTGCAGCGCGTCCGTGGTCGAGTGGGCGAGATCGCCGTTCACGTATGTCGAGTCGGTCGCCGACCGTCCGCAGTCGTCCGAGAGCTCGATCCCGCGCTCCTGGATGTCCTGGTACAGGCGCTCCACGTCGTCCTCGTCGAGACCCGCTTCCTCGATGGTGCGCGAGACCTCCGAGAGCTCGAGGCACCCCTCTCGCTCGCCGAGCTCCATCAGCGCGGTGACCTGCTCGTCAGCCATGTCACAGGGTACGTACCACCTGGCCGTAGTCGAGAAACGCGCGACGTCGTATTGTCCCCCGGCCGTGGTCGACGTAAGCCAGCAAGCAAAGGACGTTGCGCGCGGCCCGTTCGGTGAGGCGGTGGCGCGGTGGGGCCTGGTCTCGAAGGGTGCGCTCTACCTCCTCGTCGGCGTGATCGCGGCGGACGTGGCGATCGGCGGCGGTGAGCGGCTTCGGGATCGCGGCGGCGCCGTCTCGGCCGTCGCGGACACCTGGTACGGGAAGGTCCTCGTAGTCCTCGTGGCGATCGGTCTCGCGGGGTACGCGGCGTGGCGGTTCGCCCAGGGCGTTCTCGGGCGGCCGCTCGAGGGAGGCAAGAAGGAGAGCTGGTGGAAGCGCATCGGCTACTTCGCGCGCTCGGGCTGGTACCTGTTTCTGCTCTGGGTCGTCCTCTCGGCACTGGCCGGCGCCGACGAGGAGAGTGGCTCCAGGGAAGAGGACCGTGCGACGGCCCGGGTCATGGACTGGCCGCTCGGACGGTGGATCGTAGGCGCCGTCGGGCTCGCGATCCTCGGCGCCGGCGTCTTCAACTACTGGCGCGGAATCACGCAGAGCTTCAAGAAGAAGCTGAAGCTGCGGAAGATGAGCGAGCTCGAGGAGAAGGTGTTCACGATCGTCGGCATGGTCGGCCACATCGCCCGCGGCACCGTCTTCGGGCTGATCGGGTTCTTCCTCATGAAGGCGGCGTGGGACTACGACCCCGAGGAGGCGGTGGGGCTCGACGGGGCGCTGTCGAAGATCCTCCAGGAGGATTACGGGGACACGATGCTCGGGATCGTCTCGGCCGGGCCTGATCGCCTACGGCCTCTACTGCTTCGTGGAGGCTCGGTACCGCGAAGTCTGACGCCGTGTCCTGAGGCGCAGCCTCAGGTGGAGGAGGACGACGCAGAGCGCGACCCAGGCGAGTCCGAGGCTGAACCCGGCGATGACGTCGCTGAGGTAGTGCACGCCGAGGTAGAGGCGGCTGAACCCGATCAACAGGATGAGCCCGGCGGCCGCAGCGAGGATTCCGATCTGCCGCCGCCTCGTGGCAGCATGCCGGGCCGCGATGTAGCCGATCGTCCCGTAGACGGCGAGCGAGACGGAGGCGTGGCCGCTCGGGAAGGAGTACGTGCTCTCGGTCGCGAGCGGGTCGGGGAAGAACGGCCGCTCGCGCTCGAACCCGAGCTTGAGCCCGAACGTGAGGATCTGGGCGCCGAACGCGGCGAGCAGCAGCAGCTCCAGCTCTGACGTCAGCCGTTTTCGGGCGAGCACGATCGCCGCGACGAGAGTCACCGCGGCGAGCACCGGGACATTCCCGAGTCGGGTGACGTTCTCGAAGAACGTCGTCCAGCCGTCGGTCGCGTGTTCGTGGAGCCAGGCCGCGAACCGCGTGTCGAGATGCGTGTCGCCTTCCGAGAGCTCCTCGACCGTGAGCCCGAAGATCCAGGCGCCGAGCGTGAGAACGACGATTCCGCCGAGGAGCTCGAGGCCCAGGACGTTGACGAACCTGGCGACTCGGGCAGGCATCGGGCCATTGTTACCCTCATCCCGAATGCGCTCAGTCATCGTCTCAGCCGTGCGGACGCCCTTCGGGAGGCTCGGCGGCGGCCTGAAGGATCTCGAGGCGACGGAGCTCGGCTCGATCGCGATTCGCAACGCGCTCGACCGGGTCGGCCTCGAGAACGAGGAGATCGAGTACGTCGTCATGGGGCAGGTGCTCCAGGGCGGCGCGGGCCAGGCGCCCGCGCGCCAGGCGGCGATCGGCGCGGGCCTGCCGGTCGAGGTTCCGGCTGACACGATCAACAAGGTCTGCGCGTCGTCGGTGCGGGCCGTCCAGCTCGCCGACCTGATGATCCGTTCGGGCGATCACCGTGTCGTGGTGGCCGGCGGCATGGAGTCGATGTCGAACGCGCCCTACATCCTCAAGAAGGCCCGCTTCGGCTACCGGCTCGGCGACGGGACGCTCATCGACCTCATGACCCACGACGGCCTGACGTCGACGTTCGACAAGAAGCACATGGTCGAGCAGGCCTCGTTCGTCGCCCGCGAGCTCGGGATCTCCCGGGAGGACCAGGACGCCTGGGCGCTCCGCTCTCACGAGCGCGCCGTGGCGGCTCAGGACGAGGGGCGGTTCGAGGAGGAGATCGTTCCCGTGGGAGAGCTCGACCACGACGAGGGCCCGCGGCGTGACACCTCGCTGGAAAAACTGGCATCACTCAAACCGGTCTTCGATCCCGAGGGGACGACGACGGCGGGGAACGCTCCCGGTGTCAACGACGGTGCGGGGGCACTCGTCGTCACCAGCGAGGAGTTCGCGAAGGAGCGCGGCCTCGAGCCGCTCGCGACGATCGTCTCCCAGGCATACGTTGCCGATGACTTCGCGTACCTCGCGCGCACGCCGGCCAATGCGGGAAGGATCGCGCTGGAGAAAGCCGGCAAGGAGATCGACGACGTCGAGCGGGTCGAGCTCAACGAGGCGTTCTCGTCCGTCGCCCTGAACTCGACGGCGATGCTGGGCGTCGATCCCGACAAGGTGAACGTGAACGGCGGAGCCGTCGCGCTCGGTCATCCGATCGGCGCCTCGGGAGCACGGATCCTCTCGACGATGATCTACGAGCTGCGCCGGAACGGCGGCGGGCTCGGCCTCGCGGCGATCTGCTCCGGCGGCGGGCAGGGCGATGCCCTTTTGATCGAGGTCTGATCCCGTTTACACCGCATTGACCCGGAAGGGCGATCTTTAGCGACCAGAGAGAAAGTCGAGAATCAAGTGAGAGAGCTCTTCAGGCGCCCGCCAGGGAATCATGTGATCGGCCTCCTCGATTACGGCCGAGCGAGCATCGGGAATCTCCCGGGCGAGCCGATCTCCGATCTCGTTGATCGCGCGGACGTCCCGGCCCCCCGTGATCACCAGAGTGGGAGCGGTTATGCCGCTCACCCGCTCGGCGACGGGCTCGTCGGTGGCCGGGTCCTCGCTGTTCGACCAAACAGCGTTCTCGACGAACATCGCCCGTAGCTCGGGGTCGGCGCCCATCGGCGCCCACACCTCCATGTCGAGCTCGGCCATGGCCGGCCAGTCGTCGTCGGCCTCGGCCCGCTCCCAGCGCGCGATCTGCTCGGGCGTCCACCCGACGTCGAGCTGAACGCCCGGCAGGCCGGAGCCGAGCAGGATCAGCGCGGAGACGCGTTCCGGGCGCTCGACCGCAGTAGCGAGCGAGATGTTCCCGCCCCGCGAGGCTCCCCCCAACGCAGCCTCCTCCAGGCCGGCCGCGTCGAGAACCGCGACGAGGTCGTCGACGAGCGAGTACGGCCCGTCAGGCTTGGGCGAGCGCCCGAAGCCGCGCTGGTCGTACCGGATCACGCGGTGGCGCTCCGCAAGGAGCGGCACGACCGGCTCCCAGATCCGCGAGTCGACGACGCCCTCGTGCAGGAGGACGAGTGGGGGCCCCTCGCCGGTCTCGTCGTACCAGAGGTCGGTCACTGCGGTTGACGTTAGCCTGCCGCGGCGTGGAGTTCGAGCATGTCCTCGTCGTCGGCGCCGGCCAGATGGGCGGCGGCATCGCGCAGGTCGCGGCTTCCGCGGGCTGCGGGGTCTCGTTACACGACGCCGCGCCGGGGGCGACCGACAAGGCGCTCGAGACGATCCGACGCAGCGCCGCCAAGCTCGCGGAGAAGGGGGGACCCGATCCCGACGAGGTGCTCGGTCGCATCGAGCCCGTCGACGACCTCGTCCCAGCCGACCTGATGGTCGAGGCCGTCGTCGAGGACATCTCCGTCAAGGAGGACATCTTCCGGCGGGCGGATGCGACGCTGCCGGTCGAGGCGGTCCTCGCCTCGAACACCTCGTCGATCCCGATCGGCTCGCTCGCTGCCGTCACGGGCCGGCCGGACAAGGTCATCGGCATGCATTTCTTCAATCCCGTGCCGGTCCTGAAGCTCGTCGAGGTGATCCGCGGCCGCGAGACCTCGGACGAGACGGCCCGCTCGGTCGTCGCCTTCGCCGAGGAGCTCGGGAAGGTTCCGGCTCAGGCCAACGACTTCCCCGGGTTCGTCTCCAACCGGATCCTGATGCCGTTCATCAACGAGGCCGTGTGGGCGCTCTACACCGGAGTCGCCGAGCCAGAGGCGATCGACACCATCGCCAAGCTCGGCTTCGCGCACCCGATGGGGCCGCTCGCCCTCGCGGACCTGATCGGGCTCGACACGTGCGTCGCGATCATGGAGGTGCTCCACGAGGGGCTCGGCGACGGCAAGTACGCCCCCTGTCCGCTGCTCCGCGAGCACGTGGCCGCCGGGCGACTCGGCCGGAAGTCCGGCGAGGGCTTCTACAGTTACTCGTAGTGCACTTCGAGCTCACCGACGACCAGCGGCAGATCCAGGCGCTCACACGCGAGTTCGCGGACGCGGAGATTGCGCCGCACGCAGCGGACTGGGACCGCGATCACCATTTCCCGCGCGACCTCTACGCGAAGCTGGCCGAGCTGGGGCTGATGGGCGTGTGCGTCCCGGAGGAGTACGGCGGCGCAGGCGCGGACTTCCTCTCCTATGCCCTCGTGCTGGAGGAGCTCTCGCGTGCCGACGCCGGCGTGGGCGTCACGGTCGCGGTCCACACGAGTGCCTGCACGCTTCCGATCCTCGCCTTCGGGACCGACGAGCAGCGGTCGCGCTTCGTCCCGCCTCTCGCACGGGGTGAGGGCATCGGCGCCTTCGCCCTGACCGAGCCGGAGGCCGGATCCGACGCCGGCTCGCTTCGCACGAAGGCGGAGCCGAACGGCGACGGCTGGACGATCACAGGCGCGAAGCAGTGGATCACGAACGGCGAGCACGCCTCGACCTTCTTGCTTTTCGCCCGCACGGACGCCGACACGCCGGGCGCAAAGGGCGTTTCCGCCTTCGTCCTCGACGCCGACCACGTCCGCGTCACGCGTGAGGAGGAGAAGCTCGGCCTCAACTCGTCGGTGACGAACGACATCGTCGTCGAGGGCGCCGAGGTCGGGCGCGACCGGCTCCTCCACGAGGAGGGCAAGGGTTTCACCGTCGCGATGGCGACGCTCGACGGCGGGCGGATCGGGATCGCGGCCCAGGCGCTCGGGATCGCGCAGGCGGCGTACGACGTCGCGCGCGAGTACGCGAAGGAGCGCCGCACCTTCGGGAAGGCGATCGGGGAGCACCAGGCGATTCAGTGGAAGCTCGCGGACATGACCACGGAGATCGACGCTGCGCGACTGCTCGTCTACCGGGCGGCGTGGCTGAAGGAGCAGGGACGGCCGCATACGGAGGAAGGGGCGAAGGCGAAGCTCTTCGCGTCGGAGATGGCCCGGCGACAGACGGCCGAGGCGATCCAGATCCTCGGCGGCTACGGCTACACGAAGGAGTTCCCGGTCGAGCGCTTCTACCGAGACGCGAAGATCACGGAGATCTACGAGGGCACGAGCGAGATCCAGCGGCTCGTCATCGCCAGGTCCGTGCTCGAGCTGAAGAAGCGCGAGCTGGCGGCGGGCTAGCTGGACACCTACCTCACGCTGCTTCTCGCCGACCGCAGCCCCGAGCTGGCGGCGGCGCACGACGAGCTCTACCCCGAGCGCCTGCCGGAGAGCATCCCGCTCTCGCTGACCCTGCTCTATCCCTTCGCGCCGGTGGACGAGGTGGACAGCCATCGCGAGACGCTGCGGGCGTTCTTCGCCGCTTACGAGCCGTTCGAACTCGTCCTCGACAGGCTGGAGCAATGGGACGAGGGCGGCGCGGTCTACGCGGCTCCGTCTCCAGAGGAGCCCTTGCGCGGGATGATGCGCGCCCTCTGGCGCCTCTTCCCGCAGTATCCGCCATACCGCGAGGAGGGCATCGACCCACCGCCACACGCGTCGCTCACCGAGACCGGCGGCGAGGACAGGGAGGCGACCCGCTCGCGGGTCGAGCAACGGCTCGCGGGGCTGCTGCCCGCCCGGATACCGATCGACGAGGTCGCACTCATGGAGGAGTTCGAGCCCGACCGGTGGCGCGTGCGCGAGACGTTCCGCCTCGGCGCCTAAGCTCTCTGTCATGCCACGAGCCAAGGACGAGCCGGTTCGTCTGACCCGCATCTACACGCGGGCCGGTGACCAGGGGGAGACGAGCCTCGGTGACGGGAGCCGGGTGCCGAAGCTCGACTGCCGCATCGCCGCTTTCGGCACGGTCGACGAGGTCAACTCGCTCCTCGGCCTCGCGCTCGCGGCGCACCCGCCCGCGGAGATGGCCGCCGTGCTCGAGCGCGTGCAGAACGAGCTCTTCGATGTCGGCGCCGACGTCAGCGTGCCGTTCGGGATCGCCGATCGGCTGCGAGTCACGCAGGCGCAGATCGACGCGCTCGAGGCGGACTGCGACCGGTTCAACGCCGACCTGCCGGAGCTCAAGAGCTTTGTCCTCCCGGGCGGGAGCGAGCTCGCGGCGCGACTCCACGTCGCCCGCGCGACCTGCCGGCGTGCGGAGCGCGACGTCCTCGACGCGACCGAGCACGTCGACATCAACCCGCTCGTGATCGCCTACCTGAACCGGCTTTCGGACCTGCTCTTCATCCTGGCCCGCAGCGCGAATCCCGGCACCGAGACGCTCTGGAAGCCTGGGAGCTCGCGCTAGCGTTCCTCGCGTCGTTCGCCGCGGGCTATCTCGGCTCCGCGGTGGGCCTGGTGCTCGGAACCCTTCGCCTGCCGGCGATCCTTCTGCTCTCGGGTGACGCGTCCTGGCGCCCGTCTACGCCGGGCCATCGGCGTCGCACTTCTTGCGATCTCGCTGGCGTTTCTTGCCGAGGTGCTCTTCGGCTAGCGGTCGGCCGCGATCACCGCAACGCCCGTCCTGGAACACGCTTCCATCGCAGTTCATCCCTCTATCGGGCGATTCGGCGCGATCCATAAGGCACACTTCGACCATGGCGACGACCGAGGACCGCCCGGCTTCCCTCGACGGCATCGCCGAGTGGCGCCGCCAGCTCTACGAGGCATCACCCGAGCGCCAGGGCGAGCTTTTCTCCACGATCTCCGGGCTCGAGGTCGATCCGCTCTATACGGCGGACTCGGTCGAGATCGACGAAGACCGCGATCTCGGCTATCCCGGCATCTATCCCTTCACGCGGGGCGTCTACCCGTCGATGTACCGCGGCAAGCTCTGGACGATGCGGCAGTTCGCCGGGTTCGGCACGGCCGAGGAGACGAACGAGCGGTTCCGCTACCTCCTCGACCACGGCCAGACCGGGCTCTCGACGGCGTTCGACATGCCCTCGTTGATGGGCTACGACTCCGACCACCCGCGCTCGCTCGGCGAGGTCGGACGGGAGGGGGTCGCGATCGACTCGCTCGAGGACATGGAGACGCTCTTCGCCGGCATCCCGCTCGGCGAAGTCTCCACCTCGATGACGATCAACTGCACGGCGCCGATCGCGCTGGCCTTCTACGTGGGCGTAGCCGAGGAGCAGGGCGTCCCGCGCTCCGAGCTCCGAGGGACGATCCAGACGGACATCCTCAAGGAGTACATCGCGCAGAAGGAGTGGATCTACCCTCCGGAGCCGTCCATGCGGCTGGTGACCGACATGGTCGAGTTCTGCGCGAGGGAGATGCCGAAGTGGCACCCGATCTCGATCTCGGGCTACCACATCCGCGAGGCCGGCTCGAACGCGCTCCAGGAGCTCGCGTTCACGTTGATGAACGGGTTCACGTACGTCGAAGCTGCGATGGAGCGGGGCCTCGACGTCGACGACTTCGCGCCGCGGCTGTCCTTCTTCTTCAACGCCCACCTGGACTTCTTCGAGGAGATCGCCAAGTACCGGGCGGCGCGGCGGATCTGGGCGCGGGAGATGCGCGAGCGCTACGGCGCGAAGAACCCGCGGTCGTGGCTGATGCGCTTCCACACGCAGACGGCCGGCGTGTCGCTGACGGCGCAACAGCCGGAGGTGAACATCGTCCGGACCGCGCTCGAGGCCCTCTCGGCAGTGCTCGGCGGGACGCAGTCGCTCCACACGAACTCGTTCGACGAGGCGCTCGCGCTGCCGACCGAGAACGCGGTGAGGCTGGCGCTGCGCACCCAGCAGGTGATCGCGCACGAGACGGGCGTCGTGAACACGATCGACCCGCTCGGGGGCTCCTACTTCGTCGAGGACCTCACGAACCGCCTCGAGACCGAGGCGTACGAGTACTTCGACCGGATCCGCGCGCTCGGCGGTGTGATCCCGGCGATCAAGGAGAACTTCTTCCAGCGCGAGATCGCCGACGCGTCGTTCCGCTATCAGTCCGAGGTCGAGGCGAAGCAGCGGATCATCGTCGGCGTCAACCGCTACCAGCAGCAGGAGGACACGGAGCTCGAGCTCCTGCGGATCGACCCGGCTCTGGAGACAAGCAGATCGAGCGGGTCACCGCGCTGCGCGCACGCCGGGACTCGGCGAAGGTGGATGAGACGCTCGCGGCTCTCAGGCGCGGCGCGGAGGGCGACGAGAACCTCATGCCCCTGATCGTCGACGCGTCACGGGCGTACGTGACCATGGGCGAGATGTGCGACACGCTCCGCGAGGTGTGGGGCGTATGGCGCGAGACTCCGGTCTTCTAGGGGGAATCAGGCCCTGACAAGGTCTTAACGGCGCCGCAACGCGGCCCTAACTCAGCCGCGGAAAATCGCGTCTAACCTGTCACGAGACGTGGAAGGCGGCCTATTCAGCTCGAGATCTTTCAACCGTGCCCTGCCCTGGCTGGCGGGCGGGGTGCTGCTGATCGGCGTGCTCGCGTTCTGGCAGACGCAGATCCGCGCTGACGATCCGCCGGAGACCTTCAGCAACGAGCCTGCGACGAACGTCGCCGCGGACAAGACCGTGCCGCTGCCGCCGGAAGCTCGGCAGATCGCCGTCCAGTTCATCAAGACCGCAGTGGTCAGGAAGAACCTCCGTGAGGCCTGGGCGATCTCCGGCCCGAGCATCAAGCAGGACCTGACGCTCAAGCAGTGGATGACGGGCGAGATCCCGGTCGTCCCGTATCCGGACGCGGCCGTCAACGAGTCGCCTGTGAAGGTCGACTGGTCGTATCCGAACGACGTCTCGCTTCAGGTCGTCATGCAGCCGGGGAAGGGCTCGAAGGAGAAGCCGCAGGTTTTCTTCATCGGGCTGAAGAAGTTCGGCTCGGGCGCAAACGCGAAGTGGCTCGTCGACTACTGGGCGCCGTACGCTCCGCCGCCCATTCCGAGCGCTCCGCAGCAGGGGTAACAACCCGACCACGACCTATGCTCCGAGCGTGAAGAGCATCCTCTTCTCGGCTCGGATGCGCAGGCGTCTGGCCTGGATCGGAGGGTCGGTCGCCCTCGTCGCGCTCGTGATTGCCGTCGGCGTCTGGTGGCCCAGTACCACGAGCAACCCGCCGGAGGAATTCGCGGCCGAGGAGGCGTACGTCTACCACGAGCCCAAGCGGGTCGAGCTCACCCGTGTCGACCGCGCGAAGGCGCTTGCCACCGCGGCCAACTTCGTCACCTACGCGGTCGCGCGCCGCAGGGTCGAGCGCTCCTACGACCTGACCGCGCCGGCGCTGAAGGGCGGGCTCTCGAGAGCGGAGTGGAGCACGCAGGACATCCCGGTCGTGCCGTTTCCGGTCGAGGAAGCCCGGTGGAAGATCGAGTACTCCTACAGCGACTCGCTCGGGCTCCAGGTCATGCTCTTCCCGACAGCTGCCTCGAAGCTTCGTCCGTCCATGTTCGCGATGGAGCTGACACCGACCGGCGACGGCAAGAACAAGTGGCTCGTCTCCTCCTGGGCTCCGGTCGGCATGACCGGCGCGAACGCCGCGGCGGCTGCCCCGGCCGCCCAGCCGAGCGGGGCGGGCGGCGTCCCGAACCTGGGTGACAGCGTTCCGCCGGGTGAGGCGCGGCTCGACGCGAAGTGGCTCCTCGCGCCGCTTGGCCTGCTGCTGGTCGTGCCGCTGATCGTCAGTGGGTACTACGTGCGCAGCTGGCGCCGAGGCCGACGGGCCGAAGCCCTGTACGGCTCGCGCGAGCGCTCGGCCTAGATCTCCGTCTCGAACCCGTCGTGGACCTGCTCGAACTCGGGCTCGAGCGGGCGCTCCTTCGGCCGGTGTGTGAGGAGGAGCCGCTTCGCCCCGGAAGCCTGAAACGCTGCGTTAGCCTCGTCGGCGGCGAGGTGCCCACGAGTACCGCCCTCGGGGTTCGGGTCGAGCAGCGTGGCCTCGCAGAGGAAGAGGTCGGCGTCGCGGGCGAGCTCCGCGAGCTCGTCGCTCGGTCCGCTGTCGCCCGAGTACGCCATCGTCTTCCCGTTGCACGAGACCCGGAAGCCGAAGGCCAGGAGCTCGTAGTGGAGGACGCGTCTGGGCGTGATCCGGAAACCGCCGGTCTCGAAGTCCTCGCCCTCGGCGTACTCCTTGATCGTGAAGGCCTGGTGGAACATGTCCGGGGTTCCCAGCCGCTCGCCGATCTCGCTCAGGAGCTTCTCGCCGCCCGGCGGCACCCACAGGTCCGGCCGCGGCTGCTCGGCGGCGGGGCCGAACCAGAGCGCCCAGACCCACGGGACGACGTCGCCCCAGTGGTCGAGGTGGAAGTGGGTGAGGCAGATCGCGTCGATGCGCGGCCAGTCCTCCAGCTGCCGGAGCTTCGCGAGCACCCCTGCGCCGCAGTCGAGAAGTACGCGCCCGGGAGGCCCCTCGACGAGGTAACCCGACTGCGCGCCGCCGGGATTGGGCCACGCCGGCGAGCAGCCGATCACCTTGAGCTTCATTTCCATAGTCTCGCCTATACCCGGACGGCGGCTCGACCGTACGTCTTCCATCGAAACATGCTTCCTATACTCACGGCCGGATGGCCGGGAAGATCAGAGTCGTGATCGCCAAGCCGGGCCTCGACGGTCACGACCGTGGGGCGAAGATCATCGCGCGGGCACTGCGCGACGCCGGCATGGAGGTGATCTACACGGGCCTGCACCAGACGCCCGAGCAGATCGTCGAGACCGCGATCCAGGAGGACGCCGACGCGGTGGGAATCTCGATCCTTTCGGGCGCCCACATGACGCTGGTCCCGAAGATCGTCGACGGGCTGCGGGAGAACGGCCTCGAAGACGTGCTGGTCGTCGTCGGCGGGACGATCCCGCGCGAGGACACGGAGGAGCTCAAGCGCAAGGGCGTCGCCGAGGTGTTCACGCCGGGCGCGCCGACCAGCGAGATCGTCGAGTTCCTGCGCGAGAAGGTTCCGGTCAGCTGATCGAGGTCCGGCAGGAGGGGCCGGTCGCGATCGTCACGGTCGATCGCCCGGAGGCGCTGAACGCACTCGACGTCGAGACGCTCACGTCGCTGCGCGACCGGCTGGCCGAGCTTTCCCGCAACGTCGATGCGAGAGTCGTCGTCCTCACAGGCTCCGGCGATCGAGCCTTCATCGCCGGAGCGGACATCAAGTACATGAGCGGGTTGGACGTCGACGAGGCGAAGGCGTGGGGCGCGCTCGGCCACGAGGCGGGCCGGCTGCTCGAGACCATGCGCCAACCGACCATCGCGGCGATCAACGGCTTCGCGCTCGGCGGCGGCTGCGAGCTCGCGCTGGCCTGCGACCTTCGGTACGCCTCGACGAACGCCAAGCTGGGCCAACCCGAGATCAACCTGGGGATCATTCCGGGGTGGGGAGGGACCCAGCGACTCGCCCGTGCGACGACGATCGGGTTCGCGAAGGAGCTGATCCTCACCGGCCGCACCGTCGGTGCAGAGGAGGCGCGAGAGCGCGGGCTCGTAAACGCGGTCTACGAGCCCGAGGAGCTGATGCCGCGCGTGCTGGAGCTGGCGGGCGAGCTCGCGGCCAAGAGTCCGATCGCGCTCGAGGCGGCGAAGGAGGCCGTCAACCGGGCGCTGAGCGGGGAGCACGCCGACAACCTGGCGAGTGAGGGTGACCGCTTCGGCGAGCTCTTCGCAAGTGAGGACGCCCGGGAGGGATTGACTGCGTTCTCCGAGAAGCGCGAGCCGAAGTTCACGGGCCGGTAGTCCGGCTTCCCCGGGTTAGCGGGAAAAGAGGACGCGCTCGGCGGTGATGGCGCCCGGCTTGCCGAGCTGGGCGGCGAGCGTGTTCGGGAAGATCTCCGTCCAGACCGTCGCGCGCGAGGTCCCGGCGAGGCGGCCGGCAACCGTCTGGATGACCGTGAACGGCGACAGGGCCAGCTGCACCGGCCGGCTGATGCCGTTCAGCTTGAGGCCGGTCGTCCGAACGCCGAGGCTGTTCACGTTCACCTTCAGCGCCTCAGCCTGCTGCGTCAGGACGCTGCCCTTCAGCCAGAGCGCGGTGTCGGTCTTGGTCGGAGCAGCGAAGAGAAGCCTGTACGCGCGGTTCAGGTACGGGTACGGGTTGGTGGAGGCGCCGTCGTTCGGGTGCACCTCGAAGTGGAGGTGCGGCTCGATGCCGTTCGCGTCGCCCGAATCCCCGACGAATCCGATCGGCTCGCCCGCGGCGACCCTCATTCCGCTCTTCAGGCCGGGCGCGAAGGAGACGCCGGGCTTGCAGCCGCCCCGGTTGTCGTTCGTCATCCCGAGGTCGTTGTTGAGGTGGATGTAGAGGTAGGTCGTCCCGCTCGTGCCGTTCAGGTAAAGCATGCACCCCGCCCGGGAGGACGTGATGTGGAACTTCACGCGGCCCGGCTCGGCCGCCAATGCGAGCGACTTGCGCGACGCCATGATGTCGATCCCCTGGTGTGCGCCCTGACCGCGCGCGTCGCCGTAGTCGTTCCCGTACCGGAACTTGCCGAGGACGGGAAAGATCAGCCGCTTCCCGGTCGGCTGCTCCTGCGTCGCCCCGGAGACGACCTTGGCCCGCTTGGGCACGTATCCGGAGTCGGGCATCGCGGCTGCCGGACCGGCCGTGGCGCCGACAATGGCGAGCAAGAGGATTCCTCGGGCTGTCGTCCGGTGGCGTCTCATTGCTGGGACCTCAGCGCTCCGGTTCGCGCTCGAAGGGCGAGACCCTAGCAGAGCTTTCGGAAAAGTCCTTCCCCGGCTTGAGCCCTGCACGGCGTCAGTAGAGTCTCGGGCCGTGAAGATCGCCGTCTGCGTGAAGCACGTGCCGGAGCAGGCACGGAAGATCGATCCGGGCACGAAACGGCTCGACCGGTCGGGCGAGGGCGCGATCAATCCGTTCGACGTCCACGCCGTCGAGGAGGCGCTGCGGATCAAGGAGGCACAGGGCGGCGAGGTCGTGATCGTGACCATGGGCCCGGCGGCCGCGCAGGACTCCATTCGGAAGGCGCTCGCGATGGGCGCGGACGAGGCGCTGCTGATCTCGGACGAGGCGGCGGAGGGCTCCGACCTCGTCGCGACCACCAACGCGCTGGCCGCCGCACTGGAGAAGGAGGGCGCCGACCTGATCGTCTTCGGCCAGCAGTCGAGCGACTCCGACGGCGCCGTGCTCTGGGCTTCGGTCGCGGACCGGCTCCGGCTGCCCGTGATCTCGCAGGTCGCCGAGCTCGAGGTCTCCGACGGAAAGGTGCGCGGCAAGCGCCAGACGGAGTTTGGCTACGACACGATCGAGGCGCCCACCCCGGCGGTGCTCGCGGTGTCCGACGCGATCAACGAGCCTCGCTACCCGTCGCTGAAGGGGATCATGGGGGCGCGCTCCAAGCCGCAGCGCACCGTGTCCGTCTCGGAGCTCGGTGTGGAAGACGTCGGTGACGCCGGATCGAAGACGACGGTCGAGGCACTGAACGATCCGCCGCCGCGGGGCGACACCGAGAAGATCGAGGACGACGGCTCCGCAGCGGACAGGATCGTCGAGTTCATCGCGGAGCGGAAGCTGCTGTGAGCATCCTGGTCTTCCTCGAGCACCACGACAGCGAGCTCTTGAAGCCGTCGCTCGGCGTCCTCTCCAAGGCGGCCACCCTCGGCGAGGACGTGACCGGCGTCGTGCTCGGTTCCGGCGTCAAGGAGATCGCGTCGGGGGCCGGGAAGTTCGGCGCCGCCAAGGTGCTGGTCGTCGACAAGCCGGAGCTCGAGGCGCCGCTGCCGCAGCCGCGCGTGGACGCGCTCGCGTCGATCGTCAAGGACCGCGGCTACGACACCGTCCTGTTCGCCGCCTCTGTCCTCTCGGCAGATGTTGCGTCCGGGCTCTCGGCACGGCTCCAGGCGGGCCTGAACTGGGATCTCACCGACCTCGTCCAGCAGGACGGCAACCTGATCGGGAAGCGCCCGGCGCTCGGAGACTCGGTCCTCGTGGACGTCGGTTGGCGCTCGGAGCCGCGTCTCGCGCTGATCCGCGCCGGAACCTTTGATCCCCAGGAGACCGGCGGCGATGCCGAGGTCGAGGAGTTCGACGCCAAGTTCGAGGAATTCTCGACGGCGGCGACCATGGTCGAGCGCGCGCACGCCGAAAGCGAGGGGCCGTCGATCGAGGATGCCGACGTGATCGTGGCGGGCGGCCGCGGGCTCGGCGCGCCAGAGAACTTCAAGCTCGTCGAGGAGCTCGCGCAGGCGCTCGGCGGTGCCGTCGCGGCGACGCGTGCCGTCGTCGACGCCGGCTGGTACCCCTACTCGACGCAGGTGGGTCAGACGGGCAAGACGGTCTCGCCGAAGCTCTACATCGCGTGCGGGATCTCCGGGGCGATCCAGCACAAGGTGGGCATGCAGTCCTCCGGCGTCATCGTCGCGATCAACAAGGACCCGAACGCGCCGATCTTCGAGTACTCGGACCTCGGCGTCGTCGGCGACCTCAACGAGATCGTCCCGAAGCTGACCCAGCTCGTCCGCCAGCGCAGGTCGTGAGACCCGCCGAGTACGCACCACCCTTCGACCCGCGCGACTACGTCGCGCCGCCCACGGACCCGCCGGAGGAGCGGATCGACGTCGGCATCCTGATCGTCGGCGCCGGCCCGGCGGGCCTTGCGTGCGCGATCCGCCTCGGCCAACTGCTCGAGGATTCGCCCGAGACT
The DNA here is from genome assembly GCA_963827705.1 of uncultured Actinomycetes bacterium. Taxonomy (GTDB): domain Bacteria; phylum Actinomycetota; class Thermoleophilia; order Gaiellales; family Gaiellaceae; genus JACDAN01. The sequence goes on from CAWHBN010000003.1 coordinate 18,916, forward strand.
GCGGAGCGGCTCGGCGAGGTTCCCGTTGCCGTGCTCGAGAAGGGCAAGAGCGTCGGCGCCCACTCGCTGTCCGGCGCCGTCGTCAACCCGCGCTCGCTTCGCCGGCTCTTCCGTGACCGGGTCCGCGTCGAGGAGATGCCGTTCTACGGGCCGGTCGACCGCGAGGGCGTCTACTACCTCACGAAGGGCTCTGCCCTGCGGATCCCGGCGCCGCCGACGATGCGCAACGACGGGAACTACATCGCGTCGCTGTCTCAGCTCACGCGCTGGCTTGGAGAGCAGGCGGAAGCCGGCGGCGCCTACATCCTCCCCGAGACTGCGGCAGAGAAGCTGCTCGTAGACGGAGCGAGAACCGTCGGCGTGCGGACGGGCGACAAGGGGCGCGGGCGTGACGGCGAGCCGCTCTCGAACTTCGAGCCCGGCTCCGACGTGACGGCCAAGGTGACCGTCCTCGCGGAGGGGACGCAGGGCCACCTCACCGGCGTCGCGATGGACCGGTTCAGCCTCGCAGGTGACAACCCGCAGGTCTGGGCGCTCGGCGTCAAGGAGGTCTGGAAGGTCCCGAAACCCCTCCACCGCATCATCCACACGATGGGCTGGCCGCTGCGCCACGGGCATGAGTACCGAGAGTTCGGCGGTTCCTTCATCTACCCGATGGGCGACGACATGGTCACGGTCGGGATGGTCGTCGGGCTCGACTACCGTGACTCCGAGGTCTCGCCCCACGACCTGCTCCAGCAGCTGAAGACCCACCCTCTCGTCCGAAAGGTTCTCAAGGGCGGCGAGCGGATCGGCTGGGGTGCGAAGACCATCCCCGAAGGCGGTTTCGTCGCCGTGCCTCAGCGCATGCACGCGCCCGGCCTGCTGATCACCGGAGACGGCGCCGGTTTCGTGAACGTGCCCGCGCTGAAGGGCATCCACTATGCGATCGAGTCTGGGCGGCTCGCTGCGGAGACGGCCTTCGCGGCGCTCCAGCGCGGGCGGACGCCGTGGACGCCCGGCGCGCTGGCCGCGTATGACGAGGCGATTCGGGACACGTTCATCTGGACCGACCTGAAGCGCGTCCGCAACATGCGCCAGCCGTTCGGTCACGGCTTCTGGTTTGGCAGCGCCATGGCGGCGATGGCGACCATGACCTTCGGCATGTTCCCGCCCGGCAACAGGAAGACTCATCGAGACGCCGAGCAGGATCTGATCAAGACGAAACGCGCGTCGCGCTACCCGGAGCCGGACGGCAAGCTCACGTTCGACAAGCTCTCGTCCGTCTTCCTCTCCGGGAACAAGACGCGGGACGACGCCCCGAACCACATCGTGCTGCGGACCGACGTGCCTGAAGGCGTTGCGCGGACGTGGGAGCAGATGTGCCCGGCTCAGGTCTACGAGGCCAAGGAGGGCGGCGGCGTCGAGGTCACGCCGTCGAATTGCGTCCAGTGCGGTGCGATCACCGCCAAGGGCGGACGCCTGACGCCGCCCGAGGGCGGCTCCGGGCCGGAGTACAAGCTCACCTAGCCGGGACCGCGACACGTCCATCACGCGCGAAGACGTCCTGGCAGCCCGAGAGGCGATCGCCGGACGGCTGCACCGGACGCCGACCTTCAGCTCCGCGACGCTCGGGCCGCGCGTTTACTTGAAGGCCGAGCTCTTCCAGCGCACGGGGTCGTTCAAGCCGCGAGGCGTCCTTAACTCACTGAGTCGCCTTTCAGAGGAAGAGCGGCGCAGCGGCGTGATCGCCGCCTCGGCGGGGAACCATGCGCAGGCGCTCGCGTACTGCTCCGCCCTCGAGGGAATCGACGCGCTCCTCGTCATGTGGCGGACGGCCAGCGAGGCGAAGATCGCCGCGACGCGTGGCTACGGCGCGGAGGTCGACCTCGAGGCCGAGGGTCCCGCCGAGGTGTTCGAGCGGCTCGAGGAGCTCCGGCGGGAGACCGGCCGCACGCTCGTGCATCCGTTCGACTCCGCGAACACGATCGCGGGCCAGGGCACGGTCGGGCTGGAGATCGAAGAGGACGTCCCGGATGTGGACGTCGTCGTCGTCCCGGTCGGAGGCGGCGGGCTCATCTCAGGAATCGCCACCGCGCTTCCCGGGGTGCGCGTCGTGGGTGTCGAGCCGGTGCTCTCGAACTGCCTCACCGCCGCCCTCGAGGCCGGCCGCCCGGTGCCCGTCACTCCGACGTCGATTGCCGACGGCCTCAACGCCCCGTTCGCCGGGGCCCTTCCGCTGGAGATCGTGCAGGAGCACGGGATCACGACCGTGCCGGTCGAGGAGGAGGAGATCGAAGCCTCGATGCGCCTGCTGTACGAGCGCGCGAAGCTCGCGTGCGAGCCGGCAGGAGCGGTGGCCGTTGCCGCGCTTCTGAACGGCAAAATTCCCGCACATGAAGGCGAAAAGGTGGTCTGCGTCGTCACGGGCGGCAACGTCTCAGCCGAGACCGCCGCTGCTATCCTGGCCCGACAATGAAGCCGGACATCCATCCCGAGTACGTCGTCGCGACCGTGCAGTGCTCCTGCGGGAACACGTTCGAGACGCGGTCCACGAAGGCAGAGATGCACGTCGAGATCTGCTCGAACTGCCACCCGTTCTACACGGGCAAGCAGAAGCTCGTCGACACGGGCGGCCGGGTGGAGCGCTTCCAGCGGCGACTGGAGCGCGCCGGCGGCGCTCGCCGCGGCTGAGCCTAGGCTGAGCTAGTGCCGCTTCAGACAATGCACGCCGGCAGCATCACCTGAAGGGGAACTAATGGCAGCTCCGATTGGGGGTCAGGCAGTCCTCGAGGGCGTGATGATGCGCGGCCCCTCGAACTGGACGCTCGCGGTCCGGAAGGTGGACGGCGAGATCGCCACGGTCGAGCGGGACATCCAGTCGGTCATGCTCCGGCACCGGTTCTTCCGGCTGCCGATCATCCGCGGGATCGTCGCGCTCGGCGAGTCGCTCGCGATCGGCTTCCGCGCGCTGGCGATCTCCGCCAATTACGCGGCGCAGGAGGAGGGCGACGACGAGGAGGTCTCGACCGAGATCGGCCGCGGCGCGCTGATCTTCGCGTTCGCGGTCGCGATCGGTTTTGCCATCGTGCTCTTCAAAGTCACTCCCGCCCTGATTGCGAGCTGGCTGCCGTTCGACGACACCGGCCAGTTCGTCGTCATCGAGGGTCTGATCCGCGTTTCGATCTTCATCCTCTACCTCGTCCTCATCTCGTTCCTGCCGGATCTCAAGCGCGTGTTCCAGTACCACGCCGCCGAGCACAAGGCGATCAATGCCTACGAGGCCGGCGAGGAGCTGACGCCGGAGACCGTGCAGCGCTTCAGCCTCATCCACCCGCGCTGCGGCACGGCGTTCCTGCTCTGGGTAATGGTGATCGCGATCTTCGTCTTCGCGTTCCTCGGCCAGCCTCCCTTGCACTGGCTGATCGTCTCGCGGATCGCCCTGCTCCCGGTCATCGCCGGGATCGCCTATGAGCTGATCCGGTTCGCCGGGAAGCACACCGACAACCGCCTCCTGATGACGCTGCTCGCGCCGGGGCTCTGGCTCCAGCGGCTCACCACGCGCGAGCCGTCGCTCGACCAGCTCGAAGTCTCGATCCGCGCGCTGAAGGACGTCCTCCGGCGAGAGGGCCGCCTCGACCCTGCCGAGCGCAAGGTCGAGGTCATGGCGTAGGGGTCTAACCTTTCCGGCATGGCCGGGATCGACGACCTCGTCGACGAGCTGGTGCGCTCGTATGAAGAAGCGCAGGGGCGCATGTCCGACCCTGCCGTCTACAACGACCACCGCGAGGCAGCCGACGCCGGTCGCCGCCTGAAGGAGCTCGAGGGCCCGTACAAGCTGGCGCAGCAGTGGCGCTCGGCGCAGGAGGACCTCCAGGCCACGCGCGACGATCCCGAGCTCGCGTCGCTCGCGCCCGACCCCGCCGAGATCGCGCGGCTCGAGGAGGAGCTGAAGCTCGCGCTCGTCGAGGCGGATCCGGCCGATCGGAAAGACGTCATCGTGGAGGTCCGTCAGGGCGTGGGCGGCGACGAGGCAGGCCTGTGGGCGGCGGATGTCTACCGCATGCTGACGCGGTACGCCGAGCGTCGTGGCTACTCGACCGAGGAGCTCTCCGCGAGCCCCAACGAGGGCGGCGGCTTCAAGGAAGTGACCTTCGCCGTCAAGGGTGACGGCGCCTACTCGGTCTTCAAGTGGGAGGGGGGCACGCACCGCGTGCAGCGCGTCCCGGCAACGGAATCGCAGGGCCGCATCCACACGTCGACGGCGACGGTGGCCGTCATGCCGGAGGCCGAGGAGGTCGAGGTGGAGATCGACCCGAACGACCTCAAGATCGACGTGTACCGCTCGACCGGGCCGGGCGGGCAGAGCGTCAATACGACCGACTCCGCCGTCCGGATCACCCACCTCCCGACGAATCTCGTCGTCTCGATGCAGGACGAGAAGTCCCAGATCCAAAACCGCGCGAAGGCCCTGCGCGTTCTGCGAGCGCGGCTCTACGAGCTCGAGCGGGCGAAGCAGCGGGCCGAGCTCGAGAGCGCCCGGCGGTCCCAGATCGGGAGCGGAGAGCGGGCGGAGAAGATCCGCACCTACAACTTCCCGGAGAACCGCGTCACGGATCACCGGGTCAAGCTGACCGCGCACCGGCTCGATGCGGTGCTCGGCGGCGAGCTGGACGAGTTCACCGGCGCGCTGGGCGACGAGGAGCGGCGCCGGGCGCTTGAATCCGCTGCGGTGTGACGGTTCGAGAGGCTCTCGCCGAAGGCGCGGCCTCGCTCGAGCGGGCGGAATGTCCTTCGCCGGACGTGGACGCCGAATGGCTGCTCGCCCATGTGCTCGGGTGCCGCCGAAGTGAGCTGCTCATCCGTGGACAGAATCTCTCGTCCGACGAGCTCGACCGGTTCCGCGCGCTCGTCGCGCGGCGAGCCTCGCGCGAGCCACTTGCCTACATCCTCGGCGAGTGGGGCTTCCGGCGGCTGACGCTCGTCGTCGATCCGCGCGTCCTGATCCCGCGGCCGGAGACCGAGAGCGTCGTCGAGCGCTGCCTCGATCTTCTCCGGGACGTCGAGGCTCCGACAGTCCTCGAGATCGGCGTCGGCTCCGGAGCGATCGCGCTTGCGATTGCGGACGAGCTGTCCGACGCCCGGATCGTCGCGACCGACGTCTCGTCGGCCGCGCTCGAGGTCGCGGAGGAGAACCGGCGCCGAGCGTCCCTGAACGGACGGGTGCGGTTCGTGCACGGTGACCTCCTCGCGGGAGAGAAGGGCCCGTTCCACCTCGTGGTCTCCAACCCGCCGTACGTCGACTCCGCCGATCTCGACGCGCTCGAGCCCGAGCTGCGCACCGAGCCGCGAGAGGCGCTGATCGGCGAAGGCGGCCACGAGGCGGTCGCCCGCGCGGCGCTCGAGACGCTCGTTCCGGGCGGCGCGCTCGTGCTCGAGGTCGGCGACGGACAGGCCACGGAGGTCGCAGCACTGCTGCGGGAGCTCGGTTTCCGTGAGGTTCGTGTCTCGGAGGACCTGGCCGGCCGCGAGCGGGTGGTCGAGGGACTCGGGCCGTGACCGACGCAGTGGTCGAGGCGATCCGGGCCGGCCGGCCCGTGATCCTCCCGACCGACACCGTCTACGGCCTCGCCGCCGACGCGTTCGACGAGGAGGCGGTGAGAGCTCTGTACCGCCTCAAGGGGCGAGGCGAGAGCCAGCCGACCGCCCTGCTGGCGGCCAGCGCCGACGTCGTCTACGAGGCGGTCCCGGAGCTCCGGGGCCGGGTGCTGCTCCGCGGGGGCTACACGCTGATCCTCCCGAACCCCGCGCGGCGTCTCCCCTGGCTGACCGGCGACCGAGCCGAAACGATCGGCGTGAGGATCCCGGATCTGACCGGCGAGGCCCGAGCGGTTCTCGACCAGGTCGGAGCGCTGGCGGCGACGAGCGCGAACCTTCCGGGCGAGCCGGATCCCCGGCGCCTGGAGGATGTCCCTGAAGCGCTTCGAGTCGGATCGGCGGCCGCGATCGACGGGGGAGAGCTGCCCGGCACGCCGTCCACGGTCATCGATCTCACGGCCCCCGATCCGGTCGTGATTCGAGAGGGCGCGGCTCCATCCGACGAGGCGCTCGCTCAGCTCGCCTGAGGCCCGGATACGATGGCGGCGATGGCCGTTGCGCAGGAGACGCTCGACCAGCTCCGCACCGCGGGTCTCACCGACGTCGATCCCGAGATCGCCGACCTGCTCGGCCAGGAGCTCGAGCGGCAGCGGAGGCAGATCGAGCTCATCGCCTCCGAGAACTTCACCTGGCCCGCGGTGTTCGAGGCCGTCGGCAGCACGCCGACCAACAAGTACGCGGAGGGGTACCCCGGCAAGCGCTACTACGGCGGGTGCGAGGTCGTCGACGAGATCGAGCAGCTGGCGATCGATCGCGCGAAGTCGCTCTTCGGAGCCGACCACGCGAACGTCCAGCCGCATGCCGGCGCACAGACGAACATGGCCGTCTACATGGCGGCGCTGAAGCCCGGCGACACGATCCTCTCGCTCGAGCTCTCGCACGGCGGCCACCTCACACACGGCCTCAAGGTCAACTTCTCGGGCCGGCTCTACACGATCGTCCACTACGGCGTCTCGCGCGAGACGAACATGGTCGACTACGACGACGTGCTCCACCTCGCGAAGGAGCACCGGCCGAACCTGATCGTCTGCGGCGGGTCGGCGTACCCCCGCACCGTGGAGACCGACCAGTTCCGGAAGATCGCGGACGAGGTCGGGGCACTCCTCCTCTGTGACATGGCCCACTTCGCCGGGCTCGTCGCCGCCGGTCTGCATCCGAACCCGGTCGAGCACTGCGACTTCGTCACCTCGACGACGCACAAGACGCTCGCCGGGCCGCGCGCCGGGTTCGTCCTCTGCCGCGAGGAGCACGCGCAGGCCGTCGACCGGGCCGTCTTCCCCGGGATGCAGGGCGGGCCGCTACAGCACACGATCGCGGCGAAGGCGACCTGCTTCCGGATCGCGGCCACCGAGGCGTTCAAGGATTACCAGCGTCAGGTGCGCGCGAACGCGGACACGCTCTCGGACACGCTGATGAAGGGCGGCCTCGACGTCCTCACCGGAGGCACCGACACCCACCTCCTCCAGCTCGACCTGCGCGGCACGGACTGGACCGGCAAGGACGCGGAGGAGCGGCTCGCCGACGTCAAGCTCACCGTGAACCGCAACACGGTGCCCTTCGACGAGCAGCCGCCGACCGTCGCCTCGGGAGTCAGGATCGGCACCCCTGCGGCGACCATGCGCGGCTTCGTCGAGGAGGACTTCGCCGAGGTCGGACAGGTCATCGTCGAGGCGCTGGGCGAGGGCGCCGACGTCGCGGCCCTCGCCGCCCGGAGCGCCGCTCTCTGCGACAAGCATCCGCTCTATCCGGGATTCCGCGGCTTCACGACGTACGTCGCGTGACCGCCGTCGCGACCGAACGGCTGATCGAGGTCAAGCACCCTCTGGTGCAGCACAAGCTCTCGTACCTGCGCGAGCAGGACACGCCGACCGTCCACTTCCGCAAGATCGCGAACGAGGTCACGCTGCTCCTCACCTACGAGGCGACGAAGGACTTCCCGACCGAGGACGTCGAGATCGAGACCCCGCTCGAGCGGACGACCGTGCAGCGCATCTCCGGGAAAAAGGTCGCCGTTTGCCCTGTGCTCCGCGCCGGGATGGGGATGCTCGACGGGGTGCTGTCGCTCGTCTCCGGCGCGCGGGTCGGGTTCATCGGCCTGTACCGCGACGAGGAGACGCTCGAGCCGGTCGAGTACTACGTCAAGCTGCCGAGCGACCTCGAGGACCGCGACGCGATCGTGCTCGACCCGATGCTCGCGACGGGGAACTCGAGCGTCGCGGCGATCGCGAAGGTCAAGGACGCCGGCGCCCGCACGGTCACGCTCGTCTGTCTCGTCGCCGCGCCGGAGGGAATCGAGCGCGTGCACGCGGAGCACCCCGAGGTCCGGATCGTCACGGCATCCATCGACCGGGGCTTGAACGAGAAGGGGTACATCGTCCCGGGACTCGGCGACGCCGGAGACCGCCTGTACGGCACGAAGTAGGGGTCGTTGGAGACACTTCGCGACAACCCGGAGGTCATCTGGGGGTTCCTGCTCGCGCTCGCGGTCGTCCTGCTCCTGACGCCGGGCGTCGGGCGGTTTGCCCGGTACATCGGCGTCGTGGACGAGCCGGGGGAGACCCGCCGCGTCCACACGCATCCGGTCCCGCGGCTGGGCGGGATCGCGCTGCTGCTCGGGATCTTCGTGCCGGCGCTCGCGTTCCTCGAGCTGGACGGGCCCTACCGCGGGATCCTGCTCGGCGCGGCGATCGCGACGACGGTCGGGGCGATCGACGACTTCCGCGGCCTGCCGTGGTGGGGGAAGCTGGGCGGCCAGGTCGCCGCCGGCGCGGTCGCCGTCGGCTTCGGCGTCACCGTCGACCGTTTCACGTTCCCCGGCTTCGGGAGCCAGGAGCTGCCGGAGTGGGCGGCCGGCGCCGCGACGATCGTCTGGGTCGTCGCGATCATGAACATGGTCAACTTCCTCGACGGGATGGACGGCCTGGCGGCCGGCATCTGCGCGATCGCCGGCTCGACGTTCGCGATCATCGGGCTCTCGCTCGGCGCCCCGGAAGCGGCGCTGCTCTCGGCGATCGTCGCCGGCGCCTGCTTCGGGTTCCTGCACCACAACTTCTATCCGGCGCGGATCTTCATGGGCGACTCAGGAGCGCTCCTGCTCGGCTTCCTGCTCGCCACGCTCGCGATCGAAGGCCTCGTCAAGACGGCCGCGTTGGCAACGCTCGTCCTGCCGCTCCTCGTGCTCGCGATCCCGATCGTGGACACCTCGTTCGTCGTCGCGAAGCGGCTCAAGTACCGCCAGCCGCTGTACGAGGCCGACCGGACGCACCTCCACCACCGGTTCATGAACATCGGCTTCTCGCAGAAGCGCGCGGTCGTCTACATGTACGCGTGGTGCGGGATCCTGGCCGCCGCGGCGCTCTCGACCCGCTTCCTGCCGCCGCGCCCGCACGGCGAGTGGGATCTCTCGAACGCGTTCGTCGCAGGTGGCATGGCGCTCCTCGCGCTCGCGGCGTCGGTCTACATCGCCTACCTCCTCGAGATCGTCAAGCTCGCGAACCCGCGCATCCGCCGGCGCGAGGAACAGGCGAGGGACGACGCGCGGAGAAGCGCGTAAGCCCGCTACAAGCTCGCGCAGTTTTCGCTGAACCATGCGGGTTTCCGCTGTTACAAGCTTTGGTATGCTCGGCCCGGAATGGAGCCCGCCCCTCGCGAGTCGCTAGACCCGGCTGGGGCAGGCGCCGTCCTTCTCGGCACCACCGTGGCCGGCATCGGCGTCGGCGCGCTCGTGGGCTGGTTGGCGGGCGCCTGGCCGATCGGAGCCCTCGTCGGGGCGCTTGTGAGCATCCCCGCGGGGATCTTCGCCGTCTACCGCCGCTACCGCGGGGTGTTCTCGTGAGAGACGTCTGGGCGACGCCTCGGCCCGTTCCGAGCCGGCTCGTGCCGGTGGCCGGGGGCGCTGCCGTCGTGGCACTCGCGCTGCCCGTCTTCGTCGCTGCCGGCTGGCCGCTGCGCGGCTGGGCGCTCGGCGCAATCCTCTGGCTCGGCGCGCAGGCCCTCGGCGTGCTGCTCTCACGCCTGCAGCTCGGCGCCGATAATCTCGCCGCCTCAGGAGTGAGGGGAGTCGGGATGATGTTCAGGCCGGTGGCCGTGATGGTGGTCGTCATCATCGTTGCGGCGTCGAATCAGGAGGTGGGCCTCGCGGCAGGCGCGGTCTACGCGCTGGCGTACACGCTCGAGCTCGGCCTCTCGCTCCTCACCTACTTCGGGAATCCAGAGACACGATGACGCGCGCCCTCGCACTCGTCACCGGCATCGTGCTGACATTTCCGGCTTCTGCGCTCGCCTCCACCGTCGAGGGCGACGAGGAGGAGAAGTTCGACCCCTCGGAGGAGTGGCTGCTCCACGACTGGATTCCGATTCACATCGGGCCGCTCGACCTCTCCATCAACAAGGCGGTCGCCTACCTGATCCTCGGCTCGGTGCTGACGATCCTGCTGGGCTGGTTTCTCATGCGCTGGCGGTTGGGAACCGACCCGGATCGCCGCCAGACCGTCGGCGAGTGGGTCTATGAGATCACGCAGACCCAGATCGCCGAGCAGGGGCTTCCGACGAAGGCGATTGGGCGCTGGTTCCCGTACGTCGCGTCGCTGGCGCTCTTCATCTGGGTCGTGAACATGATCGGGTTCATTCCGCTGCCGCTCTCGGACGAGACATTCGAGCTGTTCGGCGTCGAGTTTCCGACCTGGGGGATCTACGCCGCCACCTCCACGCTCTCGGTCACCCTCACGCTCGCGCTGATGACGTTCTTCTTCACGCATATCGAAGGGATCCGCGCGAACGGCGCCGTCGGCTATTTCAAGAGCTGGATCCCCGACGTGCCGAAGGCGATGTACCCGCTGATCGTCCCGCTCGAGATCCTCGGCCAGTTCATGCGGCTGATCTCGCTGTCCGTGCGGCTCTACGCGAACATGCTCGCCGGCCACATGCTGATCCTCACCTTCATCGGCCTGATATTCGTGCTGGAGAACGTGATCCTCGCGCCGCTCGTCGTCCCCGCCGCCACCGCGTTCTATCTCTTCGAGATCCTGATCGTAGTCTCGATCCAGGCCTACATCTTTGCCGCCCTGTCAGCCATCTACATCGGCTCGGCCATCGAGCCCGAGCACTAAGGAGGAAGGAATGAACCTCGCTGCAATCGTCTTCGCGGCCGCCGAGGACGGCGTCGACGCCGGCAAGGCGATCGCGCTCGCACTCGGGATCGGCCTCGGCTCGCTCGGCGCCGGCATCGGCATCGGGAACATCTTCGGCTCGATGATCCAGGCCGTCGCGCGGCAGCCGGAGCTCCGGGGTGAGCTGACGGGCATCCAGTGGCTCGGCTTCGCGCTCACCGAGGCAGTCGTCTTCTACGGCCTGATCGGCGGGCTGCTCGCCTTCGTCCTGGTCTAGAGATGGCAGTCGTCGCCGCCAACCCCCTGATCGAGGTCGTGCCCGGCCTCATGATCTGGACGCTGCTCTGCTTCGGCATCACGTTCTTCGTGCTGCGGAGGTACATCTTCGGGCCGGTGCAGACGGCGATCGACGCTCGCCGGGACCGGATCCGGCAAGCGATCGAGGAGGCGGACAAGGCCCGCGCCGAGGCCCGGCAGCTCCTCGAGGAGCACCGGGCGCTGATCCAGTCGGCCCGCGGCGACGCCGAGCAGATCCTCGCAGAGGCCCGCCGGGTCGCCGACGCGCAGAAGGACCGGATGAAGGAGGAGCTCGAGGCCGAGCGGCAGCGCCGGCTCGACGACACGGCGAAGCAGATCGAGGCCGAGACGCGCCGCGCGCTGGAGCAGATCCGCGGCGAGGTCGCGAATCTCACCGTGATCGCCACGAGCAAGGTGACCGGCAAGGTCCTCACCGACGAGGATCACCGTCGTCTGATCGACGAGGCGATCGGCGACCTCGACTTCTCGGTCCTCGAGGAGGGCTCCCGCAACTAATGCCCCTCCAGGCGCCACACGCCTACTTCTGGCCCGCGATCACGCGGCGCCAGAGCCCACCCTCCTCCTCGCCAAGGCTGATCCAGCCTTGCCTCGTCGGAGTGCGAACTCTGGCTTGGTGCTCGCGAACCAGAAGCGGGGCAGCGACGCCCGAAGGGGCATTAATGGCCGTCGCACAGCGCATCTACGCGAACGCGCTCTTCGAGGCCGCGAAGGAGAGGGGCAACCTCGACACGGTCCGGCAGGAGCTGGAGGAGTTCCTCTCGGCCATGGAGCAGGTGCCCGAGCTGCGCGCGCTGCTCGAGAACCCGGAGATCGACACGAACGAGCGGGTCGCGGCGCTGCGCGCCATCCTCGCCGACGCCGACGAGCTCGTCCGCAACTTCCTGCTCCTCACCACAGAGAAGGGCCGGACGCACGAGCTTCCCGTGATCGCCCAGGAGTTCGAGACGCTGGTTGCGCGCGAGGAGGGGATCCTCGACGTCGAGCTCACGACCGCCGTCGAGCTCTCCGACGACGCGGCACGCCAGATCCTCGAGCGGATCGAGGGCGGCTCCGACCGCAAGCTTCGCGCGACCCGCAGGGTCGACCCCAACCTCATCGGAGGGTTCGTGCTGCAGGCCGGATCGCATCGCGTGGACGCGAGCGTCCGGTCCCGCCTGGACACCCTCCGCCGTCAGCTGACCGGAACCGGAAGGAGCTAACCGAGTGCGCCTACGTCCAGAAGAGATCACCTCGATCCTCAAGGAGCGGATCGAGCAGTACGACGTCGAGACCGACCTCGCCGAGGTGGGCGGAGTGCTGCAGGTCGGCGACGGCATCGCCCGCATCCACGGCCTCGAGAACGCCGTCGCGCTCGAGCTGCTCGAGCTCGAGCACGGCGTGAGCGGCATCGCCCTCAACCTCGAGGAGGACAACGTCGGCGCAGCGCTCTTCGGCGACTGGGAGCTCGTCAAGGAAGGCCAGCCCGTCCGCCGCACCGGCCAGGTTGCGAGCGTCCCGGTCGGGGACGCCCTGGTCGGCCGCATCGTCGACCCGCTCGGCAACCCGCTCGATGGCGGCCCGCCGATCGAGACGACCGAGCGCAGGCCGCTCGAGTTCAAGGCGCCCGGCGTCGTCGACCGGCAGCCCGTGCACGAGCCGCTCCAGACTGGCCTGAAGGCCATCGACTCGATGGTCCCGATCGGGCGAGGCCAGCGCGAGCTGATCATCGGCGACCGCTCCACCGGCAAGACCGCGATCCTCGTCGACACGATCCTCAACCAGCGCGGCCAGGACATGATCTGCATCTACGTCGCGATCGGCCAGAAGGCCTCGACGGTCGCGCAGGTGTACGAGCGGCTGCGGGACGAGGGCGCGATGGACTACACGATCATCGTCAGCGCCTCCGCCGCGGAAGCCGCACCGATCAAGTGGATGGCGCCGTTCGCCGGCGCCGCCATGGGCGAGCATTTCCTCTTCGACGGCCGCCACGCGGTCTGCATGTACGACGACCTGTCCAAGCACGCGGACGCGTACCGGCAGATGTCGCTGCTCCTTCGACGGCCGCCCGGCCGCGAGGCGTACCCCGGGCGACGTCTTCTACCTGCACTCGCGGCTGCTCGAGCGGGCTGTGAAGCTCTCGGACGAGCTGGGCGGCGGGTCGCTCACGGCCTTGCCGGTGATCGAGACCCAGGCCGGCGACATCTCGGCCTACATCCCGACGAACGTCATCTCCATCACCGACGGCCAGATCTTCCTCGAGACCGATCTGTTCTTCTCCGGCGTCCGGCCGGCGATCAACGTCGGGGTCTCCGTCTCGCGGGTCGGCGGGAACGCGCAGACGAAGGCGATGAAGAAGGTCGCGGGCCGCCTGCGCCTCGACCTCGCCCAGTACCGCGAGCTGGAGGCGTTCGCGCAGTTCGGATCGGAGCTCGACCCGCAGACGCAGCGCACCCTCGCCCGCGGCGAGCGCATGGTCGCGACGCTGAACCAGCCGCAGTACAAGCCGTGGCCGATGGAGGAGCAGGTCGCCGCGATCTGGGTTGCCGTCAACGGCTACCTCGACGAGGTGCCGGCCGACCAGGTGCCGCGGTTCCAGGAGGAGCTCCGCGAACACCTGCGGACCGAGGGCGAGATCTACAAGACGATCCGGGAGAGCGGTGACCTCGGCGGCGACCTCGAGGAGAAGCTCAAGGCCGCAGTCGAAAAGTTCCAGGGCAGCTTCGCCGTGCAGGAGACGTCAGCCGTCTAGTGGCGCCCCTCCAGGAAACACACGCCGGCTTCTGGCCCGCGATCACGCGGCGCCAGAGCACACCCTCCTCCTCGCCAAGGCTGCCTAGCCTTGACTCGTCGGAGTGCGCACTCTGGCTTGGTGCTCGCGACCTAGAAGCGGGGCAGCGTCACCTGGAGGGGCACTAATGGCGGAAGTCCAGGACATCAAGCGCCGGATCCGCTCGGTCCGGAACACGCGCAAGATCACGAAGGCGATGGAGCTCGTCGCCGGCGCCCGCCTGCGGCGGGCCCAGGCCCGGATCGAGGCGATGCGGCCGTACGCCGACAGGATGTTGGAGCTGATGGTCGGCACCGCCCGGGCCAGCACGTCGGTCCGCGGCCTGCCGCTGCTCCAGCGGCGGGAGATCCGGACGGCCGCGATTCTCGCCCTCACCGGCGACCGGGGCCTGGCCGGCGCGTTCAACGCGCAGGTCCTGCGGCACGTCTTCGCGGTCGAGCAACGGCTGCGCGGCGAAGGCGTCGACGTGCGCTGGCTCGTCTCCGGCCGCAAGGGCGCCTCGACACTGAGGTTCCGGCGCTACGAGCTGGGGCAGTCCTGGATCGGGTTCAGCGACCGGCCCGCGTACTCGGATAGCCAGGCGATCGCGCACCACATCACCGAGCTGTACGCCGAGGAAGAGGTCGACCAGGTGATCGTGGTCTACAACCACTTCGAGTCGCCGCTCGTCCAGCGGGTCGTCGAGCAGGAGATCCTCCCGATCCCGGAGAGCGTGCTCGAGTCGGGCGACGAGGCCCCGGCGCTCGTCGGCGACTTCATCTACGAGCCCGAGCCCGAGTTGATCCTCGAGCGGCTCCTTCCCGTGTACGTCGAGACCGAGCTGTACCGAGCCCTCCTCGAATCGGCGGCGTCGGAGCAGGGAGCGCGGATGACGGCGATGCGAAACGCCTCGAAGAACGCGGCGGAGCTGATCGACAGCCTGACGCTGGCGATGAACCGGGCCCGGCAGGCCGAGATCACCCAGGAGATCCTCGAAGTCGTCGCCGGCGCCGACGCGCTTACCGCTTCCTAACCCCTGAGCCGATCAGAACGTCTAATCGAGGGCAGGCGCTCCGCGCGTTTATGCTCTAGACCTCCCGATGGCGCAAAAGGAAAAAGGACGCGAAGTTCTCTCGGCAGGGGCCGGCCTGGCGGCCGAGGTCGCGCTCGAGAGCGGAGGCCAGCTCGGCGAGATCACGGCGGTTCGCGCCCGCGGCTACTGGGAGCAGGTCTGGATCCGTTTCAGGAAGGACAAGGTCGCGATCGCGAGCGGCTTCGTCATCATCCTGCTGATCCTGGCCGCCTTCCCGGGCGCGCCGCTCGCCGAGAAGTGGCTCGGGCACGGGCCGAACGACATCTTCCCGACACCCGGCGTCGGCGTCGACATGAACCTCGTGCCGGTTGGTCCCAACACGCACGCGACGAACTTCAACCCGGAGACCGGCCAGGAAGAGGCCGTCTACTTCCCGCTCGGGACCGCGGACACACTCGGCCGCGACGAGCTGCTGCGCCTCATGTACGGCGCGCGGGTCTCGCTGGAGGTCGCGATCGGAGCGACGTTCCTCTCGATGTTCATCGGGGTGCTCCTCGGCGCTACAGCCGGCTATTTCAGAGGCGCGATCGACTCGCTGATCTCCCGACTGACAGAGATCGTGATGGCGTTCCCGCTGCTGCTGTTCGTCATCGCGCTCGCTGCGACTGTCGGCGACCGCCTGCAGGACATCACCCTCGGGGGTGCCTTATCGCCCGGCGTGCTGATGCTCGTCCTCGTGGGCGGCGTCTTCGGCTGGTTCTATCCGGCCCGGATCATCCGCGCGCAGGTGCTGTCGCTCCGCGAGAAGGAGTTCATCGAGGCGGCGCAGATGGTCGGCTCGAGCGACTGGCGGATCATCCGGTCGCATCTGCTGCCCCACCTGGTCGCGCCGATCATCGTCTACTCGACGCTGATCGTCGCCCAGTTCGTGCTCTTCGAGGCCGGTCTCTCGTTCCTCGGCGTGGGCATCGAGCTGCCGACGGCGAGCTGGGGATCGCTGCTCTCGACGGCTCCCGACTTCTATCTCCAGCAACCGTGGCTGATGGTCTGGCCGGGTGCTGCCGTACTGATCACGACCCTCTCGTTCAACCTGCTCGGCGACGGGCTGAGGGATGCGTTCGATCCGCGGGGATCGGCCCATTGATGCGGGCCAAGAAGATCTCTTAATCACCCGCTAACTAACTCTGATCGCCCTCGTCTGATGAGACGGGACACGTATGTGTCCTGAGTCGACGCGACCGCCTGTGTCGGCTCGAAACGCGGAAAGGAGTCTCATGCACAGACGACTCATGCTTTCGGTCGCGATGCTCCTGGTTGGTGCCGGGCTGCTGGCGGCGTCCGCTGTTGCGGGCACCTCAAGCAGCACTGCTCCCCAGGGCAAGCAGACCGGAGACGCAAGAGTCGGCGGCACGTTTAAGCACAGCCTGAGCGTCGACATCGACTATGTCGATCCGTCGCTCTGGTACTACGTGCCGTCGTGGACGATCGCGTACTCGACGTGCTCGATGCTCCTGAACTACCCGCACGCAGCGGCCCCTCGTGGGTCCCGCCTCGTGCCCGAGGTTGCTCAGGGGTTCCCGACCATCTCGCGTAACGGTCTGATCTACACCTTCAAGCTGAAGAGGACGTACAAGCTCAGCAACGGGCAGCCGCTCAACGCGCGCAACTTCGCGTGGTCGATCAACCGTGCGTTGCAGAAGCGGATGGCTTCTCCGGCTCAGCCGTTCATCGAGGACATCGCTGGTGCCTCGGCCGTCATCGACGGTCGTGCGCAGCGGGCCTCGGGCGTCACGACTCCGAATGCGTACACGCTTCGGATTCGGATGTCGAAGCGGGCTCCTGACCTGCTGTCTCGCCTCGCGATGCCGTTCTTCTGCGGTATCCCGGCGAACATGCCGGTCAACCCGGACGGCGTCTCGGCCCCGGTTGTCGGGTCGGGCCCGTACTTCATCAAGGAGTGGACGAAGAACCGGCGCATCGTGCTGGCTCGGAACCCGCACTATCGCGGTCCCGCTCCGCACAACGTGAACGGCTTCAC
>CAWHBN010000004.1:0-78786 GCA_963827705.1 uncultured Actinomycetes bacterium
ATGAGCGCCGCGACGACGAAGCCGAGCAGGGTGAGATTTCCGCGTCTGGTAGCCACCGCGACCCCTTAGATTAGCTGTCGTTTTCCGGAGTCAGCGGCGGCTCCTCAGGCTTCGGAACCACGTTCGCGACTGCTTCCTTGGCGAGTCGGACCTCCGTGCCGGGCGCGATCTCGACAACGAGATGGTCGTCGGCGATCGTCCGCACCGTGGCGAAGAAGCCGCCGGCGGTGATCACCTCGTCGCCCGCCGACAGCTCGGCCAGCATCGTCCGCTGGTGGGACTGCCGCTTCCTCTGGGGCCGGACGAGGAGAAACCAGAAAACCGCGCCGAGCGCGACGAGAAAGATCAACGGCTCCATCGCTACGCGTCCTCGAGTGATCCGGTCATTTGGCCAATGTCACTAGTCGTTCCAGGGACTCGGCCTTGAAGGATGCCAGGCGGCCGTTCTCGATCGCGTCCCTTGCTCCTGCTGTGACGTCCAGGACGAATCGAAGATTGTGAAGCGTGAGTAAGCGAATTCCGAGCACTTCCTGCTGGTTCACGAGGTGGCGGATGTAGGCGCGGGAGAACCGCTCGCAGGCGGGGCAGCCGCAGTGCTCGTCGAGCGGTCGCTCGTCGCGCGCGAAGCGCGCGTTGCGCATGTTCAGACGGCCTTCCCAGGTCAGCGCGGAGCCGGTTCGCGCGGTGCGGGTCGGGAGGACGCAGTCGAACATGTCGATCCCGCGCTCGATCACCTCCAGGATCCCTGCGGCGTCGCCGATGCCCATGAAGTAACGGGGCTTGGCCTCCGGGAGGAGCGGCGCGGCCCAGGCGGTGGCTTCGAGTGTGAGGTCGCGTGGCTCGCCGACGGAGAGCCCGCCGAGCGCGTAGCCGTCGAAGTCGAGGCTCGTGATCTCCTCGAGCGAACGGCGTCGGAGCTCGGGATCGGAGGCGCCCTGCGTGATCCCGAAGACGAGCTGCCCAGATGCACGCGGGGCCTCGCGCTGGCGCCGGGCCCAGAGGGTTGTCCGGCGGACCGCGTCCTCGACCTCCTCGCGCGGGACGCCCGCCGGCGGGCAGACGTCCAGGCACATCGCGACGTCGGAGCCGAGGTTGGCCTGGATCCGCGCGACGGACTCGGGCGTGAAGCGGGCGGGCGAGCCGTCGTAGACGGAGCGGAACGTGACGCCGTCGTCGTCCGCTTCGAGAATCGTGTCGCGCAGCGAGAAGACCTGGTAGCCGCCGGAGTCGGTCAGGATTGCGCCGTCCCACCCCATGAAGCGGTGCAGTCCGCCGGCCTCGGCGATCAGCTCGTCTCCCGGGCGGAAGTGCAGGTGGTAGGTGTTGCTGAGCAGGATCGCGGCCCCCGTCTCGCGCACCTCGTCCGGGTGGAGCGTCTTGACCGTCGCCTTCGTCCCGACGGGCATGAACGCGGGCGTCGGCACCTCGCCGTGCGCGGTCCGGAGCACGCCGGCGCGGGCGGCGCCGTCGGTCGCAGTGACGTGGAAGCTCACCGGATCAGCATCGCGTCGCCGAAGGAGTAGAACCGGTACCGCTCGGCGATCGCCAACTCGTAGAGGCGGCGCGTCTCCTCGATGCCGGCGAAGGCCATGACGAGCGCGAGGAGCGTCGAGCGGGGCAGGTGGAAGTTCGTCAGCAGCGAGTCGACCCGCTTGAACTCGAAGCCGGGCGTGATGAACAGGCCCGTCCGACCTTGTAACAGACTGTTACTTGCCTCCGAGCCGCCGGGTGCGTCGGCTCCCGGGGCGGGATCGCGCGCCGGGTCGTTGGCTTGTAACAGACTGTTACTTGCGAGCGTCTCGAGGACCCGCGTCGTCGTCGTGCCGACCGCCAGCACGCGCTCCGCAGTCCGGATTCGCTCCCAGGCCGCCCGCTCGACCGAGAAACGCTCCGTGTGGATCTCGTGCTCCTCGAGCGTGGCGGACTCGACCGGCCGGAAGGTGTCGAGGCCGACGTGCAGGGTCACGCGCTCGACGTCGAGTCGCTCGAGCAGTTCCGGCGTGAAGTGGAGGCCGGCCGTCGGCGCGGCCGCCGAGCCCTCCTCTCTCGCATAGACCGTCTGGTACCGGGTCGGGTCCGCGAGTGACTCCCTGATGTAGGGCGGGAGCGGCGCCTCCCCGGCCGGTTCGCCGTCGAGCCGCAGCCGCCAGCGACCTTCGCCGAGCGGCTCGAGCAGCTCGACGGGGCCCAACCGCTGCCCCGGCTTGAGCCTGCGCGAGGGGCGCGCCAGCCCCTCCCAGAGCCCGTTCGCGCCGACGCGCTCGAGCAGCAGCACCTCCGCCTCCCCCCCGCCCGGTCGCTCGAGCCGCAGTCGCGCCGGGATCACCCGCGTCTCGTTGACGACGACGAGCTCGTCCGGCGCCACCTCTTCGGGGAGCTCGGAGAACCGCCGATGCCGCACCTCGCTGCTCGTGCGCTCGTAGACGAGGAGCCGCGATTCGTCCCGCCGTTCCGCCGGCCGCTGGGCGATCAGCTCCGGCGGGAGCTCGTACTCCAGCGCCGAGGTGTCCATCCGGGGCCAACGCTACAGTCGCCCCGTGGACTACGCGGCCGTCGAGCGGGCTCGCGAGCGGCTGGAAGCAGCCGCGGAGGCTCGCACGCAGCAGGCCGACGTCGACGCCGCGCTCGACCGGGCGCGCGCGCAGATGTTCGAGCTCGGGGAGCTCGCCGCGCGGCTCGAATCGTCGCTCCCGCAGCAGATCGGCGAGGCGGTCCAGGATGGGTTCCGCGCGCAGGCGCTGCCGGTCGCACGCCAACTTGCCGAGGTTCGCGGACTCGCCAGCCAGACGATCCGCCGCCTCGAGCGCATCGAGACGGACACGTTGGCCGAGCGCCACGCGCGCGTCGACGACCTCGCGCTCCTCGTCGACCTGATCTCGTCAGGTTGGAAGGGCGTCGACGAGCGGCTCGAGCCGCATTGAGACGGCTGTCCAGCAGGCGAACGGCGCGATCGTCTATCGCCTGGAAGACGCCCAGGAGCGCCGCCAGACCGGCTAGACCAGCGCCAGGATCGCAGCCGACGTGATCGCCCAGGCGGCGATGGTGACGAGAATGGGCACGTCCTTGAGCAGCACGTTCTCGGGCTCCTCGCCGAGATCCTCACGGTGCATCAGCTCGATGTACCGGAACAGCCCGTAGACGACGAACGGGATCGTCGCCATCATCGCGCTGCCCTCCCGCGACTCGAACGTGTAGAGCGAGTACGCGACGATCGTGCAGGCGGCGACGATCGTGACCAGCTGGTCGACGAGCGCCAGCGAGTAGCCGGACAGCACCGGCCGCCCGGCTTCCACGCCCGTCGTCGCCAGCTCGCCGCGGCGCTTGGCCAGCGCGAGGAAGAGCGCCAGCAGCGCCGTGCAGACGATCAGCCAGGGCGAGATCCTGACATCGACGGCCTCGGCGCCCGCCGCCGCCCTGATCACGAACAGCCCCGCGATGGCCATCACGTCGATCAGCGGGAGGTTCTTCAGGCCGAGGCTGTAGGCCGCCTGGAGCGCGACGAAGCCGGCCATGTACGCGAGCGAGCCCCAGCCGAGCGGTGCGACGACCGCGAAGGCAAGAGTCGCCAGGATCCCCGCGACGTTCAGGGCCCGCTCGGGGCGAACTCGCCCGCTCGCAATGGGCCGGTGGCGCTTGAGCGGATGGAGCCGGTCGCGCTCGGCGTCCCGCACGTCGTTGTAGATGTAGGCGGCGCTCGAGGCCAGGCAGTAGGCGACGAACGCCGCTGTCGCCTGCACCCAGCGCTCCGGGTCGTCCAGCTCCGCGGCGAAGACGATCCCGGCATAGAGGAGGAGGTTCTTCGTCCACTGCCGCGGCCGCATCGCCGCCAGCAAGCCGCCCGAGGCGGCCGGCTCAGTCGCCGTCATTCCGTGGCGTCACCGGGAGCACGAGCTCGAATCGCGCCCCCTCGCCCGGCACCGACTCGAGGCGGATCCGTCCGCCGTGCGCGACGGCGAGCTCCCGGGCGATCGCGAGCCCGAGGCCGGTGCCCGTGCCGTCCCGCGTCCAGAAGGGCCGGAAGATCCGCTCCTGCTCCTCCGGCGTGATCCCAGGCCCCGAATCCTCGACCGCAACGGAGACGCTGCCGTTCTCGGCGCCCAGCTGGAGCTCGACGCGGCCGCCGTCGGGGGTCCATCGGAAGGCGTTCGAGAGCAGGTTCGAGATGATCTGGAGCACGCGGTCGCCGTCGGCCACGATCACCGGCCTCGCGGCGATGTCCTGCCGGTAGTCGATGTCGCGCCGCCGCGCCTCCTCGGCGAACGCGTTGTAGGCCTGCTCGAGGAGCTGACCCATGTCGACCTCCTCGTGCAGCAGCGTGAAGCGCCGGGTGTCGAGCTTGGCCAGGTCGAGGACGTCGCCGACCAACCGTTCGAGGCGCAGAGCCTCGTGCGCGATGACATCGAGCGATTCCTGGCGGCTCTCCTCGTCCTGTACGACGCCCTCGCGGAGCGCCTCGACATGGCCGCGGATCGCCGTCAGCGGCGTGCGCAGCTCGTGGGAGACCGTCATCAGGAAGTTGCGCTCGAGCTCCTCCGCCTCCTGGAGGCGCGCAGCCATCTCCCGGAAGCGCTCCGCGAGCTGGCCGATCTCACCGCTCGCATTGATCTCGGGAACTTCGTACAGGCCGCCGGCGATGTTGTCGGCCGCCTGCGAGAGCTTCTGGACGGGCTCGGTGATGCGACGGGAGAGGTACCACGCCAACGCCCCCGCGACGACGATCCCGAAGAAGCCGGCGAGCGTGAGCCGCTCGATCAGCGTCGTCCACCGCTCGCGTAGCTCGGCCTTCGGCTTCGCCGCGACCAGCGCGCCGTAGACACGGCCGTCGACCCGAACCGGATGCGCAACGGCCAGGTACTCGCGGCTCGCGTTGGGCGGCGTGAACTCGAACACCTTCGGCTTGCCGTCCTTCCAGGCGACCGTGTCGAGCGGGAGCGTCTGCAGGCCGGTCGTTCCGGGGAAGACGATCCTGAGGCCGATGTAGAAGAGCTTGCTCCCGCTTGCCTGCTCGAGCCGCGACGGGGAGACGTAGTACGGCCGGTCGGTGTCCTGCGCGCGGATCGCCTGCTCGGCGTAGAGCGACGACAGCCCGCGTGCCTCGCGTTGAAGCTCGGCCACGAGCCGGTCCTCCGTGTAGTCCTGGAAGAGCCCGAGGGCGATCAGCGTCGAGATCAGTCCGGCGAGCACCGCGCCAGCAAGGAAGAACGCCGGAAGGCGGAAGCGCAGCGACCGGAACATCTGCATGACCTATTTAGTGCGCCATCAGGCGATACACGCCTGCCTCTGGCCCGCGATCACGCGGCGCCAGGATCCACCTCCTCCTCGCCAAGGCTGCCTAGCCTTGACTCGTCGGAGTGCGGCTCCTGGCTTGGTGCTCGCGACCCAGAAGCGGGGCAGCATCACCTGAAGGCGCACCCGTCAGGCGGTGACCGTGTCCTTGGAGGAGTCCTTCGCGGGCGCCGCCTTGTACCCGACCCCCCACACGGTGACGATCGGTGACGCGTCTCCGAGCTTGCGCCGGAGCTGCCGGACATGGACGTCGACGGTGCGCGTGTCCCCGGCGAAGGTGTAGCCCCAGACCCGCTCCAGCAGCTGGTCGCGCGTGAGCACGAGGCCGTTGTGGTCGAGCAGCTCCCAGAGAAGGTCGAACTCCTTGGGCGCGAGCTGCACGTCGGTTCCGTCGACCTGCACCTCGCGACGGCCGGAGTCGACGAGCAGCTGCCCGTGACGGATCTGTGTCGTCTTCGCCTCCCTCCGCTCGGGCGTCGAGCGGCGGAGAATGGACTTCACGCGTGCGACGAGCTCACGGGGATTGAATGGCTTCGTCAGGTAGTCGTCGGCGCCGACCTCGAGCCCGACGATCTTGTCCACGTCCTCGTCGCGCGCCGTCAGCATCAGGATCGGCACGTCCGACGTGTGGCGCAACCGCCTGCACACCTCGATCCCGTCGATGTCCGGCAGCATCAAGTCGAGAACGACGAGCGCCGGCGACTGGGCCTCGGCCACGGTGAGGGCCTCGCGGCCGGTCGGAGCGACTTTGACGCCATACCCGGCGTTGCGCAGGTACATCGCCACGAACGAGGCGATCGACGCCTCGTCCTCGACGACGAGCACCGTTTGCGCGTCAGGCGATGCCATCGCGCCTCTCAGGATAGTCCTCGCCGCTCAGCCGCCGGAAGGCAGCGCGGAAAGCTGGATGGGATCCCGGTCGTCCGGGATCGACTTGTACGGGGATCCGTTGAGCGAGTACGAGCCGTCGAAATAGACCCCGGCAGCGCGATTACCCCACCCGTCGAGCCAGCCGTCGCCCCGCCCCACCGCGGAGAAGTTGATCTTCGACGCGTTCATCCTGACGACGAACTTCTTGTCGTCTGCGATCCGGAACCTGATGTTCCTACCGGTGTAGACGGTCGTCCGGTCGTTCGGCGAGCTCACCTTCTCGGCACCGCGGACGACGACCGTGCTCGTGTCGCCGAGCGCGTCGACGACCGTGAGCTTGCCGCGGCCGAGCCTGCCGATCACGCCGCCCTTCAGCCGCAGCTGAAGGCTCGCACGGCCGTCGCGAACGGACAGCGTGCCGTCCTCGACCGGCCCGGGCCGCTGACCCGAGGCAATCGCGGTGATCGCAAGCGAAAGGACTGCCGCAGCCGTGAGCAGGATGAGACGCGCGGAACGCATGACCGGAAGTATCGCCAGCCCGAATGTGACCGGGCTTAGCGATCTGTAAGGAAACCGTTATCCCACGCCCCATTTAGGCTCGTTTCGTGGACGAGCTCACCGTCTTCGGAACAATTGTGCTCGTTGTCGCCGGCGGGCTCCTGCTCGCCCTGCTCCTGACCAAGGTCGGCGAGCGGTTCCCAGTTCCCGAGCCGGTGATCTTCCTCCTCCTGGCGGCCGTCGCCTCCGACATCTTCCCCCGGCTCGGGGAGCGCCTCTCGATCCTCGAGGTCGAGCGCATCGGCGTCGTCGCGCTGATCGTCATCCTCTTCAACGGCGGGACGCTCGTCGGTTGGCGCCGCTTCCGGATCGCCGCCGGGCCGATCTTCACGCTGGGGATCTTCGGCACCTTCGCGACGGCCGGGATCATCGCGGTGGCTGCTCACTACCTCTTCGACTTCTCGTGGACGATCGCCGGGATCCTCGGCGCCGCGCTGGCACCGACCGATCCGGCAGTGATGTTCTCCGTGCTGGGGAACAAGGAGATCCGCGGCCGCGCCGGGACGATCCTCGAGGGTGAGTCCGGCGTCAACGATCCCGTCGGGATCGCGCTGATGATCGGGATGATCGAGCTCGCGACGCAGGACGGCGGATCGTTCTGGATCGTCGTCGAGGAGTTCACCGTCGAGATGGCCGTCGGACTGGTCGTCGGTCTGCTCGGCAGCGCCGCGATGCTGCCGCTGCTGCGGATCTCCCTTCCGAACCCGGGGCTCTACCCGCTCCGGTCCCTGGCCATCGCCGGCGTCATCTACGGGATCGCCGCGACGGCGCACGGCTCGGGCTTCATCGCCGTCTTCGTCGCCGGGGTGCTCCTCGGCGACGCGAACGTGCCGCGCCGCGACGAGATCGCGCGGTTCCACACCTCGCTCGCCAGCCTGGCGGAGGTCGTGGTCTTCGCCGCGCTCGGCCTGACCATGGACCTCACGAACCTCCTCTCGAGCACGCGCCTTCTCGAGGGGCTCGCTCTGGCGGTGATCCTGGCGCTGATCGCCCGACCGCTCGCCGTCTATCCGCTCCTGCTCCCGGTGGGCATGCGCCGGAACGAGCGCCTTTTCATCGTCTGGAGTGGATTACGTGGCGCGGTCCCGATCCTCCTCGCTGCGCTCGCGCTCGTCGCTGCCGTCGACGACGCGGAGCGGGTCTACGACATCGTCTTCGTGGTCGTCGCCTTCTCGGTGCTCGTCCAAGGATCCAGCATCCCTTGGGTAGCCCGGCGCCTCGGCATCCCGATGCGGACCGTCGTCAGTACGTAAAGAAGCCCTCGCCGCTCTTGCGACCGAGCTTTCCCTCTCGCTGCATCTGCAGGAGCCGCTCGGGCGGCGCCATGCGGTCTTCGCCGAGCGCCGCATGCAGCGCTTCGGAGGCATGGTTGTGGATGTCGAAGCCGACGAGGTCGAGGAGCTCGCACGGCCCCATCGGCCAGCCGGCACCGTTCGTCATCGCCTTGTCGAGATCCTCGGGATTCACGCCGGCCTCGTCCAGCACGCGGACGCAGTCGTTCAGGAGCGGGATCAGCACCCGGTTGACGATGAAGCCGGGCGTGTCGTTGCAGCGAACCGGCTGCTTCCCGGCACGCTCCGCCCAGGCGTAGGCCGCATCGACGGCATCGTCCGAGCTCCGCTCGGCCCGGACGATCTCGACCAGCGGCAGCAGCGGCGCGGGGTTGAAGAAGTGCATCCCGATCACTCGCTCGGGGCGCTCTGTCGCCTCGGCGATTTGCGAGACGGAGAGTGCGGACGTGTTCGTGGCGAGGATCGCCTCCGGGCGGGTGATCCGGTCGAGCTCGGCAAACAGCTCGCGCTTCGGCGGCAGCTCCTCGACGATCGCCTCGATCACGAGATCGGCGTCGGCGAGGTCTCCGACGTCGGTGGTCGTCGCCAGCCGGTCCATCGCCGCGGCCTTGTCCGTTTCTTCCATGCGGCCCTTCTCGACCGCTCGGGTCAGGAAGTGGTCGATCTTCGACCGGGCCTGCTCACCGAGCTCTGCGGTGACCTCGCGGCCGACGACCTCGTTGCCGGCCTGGAGCGCGACCTGGGCGATGCCGGCGCCCATGGTCCCGAGACCGACGACTCCTACGCGGCGAATCTCCATCGGCGCGGGACTCTAGGGGTTTCAACATGATGACGCTTCGTTGCCGGGGTGCGATGGGCGGTGTGAGCCAAGGACGCAGGGAGCGCCCATATGCGGGCATATGGGCGCGACTGAGGACACGGGCTCGCGCCGTCCAGCGCGGCCCGGCGACACAAGGCTCATCGTGTTGAAACCCCTCATGGAAGAAGGAAGGGCCGCCGCGCGTCTAGGAACGAATGAGGCGCAGAAAGTTCATCTTGGGGCTGGCGCTGACGGGACTCGTCATTCTCGCGTTCGCGGGTGCGGCGGTGCAGCTCGTTCGCGGCCAGCGTCCAGTCCTACTGCCGGCGTAGCGTCGAGCCCCCTCTGCGGCCGGGGGGCTCAACCGCCGGTCCGCGCCAGGGCTCGTCAGACCCGCTCGACGACAGCCGCGATCGCCTGGCCGAAGCCGATGCACATGCACGCCACCCCGTAGCGCTCGTCTCGCCGCTCGAGCTCGCCGAGGAGCGTGGCCGTCACCCGTGCGCCCGTTGCACCGAGCGGATGGCCGAGCGAGATGCCGCCGCCGTTCGGGTTCACGTCCGACCGCCGGTCCTCGAGCCCGGTGTCGCGCAGGAACTGCAGCACGACGGACGCGAAGGCCTCGTTGACCTCGACCACCGCGATGTCGTCCCAGGTGAGATCGGCTCGCGCGAGCGCCTTCGCGCAGGCGTCGGGGTTTCCGTGCAGCATCCGATGCGGGTCGACGCCGGAGAGCCCGAACGAGACGAAGCGTGCCCTCGGCTGCAGGGCGAGCCGCTCGACCGCAGACTCGGACGCGATCAGCACGCCGGCAGCGCCGTCGCAGATCTGGCTCGAGTTCCCCGCGGTGACCTTTCCGTCCGGGCGGAACGCAGGAGCCAGCTCGGCGAGCTTCTCGGCGGAGGTGTCGCGCCGCGGCGTCTCGTCCACCCCGACGAGAACGCCCGTGTGCGGGTTGTTCACCTCGACCGGGATGATCTCCCGCTCGAACCGCCCCTCGTCGATCGCCTCGATGGCGCGCCGGTGCGACTCGAGCGAGTACGCGTCCAGCTCCTCGCGCGAGAGGCCCCACTCGTCGGAGATCACCTCGGCCGAGATCCCCTGCGGGACGATCTCCCAGCGCTCGATCAGCTTGTCCGAGAGATCGCCGCCGTTCGATCCCATCGGTACTCGCGACATCATCTCGACGCCCGCCGAGATGACCACGTCCAGCTGCCCCGACCAGATCGCCGCGGCTGCGTTGAAGTTCGTCTGCATGGACGAGCCGCACTGGCGATCGACCGTCGTCCCGCAGACGGTCTCCGGCCAGCCGGCAACGAGCGGAACCATCCGGCCGATGTTCCAACCCTGCTCGCCGATCTGGGTGACGCAGCCGAGCTGGACGTCCTCGACCTCGCCGGGGTCGAGCGAGTTCCGCTCGACAAGGCCGTTGAGCACCTGGGCGGCGAGCTCGTCTCCCCGGATCGAGGACAGCGCGCCGTTCCTGCGCCCGATCGGGCTGCGAACCGCGTCGACGATGTAGGCCTCAGGCATCGGCTACAGCGTAGAGGCGCCACTCGCCGGGGACGCCCTTGAGCTCGTGCACGCCGCGATCCTCGAAGGCGATTCCCGAGCCCGACACGAGGTCGCGGACCGTGCTCGAGACGAAGACCTCCGCCGGCCCCGCGGCGTCGGCGACCCGGGCGCCGGTGTGCACGGCGATGCCCCCGACCTTGTCCCCCATCAGCTCGCACTCGCCGGTGTGGAGCCCTGCGCGGATATCGAGACCCAGCCCGCGGACGCTGTCCCGGATCGCGCAGGCGGCCCGGATGGCACGGGCGGGACCGTCGAACGTGGCGAGGAAGCCGTCGCCGGCCGTGTCGACCTCCCTACCGCGGAAGAGTTCGAGCTGGCGGCGCACGCTGGCGTTGTGCTCGTCGAGCACTTCGCGCCAGCGACGGTCGCCGAGCTCGGCCGCGCGCTCCGTCGACCCAACGATGTCCGTGAACAGCACGGTGGCGAGCACACGGTCCACGTCGTGCAGGGGCCGCGTCCCCGTCAGGAACTCCTCCACCTCGTCCACGACCGCGTCGACGTCGCCCGCCCAGATCAGATGCTCGTCGCCGGGCAGCTCCGCGTACTTCGCGCCCGGAATCTGTGCCGCAATCCATCGTCCCTCCTCGACGTTCACGTCTCGGTCGTCGACCCGCTGGAGGACGAGCGTGGGCACCCGAATGGTGGGCAGCACGGCGCGGACGTCGATCTGGGAGTTCATGCGCAGGAGAGCAACCGCGGCGCCTGGGCTCGCGCTGCGGCGCAGGTACGCGACCGCGCGCCGCTTGAACGCCTCGTCGGCGCTTGGCGCGAGACTCGAGATGTCCATCTCGCCGCCCCACGCCGCCTCGATCTGCTCGATCTCGGCGGCGCGGGCCTCTGGCGTGGGCGCCCACGGATAGTCGGCGCTCCAGAGCCGCTTCGCGTAGATCGCCGCGGTGACGAGCGCCCGCGTCCGCTCCGGGTACGTGGCTGCGAAGAGGACGCTCATGAGGCCGCCCTCCGACGAGCCGAACAATGCTGCGCGCTCCGATCCGGCCGCGTCCATCACCGCCCGGACGGCGTCCATGCGCTGCTCGAGCGTCGGCAGCCGGTCGAGCGGAACCGGATCGGACATCCCCGTCCCCGGCTTGTCGAAGAGAATGAGCCGCGAGAAAGACGCCAGCCGCCGCAGGAGCCGGGCGTGCGTGGGCTCCTCCCACATCAGCTCGATGTTCGAGATCCAGCCCGGGACGTACACGAGGTCGAACGGGCCTTCGCCGACGACCTGGTAGGCGATGTTCACATCACCGCTTCTCGCGTAGCGCGTCGTCGGAGGCATAGGCTTCAACTATGGCGGTCACCGCGACCGAGCAGAAGCTGCTGATCGCCGGCGAGTGGGTCGAGACCGGGAAATGGCAGGAGGTGCGCTCGCCCTACTCCGGCGACGTGGTCGGCCGGGTCGCGAAGGCGGGTGCCGACGAAACGCGGCGTGCGGTCGACGCGGCCGCCGCCGCGATGGAGGAGCCGCTGCCGGCGCACAAGCGTGCCGAGATCCTCGTGCGCGTGGCCGGCGCGCTCGGCCGCCGACACGACGAGGTGGCGCGGCTGATCTCGGACGAGGCGGGCAAGCCGATGAAGGCCGCCCGCGTCGAGGCAAGCCGTGCGATGTCGACCTACACGTTCTCCGCGGTCGAGGCACGGAAGCTCACCGGCGGGATGATCCCGATGGACGCGTCGCAGGCCGGAGAGGGAAAGCTCGCGTTCACGCTCCGCCGCCCGCTCGGCGTGGTCGGCGCGATCAGCCCGTTCAATTTCCCGCTCAACCTCGTCGCCCACAAGATCGCTCCGTCGCTGGCGGCGGGCTGCGCAGTCGTCCTCAAGCCCGCGGGCCAGACGCCGCTCTCGGCGCTGCTCCTGGCCGAACTCGAGGACGAGGCCGGACTTCCGCCCGGGTGGCTGAACGTCGTTGTCGGCCCTTCGTCGGAGATCGGCGACGTCCTCGTCGAGGACGATCGCGTGAAGGTGATCACGTTCACCGGCTCGAGCGGCGTCGGCTGGAAGCTCGCCGAGCGCTCGCCCAGGAAGCGCGTCAACCTCGAGCTCGGAAACTCGACGCCGCTGATCGTCGAGGCCGACGCCGACCTGGATGCCGCCGTGGCGGCGACGGCGCAGCACGGCTTCTCCTTCGCCGGCCAGAGCTGCATCTCGATCCAGCGGGTCTACGTCCAGGAGGGCGTCTACGACGAGTTCGTCTCGGCTCTCTTGCCGAAAGTCGAGGCGCTGACGCTCGGCGACCCGGCAGACGAGGAGACCGACGTGGGGCCTGTGATCGACGAGGACGCGCGCAACCGGATCCTGGAGTGGGTCGACGAGGCACGGTCCGGCGGCGCCGAGATCCTCACCGGCGGCGACCTCGACGGCGAGCTCGTCCGGCCGACCGTGATCGTGAACGCGGCTCCCGACCTGAAGGTCTCGTGCCAGGAGGTCTTCGGCCCGGTCGTGATCGTGAACCGGTACGGCACGCTCGACGAGGCGATCGAGCTCGCCAACGGCACGGAGTTCGGCCTGCAGGCCGGGATCTTCACCGGAAGCATCCACACCGCGATGCGGGCGGCGCAGGAGCTCGAGTTCGGCGGGGTGACCGTCAACGAGGCACCGACGTTCCGCGCCGACCAGATGCCGTACGGCGGGGTCAAGGAGTCCGGCAACACGAAGGAAGGCCCGGCGTACGCCGTCCGCGAGCTCACTGACGAGCGCCTCGTCGTTATCGACCTCTAGCCGCCAACGGCTGGTCCGCCGCTCGCTTCGCTAGATTCGACGCGAGATGGCAAGACTGTGGCCATTCGGCCGCTCTCGCTCGGCGGAAGCGGCACCCCGCCGCGGGTCCTCGCCCGGGGTGCTCAAGCGTGAGCGCCGCGCCCTCGTCCACGAGCGCGAGCAGCTCGTGCGGGACCTCGGAGGGATCGTCTACGAGATGTTCCGGCTCGACAGGTTCCGCGTCGAGCTGGTGACCGACCGCTGCCGAACGCTCGCGTCGCTCGACGACCGCATTCGCGAGATCGACACGCTCCTCTCCTCGGCGACGACCCGGGGTCCCCGCTGCGAATGCGGTGCGCCGATTCCGTGGGGCGCGCACTTCTGCCAGAACTGCGGACGCCCGGCCGGGCCGCGACCAGTCGTCGCGTGCGCCCGTTGCGGCGCGCCGCTGCCGGCCGACGTGCAGTTTTGCAGCAGCTGCGGGACGCCCGTGGAGCTGACGCCGGAGGTTCCCGAGGACACGGAGCCTGACGGCGAGCCCGTCGACGCCGACGCGGTGGCAGCCGCCGGCGGACGGGACTCGTGAGCCCGACCGATCCGACCTGTCCGCGCTGCGGAGCAACGGTCGAGCCTCTCCAGGAGTACTGCCTCGAGTGTGGGCACCGGGTGCGCGGAGGCGGCGTCGTCCCAGCGCTCGCGAGCGGCTGGCAGCGGCGCCTGCGCTGGTATCCCGGCGACTGGGTCTGGCCCTCGCTCCTGGCTCTGGTCGTCGCAGTAATCGCTTCCGCAGGGGCGATCTGGTGGACGAGAGACGCGAACAGCGCGGCGAGCACGACGGTCGTCGGTGACACGGCGCCGCTCCCAACGGTGGCGACGACGGAGAGCGTCCCGACGACTGGGCCGGCTGCGACCGTGCCGACCCAGACACGACCGACCACGACCGCGCCGCGTCCTTCCGCGAGGCGAGGGCTGATCGAATGGCCGCAGGACCGGAACGGCTGGACGCTGGTGCTCGTCTCCCTCCCCACGTCGGCTGGCCGCCCGCAAGCCGTCGGCAGAGCGCGAGAAGCGCTTCGCGCCGGTCTCGACGAGGTCGGCGTCATCGACTCGTCCGAGTACGCCAGCCTGCATCCCGGGTACTACGTCGTCTTCAGCGGCGTGTATCCCACGATCGGCGCGGCGCAGGACGCCGTCTCAGACGCAGCAGAGGCCGGCTTCGAAAACGCCTACGCGCGACGGATTACTTCTTAGGCCGCCGCGTCGGCGAGATGCTGGTGGCTCGGGCAGTACTCGCGCTCGGGGAGCGGGGTGCGCTGGCACGGCTTGCCCTTGCGGGTCGTCGCACGACACCGCGGAACTCCGCCGTCGAAGGCGCCGGCCTCGATCTGCTCCGTGATGAAGGCGACCGCCGCGCTCACACCCTCCTCGACCGCCCAGGCGACCTGCGCCTGCGCCCTGATCGGGAAGTAGCGGCGGATGTCCTGGAAGAGCGACCGCTCGGGCTTCGAGAAGTAGAGCGGGTCGCGTGCCAGGCGCTCCATCGTGTCCTCGCACGCCGCAAGCACCGCACGGCGGTACTCGAGCTGCGTGTCCCGTGAGACATGCGGGTCGATGAGATCTTTGATCGAGCGATAAATCGCCCGTGAGTACTGATACATACGGTTCTGAATTGCGAGCTTCTGAGCGTCCATCTCTAAGTATCAGCTCCTCGATTAAGCACCCGCAAATGTCTGTTAAGCGCCCTTTAACAGCTTCTCAACCGTCGCCTCGGCGGGAGCATAACCAAGTTTGGGCCGATGTTACAAAGTCGTCCCGAAACTTGCCTGAGGCGGCAACGGAGAAGCGGCGACTCGGCTGGGACCCTGCGATCGGCAAGAATAGGCCGCCCGTGTCGCACGACACCGACAAGCTGATCCGACAGCTCTCGCTCGTCGCCTTCCTGATGGCGGAAAGGCGCGCTCTCACCGCGCGCGACGTGAAGGGAAACGTCGAGGGCTACTCGGAAATGTCGGACGAGGCGTTCGCGCGGCGGTTCTACTCGGACCGCGCGGAGCTGCTCGCTCTCGGCGTGCCGCTCGACTCGCAGCGGGACGAATTCACCGGCGAGGAGCTGTACACGCTCCGCTCCGAGCGCTACTTCCTCGGTGAGCTCGAGCTCACCGACGACGAGCTGGCGGCGCTCCAGACGGCGTTCTTCCTGCTGGAGGGGCGCTTCGCCTACGCGGAGCCTCTCAGGCTCGCGTTGCAGAACCTCGCGCTCGGACGGCCCGGCCTCGAGCGGCCCCCGAGCGGGGCAGCGGATCGAGTGCAGATCCGTGAGGTCGACTATTCGCCGGAGACGCCAGGCCGGCTCGCCAAGCTCGAGGGCGCAATCTCGAAGCAGCGCACCGTCAAGTTCAACTACCACGCCATCTCTCGGAACGAGGAGCACGAGCGGACGATCGACCCGTACGCCCTGCTGCTCGACGGCGGCCGCTGGTACGTGATCGGCCGCGACCACGACCGCGACGCGAACCGGACCTTCCGGGTCTCGCGGATCCGGGGCGAGATCCGGCTGGCGACGAGGCGGGAACGCGACTTCCGGCTGCCCGAGGACTTCGACGTCGAGGCGCACCGCGGACGGGCCCATTGGCAGATCGGCGACCCGGCCGGCGAGGCGCGGGTAGAGGTCGGGGGCGACACGGCGTGGTGGGTCGAGCGCGTGTACGGCCGCGCGGGGCGGATCGAGGACGGCGTCTTCGTCACGCAGTACGCGAGCCTCGAGCCGCTCGTGCGCTGGATCCTGCGCCAGGACGGCAGGGCGGTCCCGGTCTCGCCGCCGGCGCTGCGTCGGGAGGTGAAAGCCGCGCTCGAACTGGCCCGAGAGCGCCACGAGGCAGAGCCGCCGTCGCTCGCGAAGGAGGCGAAGCAGAAGGAGCTGGAGCCGCTCGAGCGGCCCGGCTCCCCTGTCGCGCCCGAGCGCTTCGGCCTCCTGCAGGCGCTGCTCGCCTACCTGCTCGACCGCTGTGGCGAGAGCACGAGCACGGACATCCCGGCCGCAGAGCTGAGCGAGCGCTTCCGCATTGCGCCCGAGGCGCTCGAGGAGCACCTGTCGCTCCTGAACCTCGTGAACTTCGGCGGCGGGTGCTACGCGGTGTACGCCGAGCTGCGGGGTGACCGCGTCCACGTCGACAAGGAGCTGTTCGGCGACACGTTCCGCGCGCCGCCGAGGCTGACACCGCTCGAGGCACGCGCGATCCGGCTCGCGCTGGAATTCGTCGGGCCGATGATCGCCGCGGATGCCCACACCCCGCTCGACCGCGTCCGCAAGAAGCTCGAGGAGACGTTCGGGGCGTTCGAGCTTGCCCAGACACCGGAGCCCGACGTGCCTCGCGCCGAAGTGGATCTCGTGTCGACGTTCAGCGACGCGATCGGCAAGCGGAAGCTCGTCGAGATCGAGCATCTCAAGGAGGGCGACAGGGACTCGACGACCCGGACGGTCGAGCCGTACCGCCTCGAGCGCAAGCTGCCGTACTGGTACGTCCACACGTGGGACCGGGACCGGGACGCCGAGCGCAGTTTCCGGCTCGACCGGATCCGCAGCGCCAGGAAGCAGCGCGAGCGCTTCGAGCCGCGGGAAGGCTTCGAGCCGAACGAGTTCGAGGGGACGCGGCCGGTGCGGATCTGGTACTCGCCCGAGGTGGCGCGCTGGGAAGTCGAGCGCGGCGCGACTTCGCTCTCCGACGGCTCGGCCGTCCGGGAGACGACGGCGGGCGAGGAGTGGCTCGTCGGCGAGATCCTCTCGTTCCGCGGCGAGGCGGTCGTGCTCGAGCCGGATCTGAGGAAGCGCGTCGCGGCGCGGGCAAAGCAGCTCTTGAAGGAGCTGGGCGTCTCGCGGGTTGCAGCCGCCGCGCGCTAGAGGACGAAGCCCTTGCGCCAGCGGCGCACGATGCGCCACTGGAGCCAGACGATCAGCGCTGTCAGCGCGAACATCAGGAGCGTCGCCGCGGCCGCGTAGCCGTAGCGAAGGAACTCGAAGGCGTTCCGGTAGACGAAGAGCGGCACGTAGGTCGTCGAGAACTCCGGCGGGCCGCCCTCCGTCACGACGAGCGCCGGGACGAACGTCCACTGCAGGCTGTAGATCGTGTCGCGCGCGAGCAGCAGGAGGAGGATCGGCGCCATCAGCGGCAGGGTGATCCGCCGGAAGACCCCCCACGCCGTCGCATCCTCGAGCGCCGCGAGCTCGTACAGCTCGGACGGCAGGCCCTGGCGGGTCACGAGCAGGATCACGAACCCCTCGCCGATCGTGAAGAGGCTCATGATGATGATGGCCGCCCGCGCGTCGTTCGGATGCGTCAGCCACTGCGGCGGCTGGACGCCCCAGGCCGTCGTCGTCGGGCTGTCCCCCTGCCAGCGCAGCAGCACGTTGATCGGCCCGTAGATCGGGTTGAAGAGCCAGAGCCAGACGAGCCCGTACGCGATATCCGGGATCACGGTCGGGAGAGCGGCGGACGAGCGGTACGCACCCACACCCGTGAACCGGCGGTGCAGGAGCAAGGCGAGGCCGAGCGCGCCGGCGAGTCGGAGCGGCACGGCGATCGCCGCGAAGACCAGCGAGTTCTTCAGCGCGATCCCGAAGATCTCGTCGTCCAGGAGCTCCCGGAAGTTGTCGAAGCCGTTGAGCTCCGGCGGCCGAATCAGGTCGTACTCCGTGAAGGCGAGACCGAAGGTGACGAGCGCCGGCGCAGCGACGAGCGCTGCGAGGCCGAAGACGTACGGCGTCAGCATGAGGACGATCTGTCGTCGCTCGCTCACTGCCACTCCCGCCGCTCGCCGGTCGCCTCGTCGAAGAGATGCGCGGCACCACGGTCGAAGGCGGCGCCCACTCCGGCCCCCTCTACCGGCCGGGAGTCCGCCGAGACCCGCGCGACGAGGCCACGGTCGAGGTGGACGTAGGCATCGCTTCCCGCCACCTCGACGAGGTCGACCCGGGTCGGCACGCCGCTGGGCTCGAGCCTCACGTGCTCCGGTCGGACGCCGAGGACGGTCCCGTCCGGGATCTCGTAGAACCGGCCCGCCGCCGCGGGCTCGAGGAAGTTCATCGCCGGCGTGCCGAGGAACCCGGCGACGAACCGGTCCTGGGGCCGGGAGTAGACCTCGTCGGGGGTGCCGACCTGCCGGACCCGGCCCGCGTCGAGCACCGCGATGCGGTCTCCCAGGGTCAGGGCCTCGACCTGGTCGTGCGTGACGTGCACCATCGTCGAGCCGATCTCACGGTGGAGCCGTCGAAGCTCGGTCCGCATCTCCACACGAGTGCCCGCGTCGAGGTTCGACAGGGGCTCGTCGAGGAGGAATGCGTCGGGCCGGCGCACCAGAGCCCTTGCGAGCGCCACGCGCTGGCGCTCACCGCCGGAGAGCTCGTAGGGCCGCCGCTCGAGGAAGTCCACGACACGGACGAGCGCCGACGCCTCCGCGACCCGTTCGTTGACAACCTGCTTCGGCTCCTCGCGGACGACGAGCCCGAAGGCGATGTTCTCGCGCACCGTCAGGTGCGGGAAGAGGGCGTAGCTCTGGAAGACCATCGAGACGTTGCGCGCGGCCGGCCTCACCTGCGTGACGTCACG
Source organism: uncultured Actinomycetes bacterium (assembly GCA_963827705.1). Lineage (GTDB taxonomy): Bacteria > Actinomycetota > Thermoleophilia > Gaiellales > Gaiellaceae > JACDAN01. Next base: position 18,681 of record CAWHBN010000004.1, read on the forward strand.
CTCGCCGATCCTGATCGCGCCCTCGTCGACCGCCTCCAGGCCGGCGACGCACCGAAGCAGCGTGCTCTTCCCGCACCCCGACGGCCCGACCACGACCAGGAGCTCCCCGTCCCTCGCCTCGAGATCGACGCCGTCCAGCGCCGTCGTCTCGCCGAAGCGCTTCCGGACTCCCTCGAGCGCGATCCGGCTCATCGTCCGAGCCACCCGGCCCCGCGGTCTTCGTGGAGGAAGTACCGCTGTGCGATCACGAAGGCGAGGACGACCGGCGCGGTCGCGACGACGGCGCCGGCGAGAAGCATCGGATAGTTCGTCCGGTCGAGGGTCTCCAGCGACCTGAGGCCGAGCGGCAGCGTGTACAGGTCGGGGTCGAAGAGGTAGACCAGCGGCTCGAGGAAGTTCCCCCAGGACGCGATGAACGCCAGGAACGCGACCGCGATCGTCACCGGCCGGACGAGCGGCATCCCGACACGCCGCCACATCGCGAACGGCTGCATCCCCTCGAGGCGGGCAGCCTCGAGCAGCTCCGACGGCAACCTCCTGAAGCTCCAGTAGAACAACAGGACGTAGAACGGCGAGAGCCCGATCAGCGCGGGCGCGACGAGCGGGGCCCAGGTATCGATCAGGCCGAGCCAGCGGAAGATCGTGAACCGGGGGACGAGCAGCGCAGTCACCGGGATCATCAGCGCGGCGAAGGACAGCCCGATCAGGATCGCGCGCGCACGGCCCGCGAGCAGCAGCAGCGCGAATCCCGCTAGCGAGGCCACGAGTACCGCCAGCGGGACCGTGAGCGCGGCCACGATCAGCGAGTTGACCGTGTACCGCGCCAGGTCGACGAGGTCGAACGCTTCGTCGTAGCTCACCGTCGAGACGGGACGCGGGATCAGCTCGGGAGCGCGCGGCGGCGGCTCCCCCGGCTCGCGCAGCGACCCGCTGACCATGAACCACAGCGGAAGCAGAAAGGCGACGGCTACCGCAATCGCGGCCGGCTGTCGCCAGCCTCCCCACTTGCGCTCGCCGGCCCTCACGTGCCGCCGAGTGTAGAGCTAGCGCTCGGCGCTCTCGGCGCTCTCGCCGCGCTCGAAGAGCGGGCGGGTCTTCAGGTCGATCTCGGTGACCACCTTGTCGACGGGCTGTCCGAGGTACATCCCGTTCTCCAGGAGCCCGTTCGTGACGTCCTCGATCTCCGGCCACGTGGAGACGGTCGGCACGTGCTTGATCGTCTCGACCGCGTCAAGGAAGGCCTGCGAGTTCTTCGGCTTCTGCGTCGGATCGAGGAAGGCTTCCGACTCGGCGACCGACTTGAGCGACGGCACCGTCCGTCCCGTCTTCGCGATGACCTCGGCGCCCTCCGGGCCGAGCGCGTACTCGACGAAGCGCCACGCCACGTCCTTCGACTCCGACCCCTCGGTCATGCAGTACGCGTCCGAGTGGAGGATGTTCGCCGGCTCCTGGAAGTACGGAAGCGATGCGACGTCCCAGTCGAACTTCGCCGCCTCCCGAAGGCTCGGGACGGCCCGGCGCGAGTCGAGGAGCATCGCGAGCCGGCCGTTCACGAAGCGGCTCTCGTCGTCCTCCGCTTCGACCTCCTGGTCGGACGGAACGACGCCGTGGAGTGTCCGGAGCTGGAAGAACGACTCGATCGCCTGCTTCGCCTCGGGGGTGTCGAGCGTGAAGCGCGTCGGATTGTCGGTGTCGTCGACGATCTCCGAGCCGTTCGACCAGACGAACGGCGCGACGCGGATGATCTCCGGCTCGACGCCGAGCCCATAGATCTCGGCCTGCGCCGTGTTCGCCTGCGGCAGGTCGGGATCGGCGCCGCGCACGGGCTGCCCGTTCTTGTCCCGGGTCATCTGCTGAGCACGGAAGACGAGCTCGTTCCACCGCATTCCGTCCTTCGGAGGCGGCACCCCGAAGCGTTTGAAGAGGTCGCGGTTGTAGTAGACGATCAGGCTCGAGATGTTCTGCGGGAGGCAGGTCTGCTCGCCCCCCCACTTGAAGGCATCGAGCGCCTCCGGATAGAAGTCGTCCTCCTCGAAGACATCGGAATCCTCGAGGTAGGACGCCATCGGCTCGAGCGCGTCGCGGGCGGCGAACTGGCCGTAGAACCGGTAGTTCATGAGGAAGAGATCCGGCGGCGAGCCTCCGGCGATCGACGTCGAGAGCCGCGCGATCAGATCCTCGCGGTCGCTCGCCTCGACCAGCTGCACCTCGATGTCCGGCTCCTCCTCGTTGAAGGACTTGATGAGCGTCCGGTAGGCGTTGATCTCGGCGGGGTCACCGAAGATCATGAAGCGGATCGATCCCGAGGCCTCGCTCCCGGAATCGCCACCGCAGGCGGAAGCGAGAGCAAGGGCCAGCGCCGCCATGGCCGCGACAGCGACGATTCGGAAACGAGACACGCGCAGCATTGAGACGCATTCGCGCCGCCGCGTCAAGGACCAATTTTCGGCTTGGTCATGCGGTTTTTCGCGACCGCGGCGTGATATCACCCCTCGCCGGCGGCGTTATCACTCCGCTCACGTCGCGTCAGAGCGGCAGTGAGAGCCTGAAGGTCGCGCCGCGGCCGGGCGCGGAGCGAACCTCGAGGGCCCCGCCGTGCGCTTCGGCGATCGAGCGCGCGATGAACAGGCCCAGGCCGGTTCCGGGCTTCGCGTGCTCAGCCACATTGGCCCGGCCGAACTTCTCGAAGATCAGCCTCTGATGCTCAGGGGAGATTCCGGGGCCACGGTCGCGGACCTCGATCACGACGCGGCTGTCCGACTGCTCGGCTTCCACACTGACCCGGTCACCGGGCGGCGAGTACTTGACGGCGTTGTCGATCAGGTTCACGAGCACCTGCCGGAGGCGATCGCGGTCGCCCCGGACAGCAGGCAGCGGTTCCCGGACGACGGCTTCGACCGTCACCTCGTCCTGTCCGTGATCCGCCGCCGCCGCCGAGTCCCGCACGAGTCGCGCCAGGTCGACGTCCTCGAAGGAGTAGCTGAAGGTGCCGGACTCGATCCTCGACGTATCGAGGACGTCGCCGATCAGCTCCGCCAGTCGCGAGGTTTCGTGCGAGATCAGCGCGAGGAACGACTCGCGCTGCTCGGGTGACAGCTCGCGCCACCGCTGCTCGAGCGTTCGCGCGGAGCCGATGACCGACGCCATCGGGCTTCTCAGCTCGTGCGAGACGAGCGACACGAAATCGGCGCGGAGGGCGGAGAGCCTGCGAAGCTCCTCGACCGTCGTCCGCTCGGCCTCGTAGGCGCGGATGTTCTGGATCGCGCTGCCGACGAGACGCCCGAGCAGGCCGAGGAGCTCGATCTCGCCGTCGCGGAATGCACCGGGCTCTCGACGGACGACGGAGATCGCCCCGATCGTCGCAGCGCCGGACAGAATGGGCGCAACGACGCGCGAACGGAGCCCGAGGGCGAGGAAGTCGGCTTCCTCGGCGTATGCGGGCTCCGACATGTCGTCGCGGTAGATCGTCCGTCCGCCGTCGACGACGTCCTCGACCACCGAGCCCTCGACGGAGGCAACCGTTCCGGGCGGAAAGACGCTGTCGGCAGCCTCGCCGGCCGCTGCGAACACGCGCAGGTTTCCGTCCTCGAGCAGGACGATGGCGGTCCGCTCGAACGCGATCAGTCCGCGCAGCTCCCTGATGAACGCCGCGAACGCCTGACTCTGGTCGAGGGAGGACCCGAGCGCCCGCGCGGCCCGGTTGGTCGCGTCGAGGATGTCCGCGCGGCGACCGAGCTCGTCGCGCAGCGTCTCAGCCTCGGCCACTCTGGCCCGCGCCCCTCGTCGCTCGTCGCGCAGCCGCTCCACCAGCGAGCCGACGACCAGGCCCAGGATCAGCTGCACGCCGACCGGCAGAATGATCCGGTCGACGTCGAACTCCTGCGGCGGGAAGCGGTCCTCCCTCCACCATTCGGTGAATGCGAGCAGGCAGGCCGAGACGGCGGACATCGCGAAGGCGCCGACCATCCCGTAGCGGAGCGCGGCCTCGATCAGCGGGATGAAGACCAGCTGCCGAATCGGCGTCCCCGGCTCGAACGAGTAGACGAGGACGTAGCCGTAGACGACGACTGTGTCGAGGACGAGCGCGCCGAAGCCGATCCGGCGCCACGCCCTTCTGGACGGCACGCGGTACGCAAGCCAGAGCAGGACGCCGGCGGCGACGGCGAGGAGCGCCGTGAGGGCCCACGCCCACCGCTCGTACCCGGGCGGGTAGTCGTCCTTGAGCAGCCCGACCTCCAGGACCGCGAACGGCACGGCAAGAAGCCGCACCCATGCCATCCAGACCTCGGTCTGAGACCGTCGGTTCGCGTCCGGGCTCACGGGGCTACGGATTCTGCCGTTCGTCGAGGCGGGCGAGCGCCCATTCGGCATGCTCGCGGAGCAGGTCGTCGTCCGAGCCCGCGTAGCGCTCGGCGTGCCCGCGGAGCTCCGGACCGCCGCTGTTCCCCAGCGCGACGAGCGCGTTCCGGCGCAGATAGCGGGGATCGTTGCGCGGGACGAAAAGCCGCTCGTAGCGCGTGCGCAGGTCGGCATCCTCGGCCTCGAGCCAGTCGACGAGCGAAACGTGCGACTCGGCTCCGGTCGGCGTCGGGCCGGCGCGGCGCTTCTCGACGCCACGGTTCCACGGGCAGACGTCCTGACAGATGTCGCAGCCGTACACGCGGTCGTCAAGCGCTCTCCGAACCGGTTCGGGGATGGAGTGGCGCGATTGCGTCCAGTAGGAGAGACAGGCGTTGGTGTCCAGGACTCCCGGGTCGTCGAGCGCGCCGGTCGGACAGGCGTCGATGCAGAGGCGGCAGGACCCGCAGTCGAGGCCGAGCGGCGGCGTCCGCTCGAGAGCAGCGGTCGTCACGAGCGTCCCGAGCACGACCCAGGAGCCGTGCTTCTGCGTGATCAGCATCGTGTTCTTGCCGTAGAAGCCGACGCCGGAGCGGGAAGCCGCCTCCCTGTCCACATGCTGGTTCGCGTCGACGAGGACTCGGTAGTCGCCGCCGAGGCGGCGCCCGAGAGCATCGAGTCGCTCGCGGAGCCGGTCGTAGGCGTCGGTCCACGTGTAGCGCGGCAGGCGTCCCTCTCCCGGCTCGAGCTCGGGGCCTTCCGCGTAGTAGCAGAGGGCGGCGGACACGACGGTCCGGGCGCCGGGAAGCAGCGTCTCCGGGTGGCAGGACACTTCCGGCTGGGCCATCGTGAACTTCAGGTCGGCGAAGAGGCCACGCTCGCCGCGTTCGGCGATGTGACGCTCGGTGTCGGTGTAGGGCTCCGCCGGGGCCGCGCCGATCGCGTCGATCTCGAGCTCCTCGGCCAACCGTTCGAGTTCAGCGGCCGTCATGAGGCAGATTGTGCCTCGCGCTTCTGGGCGGCGGCAGCTGTGCCGGGCGGAGCCCGGCTCCGCCACCGCCTGACGCTGCTGGCTGCACAGGCCTCTCCGGGTCTGTGCTGGAAGCACTATCCCCTCCGGGCCTGCACACCCACCAGCGCCCCAGCAACGCGAGGTTCCCTAGAGTCGCGCGCGATGAAGGCGATCCGGATCCACGAGGACGGCGGGCCCGAGGTGCTGCGGTACGAGGATGCGCCCGACCCCGAGCCCGGCCCGGGCGAGGTGCTGATCCAGCTACGCGCTGCGTCGCTGAACCGGCTCGACCTCTGGGTCCGGGCGGGCCTTCCGTCGGTTCCGAAGCCGCGGATCCTCGGGGCCGACGGCGCTGGCCTGGATCCCGAGGGCCGCCGCGTCGTCATCAACCCGGGGATCGAGCACGGCGACCGGATCAGCGTCGTCGGCGAGCACATGGACGGGACCCACGCGGAGCTGGTCGCCGTGCCCCAGTCGAACGTCTACCCCATTCCCGACGAGCTTTCCTTCGAAGAGGCCGCCGCGTTCCCGCTCGTCTTCGAGACCGCCTATCGGATGCTCGTCACGCGCGCCGGGCTGCGCGAGGGCGAGTGGGTGTTCGTCTGGGGAGCCGGGAGCGGGATCGGAACGGCCGCGATCGTGCTCGCGCGGGCGCTCGGCGCGCGGGTCGTGGCGACCTCGTCGAGCGACGCCAAGGTCGAGCTCGCCCGCGGGCTCGGGGCGGAGGCGGTCGTGAACCACAAGACAGGCGACGTGCTCGAGGCTGTCCGGGAAGCCACCGGCGGGGCCGGCGCGGACATCGTCGTCGAGCACGTGGGCGAGGCGACGTGGCAGACGTCGCTCCAGGCTGTCCGGCCACACGGCCGGATCGCGGTGTGCGGGGCGACGAGCGGGCCGAACCCGAAGGCCGCCCTCCACCGCGTGTGGTGGAAGCAGCTGACGATCCTCGGCTCGACGATGGGCACGAAGGAGGACTTCGAGGGCGCCTTCGAGCTCGTCAAGAGCGGCAAGGCGAAGCCGGTGGTGGACTCCGTCTACCCGCTCGCCGAGGCGCGTGCCGCCCACGAGCGCATGGAGGCCGGCGAGCACTTCGGCAAGCTCGTGCTCGCTATTCCGGGGTGACGTAGGCGGCGGTGAGGCCGCCGTCGACCAGGAACGTCGCGCCGTTCACGTACGACGACTCGTCGCTGGCCAGGAAGAGCGCCGCGTTCACGATCTCGCGCGGTTTCGCGAGCCTGCCCATCGGCAAGTGAATCTGTCGCCGCTCGTAGGCGGCAGGGTCGTCGCCGAAGATCCGGAGCAGGAGCGGCGTCTCGACCGGTCCAGGGCAGAGCGCGTTGACGCGCACACCTTGTCGCGCGAACTGCACGCCGAGCTCGCGCGACATCGCGAGCACCGCACCCTTCGACGCCGTGTACGAGATCTGTGACGTCGCCGCCCCGACCAGGGCCACGAAGGACGCGACGTTGATCACCGAGCCCCCGCCGCGCTCCAGCAGGTACGGGATCCCGTGCTTGCAGCACAGGTAGACGCCCTTCGTGTTCACGTCCTGGACGCGCTGCCAGGCCTCCTCATCCGTATCGAGGATCGAGTCGTCGTCCGCCGGCGAGATGCCCGCGTTGTTGTAGAGGACATCGATCCCGCCGTAGCGCTCCGCGGTCGCGACGTACATCGCCTGGACGCTGTCGGATTCGGCCACGTCGACCTGGACGGCGAAGGCCTCCCCCGCCTCCGACGCGGTCTCCTCGGCCGCCGAACGGTCGACGTCTGCGACACACACACTCGCCCCTTCCTCCGAGAAGAGGAGCGCCGCGTCCCGGCCCATCCCGCCGCCGGCGCCGGTGATGACGACGACCTTGCCGTCGAGCCGGCCCACCTAAGACTCCTCGGTGGCGACGTAGACGTTCTTGACCTCGGAGTAGCCCTCGAGCGCGTGCATCCCGAGCTCCCGGCCGAACCCGGACTGCTTGAAGCCGCCGAAGGGCGTGGAGACCCGGACGGACGTATTCGAGTTGACGGAGAGGACGCCCGCGTCCACCGCTCGGGCGACCCTCATCGCCCGACCGACGTCGCGGGTCCAGATCGACCCCGACAGCCCATAGGGCGTGTCGTTCGCGATCCGGACGGCGTCGGCCTCGTCCTCGAACGGGATCACGGCGGCGACCGGGCCGAACACCTCCTCACGAGCGACGCGGTCGTCGTTGGATGCCTCCACGAGGGTGCAGGGGAACCAGAAGCCGGGACTGTCGGGTGTGTCGCCACGAAAGGCAACAGTACCGTTGGCATAGGACGACACCTTCTCGCGGTGGGCGGCGGAGATCAGCGGGCCCATCTCCGTAGCGTCCTCGTCCGGATCGCCGACTCGAACCGCGGCCGTCCGCTCCACGAGCAGCTCGAGGAACCGGTCGTAGACGCTCCGCTCGACGAGGATGCGGGATCGCGCGCAGCAGTCCTGGCCCGCGTTGCCGAAGACGGCAGACGGAGCGCCGGCCGCCGCCGCCTCCAGATCCGCGTCCGCGAACACGAGGTTCGCGGACTTTCCTCCGAGCTCGAGCGTGACTCGCTTGATCGTCGCCGCCGCGCCTTCCATGACGCCGCGCCCGACCTCGGTCGAGCCGGTGAAGCCGATCTTCGCCACGCCAGGGTGCTCGACGAGCCGCTGGCCGACCACCGAGCCGCGCCCCGTGACGACGTTCAGGACACCCTCGGGCAGGCCTGCCTCGAGCGCGATCTCGCCCAGCCGCACCGCTGTCAACGGGGTCACCTCAGCCGGCTTCAGGACGACGGTGTTCCCGCAGGCGAGTGCCGGGCCGAGCTTCCAGCTCGAGATCGCGATCGGAAAGTTCCACGGGACGATCAGCCCCACAACGCCGAGCGGCTCGCGGAACGTCAGGTCGACTCCGCCCGTGACCGGGATCGTCTCGCCGTAGTGCTTGTCCACCGCGCCGGCGTAGAAGTGGAAGACGTCGGCGACCATCTGCACCTCGCCGCGCGAGTCGCCGATCGGCTTGCCGACGTTGTGCGTCTCGAGCCGCGACAGCTCCTCGCCGTGCTCCTCGACGGCGGCTGCCACGCGCCGCAACAGCCGCACGCGGTCACCCGGCGACACGGCGCGCCAGGCCGGAAACGCCCGCTGCGCCGCCTCGACCGCGCGATCCGCGTCCTCGGCCGTTCCCTCGGGGACCTCGGCGATCGCCTCTTCGGTCGCCGGATTCACCACGACCGTCATGCCCGCTCCTGCCGGTAGCGCCGCGCTTCGTCGACGAGCCCTTGGAAAAGGGCGAAGTCCTCGCCCTCCTCGGGGTGCCAGAGGACACCGAGCGCGAACCGCTTGTCTGAGTCCTCGAGGCCCTCGACGACGCCGTCCTCGGCCCACGCCACCTCCCGAAGGCCCGACCCGATGCGCCCGTAGCCCTGGTGGTGGTGCGACTTCACCGGTGCACGATCGCCCAACAGGCCACCCAGGCGGCTGCCGGCGGCGACCTTCACGTCGTGATCCGAGAACGAGCCGGGATCGTGCCGGTGCTGCTCGTGGCCGACGGTCTCCGGGAGGTGTTGCTCGAGGTCGCCGCCGCGCGCCACGTTCAGCAGTTGAGAGCCGCGGCAGATGGCCAGCACCGGCATGTCCCGATCGAGCGCCGCCTCCAGAAGACGAAGCTCGGCGGCGTCGCGCTCCGTGCGCGGCATGTCTGTCTCGTCATGAGGCTCGGCGCCGTACAGCTCGGGGTCGAGGTCGCCGCCGCCGGAGAAGATCACGCCGTCGAGCGCGTCGAGTGTCTCCTCGAGCCCGTCCTCCGACGGCGGGACGACGAGCGGCCGGCCGCCCGCATGCTCGACCGCGCGAACGTAGGCCAGCGGCACGAGGGCGGCGTCCTCGGTCCACACGCCCCAGCGGATCTCCTCCGCGTAGGACGTGATCCCGATCAGGGGTCTCATCCGCGCTCGAACATGCGCTCGCGCTCGTAGCAGGTGACGACCTCGTCGAAGAGACGCTGCTCCGTGCGCGCGTAGTTCAGGTAGTGGTCGACGACCTCGTCGCCGAGCGCCTGCCGCGCCACCGAGCCGTCCTCGAGCGCGGCGATCGCCTCACGCAGCGAGTGCGGGAACCGCTCCGCATCCGACTCGTAGGCGTTCCCCTCGAGCGGCGGCGGCAGCTCGAGCTCGTTTTCGATCCCGTGCAGCCCGGCGGCCAGGAGCGCCGCGAACGCCAGGTACGGGTTGGCGTCTCCGCCCGGAATCCTCGTTTCCGTCCGCAGCGCCTGGCCGTGCCCGACGATCCGGAAGCCGCAGGTGCGGTTGTCGTGGCCCCAGGCAAGGCTGGTCGGTGCCCAGCTCCCCGCGGCGAACCGCTTGTACGAGTTGATCGTCGGCGCCACGAAGATCGCCAGCTCCTTCAGAGCGGCGATCTGGCCGGCCAGGTACTGCTTGAACACGTCCGACTCGCCCTCGAACTGATTCCTCCCGTCCTGCCAGAGACTCGAGTGGATGTGGCACGAGCTGCCGATCCACGTGTGATCCGGCTTCGCCATGAAGGTCACCGAACAGCCGTTCAGGTGCGCGATCTCCTTGGCGCCGTTCTTGTAGATCACGTGGTTGTCCGCCATCGCGACCGCGTCGGCGTAGCGGAAGTTGATCTCGTGCTGTCCGGGCCACGCTTCCCCCTTGGAGGTCTCCACGCGGATGCCGGCGCCGTGCATCCCGTTGCGGATCTGCCGGATCAACGGCTCGTCGTAGGTCGCGGCGAGGATGTGGTAGTCGAGGATGTACGGCACCGAGGGCGTGAGGTCCCGGTAGTGCTTCGCGTGCGCCTCCTCGTAGCTCTCCTTGAGCAGGAAGAACTCGAGCTCGGAGCCGAACATCGGCGTGTAGCCGAGCGCCTCGGCGCGCTCGACCTGCGCTTTCAACACCTGCCTCGGCGAGGGCTTGACGTCCGACCCGTCGTGGTTGAGGACGTCGGCGAGCACGAGCGCAGTCCCCTCGAGCCACGGGATGCGGCGAAGGGTCGAGAAGTCCGGCGCGAGCCGGAAGTCGCCGTAGCCCTGGTCCCAGCTCGCGAGCGCATAGCCGGGGACCGGATCCATCTCCATCTCGAGCGCGAGGAGGTAGTCGCAGCCCTCGATGCCGTGCTCCGCTGCCTCCTCGACGAAGAACTCGCCGTGGAGGCGCTTGCCCATCAAACGCCCCTGCATGTCGGTAAAGGCGACGACCACGGTGTCGATCGCGCCGTTCTCGACCTCCGACCGCAGTTCCTCGAGAGAGATCATTAGCGCGAGAGTAGTCCGGCGATCAGGTCTCGATCAAACCGAAGTGCGATCTCGTCGGCCGCCGACAGCCGTTCAGCCGGGAGCGTGGTCGTGACTGCGGCGCAGTAGAGGCCGGCCGACTTCGCCGCCTGGACCCCGGCCTCGGAGTCCTCGACAGCGGCCGCGTCCGATGCCTCGACCCCGAGCAGGTCGAGCGCGAACAGGTATCCCTCGGGGTCGGGCTTGCTGCGCCGAATGTCGTCGGACGCGACGATTGCGGTGATCGACTCCATGAGCCCCGTCTGCGCGAGCACGGGCTCGATCTCCGCCCGCGCCGAGCCGGAGACCACCGCGACCGCCACGCGGTCGGCGCCGTACTCGACCGCGTCCCGGGCTTCCTTCGTGACCGTCGAGCCGTCCGCGAGCTCCCCGTAACGTTCGATCTTGCGCTGGACGAGCGCCGGGTCGTCGCGTCCGAGCCAGACCTGGACGATCTCGCGGTCGGCAAGGCCGGCCAGCCGCTCGTAGTACTCGTCCTCGCTCAGGGGTTTCTCGTCGGCGAAGAGCTCCGTGAAGATCCGGCACAGCAGGGGCTCGTCGTCCGAGATCGTCCCGTTGAAGTCGAGCAGCAGAGCTCGCACGCAGAGAGCTTCTCCCATGGTGTGGCTTCGCTGCAGGGGTGTGCTGGGCGGCTCGAGGCAAGAACGCAGCGTCGCGTTCATATCAAGTCGATATGGACGCGACCGAGGACGCCGCCTCGGGCCGCCCAGCGCGGCCCTGCGGCTCAAGGCTCATCGTGGGAGAGGCTCCGGCTTAGGATCGCCCGGTGCGGGCGGAGCAGATAGCGGCGCGCGTGTGGCCGGATCGGGAGCTCGACATCGAGCCGCTCGGCGGCGGGATCACGAACCACAACTTCGTCGTCCGCGTCGACGAGAAGGCGTACGTGCTTCGGATCGCGGGTGCGGACACCGAGCTCCTCGGCATCGACCGGTCCGCGGAGCACGAGGCGGCCCGCATCGCAGCCGGGCTCGGGGTCGGACCCGAGGTCGTCGACTTCGTCGAAGGGTCGCTGATCACGTGCTTCGTCGGCGGCGGCATCGTCCCGGTCGACGAGATCCGCCGGCCCGAATGGCCTGCGCGAGGTCGCGGGACTGCTCCGGCGCATCCACGACGGCCCGCCCTTCCCCGCGACGTTCGACGCCTTTCGAGTCGTCGAGGCCTACCGCGCGACGGCGGAGGCGCACGGCGTCCGGATCCCAGCCCAATACGAGGAGGCCAAGGCCCGCGCCGACGAGATCGAACGCACGCTCGGCCCCCGGCCGGCGCAGCCGTGCCACAACGACCTGCTGAACGCCAACTTCATCCGCTCGCCCGACTGGGATCCGCATCGTCGACTGGGAGTACGCCGGCATGGGCGACCGGTTCTTCGACCTCGCGAACTTCTCCGTCAACCACGAGCTGTCCGAGGCCGAGAGCGACGCGCTGCTCGACGGCCTACTTCGGCGAGGTGACGGACGAGGCGCGGGAGCATCTCCGCCTGATGCGGTTCATGTCGGACTTCCGCGAGGCCATGTGGGGCGTCGTCCAACAGGGGATCTCCAAGCTCGACTTCGACTACGAGGACTACGCGAACCGGCACTTCGAGCGGGCGCTCTCGTGAAAGACCGGGCCCGGGTCGTCGTCATCGGCGGCGGTGTCGGCGGCTGCGCCGTCGCCTACTGGCTGACGAAGCTCGGCTGGGACGACGTCGTGCTCGTCGAGCGCGCCGATCTCACGAGCGGCTCGACGTTCCATTCCGCCGGGCTCGTCGGCCAGCTCCGCGGCTCGCTGAGCCTGACGAAGATGATGATGAGCTCCGTCGAGCTGTACCGGACGCTCGGCGACGAGGTCGGCCTCGAGACCGGCTGGCACGAGGTCGGCTCACTGCGCCTCGCCTCCTCCGAGGAGCGCATGGAGGAGCTTGCGCGCCAGGCCGGCTGGGCGAAGACGTTCGGGCTCCCGCTCGAGCTGATCTCTGCTCAGGAGGCCGAGCGGCTCTTCCCGCCCATGTCCGCTGACGGCGTCCGCGGCGCCGCGTACCTCCCCACCGACGGCTACATCGACCCGAGCCAGCTCACCTTCGCGCTCGCGGAAGGGGCCAGGCGCGGCGGCGCCGAGATCGAGACGAACACGCGGGTGACCGGGATCGAAGCCGAGCGCGACCGAGTCCAGGCGGTCGAGACCGACAGGGGCCGCATCGAGACCGAGATCGTCGTCAACGCCGGCGGGATGTTCGCCGCAGAGCTCGGAGCGATGGCCGGGGTCGTCGTGCCGGTGATCCCGATGGCGCACGAGTACCTCGTCACGCGCCCGGCCGACCTGCCGCTCGAGCTGCCGACGATGCGCGACCCGTCGCTGCTCGTCTACTTCCGCGGCGAGTCCGGCGGCCTGGTGATGGGCGGGTACGAGCGGCACCCGGCGCCGTGGGGTCTCGACGGCATCCCGCCGGACTTCAACGGCCGGCTACTCGACGAGGACTGGGACCGGTTCCAGGAGCTGATGGAGAACGCGATCGTCCGTGTCCCGATACTGGAGGACGCCGAGGTGCTCCGGCTGATCAACGGCCCGGAGGCGTTCACCCCGGACGGCGAGTTCATCCTCGGCCCGACCGACGTTCGGGGCTTCTGGGTCGCCGCGGGCTTCTGCGCGCACGGGCTGGCGGGCGCCGGCGGCATGGGGAAGCTCGTGGCCGAGTGGATCGTCGAAGGCATACCGAGCCTCGACGTGTGGGAGATGGACTCGCGCCGCTTCGGCCGCCACTACCGGAGCCGCGACTACACGCTCGCGCGCACGCTCGAGGTCTACTCGACGTACTACGACGTCAAGTACCCCGGCCACGAGCGCGAGGCGGGAGGCCGCTCCGCCTCTCCCCCGCCTACCCGCGGCTCGGGGAGCTCGGCGCAGCCTTCGGCGAGAAGTCCGGCTGGGAGCGCGCGAACTGGTTCGAGCCGAACGCAGCCGCGGGAGACGAATCGCTCCGTCCGCGCGGCTGGGCGGGGCGCCTCTGGTCGCCGGCGATCGGCGCGGAGCACCGCGCGACGCGCGAGGCGGCCGCGATCTTCGACGAGACGTCCTTCGCGAAAATCGAGGTGTCCGGCGCGGGTGCCGCAGAGTTCCTCGAGCGGCTCTGTGACAACAAGGTGGCGCGCGACGTCGGTGCGATCACGTACACGTCGATGCTGAACGAGCGCGGCGGGATCGAATGCGACTTCACGGTCACGCGCCTCGCCGAGGACCGGTTCCGGATCGTCACCGGAACGGCGTTCGGCCGCCACGACCTTGCCTGGATCCAGTCCCACGCGCCTGACGACGGCTCCGTCCGGGTCGAGGACGTGACGTCACAGCTGGCCTGCCTCGGGATCTGGGGGCCGCACTCCCGCGACATCCTCGAGCCGCTTGCCGGACCGCTCGACTTCCCGTACATGCGGTCGGCGGAGATCGCCGTGGGGCCGGTACCGTGCCTCGCCCTTCGCGTGACCTACGTCGGGGAGCTCGGCTGGGAGCTCTACTGCCCGAGCGAGTTCGGACTCCGGCTCTGGGACGCAATCTGGGAGTCGGGCCGGGAGCACGGGCTCGTCGCAGGCGGCTACAGGGCGATCGACTCCTGCCGCCTCGAGAAGGGCTACCGCGTCTGGGGCGCGGACATCACCCCGGAGGACACGCCCTGGGAGGCCGGCCTCGGGTTCGCGGTCAAGCTGGACAAGGGCGAGTTCCTCGGTCGCGAAGCGCTCCTGGAGAAGCGCGAGCCCGCGCGCCGCCTGGCGTGCATCACCCTCGACGACCCGCGAGCCGTCGCGCTCGGGTCAGAGCCCGTGCGGATCGACGGCGACACCGTCGGCCGGGTGACGAGCGGCGGCTACGGCTACACGGTCGAGCGCTCGATCGCGTACGCCTACGTCCCCTCCGAGAGGGCCGACGTCGGAACACCGGTCGAGATCGAGATCTTCGGCGACTGGGTCGCCGGCGAGGTGGCCCGTGAGCCGCTCTTCGACCCCGACGGAGAGCGGGTGCGTGCAAAGGCGAATTGACACGAGTACCGAAAAGGTGGCTGAATTGCCCGTCCACCGCATCGAAGAATGGAGGCTGCCTTGAGCACGGACCCTGCGGCTGAGCCCCGCCACGACTCGGACGACACAAGCATCCTGCACAGGCTCGGCTACGCGCAGGAGCTCTTCCGCTCGATGGGCGGGTTCCAGAACTTCGCGATCTCCTTCACGATCATCTCGATCCTGGCGGGCTGCCTGACCTCGTACTACATCGCGTACAACCAGGGCGGGCCGGTCGCGATCACCTGGGGCTGGCTGCTCGTCGGCCTCTTCAGCACGATCGTGGCGATGTCAATGGGCGAGATCGCCTCCGTCTACCCCACTGCCGGCGGCCTCTACTACTGGGCATCGAAGCTCGGGAGCCCGGCCTGGGGCTGGTTCACCGGCTGGTTCAACCTCATCGGCCAGATCGCGGTCACGGCCGCGATCGGTTACGGCTGTGCGGTCTTCACGACCGCGCTCTTGAACCTGCTCTGGGATTACCCGAACTCGACGAGCTGGGTGCTCTTCACCTACGGGATGATCCTGCTCCTCGCCGGCATCGTGAACATGTTCAAGGTCTCGGCAACGGCGATGCTGAACGCGTTCTCGGCCTGGTGGCACATGGTCGGCGTGCTCGTCATCGTCGGGATCCTGATTGCCGTCCCCGACAACCACAAGTCGATCGGCTTCGTCTTCGGCGAGACGATCAACAACACCGGCTTCTCGGGACACAGCTGGAGCAGCTTCATGTACGTCTACGTCTTCATCACCGGGCTGGCAATGGCCCAGTACACGATCACCGGTTTCGACGCCTCGGCGCACATGAGCGAGGAGACGAGGAAGGCATCGCTCGCCGCGGCCTGGGGCATGGTGATGGCGGTCGTCGTGTCGGTGATCTTCGGGTTCATCCTCCTCGTCGCCGTGACGTTCGCGATCCCGGACCTGACCAACGACGATCTCGTCGCCGCGGGACAGGGAATCGTCACGCTGATCTGGACGGAATCGACGAGCACGGCCTGGGCGAAATTCATGCTCTTCATCGTCGTGGTCGCACAGACCTTCTGCACGATCGCGTCCGTGACGTCGGCGTCGCGGATGATGTTCGCGTTCTCGCGCGACGGCGCCGTCCCCGGACACAAGTTCTGGCGGCGTGTCTCCAAGGCCGATCGCGTGCCGGTCTACGCGGTCTGGGGGATCTGCGTGCTCTCGTTCGCACTGATGATCCCGACGCTCTCCAACGCGTTCGTGGGCTATGCCGTCGGCACGCAGATCTCGGTGATCGGCCTGTACATCGCGTTCATCCTGCCGGTCATCCTGCGCTTGAAGGCCGGGAGCTCCTTCCAGCAGGGCGCCTGGAACCTCGGCCGCTACTACAAGCTGGTCGACTGGGCGGCGATCATCTGGGTCGCATTCATCGCGATCGCGTTCGTGCTCCCGTTCGCGTCCACCGGCATCCCCGGGAACGAAGGCTTCACCTGGGACTTCTTCAACTACACGGGGCCGCTCGTCGGAGCCGCATTCCTCCTCTTCGGAGGCTGGTACGTGCTCTCGGCCCGCAAGTGGTTCAAGGGCCCGGTCGTGCAGGGCACCGAGGAGGAGTTGGAGCGGATCGAGCGCGAGTACGAACGAGGCGGTCCGGCGACGACGGTCTCACCCGCGAAGTAGCGATATGCGAGAGGGCGGGGCTCCGGCCCCGCCCTACTCGACCAGGTGCTCCACCTCGTCGCGCTTGTCGACGACGAGGAAACGATCGGCCTGCTCGACAACATGCTCGATCTCGAGGTTCTCGTGGCCGGGCACGACGGCGAAGCGATCCCGCTGACTCCGGACGCGTTCGTACTCGTCGAGGGTCATCAGGACGCGGTCTTCGCAACCCTCATCTCGCCCGCACTCGCACTGGAACTCGAACTGGTGCTCCGCGTCGGCCCAGGCGGTCGCGCCTTCGTCGATGGCGGCGCGCTGGTCGTTCACGGTGCGCATCAGGCCCTCGTTGCGGGCCTGTCGCTCGAGCCGCTCCTCCACGGTCTGAATCCTACGCCTGGCATCGCGGCTTGCTGACTCGCGAAGCTAGCCGGTCACTGGCCCGGCGCTGGGCGTGCGCGGCCGGAGGGGATAGTGCCGTGGCACAGACCCGGAGAGCCGCGTGCGGTCAGCGTCGGGAGGGCTGCCGGAGCCCGGCTCCGCCGGGCGGGAGGCAGCCCGGCCAGTGGCCGGCTAGCCGAAGCCGAGGATGAACTTGGCGTCGTCGGACATCTTCTCCGGCGACCAGGGCGGATCCCAGGTCAGCTCGGTCTCGACCTCCTCGACTCCTGGCACCTGGGCAGTGACCATGTTGATCTGCTCGTCGATCATCGGGCCGACCGGGCAGCCCATCGAGGTGAGTGTGTAGATGACCTTCACCTTCGGGCCCTCGACCTCCACGTCGTACATGAGCCCGAGGTCGACGATGTCCATCCCGAGCTCGGGATCCTCCACCTGGCGGAGCGCCTCGACGACGTCATCTCTCATAGCCATGGATTGAGGGTACCCCTAGAAGCCGGGAAGCCGAACCTCTTCCCGGCGCTCACGCTGGAAGAAGTGGATGCCTTCGGTGAAGCGCACCCAGTTGCAGCGGGTGCACATGACGAGCGTGTGCGTCCAGGCGCTGTCCGCCCGGAAGCGGACGCCCCGGAGGAGATCGCTGTTCGAGACTCCGGTGGCGCAGACGATCGCCTCCTTCGGACCGAGGTCTTCCGTCGTGAACACGCGCTCGACGTCCTCGATCCCCTGCTCGCGGGCCTCGTCGATCTCGCGGCGCGACACCGGCCAGAGCTGGGCCTGGAGCTCGCCGCCGAGGCAGCGCAGCGCGGCGGCCGCCAGCACCGCCTGCCTCGTGCCGCCGATGCCGATCGCCAGGTGATCGTTCGTGCCCCGGATCGCGGCGGAGACCGAGGCGGTGACGTCGCCGTCCTGGATCAGCTTGATCCGAGCGCCCGCGGCGCGGATCTCCTCGATCAGGTCGTGGTGCCGGGGCCGCTCGAGGACGATCGTCGTGATGTCGCCGACCCGCCGTCCGAAGGCCTCCGCGATCGCCTCGATGTTCTCCCCGACGGGCCGTCTGAGGTCGATGTGCCCGCGTGCGACCGGGCCAACCGCCATCTTCCGCATGTACATGTCCGGAAGGGTCTGGAGCGATCCGGGCTCGCCGACCGCGATCATCGACATGGCGCCCGCGCCGCCACGGGCGACGATGGCGCTCCCCTCGAGCGGGTCCACCGCCAGCTCGACCACCGCTCCCCCGGCGCCGAGCTTCACGCCGGTCTGTAGCCGCTCACCCTCACCGGCGGCGCCGATCACGACCGTTCCGTCGATGGGAAGCTTCTCCAGCGCCTCGAGCATCCCCGACGTCGCAGCCTCGAGGGCAGCCGTCTCGTCCGCCCGGCCAAGCCACCGGGCGCTCGCCAGGGCCGCGCGCTCGGTCCCCCGCGCAAAGCTCTCGCAGAGACACGTCCGGAGCGTCCCCTCGCTCTGGGCGCCGAGCTCGGCTCCTTTGGCAGCGACGTCGGTCACGACGAGACCCGTACCCTGTCGACCGCGGCGAGAACCAGCTCCAGCACGCCGCCGATTGCCTTCTCCCGCTCCGAGTTCTCGACCACCGGGACCTCCTCCACCTGTGCGCGCTCGACGATGTAGTCCTGGAGATAGCGGATGTCGCCGAGGCGCTCGAGGTACTTGTCCAGGGGCCGGACGCCCTCAGACGCGATGTCGCGGATCCAGAAGTGCCCGGCGTGCGCCTCCTCGTTCCCGATCGTGATCACGCAGTCGACGACGAGCGCGTTCTCGACCATCCGCGGGAGCATCCCCGGCACGAGATGAACGCCTTCGATGACCATCGACCAGCCCTCCTCGAGCGACCGGTCGATCGCCGCCTGGACCCCGACGAGAACGTGGCGCGTCTGCTCGAGGAACCCGTGGAGGAGCGGGTCGACCTCCTCCTCTTGCGCCGTCGGCAGCGCGCGGCCGGCCTCGAAGCTCGAGTAGTGGATCGCGGGCAGGAACTCGGGCGTGAACAGCGCGCGCATGGTCTGGCGCACGAAGTCCGTCGACGTCACCCGCGTGATCCCGAGGCGGTACGCGACCTCGGCGGCGACCGTCGACTTGCCCGTGCCGGTGGCGCCGCCGATCAGGATGATCAGCGGCATGTCGAGCTCGTCGAGCTCCTGGTAGCGCCGAAGCCGTCCCATCGCAAGCGCCCCGTCCGGCTCGCCGAGCACCTCGATCGCAAGCTCTTCCATCCGCTCGAAGTCGGCCGTCCGCTTGCCGGTCGCGGCCAGGTCCTGCTCGACGCGGCGCGCGACCTCGTAGGCGCCGGCGACGCCGAGCCCGGTGCGCATCAGGGCTCTCGCCATCAGGCCCTTCGAGTACGGATGCTCGTCGGTGCCGAGGTGGAGCGGATCGAAGCGGCGGCGCTCGGGCATCAGTGCACGGGCTCCGGCTGTGCCGTCTCCGCCAGCGCCCGCAGCTCGTCGTCCAGATCCGGCTGGCCCTCGATCGGAATCACGTCGTTGTCGGCGAACACCACCGGGATGTCCCGCTCGGCGGCTGCCCGGGCGACCACGTCGATCGCAGCCGCCTTGATCTCGACGACGAAGACGTCTGCATCGGCCCGCTGAACGTCCTCGCGCAGCTGCTCGCGGCGCGACAGGTTGCAGGAGATCGTCACGTCGGCGGCGCCGTGCTCGTCGCGGAGGTGCCCTGCCAGCAGCTCGGTCGCCGACGCGTCGGCCGTGGTGAAGAACGCGACCCTCTTGCCCTCGATCGGCTCGATCGGCCGCGGACGGAGCACGGTCGCCACGACCGGGACGTCCTTGACCTCGCGGACCGCCTCGGCGAGCTCCTGGTGCCGAGTCCCGTCCTCGGCCATGGTCAGGACGACGAGGTCGGAGACGAGGATGCGGTACGCGTTGAGGTAGCCGACCACGAGCTCGGGCGGCTGGTGAGCGCCTGCGACGAGAACTCGCTTCCGCGTCGCAACCGGGGGGATCGCCGCGCCGCTCCCGTCGAAGATCACGAGCTCGGGCTCGCGATCGAGGGCCTTCTGCGCGCCTGCGGCGACGTTGCTCGTCCACGGAACCCCCGCGAGCCCGCCGCCGGCGCGCCGGCAGCCGATCGTCGGGACACCCGAGAGCGCGGCAGTCTCGAGGTAGTCCGACGCCGCATGCGCGCCTTCGCGTGCGAGCTCCAGGAGATCCTCGACGGTCGGCCGCAGGTCGGCAACCTGAGGCTCCGCCGGGCCCCCGCGTCCCATCGAGACGACGACGACGTCGCGCTCGTCTGCGAGCAGGCGCGCCGCGTACCCCGTGACGGCCGTCTTGCCGAGCCGCTTGCCGGTGCCGATCACGGCGAGCGACGGAAGATCGAACGGCTCGTACTCCGGAACGCGGAGCGAGAAGTCGGCGCCTTCGTAGGCGATTCCGAGCGCGAGGAACCGGCTCGCGAGCCGGAACCGCTCGCGCGGTCCCAGCACCGGCTCGTCCGAGACGTCCACCGCCACCTCGGGGTCGAAGCGTGAAAGCGCCTCCTCGAGGTCGGCGGCGAGCGGGACGCCGTAGTCGTCCCCGCCCATGAGCTTCTCCGTGCCTCCGACGAGCAGCGCGCCGACGACGTCGTGCGGGATCTCGGCCAGCGCGTCGCGCACGACCGGCGCGTAGTGCTCCCCGTCAATGAGCGCCAAAGCTCTCATGCCCCTGGCCGCCTTCGGCTCCCGCCCGGCGGAGCCGGGCTCCGCCAAAGGCTGACGACGCTGGCTGCGGGATGCTGCGCCCGAGCCGCTTGTCCGTGCCACTCTGCACTGTCCTGCGCGGCTCGGGCTTGCCTCCCTTCCCAGCGCCGCCCCAGGAAGCTCACCGCGTGGTCACCTCGCCCTCGATCCGAGCCGTGTACTTCTCGAACGCCCGCGTGTCGAGCGAGAACTGGATGATCCGCTCCTGCCCGTGAAATGGGTACTTGCGCCAGACGTCCACGTGCTTGCCGTGAACCTCGATGACGTTGTAACAGGGCCTCGTATTGCCCCTGAGCCGGATGGAGGAGACCGTCCCGGTGTTGACGACGAACATGTCCTCGAGGCGCCAGGCGTACGGCACGTGCTTGTGGCCCGAGAGGACGAGATCGACCTGCGCGCCCTGCAGGCACTCGATGACGTCGCCGGCGTCGTAGACGATGTTCCGCTCGCGACCCGTCCCCGGTACGGGGAGCAGGTGGTGGTGCATCACGAAGATGCGGAAGTCGGCCGGCCCGGCGAACTGCTCCTCGATCCACGAATACCGTGCGCGGCCGATCTGACCGTGGTCGAGGTCGGGCTCGCTGGAGTCGACGGCGACCACGGTGATCTCCTCCAGCCGCAGGACCGAGTGGCGCTCGCCGAAGAACTCCTCGAAGTGGAGGTAGCCGACGTTTCGCGAGTCGTGATTGCCCGGGATGACGACCATCCGTTCACAGTTGAGCCGGTCGAGGTACTCCCGCGCCATCAGGAACTCCTGCTTGAACCCGAACGTCGTCAGGTCGCCTGAACAGATGATCAGGTCCGGCTCGAGCTCGTTGATCTCGGCCACCGCGCGCTCCATCAGGCTCGGCACGAAGTCGGGGCCACCGCAGTGGATGTCCGAGATGTGGGCGATCGTCCTCGACCCGTCGCGTCCCGGCATGCTCGAAGTGTAAGAAGGCGGCGAGGCATGGTGTCCGAGGCCGTCGCTACTCTCAGGGGCGGGTGGTCGAAAAAGTTCCCGATTTCCAGGCATATCGTGGAGAGGGGCAGCCGTGCTTCGCGCACGAGGTCGAGCTCGAATGCGCGAAGCTCCTCGACTACTACGAGATTCCGTGGATGTACGAGCCGCACACGTTCGTGCTCGAGGAAGGCCCCGACGGCCGGGTCATCGAGGCGTTCTCGCCGGACTTCTACCTCCCCGAGCAGGGCCTCTACGTCGAGCTGACCGTGATGAAGCAGTCGCTCGTCACACGGAAGAACCGCAAGCTGCGGAAGCTTCGTGAGCGGTATCCCGGGGTGAACGTGAAGCTCTTCTATCGTCGAGACATCGAGCGACTGGCTCAGCGATACCGACTGGATCTGGCCTCCTAGCGCCCGAACTGGACGCACGCATCGGCGAGGTCTATCTCTCCGCCGAGGACATCCGGGCTCGGGTCGCCGAGCTCGGGACCGCGATCGCGGCCGACTACGCCGGCCGCGAGCCGATCCTCGTCGCCTCGTTGAAGACGGCCACCGTCTTTCTCTCGGACCTGTCCCGCGCGCTGCCGATCGCGCACAACCTCGATTTCATCGCGCTCGCCGGCTACGAGGGCAACGGCGGCGGCGGGGGACGCGTGCGGTTGCTGAAAGACCTGACGCTGAGCATCAAGGACCGGGACGTGCTCCTCGTCGAGGACGTCGTGGACACGGGGATGACGCTCAACTTCCTCGTCAAGACGCTCGTGCTGCGGGAGCCGAGCTCGCTCGCGGCGGTGGCGCTCCTCGACCGCCCGTACCGACGCCTGGTCGAGAGCCTGCCGGTCCGGTACGTCGGCTTCACCGTGCCGGACGAGTTCTTCGTCGGCTACGGCTTCGATCTGGAAGGCCGCTGGCGCAACCTCCCGGACCTGCGCCTGCTTCGTTGAGCAGAACGACCGGCCGCCCCTCGAGGGCGGCCGGCGCCGTCGGGAGACGACAGTGCCGCAAGCCAAGAGCGCGCGAGGCTTGCAGCGCGGAAACTATAAGGGCATACCTTCAAAAATGGGGGACTTTTTGGTCGCCCGCGGAGCTACAGGTATCCCAGCGGATCCACGGCCGAGCCGTTGACGCGCACCTCGAAGTGCAGGTGCGGGCCGAAGCAGTGGCCGGTGCAGCCCGACGTAGCCGATGGTCTGTCCCTGTGAGACGGGCCCGCCGCCGACCACGAAGCTCGACTGGTGGCCATACGCAGTGGCGACGCCGTTGCCGTGGTCGATGATGATCAGGTTTCCATAGCCGCCCATCCAGCCGGCGTAGATGACGTTGCCCGACGCCGATGCCTGGATCGGCGTGCCGTACCCGGCGCCGATGTCGATGCCTTCGTGCATGCGGCCCCAGCGCCAGCCGAAGCCGCTGACGACCGGCCCGCCGACCGGCCAGATCATGCCGCTCGCCGAGACCGTCCCGTCGCCGGTGCTGGAGTAGCTCGGGCCGGACTGGGCCGCATTGATCCGAGCAGCGAGCTGGGCGCTGACCTTCAGCAGTTCCTCGGCCTTGCCCTCGTACTGCTCCGCGGCCTCGTGAGCCTCGTCTCTCGCCTCCCGCTTCGCGCTGCGCGCCTCGGCCAGCCCCCGTCGCGAGATCAGCAGCTGGTCGTAGGCTGCGCGCTGCTGCTGTGTCCTGATCTCGACCGCACGGGTCACGGCTGCGACGCGCGCCTTCGTCTTCCCGGTGCGCTCCTTCAGCTGGCGCATGTGGTCACGGGCTCCCGTGACGTGCTGCACGACCCGGTGGTCCTGCGCGGCGATCGAGTCGAGATAGTCGATCTGGTCGAGCGCCGCGCTGAAACTGTCCGCCTCGAGGACGATGTCGAGCGTGCTCGGATCCTCACCCTCGTAGATGGCCACCAAGCGGTCGGCGAGCCTCATCTGCGCGACCGCGTACTGCCCCCGGAGGTACCTGAGGCGCTCGCTCTGCAGGCGGTAGAGCGCCTTGACCGCCTCCAGCTTCTGCTGGTGGAGCGCGAGGTCCTCCTCGAGCGCGGCCAGCCGGCTGGAGACGTCGCCTACCTCGGCCTCGAGTGCCTGGATCCGGTCCGAGACCGACGCGATCTCTGAGCGGAGCGCCTCCTCGCGAGCCCTGGCCTGGTCGGCCTTCGATTGGAGCGCCTGCGCCTGATCGTCGAGCCGCTGTTTGCGGTCGTAGATGCTGCCCGAAGCGGGAGCCGCTACGAGCAGGGCGAGAACGAGGCTGCAGACGAGTCGTCGAGCCATAGGGGCCGTGTTCGCGAACCGGGAAGACCTCCCTCCCAAGCCCGGAATTGCGGGGATCCTACCCGTCGGATCGGCTAGATGGGAGCTTTGGCGGCGAAAAGCGCTGCTCGGAGGGGTCTTTCGGAGTCTCGGATGGCAACAGAGCCGCTGCCTGCCGCCGAAGCGGGTAGACCTGCTTCCGGTAGTCCTCGTCGGTGATCTTCCCCGTGCGGTGGTCGAACTCGAGCTCCTTGAGCTCCGCGAGGACGCGATCCCGCTCCTCCGCCTTGGCGAGTTCGTCGTCGGCCGGCGTCAGCGGCGCGGGAGGCTCTTTCGCCCGCAGGAACGGGACCGCAACGAAGACGACCGCGGCTGCCGCCAGCAGCGCGCCGAGCAGGAGCTCAGGGCTCACGCGCGGGCGAGTGCCTCGCTGCGGCCGTAGCGAACCGCCAGCCGGCGCTGCTCTCTGGCATCCGGCCAGAGGGCGATCGCAGCGCCGGCGAGAAAGACGAAGCCGGCGACCCAGATCAGGTTGACGAGCGGCTTCACGAGCGCCCGGATGAAGACCGTGCCGTCGGGGTCGATCTGGTCGGCGATGAGGAACAGGTCCTCCCCGTTGAGCCTGTCGGACCGAATCGCGGCTTCGTTCGAGACCTGCTGCTCGGCGAAGTAGCGGTTCTTGCCCGGCCGCAGGGTCCCGAGCGACTCACCGTCTCGTGAGACGTCCACGACGGCTCGGATCTCCTGAGCGTTCGCCCCTCGCGACTCCTCGACCCCCCGGTAGCGCAGGTCGTAGCCCGCCACCGAAAACGCGTCGCCCGGCCGGAGCCGCTGGTCGACGATCGTGTCGTAGGCGCTCGAGCCGATGACGCCGATCGCGAGCAGCACGATCGACGCGTGGACGATGTAGCCGCCGTACCGCCGGCGGTTGCGCCCGACCAGCGAGCTGAAGGCGCCGGCCCAGCTCGAGCTGCCGAGCGCGTGCCTCGCCTGTGTGCCGCGCACGAACTCGAGCACGATCGACGCAAGCACGAAGGCGCAGAACGTATAGCCGACGAGGCCCGGGATCGACGAGCCCGCGCCGAGCACTACCAGGAGGACGCCGCATGCGAGCGCGAACCCCGCGGGCCAGGCAAACGTCCTCCCCAGTCCGCGCAGTGACGCACGGCGCCAGGCGATCAGCGGCCCGATGGCCATCAGCAGGAGCAGCGGGAGGCCAAAGGCCTTGAGGAAGAAGTTGTAGTACGGCGGCCCGACGGTCACGGGCTCGCCGCGGACCGCCTCCGTCAGGATCGGGTAGAGGACGCCCCAGAGGATCGTCAGGCAGAGGGCGACGAGCAGCAGGTTGTTGTAGAGAAAGCTCGCCTCACGCGAGATGGGCGACTCGAGCCGCGTCTTCGAACGCAGCAGGGGTAGTCGCGAGAGGACGAGCAGGATCGAGCCGGCCAGGACGAGCCCGATGAAGCCGAGGAACCATGGCCCGATCGAGCTCTCGGTGAAGGAGTGGATCGAGCTGATGATCCCCGAGCGCGTCAGGAAGGTGCCGAAAAGCGCCAGTGCGAAGGCCCCGATCACGAGGATGACGTTCCAGATCTTCAGCATCCCGCGCTTCTCCTGGATCATCACGGAGTGCAGGAACGCCGTCGCGGCGAGCCACGGCATGAGCGCGGCGTTCTCGACGGGATCCCACGCGAAGTAGCCGCCCCAGCCGACCTCGACGTAGGCCCAGTGGGCGCCGAGGAGCTGGCCGAAGCCGAGAAACGTCCAGGCGACGAGCGTCCACCGGCGGGTGACCACGATCCAGAGCTCGTCGCTTCTCCGCGCCGCCAGAGCGCCCATCGCGAAGGCGAACGGGATCGTCAGCCCGACGAACCCGAGGTAGAGCATCGGCGGGTGGGCGAGCATGTACGGGTTCTGGAGGCTCGGGTTGAGCCCGGCTCCGTCGGCCGGCGCCGCCTGGGTCGCGAACGGACTGGAGACGGCGACAAGCGTGAACGCGAAGAACGTGATCACGCCGCCGAGGATCGGCACCGCCCACGGGAGGAGGCTTGCCGCCGACCGCCGTGCGAGGAGGACCGCGATCGCCGAGAAGCCGGTGAGGATCAGGAGCCAGAGGAGAAGCGAGCCCTCCTGCCCGCCCCAGAACGCCGAGATCGTGTACCCGAGCGGCAGCTCTCGGCTCGTGTGGTCGGCGACGTAGACGAAGCTGAAATCGTTCTGGACGAGCGCCGTGAGCAGGACGGCCGAGCCCACGAGGGCCGCCGCGAAGGACGCCACGACAGCGTTCTGCGCCGACTCCGCGAGCCGCTGGCGGCGCTGACGGGCTGCAATGGCACCGGCGACCACTGCATAAAGGGCCAGCCCGAGGCACACGATGAGCGCTGCGCGCCCGAGCTCGGGCATTAGTGCCCCTTCGGGTGACGCTGCCCCGCTTCTGGGTCGCGAGCACCAAGCCAGAGCGCGCACTCCGACGAGCCAAGGCTAGGCAGCCTTGGTGGAGGAGGGTGGGTTCTGGCGCCGCGTGATCGCGGGCCAGAAGCCGGCGTGTGTCGCCTGGAGGGGCACTTAGGTCTTCTTAGAGCTGTACTTGGACGGGCACTTCGTCACGAGCGTGCCCGGGGTGCCGACGAAGGTGCCGCCGTGCACCCGGCCCTTCAACGAGATGTCGCGACCGACCTTGAACATGTCGGGGACCGAGCCCGTGTAGGTCACAGGGAGCCGGACCGTGGAGCCTCCCTCAACGTCCTTGATCCGGAAGCGAATGGTCCGCCCGCTCCGCTGGACCGGCGCGACGACCTGTCCGACGATCGTAATCTCGCCCGTCCGGCCGTTCAGCTGGCTCGGCCGGAGCTGCGGCGTCCCGCCGGCGATCGAGGTGTAGAGCAGGAAGACGGCCAACATCGCCGCCACGGAGAGGGCGATGACGAGGCGGGCAGGGCTGGAACGGCGCGCCACGCCGTCAGTTTAGCCCCGGTGAGATCAGCCTTCGCGGGTGGGTGCCGGGCGCCGCCGATCCGGGATCCGGTACCCGTGCTCCTCGCACAGGCTGCCCGGCGAGTCCTCGGTCAGCGCGTCGCAGTAGCCCTTCCCGTACGCGGCCCGCATGAAGGCGGCGACGATCTCGAGGTTCCACTCACCGACGTCGGCTGCCTCACGCCAGAGGTCGGTCAGGCGGAGGTCGATGTCAAGCTCGAGCAGATCGATTCTGGACGGGCGCTTGGCCATGAACTCAGGGTAGGAACGGCGTCGGACGCCATCCTCATTGGGCTACGGTCCCTCCGTGGGCAAGCTGCGATTCGGGCCTGCGCGCATCCCGTCGCGCGAGTCGCCGGAAGAGGCGGTGGCGATCCTCTTGGAGCGCGGCTACTCGGCCTGCGAGATCGACTTCGAGGGCAAGTTCTGGATGGGCTACCCGTGGGCGGAGCGGCTAGGTGAGCTGGCGCGGGACGCCGGCATCGTCCTTTCCGTCCATGCTCCGATCGCCGGCTTCGTCGGGCACGCGGAGCGCGGCAAGAAGCTGAACATGGCGATCGGGATGCTCGACCACTCGGCGGGAATCGCCCTCGCCGCCGGCGCCGAGCTCGTCGTCTTCCACCCGGGCTTCCTGCTCGGGCGCGAGCGCGGGCAGGCGCTCGACGACGTGGTCGAGCAGGCGGGCGAGCTGCGCGAGAGGCTGGAGAAGAAGGGCCGCGGCGTGCCGTTCGGGGTCGAGGTGATGGGCCGGGTGCGCGAGCTCGGGACGATCGACGACGTGCTGGCGATCGCAGGGCGCGTTCCCTGGATCCGCCCGGTGCTCGACTTCGCCCACATGCACGCGACCTCCGACGGCGCGTTCACGGAAGTGGAGCCCTTCGCGTCGGTCCTCGAGCGCGCGGATGCCGTCATGGAACCTGGCGCGCCGTTCCACGTGCATTTCTCCGATATCGCGTACGCGAACCGGAACGAGACGAAGCACCTCTCTTACGGGGAGGGAACCCTCCGAGCCGAGCCGTTGGCGGACGCGCTCTCGAAGATCGACCGTCCCGCGACCGTGATCAGTGAATCTCCGGATGAGGAGAGCCACCAGGCGATCCGGGAGATCCTGCTCGCGGCTGCGAACCGGCGCTAGCGCTGCACAGGTTCGGACACGAGCAGGCGCAGGCCCGCGTCGTACTCGTCGAGCCCGCGGAGATGACCGTGACGCGCGTCCCAGGTTCCGTCTTGGAGGTCGCGTGCAACGGCTTCGACGACGCGATCGACCACCTCCGGAGGCATCCGTGCGAAGCCGGAAGTCGCATTGCGCGCCTGCGCGTCGAGAACCCGCTCGGGGTGGGCCCAGAAGGAACCGAGTGACCAGTCGGGCGTGTCGCGGGGAATCGGCACCTCCCGCACAGTGACCTCCGAATCGAGCCACCGAGCGAGCGCTTCGAGCGAAGGGAAGATACGCCGGTCGAGCTCGGCAACCTCTGTGAGGTAGTCCGCCAGCAGCCACATGCGGCCGCTGACCTCAGGGTCGTAGGTGAGGATCACAACGGGGCGGCTTGCGACGCGGCGCATCTCCCTGACCCCCCGCTCCTGGTCTTCGTCCCAGTGGTGGATCGTCAGGATCGCCATCGCGGCGTCCATGCTTCGATCCTCGAAGGGCAGCGGGTACGCCCCGCCAAGGATCGCCGGCGGCCCGCCAGGGTCACGTTGGGCAAGCATCACCTCGCTCGGCTCGACCGCAACGACGTCTCGGTCACGCGGCTCGTACGAGCCCGCGCCGGCCCCGACGTTGACGATCGTGCGCGCATCACCCAGCGCCGCGTGGATCAGAGCGGCAATCCGCGGATCCTCACGGCGCGTGGCGGCGTACTCGGCACCGATCACGTCGTAGCGGGTGCCGAGCATCGAGGGCTGGGCAGCGGCTACGCGGCGCTCTCAGCGACGTCGCCCGCGCGGAGCTCTTCCAGCCGGCGCTCGAAGGCGGCGATCTCCTCGAACCGCTCGCGCTCCTCCAGGAACTGAATCATCGCCTCGAGCGGGTCCGAGAGGAAGCGCCTGTACTCGCTTCGCTCGAGGATCTCGATCGACTCACGCAGGAGCGCTTCGGCCTCCTCGTCCCTGCCTTGGCTGGCGCGGACGAGTGCGAGCGACGCCTTCGTCGATGCCTGTGAGCTGACGTCCTGGGGGCCCACGGTCTCCACGGCCTTCAGCGCGTAGAGCTCCGCCTCGTCGAGCCTGCCCTGGTCGAGCAGGACCTCGGCGAGGAAGCGCTGCACCTCGCAGAGCGTTCCGCGGTCCTCGAGCGGCTTCAGGATCCGGATTCCCTCGCGCGCCAGCTTCTCCGCCTCCTCGAGGTCCCCGGACCGACGGACGGTCGACGCGATTCGGAGCATCGCCCGGGCCAGGTGGGTCGCCGCGCCGACCTCCGCGAAGAGCTCGCGCGCCCGTTCATACTCCTCGAGCGCTTCCTCGTCGCGGCGGCGCCATCCGTAGAGCTCGCCCGACTGCATGTATGCGTGCGCTCTCGCCGTCAGCGACCCGCTCTCCTCGGCGAGGGCCTTGGCCCGCTCGATCAGCGGCTCCGCCCGATCGTCCTCCTGCCGCGAGGTGTAGATGCCGGCGAGCGAGAGCAGCGCCTCGCTCTCGAGGTCCGCGCGCTCCAGCCGACGGGCGATCTCGAGCTGCTCCTGGGCGTATCCCTCTCCCTCGGTGAGGCGGCCACGCCACCAGGCGACGGTGTTGAGCACCTCGAGCGCCAAGACCTTGCTCTCGTCGCGCTCGGCGACCTCGAGGGCCTCCCGCGCCAGCTCTTCGCCACGGCTCACGTCTCCCTCGCGGAAGATGCTGACCTCCGCGAGAGCGGCGAGCGCCCGGGCTTCGAGATCCTTGTCCCCCGCCTCGCGCGCGAGACTGAGGACCTTCTGCATCTCCGGGGAGACGACGGGGAACTCACTCATCCGCCAGGCCGCTCGTGCGGCCTGGAACCGCCGCTCGACTGTGGGCTCGAGCTCGACGGCCCGAACGAGGAGCTTGCGCGCCGTCGCGTTCGCCTCACGCGCGAGCGCCCTCCGGCCGGCCTCTTCCAGCGCCGCGGCTGCTTCCGTCGCGAGACGCTTCGGCGGCGCCCCGTCGAGCTCGGCGAGGAGCGCCGTCGCATGGTCGAGGTGGTACGCGCGGACCTCCAGCAGCTCTTCGCCCGCGTGCTTCCGCAGCCACTCGGCGAAGCGCTGGTGGTAACCGGCGCGAGCGGCCTTGGAGAGCCCGCCGTACGCAACCTCGCGGATCAGCACATGCTTGAACTTGAACGCGTCCTGGCCCGAGATCGACGAGCGGGTCTCTGGCAAGACGATCTCGCGGAGATGAAGATCCTCCAGCAGCGGGTCGATGTCGGTGCCCTCGAGGACCAGTTCGGCGAGCGCGCCCTTCCAGAAGATCCTCCCCATGACGGCTGCGCCCTGGAGCAGCTCCTTCTCACCCGGTGGCAGATGGTCGATGCGTGCGGCGATGAGCGCCTGCAGCGTGTCGGGGATCCGCTCGATGCCGCCGCCGTTCGCCTCCGAGAGCATCCGGACGGTCTCCTCGACGAAGAGCGGGTTGCCCTCGCTCTTGTCGAGGACCGCCTGGCGTGCGCCGCTACCCAGCTCTCCGTCGAGCAGGGCCTCGACCAGCGCCTCGCTGTCCGTGCGGCCCAGCGGCTCCAGTTCGATCGCCGTCGCGCGCACACGACCGCCGCTCCAGCCCGGACGCAAGTCCAGCAGCTCAGGCCGCGCCAGGCACAGCAGCAGGATCGGAACGTTCTTGACCCACGTCGACATGTGCTCGACCAGCTCGAGCAGCGCGTCTTCGGCCCAGTGGATGTCCTCGAAGACGAGCACGAGCGGCTGCGGCTCGGCCAGCTTCTCCGCCCACTCGCGCGCGGCCCACGCGATCTCCTGCTGGTTCCGCTCGCCCTTGACCGCCTCCAAGACGCCCGAGGCCAGCGCGAGCAGGTCGGCCACCGCCTCGTCGGGGCAGCAGTCACGCAGCTTCTCGAGCGCGTCATCGAGCGGGTCGTCGTCCGCGATCCCGGCGGCCGTCTTGACCATGTCCGAGAGCGCCGAGTACGTGACGCCTTCGCCGTATGGAAGCGCACGGCCGTAGAGCACCGTGGCGCCCTCGAGGCCGCCGACGAACTCGTTCACGAGCCGGCTCTTCCCGACGCCCGGGTCGCCGTAGATCGTGAAGAGGTGGGCGCGGTTGTCCCGAACCGCACGGCTGTAGGTGTTCTCGAGGAGCTCGAGCTCGGCATCGCGGCCGACGAGCGGCGCCTGCCGGACGCCCGCGCCCGGCTTGCCGCCCGCGAGGCAGATGATGCGCCAGGCCCAGACAGGCTCCGCGCGGCCTCGGATCTCGACCGGCCCCTCGTCCTCGACTTCGAACCGACCGAGCGTCAGCCGGTGCGCGCCCGGGCCGATCATGATGCTGTTGACCGGTGCGGCTTGCTGAAGCCGGGCGGCAATGTTCACCGCCTCGCCAGTCGCGAACGTGGATTCCCTCGCGTCGTCGACGACGACCTCGCCGGACTCGATTCCGATTCGGACCTCGAGCCCGAGCTCCCGTACGGACTCGAGGATGCCGAGCGCGGCGCGTACCGCGCGCTCGGCGTCGTCCTCATGCGCCTGGGGGATGCCGAACGCCGCCATGACGGCGTCGCCGGCGAACTTCTCCACGATCCCGCCGTGGGTCACGACGCAATGAGAGACCTTGTCGAAGTACTGCTGGACGCGCCGGCGCGCGATCTCCGGATCGGTTCCGGTGACCAGCGCTGTCGAGCCGACGAGATCGACGAACAGGACTGTCGCGAGCTTGCGCTCCATCCTTCAAGTCTATGAACGAATGCGGAGGTCGGAAAACTCCCGCTTATGAGACTTTTTCCTCCCAACGCCGCGTTCGCCTGTCGGCTAGGCGGATGGCGACCCGGTCACCCAGGACCGTGCGGCCGATTGGTCCCCGGGCGTGAAGACGCGCAGCTCACCGGGACTGAGCCAACCGAACGCGCTGACGCCGTGGCGGATCAGCACTCCGGCGGGCAGACGATCCATGCGCTCGACCATGAGACCACTCGACGCCGGGATAGAGTCCGGCCGTGCTCGATCCGAAGGTCTTCAAGGCATACGACGTTCGAGGGATCTACCCGACCGAGCTCGACGAGGACGGCGCCTACGCGATCGGCCGGGCGTTCGTGGAGCAGTTCGAGCCCCGGCGGATCGCGGTCGGGCGTGACATGCGGGTCTCGTCTCCATCGATGGCGGCGGCGCTGATCCGCGGGGCGACGGAGGGCGGCGCCGACGTCCTCGACCTCGGGCTCGTCGGGACCGAGATGGTCTATTTCGCGGTCGGCGAGCTCGAGCTGGACGGCGGTGTCGCCGTCACGGCCTCGCACAACCCGAAGGAGTACACGGGGATGAAGATCGTCCGCCGGGGAGCCTTGCCCGTCGGCGGGGACTCGGGCCTGCTCGACATCCGCGACAAGGCCATGGCCCTCGGGGACACGCCCGGGGGACAGTCCCTCGGACAGGTCCACGAGCACGACGTCTGGCCGGCCTATGTCGAGCGCGTCCTGTCCTTCGTGGACATGTCGGCGATCAAGCCGCTCCGCGTCGTCATCGACGCGGCGAACGGGATGGCGGGTGTGATGCTCCCGCCGGTGCTCGAGCGCCTGCCGATCGAGGCGGTCCGCCACTACTTCGAGCCGGACGGAACCTTCCCGAACCATGAGCCGAACCCGCTGCTCCCGGAGAACCGCGAGTTCATCGTCGAGAAGACGACGACCGAGGGAGCCGACTTCGGCGTCGCGTTCGACGGCGACGCCGACCGGTGCTTCTTCGTCGACGACGAGGGCGAGTTCGTCCCCGGCGACTTCGTGACGGCGCTCCTCGCCGAGTCAGTGCTGGAGAAGAGCCCGGGCGGAAAGATCATCTACGACGTGCGGGCCAGCTGGGCGGTGCCCGAGACGATCGAGGGCGCCGGCGGCACGCCGCTCATCAACCGCGTCGGCCACGCCTTCATCAAGCACCGGATGCGCGAGGAGGGTGCCGTCTTCGGCGGCGAGGTATCGGGCCACTATTACTTCCGCGAATTCAGCCAGGCGGACTCCGGTGTCGTCCCGTTCCTCCTGATGCTCGAGCTCATCTCGCGCCGGGGCGAGAAGCTCTCCCAGATTCTCCGCCCGTACCGCGACCGCTACTTCATCACCGGCGAGCTGAACACACCGGTTCCCGATGTGGAGCTCAAGCTCGAGGAGCTGGAGGATCGCTTCGGCCCGCAGGGCGAGGTCTCGCACCTCGACGGGATCTCCGTCAACGCGGGCGAGTGGCACTTCAACGTCCGCCCCTCGAACACGGAGCCGCTCCTTCGCCTCAATCTCGAGGCCCGTTCGGAGGAGCTGATGGAGCAGAAGCGGGACGAGGTGCTCGACGTCATCCGTGCTTGAGGCGGGGCGGTTAACCGACCGGAAGCCGCCGTTCAAGCTCTCGGCGCTCACGCGCGTGGGCTTCTCCGATACCGACGCGCAGGGAATCGTCTACTACGGCCGGTACCTCCCCTACTTCGACTCCGCCCGCGTCGAGTACCACCGGCACCTCGGCCAGCTCTACACGAGCGCCGACGAGGAGCGCCAGTTCGTCATGCGGGCCACGAACATCGAGTACTTCGCGCCGGCGCAGTTCGACGACCTGATCGAGGTCTTCATCCGGGTCGCGCGGATCGGGCGAACGAGCATGACCTACGACTGCGCCGCCTACCGGGTCGAGGACGACGTGCTGATGGTGACCGCCAACCAGACCGTTGTGCTGGTCGACCTGGACGAGCGAAAGCCCTGCCCGCTCCCCGACTGGTACCGCGAGAAGATCCAGGAGTTCGAGGGCGCCGCCCTCGAACGCTAGGCGGCGCCTCGACTCAAGCGGCTCTCACCCGAGAGAGCCTGGAGCCGCGCGCGCCCATCCGACGAGCGGACGGGCGCCGCAGCTGCCCCCTCCCCTTGCACTCGTTGTAGTCGGAGGCGGTCCCGCGTCTATCCCTCGTTCGAGGTACCCCTCCCGTTCGAGGATCATCCCCCAGAAGGGTGATTTGGCCGATTACCGGCGGCTTTTCGCCCGTCAGGCCCTCGCTGCGGGAGACGATTCCCTCGAACGAGTGATCAGCTGGGCGTGACGCGGTAGGCGTCGAAGACGGAGTCGACGTTCCTGAGCGAGCTCAAGAGGCCGCGCAGGGACTTCACGTCGCCGACCTCGGCCGTGTACCAGTTCTTCGCAAGCTGATCCTCGACGGTGCCGCCGTACGAGACGATGTTCGAGCCGTGCTCGGCGAACGTCCTCGCAACGTCTTCGAGGAGCCGAGGACGATCCCACGCGTCGACCGCGATCTGGACGCGGAAGCTCTTCGTCGAGCCGCCGTCCCAGCTCACCGGCGTGAAGCGCTCGGGGTTGCGGCGCAGTGCCCGGACGTTCGGGCAGTCCTCCCGATGGATCGTGATCCCCTTGCCCAGCGAGATGTACCCGACGATCTCGTCGCTCGGTACCGGCGTGCAGCACTTCGCGAGGCGGACGAGCACGTCCTGGATGCCTTCGACGTTGATTCCAAGCTGGGAGCTCCCGACCGCCTCCGCCGAGCGCGTCGGCTTGAGCGGAACGGTGTCCTCTTCCGCTACCTCGGTCGTCTTCAGGCGCTGGATGACCTTGTTGACGATCTGATTCGGAGGGAGCTTTCCGGAGCCGAGCGCGAGGTAGAAGTCCTCCGCCTTCTTGAAGCCCGCCTCCCGGATCACCTGGGCGAGCACGGCGGAGCCGGCGATCTTCTTGTACGGCAGCTTCTGCTGCTTCAGCGCCTGCTCGAGGGACTCCCGGCCGCGTTGCTCGGTGTCCTCGCGCGTCTCGCGGGAGAACCATTGCCGGATCTTGTTCCGCGCCCGGGACGACTTCGCGAGCGTCAGCCAGTCGCGCGACGGGCCACGCCCGCTCTTCGTCGTCAGGACCTCGACGAAGTCGCCGCTCTGGAGCGAGTAGTGGAGCGGCACGATCCGGCCGTTGACGCGTGCGCCGACGGTCTTGTGGCCGACGTCCGTGTGCACCGCGTAGGCGAAGTCGATCGGCGTCGACCCCGCCGGGAGCATCTTGACTTCGCCCTTGGGCGTGTAGACGTAGACCTCGTCGACGAACAGGTCGCCGAGCATCGACTTCTTGTACTCGCGGGGGTCGGACTCGTCGTTCCAGTCACGGAGCTGGCGCACCCAGGCGAGCCAGCGCTCGTCGGGCTTCCGGCCCTTGCCGCCGCGCTTGTAGAGCCAGTGCGCGGCGACGCCGAGCTCTGCGGTCTCGTGCATCTCCTTCGTGCGGACCTGGATCTCGAGCGGCCGCCCCTGCGGCCCGATC
The DNA here is from genome assembly GCA_963827705.1 of uncultured Actinomycetes bacterium. Taxonomy (GTDB): domain Bacteria; phylum Actinomycetota; class Thermoleophilia; order Gaiellales; family Gaiellaceae; genus JACDAN01. The sequence goes on from CAWHBN010000004.1 coordinate 53,665, forward strand.
ACGGTGGTGTGCAGCGCGCGGTAGCCGTTCAGCTTCGGCATCGCGATGTGGTCCTTGAAGCGGCCGGGCATCGGCTTCCAGAGCGAGTGGATCAGGCCCAGCGCGCCGTAGCAGTCGCGCGTCCCCTCCTCCGCGGAGCGCTCGACGATGACGCGCATCGCGGTGAGGTCGTAGATCTCGTTGAACTCCTTGCCCTTCTTGGCCATCTTGTCGTAGATGGAATAGAAGTGCTTGGCGCGCCCGGAGATGTCGGCCGGGATGTCGACCTTGTCGAGCTCGCGCTGCAGGACGTATGCCGCCTCCCGGACATGCTCTTCGCGGTCGGCGCGCCGCTCGTTCACCATCGCCTTGATCTCGGTGTACTTGCGCGGGTGGAGCGCCTCGAACGCGAGGTCCTCGAGCTCCCACTTCATCTGATGGATCCCGAGCCGGTGCGCGAGCGGCGCGTACACCTCGAGCGCCTCGCGGGCCTTCTGCACCTGCTTCTGCTTGCCGAGGTACTCGATCGTGCGGAGGTTGTGGAGCCGGTCGGCGAGCTTGATGAAGATGACCCGGAGGTCCTCGGCCATCGCCAGGACCATCTTCCGGTAGTTCTCCGCCTGGGCCTGCTCCCGGCTCTGGAAGCTGACGCGCGTCAGCTTCGTCACGCCGTCGACGAGCTGCGCGATCTCGTCGCCGAACTCGGCCTTGACGTCGTCGAGCGTGACGTCGGTGTCCTCGACGACGTCGTGGAGCAGTGCCGCGGAAATCGTTTCGTCGTCCAGCTGGAGCTCCGCACAGATGCGCGCGACCGAATAGGGATGGTGGATGAACTCCTCGCCCGAGCGCCGCTGCTGGCCTTCGTGGGCGGACGCGGCATAGCGGAAGGCGCGCGCGATCAGGTCGCGATCGAGGTCCGGGTTGTACTCGGCGACCTCGGCGATCAGCTCGTTGATGAGGTCTTGATGTCGTTCCGGAGCCTCGAGCAGCGTCATATCCAAATGGTACTCCGCAGGTAGGAGCCGACCTCCCGGCCGCGAAGACACCCGGTCCATGCGTACTTCCCGCCGTCAGAAACGAACGATCCTGGCGCTCGCCTGGTTGCTCGCGAGCCTCGACTCCCGGGCCCGCCGGCAGCACCGAAGGACACTCCGGCTCTCCTAGGCGCCTTCTAGGCCGCCTCCGCGACCGCAGCAGGCTCCTCGGCCAGGAGCGCTCGGAACCCGTCCGACTCGAGCAGCTGGCGCCTCGGGCCGCCGGCCTCGAGTCCGAGCTCGTCGAAGATCGCCTGCGCGGTCGCATCCCTGGCGCCCTGGTCCTTGCGGAACTCCTCGGTGAGCCACTCACGCAGGCTCTCGTGGCGCTCGGGTGTCTCGAGGATCTGACGGACGACGAGCTGCGGCGCGACGGTGCCGTTCCAGCGGTTCTCCTCGAGGCGGAAGAGGACGTCGTGGCGGACTTCGCGCCGCGCGCGGTCGGCGTGGCGTCCGAGCCCGAACGCGATCGCCGACCCGGCGGGCCGGTCACGATGGCGCACGCGGAAGCGGAGATGCTTCCCGTCCGCCGTCTGAGCGACGTCCGAGAGATCGCACGACGGGAGGAGGAGCGTCACGCCCGGGTTGCCGAGCCCGAACGGGGCGAGATGACCGAGCTCCGTGGAGAGGTCGAGCGTCAACTCGTCGCCTGAGACGACCGCGTCGACCACGACCCTCGGCTGCAGATCCTCCTCCGGCAGCTCTGCGTCGACGGCCTCGCCGAATGCCTCCGCGAAGGCCCCGAGCTTCGCGGGGTCGATCGACAACCCCGCGGCGGCGCGGTGCCCGCCGAAGCGCGAGAGGTGCTCGGAGCAAACGCCGAGCGCGGCGTGCAGGTCGAAGGACGGGATCGACCTCCCGGACCCCTTCCAGTCGCCGTCGGTTCCGGCGATCAGGACGACCGGTCGGTTGAAGCGCTCGACGAGCCGCGAGGCGACGATCCCGATCACGCCCTCGTGCCAGTCCTCGTGTGCAACGACGTAGCCGCGCCGACGTTGGCGGCTCTCGGGCCACGCCTCGACCTGGGCTACGGCCTCGCGGACGATCCTGTCCTCGACCGCCTGCCGCTCGCGGTTCAGCTCCTCGAGGCGGCCGGCGAGCTCGGAGGCCTCCGTGTCGTCCTCGGTGAGGAGGAGCTGCAGCGCCGTCTCGGGATGCGAGAGCCGCCCCGCTGCGTTGATGCGGGGCGCCAGACGGAACCCGACCGCGCCGGCGTCGACGGCGGCCGGGTCGACCCCGGCCGTGCGCATCAGCGCACGCAGCCCCTGCTTCTGCGTCCGTGCCAGCGCTTTCAGCCCGGCCCGCGCGAGGTACCGGTTCTCGTCCACGAGCGGGACGACGTCGGAGATCGTCGCGATCGCGACGAGATCCAGGTGCCGCCGCAGCTCCTCCGACCCCGGGCCGAGGAGCGCCTGACCGAGCTTGTAGACGACCCCGGTTCCGCAGAGCTCCGGGAATGGATAGTCGGACGGCCTCGTCGCGACGATCGGGCAGTCCGGCAGCTCGTCTCCCGGCCGGTGGTGGTCGGTGACGACGACGTCGAGCCCCAGCTCTTTCGCGCGGGCCACCTCGGCGACCGCGGTGATTCCGCAGTCGACGGTGACGACGAGGGCGCACCCGTCGCCGGCCAGCCGGTCGAGCGTCTCGCCGGACACGCCGTAGCCCTCCTCGAACCGGCTCGGGAGGTGCCAGGAGACGTCTGCGCCGAGCTCCCGCAGGACGAGGACGGCGAGCGCGGTGGCGCAGATCCCGTCCGCGTCGTAGTCGCCGTGGACACAGATGCGCTGTCCTGACGCAATGGCGGCGCGAATCCGTTCGCATGCCGCATCCATGTCTCCGAGCAGGCGAGGGTCGTGGCCCGGATCGGCGCCGGCCAGGAACGCCCGCGCCGTGGCGGCGTCGGCGTGCCCGCGCCGGAGGAGCACACGAGCGGTGGTCTCGCTGATTCCCAGCTCCTGAGCCAGCTGCGCCGACTCCCGGTGCGAGCACGAGGTGATCGTCCAGGTTGCCTCGTGCATCGCGGTGATCCACCGTAGGGAGGGGGTCGGACAGCAACCGGCCCGCGTATCCTCAGGTAGGTGAGCGATGCGAACTACGAGTCCGGGGACGACTACGTCGTCCAGTTCCTGGGATACCGGTTCGCGTTCAACGCCGAGGACTTCGAGGAGCGTGTGATCGGCGCCGCCGTCAAGCTCCGGCTCGTCGAGAGCAACGACCTCGACGAGGAGGAGGCCGCGGATCTCGTCGAGTTGACTTCCGACCAGCGGATCGAGGAGGCGCGGAGCGAGCTCGGCCGCTACCTCGTCCGCCACTGGGAGGCCCTCGCGGCCGTCGACGGCGAGTCGCTCGTCTACTGGCTGCGGAAGCTCGTCTTCCGCGGGGCCTGGCTCGACCAGCGCGTGAAGCTCGGGCTTCTCGACGTGGACTGGGACGAGGAGGTCGCCGAGTTCGGCTACCGGGACCCGCGCGGCGATCGGGCTTTGCTCGAGCTCGCGCCCGTGCCTTCCTGGCACGAGCTGCAGTTCCGGCGCTAGAGCATTACGGCACGGCGTCGGGATCGAGGAGGACGGCCTCGATGTCCCACCGGCTGGCGCAGGCGGCGGCCGGTTGCACGTGCGCCTGGCCCCCGGCAAACGCCCCGAGGCTGAAGAAGACCTCCGCTTCGACGCCCTCGCTATCCGCTCCCACGAAGCGGTAGCCGGCGGCGGTCACGGCCTCCTGGATCAGCACCGAGGCCTCGTCCGGCGGCTTCGTCGTCACCGCCTGCACGATGATATGACGGCCGTCCTTCCGCACCCCCGTGACCGTCCCGATCTGGTCGAAGGACAACCCCGCCGGCAAGAGCGCTGTTTGAGCGGCCGGCGCGGCGCTCGGCTCCTGGCACGGGTCCTTCGGATCGAAGACCCTGAAGCTCAGGACGAACGCCAGGACAACGACGGGGATCGCCAGCAGCAGGAGCTGACGGCGACGAAAACGGCGTTCGACCACGACGGGATTCTCGCGACGTTTCTGCAGTCAGAACGCCAGTGACTCATAGGCGATCCTATATTCGGTTAGGGTAACGCCGGCGACGGAGCGTCGGCCCGGGTGATATCACCTGGAAGGCGCACCCGGCGCGGGTGGGAGAGTGGCGCAATGCGCGCCTAAAAACGGGGAGGTACACGTGCCGATGCACACCAGAAGTTTGGCTCCGACTGCGGTCGTGGCGGCTCTGATGACGCTGTTAGTCATCGCCGCCGCAATCGTGACGAGAGGTGACGGGTCGGAGCCCGTCCCGGCAGCCGTGCCGGCGGCCGCACCCGAGCCGGACGGGGCCGAAGATTGGATGTACCTCCAGCGGGCGAATGCCGACGGGACAATCCCGGATGCGGCCGTCAACGAGGCGATATCACAGTCAAAGGCCATGGGGCAGGCGAGCAAGGGCTCGCCGGCCACCGACCAGGTCTGGACCGAGCTCGGCCCGAGCAACATCGGCGGCCGCGTCCGTGACGTCGCAGCCGATCCCACGACGGATGGCGTGGTCTACATCGCCACGGGCTCCGGAGGCCTCTGGAAGTCGACCGACGCCGGCGCGACATTCGCCACCGCGTGGGATTCCCAACTGCCGCAGTCGATGGGCGCGGTCGCAGTCGACTCCAAGGGCGTCGTCTGGGCCGGCTACCGGTGAGGTCGACCACGGCGGCGGCTCGGCGTACTACGGCAACGGCATCTACAAGTCGACCGACGGCGGCGCCACCTGGACGAACATGGGCCTGCGCGACGGCGACACGATCGGGCAGATCGTCATCGACCCGCGCAACGACGACCGGGTCTTCGTCGCAGTCATGGGCGCCCTGCACGACCTGGATGACCCGGACCGCGGCCTGTTCATGACCGAGGACGGCGGCGCCAGCTGGACTCGCGTCCTCACCCCCGAGAGCACCAACACCGGGGCCGTCGACGTGACGATCAACAAGACGAACCCCGACATCATGCTCGCGACGACCTGGGACAAGACCCGTGACGAGAAGTCGCGCGTCTACGGCCCGCACTCGTACGTCTACCGCTCGACCGACGGCGGCCGCACGTGGGACAACGTCCACAACGCACCGCTTCCGCAGAGCGAGCCGAACCCGAACCTGCAGACGCCGGACAACCTCGTCGGCCGGATGGGCGTCGACTTCAGCGACAGCGATCCCGAACCGGGCTTACCTGATCTCGAGCACGGCACGCGGGAACTTCAACGGCTTCTTCACAAGCGCGGATGCGGGCGCCACCTGGAGTCTGGTTCCGCAGCCCGCAAACAACCCGCTGCAGACGGAGAGCGGCGGCTTCGCGTGGTGGTTCGGGCGCGTCTACGTCGACCCGCTGAACCCGCTGCACGTCTTCGTCGCCGGTGTCCGCCTCTCGGAGAGCTTCGACGGCGGGCGCACTTGGACGAGGTCGAACAACGTGATCCACGCCGACCAGCACGGCCTCGAGTTCGATCCGTTCACCCCGGGCCGGGTCTACCTCGGCAACGACGGCGGCTCTCTACGTCTCGAACGCGAACGGCGCGGCGAACGGGCTGTGGTTCAAGACCCCGCGCCTGCCCGTGACGCAGTTCTACGCGATGGACGTCTCCGTCCAGGACGGAACGCGCGTCAGCGCCGGCTCACAGGACAACAACTCCCTGAAGTCGTGGCAGAACGACAACACGGTCACCGGCGACTGGATGGCCTACGTCGGCGGCGACGGGATGATGAACCGGATCGACCCGACCAATGACAAGAAGTTCTACGGCTGCTCCCAGAACGGCGGCTGCCGCAGGTTCTTCCCCGGGAACAACGGCGGGGTCTCCATGACGATCCCGGGTGCGCGCAAGAACTGGGTCGCGCCGCTCGAGTTCGCAGCCGACCCGCGGTTCATCTTCGGGGCCAGCGAGAACGTCTATCGGATCGACACCGAGCCGGCAAACACGACGGCCCGGCCCTGGGTCCAGATCAGTGGGGATCTCACGGACGGCCCCGAGCTCCCGCGTGCCCCGGGCTTCGGCACAATCACGGCGCTCGGCACGAGCGAGACGGACCCGAACCTGCTCTACGCCGGCACCGACAGCGGCCGGATGTGGGTAAGCCGGAACGCGATGGCCGCGGCTGCCGAGGTCACGTGGACGGAGCTCAAGAGCCCGCTGTTCCCCGGCCGCTGGGTCACGCGGATCACGGTCGACCCGGATAACGCGAAGATCGCGTGGGCGACCTTCTCGGGCTGGCGGAACCATGACGCCTACCCGCACATCATCATGACCAGCGACGGCGGCAACACGTGGGTCGACATCGTCGGGCAAGAAGCTCCCGCAGGCGCCGATCAACGACGTGATCCGCCATCCGGCGAAGCCGAAGTGGCTCTTCGTCGCCACGGACGTCGGCGTCTACCGCACGACGAACCTCGGCAAGACGTGGCTCAAGGTCGGGGCGAACCTGCCGCTCGTGCCCATCAACGACATCGACCTGCCGGCAGGCAGCAACACGCTCTACGCGGCGACCTACGGTCGCAGCGTCTGGACGACCTCGCTCGAGGACGCGTCCTGAGCTGAGCGAGAACGGGCGGCGGGCCTAGAACAGGCTCGCCGCCCGGCTCGCCGCTTCAGGCGAGCCGAGGTGCTTGCGGCCCAGCTTCGTGACGATTCGTCCACGAGGCGTGCGCTGGATAAAGCCGAGCTGAAGGAGGTACGGCTCGTACACGTCCTCCACGGTGTCCGGCTCCTCGCCCAGGGCGACGGCGAGCGTCGAGAGGCCGACCGGGCCGCCGTCGAAGCGCTCCACGATCGCGCGTAGGAGCGCGCGATCGGTGCGCTCGAGGCCGCAGCCGTCCACCTCGAGGAGCTCGAGAGCCTCGCGCGCGATCTCCGGCGTGATGACGCCCTGGTGGCGCACTTCCGCAACATCTCGCACGCGTCGGAGGATCCTGTTCGCAACCCGGGGAGTTCCCCGCGAGCGGCGAGAGATCTCCTCGGCCGCGTCGTCGCCGATCTCCACTCCGAGGATTCCCGCGGAGCGCCGCACGATCAGCGCCAGCTCGTCGGGCTCGTAGTAGTCGAGCCGGAACGTCATGCCGAAGCGGTCGCGCAGCGGCGTCGTCAGGAGCCCGGTGCGCGTCGTTGCCCCGACGAGCGTGAAGGGCGGCACGTCCAGCGTGAGCGTTCGGGCCGCCGGCCCCTGGCCGACGATGATGTCGAGGCGGAAGTCCTCGAGCGCCGGATAGAGCACCTCCTCGACGGCGGAGCTCAGGCGGTGGATCTCGTCCACGAACAGCACGTCGCGCGTCTCCAGCGCCGTCAGGATCGCGGCGAGGTCGCCCTTCCGCTCGAGCGCCGGGCCGGCGACCGTGCGGATCCCCACCCCGAGCTCCTCGCGGATGATGAACGAGAGGCTCGTCTTCCCCAGGCCGGGCGGGCCGACCAACAGCACGTGATCGAGCGGCTCGCCCCTCGTGCGGGCCGCCTGGAGCGCGATCGAGAGCTGCTCCTTGACGCGCGACTGGCCGACGAAGTCGTCAAGCGAGCGCGGGCGGAGCGAGCGCTCGAGCTCGTCCTCGTCCGGTCCGACCGTCGGTGCCAGGAACTGCGGCGCGGTGCTCAAGCGGCCCTCAGCGCCTGACGCACACGCTCCTCGGGCTCGGCTTCGGGGTCGGTCGACGCCAGGGCCCGTTCAGCCTCCACGAGGGTGTAGCCGAGCTCAACGAGCGCGTCGCGGGCCACGAGCTCCTGCTCGCGCGGAGCATCGACGACCTCGAGTGCGCCGATCTTCTCCTTCAGCTCGAGGACGACACGCTCGGCGGTCTTCTTGCCGATCCCGGGGATAGCGACGAAGCGCGTCGTGTCCTCCAGCGCGATGGCGCGGCGGAGATCGGTCGGCGTCGAGCCAGAAAGGATCGCGAGCGCGACCTTCGGCCCAACGCCGGAGACCGAGAGGAAGTGCTCGAAGAGCTCGCGCTCGGCCGGCTCGGCGAACCCGTACAGCTGGAGCGCGTCCTCGCGAACGTGCAGGTAGGTGTCGAGCGTGACCTCGCCCCGCGCCTGCGCTTTGCGGAGCGCGCGCAGCGTCGTCTGGACGCGGTAGCCGACGCCGTTGACGTCGAGGACGACCCCGTCGAGCATCCGCGCGACGACGTTGCCTCGCAGGCTGCTGATCATCCCGTCGCCCGCAGGAGCTCCGGCGCCATCGCATGGCAGATCGCGACGGCGAGCGCGTCGGCCGCGTGGTGCGGCGCAGGAGGGGCGTCGAGGCGAAGGATCGCCTGCACCATGCGCTGAACCTGGGCCTTCTCGGCGCGTCCGTAGCCTGTGACGGCGAGCTTCACGTGCGAGGGGGAGTACTCAGCGCACCCGACGCCGGCGAGCGCGGCCGCGACGACTGCGGCGCCGCGCGCCTGCCCGACAGAGAGCGCGGTGCGGGCGTCGACGCCGACAAACGACTCCTCGATTGCGACCGCCTTCGGCCTGTAGCGATCGATGAGCTCGGCGACCCCGTCGTGGATCTTCAGAAGGCGCTCTTCCGGCCGCTGGGACGCGGTGGTTTTCCAGCACCCGAAGTCCACCGCCCGTAGACGGCCGCCCTTTTCGATGACTACGCCGAATCCGCATGACGCCGTCCCTGGGTCGATGCCGAGAACCGTCACGGATCGAGGTTAGGCATCAGACCGGACGTTCCTGCCTGACCGAAAACCGCCGCGGCCGACCACGCGTAGTGCCGGGCATGAAGGCGCTCGCCGCCCTGACTGGCGCCTGCGGAATCGCCGCTGCAATCGTGATCGGCTTCGGGTCGGATGCGCGGGCACAAGGCGGATGTCAACCAGGTGACACGCGTGTTTCAATCGTCGGGTTTGCGTTCTCACCGCCTTCGGTGACGATTGCACCCGGAGCGGCTGTCTGCTGGACGCAAGAGGATCTCTACACACACACTGTCACCTCGAACGCAGGTGCGTTCAACTCAGGCCCGCTCGATCAGGGCGAGACGTTCCGGTACGTCTTCCCGAGCAGCGGTGCCTATGACTACGACTGCGCGATCATCGGGCACGACATGCCGGGCATGGTCGTAGTCGCGACGGGCCAGCCGCCGCCGCCACCACCACCGCCGCCGCCACCACCACCACCACCACCTCCTCCTCCGCCCCCTCCACCTCCGCCGGCCGGCCCGCGCGCCCAGTCCGTGTCGGGAGTGCGCATACGGGTCGCCCGGTTGGACGGACGCCGCTGGCTCGTCGCCCGCGCGAGGGTCAGGGTGACCGCCCCGGCGCGCCTTCAGCTCCTCCGGCGGAACCGCAGCGTGGCGAGCGCGAGAAAGCGCTTCCGTGCGGGACGCAACGAGCTCCGCCTCCTCGTCCGGCGCTCGCTTCCACGCGGCACCTACGTCGCCCGCCTGACGGTCGGCGGCGCGGTGCGCCCTTACACGGCCCGAATACCCATCGGCTAGCCTCTTTCGCCGTGCGGTGGGCCGCGCTCGCAACCGTCGCGGCCGGGGTCGGAATAGCGCTCTCGGTCGCCCAGCTGGCGCCTGGCCAGAGCATCGACCGTGTCCGCGTCGCGCCGAACCCTCCCGTGGCGAGCGTCCCTCCGGGGCTTTTCATCGTCGTGGGCTCGCCCGATGCCTACTCGCGATCGTCGGTCTCCGGCGGCCGAGGCAGCTGGGTCGGACCGGGCTACGCGCCGCTCGGCGCACCGAATCCGTGGGGCAACGCCACGATCGACTGGGAGGTCGGCTACGACAGCCGCCCGCTCGACACGGAGCGGGTCGCGCTTGCGAACCTCACCCGCGACTGGCAGGAGGACCAGCGCGCCGGCGCGTCGATCCCCCATGTCGTGGGCGGACGGGTCGTCGGCGACATTCCCGGGTTCTTCGTCCTCCAGGTGGAGCGCAGGTCTGCACCGGGCGAGCTCGTCGTGGCCTTCCGGCTGAGCCGCGATCTCCACGCGTACGTTCGCTTCCTCCTCACCAAGCCCGAATCGAACGACTTTTATGTCAACGGCTCGATCCTCGCGTCCAGCTGGAACCGCGGGCAGTCCCTCGTCGCGATGTCGCGGGTTCGGCTCGAGGGGAACCTGCCACCTTCGCTCGTCTCGATCCGAGCCCGGAGCGGCGGCCGGGTCGTCTCCGGGTTCGCGCTCGACTTCGTGCATCACCCCGTAATCGGGATCCCGGTCGTCCTCGAGCGGCAGAGCGGCCGGGGCTGGCGAAAGGTCGCGACGGTGCGCACGACGCGCATCGGCGGCTACCGCTTCAGGGTCGCGCCCGGCAGGTATCGCACCCGCGCGCAGCTCGGGTCGCGGTTCTCGGCGTCCAGCGGCATCGTCCGCATCCGCGCCGGCCGTTAGGCGGACGCCACCTCGAGCACACGCTCCGGGATGTCGAAGTTGGCGTAGACGTCCTGGACGTCGTCGTTGTCCTCGAGCGCGTCCATCAGCCGGATGACCTTCTTCGCGGCTGACTCGTCGTCCACCTCGACGGTCGTCTTCGGCACCATCGTGACGTCGGCCGACTCCACCGTCATCCCCGCCGCCTCGATCGCCTCACGAACGCTGGTGCGCGCCTCCGGTGCAGCGACCACTCGCCAGCTGTCGCCCTCGCGCTCGACGTCGTCGGCGCCGCCCTCGGCAGCCGCGAGAATGAGCTCGTCCTCTTCGGCGCTCCCGTCGACCAGCACCACGGCACGCCGCTCGAACAGCCAGGCGACCGATCCGGACTCGCCGAGGCTCCCATCGCTCTTCGTGAAGATGTGCCGTACGTCGGCAGCTGTCCGGTTGCGATTGTCGGTTACTGCCTCGACGTAGACGGCGATCCCGGAAGGTCCGTAGCCCTCGTATGTGATCGTCTCGTACGAGGCGCCGTCGCCCCCGGGACCGGCGCCCCGCGCAATCGCGCGCTCGATGTTGTCCTTGGGCATCGAGGCCTCCCTCGCCTTCTCGATCGCGTTCTGGAGCGCGAGATTCGCGGCGGGATCTGGCCCTCCCTCCCGAGCCGCGACGATGATTGCCCGTGCCAGCTTCGAAAAGAGCTGGCCCCGCTTCGCGTCGGTGGCGCCCTTCTTACGCTTGATCGACGCCCACTTAGAGTGACCGGACACCGGCGGACACCTCCTCCTCAACGAGGTCGAGAAAGAGCTGGTGGACGCGGAGGTCGTCCGTCAGCTCGGGGTGGAACGAGCCGACGAGGAACCTCCCCTCGCGCAGGAGCACAGGCTCGCCGTCCAGTGTCGCGAGGACCTCAACGCCTGCACCCGCATCCTCAACCCGCGGCGCGCGGATGAAGACCCCGCGCAGCGGCTCGGGGTCACCGGCGAGCTCGAGGTCGGCCTCAAAGCTCGCGACCTGTTTTCCGTACGCATTCCGCCGGACCGAGATGTCCACGAGACCGAGGTGGTCTCGGTCGAGGAGGATCATCCCGGCGCACGTGCCGAACACCGGCCTGTCGAAGCGCCGTAGCGCCTCCTCGAGCCCGTAGATCCGCGCGAGGCGCATGATCGCCGTCGACTCCCCGCCCGGGATCACGAGGCCGTCAAGGCCGTCGAGCTCGTCCGCCTTGCGAACCTCCACTGGCTCGGCCCCCAGCCGGCGCAGCACGGCTGCGTGCTCCCGGAAATCGCCCTGGATTGCCAGCACCCCGATGCGCATCGGGGAAATCGTACTCACCGCCGTGTGAGCTCCTTGGCGAGCCACTCCTGCCGGTCGGTGTCGGCCTCCGGGCCCAGCTGATGCCCGTAGTCGGGGTACCACTTGACCTCGGCGCCGTCGGCGTCCTCGGCAAGGCGCTCGTACTCACGGAGCGGCCAGTCGTCGTCGCGGCGCGGATTCTGGATCAGGACGTCGCCGTCGAACGAGCCCAGCAGCCGCACCGGGTCGAAGTCGCGCAGCAGCTCGTGGAAGCTCTCGAAGGTCTCCTGCGGGACGAGCTCCTTAGCCCAGTACCGGCTCGGCTCCGCCGGCACCGTCGACAGCACGATCGCGTCGACGCGATCGTCCACCGCCGCGAGACCGCCGACCGGGAGGGCACCGTACTCCTGGCCGACGACGGCGATCCGGTCGTCGATGTCGTCCCTCCCCTCGAGGTAGTCGAGCGCCCTTCGGAGATCGACGAGGTCGTGGCGCACATACGACCGGAACGCGTCCGCCGCGTACACGGGATCGAGCAGGTCTGTCTGGGCAAGGTCCTGCCGGGACATCGCTCCGTTGACGAGTAGCACCGCAACTCCACGCTCCGCCAGGTCGAACGCCTCTCGGTAGTAGATCGCCCGAGTGAATCGGTACGGGTGGGTGTACACCACGGCCGGGTACCGCTTTCCCGCTTCCTTGTCCGGCGGGAGGACGAGCGTCGCCTCGACGTCGCCGCCGCGCGGGCTCTGGAAGGTGATGTCCGTCGAGCCCGAGTTCTCGGCCTCGATCTTGGTGCGGAGCGGCTTCGATGCGTCGTAGTCGCCCAGCTCGGCCACATGCGAGGCGGATTCGCTGCCCCCGCACCCGGCGACGAACAGCGTGATGCACGCGAAGGCCGCAACTCGAGCGAGCATGACGCAGACTCTAGTCCGCCGGTAGACGATCCTCGATTGGACGGGTAGGCTCCCGGCGCTTCATCGTCAGGACAAGAGGGGGGACAGATGCAATCGACTGCAGCAAGGGGGATGGTCGCCGCCGGTTTGGCGATCGTAATCCTGCTGATCACGACGGCCGCCTTCGCGGCGAAGCCGGGACCGGGCACGCCCACGGGCACGGCCTCGGTCTTCGTATCGAATCCGGTTGAAGATCTCAACAACCAGTCGCTTCGGGATCAGAAGGACTCGGCGGCCGCGGTGCCGGCCGCGGCGTACCGCACGGTGACGCTCACCGATCTCGACGGAAGCGGCTTCCTTCGCGGACGCTGGGCCGAGATCATCGGCGAAACCGGCAACCCCGCGTACTCGCCCACGAACACGTTCTTCTACAACCGGAGCCAGGACGAGTTCGAGCAGGTGATGGCCTACTTCTGGATCACCGAGTCGCAGAAGTACATTCAGAGCCTCGGCTTCGGCTCGACCCGCCGACCGGTGAACAAGGAGCCGCAGCGGCTCCGGATCAACCAGTACGGCGTCGACAACTCGTTCGCAACGACTCACAAAGACGAGATCCGGCTTGGGAAGGGCGGGGTCGACGACGCCGAGGACGGCGAGGTCATCAACCACGAGTACGGCCATGCGATCCACTTCTCGCAGAACTTCGCGTTCGCGTCGACCGAGGCCGGCTCGATCAGCGAGGGCTTCGGCGACTACTGGGCCGTCACGACGACAATGGTCGTCCGTCAGAAGCTCGGCCTGGCACCGCTCACGGATCCGGCATGTGTCGCCGACTGGGACGCAACGTCCTACGATGCGACGCCGCCGCACTGCCTCCGCCGGGTGGACTCGAACCTCCACTACCCGGAGAACCTCGTCGGGCAAGTGCATGCCGACGGGCGGATCTGGTCGAGAGCGCTGTGGGACATCCGCAAGGCGATCGGCAACGTTCGGGCCGACACCGTCATCCTCGAAGGGCAGTTCGACTTCGGTGGGACGACGATGACCCAGCTCGCCACAGCCACCGTCGCCGCCGCGAACCGCCTCTATGATGCGGCCACGGCGAACACGGTTCGCGCGCAGTTCCAGGCGCGCGGCATTCTCTAGCGGTAAGCCGACGGAAGGGGGCGCCTCCGGGCGCCCTCTTTCGTCTACCAGCCCCGGGTCTCGAGCAGCTCTTCGGGAGCCAGCGACGCCGCGGACAGACCACTCATCGCGTCGCCGAGACCGCGCGAGACGCGTGCGAGGATCTCCGCGTCGTTGAAGTGCGTCGTCGCCTCGACGATCGCCTTGGAGGCGGCGACGGGGTCGCTCGACTTGAAGATCCCGGAGCCGACGAAGACGCCGTCCGCGCCGAGCTGCATGCAGAGCGCCGCGTCGGCGGGGGTCGCGATCCCCCCGGCGGTGAAGGTCACGACCGGGAGCCGCCCGTGCTCGGCGACCCAGCGGACGAGGTCGAGCGGAGCCTGGTGGTTCTTGGCCTCGGAGTAGAGCTCCTCCTCCGCGAGCGAGCCCAGGCGGCGGATCGCGCCGAAAACCGCCCGCATGTGCGTGACGGCGTTGACGATGTCGCCGGTTCCCGCCTCGCCCTTCGTCCGGATCATCGCGGCACCCTCGGAGATCCTGCGCAGCGCCTCGCCGAGGTTCGTGCAGCCGCAGACGAACGGGACGGTGAACTTCCACTTGTCGATGTGGTGGGCGGTGTCCGCCGGCGTCAAGACCTCGCTCTCGTCGATGTAGTCGACCTCGAGCGCTTCGAGAACCTGCGCCTCGACGAAGTGGCCGATGCGCGCCTTGGCCATGACCGGAATGGTCACGGCCTCCTGGATCTCAGTGATCTTGTCCGGATCGGCCATGCGGGCGACGCCGCCCTGCGCGCGGATGTCGGCCGGGACGCGCTCCAGCGCCATCACTGCGACCGCGCCCGCCTCCTCGGCGATCAGCGCCTGCTCGGACGTCGTGACGTCCATGATCACGCCGCCCTTGAGCATCTCGGCCAGGCCGCCTTTGACCCGCATCGTTCCGAGCTCAGCCATCGGCTTCATCCTAGCCAGCCAACGGTGAAGTGATCCCGCCGTCGGCCGTCGGGCCGGACGGACCAGCCGTCGAGGCGATTCGGACGGATGACGAGGTAGACGAACCCGTGCTCCGCGAGCCCGCGAGCCCGGCGCGGATAGCCCGCAGGGCAGGCGGCGATCGGGTACAGCCGCGAGTTCCCGCCGCCGTGGACGACGTAGCGAACACCGCGTTTCGGGCCGAGCCGCTGGTAGTTGTGGTCGTGGCCCGACAGGGCGAGGACGACACGGTGCCGCTCGAACAGGGGCACCCAGCGGCGTACGACGTCGGGATGCGCGCGGTAGTTCCCGCAGGTGTACGCCGGGTGATGGAAGACGGCGATCTTCCAGCGGGCCTTCGAGGCGGCAAGGCTTCTCGCGAGCCAGGACGTCTGGGCGGAGTCGACCCGGTTCGAGTCGAGGAGGAACAGCTCCGCAGGCCCGGCCCTCCGCTTGTAGTAGCGCCCGCGCATGCCGAGGGTCGAGAACTCGTACCGTCCTCCCTGGACGCGGGCGTCGTGGTTACCGAGCACGCCCGCGACGGCGAGGCCGCGGCGACGGGCCCAGCCGAAGCTCCCGGCCCAGTTCGCGCGAAACGCCGTCGGGCTCTCCGAGTAGTCGTTGTCGCCGAGCGTCAGGAGCAGGTTCGAGCGGTTGCGCGCCTCGAACCTGCGCACGCCCTCGCCGAAGCTCCGCTGGAACTCGCCGCCGACGCCGAAGTCGCCGATCGCGATGATCCGGTACTCGCTCGCCGGTTGTGCCCGGCCGGCTCCCGGCAGGAGCACCGCCAGGCCGACGAGCAGGACAGCGACGAAGCGCACCTTGGACGGTGCTTGCGTTTCCGCAGGGGTTACGGAGAACATCGTCGGAGCGAGCAGGCATTCGCACCATCCCCCGAACGGACGCTTCTCGCCTGCTGGCTCAGGCGCTCGGCGGCGAGAGGCTGAGCATCACGCCTTGCGTCGGCAGCTGCTCGAACGACGAGGTGAAGAGCCGTGTCTCCGTGAGACGGTTGATCGTGTCGGCCTCGCCCGGAGTCAGGTCTCCGTCGGCGAACGGCGGCTTCTCGGGAAGCGCCCTGGTGAGGTTGCTGCCGAGGAGGCCCTCCATGTGCCTGCGCTGGAAGTACACGGCGAATGTCTGCGGCGGCTGGCCCTCGCCGCGCGGCACGGGCGGAAGCAGCGAGACGACGGTCTCGATCTCGGGCAGGAGCTTGAAGGTGTAGTACGACAGCTCGACCGCTTCGCGGCGCAGCAGCATCAGGCGTTCCGGCGTCGCCTGGCCGGGGAGTGAGCAGTTCTGCTCGCCCGCGAGGCCGCAGAAGCTGAAGAGCGCGGTCTCGCCGGGCTGTGACGACGGAGACGTCGCCCTGGGTGAGCTGCCGGTTGCGCCCGTGGCGGAGCGCGATGTACTGGAGAGGCAGGCCGGAGACCTCACCGGTCTGTGCCGTGACGGCTACGAGTTGCTCGCCGTTTGCTCCGCGGTACTGGCGAGCGATCTCGGTCGCAATCTCGCGCGCCCGTTGGAAGCCGCCCTCCTCGGTGGTGAGGCCGCCGGCCGCCGTCGTCGAGCTGGAGTGCGCCGCGGCTCATGAAGCCGATGGTCAGCAGCGCGGCGAGGACCATCACGACGATCACCGCATAGCCGATCATGAAGCGCCCACCGTGAACCGCCTTCTGGCGCTCGAAGCGCGGCAGCGCCTCTTCCGCCTGGGAGGCCTGCTCGCGCGACGGTTCCGGGACTACAGCTTCGGCCATGACTCGTCGTCGAGGGGATCGGCAGCGGGCACTTCGAGGTTGATCGACTCGAGGAGCTTGAGGATCTCGTCGCCGTGCAGCTCGCGGCGCTCCACGAGCGTGTCGGCCACCTTGGCCACGCCGTCGCGGTTGTGCTCGATCAGCTGGTGCGCCGCGACATACGCCTGCCCGAGGAGCTGGGAGGCCATCCCGCGCTTCGACGGATCGCCCATGACACCGCCCAGTGGGTCGCCGTGCATTCCACCGCCGGATCGATTCATGATCTGCTCGCCGATCCGCTGATACTTCTTGGCGATCTCCTCGCGGACCTCGTCCTCGGTCTTGCCCTTCGGAGGCTTGAACCCGTCGGCGAACTCGATCCGCTCGGGGGCCATCGCGCAGGCGCCCACCATCCAGGCCGACCGCGCAGTTGCGCTCTGGACGTCGCCACCGACGCCGGTCGAGTTCTCGCCGTAGAAGACTCGCTCCGCGGCCATCGCGCCGAGCGTCCAGATCAGGCGCGCCAGCTCCTCGCTGCGCCAGGAGCTGAACCGCTCTTCCTTCTCGAGAGCCTGGTGGTGGCCGAGGGCCTCGCCGCGCCGTCGGATCGAGAGGCGGGTCGACTCCGCGCCTTTCATGTAGGCGTGGCCGGCGACCGCATGCCCCGCCTCGTGGATGGCGATCGCCCTTGTCTCCGACGGGATGTACTCGATGTTGATCGCCATGCCCGACTCGATCGTCGTCATCGCCTCGACGATCTCCTCCCAGCCGAAGCGCGGCTTCCCCTCGTGGTGGGCGTAGGTCAGCGCCATCGAGCAGACCTGCTCGATCATCGCCGGCGAGTACCCGTTCGTGATGCGCGCGATCTCGTCCCGCCGCCTCTCGGAGTCGAGCTCAGGGTCGTGCGAGACCCTGTTGAGGTAGAGGTCGAAGATGTCGAGTCGGTCCTTCTTCGTCGGAGTACGCAGCCACACATAGCGGCCCATCCGGCCGGGCCGCGTCAGGGCCGGGTCGAGCGCCTCGAGCGGCACGTTCGTGGCCCCGATGAAGTAGATCTGCTCGGTGCGCGGGCGCGGCGGTGGCCTGCGCAGGGACCGGCCGCGGACGCGGCGCGGGACGATGTACGTCGCGTCGAGGAACGTGTTGATCCGGTTCGTGAAGAACTTCTTCGTGAACGGCGGGTTGTCGATCCCGTCCATGACGACGAGCAGCTGGTTCAGGGCCAGCTGGCCCTGACCGCCCATCATCGCCCCGGGAAACGCCTGGTTCACGATCGCGCTGACCCGGCCGAAAGCGCTCGGGCGTCGCTCAGGCGTGCGGGTGGCGAAGATCTTCTCGCGCCACGCGCGGGTCTCGAGCACCAGGTCGCCGGTCGAGGTGAGCGAGCCGTTGCGGCCGTGGAACGCGAAGTCCTCGAAGGTCGAGGGCATCGGCGTCGCGAAGCCTCCCATACCACCGCCCTCGTCGAGCGCCGCCCGCCGCCGCCCGACGGCGTCGATCTCGTCGATGAAGACGATGCACTGGCCGCCCCACTTGCGAGCAAGCCTCTTCGCCTTCCAGGCGAGGTAGCGGACGATGATCACGTCCATCCCCATGAAGGTCTGCGCGAAGCCCGACCCCGGCATGGAAACGAATGGGCAATTGAAGCCTGTGGCGATCGCCTTCGAGAGCATCGTCTTGCCGGTTCCGGGTGCTCCCAGGAACAGCAGCCCCCGCTCGCGCTTTCCGCCGGCCGCCTCGAACGCCTCGCCGGACTGCCAGATGGAGACGACGCGGCGCACCTCTTCCTTCGCCTCGGCCTGACCGCGAACGTCGTCCAGCTTGACGCCCCACTCCGCGTCGCCCGGCTCGAAGCCCTGCATCTGCGTGATGCCCATCAGCATCATCGGGCCGAGCAAGATGACGAAGTTCATGATGAAGAAGAGCGGGAAGATGATCGCGTAGAGGAGCATCGACGGGTTGGTGAGGATCGGCTCCAGCGCTTCCCACGGGTCGGTGATCGTCGAGATCCAGCTCGTGTCGCCGCCGGGAATCAGCAGCCGGATGATCCAGAAGAACGTGATGATTCCGAAGATCCAGACGACCAGCCGATACCGCTTGGTCCAGTACCAGGCGCGGCGCCGGTTGACGACGTCCTCCTCGCGCGCCTCGGGCTCGTCGCTGCCGAAGAGGCTCGGCCACGGAATGAAGCGGCGGACGATGATGTCCATCAGGCCGCGGAAGGCGATCACCGCGATGAAGGTCCAGAAGAGCGAGTACCACCGGCTGATGCCGACCTCTTCGTGGAAGAAGAAGTAGACGACCGGGCTGGTGAGGACGGCGACGGCGGTGGCGGTCCGGATGAGCCGCCGCCACTGGAGCGTGAGCTCTTTCGTTGCCCGTTCGGAAGGCAGCCCGACGAGGCCCTCGCTCGATGCCATCGTCAGAATTTAGACGTGCGAATGTTCACGTTTGATGGACAGTACGTTAAGTAGCGGCCGTCAGATCTTCGATTCCGAGCAGGTCGAGCGGGCCCGCCGCTACCACCGCCCGGCGTATCTGGCCCGGGTCATCGGCATCGTTCTCGGCCTCCTCGTCCTCGGATTTCTGAGCTTCGGCGGCTTCGGCGATTGGCTCTTCGGGCTCGTCGACGGCCTTGCCTGGTGGGGCGAGGCGATCGCGTTCTCGGCGCTCGTCGCGCTCGTCGGATCGCTCGTCGCGACCCCGATCGCGTTCTGGCGCGGATACCTCCACGAGCGGCGCTGGGGGTTCTCGACGCAGACGCTCGGCGGCTGGGTGTCGGATCGCGCGAAGGGAGTTGCGATCGGCATGGCGCTGACCGTGATCCCGATGTTCGGGCTGATCGCCTCCGTGCACGTCTTCCCTTCCTGGTGGCCGCTCGTCGCGGCCCTGGGCGGCGCGGCGATCGTCTTCGTCGTCACCTTTCTCGCACCGGTTCTCCTGGAACCGGTGTTCAACCGGTTCGCGCCGCTGCGAGACGACGCCCTTGCAGAGGATCTGCGGCAGCTGGCCGACCGCGCGGGCGTGCCGGTGCGCGACGTGCTCGTCGCGGACGCGAGCCGGCGCACGACGAAGCACAACGCCTACGTGTCCGGGATCGGCAAGACGCGCAGGGTCGTCGTCTGGGACACGCTGCTCGACCGGGGCGAGCCGGGCGAGGTGCGGCTGGTGGTCGCCCACGAGCTCGGCCACCGCCGCTTCAGGCATGTCGCGATCGGGACGACGATCGCCATGGCCGGCACGGCGCTCTTCGTGCTGGGGCTCTGGGTGCTCTTCCACTGGGACGAGCTCCTCGCCGCGATCGGAGCGGACGGGCCGGGCGACCCGCGCGTGATCCCGTTCGTCCTCTTCGCGGGCACCGTCGCAGAGCTCGCGCTCCGCCCGTTTGCGCTTGCGCTCTCACGCCGGTGGGAGCGCGACGCCGACCGGTTCTCGCTCGAGCTGACCGGCGACCGCGAAGCGTACGAGGCCACGCACCGCAACCTCGCGCTCTCGAATCTCGGCGACCTCGACCCGCCGAAGGCCGCGTACCTCTTCTTCTTCAGCCACCCGACGGCCCCGGAACGGCTCGCCGCCGGCCGCAGCCGGGACTGACATGACACTGCTCGCGGACGTCGTCGCCGCCTCGAGCGAGGTCGGCGGCACCAGTTCGCGCACCCGGAAGGTCGCGATCCTCGCCGAGCTCCTGCGGGCGCTCGAGCCCGGCGAGGTCCCGATCGCCGTCGGCTTCCTGACCGGCGTGCCGCGCCAGGGCCGCGTCGGCGTCGGGTACCGAACGGTGTACGGCGTGGAGCGTCCGGCGGCCGAGCACGCGTCGCTCACGGTCGCCGAGCTCGACGGGGCGATCTCCGCCGTCAAGGAGGCGACGGGGAGCGGATCTGCAGCGAGGCGGAAGGAGATCCTCGGCGAGCTCCTCGGGCGGGCCACGGCCGACGAGGCGGGGTTCGTCAAGCGGCTCTTCACCGGCGAGCTTCGCCAGGGCGCCCTCGCCGGGGTGATGACGGACGCGGTGGCGAAGGCGGCCGAAGTCCCACTCGAGGTGACGCGGCGGGCCCTGATGCTCTCGGGTGACCTCACCAGGACGGCCGAGATCGCCATGACGGCGGGTGAGGAAGGGCTGCGGGAGGTCGGATTCGAGCTCTTCCGGCCGATCCTCCCGATGCTCGCCTCCACGGCCGAGAGCGTGGGCGACGCCGTGGCGGGCTACGAGCTCGCGCTGGTCGAGTGGAAGCTCGACGGCATCCGCATCCAGGCCCACCGCCGCGACGACGAAGTGCGCATCTACACGCGGAACCTGAACGAGATCACGGACGCGCTGCCCGGCATCGCCGAGGCGGTGCGGCGCCTTCCGGTCAGGCAGGCCGTGCTGGACGGCGAGGCGCTCTGGATGGGAGACGACGGCCCGGCCTCGTTCCAGGACACGGTCTCGAGAATCGATCGAGACGCGCCACCGGAGGGAGTCGTGACCTTCCTCTTCGATCTCCTGCACGTCGACGGCGAGGATCTGCTGGACACCCCGCTCGAGCAGCGAGCCGCCCGGCTCGAGGCGCTGGCGCCGGACATGAAGATCCCTGGGCTCCTCACGTCCGCTCCGGACGAGGCAAGCCGTGTGCTCGACGAGGCGCTCGACGCCGGACACGAAGGCGTGGTCGTGAAGGACGCGGCGTCCCTGTATGCGGCCGGCCGCCGGGGGAAGGCGTGGCGGAAGGTGAAGCCTGTTCGGACCTACGACCTCGTGGTGCTCGGCGCCGAGTGGGGACACGGGCGACGAGAGGGCTGGCTCTCGAACCTGCATCTCGGAGCCCGCGATCCGGCGACCGGCGGATTCGTGATGGTCGGGAAGTGCTTCAAAGGGCTGACGGACGAGCTGCTCGAGTGGCAGACGAGGGAGCTGCTCGAGCGAGAGACCGACCGTCGCGGGATCGCCGTGCTCGCGCGGCCCGAGCTCGTCGTCGAGATCGCCCTCGACGGCGTGCAGTCCTCGACGCGCTACAAGGGCGGCGTCGCGCTCCGCTTCGCGCGCGTGAAGCGCTACAGACCGGACAAGCGTGCGGAGGAGGCGGACACGATCGACGCGTTGCGCGCGCTGCTCGGCTAGTTGTCGATCCGGCCGCAGGTGCGCTCGGTCACGGTCCGCGTCGCAGGGTCGACGGTGATGATGCAGACGCGGCCCGCCTCGCCGCCGCCCCCCGGGGAGACCTCGCAGCGCCACACCTGATCGCCGTCGCCTTTTACGCAGTCGATCGACTTCGGCGGGGGCTCGTCGTGGCTGACCACGCCGCCCGATGCCACCTCGGCGCGAAAGGCCTTCTCGACATCCTCGGACGAAAGTGTGGCCGTTCCGTCCGAGGTGGTCGTCGGCTGAGACGCGGAGTCGTCGGAGCCGCAGCCCGACGCGAGGATCGCGGCGAGCACCGCGAACGCGAGGGCAAGCTTCATCGAGTCAAATCCCGGCGCTGAGCTTCGAGCAATGGGGAGAGTTTGCCAAGAGCGGCTCGGGGATCGGACGATTCTTGCCTGATAAAAGAGAGGCGAACGATGCTCGAGTCGGAGGACGAGATCCGGGAGCTGCAGGCGCTCATCGACCGGACGTTCGCCCACGCGAACCCCCACCTCGCGGGGATCGTCAAGCCGGAGCGGCGCCTCACCGCAAGGCAGGTCGTCCGCTACCTGCAGGGGACGAAGCACGTCGCGTTCGGCACGGTGAACGAACGAGGTGAGCCACGAGTCGCGCCCCTCGACGGCGTCTTCATCCGCGGGCGATTCACCGTCTCGACCGGTGGCCGAGCGGCGCGGCTACGGCATCTGCGCGCCAACCCGGCGTGCAGCGCCGCCCACATGGACGGCGACGCGATCGGCATCGTCGTCCATGGGCACGCGACGATCATCGGTCGCGACGACGAAGGGGTCGACGAGATCGAACCTGTCTGGCGCGACATCTACGGCTGGAGCCCATTCGAGTGGGGCGAGGGCGTCGTCTTCATGCGCATCGAGCCGACCTCGATGTGGACCTACGCATTCCACCCCGAGAACTTTCCCGAGTAGTGATCGTCGAGCTCAGGCAATACACGCTGCGCCCGGGGCAGTGGGCAGCCCTCGCCGGGCTCTTCGAGCGAGCGCTCGCCGAGGGCCAGGAGGCGGTCGGGATGACCATAATCGGTTGGTTTCGCGATCTCGACGACCCGGATCGGTTCGTCTGGCTCCGGGCATTCCCGGACCTGGCGCGGCGGGCGCCGGCGCTGGCAGCGTTCTACGGCGGGCCTGTCTGGGCTGAGCACCGCGAAGCGGCGAACGCGACGATGATCGACTCCGAGAACGTGCTGCTCCTCAGCCCGGCTCGCGGCGAAACAGGCTTCTCGCTCGACCGGGGCGCGCAGGTCGTGGTCTCGATCCATCAGTTCCCCGAGCCCGTCGATCATGACGTGGTCGAGCGCCTCGAGCGAGAGCTCGGACGAGCCTGGGCGACGCTGGTCACTGAGGAGAGCCCCAACGACTTCCCGGCGCTGCCGGTGCGCGAGGGCGAGCACGTGGTGGTCCGGTTCTCGGATCGGGAAGACGCCGGTGCCGACGAGGTGCTGCGGCTCGCCCCGCCGTAAGTGCGACCCGAACGTCAGGGGAGCCGAATCAGGCCGATCCGGACGGCGGAAAGCTCGAAGGCGTTCACGGGCGTGACTGCGACGAGCCCCGCGGGACCGAACGCGGCGTGCGTGGTCACTCCCTCGAGTGACTTCCTGAGCCGGCCGACGCGGCGGGCCCGCGCGCCTCGGGCGTCACCGCGGACGACGCGAACTCCGTAGGGAGCGTCCTCCGGGATGTACGCGACGGCGAGCTTGCCCGAGCGGTACGCGGCGGCCAGGAGCCGGGGCGAACGCGTCTCGCCGAACACGTTTCTTCCCCTCGCGATCGTCGTGGGTGAGCGTTCCCCAGGCGCCCACGACAGGATTCCCACCCTGTAGGCCTCGATCACGAGCCGGCAGGTAGCCGCGCAGACCATGTGGAACCGCTCGACGCCGCGCCCTGGAGCGCGGATCGGTGTCGCCGTGCGCGGCACCAAGCTCGCAGGGTCGAGCTCGACGATCTTGACGCCGGTCGCGTCGTGCCAGGCGAGCCAGAGCCGCCCGCGCGCGTCGAGCCCCAGGTGGACGGGCCTCGCCGGCGATGACTGGCGATCGACGAATCGCGTGAGGTTCTGCCCCGATCCGTCGGCCGTGCAACAGACCCACAGAACGGAGCCGGTTCTGGACCCGCCGGGGAGGGCCCAGACGGTGCGCCCGCCCACGCGGAGAGCGGCCTGCGCGGAGAGGTCCTGGTTGGGGGCGATCGGCTTCGGATCCAGAGGAACGGTCGGCGGCCCGAGTCGTCCGTTCGGAAGCAGCTGCCTCGCCACGAGCGAGTCCGAGTTCGTCTGCGAGACGGAGTACACGAGCTCGGAGCCGGCGATCATCCGCACGTACATGCTGGCGTTCAGGCGAGTCGTCTCGAATCCGCTCAGACTCCGGCCGGCGACCCTGGCGCTCGTGACGGACATCGTGTTCCCGCCTGCGCCGGTCAGCGCTACCCAGGCGCGGCCCGAGGCCCAACCAACAGCGGCGATGCCTTGTCCAAAGTCCGCGCGGACGCCGGGAATGGTCTTCCACGCCCCGGGTGCGGGCGCGGCCGGCGCGGCCCCGGCGAGCGTCGTCGCCGATACAGAGACAACGACGGTGACGAGCGCGGCGAACGTGGCCCGCGCCGCCCACCGGGGACGTCTCAACGCCATGTCTTTCGTGACCATCATCACAAGACGTGACGGCGGGCCAGGATCTTCCCGGACGGCTGGGATGTTCGTTCGTGTGGGTGACGCGAGCCGTGACCGGCAAGACCGGGCCGACGCAGGAGTCTGGCGGGGGAATCGCCAATTACGGAGTTCTGCGGATTACGTGGGGGGCTGCCCTTCCCCCTGAGACCGCGGGCGGCCCCTCACACTCTTGTTACCTCGATAGCGCCAGCGGCTGATCCGCGCGTTGCGGACGCCGAGCACGCGCAGCTTCCGCTCGCCGGTCAGGTAGATCTTGTCGCCCTGCCGCCAGTTGAGCGTCGAGCTGCGGAAGGTGGCCGGGTCGGCGGGTGAGCCGTCCGTCCGTAGGAGCCTGAAGTGGTACATCCGTCCTCCGTTTCCGGGACCGGAGGCTGGGACCGGACAGCGAGCCGAGCCTATCGCGTCGAGCGAGGGGGCCAGCCGCCAAGCGGGCCCCCTCGCTTCGAGCCTCTGACGGACCGAAGCTAGGCGCTAGCGGCCGTTTCGTCGATTCGCCGCAGAACGGACAACGGCCCTTGTGGGGAGCTTGACGCGCCCGGCGGAGGAGCGGAGAGCCGAGGACGAGCTGCCCACGCCGACGAACATGTAATTCCAGTAATGGTCCTGGCCGTCAGACGTGAAGACGGTGGTGGTGAAGAATCCAGTCCCGCATGAGCCGCCGGCCCAGTAGAGGCCGACATTCGCAATGTACGGGGTCAGTTGCGGAGTCAGGCACCCGGTTCCGAGACCCGTCAGGGTGACACCGTACTGGCCGGGTGCGGGATGGGTGATCACAGGAACGGGTCCTTGAGTAAATCCGACCGCGCCCGAGGGATCGACGAGCCCGGTGGCCACGTGCGTCGGGCCCGCTGGCCCCTGCGGCCCCGTCGCGCCAGCCGGGCCTGCCGGGCCTTGCGGCCCTATTGCGCCTGCCGGGCCCACGGGTCCTTGCGGTCCTGCCGGGCCTGCTGGCCCCGCCGGCCCCTGCGGCCCTGCTGGCCCCG
>CAWHBN010000005.1:0-138622 GCA_963827705.1 uncultured Actinomycetes bacterium
CGACCTTGAACGGTCCGTTCGTGACGATGTTCTCGGGTCGCGTCCACCGCTCGCCGAACTGCTCGACGGTCTTCTGGTGCACCGGGAGGAACACCGAGTGCGCCGACTGCTGGATGAACCAGGGCTGCGTCGAGGTGAGCGTCACCTCGAGCGTCTGGTCGTCCGTCGCCTTGACCGCGACCTTGTCTCGGAGCGCGGCGCAGTTCTTCTCGCACTCGTTGTACTCGACGCCGCCCTTGATCCCGTACAGCTGGTACGAGTAGTCGCTCGCCAGCTCGGGCGAGAGCGCGCGCTTCCAGCCGTACTCGTAGTCCTTCGCGGTCACCGGGTCGCCGTTCGACCACTTGGCGCCGGTCTTCAGGTGGTACACAACCTTGGCGCCGTTGACGTCCCAGCTGTCGGCCATCGACGGCACGGCGTTCAGCTCGTCGTCCAGCTTGACGAGCGGATCGAAGATGTTCAGGACGAGCTTCGCGGACGTCGTGTCCGTCGCGAGGCCGGGATCGAGGTTGTACTCGGACCCGAGCCCCCACTTCAGCGTCTGGTCGGCAGCCGCTGCCCCTCCGCCGCCGTCCTCAGCTTCGTCGTCGCCGCCTCCACAGCCGACGACCAGCAGGACGGCAACGAGCGAGAGCAGGAGCGCCGACACCCAGCGGTTCCGACTCAGCATGTGCGATTCCTCCTTACCTGGCTCTTCCGGGCGAGTCTTTGATACCCGACTCTGTACCCATTCGGACGCATTTCAGCGATTAACGGTTGTTTAAGCTCCGTAAGGACCGCTTGTTAGGCTCCTTTTCGTGCTCTTTCGCCAGTTCGTCGACGACGATCTTGGCTGCGCCTCCTACCTGATCGGCGACGATTCCTCCGGCGAGGCGGTCGTGGTCGATCCGGCCTTCGCGATCGACCAGTATCTCGAAACGGCCAAGCGGGAAGGGGTGCGGCTCCTACGTGTGCTCGAAACGCACACGCACGCCGACCACGTGTCCGGCCATGGACGGCTCGCGCTCGAGCACGACGTGCCGGTCTCGATCCATCCGGCAGCGGAGCCCGAGTACGACTTCGAGCCGCTGGAGGACGGTGGGGAGATCGCAGTCGGCTCGGTCTCGATCAGGGTCGTCCACACGCCCGGCCACCGGCCCGAGCACTGCGCGTTCACGGTCAGCGACCGAGGGCGGAGCGACGAGCCCTGGCTGACGCTGACGGGCGACTCGCTGTTCGTCGGCGAAGCGGCCCGGCCCGACCTCGCGGTCGAGGCGGCCGAGGGCGCGCGCGAGCTCTACCACAGCCTCCAGCGCCTGCTCGAGCTGCCGGACGGCGTCGAGGTTCACCCCGGCCACGTCTCCGGCTCGCTGTGCGGTGCGGGGATGGACCACAAGCGGTCGACCACGATCGGGTTCGAGCGCCGCTTCAACCGGGCCTTTGCGCACCAGGACGAGGACGAGTTCGTCGCGGAGTCCATCCGCGCCGGGGTCAGGCCGCCGAACATGGAGCGGATCGTGGAGCTGAACCGCGGGCCGTTCGTCGGCGCGCCGGAGCCGATCCGGCCGCTGAACGGCGGCGGCGGCGGAGTCGTGCTCGACGTCCGGCGGGCACGCGAGTTCGCCGCGGGACACGCTCGAGGCGCGATCGGCGTCGCCGTCGACGGGGGCGGCTTCGCCACCAAGGCTGCGTTTGCGCTCCCCGCCGGCGAGCGGGTGGTCATCCACGCGGGCTCGGACGACCAGGCGGAGCGCGCCGCGCGCGGTCTCCGCTCGGTCGGGATCTTCGACCTGGCCGGCTACCTGGTCGGCCCGCCCTCCGAGGAGGCGATGCCTGCCGTCGACCTGGACGAGCTCGACCGGCTGATGGAGGCCGGCGAGGTCGAGGTGCTCGACGTCCGCGAGCCGCACGAGCGGGACAGCGGCTACATCCCTGGCAGCCGCAACATTCCGTACCGGCTGGTGCGCGAATGGGCCGACGACCTCCAGGGAGGCAAGCCGGTGGTGACCATCTGCTCGAGCGGCTCACGCGCGGTGGTCGCGGCAAGCGTGCTCGCCACCGCCGGGATCGAGGCCCGGCCCGTCCTCGGTGCAGGAGTCGAGGACTGGGCCGAGCGCGGCGGCGACACGGTCAGCTTCAGGCGCTGCGGGACCTAGCGAGCAGCGGTTCAGCCTCGCGGAGCCAGCGGACTGCCCCGACCTCGCGGAAGAACTCGATCGCGGCCGGCAGATCGGCGGGGAGCTCGTGTTTCGCAGCGAGCAGGTGCGCCTCCGCCTCCAGGGGCCTGGCGCCTGCCTGACCGAAGATCGCGGCTGCCGCCGGGGCATCTCCGCCGCCGAGTGCAAGGCCGCCCTCCCGCCATGGGGTCGCAGTCGGCACGCTCTCCGCAATCGCCTCGAGCTCCGCCGAGAGCCCGAGGCCGGCCAGCGCCACTGCCACTTCCGGGAACCATTCGGCGGCAATGTGGAGCGGCGCTCTGCGCGCTACGTCTGCAAGCTCCGCAGCGAGCATCTCGGCACCGTCGTCCTCCTGCTCCCAGAGCACCCGGCAGCGAAAGGCGAGGGTCGGAGTCAGGAGCTGCGAGTCGCCCGCAGTTCGTGCGAGCTCGAGCGCAGCCGCGCTCTCCGCGAGCGCGACGGCCGTGTCACCCCTCGCCCGGGCGATCCGCCCGCGCAGCCCCCTCCAGAGCGGCTCGAGGTAGTGGCCGTGCCTCGTCTCCGCGTCGGCGATCCACCGATCCGCGATCGCAACCACATCGTCCCAGCGGCCGGCCATGTAGTGGAGCCTGATCTCCTGGCTGTCGCCCCAGCGGAGCCAGTCGAAGTGCGAGAAGCGCTTCCACGCATGCATCATCCGCTTCGTCACCTCGGCCGCCCGCCGGAGCTCGCCCAGGTTGTAATAGCCGTCGGCGAGGTTGTTGTACGAGCGCTGGGCGGCGGCCGACTTCAGCCGCTCGAAGATGTCGATGCTCTCGGCGATCTGGTCCAACCCCCGCCTGTCGCCCTCCATCGCCCGCCAGCTGCCGAACGTGTTCAGGAGCTGGGCGCGGACCTCGTCATGACCGAGCTCCTCGACCATCTGCATCGCCTCGTTACCGAACCTCGAAGCCAGCTCCTCGCGGTTGGCAAGCCAGTGCAGCCGGAAGATGCCCGCGTACACCCCTGCCTTGACGCGCGAGACCGGCAGGTCCTCGGCCAGCTCCACCGTTCGCTCCAAGCTCGGAAGGACCTCGTCGCCGCGGCCGATGTTCCAGAACGTCTCTGCCCGCCGGAGTTCCGCGTCTGCGGCGCTTGCTCGGTCGCCAGCCGCGAGCAGAGCGTCCCGGGCAGCCGCGAGCTCCTCCTGATTCGCGACGTCGGTCTCGTTCCGCGCCACAGCTGTTCCGAGAAGCAGCCTGGGCCGCTCCGGGTCATCCTCCGGCCACAGCTCGAGCGCTCGGTGGTACTCGTGCAGCGCGGCGCCGAAAGCGTTGAGGGCGAAGGCACGATCGCCGGCGTCTCTCAGAGCGAGCCTGGCCGACCGCCGCAGATCCTCGTCGTCGCCGGCCGCGGGTAACGCCTCCAGCGCGCTCACGTAGTGGTGCGCGCGCAGCTCCGCAAGGTCGTCTGGACGGCCCAAAGACTCGATCCACACGGCGGCCCGGCGATGCTTCTCCGCCCGCTCCGCTCTCGGGATCTGGCTGTAGGCGACGTCGCGGACGAGCGTATGGGCAAAGGAGTACTGGGCGTCTCCTTCCATCGAGGACCTGCGCTCCCGCTGCAGGAACTGCTTGCGCTGGAGCCCCTGGAGGAGCTCTTCGACGCTCGACGATTCGACTCTCCCGCCGAGCTGAGCAAGCGCTCCGAGCCAGAAGACCTTGCCGACGACGGACGCGTCCTGAACGAGCGCCTTCTCCTCGTCGGTAAGGGTGTCCAGGCGGGCGGAGATCAGCCCCTGGATGGACTCCGGCAACGGAAGCTCGCCGCCGCCGAGTGCGTCCCGTTCGAGCGCGATCCGGGCGAACTCCTCGGCGTAGAGCGGGTTTCCGCCCGCCCGGTCGAGGAGCGCCGACTGGACCTCGGCCGGCAGAACCGTTTGCTCGAGCAGGCCGTGGAGCAGCATCGCCGTCTCCTGACCGGTCAGCGGCGACAGCGAGATCGTGGTCGCGTTCGGCTTGCCGCCGCTCCAGCCCGGCCGCCTGGTCAGGAGCTCGGGCCGTGCGGTGGCGACGACGAGGATCGGGATCCCGGTCGCCCAGTCCACTAGGTGGTCGACGAAGTCCAGCAGGCCCTCGTCCGCCCAGTGGAGGTCCTCGAGGACGATGACGAGGGGGCTCCGCTCCGCGAGACCCTCGAAGAACCGCCGCCACGCCGCGAAGCTCTCGATGCGCCGATCCCCTGCCGCTCCCGCTTCGGCGCCGTCGGAGAGTCCGAGCAGCGGCTGGAGCTCGCGGGTGACCCACGCCGCGTCGGCAGCTTCCGGGACCACGTCTTCGACGGCCGAGCGCAGCTTGGCCTCGGCCCGCTCTCCGGGCTCTCCCTCGAGGATGCCGGCGTGGGATTTCAAGATCTCGCCGAGCGCCCAGAATGCGACGCCGTCGCCGTACGGCAGGCAGCGGCCCTGCCGCCAGAAGATGAGCTCCGGTCGCTCGTCGACCGCAACGAAGAGCTCGTGGACGAGCCGGCTCTTGCCGATGCCCGGCACTCCGACGAGCGTGATCAGCTGCGGCGAGCTCTCGTGCTCCACGCGCGCGAGAGTCGAGGTCAGGAGTGCGAGCTCGCGCTCGCGCCCGACGAGCGGCGTGCTCGGGCGGCGCGTGATGTCGGATCCGAACCGGGAGCGCGCCTCGACGGGCTCCCAGACACGCACGGGCTCGCTCTTGCCCTTCGCTTCGGCCGGCGGCGCCTCGCGGTACTCGATGACGCGAGAGGTCGCGTTGTAGGTCGTCTCCTCGACGAGGATCCCGTTGACCGGTGCGGCATTCTGGAGCCGGGAGGCCGTGTTGACGACGTCACCCGTGACGAGGCCGCGCTCCGCGCCCGGGCTCGGCTCCAACGCGACCAGGACCTCACCCGTGTTGACGGCGATCCGGACCTCGAGGTCCTCTTCCTCGCGGACCCAGTCGCGAATGGCGAGGGCCGCCCGAACCGCACGCTCGGGATCGTCCTCGTGCGAGATCGGTGCGCCGAAAACCGCCATCACGGCGTCTCCGATGAACTTCTCGACCGTGCCGCCTCGAACCTCCAGCTCCGTCCGGAGGCGGTCGTAGAAAGGCCGAAGGATCGCCTCGACGTCCTCGGGGTCCAGCGAGTCGGCCCGCGCGGTGAAGCCGACGAGGTCCGCGAACAGGACGCTGACGACCTTCCGCTCCCTGCGCGACTGGCTCACGCCATCGAGTCTAGAACCCGAAATAAAGCCGGCCGGCATCCGGGTGCCGCTTCCCGTCCGCCGGCCTCAGGCACTAGACGGCGGTTTGGCCGCGAATCTTCCTTACGCTATTTCAGGCGCTCGACCTCGTAGCCCCACGAGGCCATCGCGTCGAGCAGGACTGCGACGTGCTCCTGGTCGCGCGTCAGCAGCGTCAGCTCGATCTCGGTCTGCGCGACAGGGATCTCCATCCCCTCGCGGTGGTGCTCGACCGACACGACGTTCACCCGCTCCTCGGCGATCAGCGTCAGGAGCCTGACCAGCTCACCCGGCCGATCGGGCACGCGGGTGCGGACGACGAGGTAGCGGCCGCCTGCCGTCAGCCCGTGCCGCATGACCGAGATCAGGAGCGACGGGTCGATGTTCCCGCCCGAGAGGACGATCGCGACCGGGCCCGACGAGCCTCCCACCTTGCCGGCGAGCAGGGCAGCGACGCCGACGGCGCCGGCGCCCTCGACGACCAGCTTCGCGCGCTCGAGGAGCAGGACGATCGCCTCGCTGATCGCCTCGTCGTCGATGTCCACCATGTCGTCGAGGACGTCGTCGAGGATCGACATGGTCAGTTCGCCCGGCTTCTTCACGAACACGCCGTCGGCGATCGTGAAGCCCGAGAGGCCGGCCTGGACGCCGACGATCCGGATGCCGGGCTTCAGCTCGCGCAGGGCGATGAGATCCCCGACGCCAGCCCTCCGCCGCCGACCGGGATCACGACCGTCTCGGCGTCGGCCACCTGCTCGGCGAGCTCGAGCCCCAGCGTTCCCTGGCCGGCGATGATCACCGGGTCCTCGTAGGGGTGGATGAACGTCGCTCCGCGCTCCTCGACGTCCGCCCTCGCCGCGTCCATGGCGTCCTCGAAGCGATCCCCCTCGAGGATGAGCTCGGAACCGTAGGTCCGGCAGGCCTCGACCTTCGCCATCGGCGCGTCCTCGGGCACGAAGATCCGCGCCTTCACGCCGGCCTGCCTGGCCGCCCAGGCGACCGCCTGGCCGTGGTTGCCGGCGCTCGCCGCCACCACTCCGGCCTCGCGCTCGGCGTCGGAGAGGAGCGCGAGACGGTTCACCGCACCGCGCACCTTGAACGCGCCGGTGCGCTGGAGGTTCTCGGCCTTGAGCCAGACGTCCCTGCCGGCGATGCGCGAGAGGGTCTCGGAGCTGTACACCGGCGTCTCGCGGGCGACGCCGGCGATGCGCTCGCGCGCCTCGCGGATGTCAGCCGCGGTCGGGGCTGTTTCCGTCAGCTTCAACCTTGAACACCTTCTCCATTATTTCCCGCACCGCGGTGAGGGGATCGAGCTCGCGGCGCTGCACCTCGTCGAGGAGCCTACGAAGCTCCGGATCGTCGGCGACCGCCTGCTCCAGATGGGTCTTGGCGCGGGCTGACGCGACCGTGAAGACCTCTCCGGCGAGGTTCTTGCGTCGCCTTTCGTCCAGGAGGCCGTCCGTCTCCAGATAGGCGCGGTGGGCCGAGATCTTCTCCCAGAGCTCGGGCACGCCCTCGCCCGTCACCGCCTCGGTGAGGACGATCTGCGGCTTCCAGTCGCTCTCGGTGTCGAGCGCGAGGATCGAGCGCACCTCGTTCAGCATCGTCTTCGCCGCCGGATGGTCCTTCTTGTTGACGACGATCACGTCCGGGATCTCCATGATTCCCGCCTTCAGCGCCTGGACGGAGTCGCCAGAGCCCGGCATCAGGACGAGCACGACGGTGTCCGCGACGCCGATCACCTCGATCTCGCTCTGACCCGTGCCGACCGTCTCGAGGAAGACGAGGTCGCGACCTGCAGCATCCAGTACGAGGAGCGCTTGAAGCGTCGCCTCGGCGAGGCCGCCGAGGTGGCCTCGCGTGCCCATCGAGCGGATGAAGACCCCGGGGTCGAGGAAGTGATCCGACAGGCGGATGCGGTCGCCGAGGAGCGCGCCCTTGGAGAACGGGCTCGAGGGGTCGACGGAGATGACGCCGACGGTCTTCTCCTCCCCACGCACATGGCGGACGAGCGCGCTGATCAGGCTCGACTTGCCGACACCCGGCGGGCCTGTGATGCCGAGCGCGTACGCCTGGCCCGTGTCCGGATACAGCTCGCGGACGAGCTCGTAGGCAAGCGGGTCGGAGTCCTCGATGAGCGAGATCGCGCGGGCCAGCGCGCGCCGGTCTCCGCTGCGCACGCCTTCGAGCAGGCGCTCCGCCGTCCAGTTGCCCACGGCCGAAGCCTAGATCGGGGCGGTCTGGCGTGACCTGGCGGCTTGGCCTGCGAGTTAGGTCCGCGCCGGCTCGCTCACCCGGGAGAGCGCGTCGCGGAAGAGGGCGTTCTCCTCCGGCGTCCCGACCGTTACCCGGATCGCGCCGGGCGCGCCGAACCCTGCCGTGGGCCGGACGATCACGCCCTCGCGCAAGAGGCGTTCGAAGAGCGGGCGCGAATCGTCGCCGACCTCGGCGAAGACGAAGTTCGCGACGGCCGGCTCGACCGGTTCGAAACCGTGCTCCTTCAGCGCCTCCACGATCGCAGGGCGGCCTTCGGCGTTCAGGCGCCGGCGTCGATCCAGCTCCTCCTTCGCGCCCGGCGCCGCCAGGCTTGCGAGTGCGGCCACCTGCGCGGGCGAGGTGATGTCGAACGCGCGCCGAACCTTGCCGACCGCCGTCACGAGCTCAGCCGGCCCCACGCCGTAGCCGACCCGTAGCCCGGCGAGCCCGAAGATCTTCGAGAACGTGCGGAGCACGATCGCCCTGCGCCCCGCCTTCACGTACTCCTCGATGCCGTCGGCGTATTCAGGATCGTCCACGTACTCGAAATACGCCTGGTCGAGGACGGTCACGACGTGGTCGGGAACGCGCTCGAAGTAGGCGTCGAGCTCGGCGCGGGCGTTCATCGTCCCGGTCGGGTTGTTCGGGTGGCAGACGTACACGAGCTTCGTGCGGTCGGTGACCGCTGCGAGCATCGCGTCGAGGTCGTAGCGGCCGTCGGCGAGCGGGATCGTCCGCGCGACGGCGCCGAGCTTGACAGCCCCGATCACGTAGCTCGGGAAGCTCGGCCAGCCGCAGACGATCTCGGCGCCCGGGTCGAGCGAGATCTGCGACAGCGCGTCGACGATTCCGTCGGCGCCGGCGCCGAGCGCGATCTCCTCGACGCGGACGCCGTGGCGCTCGGCCAGGGCGGTGCGCAGCCGGTAGCCGCCGCCGTCCGGGTAGCGGTTCAGGTCGGGCGCCAACGCCGCCAGCGCGTCGATCGCCTCGGGGAAGGGCCCGAACGGCCCTTCGTTCGACGCCAGCTTGATGACGCGGTCCAGCCCGAGCTCCCGCTGGACCTCCTCGACCGGCTTGCCCGGCTCGTACGGGACGAGATCGCGAACCGCCGGCTTGAAGAAGCTGTCAGCGATCTGGGCGAGCGAGGCCACCCGCGGAATCTAGTGGCCTCAGACGACGTCGAGGGCCATCAGCACGGCGTCCAGGTACTCGCCGCCGCGACGGTAATGGCCGCGCCGCAGGCCTTCCCGGCGGAAGCCGAAGCTCTCGTAGAGCAGGATTGCTGCCTCGTTGTGCGGGAACACGTGGAGCTCGAGCTTCCGCACGCCGACCGCCCTGGCCCACTCCACGGCTTCCCGGAGCAGGGCCGTACCGACTCCGCGCCGGCGATGCCCGGCGGCGACCATCAGGCCGAGGTCGGCGACGTGCTTGCTCGCCGGGTGCGGGTCGCGGCCGAGCGAAAGCCGGCCGACGATGCGCGTGCCCGAGCCCTCGGAGATCTCGGCGACGAAAACCGCGGCGTCGTCGTAGCGCCGAAGCGCGCGCAGGTACCGTCGCTCCTCGCCCGGTGTCCGCCAGGTGCCGTCCGAGATCAGCCAGCCTTCCGGCTCCGAGGCGACGGCCTCGCCGAGCTCCACGAGCG
This sequence comes from uncultured Actinomycetes bacterium, assembly GCA_963827705.1. Classification (GTDB taxonomy): domain Bacteria; phylum Actinomycetota; class Thermoleophilia; order Gaiellales; family Gaiellaceae; genus JACDAN01. The sequence goes on from CAWHBN010000005.1 coordinate 9,263, forward strand.
CCCCGGCATCCCCGGGCTGCGCACGCCGGACGATGATGCGCTCAGCCGTCGACGACGATTCCATGGCCTCCCCTCCGCGGGTCGCCCGCCGCGGCACGCGTGCCGTCCGGGCGCAGCTCAACGGCCGCGGCGCCGCCGAAGTACAGGTTGCGCCGCCTCCAGCGGACCGTGTCGTAGCCGCGGCGGTCGAGCTCGTCGACCTCGGCGGCATCGAAGCCGCCCTCGCAGTGGACATGTCCGTCCTCCAGGTGAACCCGGGGCGCGCCGATCGCCTCGTCGACCGGTAGCCCGTGGCCGACCGTGTTGACGACGATCTGGAGGATGGCGCCCCGGAGCCTGGCCGAGCCCGCGCTTCCAACGACGAGGCGCGGTCGTCCGTCCTGGAGGACGAGCGATGGCGCCATCATGCTCGTCAGGCGGCCTCCCGGCCGACGCCGACGTCGCGCCAGGTTCAAGTGGTGCTCGCCGAGCATGTTGTTCAGGTGAATGCCCGTGCCCGGCACGATCACGCCCGAGCCCGCTCCGGTCGATGCAGTCAGTGAGGCGGCGTTGCCGTCCGCGTCGACGACCGAAATCTGCGTCGTCCGCGACGGCTCCACCGGCTCCGGAATGATCGGCGGCCGCTCCTCCAAGAGGCGTGCAGCCGCCTCGGACACTCGGTCTTCGTCGTAAAGCCGGCGCGCGAGGCCGCCGCCGTGGAGCTGGCGAGCGAAGCCCGGCCCGCGCGCAAGCGCCTGCTCACCCATGACGCCGACAAGCCGGGCAATCGCGTCGGCGCTCCCGTGCGGACCGCCGAGGCCGGCCCGGTCGAGCAGGAGGAGGGCATAGGCGATCAGCACGCCTCCGGTGGACGGCGGCGGGTTCGAGACGAATCGGTGTCCGAGGAAGTCGGCGGTAATCGGCCGACGCCAGATCACTCGGTAACCGCGGAGGTCGTCCCTCGTCAGCGGTCCGCCACCCGCACCGATGCAGCTCGTGATTCGTTCAGCGAGCACGCCGTCGTAGAAAGCCTCAGCACCGCCCTCAGCGAGAATCTCCATCGTCGAGGCGAGGTCGTTCATCGTCAGCCGGTCGCCGGCCTCCAGCCGCTCGCCGTCAGGCCCGTAGATCGTTTTGCCGGGGTCGGTGTGGCGCAGGATGACGTCGAGAATCGCGTGCAGGTACGCCTGCTGGGGGGTGATCACGACTCCCTTGCGGGCGACCGCGATCGCCGGCTCGAAGAGCGTTGCCCACGGCACTCGCCCGTGCGCGCGGTGCGCTGTCTCGAGCCCGGCAACGACGCCGGGCGTGGCGACCGATGAGACGCCGATCCCGAACGCCTGCGTGCTCGAGTCGTCGAAGTCAATGGCGATCGCGTCCATCTCGCTGATCGGGTCTGCCAGGCCCGCGCCCGGAACCGAGACGAAGAAGTCGAGGAGGCGCGAGCGACCGTCCCTCGCGCGGTGGACGAGAAGGAAACCGCCGCCGCCCGGGCCTGTGAGTGTGCTCTCCGCGACCCATGAGACGAAGGCGGCTGCGAGGCAAGCGTCGACGGCGTTGCCGCCGTCGGCGAGGATGCGCGCTCCGGCCTCCGCCGTCAGCGGGTGCCCCGCTGCGATCGCGCCCTTCACGGCGCGGCGATCAGCTCTGGAGGAACGAGGGCGGCTCGAGTGGGTCGTCCGGCTGCGACCGCCGCTCGTCCGACCTCGGGACGTACGGGCGGGACCCGCCTCGCTGGCCCACGCCGGTGACGACCACGGTCACCCAGATCTGGCCCTCCAAGCGCTCGTCGACGGTCGCACCGAAGATGATGTTCGTCTCGTCCGTCGACGCGGCCCTGATCACCTCTGCCGCCTCGTTGACCTCGTACAGCGAGAGGTCGTTGCCGCCGGCGATCGAGAGCAGGATTCCGCGCGCGCTGAGCAGCTCGGTGTCGACGAGCGGCGAGCGAAGCGCGCGCTCGGCGGCTTCGACCGCACGGTTCTCCCCGGTCGCGAATCCGATTCCCATCAGCGCCGTGCCCGCGCCCTGCATGATCGTGCGGACGTCGGCGAAGTCGACGTTGATCAGGCCGGGCTCGGTGATCAGGTCACAGATCCCCTGCACGCCCTGCCGGAGCACGTCGTCGGCGACCTTGAACGCGTCGAGCATCGAGGTGTTCTTGTCGAGGACCTCGAGGAGCCGCTCGTTCGGGATGACGACGACGGTGTCGCAGGCTTCGCGAAGCGCGTGGACGCCCGCCTCCGCCTGCGATCGACGCTTGGTTCCCTCGAAGCGGAACGGCATCGTCACGATGCCGACGGTCAGCGCGCCGACCTCCTGCGCGATCCGGGCGACGACGGGGGCTGCGCCCGAGCCGGTGCCGCCGCCTTCGCCGGCTGTGACGAAGACCATGTCTGCGCCGCGGAGCGCCCGCTTGACCTGGTCGTGAGCCTCTTCGGCGGCGCGGCGGCCGATGTCCGGCTCCGCGCCCGAGCCGAGGCCGCCGGTGAGCTCGCGACCGATGTGGATCTTTTGCTCCGCGTCGCTGAGCGCGAGCTGCTGGAGATCGGTGTTGACGGCGACGAACTCGACCGCGGCGAGGCCCGCGTCGATCATCCGGTTGACCGCGTTCAGCCCGGCGCCGCCGACTCCGACGACTTTGATGTCCGCGAGGTACGCAGAGTCGGAGCGCGGCGCGCGATGGAGTCGCGGCGGCGGCTCGGGCAGCGGCTCGAGCAGCCGGGCGATCCCCCGGTCGGGCGACGGTTCGCGAGGCTCCGGCGGCTGCGGGCGGGCAGGGTTGGACGGCGCCGCCTCGTCGCGCGGCGGTGTGGGCTCGTCGTGCCCCGGCTCGGGAGCGACCTCGAGCTTCGGCGGCGGGTGCTCGACCGTCTCCTCGAGCGGCTCGCCCGGGACGGTCCGACCCTCCTTCTCGGCCTGTTTCTGCGCGGCTTCCGTTGCCTTGAAGAGCTCCGCGAGCGGGCCCTCACGCATGCTTGCGCGCTTTCGCGCCATTGAGCACCTCCTTCGCGAACTCCCGGTACGCGGCGGCAGCCGTGCCGGTTGGGTCGTACTTGAGCACCGAGCTTCCCTTCACCGGCGCCTCGGCGTAGCGCACCGTCTTCTTGATCCGCGTCTTGTAGACGAGGTCGCCGAAGTTCTCCTGGAGGATCTCGATCGCCTCGCGCGCATGCAGCGTTCGGCCGTCGTACATCGTCGCGAGGATCCCCTGGATCCCCACGTCGGGATTCAGGTTCTCCCGGATCATCGACAGCGTGTTCTCGAGCTGGACGAGCCCCCTGAGCGAGAGGTACTCGCACTGCACCGGGACGATCACCCCGCTGGAAGCGACGAGCGCGTTGATCGTGAGCAGCCCGAGCGACGGCGGCGTGTCGACCAGGATGAAGTCGTACCGCTCCTTGATCGGGTTCAGCGCCTTCTCGAGCGCCCGCTCGCGGCCGATCATGCTCGACAGGGCGAGCTCCGCCCCGGCGAGATCGATCGACGACACGGCGAGGTCGACCTCGGCCTTCTGGATCACCTGGTCGATCGGCAGGCGATGCACGAGCACGTCGAACATCGACCGGTCGATCTGGTCCGGGTTGAACCCCTGGCTCATCGTCAGGTTGCCCTGCGGGTCCATGTCGACGACGAGGACCCTGTACCCCTCCTCCGACAGCGCGACGGCGAGGTTCAGAGTCGACGTCGTCTTCGCGACGCCGCCTTTCTGGTTGGCGAACGCGAGGATCCGTGGCTCGTGGGGAATCTCAGGGGTCGGAGGGACCTCCGGCGCGGAGGGGGCCACGGCCTCCTCGGGCACGGCGTCGGCTGGATCGCCCGTCGGCGGGCGGGAAAAGAGGCCGGCTAGGCGCATACGCAGCCTGTCGTTCGGCCCGGGACCGGACTGTCCTGCACGGTCTCAGTGTGCCGGAAAAGCCGGACTGCGCCACCTCGGGGATTGTGTTTTTCAGCTACGAGCGGCCAGTAGCATCGCCTCCTCCTGCTCGGCGTCCAGTGCTTGCCGGCAGCCGGCAAGCGCCTCGACGGCTCCGTGCGGCTCGGGCTCCGCACGCAGCCACGTCTCGGCCTCCCGAAGGAGCCCGCGCAGCTCGTCGAGCAACTCGCCGGCAGGGGCCGCGTCCCGGTCGAGGGCGTCGATCCGGTCGAGTCGCTGCAGGACTGCGCGTGCCTCGTCCATGGGTCGAACGTAGCCGGCCGGGGCGCACGTGTCTGTGCCGCGTCTGTGCCTAGAGTGCGCCGACCGCCAGCGCCGGCTCGGGCGCCACGGTCGGCTTGCGCCGAAGGCCGAGGAGCGTCTCGTCGAGCGTCCGGAGGAGCACCGACCGGTCGCCGTGCTCGAGCACCGCGACGAGCGCCGACCGGACGAGATCGGAGGTCGCGGCCGCAGCGTCGCCCGCCGCCAGCAGCCGGAGCCGGTCGAGGATCGCCGAGCGCTCGCGCGGGCGTCTCGCCGAGCACGGCCGCCGCTCGCAGCGACGCCGGCGAACAAGCCCCTCCCCGCCGCCCAGCAGCGAGGTCAGCGACCCGCGCAGCTGCTCGGAGGCGAACGGATCCGTCTGGAAGAGCGAGAGCTCCCACCGATCGAGCGCCTCTGCCGAGATCGCGGTCGTCGTCCGCCGCCGAGAGCCGCTCGCGGAGCCGCCGGGCCCGCTCGGCGCGCAGCGAGTCCAGGCGCACGCCTTCGCCCGGCGGCGCTGTCGCCGCGATCGGCAGCACCGGACGAATCCCGTACGGCCGCCAGTCGAGCCGCTCGAAGAGCACGGGGCCGGCGGCAATCGCGCCGGCGGTCGCGAGCCGCAGCGCCGTGATCGCGTCGGCGAGCTCGCCCGGCGCGTCGGGCACGCCGCCCGAGACCGACCCCGACGGATCGCCGAGCTCCGCCTCCAGCTCGAGGACGCAGAGGCGGTCCGGCTCGCGCTCGAACCCCTCCGGAAGCAGCCCGCCGGCCTGCGGCCAGTGCGCTGCCAGCTCGCCCGAGGCGACATGGCGAACGCGGAGCCCTCCGCCGAGATCGACGACCCCTCCGGCAGACACCCCCACGAGCGGCGCGATCGCGCCGTACGCGCGCTGCGCGCCGAAGAGCGAGCGCCTCGAACGCGCCGTAGACACGGTCGAAAACGTCGTCGTCCCAGTCGAAGCCGCCGCAGGCCTCGGCCGTCTCGGCGAGGAGCGGCAGGAGCACCGTGCGGGTCAGCGCCTCCCGGGAGCTCGGCCGCCCACTCGAGTGCGCCTGCGCGAAGATCGCCGCCGCCGGCTCCCGCTCCAGCTCCGCGAGCGCGGGCTGCGCATCCGCGAGCGCCGCGAACCGCCCTGCGCGCGCGTCGAGGAAGGGCTTCACGAGCGGCCGGTACTCGTAGAGCGTCGGGCTCCCGGGCGCCTGGTGCTCCTCGAACGAGAACGGGACGTCGCCGCCGTCGTCCAGCTCCCGCGCTGACGGCCGCGAAAGCGCCAAGGCAGAACGCACGCAACGCGTGGTGCAGGTTCGGCGACCGGATCACCCGTCCACTTACGCGCCCGGTCGCCCCGCTCCTCTCTCCCGCGGCTGACATACCGGGCACCAGTAGGCGGTCCGGTTCGCGTCGCCCTGACCGCGAGACTCGATCGGCGTCCGGCAGCGCGGACACGGGCGACCGGCGTGCCGGTAGATCGCGCGTTCCTCCCGACCGGAGTCGACGGACGCCCGCATCAGCCGAGCGGCCTCTTCGAGCACCGCGACGCAGCTCCACGTCCGTGCGTCTCGCCCACCGGGCGCCACGGCGAGATCCGCGCCTGCCACAAGCGACTCCGCCTTCCACAGGTTCCCGATGCCGGACACGAGCCGCTGGTCGAGCAGGGCGTCGCCGACGCTCCCGACGCGGCGTGGCGCACGGAGGTTCGCGACCATCCGGTCGAGATCCGGCGGGCGGGCAAGGATGTCCGGCCCGAGCCTGCGCACCGCGCGCTTGTTCAGCTCGAGCACGGGGCCGCCCCACAGGACGGCCTCGCGTCCAGTCCCTCGCAGCACGAGCCACGGGCCGGCCGCGTGTGGCGGAACCGCGAGCGCGAACCGTCCACCTGCCGGACATCCGCAGGTGGCTCCGCAGCACGAGCCCGCCCTCGAAGCTCAGCAGCAGGTTCTTGCCGACCGCCTCCACCCCCTCGAGCCGCCGACCGTCGAGCTGCTCGGCCACGCCGGTGGCGGCGGCGCGCGGGTTCGGGCTCTCGACCTCCACGGTCTCCCCGACGAGCACCTGGAGGCGCCGCGCTGCGCGGTGGAGGGAGTCACCCTCGGGCATGCTTGGGATTGTGGACGAGCGAGGCCTTCATCCAGCCGTCGCGGGCGCTGTCGCCGCCAGTCGTCTGGAGCCTGCTGGAGCCGATCGACCGGCGCCTGCTCCGCTGCGACTACTCCGACGTGCTCCTGCTCGGGAAGGCGTTCACGCGCGGCCGGCTGGCCTGGCCGCTCGGCTTTGCGATCCATGCTGCGAACGGCGCGCTGTTCGGGCTGGCGTTCGACCAGGTGCGACGCCGCGTGCCGTATCGCAAGGAGACGCGTCGCGATCGGGATGGCGCTCGCCGAGCACGTCGCGCTCTACCCGTTCTCCTACTTCGTCGACCGCTACCACCCGGCGCGCGGGCAGGCCGGAGTTCCGCCGCTCGTCACCAACGCACGCGCCTTCGCGCAGGCGACGATCCGGCACGCACTCTTCGGCGCGGTGCTGGGCCGGCTCTCCCGCTAGCTCGACCGTCAAGGCCGCAGAACTGCGCGGCGAGGCCCGGCCGTGAAGCCCGCCTCGACGAGGAGCGGCATCGCGTCCGTCTCCCCCACCGGCTCGCCGTCGAACCGCTCGACGGCCAAGCGCTTCATCCCTCGCCGGCTCTTCACGTGCTCGACGAGCGCCTCGAGCGCCGGGCGCAGCCACTCGGGATCGGGGTCGCGAAGCGGGACGAGCGTCTTCCCTCCGCGCTCGACGAAGAGCACTGCCTCGCCGCCGATCAGGACGACGTACGCGCCGGCGACACGAGCCGCCCGCGCGCCCGCTCGCTTGGGCCAGGCAAGCGCCGCGCCGTACGGCTGCGCTGGGTCTGCCGCGGCCAGGACGGAGACATCGACTGCAGGCTCCTCCTCGCGAGGCCGCAGCTCCCGGATCCGCTCGACGGCACCGCCGAGCGCGAACTGCGCCCCACCGAGGCCCTCGACGAAGTAGCCGCGGCGGCAGAGGCCGAGCGTCTCGAGCGCCTTCAGCTCGCCGTAGACGGCCGAGTAGCCGCCCGGAATCCCTTCAGCCCGAACGCCGTCGCGGGTGACGATCCCCTGGCGCTCCAGCAGGAGCTCGGCGAGCGCCCGCGGATCCCGCTCGCCCGCGAAGAGCCGGTCGGTGAGCGACCAGCGCCCCTGGGTCGCGGTGATCGCGGTCGCCCGGCGGCGTGAGAAGCGGCGCGGCCGTCGCTCCGGCTTCGGGACGCCGTAGCGGCGGCCGGCGCGGAGCGGCGTCCAGGCGTCGTTCGTGACCTCGCCGGCCCAGACGAGCTCCCACAGGGCAGGCAGCGCCGTCTCCGCCTCGAGACCGGTCGTGTCGAGCAGGTCGAACCAGAACTCCGCGCTCTTGGCGAGCGCCTCCCGGATCCGGTCGTGCACCTCGCCTTCCGGACGCTCGGTCCCCTCCGGCTTCCCGAGCACGGCCGCGTCCTCGCGGAAGAAGACGGCGACGCGATCGAGCCCGGCGCCGACCCAGACGAGCTCTCCGGTGGCGCAGAGCTGGTCGAGCTGCGCCGGCGCGTAGTTCGGGACGCGGCGTGGCAGGACTTCTGACTCCCAGAGGGCGACCGGCAGCGCCAGCCCCTGCAGCGGCACGAGCGCCTCGCGCAGCGTCGCGCGCCGGTCGATCCCGTGCCAGCCCGGCAGGAAGCGGGCGAAGGCGACCTGCTCGACGGGCTCGACCTCCTTGCGAAGCGCCGCGAGCGACGCGCGCCGGATGCGGCGGAGGACGTCGGGGTCGCACCACTCGCGCTCGGTACCGCCCGGCCGGAGCTCGCCGCGGACGAGCTTGTCCTCGCGCTCGAGTGCGACAAGCTCGGCGTCGGCTCGCTCGGCGTCGATCCCGAAGCGCTCCGCCGCCTCCCGCGTCGTGAACGGGCCGCGGCCGCGCGCGTACCGGGCGAGCAGCGAGCGCAGCGGCTGCTCGCTCGCTCGAGGAAGGCATCGGGGAGCCCGCTCGGCGGCATCGCGCCGAGCGCGTCGCGGTAGCGGCCCGCGTCCTCGGCGGCGACGAGCCGCTCCTCGCCCCCGACGCGGATCCGAATGGCGCGGCGCTCGGCCTCGAGCACCGCGCCGAACGCCTCGTCGAACTCGCCCGGCCGCAGATCGCCGCGCCGGAGGAGCAGGTCGTGCAGGCCGTCCGGGTCCTTCGCCTGCCCCGCGAGCGACGTCTCGACCTGGTCGAGCGCGCCGGGATCGAGCAGGTCACGGAGCTCCTCCTGGCCGAGCAGCTCGCGCAGGAGGTCGCGGTCGAGAGACAGCGCCTGCGCCCGCCGCTCCGCGGGAGGCGTGTCGTCCTCGTACATGTACGTCGCGATGTAGTCGAAGAGCAGCGAGGACGAGTAGGGCGAGGCCGACGCGCTCTCGACGTCCACGACATCGATCTGCCGCGTCTTCACGCCGTGCAGGAGCCGCTTCAGTGCGGGCAGGTCGAAGACGTCCTGGAGGACTTCCCGGAAGGTCTCGAGCATGACCGGGAAGGACCCGTACTTCTTCGCCACCTGGAGGAGGCTCTGGGCCTTCAGCCGCTGCTGCCAGAGCGGCGTCCGCTCGCCCGGCCGGCGGCGCGGGATCAGCAGCGCGCGGGCCGCGTTCTCGCGGAAGCGGGAGCCGAAGAGGGCGGTGCCGCCCAGCTCCGCCATGATCAGGTCGTCCACCTCGTCCGGGTCGAGGACGAGCTGGTCGGTCGGCGGCGGCGCGTCCGCGTCCGGGAAGTGGAACGCGATGCCGTCGTCCGACCAGAGGACCTGTGCGTCGATCCCGAGCGACTCCTGGAGCCGAGCCGAGGCGGCGAGCGCCCAGGGCGCGTGCACCCTGGCGCCGAACGGCGTCAGCACGCAGACGCGCCAGTCGCCGATCTCGTCGCGGAAGCGCTCGACGACGATCGTCCGGTCCGACGGAACTGCGCCGGTCGCCTGCTCCTGCTCGCGGAGGAAGGTCATCAGGTTCTTCGCGGCCAGCGCGTCCAGCGAGTAGTCGGACCGGAGCCGCTCGTCGGCCTTGTCGTCCGGCAGCGACGCCAGCTCGCGCGAGGCCTTGCCGATCGCCTCGCCGAGCTCGTACGGCCGGCCCGGGCCCTCGCCCTTCCAGAACGGGATCGCGCCCGGCACGCCCGGCGCCGGCGAGACGATGACCCGGTCGCGCGTGATCTCCTCGATCCGCCAGGTGGAGGCGCCGAGCATGAACGTCTGGCCCGCGCGGGCCTCGTAGACCATCTCCTCGTCGAGCTCGCCGACCCGGCCGCCGCCGTCGACGAGGTGGACGCCGAAGAGCCCGCGGTCGGGAATCGTCCCCGCGTTGGTGACCGCAAGCCGCGCGCGCACCCCCTCGCCCGCGGATGACGCCCGCCGTCCGGTCCCAGACGATCCGCGGCCGCAGCTCGGCGAACTCGTCCGACGGGTAGCGGCCCGCCAGCATGTCGAGGACGTTCTCGAGCTGAACGCGTGAGAGGTCGGCGAACGGGTAGGCGCGCCGGACGAGCCGGTGCAGCTCCTCGACCTCGATCTCCTCCTGCGAGCAGATCGCGACGATCTGCTGGCCGAGGACGTCGAGCGGGTTGCGCGGGATCTGCGTCTCCTCGATCGCGCCCTCCTTCATCCGCCGGACGACGACGGCGGACTCGAGCAGGTCGGCGCGGAACTTCGGGAAGACACGCCCCTTGGAGACCGAGGCGAGGTCGTGGCCGGCGCGGCCGATCCGCTGGAGCCCGCGCGCGACCGACTTCGGCGACTCGACCTGCACGACGAGGTCGACGGCGCCCATGTCGATCCCGAGCTCGAGCGACGACGTGGCGACCAGGCACGGGATCTCGCCGCGCTTCAGCAGCTCCTCGACCTCGAGCCGCTGCTCCCGCGCCAGCGAGCCGTGGTGGGCGCGCGCGATCTCCTTCTCGGCGAGCTCGTTCAGCCGCAGCGCGAGCCGCTCGGCCAGGCGGCGGTTGTTGACGAAGACGATCGTCGAGCGGTGCTGCTCGACCAGCTCGAGCAGCGCGGGTAGATCGACGGCCAGATCGACTGCGGCATCGCGTCACCGCCCGGTGCCAGGACGTCGGTGATCTCCGAGTTGACGTCCGGCTCGCGCATGTCCTCGAGCGGGACGACGACCTCGACGTCGAGCTCCTTCGAGCGGCCTGCGTCCACCAGCTCGATCGGCCGGCCGCCGGAGACGAACCTGCCGATCTCCTCCATCGGGCGCTGCGTCGCCGAGAGGCCGATCCGCTGGAACGGCTCGCCGGTCAGGCGCTCGAGCCGCTCGACGGTCAGCGCGAGGTGGGCGCCGCGCTTCGTGCCGGCGACGGCGTGCACCTCGTCGAGGATCAGCGTCCGGACGCCGGTCAGCGTCTCCCGCGCCCGCGAGGTGAGCATCAGGAAGAGCGACTCGGGCGTCGTGATCAGCAGGTCGGGCGGGTGCTTGAGCATCGCCGCGCGCTCCTTCTGCGGCGTGTCGCCTGTGCGGACCGCGACCTTGACGTCGGCCTGGAGGCCGGCGAGCGGCCCGCGCAGGTTGCGCTCGATGTCGTAGTTGAGCGCCTTCAGCGGGGAGACGTAGACGAGGCGCGTCCCCTCGCCGGGCTCCTCGAGCAGCCGGTCGAGCCCGTAGAGGAACGCAGCCAGGGTCTTTCCCGACCCCGTCGGGGCCTGGATCAGCGTGTGCGCGCCGGAGGCGATCTTCGGCCAGCCGAGCTCCTGCGCCGGGGTCGGGCCGTCGAAGGTGCGCTCGAACCAGGCGCGCGTCCCGGGGCTGAAAACGTCGAGCGCGGCCATCGCTCCAGCGTAGCCAGTGGGACTATCGTCGACTTCCATCGATGTTCACGGGCCCTGCCGAGATCTACGACCGGTTCGTCGGCCGCTACAGCCCTGACCTTGCCGCGGCGATGTGCGAGGCGGCGGGCGTCCGCCGGGGCAGCGCGCGCTCGACGTCGGCTGCGGCTCCGGGGCGCTCGTCGGGGCGCTGGCCGAGCGTCTCGGAGCCGAGAACGTCGCCGGAATCGATCCCTCTGAGCCGTTCGCCGAGGCCGCTCGGGCCAGGGTGCCGGGCGCGCGCATCCTCGTCGGGTCGGCCGAATCCCTCTCCTTCGCCGACGACGAGTTCGACGCCACGCTGTCCCAGCTGGTGGTCAACTTCCTGACCGACCCCGAGCTGGGCCTGCAGGAGATGGTTCGCGTCACGCGCGCCGACGGAGTCGTCGCCGGCTGCGTCTGGGACTACGGCGGAGAGATGACCATGCTGCGGACCTTCTGGGAGTCGGCTGCCGCCCTCGAGCCCGAGCGCGCGGGACCGGCGATGGAGAGCGCGATGCCGTTCGCGGACCCGGAGTCGCTCGCCGCGCTGTGGCGGAGATCCGGACTGGTCGACGTGGAGGTCTCGCCGATCGTCGTCGAGGCCTCCTACGACGACTTCGACGACCTCTGGTCGCCCTTCCCGGCCGGCGTCGGGCCCGCAGGGACGTACACCGCCTCGCTCGACTCCGAGGCGCAGGTCGCGCTTCGCGACGAGTTCGAGCGCCGCCTCGGCCGGCCCGACGGCCCGTTCACACTCTCCGCCCGGGCCTGGTGCGCCGTCGGGCGAGTCCGCCCGTAGGCCCGGCGCCCGGCAAGGCCGTCACGGCGCCGTCGGCAGGGAAAACGCCGGCCGGGAAACGACAGCGAGGCGCCGGAAGATCGACTCGCTCCGCTCCCCGGCACCCTCGTCGTCGTCACCACGGAGCTCCGACAGCCGGGCGACGGCCTCGAGCGTCAGCGCGAGCTCGTAGGACTCGACCTGGGCATCGGGGTCCGCGTCGGCCTGCTCGCTGCGCGTGCTTTCCTCGAGGGCGAGCGCGGCGGCGTCGAGGTCGCCGGACTGCATCAGGGCATAGCCGCGAAGGCGGTGAAGCATCGCCGCCGCCGCCGCGCCGGCGCCGTGCTCCTCGACGCCCGCGAGCGTGTCCTCCGCGCGGCTCAGCGCGTCCGCTGCGTCGCCGGCGAGCAGCGACTTCTCGGCGAGCCGCGCACTCGTCTCGAGGACGAAGCTGCGGGCGTTCAGGTCGCGGAACTCGGCCAGCGCTTCCTCCAGCAGTCCCTCCGCGTCGTCGAAGCGCCCGGTCCGCGCCGCCAGGCGCCCGAGGTTGCTCACTGCGAGCGCCGCGAGGAACCGAGCGCCCGCGCGGGTGCAGACGTCGCGCGCCTCCGTGAAGAGCTCCTCCGCAGCCTCGTAGTGCCCCTGATCGGACTTGATCTCGCCGATGTTGTTCGCGATCGTCGCCGCTCCGACGACGTCGCCGATCCGGTCGCGGACGGCCTGGCTGCGGCCGTACAGGTCGAGCGCCTCGTCCCACCGGCCCTCGTAGTAGGCGTCGATGCCGAGGTTGTTCAGCACGTTCGCCTGTCCGAGCAGGTCTCCGAGCTCCTCGTACACAGGTAGCGCAAGCCCGCGGAAGGCGATCCGGTTCGGGTCGCCGCTCGAGGTGTAGGCGAGGTGGAGGAGGTAGTAGGCGTGCGCCACCGCGCGCAGGTCCTCCTTGGCGAGCGCCTCCTCGACGACCCGGTTGCACCAGTCGATGCAGTCGGCGAACTCCCCCTGGCGGAAGCGGACGCCTGCGTACGACAGGCGGATCTCGAGGGCGAGCGGCGACGGCTTTCCCGGGGGATCGGACCGCTCGACGGCCGCGAGCGCCCGCCGGTACCACCGCAGCGCCTGCGGATACTCGCTCGACCGCTCCCGGATCAGCCCTTCCTTGTGCAGGAGCGCAGGCTGGTCGTCCGGGGCGCCGATGAGTCGGCGCGCGCGGCGGTACGAGTCCGCGGCGTCCGCGTAGCGGCCCGCCAGCTCCGAGACGTCGCCCAGCGCCTCCCACACGGCTGCGACGGCGGTCGCGTCGAGGTCGGGGAGGTGCTTGGCGGCGTCGAGCGCCCGCCGGTAGAAAACGGCGGCCTCGACATTCGCGAACTTCTCGCGCGCCCGCTCGCCGGCGACAAGCGAGTACCGGTACGCCTTCGCGTGCTCGTCCGCATGGAGGAAGTGGAGCGACAGCAGCTCGGCGTACTCCGAGAGCTCGCTCGCGTGAAGGCTCTCGTACGCGGCGCCGATGCTCGCGTGCAGCTCGCGACGGCGGCGAAACGAGAGCCCTTCGTAGGCGGCGTCGCGGAAGAGGGCGTGACGGAAGCGGAACCCGCCCGCGGTGTAGGGGTCCCGCTCGACGAACTCGTTCAGGCGGTCCCAGGACTCCGAGTCGGGCGACGCCGATGGATCGTCGGCAGCGAGGACGTGCCCGACGAGCTCGCTGCTGAACGTGCTTCCCATCACGGCCGCGTAGCGGAGCAGCGTGCGATCTACGGGCGCCAGCCGGTCGATCCTGGTCGTGACGACGGCCTCGATGTTCTCCGGCAGGTCCCCGCCGGCCTCGCCGTGGGACGAGGCGAGGAGCTCCTGGAGGAAGAGCGGATTTCCGCCCGACCGCTCGACGATCGCCGCCACCTCCTCCGTCCGCCAGCCGTTCGAGCCCGTCGCGTCGACCAGCGCCTTGGCGGACTCGATGGTCAGGGGCTCGAGATGCAGCGCCAGTGCCGCGACCGGAGGAACGCCCTCGGCCGAGATGAAGCCGCCTGCGCTCTGGCGCCTCGTCACGCAGATGAGCCACGGCTTCGTCGTCACCTGCCCTCCGAGGTGGCGGAGCAGGTGACAGGACGGCTCGTCCATCCAGTGGACGTCCTCGATCACGAGCACCGTCGGGCTCGGCAGCAGCTTCGCGAGCAGCGTCTCGACCACGCCGTGGAGGCGCGCTCGCCGGAAGGCCGGCTGGAGATCGTCGACCTCCGGAGTCGACTCGAGCTCCACGTCGAGCGGAAGGGCGAGCAGCGGGATCCACTGCACGACCTCCTCCGCCAGGGGCGCGACCCGACTCCGCAGCCGCTCGGCGAGGTCCCGCCGATCGCCGTTGGCCGAAACCTCCAGCAGCGATCGCAGCAGGCCGCGGAAGGGGTAGTACGGGGTCGAGAGCTCGTACTCCTCGCACGAGGCGCGAATGCTGTTGAGCTCGGCGTCCTGCGACAGCAGCTCCTCGACGAGACGCGACTTGCCCATGCCGGGGTCGCCGATCAGCTCGACCAACGACCCCAGGCCCATGCGGACCGGTGTCAGGGTCGCGCCGAGGATCGCGAGCTCGCGCTCGCGGCCGACGAAGGGCGTCGTCGCCTCCGGGACGCTCTCGCGGCCCCCCGCGACCGCGCGAACGTCGTGCGCGACCACCGGAGCCTTCTTGCCCTTGACCTGGAAGGGCTCCAGCTCGACGGTCTCGAACGGCGTCCGCGAGCGCTCGACGACCTCTGCGCCCGCGAGGACCGAGCCCGGCCCGGCCTTCGACATCAGCCGGGCGGCCAGCGCGGCGGTCTCGCCCATGATCGCGTACGTCTTGCGGAAGGGGGCACCGACCTCGCCCGTGAAGACGCGGCCACGATTGATCCCGGCGTGGAGCTGAAGCCGCAAGTTTGCGTCGGCGATCGACCGCACGGTCCGGAGCATCCGTTCTTCGTCGTCTCCCGCCGTCTCGGGCGCACCGGCGACGAGCACGACCCGGACCGCGTCCTCGTCGATGTCCGTCTCCAGGAAGGTGACGCGATGCTCGTCTGCCGCTTGCTGGACGGTTCGCATGGCCTGGTCGAGCGCCTCCGCGGTTCCGGAAGCACCTTCCTCCGCCAGCAGCGCATCGGTCCCAGCGAAGCGGAGGAACGCCACAGTCGCCTGGCGGTGCTCGGGCTCGACCGGGTTCTCTCCGAGGTAGTCGCGGATCGCGCGTGGGACACAGTCGGCGAGCGGAAGCCCGGTGACGTCCGGCACCGGCATGAGACCCGAAGTGGACACCGGGACATCCGCCTTCAGCAGCCGGCCGCCGGACTTCTGCTCGCCCACGTACCGGGCCGGAAGCGCCGCACCGGTCGCAGGGCTGACCAAGACCTCGCCGGCCTCGGATGCGTCCTGCATCGCGACGGTCTGCGACACCTCCGGCCCGCACAGGAGCAGCTCGCGATGCGATCCGCCGACGAGGAAGAACCGGAAGGTGCCGGTGTTGAGACCGGCGTGCATCCGCAGCGTCACCTGCCCGGCCGAGGTGCGGGGCCGACCGATCTCCCGCAGGGCTCGGCGCATCCCGTGCGAGACGCGGGCAGCACGGCGGGCGTGCTCGTCCCCGGAGAAGAAGAGCAGCAGGGCGTCGCCGCCAAACTTGAGGACGCCGCCGCCGTTGTCGTACGCGATCTGGAGGAGCTCGACGAACGTCGCGTTGAGGACGTCGATGAGCTCCTCCGCGCCCGCCTTGCCCTTGCGTGCGAGCCGCTCCGACATCGCAGTGAACCCCGAGAGGTCGACGAAGGCGAGCGTGCCCTCGAGCGTCCGCCAGGTGGCATCCGGCGCCTCCCGGAGCCACTCGATCACCACCCGGGGAACGTAGGGCGTCAACCCGGTCGGCGTCGCCATGGCCCCTTCTCGCCGGTCGCTGCCGTCATGCATCACCTTCGCGCAACTTGCAGGAGTTATTAAGAGACAACGTTGACATTGTCTAAGAAAGGCGTAGATTGGCGCGCGGGAAAGGTCTGCGGAAGGGGAAGTGAGGGGGTCCGTGCTCCGACGACGAGTGACTCAGGTGTTCGGCTTGGGCCGTCATGCTGCTCGCGCTCGGCGTTCCGGGCGGCCAGGCGGCCGACGGCTTCGAGCCGACATCGATCTCCCTGACGCTCGCTCCGGGTGCTTCCTGGAAGACGTCTCAGAGCCTGCATCTGGACTCCCTCCCCGCGAAGGCGGACATCGTCATCGCGGTGGACACAACCGCAAGTATGGGTGCGGCGATCACGGACGCAAAGGCCGACACGGTCAAGATCGTCAACCGGATCAAGTCCTCGATCCCGGGCGCGCGCTTCGCGGTGGTCGACTTCAAGGACTACCCGCTCTTCCCCTTCGGCGGGTCCACCGACTACCCGTACGAGCTCGTCACCGGCCTGACGGGCGACCCGGCCGCTGTCCAATCCGCGGTCGACACGCTCAGCCCCGCCGGCGGCGGCGACCTGCCTGAGTCGTTCAACCGCGTCTTCTTCGAGGCGTACTCGGACGTCGTCCCGCACGAGGACGAGATCACGCCGCACCTCGCCTACGACGCAAACGCGCCGCGGTTCCTGGTCGTGCTGGGCGACGACATCCCCCATGACCCCGGGCAGAACACGCACTTCTCGGCGTGCGCCAACACCTCGCCGATAGACCCCGGCCGGGACGGCACGGTCGGCTCGAGCGACGACCTGGCCACGAAGGCAACGTTGGACGCGCTCAAGGCGAACGACACGAACGTCTCCTTCGTCACCTACAACCCCGGCGGCGGCACGCCGGGGACGGCCGACTGCCACGCACAGCTCGCGACCTACGCCGGCGGCGTGCAGGTGACGCACGACGCCACTGACTCCCTTGCCGACGAGATCGTTGCGGTCGTCAAGCAGGCTGCCTCGCGGGTCGACCAGGTCGAGTTCTCGGTCGCCCCGAGCTCGTTCGCCTCCTGGGTGAGCTTCTCGCCGCCGACGCCGTACGGACCGTTCAACGCTCCGCGAGACATTCCCTACGAGCTGACCCTCACGGTGCCCGAGGGGGCGGCTACCGGCACCCACGAGTTAACCGTCAGCGCCGTCGCGGACGGCTCCGTCCGGGCCGAGCAGGCCGTGACGATCACCGTCAGAGAACGAGCGATGAGCGCGCTGACCCTCGAGGTCGAGGAACGCTCGATCGCCGCCGGCCTGGCGTCGCTGCCCGTGGGCGCTATTCCGGCGTCACGAATCCCGTTCCTCGGCGGCACGACGTCCGCGCTCCCCGCGGGCTCGATCCCCGCCGGCTCCATCCCCGCCGGCTCGATCCCCGCCGGCTCCATCCCCGCCGGCTCGATCCCCGCCGGCTCCATCCCCGCCGGCTCCATCCCCGCGGGCTCGATCCCCGCGGGCTCGATCCCGGCCGGCTCGATTCCCTACGGGTCGATCGGCCTCGGCAACACGCCCGCGGGCTCGATCCCGGCAGGCTCAATCGCCCTGCGGCACGTTCTCGTCTCGCAGATCCCGCTCCAGAACGCGACGTGGGACCAGATTCTCGCGCCGCCCTCGGCCCTGAACGCGTGCCCCGCAACCGGTGCGGCTGCCGGCGCGGGCGCCTGCCGGCCGTTGACCGCGCTCACGCTCGAGGACATCGCAAACGACCCAGTCGCCCTGGGACGGCTGAACGCGCAGCCGATCCGTAACGTGCCGCTGTTCAGCACGCTGTGGCGCGACGCACCCTTCGCCGCGCTCATGCTCGGCAACGCGACCCTGAGTCAGCTGCCTGCTCCGCCGGGCTACGCAAGCTGGAACGACGCGCTCGAAGCCAACGGAGGCAGCTCGAGCAACGTCGTCCCGGGTGCGAACACCGTCTTCGGGGTCTATGTGTCGGGGCAGCTCGGCTCGACGCCTGCGGGCTCGATCCCCGCCGGCTCGATCCCGTGGGCGCTGCCCGCAGGCTCGATCCCCGCTGGGTCGATCCCCGCCGGTTCGATTGCGATCAGCACGACACGCGTCGGGGCCTTGCCGATCGCGAAGCTCGTCCCGCAGGCCCCGCTGACGCTGTCGGCGTACGTGAACTGCGGCCCGTCCTTCGTCTGTACGGGGAAGACGCTCGGCGAAGCGGACGATGCGGGCGCGATCAACCCCTCGCTCACGATCGCCCAGCTCTTCGCCGCGATCCCGCCGAGCAACGTGGCGCCGGTGGATAGCGACGGTGTCCGCGACGCCGCCCGCGAGACGACGCTCGACCAGCTGATCGCCGCGATGCTCCCGCGCAGCAACTACCCGTGGGAGGAGATCGCCCTCACCGGACTGCAGGACGTCGCTCAATCGCCCGCGCTCCACTACCACGTCGACTTCGAGCTCGACTGCGCCCGCCCACTCGCCTCCACGTTCGACGTCACGGTCAACCTTCCCGAGGGGTTCATTCCCGTCCTCGGGTCCACGAAGTTCTCCTACGCAGGCGGAGCCGCAGTCACCGGGCGGAATCCGACCGCGAACGACGGGGGCGATTTCGTCTACACGCCGACCGGAACGAGCCCCTGCGGGAGCAGTACGGCCGTCCGCCACGTGCGCATGAGCTTCAACGCCCACGCGGGGCTGACGCTCGGAGACCACACCGCGGACGTGACCGTGTCGACTCCGAGCCTGACGGAGACAGTGAACGACAAGGCGCCGGTGCTCGTGCTCCAGAACCACGAGGCGAACGACGATCCCTTGACGGCTCCCGTCGTCGCAAAGGACGTGCTCGTCGCCGGGCACATCGCGGACTCGTCCGATCGGGAGTACTTCCGCTTCCCGTTCGGGAGCCTGCCGCGGCACTCGAAGCTCGTCGCCTACCTCAACGTGCCCGAGGGAGCGGACTACGACCTCGTCGTCCACAAGCAGTTCTCGCCGTCGCTGCAGTCGAATCCCGCCGGCTCGATCCCGGCGGGGAGCATCCCGGTCGAGGATCCCGGGGTCTCCGTCGACAACTCGGACAGCTCGCTGCCGCCCGAGACGCTCGCAGACGTGCCTGCCGGGAGCATTCCCGCCGGCTCGATCCCCGCCGGCTCGATCCCCGCCGGCTCGATCTCCGCGAACCGGGGATCGGCGACGGAGGCGGCCCAGATCGTCAAGCGCGACGAGCAGGGCGATGCAATCATCGCCGTCAGCGGCTACAACGGCTCCCATAGCCCGAGGCACTTCACCCTCCGGCTCCAGGTCGTCGACCCACCTCCGCTTCCGTCCTGTCCAGACCTGACGGGTCTGGCAACCGACGCGCCCGGCACGCTGCCGGCGCCCTCGTCGCTCCCGGCGAGCACGAAGACGCTCTTCCTCGTCAACCGCCAGCGGCTGGCGGGGCTCTACGGCGCCGGCGCGGTCGACGCGATGCTGGCGGCCGGCTCGCCGCTGCGGACGGTCGCCGCACGGCCCGAGGTCGGCGGCGCCGTGCTCCCGGTCGACGGCGACGCCGACGTCCGCGCCGCGTACACCGCCTGGGACCTCAACCCGTGCTCGGTCGACGCGGCCAATGAGGTCGTGCGCAGGATCAACGACGTGATCGCGGACTACCGCACCGCCTTGCCGCAGGTCCGCTTCGTCGTCCTGCTCGGCAGCGACCAGGCGCTCCCGATGTACCGGCAGGACGACCTCACCTCACTGTCGCCCGAGCTCGACCAGGCGAGCGACCTCGCCTTCACGACCGGGAACCTGACGGCGGCGAACGCGCTCTACGCCTCGGCGGCCCAGAACACGGTCCTCACGGACGGCGCCTACGGCGCCTTCACGCAGCTCACTTGGCTCGGCCACGACCTGCCGCTCGCGCAGTTCCCCGTCTCCCGCCTGCTCGAGACGCCAGCGGAGATCACAGGCCAGTTCGACCAGTACATCGCCGCCGGCGGGCTCCTCGACCCGAAGAGCGAGCTGACGACGGGTTACGACTTCCTGAGTGACGGCACCGACGAGATCCACGACGGGCTCGTGGGACAGTTCCAGGGCATCACGCCCGATTTGCTGAACTCACCGACCGGCGCCACGGCGCCCTGGGCGCGCGCCGATTTCCTCGCGAGGTACTTCCAGAAGACCAAACCCGCGCCCGGCGGCGGCACCGTCTCCGACGTGCCCGACGTGATTTCGCCGAACGCGCACTACAGCCACTGGCTGGCGCAGCCGGCCGGCCCGACCGCGATCACGAGCCTCTCGCAGATGGTTTCGACGGCGGACCTACCCGTCGGCGGCGAGCTCGCCGGTCGGATCGTCTTCACGATGGGGTGCCACGGGGGACAGAACGTCCCCGACACCCTCGGCGGCGACGCCGTGCGCCTCGACGACTGGGCGCAGCGCTACCTCCGTGCGAAGACAGCCGTGTACATCGCGAACACCGGCTTCGGCTACGGCGACACGGTGACCGTAGCGCTCACCGAACGACTGCTCGGCCTGTTCTCGAAGAAGATCAACTCCGACAACACGACCATCGGCGAGCAGTGGGTCGACGCGCTCCAGACTTACTATCTGACGGCCGGGGACTACGACGTCTTCGACGAGAAGGCGATGATAGAGGCGACCTTCTACGGGCTCCCCTTCTACCGCTTCAGGACTCCCGGCACCGCGTCGCCGCTGACGCCGCCGGCGACGGCTCCCGACGGGACCGTCGACGTCGCGACGCTGACGCCGATCATGCCGAGCCCCACTCTCCACACCCTCGTCGACGGCCGCAAGTGGTGGGAGATCGGCGGCCAGACGCTCAACGTCCCGTACCGGCCGATCCAGCCGCTCGTCTCCCGGAACGTGACCGTGCCGGGCAAGTCGGCCCGCGGCGTCTTCATCCGGTCGCTCCAGACGCACGACGTCCCGAACGTCAGGCCGCTGCTCGCTTACCCGCGCGTGGACTCGCAGCTGCGCGAGCCGGACCCGAACTTCCCCGGCACGTTCTGGCCTGCGAACGTCGTCTCGCTCCTGCGAACGTCGAGCCTCGGACGGGAACAGGCCTCGGTCGTGGTGAAGGCGGCCCAGTTCCGACCGAACACGGTCGGGAATCCCGCCCTCGGGACCGAGCGGCTGGTCGATTCGATCGGTCTCGACGTCGCCTACTCGAACTCGACCGATACGACGGCTCCGCAGGTCCTGCAGGTAGGCGGCGTGATCCACGGCGGCGGCACGACGTTCTTCGTTCGCACCAGCGACGCCGCAGGAATCAAGAAAGTCGCCGTCCTCTACAACGACGGCACGCAGGCCGCCTGGCAGTTCCTGTCCCTCGCGCACCTCTCGGGTGACCTCTTCACGGCTCGAGCCGAGGGCCTGATCACGCCGACCCACATCATCGGCGAGGCGATGGACCTGAACGGCAACACCGGCTACGGCGCGAACAAGGGCGTGAACCACACATCCTTCACCGACCCGCCGTCGACGGGCGGCCCCCAGATCCTGATCGAGGTACCACGCCCGCAGGCCGTCTTCACGCTCGGCCAGTCCGTGAGCCCCGACTTCGCGTGCTCGGACCCGGGCGGCGTCCGGAGCTGCACCGGCGCCGTCCTCGTCGCCGGCCGCATCGACACGACGACGCCGGGAGAGCACACCTTCAAGGTGACGGCGACCGACCTGGCCGGAAACCCCGCCACGAAGTCGGTGACCTACGTCGTGCGGTACACGTTCGAGGGCTTCAAGCCGCCGGTGGACAACCTGCCAACGCTCAACGTCGCCAAGCTCGGCAGCACGGTTCCGGTCAAGTGGTCCCTGCGCGATGCCTCGGGCAGCTACGTCAGCGACCTCAACTCCGTCACTTCGGTCAGCACCGAGCGGATCCCCTGCCCGTCCGCCGCCACCGACGTGATCGAGGAGACGACGGTGGTCGGACTCGTGGCGCTGAAGTACGACGCCGTCGCCAACCAGTTCATCTACAGCTGGAACATCCAGAAGAGCCTGGGTGCCGGCTGTCGCCGCCTCCATGTCGCCTTCGCCGACGGCACGGTCAGGTCAGCCGACTTCCGGTTGAAATAGGCTGGCGGCCGCGGCGGTAGCATCGCCGAGGTCGATGCCGGAGACGCCGCAGCGATCGTGGGACAGCCGCACCGCGGCGCGCCCTTCGGTGAGCTACGACCCGACCCTCCTCCCCGCGAACCTCCCGGTCCCCGAGGACGACGGCGCCGCCGACCATCTCCCCGGCCGGCTTGTCCCGCCCCTCTTCCTGGAGACGACCCAGGGCGAGCTGAACCTCGCGGCGGCGGCCGCCGAGCTCCTCGTGCTGTATGTCTATCCGCGCACCGGCCGGCCAGGCGTCGAGCCGCATGCAGGTTGGGACGAGACGCCGGGCGCGCGCGGTTGCACCCCACAGTCCTGCGGTTACCGCGACTGGGGCGACGAGCTGCGCGAGCTCGGCGCGACCGTGGTCGGCCTCTCCGCCCAGACGCTCGCCGACCAGCGCGAGGCGGCCGAACGGCTGGATCTCCCCCACGCCGTCGCCGCCGATCCCGAGCTGCGCCTGGCGGACGCGCTGCGCCTCCCGACCTTCGAGTTCGAGGGGGGGCGGCTCTACAAGCGGCTCGCCCTCGTCGCCGAGGAGGGGCGGATCGTCAAGATCTTCTACCCAGTCTTTCCGCCGGACGAGAACGCCGCCGAGGTGCTCGCCTGGCTGCGCGGGAGGCTCGCTTGACCTACTCGATCGTCGCGCGGGACGCAGAGAGCGGCCAGCTCGGCGTCGGCATCCAGTCGCGCGCGTTCCGCAGCGGCGGCGTCGTGCCGTGGGCGCTCCCCGGCGTCGGCGCCGTCGCCACCCAGGCGTTCAGCGAGAAGAGCTACGGCGCCCTCGGGCTGGAGCTGATGCGCGCGGGAAAGACGCCCGAGCAGGCGCTCGCGGGCCTGGTTGCGGCCGACCCGCTGGCGAGCCACCGGCAGGTGTCGATGCTCGCAGCCGACGGAACCGCGGCCGTCCACACCGGGGATGCCTGCATTCCCGCCGCCGGGCACCGGATCGGCGACGGCGTGACCGCGCAGGCCAACTGCGTCGAGGCCCCGCAGGTCTGGGAGTCGATGGTCGACGCGTTCACGGAGTCGAATGGCTCGCTTCAGCGACGCCTCTTCGCCGGGCTCGAGGCGGCCGAGGCGGCTGGCGGCGATTGGCGCGGCCGGCAAGCAGCCGCGATCCACGTCGTTCCGGCGCAGGGCCAGTCGTGGGACACGGCGTGTGACCTCAGGGTCGACGACCACGAGGATCCACTCGGCGAGCTGGGCCGCCTACTCGACCTCCACGAGGGTTACACCGCGCTCGGCGAGGTGGACGACAGCGCGTCAATCGCACGGAGAACCGGCCTAGCGGAGCTCGACGTCCACTTCGCGGAGCTGTTCGACGCTGCTCGCGCGGGTGAGTTCGAACGAGGCCGCGCACTCGTCGCCGAGCTCGTGCTGCAGGACGAGCGCTGGCACGCATACCTGCGTGCGTTGGCCGACCTCGAGTACCTCCCCAACGCCGCCGAGCTGCTGCCCGAGGAGTAGGCTGAAGGCATGGCGGTTGCAGCCCCCGACCGGCTCCACTACACCCCCAACGACGAGGCGAACGAGCTGATCGCGCGCGATCCGCTGGCGCTCCTGATCGGGTTCGCGCTCGACCAGCAGGTGACTGTAGGAACGGCGTTCCTTGGACCATGGAAGGTCAAGGAGCGGCTCGGCACGCTGGACGCCGCCGAGATCGCGCACATGGATCCCGACCGGCTCGAAGGAGCGTTCCGCGAGAAGCCGGCAGTGCACCGCTTCCCCGGCGCGATGGCGACGCGCGTTCGCGATCTCGCCGCCCACGTCGAGGAGGAGTACGGTGGGGACGCCTCGCGGCTCTGGTCGGAGGCGGCCGACTCGGCCGAACTCCGCCGCCGGATCGCCGCGCTGCCTGGCTTCGGCGAGATGAAGATCAAGGCGCTCTCTGCGGTGCTCTACAAGCGCTTCGGCGTCGAGGCGGCGCGCGAGCTGACCCCGTCGCACCCGACACTCGGCGACGTCGACTCCCCTGAGGCGCTCGAGCACTACCAGGCCCTGAAGCGGGAGCACAAGGCAAAGATGCGCGCGCAGCGCGGCGATTGAGAGACCGCCCCGGCGTCATCGTCTACGTCACCCGCGCGGCCCCGTTCGAGTGGGAGCTACTGCTGTTCGACGTCGTCGGCGAACCGGGCTACGAGTCGATCGTCCCTGGAGGCGGGATCGAGCAGGGCGAGACGCCGGAGGATGCCGGGGTGCGGGAGGTGCTCGAGGAAACGGGTCTCGAGGTGCGGATTCTTCGCGAGCTCGGTGTCGACGAGGGGACGCATTTCTTCCAGGCGATGCCCGTCGAGCCCGCCGAGGACGAGTGGTTTCTGGGTGACGACGAGGTACGGTGCTACTGGGCGCCGCTCGACGGCGAGGTCGCCGTCTGGGGGAGGCGCGGCGAACTCCTCCCCGTGCTCAAACGGCAGCGCGTGGTGGCCTACATCACACGCGATTCTGCGCGGGGTCGCGAGCTGCTCGTCTTCGAGATCCCGGCGGAGCCGGGCTCGGGCGTCCAGGTGCCGGCCGGGCGCCTCGATCCCGGCGAGGAGCTCGAGCCGGCGCTCATGCGCGAGATCGAGGAGGAGTCGGGCCTCACCGGTTTACGGCTGTTGCGTGAGCTGCCGGGATTCGAGGACCACTACCCCACGAGATATGAGAACCACGGCTTCCACCTCGTCCCGACTAAGGAGCTCCCCGACGAATGGGATCACGTCGTCCAGGGCGACGGCGACGACGCCGGCTTCGTCTTCCGCTACCGCTGGGTGCCGATCGAGCCCGGCATGCGGCTGTTCAACCGCCGCAACCCGACGATTCACCGCCTGCTGAAAAACCCTGGTCTTGACTGATTTCGAACGGCATTGGACAATCGTTCGGCCCAGGCAAGGTCATTCGACATAAGGAGAAGCCACATGCGAAGGCTGCTCGTCGTCCTTGCCGCTGCATCACTGATCGGAGTTTTCCTGGCTCCGACTGCGGCATCAGCACAGAAGGCCCACGTCTTCCCGCCGAACGCACACCCCTTCGGGGCGAGCTACGGCGAATGGCAGGCGAGGTGGTTCGAATGGTTCATCGAGATCCCAGCGCCCGTCAACCCGCTCTTCGACGAAACGGGAGCGCTTTGCGGCACCAACCAGAGCGGTCCGGTCTGGTTCCTGGCGCCCGTTGCGCATCCGGGGACCACGACGCGGGCGTGCACGGTCCCCACGGGCACCGGTCTGTTCGTGCTAGGCCTCGGAAACGAGTGCTCGAATGTCGAGCCGCCTCCGTTCTTCGGCGCGACCGAGGCCGAGCTGCGCACCTGCGCCGCTGCAGGACTCGAGGCGTTCTTCGGGGACGCCACACAATCGATCACCGTTGACGGTGTCACCGTGTCCGGCCTCGACCGCTATCGGACGCAGACGCCGCTGTTCAGCTACACGCTCCCGCCGGACAACTTGTACGGCCTGCCGCCCGCAAATGCGCTGGCGGTCTCGGACGGCACGGCAGTCATTGTCAGGCCGCTACCGCCGGGCGACCACAGGATCGTGGTCCACATCGAAGCACCCGCCGCAGGGGGAACGATCGATGCTGTCTACAACCTCACCGTCGTGCCCCGCGGGCACTTCGACTGAGGTCTAACGAGAACGAGGGAGGGCGACTCCGCCATCACGGCCGATAAAGCCGGGTGAGGGTCGCCCTCCTCGCCGTGATCGGCATCGCTCCTCGTCGGCGCCGACCCGCGCTGGTCGAACGAGCAGCTCCGCCGCACTGAAGCGCGTGGCCGGATCGGCGTTCGAGGTCGTGGACGCGCGCAAGCTCCGCCCGCGCTGACCCCTTGAGTCCGCCCAGCGGACGTGCTTTGCTCTCTTCAGAGAGGGGGTCGTCACCGCTGAAGCGACATCGGTTGATCTCTGCGGTCGCCGCGATTGGGCTGCTCGTGGCCGCTCCGGCGGCGGCCGGCTCCGGCGGGGACGGGATCGTGGGCGGCAACGCCCGCGGACCCAGGCGAGTACCCGGCGCAAGGCGCTCTAATAGCGGGCCAGGGATTTTGCGGCGGCACGCTGATCTCCCCCACACTCTTCCTCACCGCCGCCCACTGCATCGACGACCTCGGCGAGCCGATCGCGCCGCAGGACATGTTCGTCTACATGGGCGATGTCGACCTCCTGCCGCCGAACCCGCTTGAGAACTTCTTCAACGTCGTCATGGTCGACCGGCACGGCGCCTACGACGCACCGTCTCACCGGAACGACCTCGCCATGCTCATGCTCGACCGGCCTGCGCCGTTCGCCCCGATGAGGGTGATCCGGCTGGAGGAGGCGGCCAAGTGGGCGCCGACCACGTCGGCCACGATCATCGGCTGGGGAACGACGGTCCCCGGGGATCCCGACAGTTCGAGCGACGACCTACTGGAGGCGAACGCGCCGATCCGGGCCGACGCCGACTGCTCGCTACCGACGTCGTACGGCACACGCTTCGATCCGACCACGATGGTCTGTGCAGGTAACGGTTCAACCGACACGTGCCAGGGCGACAGCGGCGGTCCCCTGATGGTGCCCGACGGCCCGACGTTCGTCCTCGTCGGCGTCACGTCGTGGGGGGACAGCTGCGCGCTGGCGACGCATCCCGGCGTCTACGTCCGGCTCGGAGCGCCGGCGCTGAATGCCTGGGTCAACGGAGTACGCCCGCAGGTCTCGTTCACGGCGTCCGCCGCCCACGCCGGCCAGCCGGTTACGCTCACCTCGACCTCCTCCAACCCCGAGGGGCCTTTCTCGGTGTTCAACTGGGACCTGGACGGCGACGGAGCCTTTGACGACGGAAGCGGCTCCGCTGTCGCACAGACGTTCGCCGCGGCGGGCACGGTCTCGATCGGCCTCGAGGCCATCCAGCCCGGAGGTGACCACGCGATCGCGAGGCAGACAGTGACGATCAACGGTCTCCCCACGGCGACTGCCGGCGGCCCGAACGGGTACTCGGTCCGCGAGGGTGGAAGCGTCCAACTGGCCGGAAGCGGCTCGGACCCCGAGGGCCAGGCACTGGCTTACTCCTGGGACCTGAACGGCGACGGGGCCTTCGAAGTGAACGGCCAGATGACCTCGTTCGCGGCCCTGCACCTCGACGGGCCGTCCACCAGAACCGCGTCACTTCGCGTCTGCGACAGCGCGGGCGCATGTGCGACGTCGGCGGCGACGATCCGGGTCGTCAACGTCCGGCCGCGCGCGAACGCCGGCCCGGATCGACGGGTCAGGCGCAACCGCAAGATCCGGTTCTTCGTTCGTGCGTCCGATCCCGGGCGTGACCCGCTCAAGGCCACCTGGCGAATCGCGGGTCGCACGAAGCGCGGCGCCCGGGTAACGCACGTCTTCAGGCGCACGGGCCTCTTCACGGTGCGGGTAACGGTGACTGACGGGGACGGCGGCTCGACGATCGACCGCGTCCGCGTCCGCGTCCGCCGTTAGCCGACGCCGGCGAGCAGGAACGCGCGGTTCTCGCGCAGCATCTCGCGGGCGATCACGAGCCGCTGGATCTGGTTCGTTCCCTCGTAGATCTGCGTGATCTTCGCGTCGCGCATCATCCGCTCGACCGGGTACTCCTGCATGTAGCCGTACCCGCCGAGGATCTGGACGGCGTCGGTCGTGACGTCCATGGCCACGTCCGTGCAGTAGAGCTTGGCCATCGCGCTGATCTTCGTCAGCTCCGAGCCGTCGACACCGTCGTCGATCATCTGGCCGCACTTGTAGAGCAGGAGCCGCGCGGCCTCGCACTTCGTCTCCATGTCGGCCAGCGTCGCCGAGATCAGCTGGTGCTGGGCGATCGGCTTCCCCATCGTCTCGCGGTCCTTGGCGTACTCGAGCGCGTAGTCGGTGGCGCCCTGCGCGAGACCGAGGCCCTGGGCGCCGATCCCGGGCCGCGAGCGGTCGAGGATCTGCATCGCGATCTTGAAGCCTTCCCCCTCCTCGCCCAGGAGGTTGTTCGCGGGGATCCGCATGTCGTTGAAGAAGATCTCGCCGGTCGTCGAGCCCTTGATCCCCATCTTCGGCTCGATCCGGCCGACCTCGAAGCCAGGGCTGGACGCCTCGACGACGAACGCCGAGATCCCGGAGTGGCCCTCGGACGGCTCGGTCTTCGCGAAGACGGTGTAGAGGTCGGCGACGCCGGCGTTGGTGATGAAGCGCTTCGAGCCGTTGATGACGTACTCGTCGCCGTCCAGCTTCGCCTCCGACCGCATCGCCGCGGAGTCCGAGCCCGAGCCCGGTTCGGTGAGCGCGTAGGCGGCGAGCCACTCACCGGACGCCAGCCTCGGGAGGTAGCGCTCCTTCTGCTCGTCCGTCCCGGCCAGCTTCAGCCCGAGCGAGCCCAGTTCCTGCACGGCGATGATCAGCCCGCTCGTCGCGCAGACCTTCGAGACCTCCTCGATTGCAACGAGCGTCATGAGAGCGGACGCGCCTAGCCCGCCGTACTCCTCGTCGTAGAGGACGCCGAAGATCCCGTGCTCGCGGAAGACCTCGACGACGTCCCAGGGAAACTCCGCCGACTTGTCGATCTCGGCCGCGCGCGGCGCGATGCGCTCGCGGGCGAGCTCGCGGATCAGGTCGCGGATCTCCTTATGTTCCTCGGTCAGAGGCTCAGTCGGCACCGGCGCAATCCTAGAGCGACCCTGTTAGTTTCCGCGCCATGGCGAAGCGTGTCGCCGTCCTCATCGCCGTTTTCAGCCTCCTCGGGACGTCTCTGGCGCTCGCCGGAAGCCACGACTACGGCTGGGAGCTGACTCCGACCGGCTCGACCGCCCGGCTCCGAGGCCTCTCCGCGGTCAGCGAGCGCGTCGCGTGGGCAAGCGGCAGCGTCGGCACCGTGCTGCGGACGACCAACAAAGGTGCGACCTGGCAGTCCGTCGGCCCGCCCGGCACCTCGGCGCTCCAGTTCCGGGACATCGAGGCATTCGACGCGAACACGGCGCTGATCATGTCCCTCGGCGACACACCTGACGCATTTCGGATCTACCGCACGACGGACGGGGGCCAGACGTGGACGCTCGTCTTCCAGAACACGGAGCCGACTGCGTTCTACGACTGCATGGCGTTCTTCGACCGGCACCGCGGGCTGGCGCTCTCCGATCCGATCAACGGCAGGTTCCGCATCCTCGGCACGAGCGACGGCGGCCGCAGCTGGCAGATCGTCAATGCGCAGATGCCTCCCGCGCTTCCCCTCGAGTTCGCCTTCGCCGCCAGCGGCCAGTGCATCACGACGGCCGGCGGGCGGGACGCCTGGTTCGGCACGGGCGGAGACGCGGTCGCGAGGGTCTTCCACTCGAGCGATCGCGGGCAGACGTGGACGGTCGCGAACACGCCTGTCCGCAGCGGCCCATCCGCCGGGGTCTTCGCGCTCGCCTTCAGGGACCCGCGACACGGGCTTGCCGCCGGCGGCGACTTCCTCTTGGAGACCGCCTCGCCCGACGCGCATGCGCTCACGAACGACGGCGGCGCCTCGTGGAGCCTTGCGACCGGCGCGCCTGACGAGTACCGCTCGGGTGCCCATTGGGTGACGGGCCGCGATGCGATCATTGTCGGGCCGAGCGGAAGCGATGCGACGCACGACGCAGGCCACACCTGGCACCGCTTCGACAACGGCAGCTTCGACACGGTCGACTGCGCCGGCGGGCATGCCTGCTGGGCGTCCGGTGCGAACGGCCGCGTCGCCTTCCTGACGCGCGACTAGCGCCGCTTCAGGTCTTCCGTTGCCGGGCCCTCGATCACTCGACCGTCCGCCGCGTATCGGGAGCCGTGGCACGGGCAGTCCCACGTCCGCTCGGCCGGGTTCCAGTCCACGATGCACCAGAGGTGCCGGCAGACCGGTGAGAGCTCGTGGACGGCGCCGTCGTCGTCGCGGTAGACCGCTGTCTTCCTGACCCGGCCGACGATCGCACCCTCGCCTGGTCCGAGGTCGTCAGCCGAAGACACGTCTCCTGCCGCCACCCGGTCGGCGAAGAAGTGGAAGCCGGCGCTCGCGTTCTCCTTGACGAACCTCGTCAGAGCGGATCGCGGGGGAAGCCGCTTCGAGTCGAAGAGCTCCTGCCAGGGGTTCTCCCGCCCGAGGATCGAGTCGGCGATCATCTCCGCTGCCGCCGTCCCGTTCGTCATGCCCCACTTGTTGAACCCCGTCGCCGTGAAGACGTGCGGCGTCGTGCGGGCGACGCGCCCGACGTACGGAACCTGGTCGTGCGGCATGTAGTCGTGCGTCGACCAGCGGTACTCGACCTCGCCGGCACCCGGCCAGTGCTCGCGGAGGAAGTCCTCGAGCTCGTCGTACTTGGACGGTGTGTCGTCCTCGGCGCCGACCTTGTGCCCGTTGCCGCCGACGTTGAGGAGGAGCCGGCCGCCGTCACGGAGCGTCCGCATCGAGCGGGTCGGCGTGCCGGCATTGATGAACATCCCGTCCGGCGCCGCCGACGGGTCGATCGGCGCGCAGAGCGCGTAGCTCAGGTGCGGGTAGGTCTTGGCGAAGAAGAGGCCGCGGTCGAGAATCGGCAGGTGCGTCGCGACGACGACGTCGCCGGCCCGCACTCGTCCCTCGTCCGTGACCACGTCGCACGGCTCGCCGTGCTTGACCGAGTGGACGCGAGAATTCTCGAAGACGTGGCTCCCGTCCCCGGGGATGGCCGCGGCAAGCGCCAGGAGGTACTTGCGCGGATGGAACTGCGCCTGGTTCTCGAGCCGGACGGCGGCGGCGACCGGGAACGGCAGCGGCGTCTCACGTACGAGCGATGCCGGCAGTCCGGCGGCCTGCTCGACCTCGACCTCGTTCCTCACTTGCTGGGCCTGCTCCTCGTCCTCCGCGTACGCGTAGTTGTCCTTGCGCTCGAAGTCGCAGTCGATTCCGTCCTCCTCGACGAACTGCGCGATCTGCTCCAGTGCCGCCTGGTTCGCCTCCGCGTAGATGCGGGCCCCCTCCTCGCCGAAGGTCTCGCGGATCTTCGAGTAGCCCAGCCCGTGGCCGGACGTGACCTTGGCGGTCGTGTACCCGGTCGCCCCGTGCACGATCCGCTTCAGGTCGAGGAGCGCGACAGTCTTGCCTGCTCGTTTGAGCAGGACGGCCGCGGTGATTCCGGTGATCCCGGCCCCGACGACGGCCACGTCGACCGAGATCTGGTCGGTCAGCTGCGGATAGTCGGTCTCCGGCGTCGTGCCGATCCAAAAGGACGGACCGCCGCGGCCGGTGCCCTGCTCGCGCGGGCGGTCGAGTGTGTCGTCGAGGTCATTCATGCCGATAGCGCTATGCCCATACCCGGTACCGGAGCTAACGCGACATGGCTGCTCCCGAGACCGGCGGCGAGGAGGTCGCTAGGCCGCCGCTGTGGTCCTCACCCCGGGATCAGCGGTCCCTGCGATCGGCGTCTCAATGCCGCGCGTGCCGGGAACCGCGGTTCAGAAAATACGCTGGACGTCCACTGTCGACACGCCTGCCCGCTCCAGGCCCTCCTTGACGCGGGAAAGGACCCGGAGCTCCTCATGCGTGAGGTCGAAGAGCGTCGACCGGACCCCTGCCGGAAGCGCACCGACGTCGATGCCGGCGTCGGTCAGGGTCTTCTCGGGATCGTGCGCAAAGGCCTTCCGCCGCGCCGGATCAGAGATCACCTCGGCGAGCTTCTGAATCTCGCCGCTCGGGCTTCCTTCGGTGTTCTTCATCGTTGCCCGCCTCCTTGTCGTCGATGCGTAACGCCGCACGATCATAAGGGGACACCACCAGGCCGGTCGTCGCGCTTGTCCAATCCGGACGAGCAAGCGAGAATGTCCGGGACCGCCGCCGCGCACGCTCGCGGTGGCGACCCCGGACATGCGGAATGACTGACGGACACGCCTGCTCTGCCTGCGGGTTCGAGAACGAGCCCCGGGCGCGCTTCTGCGTGTCGTGCGGCGCAGCGCTTCCGTCGGAACCGCCGGTGCGCTCCGAGACGCGGAGGGTGGTCACCGTCCTTTGCTCAGACGTGGTCGGGTTCACGGGCATCGGGCACGAGCTCGACCCGGAATCACTTCGGGGGCTCATGGCGCGTTACTTCCAGCGCGTGCAGACGATCGTCGACCGCCACGGCGGAACGACGGAGAAGTTCATCGGCGATGCGGTCGTCGCCGTCTTCGGCGTGCCGCAGCTGCACGAGGACGACGCCCACCGGGCGGTCCGAGCCGCGGTCGAGATCCGCGATGCGCAAGCCGAGCTGAACGAGGAGTTCCGGCGGGACTGGGGCGTCGAGCTCCGGATCCGCACCGGCGTGAACACCGGCGAGGTGGTTGCGGGCGATCCCGCGGAAGGTCAGTCGTTCGTCGCCGGCGACGCCGTCAACGTCGCAGCGCGCCTCGAGCAGGCTGCCGCTCCCGACGAGATCCTCGTCGGCGAGACGACGTACCGGCTTGTCGGCGACGCGGTGACGGCGGAGCCACTGGTGCCGCTGACGCTCAAGGGAAAACCCGAGCCGGTAGCGGCCTGGCGCGTGCTCGAGATGGCACCGGTGGGCCCGCGGTGGGCGCGCCGCCTCGACTCGCCGCTCGTCGGACGCGAGCACGAGCTCGACGTGCTGCGGACGGTGTTCGATCGGAGCGTCGAGAGCCGCGAATGTCACGTTGCGACCGTCATGGGCGTGGCCGGGGTCGGAAAGTCACGGCTCACCGGCGAGCTGGTCGCGACGATCGGCGAGCGCGCGACCGTCGTGGGCGGGCGCTGCCTGCCGTACGGGGAGGGGATCACCTTCTGGCCGATCACGGAGCTGCTGCAAGGTGCCGCGGGCGTCAGCGAGTCCGATCCTCCGAGCGAAGCCCGACGAAAGCTGGACCTCCTCCTCGAGGATGCGCCCGACTCGGCGCTGGTCGGCGACCGGCTCGGCGGCTTTCTCGGGCTTGACTCGGCAACCCCGGGCGTCCACGAGACGTTCTGGTCGGTTCGGAAGCTCCTCGAGACGCTCGCCGAGCGACGGCCGCTCCTCGTGGTCTTCGACGACATCCAGTGGGCGGAGCCGACGTTCCTCGACCTGCTCGAGTACCTCGCCGACTGGATTCGCGGAGTACCGGTCATGCTGCTCTTCCTGGCGCGACCCGAGCTGGTGGAGGCGCGCGGGAGCTGGCTCTCCGGCAAGGCGAACCAGTCGCTCGTCTCACTCCCGCCGCTGACGGACGCCGAGACCGACGGCCTGATCAGCAACCTGCTCGGCGGGGGGCAGCTCGCCGACGACGCGCGCGCGCGGATCGCCGAGGCCGCCGAAGGGAACCCGTTGTTCGTCGGCGAGACCCTGCGGATGCTCGTCGACGACGGCCTGCTCGAGCGGAGTAACGGGAGCTGGGTCGTCATAGGCGATCTGTCGAGCCTCAGGATCCCGCCGACGATCCACGCGCTCCTCACCGCGCGCCTCGACCGGCTCGAGGACGGAGAGCGGGCCGTTATCGAACGCGCGTCGGTCATCGGGAGAGTCTTCTGGTGGGGAGCCGTAGCCGCGCTCTCGCCAGAGGAGCAGCGGGCTGACGTCGGCAGCCACCTCCAGGCGCTGACCAGGAAGCAGTTGATCGTTCCGGATCGCTCGACACTGAGCGACGAGGATGCCTTTAGCTTCGCGCACATCCTCGCGGTCGACGCCGCGTACGGCGGGATCCCCAAGGCTGCTCGCGCACACCTGCATGAACGATTCGCGGCGTGGATCGAGCGCAAGACCCGGGAGGGGACGGGAGAGCGAGAGGAGATCATGGGGTTCCACCTCGAACGTGCGCACACGACGCTGTCCGAGCTCGGCCAACGGAGCGAGCGCGCCGTCTCGCTGGGGCGCCGAGCAGCCGCGACTCTCGCATCGGCAGGGCGCCGGGCTTTCGCGCGCGGCGACATGCCCGCGGCCGTCAACCTGCTCACCCGCGCAGAGCGTGTCGCACCGGACGACGACCCGCTGCGGCAAGAGATCCTTCCTGAGCTCGCGTTCGCCCTGCTCGAGACGGGCGAGTTCGGGCGCCTGCAGGAGGTGGTCGCCGAGACGACCGAGGCTGCGCAGGGTCGAGCCGAGGCGCGCCTGGAGGCGCAGGCGGTCATCCTCGGGCTCTGGGTCAGGCTCTTCACCGACCCCGAGGGGTGGGCCCAGGAGGCGCAGCGCGAAGCGACCCGGGCGATCTCGATCTTCGAACGCGAGGCCGACGAGCGAGGGCTGGCGAAGGCGTGGTCCCTCCTGGGCCTGTTCCACCTGACGACATGCCAGTTCCAAGCCGCCGGAGAGGCGTGGGAGCGCGCGGCGGCGCACGCGGCCGGGGCCAGCGACGAGCGCGAGCACTTCGAGGCGCTGGCGTGGGTGCCGCTGACCGTGTGGGCCGGCCCGACGCCGGTCGACGAGGGAATCGACCGCTGCCGCTCGGTCGTGGACCGGTCGGGAGGCGACCGCAAGGCGCTGTCGACCGCGCTCGCCACGTGGGGAGCCTTCGAGGCGATGCTCGGCCGCTTCGAAGAGGCCCGGGAGCTGACCGAGCGCGCGCGCGCGACCCTGGAGGAGATCGCGCTGCCCGTGTGGCTCGCAGGTCCGTTCAGCCAGCTGTACGGATGGACGGAGCTGCTCGCAGGCGACCCGGCGGCGGCCGAGCGGCAGCTGCGTTGGGCGCTCGAGACGCTGCGGGAGATCGGCGAGCTGGCGTGGCTTTCGACGGTCGCGGGAATGCTCGCCGAGGCTGTCCGCGTCCAGGGGCGCCTCGACGAGAGCGAGGAGTTGCTCGGAGTGGAAGAGGAGACCGCCGGAAGCGAGGACGCGTACTCACAGGCCTTGCTGAGGAGCGTACGGTCGAAGATCCGCGCCCGGCAGGGGAAGACGGACGAGGCAGAACGCCTCGCCCGCGAAGCGGTCGAGACTGCGAACGGGACTGACTTCCTCTTCCTCCAATGGTTCACGCTCACGAGCCTCGGCGAGGTCCTGGAGGTTGCCGGCCGAGCAGACGAAGCCCGGTCGGCGCTCGCCCAGGCCGTCGAGGTCGCCGGGCGCAAGGGCTACGGAGCGGCAGCAGAGCGAGCGCGCGCCGGACTCGCGGGCGAACGTCACGAACGCCCGTCGTAGGGCGGCTTCGCCGGGCGATCGGGAACTAGATTGTCCCGCGTGATCCTCGAACGGGGCGTCGTGCGGACTCTCGATGGCGCTCTGCCGACCGCCGCGGCGCTTGCCATCGCCGGCGACCGGATCGCCGGCGGGATCGGGACGCACGAGGACGCGCTGCCGACCCCCGACCGCGTCGACCTTCGTGGGCGCTGCGTGCTTCCCGGATTCTCAGACGCGCACGTCCACTTCCCGACCTGGGCGCTTGCGCGACGGGAGGTGCGCCTCGAGGGCGTCGCGTCCGTGGAAGAGGCGGTCGCGCGGGTACGGGATGGGCTCGGGTCGGTGCGCGAAGGCGGCTGGCTCCGCGGCCGCGGCTGGCGGGATGCAGGGTGGCCCGAGCGGCCGAGCCGCGAGGCGCTGGACGAGGTGGCCGGCGAGGTGCCGGTGGCGCTGCTCGCGCACGACTCGCACTCGCTCTGGCTCAACTCGGCCGCGCTCGCGCGAGCTAACGGCGACCTGGAGGTCGAAGGGGGCGTCGTCGAGCGGGATGCCGCGGGCGAGCCGACCGGGATCCTCCGCGAGGAGGCCTGCTGGAGCTTCCGCGACCGCCACGTCGAGATCGCGGACGCGGAGTACCTCGACGCGATGCGCGAGGGCCTGCGGGTGGCGGCCACGCGGGGGGTTACCTCCGTCCACGACAAGGACGGCTGGATCGGAGCGCTGCGGTACTGGCAGGCGCTCGCCGCCGAGGGGGCGTTGTCGGTACGGGTCTGGCAGTCACTTCCAGCTGACCACGTCGGCCGGCTCGCGGAGCTGGGCATCAGGAGCGGTCTCGGCGACGGGATGCTCCGAGTCGGCTACCTGAAGGCGTTCATGGACGGGACGCTCGGCTCGCAGACCGCGCGGCTGCTCGACGGCACAGGCGTCGAGATCACGAGCCGCGAGGCACTGGTGGAGATCCTGCGGCGTGCGGCGCCTGCCGGCTGGCCGGTCGCGGTCCACGCGATCGGCGACCTGGCGAACCGCGAGGCGCTCGACGCCTTCGAGGAGACCCGGCGCCCAATGGGCCCCGCTCGGGCTCCGACACCGGATCGAGCACGCGCAGCTGCTGGCGCCGGAGGACGTCGGACGGTTCGCCGAGCTCGGCGTCGCCGCCTCCGTCCAGTTCAGCCATGCCACGTCGGACCGCGACGTCGCCGACCGCTTCTGGGCCGGGAAGACGGACGGCGCCTACGCATACAGGTCGTTGGTCGACTCGGGCGCCGTGGTCGCGAACGGGTCGGACGCGCCGATCGAGGAGCTCGACCCGCTCGCAGGCATCCGCGCCGGCGTCCTGCGCTCGCTCGACGACCGTCCGGCCTGGCACCCCGAGCAGTCGCTGACCGTCGAGCAAGTGTTCCATGCAACTTGCGTCACTCCGCCCTGGCTCTCCTACGACGAGCACCGGCGCGGAAAGCTCGTCCCGGGCTTCCAGGCCGACCTCGTCGTCCTCGACCGGGACCCGTTCGCGATCGAGCCCGAGGAGCTGGCGGAGGTTCAGGTGGTCGCCACGATGGTCGGCGGCCGCTGGACGCACAACCCCCCGCCGTGGGACTAAACCGCAGGCGCCGACTACCACAGAAATCGCGGTGGGGTCAGACCCCGTCTCGAGACGGGAACTTCTCGTCCCCAGAGCGGACGCGTCCAGCCGGATGGTTGCCCGGATCTGTGGACTGCTCGCCGATGCTTCGACGCACGTTTGACACGCCGTCGCGATCGGGTCTGACCCCAACGCGGTTCGCCTGCTATGGGCGCAGCTGGGCGAACGCCCGGTAGAGCTCCTTGGCGGCTCCGACGGCCAATGGGATGTGCTCGACCAGCAGACGCTCGTTGGGTGAGTGAATGTTTCCCTCGGGCAAGTCGAAGCCGGTCAGCACGGTCGGGATGCCCTTGTCCGCCAGCGCCGGGACGATCGGCAGCGTCCCGCCGACGCGGATCAGCAGCGGCCGCGCGCCGATCACGCGCTCGAATGCGTCCAACGCCAGTTGGATCGCGGGCGAGTCCGGCGCGACGAGCCCGGCCGGGGCGTACGACCACCGCTCGACCTCCACGTCCGCGCCCGGGGGTGCCGCGTCCCGAATCAGCCGCTCCATCACGGGAGAGATCTCGACCGGATCCTGGCCGGGCGCCAGCCGGATCGAGACATTGGCCTCGGCAAACACCGGCAGCACCGTCTTCTGGAGCACCGGCTCGCCGCCGACGAGCCCATTCACCGTCACCGCCGGATGCGCCCACGTCCGAAGGTAGAACTCCTCGGCTGCCCGCTCGTCGGACGGGCGGGCACCGCCGTCCTCCATCACCTGCGCCCCGGAATCGAGCTCCTTCCACGCCTCGAGCTCCTCCTCCGACGGCGGAACGCTGCCGCCGCGCAACGGCCCGGGCGGCAGACCGTCCTCGCCCGGAAGCACCCCGCCCAGCGCCTGCATCAGCGCCTCCGTCGAGCTGAGCGCCGCACCGCCGAAGACGCCCGAATGGAGGTCGCGCTCGCCGGTCCGGACGCGGACGTGGAAATAGATCAGCCCGCGGGTTGCAACGTGGAACACAGGCGCGCCGGGCCTGAGCATCGCCGAGTCGAAGATCACGGCGGCGTCGGCGCCTCGCTCGTCCGCCTCGATGAAGTCGACGACCTGTTGGCCGCCGGTCTCCTCCTCCCCGTCGCAGACGAAACGGACGTTCACCGGGAGCTCGCCGACCGCGGCCAGCTCCTCGGTCGCCTTCAGCAGCGTCCAGAGCTGGCCCTTGTCGTCGGCGACACCGCGCGCGTACAGCCAGCCGCCTCGCACCTCCGGCTCGAACGGGCTCGTCTCCCACTCGTCTTCCGAGCCGGGAGGCTGGACGTCGAAGTGCCCGTAGCAGAGCACGGTAGGAGCGTCGGCGCCCGAGGAAGCCGGCACCTCGCCGACGACGAGCGGAAAGGTCTCGGTCTCGACGAGCTCGGCCTCGCCGCCGGCCCGCCGCACGGAATCGGCCACCCACTCGGCCGCCCGCCGCACATCGTCCGTGTGCGCGGGATCGGCGCTGATCGACGGAATGCGAAGGAGCTCCGAGAGCTCCTCCATCCACACGGCGTTCAGCTCGGCCACGGGCGGCCGAGTCTAAGCCCTAGGCGACTCTGAGCTTTTGGCTGTCCGCCAGCGCCCGCAGCTTCTTCAGGCTCTGGTTTTCGATCTGCCGGATCCGCTCGCGCGTGACCTGGAAGGTGCGCCCCACCTCGTCGAGCGTCCGGGGCTGCTCGCCGTTCAGCCCGTAACGCAGCTCGAGCACCCGCCGCTCACGCTCGGAGAGCGTCCCGAGGATCTTCACGAGTGCCTCCTTGCGGAGGATGTCCTCGGCGACCTCTTCGGGCTGCGGCGCCAGCTCGTCGGTGATGAAGTGCCCGAACTCGGACTCCTCGTCGTCGCCAACCGGCTTCTCGAGCGAGACCGGCGTCTGCGCGCTCCGCCGGATCTGGTCGACCTCGTCGACCGTCAGGTCGAGCTCGTGGGCGATCTCCTCCGAGCAAGGCTCCCGACCGCGCTCGGCCCTCAGCTTGCGCTCCGTGCGCAGGATCTTGTTCAGCTTCTCGACCACGTGGACGGGCATGCGGATCGTCCGTGCCTTGTCGGCGAGCGCCCGCGCAACCGCCTGCCTGATCCACCAGGTCGCGTACGTCGAGAACTTGAACCCCTTGCGGTGGTCGAACTTCTCCGCCGCGCGCACCAGGCCGATCGTCCCCTCCTGGATCAGGTCGAGGAAGGGCAGCCCCTGGTTCCGATAACGCTTGGCGATCGAGACGACGAGCCGGAGGTTCGCCTCGACCATCTCCTGCTTCGCGCGATCGTCGCCGCGCTCGATCCGCTTCGCCAGCTCGATCTCCTGCGCCGCAGTCAGCAGGTCGACCTTGCCGATGTCCTTGAGGAACAGCTGAAGCGCCTCGGTCGAGACCTCGCGCTGGTCGACCTTCGTCCTCGACCGGCTCCACGACCTCGATCTGCAGCTCCTCGAGCTTGCTGTACAGCTCGTCGACCTGCCGCGGCTCCAACTCGAGCTCGTCGACCGCGACGGCGAGCTCGTCGGACGCCAGCTGCCCCGACTCCTGGGCGCTTGCGATCAAGGCCTCGAAGATCGCCTCGGCCGGAGCTGCTGCAGCCTGGCCCACGGTTCCCGCCTGCTCCACCGCTTCCCCTCTCTCGTCCGCTTGGTGCTTACCGCTGTAAACCTGGTCGGACATGGCGCATCCTTCCAAAGGACCTTCTCTACCGCCATAGGCCGTTCGGCCCATCTTGCGGTTCGTCGGTCCTAGTGTCGATCGGTGTTCTGCATTCACTCAAGACGGTCGAGAAGCCGTTTTGCTTCCGTCGCATGCGGCTCTCCGAGCCGGGTTGCGCGCCGTAGCTGGCGCTTGGCCTCGTCCACGTCTCCGAGCCAGAGGAGCATCAGGCCGAGGTGGAAGCGGACCGTGCCCGCGCGGGGGAAGCGCCTGGTGAGCGGGCCCATGCGGGAGAACGCGCGTTCGGGGTGGTCTTTCTCGAAGCGGCCGATCGCGTCGGCGACGAGTGCGTCGGCGTCCTTCGGCGCAAGCCTCGCGGCGGCGGAGAACTCGCGGCGCGCCGAGATCGGGCGCTCGAGGCGCTGGAGCGCCACCCCGTAGAGGAGCTTGGCCCGGGGATCGGGCCGCCCGGCCTTCCTCCGAAGCGCGACGAGCTGCTCGGGCGCGTCGAGCGCGCGAACCTCGGGCGGCCCCGGAAAGCCGGGAACGAAGCTCGGAAGTCCCGGCGGGGCGCGGCGGAAGAGGAGATCCGCCGCCCGGACTGCAAAGGCCGTGTCCGGTGCCCGCATTCGCGTCGTCTGCCACGCCTCGACCGCGCCGGGCGTGTCGCCGCTCCAGTACCGAGCGAGGCCGAGGTGGAACAGCACAGCGCCGCTCCGGGGATGGAGCGTGGCGAGCTCCTCGAGGCGCGCCAACGTCCGGTCGGGCCAGGAGGAGATCGCCTCTCCGGCCTCCGCCTGGAGCGAGCGTCCGCGGCCGAACTCGACCCTGGCTCCCGCGAGGTTGCCGTGGGAGTGCAGGCCGGCCGCACGCCGGAGGCGCCGTGCCTCCGGATCCGTGCGCACGCCGAGGTCGACGAGGACCGGCGGGTTCCCCTCCGGGCGCGCCGCCTCGGAATCGTCGTCGCGGCCGAAGTACGCAGCACCTGCGGCGACGCCGACTGCAGCCGCGACGGCGACGGCGACGACCAGGATCACGCGGGAACGGCGGGACATCGGGGCACCACGGTAGCCCCACGAGCCACGGCTATCCTCAACGCATGTCGACAACGGTCCGGGAGGTCGGCCCGCGCGAGGCCCGCGAGGCGGACGCGCTGCTCGTCGACGTCCGAAGCGACGAGGAGCGGAAGGTCGCCCACATCCCCGGCTCTCTCCACGTCCCGATGTCCCAGCTCGAGACGAGGCTGCCGGAGCTCGTGCCCGACCGAGGCCGCCCGATCATCACGTACTGCGCAGTCGGCGCCCGCTCGCTGCGCGCGCTACCCACTCTCGACGCGCTCGGCTACGAGGGCTCGATCTCCATGACGGGCGGGATCGTCGCCTGGCGTGAGCTCGGCTTCCCGGTCGAGTCCGAAAGCCGCCTGGAGGAGGACAAGCGGGAGCGGTACAGCCGCCATCTTCTGATCCCGGAGGTCGGCGAGGAGGGGCAGCAACGCCTGCTCGAGACGAGCATCCTGCTGATCGGCGCCGGCGGGCTCGGCTCGCCGTCCGCGCTCTACCTCGCGGCTGCGGGTGTCGGCCGGATCGGAATCGTCGACGACGACGTGGTCGACTCCTCGAACCTGCAGCGCCAGGTGCTGCACTCGACTGCCGGCCTCGGCGAGCTCAAGGCGCGCTCCGCCAGGAAGGCGCTGGAGGAGCTCAACCCGGACGTCGAGGTCGTCACCTACGAGGAGCGACTGACCTCGGCGAACGTCGACAGGATCCTCTCGGGCGGCTGGGACCTGATCGTCGACGGCGCCGACAACTTCCCCACGCGCTACCTCCTGAACGACGCGTCGGTCTGGCACGACATCCCCGTCGTCCACGGCTCGATCTTCCGCTTCGAGGGCCAGGTGACCGTGTTCAAGCCGCACGACGGGCCGTGCTACCGGTGCCTCTTCCCGCAGCCGCCGCCGCCGGAGCTGGCGCCGAGCTGCGCCGAGGGCGGCGTGCTCGGCGTGCTGCCCGGCGTGATCGGCTCGCTCCAGGCGAACGAGGCGCTGAAGCTCGCGCTCGGGATCGGCGAGCCCGCGATCGGGCGGCTGCTGCTCTTCGACGCGCTCGCCGCGCGGCTGGACGAGGTGCAGGTCCGGCGCGACCCGGACTGCCCGGTCTGCGGCGACAACCCGACGATCACCGAGTACATCGACTACGTCGAGTTCTGCGCCGGGCCGATGAGCACGGTTCGCATTCCTCCGACGCTCCGCGCAGAGACGCGGCGCAGCGAGCGTCGAGGCGAGCGGCGAGACCGTGCGCGACCTGCTCGACGACCTGACTGGCCGCTTCCCCGCGCTTCGCGAGCGGATCTATCCGGAGGGCGAGCTGGCTCGCTTCGTGAACGTCTACGTCGAGGGCGAGGACGTGCGGACCCGAGACGGCCTCGACACCGAGGTCCCCGACAGCTCGACAGTGATCCTCCTCCCGGCCATGGCCGGTGGTTCATAAGGCGCGTACTCGAGCTCGTCGGGAACACGCCGCTCGTCGAGCTGACGCGACTCTCGCCTCGACCGGGCGTCCGGCTCTACGCGAAGCTCGAGGGGCAGAACCCGACCGGGTCGATCAAGGACCGGGTCGCGAAGGCGATGATCGAGGCGGCCGAGGCCTCGGGCGACCTCCGGCCGGGCCGGGAGCTGCTCGAGCCGACGAGCGGGAACACCGGCATCTCGCTCGCGATGGTCGCGCGCGTGAAGGGCTACCGCCTCACGTGCGTCGTCCCGGAGAACGTGACCGAAGAGCGGCTGAGGCTGCTCCGGCTCTTCGGCGCCGAGGTGATCCTCTCGCCTGGCGCCGAGGGATC
The DNA here is from genome assembly GCA_963827705.1 of uncultured Actinomycetes bacterium. GTDB lineage: Bacteria > Actinomycetota > Thermoleophilia > Gaiellales > Gaiellaceae > JACDAN01. Next base: position 51,094 of record CAWHBN010000005.1, read on the forward strand.
GAACGGAGCCGTCCGGATGGCGCTGGCGCTGGGCGAGCGGGAGCCGCGCTACTTCCTCCCGTTCCAGTACGGAAACGACGCGAACCCACGGGCGCACTACGAGACCACGGGGGCCGAGATCGCCGGGGAGCTGGAGCGTGTCGACGCAGTGGTCGCCGGGCTCGGGACGGGCGGGACGCTCATGGGCGTCGGCCGCCGGCTGCGTGAGACGTTCCCGGAGGTCGTCGTCGCGGCGGCGGAGCCGCTGCCCGGCGATCCCGTCCTCGGCCTGCGCTCGCTCGAGGACGGCTATGTCCCGCCGATCCTCGACGTGGAGCAGCTGGACCGGAAGATCCTGGTCTCCAACGCCGACGCAGTCGCGGGGATGCGGGCGCTCCTCGAGCGCGAGGCGATCTTCGCGGGCGTCTCGTCCGGCGCCGTCCTCCACGTCGCCCAGGTCGTGGCCGAGCATCTCGACGAAGGCGTCGTCGTCGCCGTCCTCGCCGACGCCGGCTGGAAGTACCTTTCGGCGCCCCTCTGGGAGGCCGAGGACGTGGAGCAGGCGATGGAGCACGCGATCTGGTGGTAGTCCCGGACGCGATCCGCGCCGAGCTCCTCGCGCACGCTCGGGAGGAGGCGCCGAACGAGGCCTGCGGACTGGTCGCGTTCCGCAAGGGCGTGGCCGAGCGCTACCTCCCGGCCGACAACGTGCTCGAGAGCCCGTACCGTTTCGAGCTGCGCCCGCGCGATCCCGACGACTTCTTCCTCGAGGACGAGGGGTACGAGCTCGCCGTCTTCCACTCGCACCCTCGTAGCGAGCCCCGCCCGTCCCGCACCGACGTGGAGAACATCGGGCTCTGGGAGGGCCGTCCGTACCTGATCCTCCGCGCGGACACGGGCGAGCTCGCGGGCTGGCGGATCACGCCCTCGGGCGTCGAGTCGCTCGAAGTCGCTTAGGCTCGGCGACATGCCGTCCGCTGCTGTCGCCGGCGCCGGGATCTTCGGCGCCTCGCTCGCCCGCCGGCTGGCCAGCGACGGCTGGGACGTCACGCTCTACGAGCGGCACGAGCCGGGCCACGAGCGGGCCGCGTCCGGCGACGAGTCACGGCTGATCCGCTTCTCGCACGGCGGCGACGCTTGGTACACGCGCTCCGCCTGGCGGGCGCGGGAGCTCTGGCGCGAACTGGAGGCCGAGTCGGGCAGCGAGCTCTTCCGCGAGTGCGGCGTCGCCTGGTTCGGCCGTGACCAGGACGGCTGGGAGACGCAGAGCGAGCGGGTTCTGCGAGGCCGAGGGGATCCCGGTCGAGCGGCTGGCGCCCGGAGGACGGCTCGCGGCTCTTCCCGAGCTTCGAGCCCGGCGACCTCGAGTTCATCCTGTTCGAGCCGAGCGCCGGGATCCTCCGCGCAGCCGACGCGACCCGCGCGATGGTCGAGTCGGCCCGGCGGGCCGGCGTGCACCTCGTCAACGAGGCGGCGGAGCCCGGACAGGTCGAGGCAGACGTTGTGGTCTGGGCGTGCGGAGCGTGGCTCGCCTCGCTCTTCCCGGACGTCGTCCCGCTGCACGTGTCCCGGCAGGATCTCTTCTACTTCGAGTGCCCTGAGACCTGGGACGCGGGGCCGGGTGCCAGCGTGGGTCGACTACGACCGCTCGATCTACGGCGTGGGCCGGATCGGGCACGGATTCAAGGTCGCGCCGGACCTCGAGGGGCCGCGCGTTCGACCCGGAGAGCGACGACCGGACGCCCGACGAGCGCAACGAGGCGATCGCGCGCGCCTACGCGGAGGAGCGGTTTCCGGCCCTCGCCGGCGCGCCGCTCGCGTTCTCGAAGGCCTGTCCGTACTCGCTGACGCCCGACACGAACTTCCTCCTGGCGCCGCACCCGGAGCTCGACGGCAACTGGATCTTCGGCGGCGGGTCGGGCCACGGCTTCAAGCACGGCCCCGCCCTCGCCGAGTACGCGGCGCAGGTGATCGCCGGCGAGGAGGGGCCCGCCGAGCGGTTCGGGTTCGGCCCGAGGGACCCCGGGCCGAACCTCCGAACTGCCGGACTTACCTGACGGTGATGAAGCCCTTCATGCCCATGCTGCGGTGGGGCGTGCAGTAGTACTCGTAGCGGCCGCGCTTCAGCGTCACGGTCGCCGACCGGGTCCCCGTGAAGCCGAGGCCCGTGATCGTCCTGTTCCGGATCCCGGGGCCGGTAAGGACGAAGTTGTGCAAGCCGGACCTGTCCGAGACCGTGAACGTGTACTTGCCCGGCTTGAGGCGCGTCACCTTCGTGCGCCCCTTCTTGACGGTGATCGTGAAGCCGGGTCCCGTGACGCCGGTGAGCTTCGTGGGCGTGGTTGCATCGGTTCCGGCCGGCGCCGCCAGCGGCAGCGCGAGCGCGGCGAGAATGACGATCGAGATCAGCATCCGTTTCAACGAGGGCTCCTCCTGTCGAGAGACACTGACTCCTACGGGCGTCGGGCCGTCTCGGATGGGCCTACGCGGGCGTGGCGGGCGTGGCGGGCGCTTCGGGCTCGGGTGGAACGTCGGCCGGCGCTTCCTTCGCCGCCCGCAGCCGGTAGTACAGGATCGTCCAGGTGAGCGCGACGAAGGGCGTCACGACGGTCCCGCTGACCACGTTCGAGATGAAGCTCTGGAGCCAGTCGCTGATCGGCAGGAGCAGGAGGCCCAGCACGATGTTGAAGGCGATGACGACCAGGATCGTGAGCACGATCACGCCGAAGACGTTCCACGCGTAGCCGCGGACGAGCTCACGGCTGCGGCCGAACGCCTCGCCGGCGGAGCGCTCCTCGAGCACGATCACCGGGATGAGCAGGATCCACCAGGTCAGCAGGATCAGGCCGGGGACGATCAGGAGCACGAGGCCGAGGGCGATCCCGAGCCCGGCGAGCAGGCCGCCGACGATGATCGCCGGGAGCTGCGGACGCACCCGCTCGAAGGTCTCGCCCGAGGGTCAGGTCGGCGCGCCCGTCGCGGATGTCGTCCACGGCCCGCACGAGCGCGCCCTGCACCCAGAAGAGCGCGATGAGCGAGATGATCGCGCCGATGATCGCGCCGACCCAGGTCAGGAGCGGCCACGAGCAGGAGGTTGATCAGCGCGACCGCCACGTAGACGACGAGCGCGATCATGACGCAGGTGGCGCCAGTGGGCCTTGAACATCTCCCACGCTTCGCCGATCACTCCGGAGGTCGGGTTCACCGGCGCGACCCTAACGGTCACCGCGCGGCTGCGTTGCGGATAGCCGCGACGATGTCCTCGAGCTCCTCGTCCTTCGTCAGGCAGGCGACGGCACCGGCGTCGATCAACGCCTCCGTCTCGCGGGCGTTGGCGGACGCGGTCAGGCAGACCACGGCGACATCGGGGCACTCGCGCCTGAGCACGGCGGTTGCCTGGACGCCGTCGAGCCCCGGCAGCCGGTAGTCCATCACCACGACGTCTGGATGGTGGTCCCGGCAGAGCTGGACGACGTCGTTCCCGTTCTCGACCGCGGCGACGACCTCGACGTCCGGCCGCATGCCGAGCAGCATCTCGAGCGCCTCGCGGAAGACACGGTTGTCCTCCACGAGGGCGACGCGGACGGCTACAGCGCCTTCTCGACCTTCCCGGCCTTGAGACACCGGGTGCAGACGTACGCGCGGGTCGGCTTGCCCTTGAGGAGGATCCTCACGCGCTGGAGGTTCGGGTCGAAGCGCCGCTTCGTGGCGACCATCGAGTGGCTCCGGTTGTGACCGAAGCCCGGCTTCTTCCCGCAGACTGCGCAGACCCTGCTCATCGGCGCGGCAGTGTAGCTGAGCCCTCGTACTTCGCCGCGGCGCGCAGCTGCTGGAAGAGGTTCGCCATCTCCACGGCGCCGCGCACAACGTCGCCGACGCGGTCGATCCTGGCCTCGGCCTGCTCGATCGTGTCCGTCGTCAGGACGCCGAAGGCGACGGGCACACCCGTCTCGATCGCCGCAAGCTGGAGGCCGCTCGCCGCCTCGCCCGCCACGTAGTCGAAGTGCGAGGTCTCGCCGCGCACGACGCAGCCGAGCGCGACGATGCAGGCGTACTTGCGGGTCTTCGCGAGCGCGATCGCCGCGAGTGGCAGCTCGAACGCACCGGGGACGGGCACGATCGTCACCGACTGGCGCGAGACGCCCGTCGCTTCGAGCTCCTCGAGCGCGTTGGCGAGCAGGCGCCTCGTGATCTCGCCGTTGAACTTCGCGACCACGACTCCCACTGACAGGCCCTCGCCGTCCGACGACCCGGTCATCACCCCGTAGCCGGACGGAACTTCGAACCGGCCCGGAGCGTGCTCGGGCGCCTCGGCTTCCGCTTCGGCCTCTGCCGTTCGCAGCTGCGGGGGCTCCGGCTCGGGCTCCGGCTCGAGGCTCGGGCTCCGGCTCCGGCTCGGGGCGGACGTTCTCCTTGCGTTCCTCGAGCCGGTCGCTCACGAGTCGAACCGTAGATCCTGGTGGTGGAGCTTGTGGCCGAGCCTGTCGCGCTTCGTCTCGAGATAGCGGCGATTCTCGGCGTTCGGCGAGGTCTCGATCGGCACCTGCTCGACGACGCGGAGCCCGAAGCCCTCGAGGCCGGTGATCTTCTTCGGGTTGTTCGTCAGGATCCTGATCGTCGTCAGTCCGAGGTCGGCGAGGATCTGGTTTCCGATCCCCCACTCCCTTGCGTCTGCAGGGAAGCCCAGCTCGAGGTTCGCGTCGACGGTGTCGAGGCCTTCCTCCTGGAGCTCGTACGCCTTGAGCTTGCTGAGCAGGCCGATCCCGCGTCCCTCCTGCGCCATGTAGAGCAGGACTCCGCGCTCCCCGGCGCCGATCTGCTCGAGCGCCTGCTCCAGCTGCTCCCCGCAGTCGCAGCGGAACGAGTGGAAGACGTCACCGGTGAGGCATTCCGAGTGGACTCGGACGAGGACGTCCTCCGCCCCGTCGATCTCGCCTTTGACGAGCGCGATGTGGGTCTTGCCGGTCAGCGTCTCGCGGAAGGCCACGGCCTCGAAGTCGCCGTACGCGGTCGGGAGCCGTACGGAGACCGTGCGCTCGACCAGCTTCTCGGTGCGGCGGCGGTACTCGATCAGATCCGCGACCGTGATCAGCTTGATGTCGTGGCGCTCGCAGAACCCCAGCAGGTCGGGGACGCGCGCCATCGTCCCGTCCTCGTTCATCACCTCGCACACGACGCCCGCGGGGATGAGCCCGGCGAGCCGGGCGAGGTCGACGGCGGCCTCGGTCTGGCCGGTTCGCTCGAGGACGCCGCCCGGCCTTGGCGCGGAGCGGGAAGATGTGACCCGGCTGGACGAGGTCGGCCGCGCCCTTGTTCTGGTCGATCGCCGTCTGGATCGTCCGCGACCGGTCGGCTGCGGAGATCCCGGTCGTCACACCCTCACGGGCCTCGATCGAGACGGTGAAGGCGGTCTGAAGCGGCGCCTCGTTCTTCTCCACCATCGGGCGGAGCGCGAGCTCGTCGCAGCGCTCGGGCGTCAGGCAGAGGCAGATCAGTCCGCGCGCGTGGGTGGCCATGAAGTTGATCGCCTCCGGGCGTCGCGAACTGGGCGGCGATCGTGAGATCGCCCTCGTTCTCCCGGTCCGCGGCGTCGACGACGACGACGAACTTGCCTGCGCGGATGTCCTCGATCGCCTCTTCGATCGCCGAGAGGCTTGTCTCGGTGGTCGCCATCGGCGCCCATCGTATCCGGGCTAGCGGGCACCCCCGACGAGCCTCTCGACGTACTTGGCGAGGATGTCGACCTCGAGGTTGACCGGATCGCCCGGCTGCGAGCGAGCCCAGCGTCGTGACCTCGAGCGTGTGCGCGACCAGGGCGACCGTGAAGGTCTCGTCGTCGAGCGCGGCGATCGTGAGCGAGACGCCGTCGACCGCGATCGAGCCCTTCTCGACGCAGTAGCGGAGGATCTCCGGCGGCGCCTCGACCGTCAGCCGCTCGCCCTCGAGCGAGCGCACCCGGCCGACGCCGTCGACGTGGCCCTGGACGTAGTGCCCGCCGAGCGGCTCGCCTGCCGCGAGCGCCGGCTCGAGGTTGACCGCCTCGCCGAAGCCCTTCGAGCGGGCCGCGGTCTCCTCCATCACGTCGAAGGCGAGGCTGCCGTTCTGCGCCTCGACGACGGTCAGGCAGACGCCGTCGACGTTGATCGAGTCGCCGATCTTCGGCGCGAGCGACGACTCCACGACCAGGCGGCGGTCGGCGAACGAGACGGTCCGCGCCCGCTCCCGAACGATCCCCGTGAACACGCGGCCAGGTTAGTGCCTCTTCAGGTGATGCTGCCCCGCTTCTGGGTCGCGAGCACCAAGCCAGAGAGCGCACTCCGACGAGCGCAAGGCTAGGCAGCCTTGGTGAGGAGGAGGGTGGGCTCTGGCGCCGCGTGATCGCGGGCCAGAAGCAGGCGTGCATTGCCTGGAGAGGCACTATTGGCCGAGCGCGATTGCCTCGATCGTCTCGCGGACGAGCGGCTGGAGCTGCGGCCGGGAGACGTCCGGCCGGGCCAGCTCTCCCGCAGCTCCTCGATCAGGTCCTGCGACTCGGGCCCGACCTCGCCGGGGTGGGCGAGCGCCTCCTGGACCTGGCCGACGTCGACGTGTCCCGCGAGCCAGCGCGAGAGGGTTTGAACCAGATCAGGGCTCATTGACATAGGCCGTCAGGAGCACATCTTCTCCGACGGGGCGGCTGGCGAAACGGCTGAGGCGCACCGGCGGGATCCCACCCTCGAAGAGGGCGGGCCCCTCGCCGGCGAGCTTCGGCGCCACGAAGACGAGCAGCTTGTCGAGCAGGCTCTCGCGGAGGAAGGCGGCGGCGATCCGGGGGCCGCCCTCGAGGAGGAGCGACTGGATGCCCTCGCCGGCGAGCGCTGCAGCTCGTCGGCAGCGGGCCGGTTCGCAGCTCGAGCTCCGAGTCGTCGGGAAGCGGCCCGCGGCCGAAGGCGAGCCGGCGAGGCTGCCGGACGGCGCCGACGTCTCTTGCGTCGAGTCGTGGCCGGTCCGCGTGCACGGTGCCCATCCCGACCCCGACCGCGTCCGACCCGGCCCGCAGCTCGTGGACGAGCCGCCGGCTCTCCTCGCCGGAGATCCAGCGCTCGCCCGGGATCGTCAACCGGCCGTCGAGCGTCATCGCCGCCTTGTAGGTGACGAACGGGCGGCCCTGGGCGACCCACGTCCGCCAAGCCTCGTTCTGGGCCCGCGCCTCGAAGAGGTCTGCGTGCACGACCTCTATCCCGCGGCTCCAGGAGTCTCGAGCCCGCCTCCGGCCTCCGGGTTCGGGTCGAGCGAGGCTGCGACGACCCGGCTCACCCCGGCGGCGAAGCACGGCCTCGGTGCAGGGCGGCGTCGTTCCGTGGTGCGCGCACGGCTCCATGGTCAGGTAGAGCGTCGAGCCCGCAGCCCGCTCTCCCGCTGCCTCGAGCGCGAGCACCTCGGCGTGCGGCTCGCCTCTTCGTCGGTGCCAGCCCTCGCCGACGACCTCGCCGTCGCGGACGACGACCGCCCCGACCACGGGGTTCGGATGCGTCGTTCCGCGTCCCTTCTCCGCGAGCTCGAGTGCCCGCGCGAGGTGCTCGTTCACGCCGCCTCTTCGACGAGCTCCTCGTAGGCCTGGGCGATGTCGTCGCGCCCGAACGTGCTCGTCCCGGCGACGAAGAGGCTCGCGCCCGGCGTCGCGAAGCAGCCGGATGTTGGCCCGGCCGACCCCTCCGTCGACCTGGATCGGCTTCTCCGCGGGCAGGAGGCCGCGCAGGCGCTCGATCCGCGGCAGCGCCTCGGGCATGAACGGCTGGCCGGAGTAGCCGGGCTCGATGCTCATGCAGAGGACGAGATCGAATGGCTCGGAAACCTCTGCCGCCTGCTCCGGCTCAGTCTCCGGCTTGAACGCTAGTCCGACCTGGAGCTCGTGCTCACGCGCGAGCCGCGCGACCGCCGCCGGGTTCCGGACGGCTTCGATGTGGAACGTGACGCTGTCGCCTCCGGCTTCCGCGATCGCCTCGAAGTGGCGCTGCGGCTCCTCGACCATGAGATGGCAGTCCAGCCGGCCGCCGAGCCGATGGACGAGCGGCGAGATCGACTCCAGCACGATCGGCCCGATCGTGATCGGCGGGACGAAGTGCCCGTCGCCGATGTCGAAGTGGAAGATGCGCGCGCCCGCGCGCATCAGGGTCTCGATCTGCTCGCCGAGCCGCGAGAAGTCGGCCGCGTAGAGCGACGGCTCGACCTCCACGGTTCGCATCCAGTCCCGCCAGGGCACCCAGCGATCTTACGGTCGCTTCGCGCGAGGGACTGTCTGACACTCGGACCCGGCGTCCCGAGACATGGAGAGTGGAACGATTGTCTTGATGCCCCGGGGTCCGACAGCGTTTACGCCGTCCGAATCAGTCGGGCGATGAAGAATCCCGACGTGCGGTGCCGGTGTGGCAACGTGAGCAGCACGCCAACGCTGTGCGGGTGCTCGTACTCGGGCCATGTCTCCGCAAGCGAACGATCCAGGCAAGCCGGTGGACCTGGTCCGACACAGCCGCATCAACGATCTCTTCGTTCTCCGCCCTTGCGATCGTGCACACCGAGTAGACGACGGCACCGCCCGGCTTCACGCGTTCCGCGGCGACACGAAGCAGCTCGGTCTGCAGCTCGGGGAGCGGCTTTGCGCGCCAGCGGAGATCCGGCCTGGCGGCGAGCACGCCGAGCCCCGAGCAGGGCGAGTCCACGAGCACCCGGTCGAACCCATCGAGCTCCGCCGGGAGCTCGAGTGCGTCGGCGTTCACGACGCGGACGTTGGAGAACCCGAGCCGGCGCACGTTCTCGTCCAACTCGCGCGCCCGGCCGGGATGGAGCTCCACGGCGACGACCTCCGCCGCCAGGCGGGCCAACTGGGTCGTCTTCCCTCCGGGTGCTGCGCACAGGTCGAGCACGCGCTCCCCGGCCTCGACGCCCACGGCGGCGCCGGCGAGCTGCGATCCGCGGCTCTGCGGCCAGACCTCGCCCCGCTCGAGCTCTCCCGGATCGATCCGGTCGACGACACGCGTTTCTCCGGTCGCGACGACTCGCACCGCCGTCTCCGGAGGCTCGTTCTGCGACCGCATCAGCGCGAGCGCGTCATCCGCGCCCCACTCCTCCCACCAGGTCTCGGCGACCCAGTCCGGATACGAGTGCCTCAACGCCGCCTCCTGGGCGGTGGACTCGGGGAGGCCGGTGACGAGATCGCGGATCCCCTCGGCGACACGCCGGAGGACGGCGTTCGCGAATCCGGCCGCACGCCTCGCCGGCGAGGCCTTCACGAGCTCCACCGCCTCGTTCACGCTGGCACGAGCCGGAACGCCGTCCAGGAACGCGAGCTCGTAGGCGCCGAGCCGGATCGCGGCCCGAACCGGCGCGTCCATGGCCCCGACCGGCCGGCCACCGAGCCGCTCGATCGCATGGTCGAGCGTGCGCGCCATCTGGATCGCGCCGTAGGCGATCCGCTGGGCGAAGGCCCTGTCGCGGGTGTCGAGATCTTTCGCCTCTGACGCGAAGGCGCGGTCGGCGTAGGCGGCGTCCTCGAAGACGCGCAGCAGCACCTTGTAGGCGACCCGCCGGGCCGGGCTAGCGGAGGCCACGCTCGAACTCGTCCAGCGTCATGCGCCTGCCGCCCTCGGGCTGCACCTCGAGGATCTCGAGCCGGTCGTCGTCGAGCCGCGAGCGCCAGACGATCACCGGGCGGCCGTGGAGCTCTCCGCGCGCGCCGATGTGCGGCGAGAGCGCCCGGATCCGGTCGTGCAGCTCCTCCGGCGGCCGGGACCAGTCGAGCAGGCGATCCTCCGGGCCGATCTTCTCGGCGTATGTCGCCTCGCCGTCCTGCGGTCGGAACTCCGCTGCCAGCGCCTCCTCGAGGAGATCGGGCGCGAGGTCGGCGGCCCGTCCGTACACGGCGCCTGCGTCGTCGTCGAGCTCGATCGGAAACGAGGCCACTGCTCCGACGGGGCCGGCGTCGAGCTCCTCGACCAGCCGGATGATGCTGACGCCCGTCTCCCGGTCGCCGGCCATGATCGCGCGCTCGACCGGGGCCGCCCCTCGCCACCGCGGCAGGAGCGACGGATGGACGTTCAGCCACTGCGCCTGCTCGAGCAGCTCTGTGGGGATCAGCGCTCCGTAGTCGACCAGGACCACCACGTCGACTCCGAGATCGAGCCCGGCCGGCCGCTCCGGCTGCCGGACGGGAATTCCCAGCCGCTGCGCCATCTCCTTGGCCGGCGGAGGCGCCGGCTTCCGCCCGCGGCCCTTTGGACGGTCGGGCCGGGTCAGGACGTACTCGATTTCCCACCGGGCTGCGAGCTCTGCGAGGACGTCGGCGCCGAACTTCCCGGTCGCCGCGACTGCGAGCTTCACTACGGCGACAGGACGGCCTTCGGCCGCAGGACCGCGAGCGCCGCCTTCCGCGCCTCCTCGGTCGTGCGGTCGAGGATGAGGACTCCGTCGAGGTGGTCGATCTCGTGTTGGACAACCCGGGCCGGATGGTCGCTGAGCTCGAAGCTCAGCTCGCCGCCGTCGAGATCGCGCCCCTCGAGCTTGACCGAGACCGGCCGCTCGACAGGCATCTGCACGCCGACGAGCGACAGGCAGCCCTCGTCGTCGACCACGACCTCGTCAGAGCTCTCGGCCAGCACGGGATTCACGACGGCAACCGGGTCGGACTCGGCATCGGGCAGGAAGACGAAGACCCGCCGGATGACGCCGACCTGGGTCGCCGCGAGCCCGACGCCGTTCGCGTCGCGCATCAGCTGGGTCATCCGCTCGGCGAGACGACGCAGGTCGCCGTCGAACTCCTCCACCTCCCGTGCCCGCATCCGCAGGACGGGGTCGGGGTACTGGCGGATCTGGCCGAGCGCGATCCGCCGGCGGGCCTCCGCCTCCGGATCCAGCTCGTCGGTCTTGATCTGGCCCGCTTCTTCCAAAGCGGGCCTATGTAATCAGAGCGCCTGGGGGTCGACGTCGACCGTCGCGCGCACCCCGGCGCGGCTCATCGCAGGCGCGGCCGCGGCGAGCAGCTGCGCCGCCCGCGAGGCGACCGGCCGCACGCGGTCGGTCTTCACGAGGAGCTGCGCACGATGCCGGCCGCGGAGTCGCAAGAGCGGCGCCGGACCGAGGACGTCGGCGCCGTCGAGGCCGGCGCCGATCTCGCCGAGGAGCTGCATCGCGTCGCCGGGCTCGCGGCCGTCCGCCACCACCCGGACGAGGTGGCGGAAGGGCGGATAGCCGAGCTCCCGCCGGCGCTCGAGCTCCTCGGCCAGGAACCGCGTGACGTCGTGCCGCGCTGCGTTCACGATCGGCCGTGAATCGGGCTGGAACGTCTGGACGATCACACGGCCCGGCGCATCCCTGCCGCTCCGGCCGGCCAGCTGGGTGACGAGCTGGAAGGTTCGCTCCTCGGCCCGGAAGTCGGGCATCCCCAAGCCTGTGTCGGCGTCGACGACGGCGGCAAGTGCGACCCCGGCGAAGTGGTGTCCCTTCGCGACCATCTGGGTGCCGACGAGCACGGCTCGGTCCGTCTCCGCGAAGCGCCGCAGCGCCGCAGTCAGCTCCGCCGGGCGGCGAATCGCGTCGGCGTCGAGCCGGATCCGCTCGAGGCCGGGCACCTTCTCCGCGAGCTCCTGCTCGAGCCGCTGGGTTCCGGCCCCGATGCGCGCAAGCTCGGGCGAGCCGCATGCAGGGCAGGCCTCGCCCATCGCCTCGACGCGGGAGCAGTGGTGGCAGTGGAGCCGCCCGTCGGCGTGGAGGACGAGCGCAACGTCGCAGTTGGGACAGCGGCGGGTCAGCCCGCAGGCGCGGCAGTGGACGGCCGGCGCGACGCCGCGGCGGTTGAGGAGCAGGATCGCCTTGCCTCCGTTCTGCTCAACGGCGCCGAGCTCCGCGAGGAGCGGTGCCGAGAGCGGATAGCCGGCCTCCCGGCGCAGGTCGACGACGCGGACCGGCGGCAACGGGCCCGCGAGACGGCCTCCCAGCTCCAGGCGCTCCAGCCGTTCCCAGCTCTCCGGCCTCGGCGTCGCGGTGCCGAAGATCGCGACGGCACCTTCGAGGGCCGCCCGCTTCGCGGCGACGGTGCGTGCGTCGTAGCGCGGGTCGGCCTCCTGCTTGTACGAGGCGTCGTGCTCTTCGTCCACACAGATCACGCCGAGTGGCGCGACGGGCGCGAAGACGGCCGAACGGGCGCCGACGACGATCGGCGCCGCCCCGCTCGCGATTCGCACGCGCTCGTCCCGCCGCTCCGCCTCCGTCAGCGACGAGTGGAGGACGGCGACGCGGTCGCCGAACCGCGCGCGCAGACGGCCGACGCTTTGCGGCGCGAGCGCGATCTCCGGCACGAGCACGATCGCGCCCTTTCCACGCTCGAGCGCCGCCGCGCAGGCCTGGAGGTAGACCTCGGTCTTGCCGCTGCCGGTCGCTCCGTGGAGGAGGACGTTGCCGCCGTCGCCGTCCAGCGCCTCGACGATGCGCGCGAGGGCTCGTGCCTGGCTCTCGCTCAACTGTGCGGGCTCGGCCTCTCCACCGAGCGAGTCCCGTTCCGCCGGCTGCGGCCGCTCACCTCGCGCCTTCCGCTTCGGCGGCGCCACCAGCTCGAGCGCCCGCGCCGGCGTCGAGCCGTAGTAGTCGGCGACCCACAGAGCGAGATCGACGAGCGGCTCCGGCAGCTCGTCGACCACGTCCCCGACCGGAGCCGCCTTCACGCCCTCGGGCGGGCTCTCCTCCAGGCCGACGACCACCCCGCGCCGCTTGGCTCCGGCGAAGCGAAGCGAGACCACCGCGCCCTTGCCGACCTCGGGCGGAACCTCGTACGTGAACGGCCGCGCCACCGCCCGCGACGAGACGAGCGGGTAGACGGAGGCGTAGGGCACCGGCTGACCGTAGCCTCAGAGCAGGTCGGCGGCGTCCTTGTAAGGTTTCCCTGCCAATGGGAGCGAACCGGCCTGTCCAATCTTTGTAAGGTGACCCTTACTACCCGAGTAAGCCAACCCTACAAGGAGACCACATGAGGAAGACGTTCCTGCTCCTGATCGTCCTGCTGGGCCTCGTCGCCCTCACGGTGACGGCCTGCGGCTCCGACGACGACTCGTCGCCGGCCGCCGCCACGGCGACCGAAGGAGGAAGGCGAGGAGGAAGGCGAGATCACGGCCGAGGAGGCTGCCGCGGAGATCGACGAGATCAAGCGGATGCTCGACGAGGGCCTCGCCCAATACCAGGACGGCGACCAGGAAGCGGCCGACACGACGGTCGGAGACGCCTACCTCGAGCACTTCGAGAAGGTCGAGCACTCACTCGAGGAGCGTGACCACGAGCTGATGGAAGAGCTCGAGCACCGGATCAGCACCGAGATCCGGGACGAGATGAAGGACGGCGCATCGGCCGACGAGGTCGCAGCGCTGGTCGAAGAGACGAAGGCCGAGCTCGACACGGCCAAGGCGAAGCTCCAGGAGGCCCAGTAGTCGTGAGGCTCCTCCTGCTGTTTGCCGCAGCGGCCGCCGCGCTCCTGGCGCCGGCGGTCGCTCGCGCCGACGACGCGCAGTTCGCGGAAGCACGCGCGCAGGTCGAAACGGCACGGCAGCTCACACAGGAGGCGTACGACGCAGCGAAGGCCGGGGACCGCGAGCGTGGCTACCAGCTCGCGCGCACCGCCTATCTCGACCACTTCGAGCACGCGGAGGTGCCGCTCCGCCTGCGCGATCCGAACCTCGTGCTCGACGTCGAGTTCGCGTTCGCCGAGTTCCGGAACGGCATCCGCGACGGAGAGCCGGTCGGCGAGCTCCGCAAGACGAAGGACGAGATCCTCGCCGGCCTCCGCGACACCGATCGCACGCTGGCCGACAAGGGGATCGCGGCGCCGCTGCTCGCGTTCCTCTTCTCGTTCGGGATCCTCTTCCGCGAGGGGCTGGAGGCGGTGCTCGTGATCGCGATCCTGCTCGGCTCGCTGGCCTCCGGCCGCGCCACGGGGTACCGCCGCCCGCTCGGGCTCGGCATCCTCGCCGCCATCGGAGCCACCGTGCTGGTGTGGCTCCTCACCACACTCGTCCTCGACCTCGCCCCGGTCCAGCGCGAGCTTCTCGAAGGCGTGACAGCAGTGCTCGCGGTCGTCGTCCTCTTCCTCGTCTCGTTCTGGCTCGTTTCCCAGCTCGAGCAGAAGCGCCGCCTCGAGTTCATGCGGGCGCGCGTGGCTTCGGCGATCGCTGCCGGGAGTGCCCTGGCCTTCGCCGGCCTCGGCTTCACCGCCGTGTTCCGGGAGGGCTTCGAGACCGTGCTCTTCTACCAGGCGCTCGCGATCTTCGCGGAGGGCCTCGAGCTCTGGGTCGTGCTGGGCGCCGTGACCGCCGCGGTCGCGCTCGGCCTGGCCGCGTACGCGGTGATCGGGCTCGGCAAGAAGCTGCCCTTCAAGCAGCTGCTCTTCGCGGGCGCGACCACGCTGCTGCTGCTCTCGGTTGCGTTCGCGGGGAACGCGGTGCGCTCGCTCCAGGAGGCCGGTTGGATCCCGGTCACGCCGATCGAAGGCGAGTGGGCCCGGCTGCAGGTCTTTCTCGCCGAGCTGACGGGCATCCACCCGACTCGTGAGGGGATCGTGGTGCAGGTCGCGCTGCTCAGCGTCTATGCGGCCGGTGCGGGATACCTCTTCGGTTGGAAGCGGTTCGGCCGAGCGCGGCCCGAGGCGGCACGGGCATGAGCAGGCTTCGCGTCGGAATCGACGTCGGCGGCACGTTCACGAAAGCGGTCGCGGTGTGCCCGGCGACGCGCGAGCTGCGGGCGCACGCCGCGGTTCCCACGACCCACGCGCACGACCACGGTGTCGCGCAGGGCGTCGCCGATGCGCTGCGGTCGCTGCTGACCCGAGTCGACGGGGACTCGATCGAGCTGGTCGCGTTCTCGACCACGCAGGCGATGAACGCGCTCCTGGAGGGCGACGTGGGCCGGGTCGGCGTGGTCGGTCTCGGCGAGGAGCCGAATCTGCGGCCTGCCCGCAAGCGCACCCGGGTCGGGGCGATCGGTCTCGCGCCGGACCGGAAGCTCGAGACATCGCACACCTTCCTCGATGCGACAGGAGGCGTCGACGGTGACACCCTCGATCACGCGCTGCTCGCCTTCGCGCGCGAGGGGTGCCGGGCCGTCGCCGTGAGCGCCGCCTTCGCCGTCGACGATCCGGATACCGAGCAGTTCGTCTCCGAGCGCGCTGCCGCTCACGGCCTCCCAGCCTGCGCGGGCCACGAGCTGTCGGGCGCGTACGGGCTGGAGACGCGGACGATCAGCGCCGCGATCAACGCGAGCATCCTGCCCGTCGTCGAGCGCACGACGACGCTCGTCGCATCCGCGCTCGCCGAGGCCGGGCTCGACGCGCCGCTCCTCGTGCTCCGCGGGGACGGCGGGGCGATGAGCGTCGACGAGTTCCGCCGCCGGCCGTCGTTCACGATCGGCTCCGGCCCGGCAGCCGGTGTCTCCGCGGCCCTGCATCAGCTCGAGATCAGGGACGGGATCGTCGTGGAGTGCGGCGGCACGAGCTCGAACGTCTCGGTAATCAAGAACGGCCGGCCGTTGCTCCGGACGCTTCGGGTGATGGGCCGCCCGACCTGCGTCCGCTCGATCGACAGTTGGGTCGTCGGCGCCGCCGGGGGGAGCATGGCGCGGGTGGGCCGGCGTCGGCTCGAGGACGTCGGCCCGCGGAGCGCTCACCTCGCCGAGCTCCCGTACGCGTGCTTCGCGACGCCGGAGGAGCTGGCGGATGCGCGGCTGGAGCTCCGCTCGCCACGGGCCGGCGATCCGGCCGACTACGCGGTGATCTGCGCGGCGGGCGGCGACTTCGCGCTCACTGCGACGTGCGCCGCGAATGCGCTCGGCCTGGCGGACGGCGCGTATGCGGCCGGCAGCCGTGACGCGGCTCGACTCGCCTTCGCGCCGCTGGCCGAGCGACTGCGGACGACCGTCGACGAGGCGGCGACGCGCATGCTCGACGGTGCGGCGCGGCGGATCGCCGACGCGGCCGCGGAGGCCGCGAAACAGCATGCGCTGCGCGACGACGTGCCGCTGGTTGCGCTCGGGGGCTCGGGCGACGTGCTCGTCGCGCGGGTCGCGGAGTTGCTCGGCAGGCCGATGGTGCGAACGGAGCATCCCGAGGTGTTGTCGTCGATCGGCGCCGCCCTCTCGCTCGTGCGCGTCGAACTCGACCGCAACGGCGTGTCCGCGCTGGACGTTCCCGCGCTTGCGACCGAGGCCGAGGCGGCGTGCATCGCAGCCGGGGCCGCGCCGGCGTCGATCACGGTGGAGACGGCCTACGACGAGGCGGATCGGATCCTCCGCGCGGTCGCGACCGGCGCCGCGGCGCTGGAGACCGGCCCCGTCGGGGCCGAGCCGGCCGACGATCGACGCCGGCTCGAAGCCGCTGCGGACGCGCTCGAGCTCGCGCCCGCCGACCTGACGCTGCTGGCCGCGAACGACTTCTACCGCGTCTTCTCCGAGAACGGCTCCGGCCGGGTCGCCGTCGTGGACGCGCGCGCCGCCATCCCGGTCGCGGAGGACGCCCGATGCGTCTTTGCCGGCGAGGGAACCGAGTTCCTCGACCGGCTGCGTGTGGAGCTCCGCGAGCACACACGCGAGCTCGGGGTCGCGACGATGCTCCCGCGGGTCGTGCTCGTCTCCGGCTCGCGCATCCTCGACCTCTCCGATGCCCGCCGGCCCGAGGACGTGCTGACGGCGGCGGAGCGCGCACTGGACACCCCGGGCACAGCCGTCGCCGTCCTGGCGCGCTGATGTCGCTCTACCGGCAGGCAGGCCGCCGGAGCGGGTGGCTCGCGGCCGCTGTCGTCGTCGCGCTCCTGGTCGGCTTCGCCATCGGCTTTGCCGTGTCCCGGGCGACGGCCGAGGAGCCGACGGTCGAGGCGGCCGTCGCGAGCGTGCAGGAGGAAGCGGGTGCGACAGCGGATGCACTCGAGCTCGTCGCGATCCACTACGAGACGACCGAGGCCGCCGCCGGTCAGCAGCTTCAGCGCGCGGAGGAGTCATTCGACGAGGTGCGGCCCGATCTCCAGCTGCTCTCGCCCGAGGAGACCGCCGACGCCGGCCAGGCGATCGAGAGGCTGGCGACCCTGGTCGACCAGAGCGCGTCGGCCGAGGAAGTCGAGCGTGCGGCCGAGGAGGCGCGCGCAGCCGTCCGGCAGGCGGCCGGGCTGCGATAGCCTCGTGGGGATGGCGCACGCTGGTCACTCGGTCGACGAGTACCTCGAGACGATCTACTTCCTCGCGTTCCCGATCGGGGAGTACAAGCCGCTCACCGGAGGGACCTCCCCCACGCTCGCCTCACGCGTCGCGGAGATGCTCGGCGTCTCGCGCGCGTCGGCCGGCGAGATGCTGAAGCGAATGGAGAGCGAGGGGCTGATCAGCCGCGGCGAGAACAAGGAGGCCGTCCTGACGAAGACGGGGCGCGCCCGGGCGGAGAAGGTCGTCCGCAAGCACCGGCTCATCGAGCGGCTGCTCACTGACTTCATGGACTACACGCCCGCGGAGGCGCATGTCCATGCGGACGAGATCGGCGACTCGTTCTCTGACGACATGGTCGAGCGGATGGCGCGGAAGCTCGGGAATCCCGAGCGCTGCCCGCACGGGTGGCCCGTCGATCCGGCTTTCGAGCAGGCGGAGAACGACGAGCTCAAGGCGCTGGCGGAGCTGGACGAGGGACAGGCCGCGACCATCGTCCGGCTCGCGGAGCACGACGGCGATCTCCTCCACTGGTTCTACGACCAGGGCTTCGAGCCAGGCCGTGAGCTGCGGCTGACCGCCGCTGATCCCGCCGCCGGTAGCTTCCGCGTGCAGCTGAACGGCCGCGAGGAGACCGTCGCGGAGAAAGCGGCCGCGGGGCTCTTCGTCAGGCCTTCGTAACGGCCAGGAGCCGCGCGAGCGCGGCGGCGTCGAGCTCGCCGCGATTCTTGGCGAGCGCGATGAGAGCAGCCTGCTTCGTCATGGGCCTCAACGTTCGCAGGCGCGCATGATGTTCCTGCTGGAGGGTTTGGCGGAATATTCGCTCGTTGTCAGGGCGCGATGCTCGTTCCCAGGCAAGGACGCAGGGAGCGCCCGTATCCAGCGATACGGGCGCGACTGAGGACGCCGCCTGGGGCGAGCAGCGCGGCCTGACGGCACAGCCGGTATTTCCCAAGCCCTCCTAGCGCGAGGGACTGTCCCTCGGCCACGGCCCGCAGGGCCGTGGCCTTCGCGCCGAGAGTGTGACGTTTTCGCGGCGCGCGCAGCGCGCCGCGCGCGATCGGGCATGCTCGGCGAGCGGCATGCCGACGGAGGCTGTCCCGACGGGACGACCCAATCGGTCGGGGCCGCCTGCGCCCGAAAACGCTAGACGGTCGCCTTCTCGTCGATACCTGCGGCAGCCTTCAGCTCGGCCGCCTTGTCCGTCCGCTCCCACGTGAAGTCGTGGTCGTCGCGGCCGAAGTGGCCGTACGCCGCCGTCTTGGCGTAGATCGGCCGCCCGAGCTCGAGGTCGCGGATGATCGCGCCGGGACGCAGGTCGAAGTGCTCGCCGACGAGCTCCTCGATGCGCGCGACCGGGATCTTCTCCGTGTCGAACGTCCGAACGGAGACCGAGACGGGATGCGCGACGCCGATCGCGTACGCGACGTTCACCTCGCACCGGTCGGCGAGCTCTGCGGCGACGACGTTCTTCGCGACATAGCGGGCCGCGTAGGCCGCCGAGCGGTCGACCTTGGTCGGATCCTTGCCAGAGAACGCGCCGCCGCCGTGTCGCGCCGCCCCGCCGTACGTGTCGACGATGATCTTGCGTCCCGTCAGCCCCGTGTCGCCCATCGGCCCGCCGAGCACGAACTTGCCGGTCGGGTTCACGTAGACGAAGTCGCGGTCGTCGTAGAGCCGCCGCTCGTCGTAGAGCCGCGGGTCGAGGATCGGATGGAGGACGTGCTCGATGACGTCCTCCTTGATCGTGTCCGGGTCGACATTCTCCGCGTGCTGCGTGGAAACCAGCAGCCGCACGATCTCGACCGGCTTCTGCCGCCCGTGCTCGTCCACCTCGTACCGGACGGTGACCTGCGCCTTCCCGTCTGGCCGCAGGTACTTCAGCTGCTCGGACTTGCGGACCCCCGCCAGCCGCCGCGCGATCTTGTGGGCGAGCATGATCGGGAGGGGCATCAGCTCCTGCGTCTCGTTGGAGGCGTAGCCGAACATCATCCCCTGGTCGCCGGCGCCGATCTGGTCGATCGGGTCGTCGCCACCCGGGTCGTGCTGCACCTCGTACGACTGGTCGACGCCCAGCGCGATGTCGGGCGACTGCTCGTCGATCGCCACGACGACGCCGCACGGTGGTCGCGTCGAACCCCCACTCCGAGTGCGTGTAGCCGATCTCCGAGATCCGGGCGCGGACGAGCGCGGGGATGTCGACGTACGTCTCCGTCGAGATCTCCCCCGCCACGACGACGAGACCGGTCGTGATCAGGGTCTCGCACGCGACTCGCCCGCTCGGGTCGTCCTTCAGCACCGCGTCCAGCACGGAATCCGACACCTGGTCGGCGATCTTGTCCGGGTGGCCCTCGGTGACCGACTCGGACGTGAAGAGGAACTCGCGGGCGGCCATTGCGGCCGGGAACGCTACCTACTCGATGCCGACGAAGACGAGCGACTTGACGAGGTTCCCGTCCTTGTCGCCGTACGCGACGAGCGAGCGCAGCGGCTCGAGATTCCGGGAGACCTCCGGGGGCACCGTCTCGCCGGAGAGCGAGGCGAAGCCCGTGATCAGGTCGATCGTCTGCTTGAGGTCGACCCAGGCGAGGCCCGTGTACTGATCCGGCGCGCCGGCTGCCTCGAGCGCGTCCTTGTAGCGATCGGTGTCGGCCAGCTTCTCGCCGGAGCTCCCGAGGTCTGCGATGGCGTCCTTCGTCGTCGTGAGCACCAGAGTGTCGTCGACCATCCCAAGGTTGACGGTGAACCCATCGAAGACCGCGGTCGTGACGTCGCCGTCCTCGGTCACCTCGCCGACGGCCATCGCGGCGAGCGCACGAAGGAGCCGCTCGGCCGACGCGCGAGCCTGCGCCGGATCGTCCGGCCGGACGAGCAGCGTCAGCTCGGGGATCGGCGCCCCGGGCGCCGCGTAGAACGCGACCTCTCCGTCGATGAGGCGGAGGACTTCGGCGACGGTCACGCCGGTCTCACGCTCGAACTCCTTGAGCGCCGACCCGTACAGCGGATTTTCGCGCAGCGCGCCCACCTGCTCGCCGATGCCTGTGCCCATGAAGCTGATGAAGGCGAAGGCATCTGCGGGAACGAGCTCGAGCAGGTCGGACGAGTACTCCTCCGAGGCGCCGAGCAGCTTGTCGGCGCCCTCGCCCTGCACCACGCCAGCAACTTCGGCGCCGTCGTCACGGGCCTTGGCCCAGGCGCCGGCGAAGTCGAGCTCGTCCAGGCCGAACATCCGCAGCGCCTGCGCTTCCGGGCCGCGGCCGAAGGTCTCGAACGCGGACGCGACGTCGACGTAGACGCGGCCCAGCGCGTCGTCCGGCAGCTCCGCCAGGCCCTTCTGGAAGGCCTCGTCGTCGGAGAGCGCCTGGCCGCCCTCGGCCTTGAGCGCTGCATCGATCGACGCCTCTTTGTCGGAGGCGGCGATCCAGTCGCCGACTCTCCGCGTAACCAATGGATCGTCGGGCTCCTCCTTGTTGAGGCGCTCGATCAACGTCAACGCCTCGTCGACATCTTCGGGGCGCAGGAGGGCGACGACCTTGACGTCGGTCATCGAGCTCGCGTAGACGGCGACCGCCGCGTCGCCTCCGAGCGTCTCGTGCACCTCCTCCCAGGTGATGTCGGTGCCGCTCTCGATCTCCTTCTTCAGCTCGGCGAGCCACTTCTCGCCGTCGGGGAACCGGCGAACGAGCTCTTCGACCTGCTTCCACTGGTCGGACTCGGGATCGCTGTCGAGATCGGCGTAGACGAGGGCTCCGGGCTTGAGGAGCTCCGCACCGGCCGAGTCGCCCGCGCCGACGTTCTCGCTGCCGCAGCCTGCGGCGACGAGCACGAGGGTCGCGAGCAGGACAGCGCAGAGCGGGCGCATCCGCCGCATGCTATTCCCCCGGGCGGCGACCGCTACGCCGCGGAGGGGGACCGGCACAGGAACGCGCGACGGCGCTGCCGTGGAACTAGCCCCTCTTCGTGAAACCAGTCGACGGTACGGCGGATCGTCTCCTCCAGCGGCGTGTAGCTGAGACCGAGCTCGCGCGACGCCTTCGATCCGTCGTAGGCGTGGCCGTGCAGCATCGTCCGGACCAGGTCGCGGCAGACTCGCGGAGTCTTCCGGCGCAGCCGGGCCGCCGTCTCGACGGCGACGGCCGCCGCGGTCGCGACGGCAGGCGGCAGCGTCCGGACCGGCTCGTTGACGCCGGTCAGCCGCTCGAGGAGCTCGATGCCCTCCCGCACGGTGAGCGTCGCGCCGCTGAGGACGTACCGCTCCCCCGGTTTGCCTCGCGCCTCGGTGAGCAGATGGCCCTCGGTGCAGTCGGCGATGTCCACGAGGCTGATCGTCGACTCGACGATCGCCTTCAGCCTTCCGTTCAGGTAGTCGAGCAGGAGCTTGGTCGAGCCCGTGGCGCGGCCGGGGCCCTGGACGGACGCTGGGTTCACGCAGACGACCTCGATGCCGGTCTCTCGTGCCGCACCCAGCACCGCCCGCTCAGCCTCGTACTTCGAGCGCTCGTAGCTCGAGAGGAACGAGCCTCGGTGTGGCGAGGTCTCCGATCCCACCGTCCCGCGGGCCTCTCCGAGCGCGGCGCCCGACGACGTGTACACGACCCGCCGAACTCCGGCCGCCGCCGCGGCGTCCACGACGTTGCGCGAGCCGCGCACGTTGACCTCGAACAGCGGGGAGGTATCCCGGAAGCAGAGCGCATTGACGCCGGCTGCGTGGTAGACGACCTCGCAGCCGCGCATCGCGGCCGTAAGGTCCGCGGAGTCGAGGATGTCGCCGCGAACGGGCTCCGCGCCCAGCGCGCGGAGCGCGCGTGCCGAGTCGTCGGACCGGGCCAGGGCCTTGACCTCGCGCCCGTCGGCGAGGAGGCGCTCGACGATCGCCCCGCCGAGGAACCCAGTGCCGCCGGTGACGAAAGCGGGTTGGGTCAGCTCGAGCCCTCTGACAGTGCGGACCCGAAACGGGCCAGGTACTCGACAGCGGACAACACCGTAATCGCTGCCGCAACCAGCATCGCCCACTCGTCCAGAAGCAGCGGGCCTAGCGGCTCGTCATAGCGGAGGATCGCGAGCAGGATGGCCACGAACTGGACGTTCGTCTTGAGCTTGCCCCAGATCGACGGCGCGAACACGGTTCCCTCGGCCGCGACGACGCCTCGGAGCCCGAGGATCAGGAGCTCGCGCCCGATGATGATGATCGCAACCCAGACAGAGGCCCTGTCGACGTCGACGAGGGCGATCAGCGCCCCGGAAACGAGCAGCTTGTCGGCGGTCGTGTCGAGGAAGGAGCCAAACGTGGTCGTGAGGGCCCATCGGCGGGCCAGGTAGCCGTCGACAAAGTCCGTCGTCGCCGCGATCGCAAAGAGAATTGCGGCAGCGACATAGGCCCAATCTCGGTCGGGCCCGAGAAGGATCAGGCCCATCACGACCGGTATCAGCAGGATGCGTAGGTACGTAAGGCCCACGAGGACCTGAGCGCTCACTGGGTCTCCGACATCGCGAGTGGTGGCTCGGCCGCCTCGCCGGCGACGAGAGCGCGAACGTCCTCGGCGGAGGACAACCGCACCGCATCGCGGGCGAGAGGCCCGGCTGTCTCGATGTTTACGTGCCGCACCGCCTCCTTCGTGGCCGGGATCGCAGGCGGGTTGACGCTCAGCTCGGAGACGCCGAGCCCGACGAGCAGCGGCACCGCCGCCGGGTCCGACGCCAGCTCGCCGCAGACGCCGACCCACTTCCCGTGCGCCTCGGCAGCCTCGGCGACGGTTCGGATCAGCCGCAGCACCGCGGGGTGCAGGCCGTCCGCGAGGCCGGCGACCGCCTCGTTCCCGCGCTCGGCCGCCATCGTGTACTGCACCAGATCGTTCGTCCCGATCGAGAAGAAGTCGACCTCGGCCGCGAAGGCCTCGGCAGCGAGCGCCGCCGCCGGCACCTCGACCATGATCCCCACCTCCATCTCTCCCGGGATCTCACCGCGCCCTCGCAGCTGCTCCCGGGCGCGGGCGAGCACCGACACCGCTTCCCGGTACTCGACCAGGGTGGTGACCATCGGAAACATCACCTTCAGCGGATGCTCGGCGGCCACGCGGAGCGCCGCGCGGAGCTGCGTCTCCAGGAGCTCGGGCTGGGCCAGCCCGAGCCGGATTCCGCGCACCCCGAGAAAGGGGTTCGCCTCGGCCCGGCGCGGCACGTACGGAAGCGGCTTGTCCGCGCCGACGTCGAGTGTGCGCAGGATCAGCGGCCTCCCTTGCAGCCGCTCGGCCATGTCGGCATACGCCGCGTACTGCTCGTCCTCGTTCGGGAGGGAATCGCGCTCGAGAAAGAGAAACTCCGTGCGCAGGAGCCCTACGCCCTCGGCGCCGTTCGCCACGGCTGCGTCGACGTCCTCGGGCGAGCCGACGTTGGCAGCGACCTCGATCCGGCGTCCATCCCGCGTCTGCGCCGGCCGTTGAGCGGACGCGCGCGCCCGCCGCGCCTCCTCCTCACGCTTGGCGCTCAGCCGCTCGTAGTCGCGAACGAGGTCCTCGGCGGGCTCGACGACGACGGCGCCTGCGTCCCCGTCGAGGGCGAGCGGCGCGCCGTCGGGCACGTCCAGCAGCCGCTCCCCGAGCCCGACCGCAGCTGGGATCCCGAGCGAGCGGGCGAGGATCGCGCTGTGCGAGGTCGGCGCGCCGTAGGCGGTGGCGATGCCGCGGACGAGCTCGCGATCGAGCGACGCAGTGTCCGCAGGGGTGAGGTCGGCTGCGAGGACAATCCCGGGATCGACAACGGCAGCCGCCGTCTCCCCGCCCACAAGCTCGGCGACGACCTGGCGTGCGACTGCAGCCAGGTCCTCGGCCCGAGCCCGGAGGTACTCGTCATCGAGGCTGCGGTACTCGGCCGCGACCGTCTCGGCAGCCTCGTGCCAAGCCTGGGCGGCGTTGCGCCCCTGCTCGAAGATCGCGCGGCGGGCAGGCTCGAGCAGCGCATCGTCCTCGAGGAAGAGGAGGTGGGCGTCGAAGATCGCCGCGCTGTATTCACCCGCGCGGGCGGCGACGGAGTCACGGGTGGCGCGGATCTCGGTCCGGACCCGCTCGAGAGCCCGCTGGAGCGCGTCCCACTCCGCTTCCGGGTCGGCAGCCGGCTCCGTAGGGATCTCGGGTGCCGGGACTCGGAAGTGACGAGCGGCCCCGAGCGCGATCCCGGGGGCACCCGGCAGCCCAACGAGCGCGCCGGGCGGCCCCGTCTGCGGGCGCGCCATTGGAGGTGCAGGCGGCTGGACGGCGACCTCCTCGTCGAAATCGCGTGCCGCAAGTGCTTCCAGGGCGGCTAGCGCCTCGCCCGCCTGCGAGCCGCTCGCTGCGATGGCGATCTCGTGTCCCTGGCGCACGCCGAGCGTGGCGATCGCGTTGAGGCTCCGCCCGCTCGCGGGGCCGCGTCCCGCCGTCAAGTTCGTAACGGCGACATCGGCGTCGAAGCCGCCCGCGGTCTGGACGAAGCGCGCGACTGGGCGAGCGTGCAAGCCGAGCGGGTTCCGCACGATCAGCGTGATTGTCTGACTCCCGTTGCCGGTGACCGCGGCAACCGGAGCGGCGGCCTCGCCTGAGCCCAGGTGCGTCGCCTTGGCCTCCAGGGCGCCGCGGGCCTCGGCGGCCACGTCCGAGAGCGACGCGCCGAGCTTGGCCATCACGGCCCCGGCCACGGCTCCCTCCGCGAGCGGGGCCTCGGACAGCACAACGCGCTCGCGTCGCTCCTCCGGCAGCAGGTCCAGCGCCATCTCGGCGCTCAGAACGGCGCTCCCGAGATCCATCAGTACGAGTACCCCGTCGCCCTGGTCCGCTCGCTCGATCGCCTCGAGCACCCGCGTCGCGTCGGTGCCGAGTGCCGGCTCGGGAGCATCGATCCCCCCGGCGAGCTCGATCGGCACCTCGGCGCCCATTCCCCGCGCCAGCTCGGCGACGCCCTCGGCGAGCGTCCTGCTGTGCGACACGATGACGAGCCCAACCAAGGCCTAACCGATGCCCGGCCGATCGAGCCCGTAAGCGCGGTAGAGGAGCTCCACGGGATGCACTATGTCGAGACCGGTCCCGTGGGCGATCTGCCAGCGGCACGTCTCGCTGTCACAGGCGGCGAGATCGGCACCTGCAGCCTTGACGTCGCTGAAGAGCCGCTCGCCGACGGCCATGGAGATCCCGTACTTCTCCTTCTTCAGCCCGTAAGTCCCGGCGATCCCGCAGCAGTCGGCGTCCAGCTCGATCACCCGCAGGCCCGGGATGAGGGCAAGCAGGTCCAGGGCGGGCTTGCCGATTCCGTGTCCCTGCTGCTGACACGGTGCGTGGTACGGGACCGTCAGCGGGAGTGGCCGAAAGTCGGTGCGAAGCTCGCCACGCTCGTGCAGGAGCAGGAGGAACTCGCAGAGGTCGTAGGTCGCCGCACTCACCGTCTTGAGATCGTCGTCCTCGATGCCAAGGATCTCCTCAGCTTCGCGCTTCAGCATCAGGCTGCAGCTCGTCGAGTTCGACACGATCGGCAGGCCCTCACGGGCGTGCGGCGCGAGATTGGCGACAAGCCGCCGGTTGTAGCGCCGCGCGCCGTCGAAGTTGCCGTTCGACTGCAGCGGAAGCCCGCAGCAGTCCTGCGGCGGGACGACCACTTGGTAGCCGTTGTGCTCGAGGACGGCGACCACCATCTCGCCGACTCCCGGCTCGTAATAGTTGGTGCCGCAGCCGTGGAAGTAGACGACGGTCCGGTCGGTGGTCGGGCTGCGGTGGCTCCGCGCCCAGCGCTGGAACGTCCGGCCCGCGAACCGCGGCATCGGCGCCTTGTGGTGAATGCCGAGCAGGCGGTGGGCGAGCGCCCGCGCAAGCGGCTCCCGGAGCGCCCAGTTCGCCAGCGGCGCGACCGGCGTGCCCAGCCGGCCGAGCACGCTCGGTCTCGCGATCAGCTGGTTGCGGAGCGGAATGCCCTGGTCCTCCCACATCTGTGCACGCGCCTGGGAGTTGATCTCGGCGATCTTCACGTCGTGCGGGCAGACCTGCGTGCAGATGCCGCAGCCCGAGCAGTAGTCCACGGATGCGTCCGGGGAGACGCCGGCCTGACGGTATCGCTCTGCCTGCGGGCCGACGAACTTCGGCCCGGGGAAGAGCGGCGTCACCTGGGAGAATGGGCAGTAGGTCTCGCAAATCGTGCACTTGACACAGTGGTCGAGCGAATCGCGGATGAGCTCGGTCACGGCGTACCCTCCAGGATCGCGCCGGCGGCGGCGTAGCCCGTCGCGACGCTGAGCCCGGTGCCCGAGGCCTCCCGCCATGGCACGGCGCCCGCGATCGTGGCACCCGCCGCGTGGAGGTTCTCGTACCGGGGGCGTCCGCCCGCGTCGGTGGGGCGAAGCCGGTCGTCGACCGGCACCCCCATGCGATCGATCGGCTGCTCCTCCAGGTAGGTCGGCAGGAACGGCGGCCGTCCGTTGGCCGCCGGCAGCCCGGTGAGAGCGAGGTCGAACACGGCTTCTCGGATCTTGCCGTAGGAGTCGACGTTGATCCCGCCGGCAGCGAGCCCGCCTGAGGCGAGCACGAACGAGCGCGCCCGATAGATCGTCCGGCGCGCGGCCGCCTGAGTGGCTACGCCTTCGACCCGGCCGTTCTCGATCTCAGTGCCGACCACGGGCGATCCGAGGAGGATGCGGCCGCCTGCCTGACGCAGCGCGTCGGTCATCGCCTCGAACAGGCGGATGCCCGGCACGGACGGAGGCAGGGTCGCGACCTCGAAGACCGGCCGTTCCAGCCGCATCTCGAGCTCGCGCCAGACGTCGCCGGCGTTCCCGATCCCCAGTACGGCGGGAAATCCGACCCGCTCGTCGGGCTCGACTCGTCCCGCGAGCGCGCGGACGACGACATCCCGGAAGGCGGGCTGCTCGAAGCGCTTGGCGAAGCCGAGGCTGCCGACGTCTGCCTCGCCTCCTAGGGGCGGCGTAAGCTCGATCGCGCGCGCGGACACGCCGGAGACCCGGCCGAGGTTCTCGGCCAGGTACGCGGGATAGAAGTCCTTGAGCCCTCTGAGGCCGACGAACACGAACCGGCCTCCCGCGCGGAGATCACCGCTCGCCATCGTCTCCGGCACGACCGCCGAGGGCTTCGCCACCCCGATGGCCGTGGGGAGCAGGACGTTCTCGTCGAGCCCACCTCGGTAGCCAGGCAGGCGGCCTTTGAACCACTCGATGCTGGCCGCGATCAGGTCGGTGGGGAGGCGGGCGTACGGATGGCCTGGATGCGCTTCTGCGAACCTCGGCAGGGCCTGCACCGGAGTGTCAACGGCCTCGTCCGCGAAGCCGAGCACGTCGATCGTCGCGGGGGCGAGATGCGTCGAGCCGACTCCCCTGGCGACGACGAGCACTCGTTGGCCCTCGCCGGCCAGCCGCAGGGCCGCCGTCAGGCCGGCGAGGCCTGCGCCGATCACGACCGTGTCGTGGGTCATGTGGGCAAGCGCTGGATCCCCAGCAGACCCT
Organism: uncultured Actinomycetes bacterium; assembly: GCA_963827705.1. Taxonomy (GTDB): domain Bacteria; phylum Actinomycetota; class Thermoleophilia; order Gaiellales; family Gaiellaceae; genus JACDAN01. The sequence goes on from CAWHBN010000005.1 coordinate 78,737, forward strand.
GGAAGATCCAGTCGTCCAGTCGGGCCTGTCGTAGTTGGTCGCCGTAGAGGATCGGGTGCACCCCTTTCCAGCGCTCCTGCAAGAAGGAGCGTAAGGCGGCGTTTGCGGCATCGGAGTCGAGCCGCTCGACGGCGTGGAGGATTCCGGTCGCCCGGTAGATGCAGAAGCCGCCTTGGCAAGGGCCCATTCCGAGGCGGAGCGTGCGTCGGATGTCGTCGAGGTTCGCCGTCCGCCGCCGCTTCATCGCCTCCTCGAGCCGCGGCCGCGTGACCAGCTCGCACTCGCAGATGATCTCCTCCGACTGTGGGACAGGCTCGCGCGCGCGAAGCCGCGAGCCGAGCTCGTAGTAACGGCCGTCCTCTGAGTCCGGCAGCGGCTCCTCGTGCGTCCGGCAGGGCCGCTCGACCCCGAGCTGAGCGCAGACGGCGTCCACCGCCGCCTCGGCCATGAGCCGGAACGTCGTGGTCTTGCCGCCGGTAATCGTCACGAAGCCCTCGATGCCGTCTCGCGTGCTGTGGTCGAGGAGTGCGTGCGAGCGGCTCACCTCTCGCGTGTCCTCCACCTCCTCGGGCGAGAAGAGCGGACGCGCCCCGATCCAGACCCGGAGCGCCCGAGCCTCCCGGAAGCGGGGCACGAGCTTCTCACCCTCGTCGAGCATCTGGTCGACCTCGGGCTGCGTCACCTCGAGCTCGTCCGGGTCCACGACCCGCATGTCCGTCGTCCCGATCACGCAGACCGTGCGGATCGGGACGAGAATGTCGCCGTCCGCCGACGGCTTGCAGCGGTTGACCACCGTCTGCACGAGCCGATGGTTCATCGCGATCATGATCCCCTTGCCGGGCACGACGGTCACCCGACAGCCGGCCAGCTCGGCGATCTCGCCGGCCCACGCTCCCGCCGCATTGACGACGACGTCGGCCTGGATTCGCAGCTCCTCCCCGGTCAGCTCGTTACGAACGAGCGCGCCGCTGACCCTCTGGCTGTCGCGCTCGAGTCCCAAGAGGCGGTGGTAGAGGAGGATCTGCGCGCCGTGCTCCTGCGCCGAGCGGGCGCAGGTCCAAACGAGCTTCCAGGGATCGAGGGCGGCGTCCGGGACGATGAAGGCGCGGGAGATGTCGGGATGAAGTCGCGGCTCGCGGCGCAGCGCCTCGGACGCCGCGATCTCCTCGACCGGGATCCCGGTTGCCCGGCAGCCCTCGAGGAACGCGTCGCCGTAGGTGGGGTCGTCCCACGGCGTGGAGACGAACAGGCCGCCGGTGTCCTCGATGCAGTCGGCGGCAATCCGCCGAAGGATGACGTTCTCGACGATGCATTCCCTGGCGGCATCGGGGTCCTTGACCGCGTAGCGCCCTCCCGAGTGGAGGAGGCCGTGATAGCGACCCGTGGTGCCGTCCGCGAGGTCCTTGCGTTCGACCAGGATGGTCTTGAAGCCCCGCATCGCAGCGTCGCGAGCGACACCGACTCCGGTCGAGCCGCCGCCGATCACGAGCACTTCGGTCTCGAGAGCCGCCACGCTAGAGCGTCCCGGCCGAGGGTACACTCGGCGCGTCGACGGAGGAGGCCTGATGGAGCGGGAAGAGTCCGAGAAGCACGAGCACGAGGGCAGCTTCGCAGAGGGAGTCGAGGAGACCGAGCGCCACGCCGAGGACACGAAGGGCGACTTCGCGGAAGGCACCGAGGAGCGAGAGCACCGGCACGAGGGCACCTTCGCGGAGGGCGTCGAGGAGACCGAGCACCACGCCGAGGACGAAAAGAAGGGCGACTTTGCGGAAGGGATCGAGGGAGAGAACTAGCGGGAGGGAATCCGGCGGCGCCTCCGGCCGCCGGATTCCCTTCGCGTAGACGTCCTACTCCAACCAGTCGAAGGTCCGCGTCACGGCCTTCTTCCAGTAGCCGTACTCCTTTTCCCGCTCGTCCGCATCCATCTGGGGTTGCCACTCCTTGTCCTTGCCCCAGTTGGCGCGAAGGTCTTCGACCTCCGACCAGAAGCCGGTCGCGAGGCCGGCGGCGTAGGCCGCCCCGAGCGACGTCGTCTCGGCGACAGTTGGCCTGATCACCGGAACGTCGAGCACGTCGGCCTGGAATTGCATCAGCAGCTCGTTGTAGACCATTCCGCCGTCGACCTTGAGCGAGGTGAGGTCGACGCCCGAGTCGGCGTTCATCGCATCCACGACCTCCCGGCTTTGCCAAGCCGTGGCCTCGAGCGTGGCCCGGGCCAGGTGTCCCTTGTTGACGTACCGGGTCAGGCCGGCGATGACGCCCCGAGCCTCGCCCCGCCAGTAGGGGGCGAAGAGGCCCGAGAAGGCGGGGACGAAGTAGACCCCGCCGTTGTCCTCGACCGTCTTCGCCAGCTCCTCGACCTCGGGCGCCTCCTTGATGAGGCCGAGGTTGTCCCGCAGCCACTGCACGAGCGCCCCTGTGATCGCGATCGCGCCTTCCAGGCAGTAGACGGCAGGCTGGTCGCCGATCTTGTAGGCGAGCGTCGTCAGCAGTCCGCTCTTCGACTGGACGGCTTCGTTGCCCGTGTTGAGGAGCAGGAAGTTACCCGTCCCGTAGGTGTTCTTGGCCTCGCCGACGGCGAAGCAGGTCTGGCCGAAGAGCGCAGCCTGCTGGTCGCCGAGGTCACCGGCAACCGGAATTCCGGCCAGGTCGCCCTTCGCCTCGCCGTAGACCTCGCTCGAAGCCCGGATCTGGGGCAGCATCGCACGAGGGACGCCGAGGGTGCCGAGAATCTCGTCGTCCCAGTCGAGCGTCTCGAGATTCATCATCATCGTCCGGCTGGCGTTGGTCACGTCGGTCACGTGGACGCCGCCGTCCGATCCGCCGGTGAGCTGCCAGATCACCCAGGTGTCGATGTTCCCGAACACCACTTCGCCGCTCTCGGCCTTGGCGCGGACGCCGTCGACGTTGTCGAGGATCCACTTGATCTTCGGACCGGAGAAGTACGTGGCGATCGGGAGGCCTGTCTTGGCCCGGAACCGGTCCTGGCCACCGTCGGCGGACAGGTCGTTGCAGATTTGGTCCGTACGCGTGTCCTGCCACACGATCGCGTTGTGGACCGGTTGCCCGGTGGAGCGGTCCCAGACGACGGTCGTCTCGCGTTGGTTGGTCACGCCGACCGCGGCAAGGTCGGAGAGCTGGATCTTGCCGAGGCCCGCCTTGACCATCTCCTGCGTGCGCTCCCAGATCTCCAGCGCGTCGTGCTCGACCCATCCGGGCTTCGGATAGATCTGCTCGTGCTCCTTCTGGTCGACCGAGACGATCTGCCCGCCGTGGTCGAAGACCATGAAGCGGGTGCTGGTCGTTCCCTGGTCAATCGCTCCTGCGTATTGCGCCATCCACTACACCTCCTAATTGATCGTCACTCGGCCGGCGGCCCACGTCTCGGCGGCGGTCTTGAGCAGCAGTTGGGACGACGTCGCGCCCGGGTCCTGGTGCCCGGCGCTTCGCTCGCCGAGGTAGCTTGCGCGTCCCTTCCTGGCAACGAGCGGGGTGGTCGCGAGCATCCCCTCCTCCGCCGCCTCGGCCGATCTCCTGAGTGCCTCCTCGAAAGAGGCGCCCTCGGCCAGCGCCGCCGAGAAGGTATCCCTGGCCGGGATCAGGGCGTCGACCATCGTCTTGTCGCCCGGCTCCGCCTTCCCTCGCATTTGCACGCCTTTCACCGCCGCGTCGAGCGCCGCGGCCCAGTCCTCCGGCTCGAGCTCGCTCTTGCCGGCGGTCGCGACGCCCATCTGGAGGAACAAGGTCCCGTAGAGCGGCCCTGCGGCGCCTCCGACCGTCGAGACGAGTGTCATGCCGACGGTCTTGAGCATGGCGCCGATGTCGTCTTCCTCCACCCCCTCCAGCTTGGCGAGGACCGCCTTCATCCCGCGGTCCATGTTCGTGCCATGGTCGGCATCGCCGATTGCCGAGTCGAGCCGTATCAAGTAGTCCTTGTTGTCGGCGACAGTCGACGCGAACGCCCCGACCCAGTCGAGAACCTGGGCGTACGAGACGGTCACGTCGACTGCCTCCATGGCACTTCTAGGCACGCCACCGCAAGCCGGGTGTATGGACGGGGGCGTCCCAGAGCTGTGTGAGCTCATCGTCGAGCTTGAGCAGGGTGATCGAGCACCCGGCCATCTCGAGCGACGTGATGTACGCCCCGATCAGGTTCCGCGTGATCTTGATCCCCCGCCCGTCGAGCAGCTTGTTGAGCTCGTTGTAGACGACGTAGAGCTCGATCAGCGGCGTTCCGCCCATGCCGTTCACGAACGCGAGCACCTCGTCGCCCTCTTCGAATGGGAGGTCGTCGATCACCGGCGTCGCCAGGCTCTCGACGATGTCCTTGGCGGGGGCGAGCTTTCGCCGCTCCCGGCCCGGCTCGCCGTGAATGCCGATACCGATCTCCATCTCGTCGTCGCCGAGCTCGAAGGTCGGCGTGCCGGCCGACGGGACGATGCACGACGTCAGCGCCATCCCCATGCTGCGGCCGTTCGCGTTCACCTTGCGGCAGAGGTCGGCGACCTGCTGCAGCGACTGCTTCTCCTCCGCGGCCGCTCCGCAGATCTTCTCGGCGAGAACGGTCGCGCCGACGCCGCGCCGTCCGGCCGTGTAGAGGCTGTCCTGCACGGCGACGTCGTCGTCGATCACGACCGCCTCCACCTCGATCCCCTCGCCGCGGGCGAGCTCGGCGGCCATGTCGAAGTTCATGACGTCGCCGGTGTAGTTCTTGACGATGTGCACCACGCCGGCGCCGCCGTTGACGGCCTTCGTCGCCTCGATCATCTGATCCGGCGTCGGTGACGTGAAGACCTCGCCCGGACAGGCGGCATCGAGCATGCCCATGCCGACGAAGCCGCCGTGCATCGGCTCATGCCCCGAGCCGCCCCCCGAGACGAGGGCGACCTTGCCCTGCACCGGAGCATCCGCTCGAACGATGTAGTCGGGCCCGACGTTCACCTTCAGCAGGTCGGGATGCGCGGCGGCCATCCCCTGCAGCGACTCGGTGACGATGTCTTCGGGCTTGTTGATGAGCTTTTTCACGCTTGGCTCACCCCCTTCAGGTCAGGATTCCGGTCAACCTGTCGAGGACCTCGAGGTTGCCCGTGCCGGGCGCCACAAGCGCCTGGTAGGTGACGGCCCCGAGCGTCCCGCCGATGAGCGGCCCCACCACGGGGATCCAGGAGTAGCTCCAATCCGAGTCACGCTTGCCCGGAATCGGAAGCAAGGCGTGTGCGATGCGCGGCGAGAGGTCGCGCGCCGGATTGATCGCGTACCCGGTCGGCCCGCCGAGCGAGAGTCCGATCGCGAACACGAGCAGGCCGATCAGCAGCGGCACGAGGGCTCCGCCGAGAGCCGTCGCCAGCACTGCTTCCCCGATGCCGCCCGAGACGTTCGCGGTGAAGTGCCCGACGATCGCGAGCACGCCGAAGAGCAGCATGAACGTCCCGATGATCTCGGTCAGCAGGTTCGCAGCGGTACTCCGGATCGCCGGGGCGGTCGAGAAGACGGCGAGCTTAAGGCCCGGGTCCTCCGTCGGTCGCCAGTGCGGCAGGTAGGCGAGGTAGACCAGGATCGCGCCGAGGAAGGCCCCGGCGAACTCCCCTGCCAGGTAGCTGGGCACATCGTCCCACGGCGTGATGTCCGTGACGGCGAAGCCGATCGTCACAGCCGGATTGAGGTGCGCGCCGCTGAACTGGCCGACGGCATAGACGGCCACCGCGACAGCCATACCCCATCCGAATGTGATCACGATCCAGCCTGCGTTCTCGGCCTTCGAGTGCGCAAGGAGGACTCCAGCAACCACTCCATCTCCAAGCACGATCAGGATCGCAGTCCCGACTAGTTCGGAAGTGAAGATGTCCATAACACCCCCTTCTAGATAAAGAGTGCGCGAGGAAGATCTCGCACCCGGGCGAAGATGTCAATGCTGAGAACGCGACCCGGCGCGCTCCGCGCTCAGAGGCGCGAGACGTCCACGGCGTACCGGTCGCGAAGCTCCCTCGCGATGTCGTCGTCGCCGCCGATCAGGAACAGCTCGTACGGGTAGGCGTACTGGGCTCGGAAGCCCTGCTCCCGGGCAAGAATCCTGCCCCAGAGCGAGACGCTGCCCAGGGCGATCGGGCGCCCCTGCCTGACCGGCGGAAGCTCCCGGTATTCACGCCCGTAGTGCTGGCGAATGCCCGTGTAGCGCCGCAGGAGATCTTCCGCGAGCGCTCGTGTCCTGAAGGCGTAGATGCCGCATTCGTGGTCGCCGACAGGAGCAGCGTCGCGATGCAGCGCGCAGCTCGCCTCCAATCGCCCCCTTGGAGGCCAGCTCACGTGGTGCCAGGTGAACGACTCCAGGCGGTACTCGTCGACGTGGAGGCGGACATGCCAGAGCCGCCAACCGACGATGGGCTCGGTTGAGAGTTGGCTCACGCCGGTACCGGTTCCTCAACAGGCTCCTCGATCGGTGCGGGGTCCGGGAGTGGTTCTTCGAGGGGCGCGATCTCAATCTCTCGCTCTGTCTCCGGGAGGCCGATATCCATCGCCGGCTCCTTTCTCTCGCGTGGAACGGCGTGCCACACACCGTAAAGAGCAGATCGGCCGGACAGGACCGCAGGAAAGACTCCCTTTCGGGCTCCGCGGGAGGGCGGACAGCGTTAGCCTCGGGGAGGATGGCCAGGCGATTGCCGCTTCCCGGTACAGCAGCAGGCCGACCGGCTCCGTCGGCCTGGAACCTCCGGCGACGAGCCGCCGCCTGGTTGCTCGTTCTGGTGGCTCGGACGATCACGAAGAAGTCCGTTCGCTTCCTCGACCGCATCGAGGACTCTCGCCAGCGGATCTTCTTCGCGAATCACTCCAGTCACCTCGACTTCATCCTCATCTGGTCCTCCCTGCCGCGCCACGTGCGGGAACGGACGCGACCCGTCGCCCGACGTGACTACTGGCAGAGCAGCCGGTTCCGCCGTTACTACGTCGGGAAGGTCTTCAATGCGGTCCTCATCGACCGTGCGCTGCTCGACGGCGACACCGCTGCGGACCGCGTCGACCGACGCGGCAACGAGGCCGTCGAACAGATGGTGCAAGGGCTCGGCGACGAGTACTCGCTGATCCTGTTCCCCGAGGGCACGAGGGGCTCTGGCGAATCGATTGGACAGTTCCGCAGTGGTCTCTACTACCTCTGTCGCGCGCGCCCTGATGTGGAGCTCGTTCCCGTACGGATTCAGGGCGCCCACAAGGTCCTCCCGAAAGGCCGGACCATTCCGCGCCCGCAAGAGAGCGACTTGACCTTCGGCGCATCCATGCGATTCGAGCCGGGCGAGACGAGAAGGGCGTTCAGCGAACGGATGCAGTCGGCTCTGCGCAGGCTCTAGCGTCCTCCCGCCTGGCCGCGATCGCGGCCCTCATGTGCGTCTCACGAAGTCGATTGACACGGGGATCCCCTGGAGGTCGAAGCGCTCCCGGACCTTGTTCTCGACCCAGTACCCATAGTCCCGCGTGATCAGGCCCGGGTCGTTGACGAACGCGCGGAAGCGCGGCGGCCGGACGCTCGTCTGCGTTGCGTACAGCAGGTTCAGGCGCTTGCCGCGCCGCGACGGCGGCTCGCGCTGCTCGCGCAGCTCCTGGAGGAAGCGGTTCAGCTCGCCGGTCGTGATCTTCGCCGTGTACTTCTCGAACAGTCCCTCGACCCGGTCGAAGAGCCGCTGGATGCCGCGCCCGGTCTTGGAGGAGACGGTGACGACCGGCGGGCGCTGGCGGATGCGGGCCTCGAGCCGGTCACGGACGTCCTCGATCCCGATCGTGGTGATGTCCCACTTCGACAGGACGATCAGGGTCGCGCACTGCGCCTTGCGGGAGATGTCGGCGACGGCGAGGTCCTGGTCGACCAGCCCCTCGGAGGTGTCGATCAGGACGAGTGCGACGTCGGCCCGCTCGGCGGCCTGCAGCGCGCGCAGCTCCGAGTAGTACTCGATCCCCTGGCGCTGGCGGCGCTTGCGCCGGAGCCCCGCGGTGTCGACGAAGACGAACGTCCGGTCGCCCCGCTGCACGACCGTGTCGATCGAGTCCCGTGTTGTGCCGGGGACCTCGGAGACGATCACGCGCTCCTCTCCCACGAGCGTGTTGAGGAGGCTCGACTTCCCGACGTTCGGGCGCCCCAGAATCGCGACCCGGATCGCATCCTCGGAGATCTCGGGCCGCTTGGAGGCCCCCGGGAGGCGCTCGAGGATCGTGTCGAGCAGGTCGCCCGTCCCGTGACCGTGCAGTCCCGAGATCGGCAGGGGCTCGCCGAGGCCGAGACGATGGAACTCGTGGATCTGGCCGGTCCGGGTCGGGTCGTCGAGCTTGTTCGCGATCAGGACCACGGGACGGCCGGAGCGGCGCAGCAGCTCCGCGACCTCCTCGTCTCCCGGCGTGACGCCCGCCTGCGCGTCCACGACGAACAGGACGAGGTCGGCCTCGTCGATCGCCGTGCGGGCCTGGGCCGCGATCTGGCGCGTGATCTCGGAGCGGTCGGCGAGGTCGACGCCGCCCGTGTCGATCAGGATGAACCGCCGCCCGCTCCACTCGCAGACGATGTCCTTGCGGTCGCGGGTCACGCCCGGCTCCTCGTGGACGACCGCCGTCCGGGTTGCAGTGAGCCGGTTCACGAGAGTCGATTTTCCGACGTTCGGAAAGCCGATGATCGCCGCCGTCCCGGCGAGCTCGCTCACGCCGGCGGCACGGCGTGGCGCGGCCGGCCGAGGGCGTGCACGTCGACGAGGAACCGCCAGAGCTCGTTGATGCGGCGCTGGAGCTCGACCGACGCCTCGCGGTAACCCTTCCCGTTCGCCTTCAGGCCGTCGAAGGCGAACGGCCGCCCCCAGGCGATCGAGACCGGATGGAAGTTGCCGGGCTGCCAGTGCTGGCTGCCGTGGATCGCCGCGCAGACAACCGGTACCTGCTCGTTGAGCGCGACCATCGCCGCGCCAGGCTTCACGTCGCCGGGGACGCCCGACCGTTGGCGCGTCCCTTCGGCGAACATCCCCAGCGCATTCCCTTCGTGGACGCAGCGACGCATCTCCCGCACGGCCTCTCGGTCGGACTCGCCGCGGCGAACCGAATAGGTGCCGAAGGCCTTGACGAGCGGGCCGAGGACGGGGACCTCGTGCAGCTCGGCCTTCGCCAGGAAATACAGCTGCCGCGGGCTCGCTGCTCCGAACGCCGGCGGGTCGAGCCACGAGAAATGGTTGAAGACGAGCACGACGCCCCCTTCCTCGGGCACGCGCTCGGCGCCGTAGACCCGGAGCGGCGCAAGCATGCGAACGGCCGTGCCGATCGTGGCCTGGCCGACGTTCCAGACGAGCCCGTTGCGGCTCATGCGACCCGCGAGCGGACGAGCTGCTGGATCCGGTCGACCACGTCCTCGACGTCGAGGTCGGTCGTGTCGATGAGTTCGGCGTCCTCCGCGGGCTGCATCCGCGCGGCGTCGCTCTCGTCGCGGAGCCGGAGGTCCGTCGCGAGCGCGTCGCCGCCGATGTCCGGGCGCTCGGCCTGGCGCCGCTCGGCGCGGATCTTCTGGTCCGCGTTGAGGTAGACCTTCACGTCGGCGTCGGGCGCGACGACCGTCCCGATGTCGCGTCCCTCGATGACGGCGTTGCCGAGGTCGGCGAGCTCCCGCTGGCGGCGCCGCATGACGACCCTGACCTCGGGATGGCGGGCGACGACCGGCACGAGCCTGTCGATCTCGGCCAGGCGGATCTCGGCCGTGACGTCCGTGTCGGCGATCCGGACCGAGCCGCCCTCGTCGAGGTCGACGGGATGCCCTTCCGCGAGCACGCCGAGCGTCGGCCCGTCCTCGAGGTCGAGCGCATGCTGGAGCGCGAGCCAGGTCACGGCCCGGTACATCGCGCCCGTGTCCAGATACCGGAAGCCGAGTCGCTCGGCCAGCCGGCGGGCGACGGTGCTCTTCCCGGCTCCGGCGGGCCCGTCGATTGCCACGATCATCGCTGGGTCACCGACTCGAGCAGGTCGAAGAATCCGGGGAAGCTTACTGCCACGCTCTCGGGATCCTCGAGCTCGACGCCCTCGCGCGACGCGAGCCCGGCGACCGCGGCCACCATGGCGATCCTGTGGTCGCCGCCGCTCGAAACCGCACCCCCGCCCTTAGGGCGGGTGGGGACCCCCCTCACCCTGAAGCCATCTTCGCTCGCCGTGATCCTCACGCCAAGGGATCGGAGCACATTTGTCACGGTTTCGATGCGGTCCGTCTCCTTTTCGCGCAGCTGGGCGGCGCCGCGGACGATGCTCTCCCCGCGCGCCATCCCGGCGGCGAGCGCAAAGAGCGGCAGCTCGTCGATCATCCGCGGCACCTCCGCCTTCCGCACGGTGGTTGCGGTCAGAGGAGCCGAGCGGGACTCCAGGTCGGCAACCGCCTCGCCGCCCGCCCGGCGCCGGTCGAAGATCGAGATCCGCGCGCCCATCCGGACGAGCACGTCCAGCAGGCCCGAGCGAAAGGGGTTCACGCCCACGCCGTGGATCGAGAGCTCTGAGCCCGGGACGAGCGTCGATGCCGCGAGGAACGGCGCCGCCGAGGAGATGTCGCCGGGGACCTGCACCGTGTCCAACCGCAGCGACTCCACCTGCGAGATCGACACCGAGCGACCCGATCGCCGGACCGGCGCGCCCGCCTCCCGCAGCATCGTCTCGGTGTGGTCGCGCGTGAAGTACGGCTCGTGGACGACCGTGCGGCCACCCCCTGCCTGCAGCCCCGCGAGGAGCAAGGCCGACTTCGTCTGGGCACTGGCGCGCTCGAGCCGGTGCTCGGCGGCCCGCAGCTCGGCTCCTTCGATCCGCACCGGCGGCTTTCCGTCGCTCGTCTCGATCCGTGCCCCCATCGCGCGGAGCGCCTCGGCGAGATCCTCGACCGGCCTGCCCCGAAGAGACTCGTCCCCCGAGAGGACGTACTCGCCTTCCTGACCGGCCAGAAGGCCCATCAGAAGCTTGAGCAGCGTGCCGGCGTTGCCACAGTCGATCGGGCCCTCGGACGCGCGCAGGCCGCGCAACCCCACGCCTCGCACGGTCAGGACGTCGACGTCGTCCTCGACGACCTCCGCGCCGAGCGCCCGCATCGCGTTCACGGTCGACTCGGTGTCCCGAGAGCGTCCGAAGCCCTCGATCCGGGTCTCGCCCTCGCAGACCGCGCCGATCAGCACGCCGCGGTGGGAGATGGACTTGTCGCCCGGCACGCCGATGTGGCCGACGACGGCCGCCGCCGGCTCGATCCTCATTCGTCGAGCGCGGGAGCGACGACGACGCCGTACCCCTGCGCCTCCAGCAGCGCAGCGGCCCGCTCCGCCTCGTGCTGGCCGGCGACCAGAACCGTCAGGTCGCCGCCCCGCTCCGGCGACTGGTGCTGCAGCTCGAAGTCCTCGATGTTGATCCGCTCGGCCCCCAGCGCCTGCGTGATCCCGGCGAGGACGCCCGGCCTGTCGGGGACATGGACGCGGAGCCGGTGCAGCTCTCCCGGGTCGCCGTACGCCTCGCTGATCATCCCGCGGCGGTTGCGCGCGGCCTCGCCGATCCAGCGGGCGAGGAAGCCCGCGTCGCCGGACGCGAGCGCCGCATCCACCTGCTCGAGCCCGCGGCGGTGCTCCGCGAGCGCTGCTCTCAGCGCCTCCGCGTTCTCCAGGAAGATGTCGACCCAGATTCGCGGGTTGGCGCCCGCGACTCTCGTCATGTCCCGCAGCGACCCGCCGGCGGACGAAAGGGGCTCGTGTCCGTCGATCCGCGTCGCGCCGGCATGGTTGACGAGCACGTTGGCCAGCACGTGAGGGAGGTGGCTCGTCAGCGCGACCAGCCGGTCGTGCGCGCCGGGATCGATCGCGACCGGCAAGGCGTCCAGGTCGCCGACGAAGCCGTGGACGAGCCGGTACCGAGCGGGATCGCTGTGCGGGAGCGGCGAGAGGAACCAGGTCGCCCCCTCGAAGAGATCGGCCGTGGCGTGAGCCGGGCCGCGCGCCTCTGAACCGCAGACCGGGTGGCCGCCGATGAATCGCGTCGACCCCGCCGCCGCCTCGCAGACCGCGGACTTGGTCGAGCCCACGTCGGTCACGGTGCAGTCCTCTGCGCTCGCCTCCAGCACGGTCCGCACCTGCGCAGCGAGGCGTCCGACGGGCACGGCGACAACGGCGAGCTCAGCGCCGCCGAGCGCATCCGCGAGCGTCGGCTTGACCTCGTCGACCGCCCCTCGCTCGAGCGCGACCTCGGCCGTGGCCTCGTCTTCGTCGAACCCGGAGACCGTTGCGCCCGTCCGCTTCGCGGCCAGCCCGACCGAGGCGCCGATCAGCCCGGTGCCGATGACCGCGAGCCGCATAGCCGCTCTATCCGACCTGTTTGCCCATGAGGGTGACGATCTCCGTCACCTCTCTGGCGAACTCGCCGAACTCGTCCGTCGGGATCTGCTGCGGGCCGTCGCAGAGCGCCTCCTCGGGCCTCGGATGGGCCTCGACGATGATCCCGTCCGCACCGACTGCCGCCGCCGCCCGAGCCAGCGGGAGCACGAGCGCTCTCCGCCCGGCGGCGTGAGAAGGATCGACGATCACCGGCAGGTGCGTCTCCTCCTTGAGCACCGCGACCGACCCGAGGTCGAGCGTGTACCGGGTCGAGCTCTCGAACGTCTTGATTCCGCGCTCGCAGAGGATGATCCGGTCGTTCCCCTCCCTCGCCACGTACTCGGCCGCCATCAGGAGCTCTTCGACCGACGCGGACGGCCCGCGCTTGAGCAGCACCGGCTTGTCGACCCGGCCGACCTCCGCAAGGAGCAGGAAGTTCTGCATGTTGCGGGCCCCGATCTGGATCACGTCGGCAACCTCGATCACTTCCTCGACGTGTCGTGGATCGATGAGCTCGGTGACGATCGGGAGACCGGTCTCCTCCCCGGCCTCGCGCAGCACCTCGAGGGCGTCGAGCCCCAGCCCCTGGAACGTGTACGGCGACGTGCGCGGCTTGAAGGCGCCCCCGCGCAGCATCGTCGCCCCGGCGGCGGCGACCGCCCGGGCCGTCTCGAGCGTCTGCTCCCGGTACTCGACGGTGCACGGGCCGGCGATCAGGCCGAAGAACGAGTCGCCGATCTTCCGGCCGCGGACGTCGATCACCGTGGGATCCGGAGAGAGCTCTCGCGCGACGAGCTTGTAGGGCTTGAGGATCGGCAGCACCCGCTCGACCCCCGGAAAGCCCTCGAGCGGGAGCCCCGCGAGCGCCTCTCGCTCCCCGATCGCGCCGATCACCGTCGCCTCCCGCCCGTGGGAGACGCGTGCGTCCGCACCCGACTCGCGCAGGCGGGCGACGACGTGCTCGGTCTGATCCGGCGTCGCGCCGCTCCCCATCACGATCAGGAGCTCCGGTGAGGCGTTGTTGCTGGCCATCGCGGCAAGTGTAGGTTCCGGCCATGGACCCAAGCCAAGACCCGACCATCAGGCAGCTTCGGGAGAAGGTGTCGGACGTCGACCGCGGGCTCGTGGAGGCCATCAACGCGCGTTTGCGGCTGGTTGCGCAGCTGAAGAGCTACAAGGATTCCCGCGGCTACGCCTTCGTCGATCCCGAGCGCGAGGAATGGATGTTCCGGGATGTCAGCCGTGCGAACCGCGGCCCGATCTCGCAGGAGGGCCTCGAAGGGATCTACCAGGCGATCCTGGACCTCTCCAAGCGGGAGGTCTCTTGACCGGGGAAACCCGTGGGCGTACCCTGAGCGCGATGACTCCCGCGTTCCGCACCTGGGCCTGGTCGTGGCGCCACGAGCGGTGCGGGAGCATTGCCTGACCTGACCTAGGCACAACCCGTACCACTCGCAGACCTTCCGCCCGGAGGGTCTTTTTCGTTCCATGATTGTCCAAACCGTCATCGCAACCGACCTGATCACCCCGCTCGGGGCGTACCTCCGGCTGCGCGAGACGGGCAGCGCGAGCTTCCTGCTCGAGTCGGTGGAGAAGGGACGCCTCGGGCAGCACTCGTTCGTCGGCGCAGGCTCCCGTCTCGTGACCTTCGAGGAGGCGGAGACGTGCGGCGCGCCGGTCGTCGGGTACCTGTCGTACGACTACGCCGCCAAGCTGGAGCCGACGGTGCAGCTCCCCGATGCGGGCCGCGACCTGCCGGAGAGCCGCTTCGTCGTCGCCGACACGCTCGTCCGCTTCGACCACGGCCGCGGGATGGCCGAGGTTCTGTACGGGAGCCCGGACGAGGTGACGGAGCTCCTGGCCGGCGCGATGCCCGCGCTACCGGCCGGCCAGGGTTCGGCGGGACAAACCCGGCGCTTCCCGTCCTCGGTCGACTACGAACAGGCGGTCGGCCGCGCGAAGCGCCACATTCGGGCGGGCGACGCGTTCCAGATCGTGCTCTCGCAGCGGGCCGAGCGGCCGACGTCGGCGAGCGCGCTCGACCTCTACCGCTCGCTCCGCCGGGTCAATCCCTCGCCGTACCTCTTCCTCCTGGAGCTGGACGGGCTGGCGCTGATCGGCTCCTCACCGGAGACGCTCGTGAAGGCCGAGGGCCGCGACGCCTCGCTCAACCCGATCGCTGGGACGACTCGGCCCGGCGACGGCGACGCCGAGCGGCTGCTGGCCTCCGAGAAGGATCGCGCGGAGCACGTGATGCTCGTCGACCTTGGCCGGAACGACCTCTCGCGCGTCTGCACGCCGGGATCGGTCCGCGTCCGGCGGTTCCTCGAGCCCGAGCGCTTCTCGCACGTGACGCACCTCGTCTCCGAGGTCGGCGGGCGGCTGCAGCGACGACGTCGACCACTTCGACCTGCTCCGGGCCTGCTTCCCGGCCGGCACCGTGTCCGGCGCGCCGAAGGTCCGGGCGATGCAGCTGATCTCGGAGCTCGAGGGCTACCGGCGAGGGCCGTACGCCGGGGCCGTCGGCTACGCGCTGCCGGGCGAGGCGCTCGACACGTGCATCGCGATCCGCACGATCGTGCTGCACGACGGCGTCGCGTTCCTGCAGGCGGGCGCGGGGATCGTCGCCGACTCCGACCCCAAGCTCGAACAGGAGGAGTGCCGCCAGAAGCTCGCGGCGCTCGAGACGGCGATCCGGCTCGCGGAGGCCCGGTCGTGATGCTGCTCGTCGACAACTACGACAGCTTCACGTTCAACCTCGCGCACCTGTTCGGCGAGCTCGGCGTGGAGGTCGTCGTGCATCGAAACGACGAGCTCGACGCCGACGACGCGGAGCGGCTCGGCCCCTCCCACCTCGTGGTCTCACCCGGTCCCGGGAGACCAGATGCTTCCGGCGAGACGCCCGGCGATCGTCGCCCGCCTCGCGCGGACGACCCCGACGCTCGGCGTCTGCCTCGGGCACCAGGCGATCGTCGAGGCGTTCGGCGGGGAGATCGGCGCGGCGCGCGAGCTCGTCCACGGCAAGGCGACGACGGTGCAGCACGACGGCGAAGGGATCTTCCGCGGGCTTCCGGACGGGTTCGAGGCGGGGCGCTACCACTCGCTGGCCGCCACCCGGATCCCGGACGAGCTCGAGATCTGCGCGACCGCACCGGACGGCGAGATCATGGCCGTCCGTCACCGGACGCTGCCCGTCCACGGCGTCCAGTTCCATCCCGAGTCCGTGCTGACGCCCGTCGGGCCCGATCTCGCCCGCAACTTCCTGGAGGCGGCGTGATCCAGGACGCGCTCTCCGCAGTTGCTCGACGGCCGGGACCTCGACCGGGACGAGGCGCGCCGCGTGATGGGCTCGATCATGGACGGCGAAGCGACGCCGGCCCAGATCGGCGGGTTCCTCGTCGCCCTCCGGCTGAAGGGCGAGACGGCCGATGAGATCGCCGGCTGCGCCGAGGCGATGCGCGAGCACGTGCTGGCCGTCAAGCCGCAGCGCAGCGACCTCGTGGACACCGCGGGAACAGGCGGCGACGGCGCCCGGACGTTCAACATCTCGACCGCCGCAGCGCTCGTTGCAGCCGCCGCGGGAGCCGGGGTCGCGAAGCACGGCAACCGCGCCGTCTCGTCGGCGTCGGGCTCAGCCGACGTCCTGGAGGCGCTCGGCTTCTCGCTCGAGCTGGAGCCCGAGCGGATCGAGCGCTCGATCGACGAGCTCGGATTCGGATTCCTGTTTGCCCCCACGCACCACCCGGCGATGCGCCACGCGGCGCCGGTCCGGCGGGAGCTGGCCGCGCGTACCGTCTTCAACGTCCTCGGCCCACTGACGAACCCGGCCGGCGCCCGCGCTCAGGTCGTGGGCGTGTACGCGCCCGACCTGGTGCCGACGATCGCCGACGTGCTGCTCAGCCTCGGCGCCACCCGAGCCTTCGTCGTCCACGGCGCAGGCGGTGTGGACGAGTTGTCGCCCGCCGGCCCGAACCTCGTCTGCGAGGTGGTGGACGGAGAGGTTCGCCGCCGCGAGATCGACCCGCTGGAGCTCGGCGTCCCACGCTGCGCCCCCGAGGACCTGCGCGGCGGCGAGCCGGACGACAACGCGCGAACGATCCGCGAGATCTTCGCCGGAGCTGACGGCGGGCGGCGCGACGCCGTGCTGCTGAACGCCGCCGGTGCGATCGCAGCAGCCGGCCACGCCAAGGATCTCGAAGAGGGGCTCGGTCTTGCACGCGAGGCGATCGACTCGGGCGCCGCGGGCGAACGCCTCGAGACGCTGATCGCCTTCTCTCGGGCGGAGGCGGTGGCCTGATGGGCCGCTTCCGGGACGCGCTGTCTGCTCCGGGCCTGTCCGCGATCGCCGAGGTGAAGCGGCGCTCGCCCTCGGCCGGCGACCTGCGGCCGGACGCCGACCCGGCCGCGCTCGCCGCAGGGTTCGAGCGCTCCGGCGCAGCAGCGGTCTCGATTCTGGTCGACGAGCGGTTTCGCCGGCTCGGTCGACGACCTGCGCGCGGCGCGGGCCACGACCGGGCTGCCGCTGCTCGCGAAGGGCTTCTTCTCCTCGAGCGACGAGCTCCGGGAGCTGCGCGAGGCCGGCGCCGATGCAGTCCTGCTCTTGCTCCGCGATCTCGACGACACGGCCATGACTGGAGCTCCTCGGCGCCGCCCGCGAGCTCGAGCTCGACGCGCTCGTGGAAGCTCACGACGCCGACGAGCTGGAGCGGGCCGTTCGGCTCGACGCGGAGACGATCGGGATCAACGCCCGGGACCTCTCGACCTTCGAGATCGACCGGCGCGCCCAGCTGGCGCTCGTCGCGAAGGCGCCGCGCGACCGCGTCGTCGTTGCCGAGAGCGGGATTGCCTCCCGCGCGCAAGGCGCCGCTGCAGAGCTCGCAGGCGCCGACGCGATCCTGGTCGGCTCGGCGCTCATGCGGGCGGGCGACCCGCCCGGCACGCTCGCCGAGCTGATCTCCAGGCCGCTCGTGAAGGTCTGCGGCCTCACGCGCGAGGAGGACGTGGCGGCCGCGGCCGAGGCGGGCGCCGACCTGGCCGGGTTCATCCGGGTCGACGGCAGCCCGCGCCGGGCCGACGGCGTGCTCCCGGTGCCGGACAGCGATGCTCTCGGTCTCCGTCCACGTAGGCGAGCCGCGCGACGAGGGCGCCGACCTCGTCCAGCTCTACGACCGCGACGACAACGGCCGGCTCCGGGGCCGGGACGCCGCGCTGCTCCGGGACGGCCAGCCCGTCGCCCGCGTCCTCGACCTCCCGTGGGAGGAGGCCGACCCGGACCATCTCGCCCGCGCCGAGGCTGCCGACGGCCGCGTGGTGCTCGCCGGGCGGCTCGGCCCCGACAACGTCCGCGCCGCGATCGACGCCGTGCACCCGTGGGCGGTCGACGCCGCGTCGAGACTGGAATCGGAGCCGGGAATCAAGGACCACGCCAAGGTGCGCGCCTTCGTGGAGGCTGCACGGTGCTGACCTACGGCGCCTACGGCGGCCGCTTCGTGCCCGAGACGCTGATCCCGGCGCTGGACGAGCTCGAGCAGGCGTGGAACGAGGCGAAGGACGACCCGGCGTTCGCCCTCGAGCTCGACGAGCTCGGCCGCGCCTTCGGCGGGCGGCCGACACCGCTGATGCGGGCCGAGCGGTTCGCGCCCGACAAGCGCCTCTACCTCAAGCGCGAAGACCTGCTGCACACCGGCGCCCACAAGCTGAACAACGCGCTCGGTCAGGCCGTGCTCGCGCGGCGGCTCGGAAAGCAGCGGATCGTCGCCGAGACCGGCGCCGGCCAGCATGGCGTCGCAACGGCAACGGTGTGCGCGAAGTTCGGCCTCGACTGCGTCGTCTACATGGGCGCGGAGGACATCGACCGCCAGCGTCCCAACGTCGAGCGGATGCACCTGCTCGGCGCCGAGGTCGTGCCGGTCGAGTACGGCACGCGGACCCTGCGCGAGGCGACGAGCGAGGCGATCCGCGACTGGATCGCGAATGTCGAGACGACGCACTACCTGCTCGGCTCCTGCGTCGGCCCGCACCCGTATCCCGAGCTCGTCCGCGAGCTCCAGGCCGTCATCGGCCGCGAGGCTCGGGAGCAGATCCTCGAGCTCGAGGGCCGGCTGCCCGATGCAGCGATCGCCTGCGTCGGCGGCGGCTCGAACGCGATCGGGCTTTTCGCCGGTTTCATGGACGACGACGTCGAGCTGGTCGGGGTCGAGGCGGCGAACGCCGCGAGCCTCGGCTCCGGTAGGGCAGGCGTCCTGCACGGTGCGCGCTCCTCGCTGCTCGCAGACGAGGACGGCCAGGTGCTGGACGCCGAGTCGATCTCCGCGGGGCTCGACTACCCCGGCGTCGGCCCGGAGCACGCGTTCCTGCGCGACTCCGGCCGGGCGCGCTACGTGCAAGCGACGGACGACGAGGCGCTCGCAGCGTTCCACCGGCTCGCGGAGACCGAGGGGATCCTCCCCGCGCTCGAGCCGGCCCACGCGCTCGCCCGGGTCGACGATCTCGACGCCGAGCTCGTCGTCCTCTGCCTCTCCGGCCGAGGCGACAAGGATCTCGCCCAGGTGACGGGATGAAGACGCTCGTCGTCTACCTGATGGCCGGGCGGGACACGCCGGAGCTCGCCGAGGCCGCCGTCGCCGGCGGCGCAGACATCGTGGAGGTCGGCTTTCCGTTCTCGGATCCGCTCGCCGACGGGCCGGTGATCCGCAGAGCCGCCGAGCGGGCGCTCGCCGACGGCATGCGCACCCGCCGCTGCCTGGAGTGCCTCGCGGAGACACGGGCGCGCGTCGACGTCCCGCTGATCCCGATGACCTACGCCTCGCTGCTCGAGGCGTACGGCTACGAGCGCTTCGCCGCGGACGCTCGTGCCGCCGGCGCCACGAGCCTCATCGTCGCCGACCTCCCCGCCGGCGAGCGGCCCGAGCTCAAGCGCGTCCAGCTCGTCGCTCCCACCTCGACCGACGGACGAATCCAGATTGCGGCGCGCCACACGGACGGCTGGCTCTACCTGGTCACCGTCACCGGGACGACCGGGGCCCGCGAGCGCCTCTCCCCTTCACTCGCGGGCCTCGTCGCCCGGACACGGTCGCTCACCGACCTGCCGCTCTATGCCGGGTTCGGGATCTCGACACCCGAGCAGGCCGCAGAGGCCGCCGAGCTCGCCGACGGAATCGTCGTCGGCTCCCGCGCGGTCGAGGTGGCCGAGGACGGGCCGGACGCACTCCAGGCGTACGTCGAAACGCTGCGTGCCGCCATCGGCGCCGCGGAGATAATCCCGTCGCGATGAGGATCTTCTCCGGCATCCAGCCGACCGGCTCGAAGCACTTCGGCAACTACAGCGGCGGCTTCCGCCAGTACGCCGCGACCCAGGAGCTCGGCGACGCGTTCTTCTGCATCGTCGACCTCCACTCGATCACCGTCGAGTACGACCCCGCCGACCTGCGCGAGCGAACGCTCGACCTCGCGGCCATGCTTTTCGCCACCGGGATCGATCCCGAGCGCTCGACGGTCTTCGCCCAGAGCCACGTCGTGGCCCACGCCGAGGCAGCCTGGCTCCTGAGCTCTGTGGCGAGCTTCGGGGAGCTCCGCCGCATGACGCAGTTCAAGGAGAAGTCCGACCAGCAGGGGTCCGTCTCGGCCGGGCTCCTCACGTACCCGGTGCTGATGGCCGGCGACATCCTGCTCTACCAGACCGACCTCGTCCCGATCGGAGACGACCAGCGGCAGCACCTCGAGCTGTCTCGCAACATCGCCGAGCGCTTCAACTCACGCTACGGCGACACCTTCAAGCTGCCCGAAGGGCGGTACCCGGAGATCGGCGCGCGGATCATGGACCTCCAGGAGCCGGACCGGAAGATGTCGACGACGCTCGGCACGCCCCAGGGAACGCTCCAGCTCCTGGACGACGCCGACACGCTGCGGAAGAAGGTCAAGAGCGCGGTCACGGACTCAGGGACGGACGTCCGGCGCGGCGAGGACAAGGCCGGGATCACGAACCTGATCGACATCATGTCCGTGGCCACGGGCGATACGCGAGAGGAGATCGAGTCACGGTACGACGGATCGGGCTACGGCCAGTTCAAGTCGGACGTGGCCGAGGCGGTCGTCGAGGTCGTCGTTCCGATCCAGGAGCGCTACCGCGCGCTCCGGTCGGACGATGCCGAGCTGCACCGGCTGCTCGCCCTGGGCGCCGAGAAGGCGCGCGACACCTCGGCCCCGACGCTCGAGGCGATGTACGACCGGATGGGCTTCGTCAGAGCCAGCCGGACCGTCTGAACTGCCCGTAGAGCGCGAGGCAGAGCCCGGCCATGACCAGGAGCACGAGCGGGTAGCCGACCCGCCAACTGAGCTCGGGCATGTGCTCGAAGTTCATCCCGTAGATGCCGCTGATCAGCGTCGGGACGGCGATGATCGCGGCCCAGGCGGAGATCTTTCGGACGTCCTCGTTCTGACGGAAGCTCGCTTGCGTGATGTTCGCGGAGAGGATCTGTGTCAGCAGCTCCCGAAACTCGCGGATCGACGAAGTGACGCGCAGCAGATGGTCGTCGACGTCGCGGAAGTAGGGCCGCATCTCGTCCGGGATCAGGTGCAGCCCACGCGCGAGATCGTCAACGAAGGGGCGGAGTGGCGTCACTGCCTGGTAGAGCTGGAGCACCGAGCGGTTGAGACGGTAGATCCGCGGGGCCGGGTTCACCATATCCGGCGTGAAGACCTCGATCTCGACCTCCCGGATGTCCGTGTCGAGCTCCTCGATGACCGGGCCGTACGCGTCCACGACGCGGTCGACGATCCCGTAGACCGCAGCCACGGGACCGTGAGCGAGCAAGTCCGGCCGTCGCTCCATCTCGATCCGGACCTCGTGTAGGGGGAAGTCGCCGTGGCGCACCGAGATGATGAATCCCTCGCCGGAAAACAGGAGGATCTCACCAAATCGGACACGATCCGCCTCGTAGTCGGCCGTCTTGAGGACGAGCAGGAGGGTGTCGCCGTAGACCTCGAGCTTCGGCCGCTGGTGTGCCTTGATCGCGTCCTCGACGGCGAGCTCGTGGAGGCCGAACTCCCGCCGGACAGCGTCGAACTCGTCCTCGGTCGGCTCGTGGAGGCCAATCCAGGCGAAGCAGCCCGGCTTGCGGCTCGCCTCGTAAGTCTCCTCGAGCGGGATGTCACCGGCGTAGCGGTGGCCGTTCACGTACACGGCGCTGTCGACGATCATCGGCCCGAGCGTAACGCCGCAACCTCGTCGACGGTGAGTTCGCGCGAGCCGCCCGGTCGCAGACCCTCGGTGGTCAGCCCCGCGTAACGGCTCCGGTGCAGGCGGCGGACAGGGTGTCCGACAGCCTCGAGCATCCTCCGCACCTGCCGGTTGCGGCCCTCGTGGATTACAAGCTCGACGCGCGACGGGCCGAGGCGTTGGACCTTCGCCGGCGCAGTCCGGCCGTCCTCGAGCTCAATGCCGTCGGCGAGTCGGCGCAGCGCGTCGTCGCCGGGCTCGCCCTCGACCTCGGCCTCGTAGACCTTCTCGACCTCGTACTTCGGGTGGGCCAGGCGGTGCGCGAGGTCTCCGTCGTTCGTCAGGAGCAGGACGCCGGTCGTGTCCGCGTCCAGCCGCCCGACGGGCACGACCCGGGAGTCGTGGCGCACCAGGTCGACCACCGTCAGCCGGCCACGCGGATCGTTTGCCGTCGTCACGACGCCGGCCGGCTTGTGGAGCAAGCACGTAGGCGAGCTGCTGGGGAGCGACGGGCGCGCCGTCGACCTCGACGCGGTCGGCGGGCTCCACGAACGTGTTCAGCTGCCCCGCCTGCCCGTTCACGGTCACCCGCCCGGCCTTGATCAGATCGTCGGCCTTCCGGCGGGAAGCGATTCCCGCGCGGGCGAGGTAGGCGTTCAGCCGCACCTGGGTAGGGTTGCAGCGTGGGACGGATCGCGCCCTACCTGCTCTACGAGGACGGCGCTGCGGCGATCGACTTCCTGACGACGCGCGTTCGGCTTCGAGGAGGTCGTGCGGATGGAGGAGGACGGCGTCGTCAACCACGCCGAGCTGAAGCTCGGCGACGACTCGGTGATGCTCGGCTACCCCGGGCCGGACTACCAGAGCCCGAGGCGCAGCGGACCACCAGCCGGCGCTCGTGCATGTCTACGTCGACGACGTCGATGCGCATTTCGAGCGAGCAAGGGCAGGCGGGGCGGAGATCGTCCAGGAGCCGGCGGACCAGGAGTACGGCGACCGCCGCTACGACGCGAAAGATCCCGAGGGCCACCTCTGGTTCTTCGCAACGCCGCGAAACTAGGTGCGCGTCGCACTGATGGTCGAGGGCCAGGAGGGCCCCTCCTGGGACGACTGGCTCGCGCTCGCCGACGCCTGCGAGCAGCACGGGCTCGAGGCGCTCTTCCGCTCCGACCACTACCTCTCGCTGACCGATCCCGAGCCGCGTCGCGACCGACGCCTGGACGCTCATCGGCGCCCTCGCCGCCCGCACCTCGAAGCTCCGGCTCGGAACTCTCGTCTCGCCCGTGACCTTCCGCCACCCGGCGGTCGTGGCGAAGGCGGCGGCGACCGCCGACCAGATCTCGGGCGGGAGGATCGAGGTCGGGATGGGCGCCGGCTGGATGGCGAAGGAGCACGAGCGCTTCGGCTTCGACTTTCCGGAGACGAAGGAGCGGGTGCGAACGCTGGCCGAGCACGTCGAGCAGGTCGACCGGCTCCTGCGGGAGGACCCGCTCACGGTCCAGCAGCCCCGTCCGCCGCTGATCGTCGGCGGCAGCGCGGGCCGCGGGACGGCCGACCCGGCCGCGCGGTTCGCCGACGAGTACAACACCTTCGGCGTCGACGCGGCCGAGGCCGCCCGGCGCCGGAAGAAGCTCGACGAGGCATGCGAGCGCGTGGGGCGCGATCCGGCGTCGCTGCGCTTCTCCCTGATGACGCCGTTCGTGCTCGGGCGGGATCACGCCAAGCGCTTCGTGCAGGTCTTCCCTGCCGCGGGGTCGGCCGACGAGTGGTTCGAGGAGCTGAAGCGGCGCGGCCTCGCCGGAAGCACCGTCGACCTCGTCGACGGGCTGCGCGAGTTCGAGGCGATTGGGGTCGAGCGGGTGATGCTCCAGCACGTCGTCCACGACGATCTCGACGTCGTCGCTGCGCTGGGCGAGATCGCGGCGGCGCTCTAGAGTCGCATCGTGGCCGCGAGCCCCAGCGCGGAGGACAACCGACGCGTTCTCATAGTCCTGCCCAACCTCAATCCCGGCGGCGCGGAGCGGCTGAACCTCGACCTCGTCGAGCCGCTCCGGAGCCACGGCATCGACGCCGACATCTTCTGCCTGCTCGATACGGGGATCCTGCGCGAGGAAGCCGAGGAGCGGCAGTTTCGGTTGTTTCGAGGCGGGCCCGATGTTCCCGGGCATCCGCGGGAGGGTGCAGGGCTACGTGGTCGGGGGCGTCCGGCTTGCCCGCATCGCAGGCGCTACGACGTCCTGATCGCCGGGCATGGAGGCGATCACGCCGTTTGCCGTCCTCGCGGCTGCGGCGGTCTGCAGGCGACCGGCCGTCTCGCAGCTCCACTGCATGCCGAGAGCGCTCTACGAGCAGCTGGGCGCGAAGGGCCGCGTGTTCTCCGTCCTCACGCGCCTCTTCTACCGCCGCTTCAAGTGGAACACCGCCGTCACGGACGCGGCGGGAGAGGAGCTCGCGAGTCTCGGGGTCCCGCGCTCGACGATCCGAACCGTGCCGAACGGGATCGACTTCGCCCGGATCGAGCAGCTGGCCGCCGAGGATCTACCCGGCCCTGACGACGACCTCCCGCTCGTCGTCGCAGCCGGCCGGCTGGCGCCGGAGAAGGGGTACGAGGTTCTGATCGAGGCGCACGGGCTCGCCCGGGCTCAGGTGCCGCACCGGCTGATGATCTTCGGGCAGGGGCCGGAGCGGGAGCGGCTCGAGGCGCTGATCCGCGAACTCGGCCTCGAGGACACGGCCTCACTCGCGGGGTACGTCCCGAACCACTATCCATGGATGCGCCGCGCCTCCCTCCTCTGCCTCTCGTCGTACCACGAGGGCATGCCGCTCGTCCTGATCGAAGCCCTCTCGTTGGGGACTCCAGTGGTGGCGACCCGCTGCTCTGAAGGGGTCGCGGAGCTCCTGCGCGAGGGCGAGCTCGGGGCGCTCGTCGAGCCCGGCTCACCCCCTGCGCTCGCCGAGGGGATCGTTACCCATCTCGAGCGACCCGAGGAGATGCGTGCTCGCGCCGTCCGCGCCGGCGACAGCGCACGGGAGACGTGGTCGATCGAGACGTGCGCGGCGCGGCATGCCGAGATCATCGAGTCCGCAATGCGGCGCTAGAGTCGCGCCGTGGCCGCGAGCCCGGAGACCGACCGGCGCGATGCGCTCGTCGAGCGCCTCTTCGAAGCAGTCCTCGGGTTCAACGACCTCCACGCCGTCTACCTCGGCGACCGGCTCGGGCTCTACGCCGCACTCGCCGGCGGCGCGGTCGACCCCGCCGGAGGTCGCGGCTGCGGCGGGCTGCGACGAGCGCTACGTCCGCGAGTGGCTGGAGCACCAGGCGGTCGGCGGGATCCTCGAGGTCGAGGACGTAGCCGCAGCACCCGACGAGCGCCGCTACCGGATCCCGGCCGGCCACGACGAGGTGCTGCTCGACCGCGACAGCGTCAACTACATGGCGGCGTTCGCCCGGATGATGGTCGGGATGGCGCAGCCGCTCCCGCAGGTGCTCGAGGCCTTCCGGTCGGGCGAAGGAGTTCCCTACGCGGACTTCCCGCCTGACTTCGTCGAGGGGCAGGGCGACATGAACCGGACGCAGTTCGTCAACCTGCTCGCGACCGAGTGGCTGCCAGCGATGCCCGACGTGGACGAGCGGCTCCGCTCGGGATCGGCGCGGGTGGCGGACGTAGCCTGCGGGACCGGCTGGTCGAGCGTCGCGATCGCCAAGGCCTATCCGGACGCGCGCGTGGACGGATTCGACCTCGATCCGGCCTCGATCGCGCTCGCGCGCGAGGTCGCGCAGTCCGAGGGCGTGACCGATCGCGTCGACTTCCAGGTGCGCGATGCAGCCGACCCGGAGCTCGCCGACCGCTACGACCTCGTGACGGTGTTCGAGGCGGTGCACGACATGGCCAAGCCGGTCGAGGCGCTGCACGCGATCCGCGGCCTGCTCGCCGATGGCGGCATCGCGCTGGTCGCAGACGAGAAGGTCGCCGACGAGTTCACGGCGCCCGGCGACGACGTCGAGCGCGTGATGTACGGCTGGTCGATCCTGCACTGCCTCCCTGTCGGGCGGGTCGAGCAGCCGTCGGCCGAGACCGGCACGGCGATGCGCGAGTCGACGTTCCGCCGCTACGCCGACGAGGCGGGCTTCGGGAAGGTCGAGGTCGTGCCGATCGAGCACGACTTCTGGCGCTTCTACCGGCTGGAGGCTTAGGAGCCGAGATCGCGGGCGCGCGCGAGAAGCGCCGTCTCCGCAGCCGACTCCCGCTCCTGTGCCGTCTGGCTCCAGCTCTCATGCGCGGCCAGAGTCGCGTGAATCTCGTCGAGCATCTCGTCCATAGCGGCCTCCGACGACGACCCCGCCTGCCGGCGGGCGGCGGCGCACGCCGCGGGATCGAGCGCGTCCCGAAGCGTCGCTTCGTCGATCTCGACTTGCTTACCGATCGCGGCCACGGACGCCGCAGCGAGGCGGTCCGGCGTCAACTGGGAAGACGGCTCGCCGGCTTCGACGAGGTCGCGGACCGCGCGCCCGACGATCTTGTGCGCACTGCGGTAGTCGATGTCTCCGGTCAGCGCGAGGACGTCGGCGACGTCGGCGGCGGTGACGAAGCTCTCGCGTGCGATCTGAGCGAAGCGCTCCGTCCGAAGCTCGATGCCGTCCAGCACGGACGCGGTCAACCGGGCGATCGCGACCGCCTCGTCGAGCGCTCGTGGAACGGTGCCGTTGAGCAGGTGGAAGTGATCCGTGCGCGCCGACCCGGTGTGCAGAGCGGCGAGCGCGCTCGCGACGTCGCCTGCGGCCTGACCCGCCTGCGTGCGTATCGCGGCGAGCGCGTAGGGATTCTTCTTCTGCGGCATCAGCGCGCTCGCGCGGCTGTGGGCGTCCGCGAGCTCGACCAGACCGAACTCCTGGCTGGCGTAGATCTCGAAATCCTGGCCGAGCTGGCTCTGGTGCGTCGCGGCGATCGCGAGGGTCGCAAGGAGCTCGAGGTACACGTCGGCCTGCCACGCCGCGTCCTTGGCGTGCTCGACGATTCCGTCGCAGCCGAGCAGCTCGGCGAGTCGCGCGCGATCGAGCGACCAGCGCGAGCCCGCACTCCCGCCGGCCCCCGCGACGCTCGCCCCGAGAGCCGCGTACGAGGCGCGCGCCCGGTCACCGTCGCGAAGCGCCGGGTAGGCGTACGCCAGGAGGAGGTGGCCGACGGTCGTCGGCTGTGCCGGCTGGAGGTAGGTGTAGTCGGTCGCGAGCGCGGTGCGCGTTGCGCCTGCGTGCCGGACGAGCGCCGCGGCCTGGTCGACGAGCGCGTCATGCAGCTCCCGCGCCCCTGCACGGGCCGTCAATCGGAGCGCGACGCGAAACGCCTCGCGTCGTGGACGGCCCGCGCTCAGCCAGCCGGCAGCAGCCCGGCCGACACGCCGCTCGAGCTCGGCCTCGCGCGCGTTGAACGCGTCGCCGAGAGACGGGTCCCACGGGAACTCGTCGCTGGGGATCGCGTGCAGCTCGAGCAGCCCCCGCAGAAGCGACTTCGCGTCCTCCCCCGCGAGGTCGCCGCCCTCGATCAGTGCGACGGCGTGCGCCAGATCTGCGAGCGACAACCCACGAGCGAGACGCGGGCCGTGGGCACTCTCGGCCGCATAGGCCGCCGCGACGAGCTCGCCCGCAGCGCCGCCGCGCAGCCGCCCGCCCCGCCCCAGCTCCTCCGTCTCCGTCACGACGGCGACACTAGACCCTCGACCACCGGGCCAGGCTAGGAGATGCGCTAAGCCGGGCGCTTCTCGGCGAGCTGCTCGAGCCGGCCGCGGATGTCGTCCGCGTCGCCGAGGTCGTCCAGGCGCGGGAGCACCGACAGGCTCTCGAGGCCGAACACGCGCTCGAAGAGCGGGGTCGTGCGATAGCGAACGGCTCCGCCTTCCTCTCGGCCGGCCTCGGCGATCAGCCCGCGCTCGACGAGCCCGGCGACCACCGAATCGGCGGCCACGCCGCGCAGTCGCGCGATCTCGGGGCGCGAGCACGGCCCGAGGTACGCGATGACGGCGAGGGTCTCCATCGCGGCCTGCGAGAGGCCGCGCTCGACCGGCCGCTCGAACATCCGGCCACAGGCCTCCGCCGCTTCGCGAGAGGCACGGAACGCCCAGCCGCCGGCGACCTGTTCGAGGACGATCCCGCTCCGGCCTTCCTGGAAGCGCTCGCCCAGCAGCCCGAGCGCCATCTCGACGCGCTCGCCGTCGTCGGCGGCGGCCTCTGCGAGCTCGGCGACCGAGAGCGGCTGCGAGGCGACGACCAACAACGCCTCGAGCGTGCGGGCAAGGCGGTCGAGCGGATTGGCTGCGACTAGGCGGAGCGGGCGGTCCATGCAGGGTTCCTTTCCGTTTTCGTCTCGGCGTTCCTCTGTACGCGGATCGGGGCGAACGGCGCGGCCTGGGAGAGCTCGATCTCGCCGGCCTTGCGGAGCTCCAGCAGGGCCAGGAAGGCCACCGCCTGCTCGACGC
This sequence comes from uncultured Actinomycetes bacterium, assembly GCA_963827705.1. Classification (GTDB taxonomy): domain Bacteria; phylum Actinomycetota; class Thermoleophilia; order Gaiellales; family Gaiellaceae; genus JACDAN01. The sequence continues at coordinate 106,763 of CAWHBN010000005.1, forward strand.
GCGTCAAGTGGTGCACTTCCGTGTCGAAGTCGAAGCGGGCCCGGCGCGCGAGCAGCGACCTGAACCGGCCGAGGAACTGCTCCACCGGCGGGAACCGGAGCTCGAGGTGCGCCAGTGAGACAGCAGGCGGCTCCGCGGTCAGCGCCCGGAGAACCGTGGCCAGCTCGGCCGGGTCCTGAGGAGCCAGGCGGCGCTCGACCTTCGGCGCGAGCGGGGCAGGGCCGAGGCGGAAGTACCGGTCGCTCTCCTCGTCGAGCCGGTCGACGAGCCACGCCGCCGCCTCCTTGATGCGGCGGTACTCGGCCAGGCGACGGGCGAGCTCGGCCGCGGCCTCGGCCGGGTCGAGATCCTCGAGATCGGTCTCCTCGCCGGTGAGCAGCGCGCGGGCCTTCAGCTCCAGCAGCGCCGCGACCAGGACGAGGAACTCGCCGCAGGCGTCGAGGTCGAGCTCCTCGCGCTCGGCCAGCCGCTCGAGGAAGGCGAGCACGATGCCGGCGACGTCCACCTCGCCCAGGTCGAGCTCGTCCCGCAGGACGAGCGCGAGCAGCAGGTCGAAGGGACCCTCGAACGCCTCGAGGTCGAGCTCGAGCTCGCGAACCGGCATCGCCATCAGTGACCCTGCCGGTGGCCGAACCGGGTTGCTGGCGTGCGAGCAGCAAGCGAGGCAAGGACGCAGGGAGCGTTCGTAGCCGAAGTGCTACGGGCGCGACTGAGGACGCCGCATCGCGCAGTCTGATCGCGCGTCAGCGGCCCGGATGAGGCTGCCGGGAGGGTCACTATCCGCCGGACGCTAGCGGGGAGGTCGGACGCGGCCCTTCGGGATCGCCATCGCCGGCGCGTCCTTCGGTGCCTGACGCGACGGCTCGCGCCGAAGCCGGCGAGGCCGGCCCCGGAGCAGCTGCCAGTAGACGAAGAACGCGGTGGCCAGGATGAAGACGACGATCGAGACCCAGGCGTTCAGGCGCAGCGGGCCGAGCTCGTGCGACGGGTCGATCCGCAGCAGCTCCTCGAAGAAGCGGCCGAACGTGTAGAGCATGACGTAGAGGGCGAACAGCGCCGGCGGTCTGAAGCGGATGAAACGGTCGAGGACGAGCAGCAGGATTCCCGCCGCAGTCACGTACAGGAACTCGTAGAGGAACGTCGGGTGGAAGGTCTCGGAGGTCGCGTACTGGAACGGACGGTTCTCGGGGTCGATCTCGAGGCCCCACGGCCGGTCGGTCGGCTTGCCGAAGAGCTCCTGGTTCCACCAGTTGCCGAACCGGCCGACCCCGTGCGCGAACATCAGGCCGGGCGCGGCCGCGTCCATGAGGACGAGCGGGTTCTTCCCGGCGCGCTTGCAGATGTAGGCGCCGACGAGCGCCCCGAGCAGGATCCCACCCCAGACCCCGAGCCCACCCTTCCAGACCATGAAGACGCCTTGCCACTTCGGGTCGGGCACCTCCGACCAGCTCGTGATCACGTGGTAGGCGCGCGCGCCGACGATCCCGGCGGCGACGGCCCAGACCGCGATGCGGAGCAGGAGATCCCAGTCGCCGCCCTCCGGATTCTTCGTCCAGCGCAGGCCGGTCACCACGATGCAGACCGCGATCGCGAGCAGCAGCATCAGCCCGTACATGTGGATGTCGAGCGGGCCGACCTCGAAGAAGCCGCTCGACGGCGAGGGGATCGAAGCGATCACGGGCGGCATTCTGCCCGTCCGCGCCGGACGGGTCCGAGTGACTGTCACTCGGACGTGGCGCCAAGGGCCAGTGCCCGAGCCCGCGACTACGGGCCGGGCGCCTTCTGCGCCGAGCCTGGTCTACACGGGACGCGTCCCAGTGACTGTCACTGGGACATGTCTGCGCTAGAGCAAGATTTTGGTTGCGAGCTCGGGGGGACAGCCCTGGTCGAGCAGCTCGATGGCACGATGCAGATCGATGTCGTGGCGTGCCGCCAGCCGCCCGGCAGCGCGCGTCCCGTACCCTGCCCGCTCCAGCTCCTCGGCACGCCAGCGCACGATCTTCTCGTGCTCTGTGCCCTCGAGGACTTGGACTTCGGTCTGGGCCATTCTGCAGTGCCTCCGGTCGTCGCCTACCCGCACATCGTCGGCGCTTCGCGTGGCCCCGCTCTCCCCCTTTTTGGGGAGTTGTGGTTAAGAAAGAGCGCGGGCGGCCCGAAAGCCGCCCGCGGTGGAAAGAGCGCTAGCTCGCAGGCGCCGGCGCGCGAACCCGCACGCGACGCGAGAGCCAGTACAAGAACACGATCGCGACGAGCGCCAGGCCGACGATCGCGATGATCCCGAAGGCGGGCAGGCTTCCCCCGCCGCCGGTCCCGATGTCGACGGATCCGAACGTGTGGGTCTTCGCGCCGCCGTACTGCGAGAAGCCGTCGTACACCTCGTACGACCACTTGCCCGCACTCGGGAAGACGACCTTTGCGACATAGACGCCGGCCTCGTCCGTCGGCTTGGCGTCGAACGTTTTCGCCTCGCCCGTCGACGCGTTCCGGATCGTCACGGTCGGGCTGACGCCGGACAGGGGGGTCTCGCCGTGCTGGAGGATGTTCACCTGCGCGTTCCAGGTGTCCCCCGCCCCGACGCCGCCGTCGGGCGGCGAGAGACCCGCCGTCGCCCAGCCTCCGGCGAGCGCGCTCGAGGGCGCGGCCAGGGCGAGAAGCGCGAGCGGGATGAGCAGTCTCTTCATGCGCAACAACCTCCTCGTAGTTGTCCGTCCTACACCGGCCGCGGCCGGCGCGTTCCGTCAGCGCATCGAGCGAGCAATCCGCAGAGCCTCGTCTTTCGAGATCTCGGCCTCCATGCCGCAGGGTCACGCCGTCGATCTCGTACACGAGCGCGTTGCCGACCAGCCTGAAGGGCTCCTCGCGGGCGGTGCTCGGGTAGAAGATCGCGTGCTTCTCGCCGTAGAGCCAAACACCGGCGTACCCGGGCTCCACGACGATGAGCTCCTGCTCGGTGACGTTCAGGTTCACGATTTTCTCGATCGCCCCGCGGGCGTCGGCCTGGGTGATCAGGAGCTTCGGCTTCTCCTCCGACCCGTACAGGAACGCGACCTGGCGCGACTGGTCGTTGAAATAGACCTTCGGCGGGTCGTCGAGCCCCTCGACCGTCGGCACCCGGACGCGGAAGCCCGCGCGCTCGCGCGCCTCCTCGAGGCTCATCTGCTCGCCGAGCCCGAGGTCGCCGGTTGCCTGCTCCACGGGCGGGAGTTCGTCGACGTACCGGATGGTCACGTTGCCGATCCCGAGCCAGTCCTTGATCGTGCTGCGCGCCTGCGGGACGGCCAGGACGGCGCCGACGACGACTGCGAGGACGGCCAGCGCGACGACAAGCACTCGGCGGGAAAACAGCGACGGCCGGCGTCCCTCGGCCAGCCGAGCCCGCACCGCGCCGGTCAGGTCCGGAGCAGCCGGGACCTCGAGGTTCTGGCCGACGGCGAGGAGTGCGCGCTCGAGCTCAGTCATCGCCCAGCTCCTCCCTGAGACGGTCGAGCCCGCGCGAGAGCCTCGACTTGACCGTTCCCTTCCGGAGCCCCAGCGTCTCGGCGGTCTCCTCCTCGCTCAGCTCGAGGAAGTAGCGGCATGCGACGACCTCGCGCTGCTCCTCCGGCAGGGCGTTCACGGCGGCGAGCAGAGTCTCCTGCTGCTCGCTCGCGATGAGGTTGGCCTCGGGGGACGGGGCCGCGCCCCCCGAGAGCGGGTCCGCCGCGGCGCGCAGCGCGAGATGCGTGCGCCGGCCGGTCGAGCGGCGTCTGTTCCGAGCCTCGTTGGCGACGATCCGCAGGAGCCAGGGGCGAAGCTCCGCGCCGCTCCGGAAGCGGCCGAGCGCGTAGTAGGCCTTCACGAAGGCGTCCTGCGCCGCGTCCTCTGCCTCGGCCGCGCTGCCGGTGAGCAGGTAGGCGGTGCGGAAGGCGATGCCCTGGTATGCGTGCACGAGGTCTCCGTAGGCGTCCTGGTCGCCGCGCTTTGCCCGTTCGACGAGCTCCGCTTCTGTCAGTGGTCGGCCCACCACCGCCCCTTCTACACCGGCCATGGGCGGGGGGTTCCTACTCCGCGGTTCGCTGGCCGAACGCGAGGATGTAGCCGTTGGGATCCTGGACGCGGATCTCGAGCATCCCCCACGGCCGCTCGATCGGCTCGTGGAGAAGATCGGCGCCGCGGGCCACGAACTCCTCGTGCAGGGCTGCCACGTCGTCCACCCAGAGGTAGACGTCGAAGAGATCCGGCTGGACGACCTCGCTGTTCGGTCTCGGCTGCTCGCCCTGGTTGAAGTGGATGTGGCACTCGTCCCGCTGCGCGTAGCCGTACGCGGCCGGGTTGGGCTCCCACTCTCGGGTCTCGAAGCCCAGCTTGTCGCGGTAGTGCTCGAGCGTCTCGAGGACCTCCGGGACGATCAGCACCGGCGCGAGGCCTTGGATGGTCGCCATGTGGGCGATCCTATTGAGGTCGGGCAGCGCCGGAGACGGCTGGAGCGAAGACCTCCGGAAAGCGCTCCCGCGGCGCCGTGATGCAGCGGTCGCGAGAGCTCGGGCCCCAGCGGGCCCGGTCGTAGTCCGGCGCGAACGGCCGCTCCAGCTCGTCGAGCTCGTCGACGGCCGTCCTGAGGCGGGAGCGCCAGCCGCTGTCGCCCGGCTCCGGCGAGGCGAGGAGCCCGCCAATCGCCTTGACGAGAGCCTCCTTCCGGACGATGTTCGCCGGTGTCTGCTCCTTGAGACAGACGCCGTACGCCCCGGACAAGTACCCGCCCCACTCGGCGTCGACCTCGTCGGGACTGCCGCCGGCGGCAAGAAACTCCCGCACGAATACGTCGCGACCGGCGTCCGCGATCGCGAAGTAGTCGGCGGGAACCATCTCGGTGCCGTCGGGCAGCACGTACGACGGCTGCGGCAGCTGCCCGGCCGCGGCGACCGCGCGAACCTGCTCCAGCGCTTCGGCGCGGCCCGCACAGGCTTCCTCGAAGGACAGGTAGTTCGCCTCGACGTACGCGACGTCGGCTGCCGTCATCGTGGCCTCCATCGAGGAAACGCTAGACCACCACGGAGCGGCCGCGGTTCATGCGCTCGAGCAACGCGTAGAGCGCCCAGTTCACGAGCCACACGACGATCGTCGCGCCCACATACGTCCAGAAACCGTCAATCGAGAAGTCGGGCGCGATCCACTCGGCGAGCGCCAGCATCGCCATGTTGAGCACGAAGTAGAAGAGGCCCAGCGTGATGAGGATGATCGGGAACGTCAGGATCGTGAGCACCGGCTTCACGAAAGCATTCGCAAGCGCAAGGACCGCCGCCCCGAGCAGGATCGGGCCCCACTTGCCGATCTCGACGCCGTCGAAGATCCCGTCGATCACGAGCAACGCGACGATGTTGACGCCCCACCCGACGAGCGCTCTGACGACGAGTGCCTGGTCCATCGGCGGCGAGTATCTCAGGCGACCGCGGCTTCGCCGAGCAGCGCCTTGACCTCGCCGAAGAAGGCCGGCGTCGGGCTGACGCGGTAGCCCGCTCCGAGCTCGAGCACCTTCGGCCCGAGCGAGGTGTCGACGTTCATGATCACCGCCGCCTCGCCGGGAAAGTCCTTCATCAGGAGCTTCAGGTCCTGGAGCAGCCCTGCCGGCGCCTTGCGCGCATCGAGCTTCAGCCGCACCTCTGTGATGACCTGTGCGGCCGCGAATGCGCTGACTTCCATCGCGATCAGCTTCGTGTCGCCCGCCTGCTTGTGGTCGACACGGCCCTTCACGACGAGAATCGCGTCGTTCACGAGCAGGTCCTGCGAGGCCGCGTAGACGGAGTTGAAGACGACGACCTCGGCGCTGCCCGTGATGTCGTCCAGCTGCACGAACACCATCGGGTCGCCCTTCCGCGTCGTCACCTGCTTCAGCGCCCCGACCATGCCTCCGACCGTGACGATCTCGCCGTCCCGCCTCGCCGCGATCTCGGACAAACGGCAATCCGTCTTGCGCGCGAGCTGGTCCTTCACTTCGGCGAGCGGGTGCTCGGAGACGTAGATCCCGAGCGACTCCTTCTCGAGCGCGAGCAGATCCGACTTCTCGAACTCCCCCGCCGGGATCTCAGGGTGCACCTTGGGCGCCGACGACTCCTCGCCGCCGAGGTCGAAGATCGAGCCCTGGCCGAGCAGCCGGTCGGCCTGCTCGCGCCCGCCCCACGCGAGTGCGTGGTCGATCACCTCGAGCATCCCGCGCCGCGGTGCTCCCGTCGAGTCCAGCGCGCCGCACTTGATCAGCGCCTCGAGCGCGCGCTTGTTGGCGACCGTGGGGTCGACCCGTTCCGTGAAATCCCAGAGGGAGGCAAACGAGCCCCCGCTCTCGCGCGCGGCGACAATTGCCGCCGCGGCTGCCTCCCCCACGTTCTTTACGGCATTGAGGCCAAAGCGGATCTTTCCCTCCACGACGGCGAAGTCCCGTTGGGACGAGTTGACGTCCGGCGGCTCGACCGCGATCCCCATCTCGGCGCAGGCGTTCACATAGAGCGGCACGCGGTCCTTCGTGTTCATCACGGACGAGATCAGCGCAGCCATGTACTCGTACGGATGGTTCGCCTTCAGCCAGGCGGTGCGATAGGCGATCAGGGCGTAACCGGCCGAGTGCGACTTGTTGAACGAGTAGTCCTGCGACTGCTCGGTGTCCTTCCAGAGCTGCGTCGCAACCTGATGGGACACGCCGTTGGCGGCACAGCCCTCCATGAACTTGTCCTTGAGGGACGCCATCAGCGAGTGGATCTTCTTGCCGATCGCCTTGCGGAGGTCATCGGCCTCGGCAGGTGAGAAGCCGGCGAGCTGCTTGGCGATCTCCATGTACTGCTCCTGGTAGATGCAGATCCCGTAGCTCGTCTCCGTGATCGGCTTCAGGCGATCGTCGATGTACGTGATCGCCTCCTGGCCGTTCTTCCGCTTCGCGTACGACGGGATGTAGCCCATCGGCCCGGGCCGGTAGAGCGCGACGAGCGCGATCAGGTCCTCGAACTCGGTCGGCTTGACCTGCCGCAGCGCCTCGCGCATCCCGGAGGACTCGAACTGGAAGACGCCCATCGCGTCGCCCTTCGCAAGCATCGCGTAGGTCTTCTTGTCGTCCAGCGGCATCGTCTCGTTGGAGAGCCCGCCGACCAGCTGGTACGTCTTCTCGATCACGTCCAGGTTCCGGAGGCCGAGGAAGTCCATCTTCAGGAGCCCGAGCGCCTCGACGTCCCACATCCCGAACTGCGTCACGACCTCCTGGTCGGCGCCCTTCTGCTGCAGCGGGACGTACTCGACGAGCGGCCGGTCGCCGATGACGACGCCGGCGGCGTGGATCGAGTCGTTGCGGACGAGCCCCTCGAGCGGCTTCGCGAGGTCGACGATCTCGCGCACCTGCGGCTCGGAGTCGTACGCCTGCTTGAGCTCCGCGCCGGGCTTCAGCGAGTCCTCGAGGTAGACCTTCGGGCCCTCCGGGATCATCTTCGCGATCCGGTCGACCTGGCCGTACGGGATCTCGAGCACGCGGCCAGCGTCCCGCACCGCGGCCCGGGCGAGCATGGTGCCGAAGGTGATGATCTGCGCGACCCGGTCGCGGCCGTACTTCTCCTTGACGTAGTTGATGACGCGGTCGCGGCCGGCGACGGCGAAGTCGATGTCCATGTCGGGCATGGACTTTCGGCCCGGGTTGAGGAAGCGCTCGAACAGGAGGTCGTGCCGGATCGGGTCGACGTCCGTGATCTCGAGCGCGTAGGCGGCGATGGATCCCGCGGCCGATCCTCGACCCGGGCCGACCTGGATGCCGTTCTGCTTCGCGAAGCGGACGAAGTCCCAGACGATCAGGAAGTAGTCGGCGAAGCCCATCTCCTTGATCGTCTTCAGCTCGAACCTGAGCCGCTCCTGGAGCTCGGGCGTGACCGTCCCGTAGCGCTTCTGCATCCCCTTCTCGCAGAGCTCGGCGAGGTAGTCGAACGCGTCGCGGTCGTCAGGCGTCGGGAACTTCGGCAGCCGGATCTCGCCGAGCTGGAGCTCGACGTTCAGCCGCTCGGCGATCTCGACGCTCGTCCGGAGCGCCTGCGGGTAGTCCGCGAAGTCCGCGGCCATCTCGGCCGGCGTCTTGAAATAGAACTGATCGGTGTCGAAGCGCCAGCGGCCCTCGTTCTTCAGCGAGTCGCCGGACTGGATGCAGAGCAGCGCCTCGTGGGCCCGCGCGTCCTCGTGGCGGAGGTAATGGACGTCGCCGGTCGCGACGAGCGGGAGGCCCGAGTCGGTCGCGAGCTGCGCGAGGAGCGGGTTGATCCGCGCCTGCTCCGAGAGCCCCGCGTTCTGGATCTCGACGTAGACGTTGTCGCGCCCGAACACCTGCGCGAGCCTGTCCAGATCGGACGCGGCGTCCTGTGGACGACTTTCCTCCAAGGCTTTACAGACACGGCCGGAGAGGCAGCCGGAGAGCGCGACGAGCCCCTTCGCGTGCGCCTGGAGGTGGTTCCAGTCGACGCGGGGCTTGTAGTAGTAGCCCTCGAGGTAGCCGGCCGACGCGAGCTTGATCAGGTTCCCGTAGCCCTCGTTGGACTCGGCCAGGAGGGTCAGGTGCGCGTAGCCCTTCTCCTGGCGGGTGGCGTCATCGCAGACGTAGACCTCGCAGCCGATGAGCGGCTTGACTCCCTGCTTCTTCGCGTGCTGGTAGAGCTGGACGGCGCCGGCGAGCGAGCCGTGGTCGGTGAGCGCGACGGCCGGCATCTCGAGCTCGGCAGCGCGGGCGGCGAGGTCCGGGATCCGGCAGGCCCCGTCGAGGATCGAGAACTCGGAGTGGACGTGGAGGTGGACGAACTCGGCGGCCAAGGCCGAGCCATTTTGGCAGGGCGCCAAGACGTTGCCGCGCCAGCCTAAGCTCCTGCCGTGCGGGTGATCCTGCTCCCCGGGATCGTGCTCCCGGCAGAGGCCGCGTACGGCGCGCTGATCGACGCCCTGGAGCCTGAGGTCGAGGCTGTCGCGAAGGATCTCGAGGTCTACGCGACGCCGGAGCCGCCCGAGGACTACAGCCTCGAGCTCGAGGTCGCCGGCGTGCTCCGCGAGGCGGACGCGCGCGGCTGGGGGCGCTTCCATCTCGTCGGGTACTCGGGCGGTGGCGCGGCCGCGCTTGCGCTGGTCGCTACGCACGCGGACCGGCTCACAAGCCTCGCGCTGCTCGAGCCCGCCTGGGCGGGAACCTGGGACCTCAGTCCCGCGGAGCAGGCTGTCTGGCTGGAGCAGGAGCGACTGGCAAGGCTTCCGGACGACGAGTTCATTCCCGCCTTCGTGCGGTTCGGGGTGAGACCGGGAGTCTCACTTCCGGCCCCGCCGCCGGGTGATCCGCCGCCCTGGATGGCCAAGCGTCCGGCCGGCATTCGCGCGATCCTGCGCGCGTTCAGGAACGGCGCCATCGATCGGGAGGCGCTGCGCCGCTTCGATCGACCCGTCTACTTCGCGCTAGGCGCGCTCAGCAATCCGGATCATTACGAGGAGATCGAGAAGCGTCTCAGCGGTGTCTTTCGGGACTTCGAGCTCGAGCTGTTCGAGGAGCGCCACCACTTCGATCCGCCCCACCGGGTCGAGCCCGAGCGCATGGCGGGCTCGCTGAAGACGCTCTGGCGGCGCGCCGACCTCTCATAAGTCTGTTGCTACGAGTGCTCGGCCATGTCCGCGCGATGCCAGCGGATGAAGCCGCACTGCTCGCAGGAATACGCGAGCGCCTCGAGTCCGCCCTCGAGAGCCTGAAGGAGCGACCGCCCCTCGAGGAGCGTCCATTTCTCGCTACCGCACATCGGGCACTTGCGGTGCTCGTTCACCACCTGCGTTCCCACTGCTCACGAAGTATCCTCGCCCTATGGCGCAGGCGAGGGTCGAGCAGACGAAGTTCCTGCTCGCCGAATCGGAGCTCCCGAGACGCTGGTACAACATCGCCGCCGACATGCCGAATGCGGCGCAACCGGTGCTGCATCCCGGCACCGGCGAGCCGGTCGGCCCCGACGATCTCGCGCCGCTCTTCCCGATGGAGCTCATCGGACAGGAGGTCAGCCAGGACGCTGAGATCGAGATCCCGGAGGAGATCCTCGACATCTACACCCTCTGGCGGCCCACCCCGCTCTACCGGGCGCGGCGGCTCGAGCAGGCGGTCGGGACGCGCTCGCGGATCTTCTACAAGTACGAGGGCGTCAGCCCGCCCGGCAGCCACAAGCCGAACACCGCGGTCGCGCAGGCGTACTACAACGCCAAGGAGGGCCGGACGCGGCTCTCGACCGAGACCGGCGCCGGCCAGTGGGGCTCGGCGCTCGCCTTCGCGTGCACGCTCTTCGGGCTCGAGTGCAAGGTCTACATGGTCAGGATCTCGTACGACCAGAAGCCGTTCCGGCGTTCGCTGATCCAGACCTGGGGCGCCGAGATCGTCGCGAGCCCCTCCGAGGACACGCAGTCCGGGCGGGCTGTGCTCGAGGAGCATCCGGACTCGCCGGGCAGTCTCGGGATCGCGATCTCGGAGGCGGTCGAGGACGCAGCGCAGCGCGAGGACACCGCCTACTCGCTCGGCTCCGTGCTGAACCACGTCCTCCTGCACCAGACCGTGATCGGGCAGGAGGCGATCGCAGCAGATGGAGCAGGCGGGCGCCTTCCCGGATGTGGTCATCGGCTGCGTCGGCGGCGGCTCGAACTTCGCCGGGCTCGCGTTCCCGTTCCTCCGCGAGAAGATCGCCGGCCGCGACATCGACGTGCTCGCCTGCGAGCCGGCCGCCTGCCCGACGCTCACGCGCGGCCTCTTCGCCTACGACTTCGGCGACACGAGCAAGCTGACGCCGCTCGTCCCGATGCACACGCTCGGCCACGACTTCATCCCGGCGCCGATCCACGCCGGCGGGTTGCGCTACCACGGCGTCGCGCCGCTGATCTCCCAGCTCGTCCGCGACGGGCTCATCCGTGCCGAGGCCTACCTCCAGCGCGACTGCTTCGCGGCCGCCGTCGAGTTCGCCCGCAGCGAGGGGATCCTTCCCGCGCCCGAGGCGTCGCATGCGATCCTCGGCGCGCTCCAGACCGCGCGGGCTGCGGACGAGGCGGGCGAGGAGAAGACGATCCTCTTCAACCTCTCCGGCCATGGCCACTTCGACATGGCCGCCTACGACAACTACTTCGGAGGCAAGCTGGAGGACGTGGCGCTCGACGAGGCCGAGATCGAGCGCGCGCTGGCCGCGATCGAAGGCCTCCCCACGCCGGCCTAGCCTCTAGCTCCGCTCGATTTCCGCCGATACAGTCCTTCGTGGAACGCGAAGGGTCCCTCCCCATGCCCGGCCTCGTGCGGTTGCAGCCGTTCGTCGACCGGCCGCCTCGGTGGTACGCGCGCCGCGGCTCGGAGCTCCTCGCGGGCGACTCGAAGATCGAGGTGCTCGGGCGGATCTGGGATCAGGACGAAGCTGCGTTCGGCGCCCTCAGGAACCTGGCGGAAGTCCGAGGAACTCCGCGGCTTCGGCGACCGCCGGATCGCCGAGCTCCAGCGGTCTGATCTCTGTGACCGACAGCGCCGGGACGCTGCGGTCGAAGAGCGTGTAGTTCGCCCACAGCGACTCGTGGATCGACCACCAGCGGATCCCGGCGGCGCCGGTATCCCGGTAGACGGCGAGCGCCTGCGGCTGCGTGATCGCGCGGTCGCGCGTCGCGACCCGGCTCGGGCGAAGACGGCGGCGCCGGAGCTCGGCCGGGTCGTCGAGGTCGACGAGCTCCGAGTCGTCGGGAAGCTCGAGTGCGGCGAGCGCAAGCGGCAGGCCCCGGCGGCGGAGCAGCGGCGCGATCAGACGCTGGCCGCGGAAGCGCGCCAGCTGCTCGACGACGCCTGAGACCTCACGGTCGGTCAGGTAGAGGCAGCCGTAGACGTCGGGGTTGTCGTGCCGGCCGTCGCCCTGGTAGTCGCGGGGGAACCAGAGCGGCGAGTCGGCCTGGTCGGCCCGGGCGCGCTCGTTCCAGGCGAAGCAGCGGTGGAGGATCAAGCGAACGAGTCCGCGCGCTCGGCGCGGATCGCCCGCATCAGCTCCTCCGCCCGTCCCGGCCCGGACGAGGTCGATGGGGCGACGGTCGCCGAGCAGCGGGTTGACGCCCCAGAGCCACAAGCGCGCGGCCTCGGGCTCGTAGAGCCGCAAGAGATTCGACCAGACGAGCTCCAGCAGGTCGACCTTCTCGGCGTTGAGCGGGTCGATCCCGGCGCCCTTCAGCCAGCGAGTGACCCGCGAACGGCTGACGCCGAGGATCTCGGCGAGCGCCGCCTGCGAGCGGAAGTCGACGCTGAGCGCCTCGACCTTGGCTGCGGTGGCGACGGGCATAGCCTCAGAGTAGCGCAACGAATCTGTTGCGCGCCTGCGACCGGCGCTTGCTCTCGACCCTGGCGGTCTCTGAAATCGTTCAGAATCTCCCGCTAGACGTCTACCGAAGGAGTCCCGTGCCGTTGTACCTCGACGTTCATACGATCGAAGGCGGCGTGTCCGCGAAGGACGTGGCGGATGCGCACATGAAGGACGTGGAGACCCAGGGCCCCCACGGGGTGAACTACAAGGCCTACTGGGTGGACGAGAAGGCGGGGAAGATCTTCTGCCTCGTCGAGGCTCCGAACGAAGAAGCGGCGCATACCGTGCACCGTGAGGCCCACGGCCTCGTCGCTCAGGAGATCTACGAGGTGACGGAGGGGAGTTAGCGCTAGGCGCCCGGGCCTCGGTAGCTTCGGTTCATGGCGCGCCACAAGAGCGCTCACGACGACTCGGACGAGCGCCCGCCGATCTGCCCGGCCTGCGGCGTGACGCAGGGCATGGTCATCACGGACGACGAGCCGCGCTTCGTCTGCCTGGAGTGCGGGTTCCCTGACGGCGAGGGCGCCGACGCCGACTAGGCGGTTCCCAGACCGTCGTGCTTCTTCTTCGCCCGCTTGGCGCTCCGCTTCTCCTTCAGCGACTTCTGCGGGACCTTCTTGCCGAGCTTCTTGGGCTTGTCTGAGCCTTTGGCCATACGCCTAGTCTGACTAAGCGCCCGGCCGGACGAGCGGCTTGTAGCGTGATCCGGTGCGGCTCGAGCGCCTCCGCTCCCCGCGTCTCGCGCACCCAGTGCTCGTACTCCTCGAAGCTGCCCTCGAACCACGTCACCTGCGAGTCGCCCTCGAAGGCGAGGATGTGCGTCGCGACCCGGTCGAGGAACCAGCGGTCGTGTGAGATCACCGCCGCGCAGCCGGCGAAGTCGAGCAGCGCGTCCTCCAGAGCCCGGAGCGTGTCGACGTCGAGGTCGTTCGTCGGCTCGTCGAGCAGCAGCAGGTTCCCGCCCGACCGCAGCAGCTTCGCGAGGTGGACGCGGTTCCGCTCGCCGCCCGAGAGGTCGCCGACCCGCTTCTGCTGATCCGACCCCTTGAAGTTGAACCAGGAGACGTACTGGCGCGAGTTCACCTCCCGCGAGCCGAGGGCCAGCGTGTCGTGCCCGCCCGAGATCTCCTGCCAGACCGTCTTCCCGGGCTCCAGCCCGGCCCGCGACTGGTCGACGTAGGCGGCCTCGACCGTCTCCCCCACTCGCAGCTCGCCGGAGTCCGGCTGCTCCTCGCCGGCGATCATCCGGAAGAGCGTCGTCTTGCCGGCGCCGTTCGGGCCGATCACGCCGACGATCCCGCCCGGCGGCAGCGAGAAGGTCATGTCCTCGACCAGCAGCCGGTCGCCGAAGCCCTTCGACACGCCCTCCGCCTCGACCACGACGTCGCCGAGCCGCGGCCCGGCCGGGATGTGGATCTCGACCCGGTCGAGCTTGACGTTCCGCTCCTCCGCGAGCAGCCGCTCGTACGCGCCGAGCCGCGCCTTCGACTTCGCGTGCCGCGCGACCGGCGAGGAGCGCACCCACTCGAGCTCCGTCTTGAGCGCCCGCTGGTGGGCCGACTCCTGCTTCTCCTCGGTCGCGAGCCGCGCCTGCTTCTGCTCGAGCCAACCGGAGTAGTTGCCCTGGTACGGGATCCCGCGGCCGCGGTCGAGCTCGAGGATCCAGCCGGCGACGTTGTCGAGGAAGTACCGGTCGTGGGTGACGGCGACGACGGTGCCCGCGTACTCGGCGAGGAACCGCTCGAGCCAGGCGACCGACTCGGCGTCGAGATGGTTCGTCGGCTCGTCCAGGAGCAGCAGGTCCGGCGAGGACAGGAGCAGCCGGCACAGAGCGACGCGCCGCCGCTCGCCTCCGGAGAGGGTCGTGACGTCGCGGTCGCCCTCGGGCACCCGTAGCGCGTCCATCGCGCGGTCGAGCTGGGCGTCGAGCGTCCACGCGTCGCGCCGGTCGATCTCCTCCTGCACCTTGGCCTGCTCGGCGAGCAACGAGTCGTAGTCGGCGTCTGGCTCGGCGAACTGCGCCGAGATCGCGTTGAAACGGTCGAGCAGGTCGCGCAAGGGCCGGACGCCGTCCTCGACGTTGCCGCGGACGTCCTTGGCGGGATCGAGGTCCGGCTCCTGCGGGAGGAAGCCGACGGTCGCGCCGGCCGCGAGCTCGGCGCTACCGCTCGACGTCTCCTCGACGCCGGCCATGATCCGCAGCAGCGTCGACTTCCCGGCCCCGTTCGGCCCGAGCACGCCGATCTTCGCGCCGGGCAGGAACGCCAGCGTGATGTTGTCGAGCACCTTGCGCTCGGGCCCGTAGAACTTGGAGGCCCGGATCATCGTGAAGACGTAGTCCGCCACGGCGCGCGACGATAGCGACACAGAGTCGTGACCGCAGCGGCCCGATCGGGTCCGTACCCTCCGCGGCCGATGAGCACGCGCGAGCAATGCGAGGCACTCCTCCGCCAGGCACTTGGCGAGAGCGCACGCTTCCGAGAGGGCCAGCTCGAGGCCATCGTGGCCGCCGTGGACGAGCGCTCGAGAGTTCTCGTCGTCCAGCGCACCGGCTGGGGCAAGAGCCTCGTCTACTTCCTCGCGACTCGGATCCTGCGAGACCGCGGCTCGGGACCGACCCTGCTCATCAGCCCGTTGCTGTCGCTGATGCGCGACCAGCTGCTGATGGCCGGCCGGATCGGCGTCCGAGCGAGAACGATCAACAGCGCCAACGTCGAGGAGTGGGACGAGATCGACCGAGCGCTCAGAGCGAACGAAGTCGATCTCCTGCTCGTCTCGCCCGAGCGCCTGGGAAACGAGCGCTTCCGTGCACGAACGCTCGGTCTCGCGGATTCCGTCGGCCTGTTCGTCGTGGACGAGGCGCACTGCATTTCCGACTGGGGCCACGACTTCCGCCCGGACTACCGGCGGATCGGCCGCCTGATCCAGCAGCTGCCCCCGGGGGTCCCGCTGCTCGCGACGACTGCGACGGCCAACAACCGCGTCATCGCCGACATCGGCGAGCAGCTCGGTGAGGATCTCCTCTCCATTCGCGGCCCTCTGACCCGCGAGAGCCTCCGCCTTCAGGTCATCGAGCTCGCCGACCAGGCAGAGCGCCTCGCCTGGCTCGCCGAGAACCTGCCGACGTTCGCCGGCTCTGGGATCGTCTACTGCCTCACGGTGGCGGACTGTCAGCGGGTCGCCGACTGGCTCGCAACTCGAGGAATCTCCGTCGCGCCGTACTACGGCGACCTCGACTCCGATCGGCGGCTGCGAGCTCGAGGATCGGCTCCGCGGAAACGAGGTCAAGGCACTCGTGGCGACAGTCGCCCTCGGGATGGGCTTCGACAAGCCCGATCTCGGGTTCGTCGTCCACTTCCAGCGGCCAGGGTCGGCGATCGCGTACTACCAGCAGATCGGGCGGGCCGGCCGCGAGCTCGACGACGCCGCGATCGTGCTGCTGCACGGGCGCGAGGACGACGAGATCGCCAACTACTTCATCGAGACCGCCTTCCCCCGAGAGGACGACCTTCGCTCCGTCCTGCTCGAGATCGAGCGCGGAGACGGAGTCCGCAAAGCCGAGCTCACCGCGCGGATCAACCTCTCGGGCGGACAGATCGATAAGTGCCTCAAAGCTCTCGAGCTCGACGAGGCGATCTTCAAGGACGGGCCGCACTATTTCCGCTCGCCGACTCCGTGGCAGCCCGAGCGTGAGCGCATCGCAAACGTGATCCGGCAACGACGCCTCGAGCTCGAGCGCATTCGCGCCTTTACCCGGACCGACGACTGCCTGATGCGATTTCTCGCGGCTGAGCTAGACGACCCAGCTCCTGTCAGATGCGGTCGCTGCGCGAACTGTGCGGGCGACTTCGTCTCGCGCGCCGTTGACGAAGACATCCTCGCCGACGCTGTTGCCTTCCTTCGGCGATCGTTCCGGACGATCGAGCCACGCAAGCAGTGGCCGCCCGGAGGGACGGGCGAGCTCACCGGCCGGATCCCGCCCGAGCACCAAGCTGCCGAGGGCCGGGCGCTATCGATCTATCGCGACGCCGGCTGGGGCAGCCTCGTCGCGGAGGCGAAGTATCGTGAGGAGCGGTTTGACCAGAAGCTCGTCGACGCAGCGGCGCAACTCATCCGAGACGTGTGGCAGCCCGAGCCTCCGCCGACCTGGGTCACGGCTGTCCCGTCGCTTCGAACGTCGATCGTGCCCGACTTCGCGCAGCGCCTCGCTCATGCGCTCTGGCTGCCGTACCACGAATCGATCGTCAAGGTTCGCGAGAAGCCGCAGCAGAAGGACATGGAGAACAGCGCCCAGCAGGCCCGCAACGTGATCGACGCCTTCGAGGCCCGCCCGGACGAGGTCGGCTCCGGG
Source organism: uncultured Actinomycetes bacterium (assembly GCA_963827705.1). Taxonomy (GTDB): domain Bacteria; phylum Actinomycetota; class Thermoleophilia; order Gaiellales; family Gaiellaceae; genus JACDAN01. The sequence continues at coordinate 123,434 of CAWHBN010000005.1, forward strand.
CCTGTCCTCCTCGTCGATGACATCGTCGACTCGAAGTGGTCGATGACGGTTTGCGCGCTGCGGCTGCGGCAGGCTGGAAGCGGGCCTGTCTACCCGTTGGCGCTGGCGGTGGCTACGAAGGGCCGGCAATGAGCAGCCCTCGTCTCAGTCCTGACGGTCAGGCGATCGCGCTGCTCTGCTCGACGCTCGCGCTTCCCCGCGAAGCATCGACCCGCCCACTCACGCCGAAGGAATGGAGCTCGCTTGCAGCCTCGATTCACGCGTCCGAGCTCGGGACGCCGAGCGCGCTGTTCGCGCTCGAGGCGCCAGATATCGCGGAGTCCCTCGGCGTAAGCCCGGAAGCGGGCGGCCGAGTCGCAGAGCTCCTGTCGCGTGGCGGCCAGTTCGCCGTGGAGCTCGAACACCTCAGCGCGCGCGGCATCTGGATCATCACGCGCGCCGACGACGGGTATCCCCCACTCTTCCGCAGCCGTCTCAAAGCAACGGCACCACCGGTGATCTTCGGCGCAGGCAATCCGTCCGCGCTCGTCGACCGCTCCGTGGCGGTCGTAGGTTCCCGCGACGCGGATGAAGCGAGCATCGGCTTCGCAACGGCGCTGGGACGGAGCTGCGCGCGACACGGTCTCGTCGTCGTCTCAGGCGGTGCGCGCGGCATCGACAGCGCAGCCATGCTCGCGACTGTGGATGGCGGTGGAAAGGCGATCGGGGTTGTCGCCGAAGCCCTCGAGCGGGCTGTACGCCGGCCGGATTTCCGCGCCTACCTCGCTGACGGCGAGCTGACGCTGATCGCCGTCAAGCATCCCGCGGCCGGCTTCAGCGTCGGCGACGCGATGGGGCGGAACCGGCTGATCTACGCGCTCGCCGAGGCGGGCGTCGTGGTCGCGTCCGGCGAGAGCGGAGGCACGCGCGCGGGCGCGCTGGAGAATCTCAAGGCCGGCTGGGTGCCGCTCTTCGTCCGTGACGACTCGGACGCACCGGACGGGAACCGCGAGTTGTTGGACGCCGGCGGTCTCCCGATCACCCGGGACGAGCTTGACGGGGACTCGCTCCTCGAGCGCCTCAGCGAGAGGCCGGCGGTCGACTACCAGCCGACGCTCGACGAAGCGGCAGGATGAACGACTGCTGATGGGAGGGCGGCCCCGAGAGGCCGCCCTCCCGTTTTCGTTCCTACTGCGGCGACAGCGTCAGGGAGTACAAGGTCTGGCCGGCGGTGTTGACGAAGCCCGCCGTCAACCGGCCGCGGCGGTCGACCTCGACGGTGCCGAAGTTGAAGCCGTCCTTCGCCTGCTCCCAGGTCGCGACCGTCGTCGCGCGGCCGCGGGCCGAAGAGCACGGTCGGATTCAGCGTCGTGTCGAACGCAGCGTTCGGGAAGATTCCCGCGTTCAGCGGCCCGCTCGCCAGCTCGTGGACGACGAACGCGGGGTTCGCCGGGAAACGGCCGGTACCGGAACGCCTCCGCGAAGTGGACGTCCGTCGTGATCCAGAGCGAGTTCACGATCCGCCGCTGCTCCATGAACCGGAGGATGTCCAGCAGCTCCTGCTCGAAGCCCGACGGCTCCGTGAAGTTCGCCCAGCCGTCGCGCCCTCCACTCACCGGGAACCCGGTCGGGATCGACATCGGGACGCTCGAGACGATCACCTTCCACGTCGCGTCCGATGCGGCGAGGCTCTCCTTCAGCCAGGTGAGCTGCTCGCGTCCGAGCATCGTCTTCGGCCGTTCTGCGCTGTCGTCGGCGATGTTGGCGTCGCGGTACTGCCGCGTATCGAGCACGAACAGCTCGACGTGCTTCCCCCAGCGCAGCGAGCGGTAGAGCCGCTTGGGCGTGTTCGGCGCGACGGCGATCGGCGTGTAGTCGAGGAACGCGTCGAGCCCGATCGGGAGCAGATGGACGCCGGGCGTGTACGGCGGCGTCGCCCGTGTGTCGTTGAGCGGGCCGAAGTCGTTGACGACCTCGTGGTCGTCCCAGACGCCGACGTAGCTCGTGCTCCGGAGCAGGCGCTGCGACGCCGCGTCCGCTCGGTTGTAGCGCCAGTGCGCCCAGAAGGTCGCCAGGTCCGCCGCCGGGCCGGGCCCGGGCACCTGCGCGTTGCCGTAGAGGCCGAGCGCGTTACAGGCGTTGTCCGCATAGATCATGTCGCCGAGACCCACGAAGACGTCCGGGCGCCGCGCTCGGATCGTCTCGAAGATCGGGAAGCCCTCGCGTGTGTCGCGGCAGACGTTCTGGCCGGCGACGTCGCCGCCGAACACGAGGCGGACGGCTTCGGGGTCATCGGCCGCGGGCGCTGTTTCGAAGGACCCGCGTTCCGAGCCGACCCGGTAGCGGTACGTGGTGTCCGGCCTCAGGCCGGTGAGGACGACCTGTCCGGTGTAGTCGTCGGCCGCATGGACGTCGAGCCGCGCGACGCCGTGGTGCTTCCCACCGGAGAGGTGAACCTTGAGAGTGCCTTCGCGATCCGCCCGAGCCCAGAGCACCGCCGTGCGCGCGGTGACGTCGCCGACGACGACGCCGTGCGTGACGCCCGGCTCGTCGTGGCTCAGGGTTCGGACGGAGGCGCCGGCGCCGCTGCCGGCAAGAGCGAAGACGGCCGCAGCGAGAACCAGGTACGCGATCCTGGACATGCCTCAACCTCCTTCGTCGCGATGTACGACCATTGTGACTCGCCGAAAGGAGCAGCAATGAGCGATGAGCTAAGCGACCGTGCCAGAAGCGTCATCGATGCGAACAGATACATGGCGCTCGGGACCGCCGACGAGGCCGGCCACCCGTGGGTGACGCCGGTGTGGTTCGCGTCGGAGGACTACCGGCACTTCCACTGGGTCTCCTCGCCCGACGCGAAGCACTCGCGGTACCTCGCAGCCCGCCCGGAGGTCGCGATCGCGATCTTCGACTCGTCGGTCCCCGTCGGCGGCGCACAGGCCGTCTACATGAAGGGCGTGGCCGAGGAGCTCACCGGGTCGGAGCTCGAGCGCGGCCTCGAAGTCTTCGACCGCCTGTCCCGAAGGGACATCGACCGCGCATGGGGACTCGACGACGTCCAGGAGCCGTCGCTCTTCCGGCTCTATCGCGCGACGGTCTCGGAGCACTGGGTGCTGATCCCGGGCAGGGATCCGGAGCGCGGCTCGGGCGTGGACCGCAGCGAGCCCATCACGCTCTAGAAGCGCTCGATTACGCTGGCGCGGTGGACGCCGACGCCGCCGAGCTCCGGGTGCTGGGGTGCCTGATCGAGAAGCAGCGGACGACGCCGGACGCCTATCCGCTCTCGCTGAACTCGCTTCGGCTCGCCTGCAACCAGTCGACGAACCGCGATCCGGTCGTCGAGTACGACGAGCCGACGATCCGCGAGGCGCTCCAGCAGCTTTCCCGCCGCGGCTGGGTGCGTCTCGCGAGCGGCGCCGGGAGCCGGTCAGTGAAGTACCGGCATCTGTTCAACGAGGCGCTCGGCCTCTCGGATGGTGAGATCTCGCTGCTCGCCGTCCTGATGCTCCGCGGCCCGCAGACGCCCGGCGAGCTGAAGCAGCGCACGGACCGACTCCACCAGTTTCAGTCGCCGGCCGACGCCGAGGCCGTCCTCGACGGGCTCATCCAGCGCGAGCTCGTCGCCCGGCTCCCGCGCCAACCCGGCCAGAAAGAGCAGCGCTACGTCCAGCTGCTCGGCGGGCAGGACGAGGAGGTCACGCCGGTGTCGTCCAACGACTCGCTGGAAGCGCGCGTGGCCTCGGCTGGAAGCAGAGGTTCGCGAGCTCCGTGAGGCCCTGCATGGCCGCTGACCTCGCAGAGCTCGCCCGCCGCGTGATCGACGAGACGAAGTACATGGCGCTCGGAACCGCGGACGAGACAGGCCATCCGTGGGTCTCGCCCGTGTGGTTCGCGTGCGAGGACTACCGGCACTTCCACTGGGTCTCGACGCATGACACGCGACACTCGCGCAACATCGCGGCACGTCCGGAGGTCGCACTCGCGATCTACGACCCGTCGGTTGCGATCGGAGCCGCCGCAGCCGTCTACATCAACGCCAACGCCCAGGAGCTGACCGGTGCAGAGCTCGAGCACGGCCTCGAGATCTTCGACCGGCTCTCACGGACAAACGACGGCCCCGGGTGGCAAATCAGCGACGTCCAGGCGCCCGATCCGCACCGGCTCTACCGCGCGACTGCTGAGGAGCATTTCGTCCTCATCCGCGGCCGTGATCCCGAGAGCAAATCGGGCGTCGACCGCCGTGAACGAGTAACGCTCTAGGCGAAGCGCTCGACGAAGCGCAGCACCTCGGGACCCGCGGGGTCGATCAGGTGGCCGCCCTCGACCCGAACCTCCTCGACGTTCGGAAGCAGCGACGCGAGCTTGGCGGCGACCCGCCGAAAGGGCTCAGGTGACCCGGCCGCGCTGACCAGGAGCGTCTGGTGCTCGATCGCCGAGAGGCGCGGCCTCGTCGAGGTCGGCATTCAGGCCCTCGACCTCCGCGAGGATCGCAGGACCGTTGGCCGTGAACAGCTCGCGGGCCTCGGCCGGCAGCGCTTCCCAGCCACCGGGCCCGAGCGCAACCTCGATCAGCGTCTGACCGACACGCTCGGGGTCGGCGGCTCGCAGCCGCGCGCTCAGATCGTCCTCGAGCCGCTTGGCCTCGGGATCCAGATGCAGGAGACCCGGCTCGAGCCCGACGATGGCTCTCACGTGGCCGGGATGGCGCCGCGCGAGCTCGAACGCGACGTCGCCTCCGTAGCTGCGCCCGATGACGACGGCCGGCGCGGCGTCCAGCGCGTCGAGAAGGGCCGCCGCGTCGTCCGCTTCCTGCTCGCGTGTCGTCTGGAGGAACGGCTCCGGCCGCTCGCTGCGCGTGTGTCCGCGCCGGTCGTAGAGGATCACTCGACCGAGCCCGGCCAAAGGCTCGACGGCGGCGGCCCACATGAGCGCGGAGCTGCCGCTGCCGTGGATCCCGAGGATCGGAGTGCCTTCGCCGTGCTCCTCGTAGTAGAGCCGGATCCCGTTGGCGACCACCTCGGTCATCCGCGACTCGCCCGGTGCAGCCGGACGGCGCGCGAGACGCCCTTGAGCTCGACGTCGCCGACGAGCTCGAACTCGACGCCGTCCACCTCGGCGCCGCTCCGCGCCTCCTCGCTGACGAGCACCTCGTGCGGCTTCGCGTAGTCGGCGATCCGCGCCGCGACGTTCACCGTCCGCCCGAAGAAGTCGCCCTCCTGCTGGACGAGCGTGCCGGCGTTGATGCCGACCCGCGCCGGCACCTGCACCGACTCCTCGGTCTGCTCCAGCAGGTGGAGCCCGCCGAGCACCGCGCCGCCGGAGTCCGGGAAGTGGAACATGACGCCGTCGCCGAGCCACTTCACAGGGCGGCCGCCGTGCTCCTGCGCCGTCCGGTTGACGACGCCTGCGAGCGCGGTGGCGAGATCAGCCGCAGCCGCGTCCCCCCGCTCCTCCGCGAGCGCTGTATAGCCGGTCAGGTCGAGGAAGGCGATCGCCGGCGGCTGCCTGGACGGCATGGCTCTGATCCCGTGCTGTTCCATGATCTCCTCGGTCACGCCGACGAGGTATTCGAACAGGGCGTGCTCGCGGTGGCGCCGCTGCAGCCAGGGCACGATCGACACCACGAGCGTGGTGTATTCGCTCGCCTTCTGGTACGTGACGCTGTTGATCTCCTCGCGCGGGAGGTCGTAGCTCTCGAGCCGCTGGCGCACGGCCCGGTCGAAGAACTGGAGGCCGGCGGTGACGAGCCGCTGGATGCTCCCCCCGTAGAGCCGGGTGAATTGGGAGAGCTCTTCCTCGTCGGCGAGGTCGAGCGTCGTGACGATGAGCGAGAGCACCTCCGCGTCCTCGTCCCGGATCCGGTCGCCCGCGGACGGCGGGAGCCCGAGCTCCCGGCTGAGCCGGCGCAGCAGCTCCGGCGGGCGGGCGAGCCGCGCGCCGAGCTCGTCGTAGGTCTCGTCGAGCGCGGCCGGCTCGGGCAGGAAGATCGGAAACGTGAGCTTGTCCGCGGCCACCGCTCGGGCGACGTCGTCGAGCGGGACACCGGCCTCTTCGAAGGCGCCCATCAGGCGAACGACGTAGACGGCCGAGGGCGCGAACTGCCCATCCTCGCGGTGGGCGTCGAGCAGGCCGAGCTCGTCCAGCCGCCGAACCTGCTCGGGCGGGCACGGGACGAGGTCGGCGACTTGCTGCGCCGAGAGACCGGCCACGGCTCGACTCTAGCCAGCGAAGTTCCAGATTCGTTTCACAGGCCCGCCGACGCCGGGCCTAAGCTCGCCTGTGTGGCGATGGACGTCTTCGAGGGGCTGAACCCGCAGCAGCGCGCGGCGGTCGAGGCCGTGCGCGGCCCGGTCTGCATCCTCGCCGGCGCCGGCTCGGGCAAGACGACGACGATCACGCGCCGGATCGCGAACCAGGTGCTGACCGGCGCCTTCGAGCCGTCGGAGATCCTGGCCGTGACCTTCACGGACAAGGCCGCGGGAGTCATGCGCGAGCGGCTGGCCGGGCTCGGCGTCCGCGGCGTCGTCGCGCGGACGTTCCACTCGGCGGCGCTGGCGCAGCTCCGCTTCTTCGCCGGCGACCGGATCGGCCAGATCCTGCCGTCGAAGGCGCTGACGCTCCAGCCGATCCGGCGCTCGCTCCCGCCGCCGTTCAAGTTCCGCGCGCTCGGCGATCTCGCGCAGGAGATCGAGTGGGCGAAGAACCGGCGCCTGACGCCGGACACGTATCTCGAGGGGCTGGGGTCGCATGCGCCGCCGATCGCGGAGGACCTGATGCAGAGCGTCTTCCGGCGCTACGAGCAGCAGAAGGAGCGGCAGGGCCGGATCGACTTCGAGGATCTGCTCGAGCTCGCGATCCGGCTCTACGACGAGGACGCCGAGGCCGCGCGGATCTTCCGCCAGCGCTACCGGGCGTTCACGGTGGACGAGTACCAGGACGTGAACCTGCTCCAGCAGACGCTGCTCGAGCGCTGGCTGGGCGACCGGGACGAGCTGTGCGTCGTCGGCGACGACTACCAGTCGATCTACTCGTTCACGGGCGCGACGCCGGAGTACCTGCTGCGCGCGCGGGGCCAGGTGTTCCGGCTGGAGGAGAACTACCGCTCGACGCCGGAGATCCTCGAGCTCGCGAACCGGCTGGTGCCGAAGCTCGGCGGCGCGGAGAAGGTGCTGCGGGCGACGCGGCCGGCGGGCGAGGCGCCGGTGCTGCGGGCGTGCGAGGACGCGGAGGCGGAGGTCGCGTCGATCGTCGGCAACATCAGGACGTTCCACCGGGAGGGCGTGCCGTACGAGGAGATGGCGGTGCTGTACCGGATCAACTCGCGGTCGGAGGACTTCGAGGAGGCGCTCTCGGAGGCGGGGATCCCGTACCAGGTGCGCGGCGGCGCGTTCCTGGCGAGGCCGGCGGCGCGAGGGATGCTGCGGGCGCTGCGAGGGTCGGGCGACCGGCCGGTCGGAATCGTCGCGGAGGTCGCGCGAGCGCAGGGCCTGGCGGAGGTCGTGCCGGACGGCGTCGGCGAGGAGGAGCAGACGCGCCAGGGCGACCTCGCGCGCTTCGTCCGCCTGGCGGAGGAGTTCGGCGAGGGCACGGTGGCGGAGTTCCTGGCCGATCTCCAGAGCCGCTTCGGCGAGGAGGCGTCAGGCCGAGGCGTCAACCTGCTGACGTACCACCGAGCGAAGGGCCTGGAGTTCGAGGTCGTCTTCCTCCCGCGGCTGGAGGAGGGCGAGCTGCCGTTCAAGCGCGCGAAGCTCGGCGAGGCGCTGGCGGAGGAGCGCCGCCTGCTCTACGTCGGGATGACGAGAGCGAAGCGCTACCTGGAGATCACGTGGTCAGGCGAGCCGAGCCGCTTCCTGCACGAGCTGGGCGTCGAGGCGCCGGAGCGAGTCGCGGCCGACGACCCGGTCGATGAAGGCGCTGAAGGCGTGGCGCCTGGAGCGAGCGCGAAAGGACGAAGTGCCGGCGTTCGTCGTCTTCCACGACAAGACGCTGGAAGAGATCGCCCGCCAGACGCCCGACGGAGCTCTGGCAGCTCGCGAAGGTCTCAGGCGTCGGCCCGGCGAAGCTCGAGCGCTACGGCGACGAGGTGCTCGGGGCTCTAGCCGGCCGGCAGAGCTGATGCGCCGAGATGAGACGAGTCGAGCTCGCGCGCCACGCGGTTCGCGATCTGCGGAGAATCACGGGCGCAAGCGATCGCGAGCAAGTGCGCGCGGCATTGGCCCAGGGCCTCGCGGCCGACCCGCCGCCCGAGAATCTCGACGTTAAACAGCTGAGAGGCCGCCCGCCATGGCTTCGGCTGCGAGTCGGCAACTGGCGGATCGTTTATCGACCACTCACCCAAGAAGAGCTCTCACGGCTCGGCGGTAACGAGGCCGAGGGGTACCTCGTCGCACGGATCGTCAACAGACGCGACCTAGAGCGATCGCTGCGAACTCTCGAGCTCTAGGCCGACTTCCGGCCCTTGATCGCTTCGTCGAGCGGCTGTGTCTGGCTCGAGGCGAGCTCTTCGTCGGCTGCCTGCATCGACGCGACGAACGCGGGGGCGTTCGTCAGTACGAAGTCCTCGAGCTGCGCCTCGTCGATCGGCAGCATTAGCACCACGGGCCGGCCGCGATCGGTGACGACGGTTGGCTCTCCTGTCTCTCGAATCTCTCGGACGACAGCGCTGAGGGAACGCCCGAGCTCGCGTATTCCGATCGATGGCATCCAAGATCATTGTACAGACGAACGTCTGTACATACGGATTAGCACGTCCAGGGCGCTCCAGCCAGGCAAGACGCCGCGAGAGCTCTGGCAGCTTGCGAAGGTCTCGTGCATCGGCCCGGCGAAGCTCGATCGCCAGGCGACGATGTGCTCGGCGCCTTCGAAGTCACACCAGCTCAGCCCGCTTGACCGCCGCGGCAAGGCGCTGGTCGGCGGTCACGAGGACCGCGTCCTCGGCGTCGGCCAGCACTACGTAGCAGGCGTCGTAGACGCTGAGACCCTTTCCGACCGCAATGGTCAAGGCGGCGGGCACGATTGTCGCCAAGTCCCGAACGTGATGCGGGAGACGTAGGGCGAGATCCAGCCGTTGCGACGCCCCGTCGCGGGAAAGCCGGCCGGCCCGCACATATCCGGCCAAAGCATTTCCGACTTCGGCGAAGACGAGGCTAGGGACGCTCACCTCGACTTCGCGAACAGCTCGTGCCATCCACTGCGTCGCCGCTTCATCACCGTCGGCGAGCGCACGGACGAACACGCTCGCGTCAAAGATCGCCCGTAATCCGCCGATCTCGCTCATCCCGGCCTGCTCGGATCATTTCCTCAGGAGACGGAGCGTCGGGCGGCGCAAGCCATTCGCGACGGAACTCCTCGAGTTGGCGCAGGAGCTCTTCACGATCGCTGTGCCGCTCGTCGTACTCCTTGAGTGCCTCCACGACCTCGGCATTCAGGGAGCGGCCGTTCGCCCGCGCGCGCCGCTTGAGCGTGCTCACGACCGGGGCTGGAACGTTCCGGATGTTGAGTGTCGGCATCCCACTCACGCTAGCAAAGTGATAGCACGGTCAGGGCAGCTCCTCGGCCAGCTCGCAGGCGAGCCGCCAGACGATCGTCTCGGCGAACCGACCATGCCAGCCGTTCAGCTCGATGTCGCGCAGCGCGTCCTCGGCGAAGGGGCGTTCCTCCATGCGAGCTTGGACGAGAGCGGCCTTGACCGCCTCCCCGCTCTCCATCCAGACCCAGTCCGTCGTCCGCTTGACGAGCGCCCGCGGCGGCTTGCGCCCCTGCTTGATCTCCATCGCGAGGTCGAGCAGGCAAAGCGGGCAGGTCGGAACGTCGCTCGAGGTCCAGCTCGTGCGCCAGCTCGATGACGGGTAGCGCGACCACATCTCTATTGAGCCGGGAGAAAACGCACTCAGGTGTGCCGCGTCTGTGACGATTCCGTGCCTTCCAGGAGAGGAGCAGAGATGGTCGAGGAAGCACGACTCGAACAGCAGCGCCGGCGGCCTCACGCCGGTGACCGAGGGCTGGTTCGTCGTCAACGTCCGGGACGGGGCGTGGGTCACGAACGACACGCTCGGAGACGTGTTCATCATCGAGGGCGACGACGCACCGTTTCCCGACATCGGCTACAGCCTGGCCGTGCTCCAGCCGGGACAGGCGAGCAGGTACCACCGTGAGGCGAACCAGGAGGACTTCCTCGTGCTCGCCGGCGAGTGCCTGCTGCTGATCGAGGGCGAGGAGCGGCCGCTCCAGGCGTGGGACTTCGTGCACTGCCCGCCGAACACCGACCACGCCTTCGTCGGGGCGGGCGACGGCCCGTGCGTCATCTTCATGGCGGGCGCGCGCAAGGGGTGGCCCGAGAAGGGGATCGTCTACCCGCGCTCAGAGCTTGCGCTCCGCCATGGCGCGGGCGTCGAGGAGGAGACGACACAGCCGGCGGAGGCGTACGCCGGGCTCCCGAAGTGGCAACCGGGGCAGCCGGACGACTGGAACGGCCTGCCATGGGGCTAAGATATCCAGGACATGGCCAAGCAGATATCCAAGCCGGACAAGACTTCTTTGGTCATCGATCGCGAGAAGGTCGCGCGGGTCAAGGAGATCCTGGGGACGACGACCCTCGCCGAGACCGTGGACGCCGCGCTCGAGGACGTCATCAACCACGAGCGCCGAATGAGCCTGCTCGAACGGATCAAGCGCGACGGCGGCGTGGGCCCCGGTCCTGACGAGCTCCAGCGACTCCGCGAGCCGTAGGTGCCGCTTTATCTGGCCGATACGAGCGCCTGGCACCGCAGCGGCGCGGCCTTCGACTTCTGGTCGGACGTCGTGGCAAGGGGCGACCTGGCGGTCTGCGTTCCCGTGGTCCTCGAGCTCGGGTACTCGGCGCGGGGCGCGCGAGACTTCGCGTCCCTCCAGGATCAACTCGCAGGGCTTCCCCGGCTTCCGCTCGACGACGAGGCAAGCGCCGCCGCGTCAGAGACGCAATCCGCGCTCGTCGAACGAGCCCAGCACCGAGGGCCACGGCCGATGGATCTGCTCATCGCGGCGATCGCGCGGGTCCATGGCGCGATCCTCCTTCACTACGACCGCCACTTCGACGCAATCGCCCGTGTTACCGGCCAGCCCATGGAGTGGCTCGCCCGCCGCGGCAGCCTCGACTAGGGACTACTTTGCTTCGCCCGAAACCAGCTGTTGCACCCGCTGGTGCGAGAGCCCGAGCAGCTCGCCGGCATCGCGCACCCCTAGGCCCAGCCGCTCGACCAGTAGCTCTGCCGCAGCAGTTGTCGCGCGCTGCGCCTGCTCTCGACCCTGCTCCGCACGAAGCCGGGCGGCACTGCTGCGCTGGATCGCCTGCCGTGCGTCACCGGGGAGGCGAATCTCCTCCTCCAAGCTCGGCAGTCTCCGCATCGTCGACCCAGAGGCTGAGCGCTTCGCGGATCCGACGCCGCACCTCGTTGAGCGTTCTTCCGTAGGTATGACAGCCGCGCAGCCCAGGGACTCTGGCGATCCACGCTCCAGTCTCGTCGCGCTCGATTACGACGCGATAGGCCTCACTCATCGAGCCACCTCTTCCCTAGGCACGGTTCGAGGTCGCGCATAATCGCGCGGAGTGTTCCGGGTGGGAGATCGCGGCCTCGATGAACCGGAACGGTGGTCTGGCACTGATCGCAGCGGACGCGGACATGAGAGCCGCGCTGCCGAACGATCTCGCACCTGCGGCGACGAAGAATGCGGAGCACCTGCCTTCCGGTCAGACCACCAGCGTGGCAAGCCGCCGAGCATCTGTCTAGTGTACTAGACGGACACGCCGGCTTCGGCGTCCTCCACGAACCGGCAGAGCGCGTTCGCGAGCCGCATCTGCTCCACCGTGCGGCAGTTCGCGTCCAGCAGTCGCGGGCTCGCGACAAGGTACGCGAGGCACTTCGCTCTCGAGATCGCGACGTTGAGGCGGTTGCGCGAGAACAGGAAGTCCAGGCCTCGCGGGACATCTTCGCCGCTCGAGCTCGCCATCGAGTAGAAGACGACCGGGGCGTGCCAACTGGTAGGCGAGCTCTTCGAGTTGAGCGTTACCGCCGGCCGCGAGCTTCGACGAAGTCGGGCCAGGCGCGGCCAAAAGCGGCCAGGTGTTCGGCGGAGCTGACTACGGTGAGATAACTCCCGGCAGCGTGCGCTTTAAGTCGCGTGAGTGCCGCGTACGCAACCCGATTCGATTGCGGTGTGTCGCGGCCCGAGAGGACGACGACAAGCGCGCGCCCCTCCCACCCTTTGAAGCTGTGGATTGTTGTCGCTTTGACGCGTTCTGAGCCCTTGAAAAATGTCAGCTTCTGACGACGACGCGTCTGCTCATGCGGCGAGAACGTATCGAGAACGCGGATGTTCTTTGCCCGGAGCAGTTCGGCGATGTCATGTCCTCGCTCGACGCGATCAGACAGAACGACAACGTCGGCGAAGGCCAGAGGTGAGCCGCCGGCTCCGTTCGAAGACGCCACTAAAGAGATCACCTCCTCGGCGCACCGCTCAGTTATCTCCTCGTCTCGAACCTGTACCCACCTCAACGCGCAGGCGTCGACTGTCAGCTCTTGCTGGGGATCCTCCTCCGGAGCGCGCTCGTTCGCCAGCTGAGCGGCAACGAATCGCTTGACCAGCCTCGTCAGCTGCACGGGCATCCGATAGCTCACATTCAGCTCGGTCCATTGACCGCCAAAGCCAGCCCCAACCATGCTCTGCTCAGTCCAGTCAACTGGACCGGCCATAGATGTCCTGAGCCCGGTCCGCCATCAGGACCGCTTCACCGCCAGGTCGCAACGCTAACCGCAGTGCTTGCCACCACGAACGTCGCATATCCTGCGCCTCGTCCACCAGGATCGCGTCGTACTTCTGCCCCTGGAAGGCGGCTGACTTCAAGCGTTTCGATCACTGCCTGAGGCAGCGCCTGATCCAGAACCGAATCCTCATCTTCGTCTCGGTCGCGCCAAAGAGCGCGATATTCCTCGTGACGCCCGGCTTCGATCATGACGGACTTACACCACTGATGAAAGGCAGCCACGTAACGCGCCTCGTGTCGCACCCAAACTGACGGGCGAGGTCCTTGAGATAGTTGATGAGAGTCGTGTTGTAGACGACAACGAGGACTTCGCGACCCTCCACGTTGGAGCTGGGCGGCGCGCCCCGCGAGGGCGATCGACTTACCCGTTCCCGCGGGTCCCCGGACTTGGCGGTATCCAACTCGTCGTCCGGCCCTCAATGAGCCGACGCTGGATCGCTGTGAGCGCTGGCAGTCGACGTTGCTCGATGCTGAACTCGGGTTCGACCAGCCAGTGACGGAGATCCTCGGCAATTGTCTCATCCATTGCCGATGTAGATTCCAAGGCCACCAGCCGGGAAAACGAGGTCGATCGAGTCGCTTTCAAGGGTCTCTTTTCCAATGATCCGAAGAAACGACTCGTCCGGCGTCATGCTTGACAATCCGCCGATACGTCTCCCGAGCCATAGACCGCAGCAACAGCTCCTCGGCGAACGGAAAAATAAGACCTCCGGTGACGGCAGGAAGAGCGGCAGCGCGGCGAAGTCCCGCACAGTAAAGATTGGCATCTCGTTCCGGTAGAGCTCCACCTTGCTCAGCGCCTGGGAGCAACGGCGAGCCTTTGGTTCGACGGTGTCCTTGACTTCGAAGACTGCAATCCCGACCCGCGGGTTAAAGGAGAACGAAGTCGGGTCTACGCTCGTTGAGATGAGGCTGAAGATAGACTCCCACGGCGCCGCGAGATGCCGAAGGAAGAAGTCTCGGACGACAATCTCGCCTTCCGTCAGTTTTGCGCCAAGCCGCTCTGCTCCTCGAACGGAGGCTCGATGTAGGGAAGCGTCCCCCCGCTGGGGTTTCGGACCACAGACATGCCGCTGTCTCATCGGCAGAGTTGCACGGATCCCTTAGAGGTTCGCGCACTGGGCTATAATGCCTTTCTCGACGAACCGGCACAGCGCGTTCGCCAGCCGCATCTGCTCCACCGTCCGGCAGTTCGCGTCCAGCAGCCTCGGGCTCGCGACCAGGTACGCCAGACACTTCGCTCTCGAGATCGCCACGTTGAGGCGGTTGCGCGAGAACAGGAAGTCCAGGCCACGCGGGACGTCTTCTCCGCTCGAGCTCGCCATCGAATAGAAGACGACCGGGGCCTCCTGGCCCTGGAACTTGTCGACCGTGCCGATCCGGATCGCGCTGGTCCGGGATCGCAGCTCGGAGGCGGCGGACCTGCGCGTTGTACGGCGCTACGACGACGACGTCCTTCGGGCCCAGCAGCCTCTCGCCCTGCTCGTCGACGTATGGCGTCCCGAGCAGGCGCTCGATCTCGTCCCTTACGAACGCTGCCTCCTCCGGCGAGGCGGTCCGGTGGCCCTCGTGCTCGACCTCGACGAAGCGCAGGCCGTTCCCAGCCTCCACTGACCGGCCGTAGCAGATCTCTGCCGGCTCCAGCCTGCCTTCGTAGAACGTCTCCGAGATGAAGGCGTTGACCTCGGGCCGCATCCGCCAGGTCTGCTCGAGGAACTCCCCCATGCCCTGGCGCACCGTCTCGTCCTCGCCGAGCAGGTGGCTCAGCACCGACTCGCTCGCGCCCGGCGGGTGCGCGCCCTGGGAGACCTGCGGGAGCTGATTCGGGTCGCCGAGCAAGACGAGCCGCTGAGCCGCCGTGCCGACCGCGATCGCGTCGGCCAGCGACACCTGGCCGCCCTCGTCCACGAACAGCGTGTCCACGGCCCCTCGAACTCCGGCCGCGCGAAGAGGAACGACGTGCCGGCGATCAGCTGCAGCTCCGGGTCGAGCAGGTCCGCGTTGTCGCCGGAGCTGTCGATGAAGCGGCCCTGGAACTCGGTGTCCGGCCCGCTCGACTTCTTCCGCCCGCGAAACGCGTACCCGACGCTCTCGACCTCCTCCAGGAACTTGTGGATCGCCTTGTGGCTGAGCGCGGTCACCCCGACCCGCTGGCCCTGCTTCATCAGCTCGACCGCGCGGCGCGCGCCGGTGTACGTCTTCCCGGAGCCGGGCGGGCCCTGCACGAAGACGTAGTGCTCCGGCTGTCGCCGCTCGAGGATCTCGAGGAGCGCCGGGAACCGCTCGGGCTCCTTCGCGAACCGGAGCACGGCGTCTCGCTGGACGCCGGTGTAGAGCGGCGCCGCCGGGATGAACGCCTTCGGCAGCGGCTCGTCCTCCTTCGCGACCCCACGCCGGAAGGTCAGGAGGCC
>CAWHBN010000006.1:0-29944 GCA_963827705.1 uncultured Actinomycetes bacterium
GGCAGGGCGATGAAGAAGTTCCGCAGCAGGAAGATCCCGAGCGGGAGGCCGAACGCCGTGTGGGCGAGCCAGATCCCACCGAAGCCGTTGGCGATCCCCAGCTCCCGGAAAATGGTCAGCAGCGGCACGAGCGCCATCTGCACCGGAACGATCATCAGCGCGACAACGACCAGGAAGATCGTGTCGCGGAACGGGAAGGCGATCCACGAGAAGCCGTAGGCGGCGAGTGCCGCAAGCGCCAACGGCAGAAGCGTCGCCGGGATCGTGATGATCAGGCTGTTGACGAAGGCCGTGTCCATGTTGCCCCGGTTCAGGACGTCGGTGTAGTTCTCGAGCGTGAAGTCGGGGTGGGTGAGGGAGCTCCACCAGCTCGACGACTGGATTTCCCCGCGGGGGCGGAGCGAGGTCACGGCGAGGCCGACGGTCGGAACGAGCCAGATGATCGCAATCACGATCAGCCCGAGGTGGACCGGCGTCCGGGTGACGAATCCGAGGACCCGCGCGCTTGGGGTCTCCCGCGGCCGTGCGACGGTGGCGTCGGCGGTCGCCAATTAGCCTGTCACCCGCTCGCTCCGGAACCGGCGGATGTTGAACACCATGATCGGGATGATCAGGAGCAGCATCACGACGGCGATCGCGGCCGAGTAGCCGCCCTCACCGTTGCCGAACTCGTCGACCATGGTGACCGCGATGACCTCGCTGGCCCCGCCGGGCCCACCTCCGGTCATGACGTAGATCAGGTCGAACACCTTGATGACGTTCACGAGGAGCCACACGGTCACCACCGCGATGGGCAGTGAGAGGAGCGGCAGCTGGATGCGCCGGAAGATGTCCCACTCGCTGGCGCCGTCGGTCCGCGCGGCCTCGATCACCTCCTCGTTGATGCCCTTCAGCGCCGCCGACAGCACCACCATCGCGAAGCCGGTCGACGCCCAGACGTACGCGAAGATGAGCGCGTAGTTGACCGTGTCGGCGCGTCCGTACCAGGCGATCGGATCGGCGCCGAACATCGTGATGAACGCGTTCAGCGAGCCGAGGTTCGGATCAGGCTCGTAGACGAACTTCCAGATGATCGCCACCGCGGTCGCCGCGATCGCCATCGGCACGAAGACGATCGCCTTCATGAGCGACTCGTACCGCACCCGGGCAGCCAGCACCGCGATCAGGAGCCCCAGGAGGAGGGAGAGCGACGTGTAGAGGATCATCCACTTGATGTTGTTGACGAGGGCGCCGCTCGGCGGGAACTCCTCGAGGTTCAGGAAGCTCTTGTCCTTCGTGAACAACCGCGTGTAGTTGTCGAAGCCGATCCAGCGGGTGACCTCGAGTCGAGAGTTGAGGTTGGCGAAGCTGTAGATGCTCGTCCTGATCATCGGGTAGACGATCAGGACGCCCAGCAGCAGGACCGCCGGGCTGATGAAGAGCAACGCCTGGACGCCCTGGCGCTTGAAGACCGAATGCAGCCGCCGTCCCCGGGGTTTTCCGACTTGTCCGGGGACGGCGGTGCTGCTCATTTACTCGCTACCTGGCCGCGAAGGCGTTCTCGGCATCCGCCTGGTAGTCGTCGAGGAGCGAGTCCATGTTCCCCGGCGTCTTGATGATGTTCTGGAGCAGAGTCCCGAAGTCCTGACCGAGCGTTCCGGGCAGGAGGTCGGAGCCGTCGAACAGGAACGACTCGGCGTTCTTCAGCTGCTCGGCCTCCTTCGCCACGAGCTCGTTCGGGTACGCGTCTTCGGTGACGCCCTTGTTCGGCGAGGCGATCGCTCCGGTCGAGACCCAGATCGTGCCCGCCTCGGGCGTGGCGAGGAACTCGATCAGCTTCTTGTTGTCCTCGTTGTTCACGAACGCGGAGGCAACGTCGCCGCCGCCGACCAGCGGGTTGCCGTTCGCCTCGTCGATCGTCGGCCACGGGAAGAAGTCGATGTCCTCGCCCGGCTTCAGATCGGGGTTCACGTCTCCGAGCGCGATGCCGCCGACGAAGCCGCCCTCCATGTACATGTTGGCGACCGGCTTCTTGCTGAACACGCGGCCGATGCCGTCGACGAACGAGATGCCGAGGGCCGTGTCGATGCCGCCGGCGACGTACTTGTCGTTGACGATCTTGACCATCTCCCTCAGCGCGTCCTTGACCGTCTGGTCGTTGAACGGGAGGTCGCCGTTGAACAGCTTCGTGTAGTTGTCGGAGCCGGCGCTGCGGGCATAGATGTTCTCGAACCAGTCGGTCAGGGTCCACGAGTTGTCGCGTCCCTGGGCGCCGACCGCCCACGGGTCCGGGTCCTTCGTCTCGTACTGCTGTGTGAGCGCGAGAAGCGCGTCCCACGTCGTCGGGACCTCGAAGCCGTTCTTCTCGAAGTTGTTCGGCTTGTACCAGATCGTGCTCTTCGAGTTCGCCTTCGCGACGACCCCGTAGACCGTGTCGTCCACGGTCGCCAGGCTCGTCCAGGTGTCGCTGTAGTTCTCGTTGATCGCGTCAGGGTCGAGGCCCATGTCCTCGAGCGGGATCAGGGCATCGTCCCGCGCGAGCTCGGCCACGACGCCGGGCCGCGGGATGATCGCGACGTCCGGCGGGTTGCCGGACGCGAGCCGCGTGCGAATCACCGGCAGGAAGTCGCGGGCCGACTCGTACTTGGTCTCGATCCCCGTGTCTTCACTGAACTTGTCGAGGACCTTCTGGAACGCCTCCTGCTCGGATCCGCCCCAAAGCGAGAAGACGGTGATCGATCCGTCTCCTGCCTCGGTTCCGCCCTCTTCGTCGTCCCCTCCGCAGGCGCCCAGTGCGAGCGCCATGGCGGCCAGGACGGCGGCAGGAATGAACCACCGTCTTTTCATGTGTTAGCTCCTTTCGTGCTGTCGCTGTCGTCGTCGTAGATGGCCAGTCCGGTGTCCGGATCGAAGAAGTGCAGCGCCCGGGTGTCGACCGCGATCTCCGCATCTTGCCCCTCCTGCACCTTCGAGTCGGCGTCGAAGCGGCCGATGACGACCGCGCGGTGCTTGTCGCCGCCCTGAAGGTCCTCGGCCGTCGTGCCTGCGTCCTCGGCGAGCTCCTGCACCTCCTCGGTCATGGCCGGAGGCGCGTCGATGGCGAGGTGCACCATCAGCTCGGAGCCGAGCGCCTCCCGGAGCTCGACGTTCCCGGTGAGCCGGCGGTCGGACGAGTCCTCGTGCGCGATCGACGCGTCCTCCAAGTGCTCGGGACGGATCCCGACCACCAGTGGCCTGTCCTCGAAGTTCTTCAGGGCAGGGCGGGCGGCGAGGTTCTCGTCGTCGAGCCGCAGACGCGCGTCGCCGAGCGCCGCGACGAGCCCGCCGTTCTCGCGCACGAGCTTTCCCTCCACGAGATTCATCGCGGGCGAGCCGATGAAGCCGCCGACGAAAATGTTGAGCGGACGGTCGTAGAGCTCCTGGGGCGGCGCCACCTGCTGCAGCTGGCCCTTGCGCATGACCGCGACGCGATCGCCCATCGTCATCGCCTCGACCTGGTCGTGCGTGACGTAGATCGTCGTCACGCCGATGTTGCGCTGGAGCTTCGAGATCTCGGCGCGCATCTGGACCCGCAGCTTCGCGTCGAGGTTGGACAGCGGCTCGTCCATCAGGAACGCGGCGGGCTGGCGAACGATCGCGCGTCCCATCGCCACCCGCTGGCGCTGCCCACCGGAGAGCGCACGCGGCTTGCGGTCGAGGAGCGTCTCGAGGTCGAGGATCCGCGCCGCATCTTTCACGCGCTCGTCGATCTCCGCCTTCTTCTCCTTCCGGAGACGCAGGCTGAAGGCGATGTTGTCGTAGACGGTCAGGTGCGGGTAGAGCGCGTAGCTCTGGAACACCATCGCGATGTCCCGGTCGCGCGGCGAGATCTCGTTCACGACCCGGTCGCCGATCCGGATCTCGCCTTCGGAGATCTCCTCGAGGCCCGCCACCATCCGGAGCGCGGTCGTCTTTCCGCAGCCGGACGGGCCGACGAGAACCATGAACTCGCCGTCCTGTGCATCCAGCGTGAGGTCGGTGACGGCCCGCGTCCCATCAGGGAAGACCTTCGCTACATCTGAGAAAGTGACCTCGGCCACGGCTACTGGAGTCCGATCCTTACCACTTGGAAACAGGTTGGGGCAACCTGGAGCCGAGGGAGCTGAGCGCGAGGGCGAGCACGAACGAGGCCGCGAAGCTGGGGAGGGAGGCGCCGATGCCGAGGTTCGGCTGGCCCGTCTCCTCGACGACGTCCACCCACCACGACGGACCGAGTGGCGGCTCGTGGAGCCAGTGGTACAGCGCAAAGCCGAGGATCCAGGCGAGCAGCAGCTCGGGTCGCCAGGCCGGAGCATCGAAGATCGCTAAGCGCGTGTACCGGGCGCCGGCGCGGAGCCAGTCTGCGAGCAGGACGCCGAAGAGCGGCACGAAGCAGGATCCGAGGAGCAGGAGGAAGGACTCGTAGTTGCGAAGCTCGATCACGAGTGCGCCTACAGTCGCTATAGCCGCGATCGCCACAATCAGAACCCTTTGCTGGAGGTTCGAGAACACGTTCTGAAGCGAGACCGCTGCCGAGTACACGTTGGCGAACGCTTCGTCGGTCTCGTCCAAGGTGACGGCGAGGAGGGCGAGCGCGGCCGCGAGCCCGGCGGCGGCGACGGCCGGCGGGATCTCGACGGGGTCGCTCACGCCTCGCGACAGGACGATGAAGACGCCCAGCGCGAGCATCCAGGTCCCACCGAGGAAGTAGCCGGCTCCGGACCCCCAGAACGCCGACCGCCGGTCGTGCGAGAAGCGGGTGTAGTCGGCGACGAGCGGCACCCACGACACGGTGATCGCGATCACGAGGTCGACGCCGAGCCAGAACGAGGATCCACCCTCTGCAGGAGCGTTCCAGAGGGCGCTCAGGTCCGCTTCGGACAGGGCCCACCAACTCAGGTAGACGAGGGAAGCGAGCACGATCCAGACGCCGAAGCGGCGGAGGATGCGACGGATGAACCCCACCGGGCCGAGGAGCGCGAAGGCGGCAGCGAGGATCCCGAAGAAGATCGTCCAGGCCGCCTTCGCCTCGAAGCCGAACAGCTCGTCGGAGAGTGCGCTCGCGGCCGCGGCGATGATGATCAGCTCGAACGTGGCCCAGCCGAGGCACTGGACCGCGTTCAGGGCGGTCGGGATGTACGAGCCGCGCCGGCCGAGCGGGGCGCGGAGCAAGACCATCGACGGGACCCGGGCATCCGCCCCGATCAGCCCGGCCGTCCCGACCATCGCGTTCCCGATCAGGCCGCCGACGAGAATCGCCAGGAGCGCATCGCGGAGCGTCAGGGCGGGGACGAGAAGTGCGCCGATGACGAGAACCAGCAGCGAGACGCCGAGGTTCCCCCAGAGCGCCAGCTGGTCGAAGAGCCCGAGGGTGCGGAAGCGCTCTGGGACCGGGTCGATGCCCCAGGAGGGCGTCCTGTCGTCCATCGCTCCGACCCTATCGAGGGCCGGGCGGCTATGTCCGGTCGCTACGGAGCGCGAAGCGGCGGTCCGACCTCCGCGCGAAGACGCGCTCTGCACGGCCCTCGAACCAACCGGAGCGGACGTTTCCCGTGGGTGTGTCGAAGAGCGGTACGAACGGCTTGAGGTCGAGGACCGGCGAGCCGCTCAGCAAGTCCAGGCCCTCGACGACGACGGCGGATGGCTCGACGGAGACGATCCGGGCGAGGGAGAGCCCGACCGGGTTCGGACGATGCGGCGAGCGGGTCGCGAAGGTCCCGTGCCGTACCTCGTCGAGGAACGCCTGGACGGTCGGCGCCCAGCCCAGGCTCTCGTGCAGGTGGGCGAGCACCCACACGTGCGTGAAGCCGTCGAGATCGGCGAGGCAGCCGGCGTGCTCCTCCGTGATCTCGATCCTCGAGGCGCCCCGGTCGTCAGCGATCGCCTGCAGCGGCATGCCGTCGATCTCGCGGTGGGGTGAGGCGACATACCCGATCGGCCTGTAGACGATCGGCTCGGTCGTGCGGCTGTCGAGCAGTCCTTCGACGAAGGCAAGGGCGCCGCGACACGACGACAGGCGCCACAGCGCGAGGGTCCGGTCGAATCCCTCCGCCGACGACAAGCGCTCGGCCAGGGCTCGCTCGATGCCCGCAAGGGTCGATGCCTGGCGCTCGAGCAGCGGCTCCCCGTCGAGCCCGGCTCGCTCGTGGAAGAGCAGCTTCAGCATCAGCTCGGAGCGCAGGTCGCGCACGTGGGCGACGGGGCTCCCGCGCCAGCGGCGAAACGCGGAGCGGCCGCGGCGGGTCGGCCCGAGCGTCGTCCGGTCGGGCCCGGTCGTGCTCGGCCCTGTCTCCCGCGTCTCGACGTAGCCCGCCTCGCGGAGCTGACCGAGGGCCCTGTAGACGAGGGGACGTGTGCATGAGTAGATGCGCCCGATGGAGCCGGACGGGGCAAGCTCCTCGGCGACCGCCCAGCCGTGGGCGGGCCGCTCGCAGAGGAGGCCGAGCGCGGCCCACTCCGGGAGGGTCGGCTCCGTTCTGCGCGGACGGCCCATGAACCAATCGTACGGGCGGTAGTCAATGAATATCTACCGTGTGTTACGGTCGGAGGTGGTGGGAGCGTGAACCGCAAGCGGTTCCTCCTCGGCTCGGCCGGCGCTTCGGCCGTGCTCCTGGGCGGGCCGTGGGCGGGCACGGCCGTCGGAGCGACGGAAGACGACCTGGCGTTCGCGAACTTCGGGGTCTCCGCGGAGCTCCTGCTCAACGACTTCTACTCCAGGGCGCTCGCAGGCAAGCAGTTCCGGGGACAGGATGCAGGTGTGCTCCGGCAGGGCCGCCTGGCCGCGAGCAAGCATGCGAGGGCGCTGAGCGCGATGCTCCTTGGCGCGGGCGACACTCCTCCTCTTGAGCAGGACTTCGAGTTCGCCTGGCCCCGGCGAACGTTCTCGAACGTCCCGAACGCGGTTCGGACCGGGCGGACCGTGCTGAACGCGCTCCTCGGCTCGTATCAGACAGCGGCGGCCTCGGCTTCCGCGCTCGACTACCGGATCCTGTTCGCGAGCCTCGGGGCGAGCACCGCCCAGCAGATCGGCGCGCTGTCCGCGCTCTCGGGGCTCGTGGGCGCGAGGTCGTTCCCCGTCGCCACAGACGTCGAGACCGCCAGTGCCGCCATCGAGGCGTACCTGGGCTAGGAGGGTCGGATGAGAGCTCGCATCGCAGCAATCGCGATCGCCGTGGTCGCAGCAGCCGCCGGCTCGCCCAGCGCAGCCGCGCCGACGCAGAGCGGTCCGCTCACGATCTACTCCGCGGCCTCCCTGACCGAGGTATTCGGCGCCTTCGACCGCGCGCAGCGCTACAACTTCGCGGGCTCGAACGCCCTCGAGACGCAGATCAGGAACGGCGCGCCCGCAGACATCTTCGCCTCGGCCGCACCGCTCAACACCCAGCGGCTCTTCCAGCAGCGACTGGTCGAGAAGCCTGTGACGTTCACGTCCAACCGGCTGGTACTGATCGTGCCGCGCTCGAACCCGGCCGGGATCCGCACGGTCTACGACCTGAGGCGGAAGCCGGTGAAGCTGGTGATCGCCGGGGCCGCCGTGCCGGTCGGGGCGTACACGCGCACGGTGCTCCGAAAGATGGGGCTGACCTCGGTGCTGTCGAAGGTCGTGAGCCAGGAGTCCGACGTGAAGGCCGTCACGGGGAAGGTCGCGCTCGGGCAGGGGGATGCCGGGTTCGTCTACGCAACCGATGCGCGGCCGGTCGCCTCACGTGTCACCGTCATCCGCATCCCGGCTTGGGCGCAGCCGCGCATCCGGTACGAGATTGCGGTCGTCTCGAGGTCGTCGAAGAAGGCCGCCGCGCGCGCGTGGATCAGGAAGATCCTCTCTCCGAGGGGACAGCGGGCCTTGAAGAACTTCGGCTTCCTCCCGATTCCGAAGTCGTCGCGGTAGGCCTCGCTTTCCGGGCCCTGCTCGTCCTCGCGACGGGCGTCGCGCTGCTTTTCCTGCTGCTGCCGATCGTCGCCGTTTTCTTCGAGATTCCGGTGGGAGACCTCTGGTCCGCGCTCGGAAGCGCCGCGGCGCGAGACGCGATCCGCGTGACGGCCGAGACGAATGCACTTGCCATGGCGTTCATCCTCGGCTTCGGGACGCCGGCCGCATACTGGATCTCGAGCAGACGTGGCGCTGTCCGGGACGTCGTGGTCACACTGGTCGAGCTACCGCTCGTGCTCCCGCCGGCTGTCGCCGGCATCGGCCTGCTCGTCGCGTTCGGCCGGGCAGGCTTACTCGGCGGTTCGGTCGAGGCGCTCGGAGTCGACATCGCGTTCACGAAGGTTGCAGTGGTTCTCGCGGTGACCTTCGTCGCGAGCCCGTTCTACCTCCGGACGGCGGTCGCAGCCTTCGAGGGGGTCGACCCGACCCTCCCGGCGGCCGCGCGCACACTCGGCGCCGGCCCCGCCCGGGTCTTCTTGCGCGTCATGCTTCCCCTCGCCAGGGGTGGGCTCGGCGCAGGGGCCGCGCTCGCCTTCGCACGAGGCCTCGGTGAATTCGGCGCGACGATCATGTTCGCCGGCTCCCTTCAGGGCGTGACCCAGACCCTCTCGCTTGCGATCTACGAGCAGTTCGACGTCGACTTCGACGTCGCCCTCGCGATCAGCGCTCTCCTCATCGTCGTCAGTGCGGTCGTCCTCCTGTCCGTCAAGCTCATGACCAGATGGCACTCCGGGTCAGGTTCACTCACCCTCTTCGCACCTTCGTCGCGTCAGCCGACCTGAGCGTCGCTCGGGGCGAGACGCTCGCCCTGGTCGGCCCTTCCGGTGCAGGTAAGACGACGACTCTCCGCGTCGTCGCCGGCCTGCTGCGTCCACAGTCGGGACTTGTGACCGTCGACGACACCGTGCTCCTCGACACCGACCGCGGGAGGGACGTCGCGCCGGAGCAGCGGCGGGTCGGCTACCTCTTCCAGGAGTACGCGCTGTTCCCCCACCTCGACGTTCAGGGCAACGTGCGTTTTGGCGCCCGCGACCGCTCGGGCGTCCGCGACCTCTTGGAGCGCTTCAGGATCGGCCACCTCGGCCGTGCCCGGGTCGGCGAGCTCTCGGGCGGCGAACGCCAGCGAGTCGCTCTCGCCCGTGCGCTCGCCCGAGATCCGGCCGTGCTGCTGTTGGACGAGCCGCTCTCAGCGCTCGACGCGCACACGAGAGCCGGGGTGCGTGCCGAGTTGCGAGGGCTGCTCCACTCACTCGAGCTGCCGACGCTGCTCGTCACCCACGACTTCGAGGACGCCGCGACGCTCGCCGACCGGGTCGGCGTCATCAGCGACGGCCGGGTCCTGCAGCTCGGCACGCCGACTGAGCTCGTGTCGGCGCCGGCCGATCCGTTCGTGGCCACCTTCACCGGCGCGGTCCTGATGCCCGGTCGGACTCTCGGCGCGAGGAACGGGCTCACGGAGGTTGCGCTGGACAGCGGGTTTACGGCCTGGAGCGTGGACACGGCGGACGGCCGCGTGAACGTGGCGGTCTATCCCTGGGAGGTCTCGCTCGGCCCGACGACGCAGGGCGACTCCCAACTCAACCATCTCACCGGCCCGGTCACGTCGATGGTGCCGATGGGAAACCGTGTCCGCGTGCAGATCGGTCCGGTAGTCGCGGAGATCACGGTCGCGTCGGCGGACCGCCTTGAGCTCAGGCCGGGAGCGACGGCCACCGCCTCGTTCAAGGCAACAGCCACCCGGTTGTTCCCTGCCTAGGGTCGCGGCGCGGTCTCCTTGGTCAGAAACCCGCGTCCCGTGCGCCGCTCGCGATCACGAGCAGCACGAGTGCCGCGACGACCACCCGGTAGACGACAAAGGGCGCATAGGTGTGCCGCCGCACGAAGCCGAGCAGGAAGACGATGGCGAGCAGGCCGCTTGCCAGCGCAGCGAGGATCCCGACGACGAACGGGCCTTGCCATCCGGCGGGGAGGTCAGCCAGCAGGACATCGGTGATGCCCTTCCAGAGCACGGCGCCGAAGGTCGTCGGGATCAGGAGCAGGAACGAGAGCCTGGCCGCGGAGTCGCGGTCGAAGCCCAGGAACCGGGCGGCGGAGATCGTGATCCCCGACCGCGAGACGCCGGGCATCAGAGCGAGCCCCTGGGCGACGCCGATCGCGAAACCCTCCTTGACACCGACGGTCTCGAGGTCGCGACGTTGCGGGGTCCTGTCGGCGACGAGCAGGATGAGGGCGAAGAAGGCCAGCAGGATCGCGATCTGCCACGGCTCGCCGAGGCGGTCGACGATGAACTCCTCGCCGAGTGCGCCCACCACGGCCGCCGGGATCGTGGCGACGAAGACTGCCCACGCGACCCGTTCGTCGGTGCTCCTGATCGACCGGTGCGAGAGCGAGCCGACCCAGGCCGAGAGCAGCCGAACGACGTCCCGCCAGAAGTACCCGACGACCGCCACCAGCGTGCCGAGGTGGAGCGCGACGTCGAAGGTCTGGTTGAACTCGTCGTCCTCCTGGAGGACCTGCCAGTCGGCGAGCCACGGCACCAGGATCAGGTGACCGGAGGAGCTGATCGGGAGCAGCTCGGTCGCGCCCTGGACGACGCCGAGCACGAGCGCCTGCCAGTTCGTGAGCGCGCCCTCCTCTTCGCCGACGCCGAGGATCGAGAGCAGGACCGCGAGCGCGAAGGCCGCGCCGGCCAGGCCGTAGATGCCGACACGGCTCCGCACGAAGGGACCTCTACCATGCAGGCGTGGGCGTCGAGCGCGCAGGGGCTCTCCATCCGCTTCACGGGCTCGAAGAGAGCGAGCGCATCGAGGACGAGCTCCAGGCCTTCATCCGGGAGAACGCTGCCGAGTTCGTCGCAAGGCAGGAAGGAACGCGGAGCGGAGCCGATCCCGAGGATCTGCACAAGTTCAGGGTTGCGACGCGCAGGATCCGCTCGCTGCTCCGGTCGACACGGGGTCAGCTGGAGGACCGGAGCGAAGGGGAGCGCCTTCGCGCCGAGCTCAAGTGGCTCGCCTCGCTGCTCGGTGAGGTCCGCGATCGGGACGTCCTGATCGACTATCTCGTCGGGGAGCTCGATTCGCTGGACGGCGCCCCGCTCGGCGCGCTCCTCCAGGTCGTCGACGAGGAACGGGACCAGGCGCGCCGCGATCTGGTCCTCGCACTGGACTCGCCGCGGTTTGCGGAGCTGCGCGCCTCGCTCGGGCATCCGCCGGGACTCAGAGAGGGAGAGACACTCCGTGGGGCGGCGAAACGCGAATACAGGCGTCTTCTCAAGGCCGTCGATGCGCTTGGCGAGGATGCGGTCGACGAGGACTTGCACGAGGCGCGGATCCGCGTCAAGCGCGTTCGGTACGCGGCCGAGGCGGCCGGCGTCGGCGACTCGTTCGTCGACAGGGCGAAGAAGCTTCAGGAAGCCCTCGGAGAGCACCAGGACGCCGTCGTCGCCGAGACGGCCGTTCGAGACCTTCTGGGCCGCGTGCGCGGGACCGGGCGAACGGCGTTTGCCGCAGGCCGTCTCGTCGAGCGGCAGCAAGCACGGAAGCAGCACGCGCGCCGCGCGTGGCCGGCTGCCTGGAAACGCCTCCGGAAGGCCGGGGACAAAGCCTTCTCGTGAGCGAGCCGATCAGGGCCGCCGGCGGCGTCGTCCGCCGCCGCGGCGACGTGCTGCTCGTCCACCGTCCGAAGTACGGCGACTGGACGTTTCCGAAAGGCAAGGCGAAGGCCCGCGAGAGTGACGAGGACTGCGCGCTCCGCGAGGTCGAGGAGGAGACCGGCCTTTCCTGCCGCCTCGGCCGCGAGCTGGCGAGCACTCGCTACAGGGCACTCGCTGGGCCGAAGGTCGTCCGCTACTGGGAGATGACGCCACTCGACGGCGAGTTCAGGCCTAACAGCGAGGTCGACGAGATCCGCTGGCTTCCTCCGGGCCGGGCCGCCGGGCTGCTCAGCTACGGCCGCGACAGTGAGGTCCTGGCGTCGCTCGGGCCGCCGCCGCTGCTCTTCGTCCGCCATGCGTCGGCCGGGGATCGCGAGAAGTGGCTCGGCGACGACCGCCTACGGCCCTTGGACGAGAAGGGGCGCCGCCAGGCCGAGGAGCTCGTGACGAAGCTCGAGCCGTACGCAGTCGAGCGCGTCCTCTCGAGCCCATTCGTGCGCTGCGTGCAGAGCGTCGAGCCGCTGGCTGCCGCCCGCGGGTTGGACGTGGAGACGACGGAGGTCCTGGCCGACGGCGCGGGTGCCGACGGCGTCCGCCGGCTCCTCGAGGAGCTTGCCGGCTCGCCCGTGGTGCTGTGCGTGCACGGTGGCGAGATCGCGGCGCTCTTCGGGAAGACGAAGAAGGGTGAGACCCGCGTGCTCGACCCGGAGCTTCGCTCCGTCGCGCTCCTCTAGGCGGCGACCTCTGCCCGGCCGAGCAGGGAGAGGATCGCGCCCTCACGGACGCCCTCCCGGGAGACCTTGAGCGGGACGCCAAAAAGCTCCTGTGCTCCGGACAGGATGAGCGCTCCCGCGGCGAGCGTCCTCGCCCTGGCGGGCTGGAGCCCATGCGCGGCCGCCAGTTCGTCCGACGGCGCCGACATGGCGAGGTCGAGGCAGCGGCGAAGCTCCTTGGGTCCGAGCTTGCGACCGGCGAGGCGCCGGAGCGCCCTCGCGCTGCCTCCGGTGGCGAGCAACGTGCGAACGAGCGGCGGCGTGACCGGTGCGAAGCACTCAGCCACCTCATTCCTTGCCAGCTCCAGCTCGCCCTTGGTGGGCGGATTCGAATGGAGGCACCGAGCGGTCAGCCGCAGTGACCCGAGGTCGAGCGGGCGCATCCAGGCCGGGCCGTCCGCGGTTCCGGCCAGCAGCTGGGTCGACCCGCCGCCGACGTCGCAAACTGCAACGCTCTTCGTCGGCGACGCCAGAGTTCCAACGGCGCCTACGTAGGCGAGGCTGCCCTCCTCCTCGGCACTGAGGACCCGTACGGGAGCGGCGGCACCCTCCGCCAGGGCATCGACGAGTGCATCGGCATTCGCGCTCTGCCGTCCGGGCGCCGTGACGACCACCTCGATTTGGCTGGCGCGATGCTCGCGCGCCAGCTGCGCGTAGCGCGATGCAAGGGTCCGAGCCTCGCCGAGCTTGGACGCCGAGATCCATCCGTCGTGCTCGATGTCGCACGCGAGACCGAGATGGACGCCCTCGGCGCAGATCGTCTTCAGACCACGGCTTCCAGGCTCTGCTACGAGCAGCCGAACCGTGTTCGAGCCGACGTCAAGGACCGCTGCTCGCATGCGGCCCCATTGTGAAAGTCGGTTCGGAGGTCAACGTGAGCGCCGCGCCGCGGGTCGTCGCTGGCGTGCACGAGCGCTGCGCATGAGCGCGTCGTGCGCGGGTTTCGCGCGCTCGCTCTTCTCGGGCTGCAGGCGCTCCCAGCTTCCGTGGGGGCGGAGCTCCCAGGCCTGCGCGTTGTCGGAGAGCAACGCGTCGAACGAGGCATTGATCCGCTGCTGCGCCCTTCCGTCCTGGACCGGAGCGAGCACCTCGACGCGATGGTCGAGGTTGCGCGGCATGAGGTCTGGGCTGCCCAGGAGGTGAGTCGTCGTCTTCCCGGCCTCGAAGATGAAGACGCGACTGTGCTCGAGGAATCGGCCGAGCACACTGCGGACGCGAATGTTGTCGCTAAGCCCCGGCACGCCGGCCCTGAGCGCGCAGATATTGCGGATGACGAGCTCGATCTCGGCTCCGGCCTGCGATGCGTCGTAGAGCTCCTCGATGATCGCCTGGTCCGTGAGCGCGTTCACCTTGATCCGGATCCGCCCCTTCTTGCCGGCTGCGGCCGCTTCTGCGACGGCGCGGATCTCGTCGATCAGCCTCGAGCGAAGCGTCCACGGCGCGACGAGCAGCTTGCGGAATCGCTGTGGCCGTCCGAAGCCGGTGAGGTAGTTGAAGAGGTCGGCGACGTCCGCGGCGATCTCAGGGTCCGCCGTGAACAGGCCAAAATCCTCGTAGCTGCGGGCGTTGATCGTGTGGTAGTTCCCGGTCCCGATGTGGGCATAGCGCCTCAGCAGCTCGCCCTCCCGGCGGACCACGAGCGTCGCCTTGGCGTGGATCTTCAGGTGCGGGAACCCGTAGACGACGTGCACGCCCGCGCGCTCGAGCGCCCGCGACCACTCGATGTTGCGGTGCTCGTCGAACCGAGCCTTGAGCTCCACCAGGCAGACGCTTTGCTTTCCCTCTTCGGCCGCCTCGATCAGCGCCGGGACGAGGGGCGTCTCGTCGCTCGTGCGATAGACGGTCGTCTTCAACCCGGCCACGCTGGGATCGGCCGCCGCGTCTCGGACAAACGCCTCGAAGCTGGTGGCGAACGACTCGTAGGGGTGGTGGACCAGGAGGTCGCTGCGCCGGATCTCGTCGAAGAACTCGCCGGGAGCATCGAGCTCGGCAAGCCGCGGCTGCGTGATCGGAAGCCAGGGATCGTCCTTCAGGTCGGGCCGGTCGAGCCGCGCGAGCTGCATCGTGTCGGCGAGGTCGAGCAGGCCGGTGACCGGAGAGAACTGCTGGCTGTCGGCGCCGAGGCCGGAAAGGAGCCGGTCTCGCATCGCCTCCGACATCGAATCCGCGACCTCGACGCGAACGGAGTCGCCGAAGCGGCGGCGGCGGAGCTGCAGCTCGACTGCCTCGAGGAGATCGTCCGCCTCGTCGGAGACGGCGAAGTCGGCGTCGCGCGTCACTCTGAATGCCGCGCACTCGACGATCTCCATCTTCGGGAAGAGCCAGTCGAGGAAGTGGGCGATGACGTGCTCGAGCGCGAGGAAGATCCCGCGGCTTCCGACCTCGAGGAACCGCGGCAGCAGCTCGGGCACCTTGACGCGGGCGAAACGCTCCTCGCCGCTCTCTGGGTCCCGGACGAACACGCCGAGGCTGAGTGACAGGCCCGAGATGTACGGAAACGGCTGTCCCGGCCCTACGGCGAGCGGCGTCAGGACCGGGAAGACCTGGCGCTCGTACCGGTCCGCGAGCTCGTCGAGCTCCTTGTCACGAAGGTCCTCGACCCGGCCGACGACGATGCCCGCATCCGCGAGCGCCGGCTTCAAGTCCCGCCGCCACAGCTTCGTCTGCCTCGCCGTGAGCTCGGTGACGAGTTTTCGGATCTCGAACAGCGCCTCTTGCGGCGATCTGCCGTCGGGGGAACGGACGCTCAGGCCCGCGGCGAGCTGGCCCAACAGTCCCGCGACTCGCACCATGAAGAACTCGTCGAGATTCGAGGAGAAGATCGAGCAGAACTTGACCCGCTCGAGCAGCGGGACCGACGGGTCCTCCGCGAGCTCCAGCACCCGGCCGTTGAAGGCCAGCCATGACAGCTCTCGGTTGAGGAGCCGCTCGTCGCTCGTGGCGGACTTCTCGGCTGTCGCCACTACTTGAGCAACGCCTCGAGCTTGTAGCCGACCCCGTAGCGCGTGTGGACGAACGTGTGCTTCGGCGAGCGGGCGTCGATCTTCTCGCGCAGCTTCCGGATGAAGACGTCGACCGTCCGGTCCCGCCTGGTCAGGCGACGACCCCAGATCTGCTGGAGTAGCTCGTCTCGTGTCACAACTCGCGGGCTCTGCTCCGCGAGAGCGTAGAGGAGCCGGAACTCGGTCGGAGTGAGGCCGGCGCTGCGGCCGTCCAGGTACGCCTGGACGCTGACGGGGTCGATCCGCAGCTCCTCGACCTGGATCTCCTGGCCGCGCTCGGTCGGCTGCGAGCGAACGCCTCGCCGCGCGGCCGCCGAGACGCGGGCGACCAGTTCCCGCATCGAGAACGGCTTGACCAGGTAGTCGTCGGCGCCCAGTCCGAGCGTGGTCACGCGGTCGTCCTCACTGCCGCGCGCACTCACGACGACGATCGGCGTGCCGATCCCCGCTGCGCGCGCCGACTCGATCAGCTTCCAGCCGTCGAGGGCGGGGAGCATGAGATCGACGACGCAGACCTCGGGCCGCTCGTACCTGAGGCGCGCGAGACCGGCAACGCCGTTGGACACCCAGCTTGGCTCGAATCCTGCCTCGGTGAGATGACTCGCCATGCCCTTGGCGATCACGTCGTCGTCCTCGATGATCAGGACTTTCGCCATGACCCAATGGTGCTGAGGTCAGCCTGGCTGCGGGGTGCCAGCATGGTGAAGCAGCGGTAACGAACTGGTGAAGTCCTAGGCGGCGATTCGGCGTCGGGACTCGTCGCGAAGGTGCCACGGAACGACGTAGGCGGTCTTCGTCGACCGCAGGTACGTGACGACGGCCTGCTCGGTCTTCGCGCACGGGAGGAGCGTTTTCCAGGTCTCGAGATGCTCGAGCCGGTGAAAGTCGCCGGTCGCCACCGCCGGCAAGCCGAACTCGGCGATCCAGCCGAAGGTCTGCTGCCGGTTGATCAGCTCCCAGCGGTCGACGAGCCCCGCCGCCCGGTCGCGGTTCCTCCAGAACCACCGGGTCGTCCGGGAGAGGTTCGGGTCGGGCTCACGTCCGTGCGGATGGGCCGCGATCACCGCAGCACCGGCTGCGCGCGCCTCGAGCAGCGCTTGTTCGAGGCCGATGTCGAGCGGAATCCAGGAGCGGATGCCCAATGCGAGAGCGTGGCCGGCGCCGTCGGTGTCGCCGTCGTGGAAGGTGAGCTCGAGACCGGGCACGAGCAGCAGGCCGTACTGCTCTCGCGCCCGCCTCGCCTCCCTCTCGATCGCCGCGACATAGCGCTCGTGGGCCGTCTCCGTCAGGTAGGGGGATCCCGTCGGGAGCGCGTGGTCGGTGACGCAGAGAACGTCGAAGCGGTGGAACCCGTACAGGTCGACGAGCTCGGTCAGCGTGAGCGAGCCGTCGCTCCACGTGGTGTGTGCGTGGAGCTCGCAGAGAAGCGGTTTCCTGTCCATGCCCCCAGCGTTGCTGCGCCGGACCGGCACCGGGGGAGAAAAGCGGTGAACGAGCAGGGAAGAAGCGGAGAACGCTGTGGCCCCGGGCCGCCGGGGCCACAAACGTCAGCGCGAGGGTGCGCCCGGCGGAGACTTCAGCGCGGGGCGCGAGCCTGAGTCTCCCCCTCTCGCGCGAGCCGTGGGCGTCGGGCTGGTGAACGCGGCGTATCGATCGGGGGATGGTCGCGGGCTAGGCGACCGCAGAGACCGGATCCGGCAGGAGCGCGTCGACCGTCCGGCGGAAGACGTCGGCGCCGTGCAGCGAGTAGGCGGCGTTGAACTCGACGGCGCCGTTGATCTCGATGACGACGAACCCGCCGTCGGGGCGGGGCAGGAGGTCGACGCCGACGAGGTCGCCTTCCGCTGCGGCGGCGGCGCGAATCGCCAGCTCGCAGGCCTCGCTCGACGGCTCGACAGGCTCGCGAACGGCGCCGAGCGCGACGTTCGTCCGCCATTCGCCCGGAGGCGCGACCCGCCTGATGGCGCCTACCACGGAGCTGCCCGCGACGATGACCCTGACGTCATGGCCCCTCGGCGGAACGAGCTCCTGCACGAGTGCGCCGTGGCTCGCGAACCAGGGGCGGTCGGCCATCGCAGTCAGGTGACGCCGGAGCGAGGCGGCGTCCTCGCAGAGGACGACGTCCACGCCCCAGCTTCCGAACCGCGGCTTGACGACCACGGGCGGTTCGAGCGGGATGCTGTCGGACGGCGACGTCACATGCGCGGTGCGCGGGTGAGGAACATCTGCGTCGCCTAGCGTCCGGCTCGTGGCGAGCTTGTCGTGCGCGGCCACGAGCGTGCGGGGCCTGTTCAGGACCCGGACGCCGGCGCCCTCGAGTCGCGCCAGCTCCCAGAGGCCGGTCTCGATCCCGTCCAGCCCCTCGGAGACATCGAGTCGGCCGATCGCAACGTCTCCTTCGCCGAGTGTGCGGGCCGCGGTTGCCGGCTCGAGGATGCGCAGGCCCGGACGGGCAAGGGTGAGCGCCACGTTGGTGCTGGTGCGATGGTGGGCGACGATCGCGACCTGCATTGGGGCTTGATTGTGCCTAGGACGACGCCTCCTGGGGGCTGCTATCCACCTCGTTGCCAGCCGGACTCATTTTGGATACCGGGCTAGGTTGTTCCGAAATGCTCTTTCGGCCGGAGGCATTCGAGTCCCTGACGGAGGAGGCGTGGGACGAGGAGCGTGCTCGGAGCGGGATCCGCGCGATCGTCGCCGATGCCGAGGAGCGGTTCGACCCGGTGGCGCTCTGGCCCGCGGAGGAGTGGGACTCGTGGGGATCGCCGACGCCGCTCACCGGTCTCTACTGCGGAGCCGCGGGGGTCGTGTGGGCCCTCGACGCGCTCCGGCGCCGCGGGCACGCCGACGTCGGAATCGACCTCGCGGCGGCAGCGCAGCGGGCGCTCGAGCGTGCGCGTGAGGCGCCGGAGCTCTCGGAAGCGGAGGACTTCGAGCTGCCTCGAGCCTCCGACGCCGGCCTCTACAGCGGTGAGACGGGAAATCTCGTCGTTGCCTGGCGCGTGGGCAGCGACAGGTCACTCGAGCCGCTGATCGAAGCGCGGATCCTCGAGAGCCGCCAGAGCGACGCCAACGAGGTGATGTGGGGCGCGCCGGGCGGGCTCCTCGCTGCACGGGCGCTGTTCGAATGGACGAACGACGAGCGCTGGGCGGCGGTTTGGCGAGCGACAGCAGATGCCGTCTGGGAAGCTCGCGACGAGGACGGCCTCTGGACGCAGCGGCTCTTCGGGAAGACCAGCCGAAGCCTTGGCCCGGCGCACGGCCTCGTCGGAATCGCCCAGGCGTTGCTCGGCGGCGGCGACCTGCTGCCGGCGGACCGGCGGGACGGCATCCTCACCGACACGGTCCAGATCCTCGAACGCACCGTCGTGTACGAGGGGAAGCTGGCGAACTGGCCGCCGCGCGACGGCGACAGCCTCGAGCGGCCGGACGGAGAACCGCGGCTCCAGTGGTGCCACGGCGCGCCGGGGATCGTCATCTCGACGGCGGAGTTCCTTCCCGAGGAGCTCCTGTCGGCCGGCGCCGAGCTCACCTGGCGTGCGGGCCCGCACGGGCCGAAGAAGGGGTCCTCGATCTGCCACGGAACCGCCGGCAACGGCTATGCCTTCCTGAAGATGTTCGAGCGAACGGCGGACGCGGAGTGGCTCGACCGCGCCCGGCGGTTCGCCGTCCATGCCCTCGGTCAGGTGGGGCGCCGCGGAAACGGCCACTACTCGCTCTGGACGGGCGACCTCGGCGTTGCGATCTTCGCCGCCGACTGTCTCGACGGCCGCACGCGGTACCCGATTCTGGAGACGTGGGACTAGCGGCCGTTCACTTCGCCTGCGGCTCGAGCTTGTAGCCGACGCCGTAGCGGGTCTGGATGAACGTGTGGTCTCGGGCCTTCCGGTCGACCTTCTCGCGCAGCTTGCGGACGAAGACATCGACGGTCCGGTCGCGATGCGTCTCCCGCCGTCCCCAGATCCGCTGGAGTAGCTCGTCGCGCGTGACGACTCGGCCGGCCTCGAGCGCAAGGGCATAGAGAAGCCTGAACTCGGTCGGGGTCAGGCCGGCGCTCTCACCGTGGACGAAGGCCTGTACCTCGGCAGGGTCGATCCGCAGCTCCTCGAGCTCGATTGCGTCCCCGCGCTGCGCCTGCTCGGCCCGCGTCCCGCGCCGCGCGTTTGCCTTCACCCGCGCCACGAGCTCCTTCATGGAGAACGGCTTGACGAGGTAGTCGTCGGCGCCGATCTCGAGCGCGTGCACGCGGTCGTGCTCGGTGCCGCGCGCCGACACGACGACGATCGGCGTCCCGATCCCCTCGCTGCGTGCGTTCTCGATCAGCTTCCAGCCGTCGGTCCCCGGGAGCATCAGGTCGACGACGCAGACGTCCGGACGCTCGAAGCGCAGCCGTGCGAGGCCGGCGGTGCCGTTCTCCACCCGGATCGGGTCGAAACCGGCCGCGGTGAGATGGTGCGCCATGCCGTCGGCGATGACGGCGTCGTCTTCGACGATCAGGACCTTCGCCATACTCGTGAGTGGTGAGGTGGCCCTTCGCGAGAGACCGCGAGGACCGCGGCGAGGATACAGAGGAGCTGCGGCTTCGCGCGGAGCGTGCCCGCGCGCTCGTGGAGGAGAGCCGGGAGATGCTCCTCGTCCTCGACGCCGAGAACCGCGTCCTGGCAGCGAGTCGCGCCGCCCGGCAGGGCCTGGACGGGATCGAGGAGGGACGACCGGTGCCGGACGAGCTGCTCGGCGGCGAGGGTCGGCACGAGCCCGTCCGGGTGCCGTACGAGGTCGAGGGGCGGAGCGAGGCGCTGCTCTACCTGAGCCCGCCCGGGGAGCTCGCCGCCTACGAGGAGCTCAGGTCCGGCTTCACGGCGGCCGTCTCGCACGAGCTGCGGACGCCGCTCGCGCGTCTGCTCGCTCTGCTGGAGACGGCGTCGCTTCCGGGACA
Source organism: uncultured Actinomycetes bacterium (assembly GCA_963827705.1). GTDB lineage: Bacteria > Actinomycetota > Thermoleophilia > Gaiellales > Gaiellaceae > JACDAN01. The sequence continues at coordinate 20,291 of CAWHBN010000006.1, forward strand.
GGACACCGCGGCGCTCGTCGAGCAGGCGCGGGCGGAGGTCGAGCACATCCGCGAGCTGATCGACGACATCCTGTTCCTGAGCGAGCTCGAGACCGGCCGTGCGGTCGTCGCGCTCGGCTCGACGCGCGCCCTGCCGGTCGTCGAGGAGGTGCTCGCTCGGATTCGGGAGACCGCGGACCGCGCGGGCGTCGCGGTCCGCGCGCAAGGGGATCCCGCGGCGGAGCTGCCGCTTCGACCCCGAATGCTGCGCGTCGTCGTCGAGAACCTCGCCCAGAACTCGATCCGCTACGCGGGACCGGGGAGCACGCTCACGATCAGCGTCGCCCCTGGACGCCTGACGGTCGCGGACGACGGGGCGGGCGTCTCCGAGGAGGACCTCCCCCGACTCTTCGAGCGGTTCTTCCGGGCGGACCGAGTTCGCGGCTCGCGGGGAACGGGGCTCGGCCTGGCGGTGGTGAAGCACATCGTCGCCGCCGGTGGCGGCACGGTGGAGGCGGAAGGCGCGCCGGGCCACGGCTTGACCATTACGTGTGCGTTCCCCGCCCGCTAGAGGCGTTCACCACTTCGAAACCAGACGGTCACCACATCCCGACCGCGCGTCGACCCGAGAATCCTTGCGGTGCGCGCGCTCGCCGTCGCCTGTCTCCTGCTGCTCGCCCTCGCGCTCGCCGGCTGCGGACGGGAACGCCCGTCCGACGAGCCGCTCGCCGCCGACACGACGGCGGAAGGCGAGGATCCGCTCGGCGCCTTCGAGGAGGAAAAGCTCACCGGCCGGCTCTCCGTCGATGGCTCCAGCACCGTCGCGCCGTTGATGAGCCTCGCCGCCGAGCGGTTCCGCAAGGCCGAGCCCGCCGTGAAGATCTCGGTCGGAACATCGGGGACCGGAGGCGGGTTCGAGCGCTTCTGTCGAGGCGAGACCGACCTGTCGAACGCATCCCGGCCGATCGAGGAGGAGGAACAGGCGCTGTGTGAGAAGGGCGGCGTCGGCCAGTTCCCGATCCAGGTGGCGAATGACGGCATTGCCATCGTGGTGAACAAGAAGAACACCTGGGCGGACTGCCTGACGGTCGACCAGCTGAAGAAGATCTGGGAGCCGCGCTCGAAGGTGGACAACTGGCGCGACATCGACCCGTCGTTCCCGGACGTCGAGCTCGAGCTCTTCGGCGCCGGCACGGACTCGGGCACCTTCGACTACTTCACGGAGGCGATCGTCGGCGAGGAGGGCGCGAGCCGCAGCGACTACACGCCGAGCGAGGACGACAACGTCACGGTCCGCGGAGTCTCCGGCGTGAAGGGCTCCCTCGGCTACTTCGGCCTCTCCTACTACACCGAGAACGCGGACCGCCTCAAAGTGCTCAAGGTCGACGGCGGCGACGGCTGCGTCGAGCCGAGCGTCGAGACCGTTCAGGACGGGTCGTACAAGCCGCTGTCACGGCCACTGTTCACGTACGTGAACGAGGACTCGCTCGCCGAGAAGCCCGCGCTCGACCCGTTCCTCACCTACGTCCTCGACAACGAGGTGCGGATCGCCAAGGGCGCGAAATTCGTGCCGATGACGGCACCGCAGATCGACGAGGCACGAACGGCCTTGGAGAGCGGCGGGGTGGGTGTCGAGGAATGAGACCTCGTTCACCAGATCGCCACCACACGGCTACTTCCCAGGAACCCATGGCCCGAGCGTACGACTGTTCAATCGCTTGCGACCACGCAGGACTCTGAAAGGGGACTTCAGCATGAGAATTCGCAAGCTCCTGCTCGTCGGCGGTGCAACTGCGGCCGTCGCACTGGCGTCCGTTGCGGCCGCCGTGGCAGGCGCGCAGGCGATCAGGGGAACCGTCCAGGCGGACGGCTCCAGCACGGTCGCGCCGTTCGCGCAGGCCGCTGCCGAATCGTATGAGCGCAAGTACAGCGGTGCCCGCGTCGTCGTCGGGGTCTCCGGCACGGGCGGCGGCTTCGAGCGCTTCTGCAAGAACGAGACCGACCTGTCCAACGCCTCCCGGCCGATCCGGCTGTCCGAGGCGGCCAAGTGCCATGCCGCCGGGATCGGCTACATCCAGTTCCTCGTGGCCAACGACGGCATCTCGCTCACGGTCAACCGACAGAACACATGGGCGAACTGCTTGACGACCGCAGAGCTGAAGAGGATCTGGGACCGCGGCTCGAACGTCGAACAACTGGAGCCAGGTTCGGCAGGGGTTCCCGAACGTCCCGCTGCGGCTCTTCGGCCCCGGCACGGACTCGGGCACCTTCGAGTTCTTCACCGAGAAGATCAACGGGACGGCCCGGCGCAGCCGGTCGGACTACTCGGCCTCCGAGGACGACAACGTCCTGGTGCGGGGTGTCGCGGGCGAGCGCGGCGGGCTCGGCTACTTCGGGCTCTCGTACTACCTCGCGAACAAGAGCCGCCTGAAGGTTCTCCAGGTGAACAGCGGTGACGGCTGCGTCACTCCGAGCGTTGCGAGCGTCCAGAACCGCTCGTACAAGCCGCTCTCCCGGGGCCTCTTCGTCTACTCGAAGAAGAAGGCCTTCAAGCGCGACGTCGTCGCGGGCTTCATCCGGCACATAATCGTCAATGAGAGGGCGATCTCCCGCACCGCGAAGATCGTCCCACTGACGAAGCCGCAGCTCCGCAAGGCGCAGCGGCAGTACAACACCGCGATCAGGAACCGGAAGAACTACTAAGGGGACGTAGGGGCCGGAGTGGCGACACGCGCTGCAGCACAACAGCCACTCCGGCTCCGCGCCACTCGCCGCCGCTGGGGCGAGGACGTCGTCAAGGTCGCCCTCGCCCTCTGCGCGTTCGTGTCGGTCGCGACCACGGTGGGCATCGTCGTCGCGCTCTTCGTGCCCGCGATCGAGTTCTTCAGCGAGATCTCGATCGTCGACTTCTTTACCGGTACCGACTGGGCGCCGCTCTTCGAGCCTCCCGCGTTCGGCGTCCTCCCGCTGATCGCAGGCACGCTGCTCGTGACCGGCTGCGCCTGCCTCGTCTGCATTCCGTTCGGGCTCGGCTCGGCCATCTACTTGAGCGAGTACGCCCGGCCGCGGACGCGGAAGTACCTCAAGCCCGCGCTCGAGGTCCTGGCCGGCATCCCGACCGTGGTGTACGGCTACTTCGCGCTGACGTTCATGACGCCGCTCCTCCAGGGCATCGGCGTGGGAGTCGGCGTCTTCAGCGCCCTCAGCGCAGGCCTCGTGATGGGAGTGATGCTCCTGCCGACGGTCGCCTCCGTCTCGGAGGACTCGATGTCCGCGGTCCCGCAGGATCTCCGCGACGGGGCGTATGCCCTCGGATCCACGAGGCTCCACGTTTCGACCCGGATCGTCGTCCCGGCTGCGATCTCGGGGATCATCGCATCCTTCGTGCTCGCGATCTCTCGGGCGGTGGGCGAGACGATGATCGTGCTGATCGCAGCCGGAGGCCAGCCGAACATGACGTGGAATCCGCTCGACGCGGTTCAGACCATGACCGCGTTCATCGCCGCCACCGGTCAGGGCGATGTCCCGACAGGGTCGATCGAGTACAAGACGATCTTCGCGGTCGGCGCAGCGCTCTTCGTCATGACGTTCGTGATGAACCTGTTCGCGATCCGGCTCGTCCGCCGCTTCCGTGAGGTGTACGAATGAGCGCTGCTGCCGGGAGCATTCGCCGCGGCAGGCCGCGCGGGCTCTGGGCCGGGCGCATCTTCCTCGGCTTCCTGGTGACCTCGCTGGCCATCGGCTTTCTCACCCTCGGGGCGCTGCTCGCGCAGGTGTTCCTCGAGGGGTACAAGTGGGTCGACGCCGTCCTCTTCTTCGAGCCGCCTTCGGCCGATCCGCTGATCTCGGGCGCTCGTCCGGCGATCCTCGCGACGATCTATCTCGGGATCATCATCATCGTCCTCTCCGTGCCGCTGGGCGTCGGGACGGCGATCTACCTCGAGGAGTACGCGAACCGCGACCGGTGGTACAACCGGATGCTCGAGGTCAACATCCAGAACCTCGCCGCGGTGCCCTCGATCGTCTACGGGATCCTCGGCCTTGCGTTCCTCGTCCGGGGAATCGGCCTCGGCCGGGTCTTGCTCGTCGGCGGGATGATCCTGACGCTGCTCGTCCTCCCGACGGTGATCATCGCCGGGCGGGAGGCGATCCGCGCCGTCCCGGACTCGATCCGCCAGGGCGCCTACGCGCTCGGCTCGACGAAGTGGCAGGTCGTCTGGCGGCAGGTGCTTCCCGCGTCGATTCCGGGGATCGCGACCGGCTCGATCCTCGCGCTCTCCCGTGGGCTCGGGCGAGACCGCGCCGCTGCTGCTCGTCGGAGCGCTCACGTACGTCTCGTTCAACCCGACGATCATGGGCGACTTCACCGCCCTTCCCGTGCAGATCTATCAGTGGATCGCACGTCCCCAGGAGGAGTTCAGGACGCTGGCCGCGGCGGGGATCATCGTCCTGCTCGCGATCCTTCTGACCCTGAACGCGTTCGCGATCTGGCTCCGGAACAAATACGAAAGAAGGTGGTGACCCCTAGTGTCCGTCAAAATGGCCGACGTGAGCGTCAACCTCGCCGAGCAGGTCCGCGAGCTTCCCCCGAGGGAGTCACGCGACGTCGTGTTCGACGTCGACGACCTCGGCGTCGCGTACGCGGGCAACAAGGCTCTCCAAGAGGTCTCGCTCGAGATCTACAAGAACTTCGTGACGGCGTTCATCGGCCCGTCCGGCTGCGGCAAGAGCACGTTCATCCGTTGCTTCAACCGCATGAACGACCTGATTCCGACCGCCGCCGTGGAGGGCACGATCCTCTACCACGGCGAGGATCTCTACGGCCCCGACGTCGATCCGGTCGAAGTGCGGAAGCGGATCGGCATGGTCTTCCAGAAGCCGAACCCGTTCCCGAAGTCGATCTACGACAACGTCGCCTTCGGGCCGCGCGTCCTCGGGATGACCGACGGGCTCGACGACCGCGTCGAGAAGGCGCTCCAGCAGGCGGCACTCTGGGACGAGGTCAAGGACCGGCTCAAGGCCGGCGCCCTGAGCCTCTCCGGCGGGCAGCAGCAGCGGCTGTGCATCGCGCGCTGTCTCGCGGTCGAGCCAGAGGTGATTCTCATGGACGAGCCGGCGTCGGCCCTCGACCCGATCGCGACGACGCGCATCGAGGACCTCATGCACGAGCTGAAGCGGGAGTACACGATCGTCGTCGTCACGCACAACATGCAGCAGGCGGCGCGGGTCGCGGACATGACCGCCTTCTTCAGCGTCACGCGCGGAGAAGAGGGCCAGCGCACCGGGATCCTCGTCGAGTACGACGCTACCTCCAAGATCTTCACGCAGCCCTCCGACAAGCGGACCGAGGACTACGTGACCGGCCGGTTCGGTTAGGAAAATTCAGATGGGCGATCCGGTCAGCGCTGACTATGGTGGCGGAATGCGACGCACGTCCTTCCAGGAGGAGCTCGACCGCCTGGAAGCAAACCTGCAGGAGGAGAGCGAGCTCGTCCTCCGATCGCTTCGGGGCTCGCTGAACGCGCTCGAGCAGCAGGACGCCGAGCTCGCCGAAGAGGTGATCGCGTTCGACGACGAGGTCGACGCGCGGTACCTCGAGATCAGCCAGGGAATCGAGCAGCTGCTCGCCCGGCAGACCCCAGTCGCGGTCGACCTGAGGCTCGTGCTCGCCGTGCTGCACATCAACCTGGGTCTCGAGCGCATGGCCGACCTGGGCGTGACGATCGCGAAGCTCACGAAGCTCACCGCCGAGCTGCGCCCGGACGAGACGCTGGTCGAGGCCTTCGAGGAGATGGGAGCCAGGGCCGAGGAGATGACGCGCGTCGCAATGCGCTCGTTCGCCGAGCGCGACGTGGCCGGCGCCGAGAGCCTCGTCGACCTCGACGAGTTGATCGACCGCGCAAACCGCCGGGTCGTCGAAGCACGTGCTCGAGCTGGGGACCGATCCGTCGCTCCAGGAGTGGGGCCTGCGGATGATCATCGTCTCCCGCTGCCTCGAGCGGATCGGTGACCACGCCGTCGACATCGGCGAGCAGACTGCGTACCTCGTCACCGGCGAGTTCCGCGAGTTCACCGACGCCTCGCATCCCGAGGGCGTCTCCGAGCTCGGCGAGTAACCACTCGCGGGTCCGAGGGTCGAGGGTCGGATGACCTTCCACTGCAACCGAGAGGAGCTCGGCATGGGGTCCATTTCGAAGCGGGAAAGCAGGGAGATCGAGGTGGCAAACGCCTCCGGCACCACTCCAGTCGTCTTCATCCACGGCCTCTGGCTGCTGCCGAGCAGTTGGGCCAACTGGGCGGACTTCTTCAAGCAGGCCGGTTACGCGCCGCTGACGCCGGACTGGCCAGACGATCCGGAAACCGTTGAAGAGGCGCGGGCGAACCCGGATGTCCTCGCCAAGAAGACGCTGAAGCAGGTTGCCGACCACACGGCCGACGTGATCGGCAGGCTCGAGAAGAAGCCCGCCGTGATGGGGCACTCGACCGGCGGATTGTTCGCCCAGATGCTCGCCGGCCGTGGGCTCTCGGCAGCCACGGTTGCCATCGACCCGGGCGTGTTTCGCGGCGTCCTGCCGCTGCCCCTCTCCACGCTCAGGACGGCTGGACCTTTCCTGTTGAACCCCCGGTATCGAGGCCGCGCCATCACGCTCACCTTCGACCAGTTCAAGTACGGCTGGACGAACGCCCTCGACGAGGACGAGGCGAAGCGCCTCTACGACACCTACCACGTGGCCGGGTCGGGGATCGCCCTGGCCCAGATGGCCAACGCCAACCTCAACCCCGGGACCGAGTCGAAGGTCGACACGAAGAACCCCGATCGAGGCCCGCTGCTGATCCTCGATGGGGAGAAGGACCACACGGTTCCCTGGGCGATCGCCAACGCCTCCTACAAGCGGCAGAAGCGCAACCCGAGCGTCACCGAGATCAAGAAGATGCCCAACCGCGGCCACTCGCTGACCATCGACCACGGCTGGCAGGAGGTCGCGCAGACCGCACTCGACTTCGCCAAGCGGTTCGTCCCGGCCAAGCCGGGCTAGCCCGGCCTCGATCTGCTGGCAGGCCGCACCGTCTCTGCTTAACAGAGTCGCAAGGACCCGTTAACCGGGCTGAAACCATCGTGAACGGCGAGACCGGTATTAATTCGTCGTGCTGAGACCTCCCCGCGTTCTCTCTAGCGCGGCCCCGCTTCTCATCGCGGCAGTGGTGGGGGGCGGGGTAGCGCTCGCGGGTGCCGAGCTCACGGGCATCCTCGACGACACCGAGACCATCCAGGTTCCGATCGTCGCGCCCGAGTCCGTTGCGCCGGCCGACTTCGCTCAGGGCCGCCGGCTGTCGGTCAACGAGATCTACCGCCGGAGCGCGCCCGGCGTCGTCCAGATCACGACCACGAGCACGGTCGAGGTCGAGCCCGACCCGTTCCTGAACCCGTTCGGGTTTCCCGAGGAGCAGCGCCAGCAGGCGCTCGGCTCGGGCTTCGTGATCGACACGGCCGGGCGGATCGTCACGAACTTCCACGTGGTCGACGGCGCAGAGCAGATCGAGGTCAGCTTCTCCAACCGGGACAGCGTGCGCGCTCGAGTCGTCGGCACCGATCCGTCGACCGACCTCGCTCTTCTGAAGGTGAATGTCGACTCACGAGCTCTGCGGCCGCTCGAGCTCGGGAACTCGGACCGGATCCGCGTCGGCGACTCGGTCGTCGCGATCGGGAACCCGCTCGGCCTCGAGCGCAGCGTGACCGCCGGGATCGTCAGCGCGCTCCATCGTCCGCTGACGGCTCCGAACGAGTTCACGATCGACGACGTCATCCAGACGGACGCGTCAATCAACAGCGGGAACTCCGGCGGCCCGCTACTTGCGGCGAACGGGTCGGTGATCGGCGTCAACACAGCGATCGCGACCGGGAACACTGGCCAGCGCGGAAATATCGGGATCGGCTTCGCGGTGCCGATGAACACCGTCCGCAACGTCGTCTCCCAGATCATCGAGAAGGGACGGGTCGAGCACCCATTCATCGGCGTGGGCGCGCAGGAGGTCGACCAGGAGATCGCGCAGCTCTTCAACCTCCCGGCCGAGCGCGGGCTGCTCGTCGTCCGGGTGTACGAGGACAGCGGCGCGGCCGCCGCGGACATGGAGGCCGGGACGCGCGAGGTCGTGATCGACGGGGAGAGTTACCAGCTCGGCGGCGACTTCATCGTCGAGATCGACGGCAAGCCCGTCTCGCAGGCGGAGGACCTCCGCAAGGCGATCATGGGCAAGAAGGTCGGCGACGAGATCGCGATCGAGGCGTACCGCGGCGACGAGAGACGCAGCTTCAAGGTGAAGCTGGGCCGGCAACCGCCCGTCTCGCAGGATTAGGTCGCGGCCGGGTCGTCCTGGCCGGAGACGCTACTCGGGGCGAAGGCCCGGGCCGGGAGGTGTGGCCGTACGGTGGGGGATGAGCGAGTATCAGGCTCATGCCTTGGCGGGATTGGCTCGGCGTAGGAGAACGGCGCTGGAAGAAGGCTCCCGACGAGGAGGTGCAGCCAGCCAAGACCCTCTGGGACTGGTTGCAGCTGCTGATCGTGCCCGCGATCCTGATCGGGGTCACGTTTGTGTGGAGCTCGACCCAGTCGAGGAGCGATAACAGGCGGGAGGATCGGCGCATCGCCGCGGATCGAGCTGCTGCTGAGGAAGCACGCCGAGACGGGACGCTCCAGGCCTATCTCGACCAGATGAGCGGCCTGATGCTACGGGAGAAACTGCTGACCTCCCCCCAGGGCAGCGCGGTCGGGGCGGTCGCGCGTACCGTCACCCTCGCCGCGCTTCGCCGCTTGGACGGAGAGCGAAAAGCCGCGGTCATGCGCTTCTTGTACGAGGCCTCCCTCCTGGAGGAGCTGGACGGCAAGACGCCCCTCGTCTGGCTCGGGGGGGCGGACCTCAGCGGCGCCGACCTTCGGCGCGCGCAACTCTCGGGCGCCGTCCTCTTTAACGTGGACCTCACGGGGGCCGACCTCTCGGGCGCCGTCCTCAACGCCGCGAGCCTCGTTTCCGCAAGCCTCCGGCACGCCCACCTCTCGCGCGCCCGCCTCGACACGACGGACCTCAGGAAAGCCGACCTCACGGGCGCCGACCTCTCGGGTGCCGACCTGACCAACACCGACCTCGGGGGCGCGAACCTCAAGGACGCGAACCTCAGGGGCGCCCGCCTCGTGGACGCCAAGTTCATGTCCAACGGCCCAATTTTCGGTCACATACTCGCATTGGACCTTGATCTCGACCGGGTCATCACCGATCTACCTCCCGACGAGCAGAAGGAATTTCTCGACGCGCAGAAGGGGTTTCTCGACTCGCTGTCCCCGCGCGAGTTGGCGAAGTTCAACCTGTCCTCAGAGAAACTGGCGAAGTTTCGCCAAGAAGCTAGCGGCCCCTGAGTCCTACGGACACACGCGGAAAGGCGATGGTTCCGTGCATCGGCCGAAAGAGCCACTAGCTGCCGCTTGATTGGCCCGCGTGGCGTCTCGTCCGGGCCGGGTTCCCTGCCGAGAGCCGAGAACCTCGCAGGCGCGGCCATCGCGTTCGGATCGCCACGCGGGCCCGTCCCACCTCGTTCTGTCCATACGTTCCACCTACTCAGGAGGTAGCGCCCTGGCGTCGGCCGGCGTGCGGGAATGTCACCCGACTAGGCTCAGCTCGCCG
>CAWHBN010000007.1:0-32880 GCA_963827705.1 uncultured Actinomycetes bacterium
AGTAGCGCCGGACCGCTCCGTTACTCCTCGCGGAGCTCGAGGAGGTCCGGGTCTCGAGGATTGAGCCGAACGGCGCGGGCGAACGCGTCGCGCCTCGCGCTTCCTTCGCTCGACAACGCCAGGTCGATCCAGAGCTCCCAGTCGCCGTCGTCTCGGCTCAGGCCTTCGCGGAAGCTTGCGCGGGCGGCTTCGACCTCGCCCCGCTCGAGCTGGGCCTCGCCGAGGACGCGCCATGGCTCCGCGGACCAGGGCTGGAGCCGCGCCGCCCGCCGGGCCGAGCGCTCCGACCCGTTCTCGGCAAGTGCGAGCTCGCGGTTCCCTGCGTAGGCGGCGGCCGAGACCACGACGAGCGCAACAGCGACCGCGCCGCCCACGAACCTCGCCGCCCGCCCGAGTGGCGCCCAGCGCTGCCGGCCAGTGAGCAGCAGCGCGACCGCGCAGGCAAGCGCGGGCACGGTCACAGCTGGCAACTCCCAGTCCCAGTCCTGAGCCGTGTGGGCGAGAAACGCCACGTAGGCGCCGAGCGCCGCGGGTGTGAGCGGGTCGCCACGAGCGGCGACCGCCGCTGCAAGAGGCAGCCCGAGGGCGACCAGCAGAAGCAGGAGCCCGAGGGGCCCGAGCTCTGCGAGCGTCTCGAGATAGAGGCTGTGCGCGTCCCGGGCCGGTTGGGGCACCGGCCGGTCTCGATACCACGTGCGGCGGTAGCTGCCGGCGCCCGACCCGAGTAACGGCTCGTCCTCGACCGTGCGCAGTGCAATGCGCCAGTAGTCGGCGCGACTGCTGCCGGAGAGCGTCCGAAGGCGTGCCGCTCCCTCGGTCGGCGTCGTCGTCGGCGCCGAGAAGGAACGGGCAAACGCAACTCCGGCCACGGTCACGGCGAGGAGGAGGACTGCTCCGCCGACGACGACGATGCGGCGGTCGAGCGAACCGCTTCGCGCGACAAGTAGAGCCAGGAGGCCGACCGCGAGCGCAAGCCACCCGCCTCGCGAGTAGGTGAGGTACTGCGTCAGGGCGAGCAGGGGGATGAGCAGCGCACAGGCCACGCGCAAGCTCCGGCGCGCGGTGACGAAGGCGAGGCCGAGGGCCAGGAGCATCCCCATGGACGCGAGCACGGCCACGCCGTTCGCGTAGCCGATGGGCTCGGCGAGGCGGTCGTCGGAGCCGGGGTCGTCCGTGACGGCGCCGATCGGATCGTCGCCGACTGCAGCGTCGGCGAGACCCGCTACGCAGAGCACGGTGATGGCGACGAGCACGCCGACCAGGAGGCTCGGCCTCGACCCCGGACGAGCGAGCAGCACGAGGGCTGCGGCCGTCGACACGTACAGAAGGAGCCGCTGGGCATCGAGAAGGGACGCGGTCGGGTCGAGCGACCAGATCGCCGAGATCAGCGTCCAGCCGAGCAGGGCTGCGAGGGCGGCGAGGAACCCGAGCTCGAGAGGCGAGGGCCGGCGCGCCTGCCCGGACAGAAGTGAACCGGCGACGATTACGAGCGGCACGACGCTCCAGACCCACGTCGGCGGCGAAAATCCGCCCTCGTCGAAGCCGAGCACGAGCACCAGCGCTCCGGCAAGAAGCGCAGGCACGTGATCGGCGCGGAGCATGACCGTGGAACCGTACGAGTCGGTTCGGTGGGCCGAGCGGGAGGGCCGCAGAGGCCTCCCGCTGACCCATTCGCGCAGTGCCGCTAGCTGCGCTTGCCCCCGGAGCCCTTCTTCCCGTGACCCTTACGGCACGAGCCGAGCCTGTCGCCGTGGCGAAGGTGCTTGTGCAGGGCACGGATGCCGGACACCTTGATCGTGTCCTTGTCTCGACGCGACTTGTGGCACACGGCGAACTTCGCCTGGGAACAGGGACCGAGCCTGTCGCCATGGGCGAGGTGCGCCCGCACTGCGCGCCGAGAAACGCGGATCGTCACGAACGGATTCTTCTTCGATCCCGTCCGGTGACAGATCGTCACCTTCTTGTCGTACTGGTACTGGTGAGAGGCCGAGTGGTTCCCGGTGGGTGAGACCGCATTCCCGACCGAGGCGGCGATCGCGAAGATGATCGCCCCCGCGCAGGCCACGAGCCCGGCACGAACCCCGCGACCCCCCGTCATTGCTCTCATGAGCGTCGAACCTCCTCGTTGGCCCGTGTGAACGGGCCGGTTGGACATCTCGCGTTCAGAGGCGAAGCCGAGTGTAGGCCCGTATCAAATGAATAGGGATGTTCTTTGCAAACCCACACACAACTCAGCTCCTGCGACCCGGCAACCAACCCTGAAACGTCTCCTGGGCAAGCCCTGACCGTCGCCTCGCGAAGGCCTAACCATCCGCGAGAAAGAGTGCGCCGAGGGGCCGCGCTTGGGGTTCAGAGGCGCGCGGCCCCTCCGTTGTGTCGGGACGATCTAGGCTCCACTCGGTGCCGGCGCGGACTCGCATCGCGCTCCTGGGGCTCTCGGTCGGGATCGTCCTCGCCGATTCGTCGGTGGTCACGATCGCGCTGCCCGAGATCCTGGCGCAGTTCGACGTCGAGATCCAGACGCTGGCCTGGGCGCTGACCTCGTTCAACCTGGCGCTCGCGGTCGCGGCGCTGCCGGCGGCGTTCGTCGCCCGTCGCCGCCCGAGGCCTGTGTTCGCAGCCGGAGCAGTGGTCTTCGCGGCCGCCTCGCTTACCTGCGCGTTCGCGCCCTCGTTCGGTGTCCTCGTGGGCGCTCGCACCGTTCAGGGTGTCGCGGGCGCGGCCGTCGTCTGCGCAGCGCTCGGGCTGCTCGCCGCTGCGATGGGAGCCGACGCCCCGGCCGCGCGGATCTGGGCGTTCGCCGGCATCCTCGGCGCCGCGTGCGGGCCCGCGGCAGGCGGGATCCTCACGCAGCTGTTCGGCTGGGAGTCGATCTTCGTCGTTCAGGCGCCCCTCCTCCTGCTGACGCTGGCAGCCCTCCCTGGGCTGCGCTACACGCCCACGCTTCGGCCGCTGGAGCGTCCGCACTTCGGCGCGAACGCGGCGCTGCTGCTCGTCTCCGGCGCGCTCGTCGCGGCGCTCTTCCTGCTCGTGATCCTGTTGATCAACGGCTGGCGGCTGGAGCCGCTCGCCGCCGGCGCCGTCGTGACGGTGATGCCGATCTCGGCGATCCTGGCCGCGCGCTTCGCGGGAGCGATCACGCCGCTCTGGACGCGTGCTGCTGCAGGCGTGATCCTGATCTCGGGCGGCCTGGCCGCACTCGGCTGGCTCCCCGAAGCCGGGGCGGGCTGGACGGTTCCACCGCAGATCGCGATCGGCGCCGGCCTCGGGCTTGCCCTCTCGGCGCTCACCGAGCGCGCCCTCGCGGGCCGGGCGTCACAGGTGGTTCACGGCGGCTGGACGCTTGCCGCTCGACACGCCGGCGTCGTCCTCGGGCTCCTGCTCCTTACTCCGATCTTCACCACCGACCTCGAGCGGAACGGCGACGAGGCGCTCGCCGCCGGAACGGCCTACGTCCTCGACAGTCGCATCCCGCCGCTCGTGAAGCTCGGCGTCGCCCGCGAGATCCTCGCCGCCGTCGACGACGCCGAGGCAGAGGCCCGGGTGCCAGATGTCGGCGAGATCGTGACCGAGCGGGGCGACAGCTCCGCGTACACGGATCTGGCCGGCTCATTGCAGGATCAGCTCGACCGGGCCGCGACGAACGCGTTCTCGCGATCCTTCCTCGCGGCCGCACTCCTGGGGCTCGTCGCCCTCGTGCCGATTCTCCTCGACCGCCGCGACGTGAGCCTCTGATGCGAGCTGTTGCGGCCGCCGCGGCACTCAGCCTTGCGCTGGTCGGTGCGTATCTGGCGCTCGGAGGCGCGTCGTACGCACCGGCGAAGGTGGCTGACCCTTGCGCTTCGCGGGACTGGCGCGATCCGGACGGGCTCTCCGAAGTCGCCGAGCAGATCGTCCTGTCGGCGCTCGACGGTGCCGCCTGCGAGCTCCGGACTTCACGGGAGGAGGTCGTCCTCGCTTTCGACAGCCGCGACGAGCTCGAGCGGTTCGCACGGCAGCATGGAATCGATGACGAGGAGCTGGAGGAGCTCGTGCGCTCCGGGCTCCTGCGCGCAATCGACGACGCCGAGCGGGCGGACGCGCTCAACACGGGTATTGCGGATCGGCTGCGCAGCGTCGTCCGGCGCATCCCCGTCAGGAGCCTCCTCGGCCTGCTGCCCGCTCTCGAGAGGATCATCCCTTCGTGAGCGACGCGTGGGCGGACTGGCTCCGCACTCGCCGCACCGGAGGGGATCCCGAGTACGAGCGCCGCATGCTCGAGCACCTTGGGACGGTGCGTGACCGAGTGCTCGACAACGCAGGGCTCGCTCCCGGCGAGACACTGCTCGACGTCGGCTGCGGAAACGGCCTCATCGCCTTCGGCGCGCTGGACCGCGACGCGGATGTCGTGTTCGCAGACGTCTCGCGCCCGCTGCTCGACGATTGCCGTCGGCTTGCCGTCGACGCGGGGATCGTCGATCGGTGCCGCTTCGTCGAGGCGGCCGCGACCGACCTCGACGGGATCGAAGACGAGTCGATCGACGTCGCCGCCACCCGAAGCGTCCTGATCTACGTCAAAGACAAGGAACGTGCCTTCACAGAGCTCAATCGCGTGCTCAGGCCCGGCGGCCGCATCTCGTTGTTCGAGCCGATCAACCGGTTCGGAATGGCCGAGCGGCGCGGGACGTGGGGCTACGACGTCGACGGTGTGCGCGACCTGATGGAGAAGCTGACCGAGGTCTACGCGAGGCGGCAGCCACCCGAGGATCCGATGCTCGACTTCGACGAGCGTGACCTCATCTCGCTCGCGGAGGACGCTGGTTTCTTCCCGATCCACCTCGAGTATCGCGCCGACATCGAGCCGCCGGAGGCGCGAAACTGGGACTCGTTCGTGCAGAGCTCAGGCAATCCGAAGATCCCGACCCTCGCCGAGGCGATGGACGAGGCGCTCACCGCCGCAGAGCGCGAGCGGCTCGTTGAGGCGCTGCGCCCGGCGGTGGAGGAAGGTCGCGGCGCGTGGCGGATGGGACACGCGTACCTGTGGGCCGTCAAGCGGTAGCCCTCGGCGCCCTGGTGGCGGCGCTCGCCGGCTGTTCCTTCGGCAGCGACAGCGGCGAGGCGGAGTTCGTCAAGGAGGCCGACGCGATCTGCGCCCAGCACGAGCGCCAGATCTCGCTCATTCCTCCCCCGCAGACATACCTGCGCGACTTCGCCGTCTTCATGCAGCGCGCAGTCCCGATCGCGCGGGAGCAGAACCAGAAGCTCCGCGCGATCGACGTGCCGGAGGGCGACGCCGCTGACTTCCGGCGGATGATCGGGTTGATGGACCAGCAGCTCGACCTCTGGGCGCAGGCCGGTCGGCAGGCGTTCGACGGGAACGAGGCGCAGGCGCAGCAGACGTTCGCGCAGTCGTCAGGCCCGGGTGAGGAGGCTCAGCGGATCTCCGCGGAGATCGGGTTCTTCTCCTGCGCGAGACCGGAGGGCTAGCCCTCGCTCCCTGGCCGGGAAACGAGGGTCAACGGCCTTCGAACTTCGGGTCGCGCTTTTCGAGGAAGGCGTTCACACCCTCTCGGAAGTCGTCCGTCTTCGTCGCCGCGGACTGGAGCTGCGCCTCCCACTCGAGCTGCTCCTCGAGCGTCGACTCTGCGGCGTGGTCGAAGAGCCGCTTCGTCATCCCGATTCCGCGGGTCGGCATGGTGGCGAGCTGCGCCGCCAGCTCGGCGGCGCGGGCCGGGAAGTCATCTGCTCGAACGATCTCGGAGACGAGGCCCCAAGCGTGGGCTTCTTCGGCCGAGAGCCTGCGCCCGGACGTCATCCACTCGAAGGCGCGGGCTGGACCGAGTAGGCGGGCGATGAAGTAGCTGCCGCCAGAGTCGGGGACGAGGCCGATGTTGATGAAGGCGGGGACGAAGGTTGCCGCGTCCGAGGCGATGCGGATGTCGCACGCGCAGGCGACCGACAGTCCCGCGCCGGCGGCGGCGCCGTTGACCGCCGCGATCACGGGTTTCTCGAGCGCCCGGATCGCGAGCACGTTCGGGTGGTAGCTCGCGCGCAGGCGATCGGCGATGTCACCCGGCGCCTCGCGGAACTCGGTCAGATCCTGCCCGACGCAGAAGCCGCGGCCGGCGCCGGTGAGGACGACCGCGCGTATCTCCGGGTCGCGAGCTTCCTTCAGCGCCTCGCCGAGCGCCTTGTGCATGTCGCGGTTGAAGGCGTTCAGGACGTCGGGGCGGTTCAGCGTGATCGTGAGGACGCCGCCCTCCCGCGTTGTCTCGACCTCGGCCATCGGTGCAATCTTGGCGCATCCGCGTCACCCATCCGCGCGCTGCTCGCCGTTAGCGTTTGCCGTGGGCTCTCTTCCCCGGGTGGGTGGGGCGTAGAGCGACCCGGCGCTGCGCCCTCGACGCAGCCTTTCGCGCCGGGGGTACCTTGGCCCGATGGCAGATCTCCAGCTCGTTCGCGCCGAGCGACAGGACTCCGACCAACCGGTCGCACCCACACCGCTTCCAACCGACGACGAGGCGCTCGACGCCTACTCCCGCGTCGTCACGACGGTCGCGGAACGGCTCGCGCCCTCCGTCGCCAACCTCCGCGTCTCGCGCCGCGTTCGTGGTGGCCGCCGGCTCGACGGGGCGGGCAGCGCGGTCGTCATCACGCCGGACGGCTTCACGCTCACCTCGGCCCACGTCGTGGAACGCACCGACGGAACGGGGATCGCATCGTTCGTCGACGGCCGGGAGCTCGCCTTCGACATCGTCGGCGCCGACCCGCTCTCGGACCTCGCCGTCCTCCGCCTCGACAGCGACGCCGAGCCCGCCGAGCTCGGCGACGCCGAGAGCCTCCGCGTCGGGCAGCTCGTGGTCGCGATCGGCAACCCTCACGGCTTCGCCGGGTCCGTCACGGCCGGCGTCGTCTCCGCGCTCGGCCGCTCGCTTCCCGTCCGCTCCCGGCGAGCCGCCCGGATCGTCGACAACGTGATCCAGACGGACGCAGCGCTCAATCCCGGCAACTCGGGCGGAGCGCTCGTCGACGGCCGCGGCCGCGTGGTCGGGATCAACACCGCAGTCGCCGGAGTCGGGCTCGGCCTCGCGGTGCCGATCAACACCGCGACGCGCACAATCGTCGGCGCGCTGATGAGCGAGGGGCGCTTCCGCCGCGCCTATCTCGGCATCGCGCTCGGCCCGAGGCCGCTTCCCCCGCGGCTGGGCCAGCAGCTCGGGCGCACCTCGGCGGTCGAGATCGTCGAGACCGTCGACGACAGCCCCGCCGACGCCGCAGGGCTCCGGCCCGAGGACCTGATCCTCGAGGTCGACGGCTCACCCGTGGAGAGCGTGAACGACCTCCAGCGTCACATGGTCGGCGATGCGATCGGCCGGACTGTCCGCGTCACAGTCCACCGCAGTGGACAGACGTTCGACGTGGACCTCGTTCCGGTCGAGCTCGACGTCTGAAGCGCGCTATCTGCGGCGCAGCATGACGCCGCCGAGCAGCAGGGCAACGAGGCTGTAGAGCACGATCCGAGTGACGTCGACGGCCGGGACCCAGGTCACGTCCTTGCCGCGAATCACGTACGCGCCGACCGGTCGAGCCTTGAGCCCGAAACCAGCACCGCCGTTCTGGGTGTCGTCTCCGCCACCTCCGCCGCCGCCCCCGACGACCGCGGCCGGTATGACGGTAACGCCGTCCTGTTCGATCGGGTCGCCGTAGACACGTCCGACGGTCATCGCGTCGCGTGCCCCTTCCAGGATCTCGTCGACGTTCGGCATCGCTACCTCCCTTTGAAATCCGGCCGGCGCTTCTCCATGAACGCCGCTCAGGCCCTCCTTCGCGTCTTCCGAGGCGAAGGCTAGAGCGAGCAGACGCCGCTCGTACTCGAGCCCCAAGGAGAGCGGTCCCTCGTCGGCGCGGTCGACAGCCTCCTTGGCCAGGCGGTTCGCCACCGGGCCCTTCGCGGCGATGTCGCGGGCGACCCGCTTGGCCTCGTCGAGCCACGCCTCCTTTGCGACGAGACGAGCGACGAGGCCCGCCTCGAGCGCCTCCCTCGCAGAGAGGAACCGCCCGCTGAGGATCACGTCCATGGCGGTCGCCTTGCCGACGGCCTTTGTGAGCCGCTGCGTGCCGCCGGCGCCGGGGATGATCCCGAGCCCGGTCTCGGGCTGGCCGAACTTCGCGGTCTCGGACGCGACGATCAGGTCGCAGGCCAGCGCGAGCTCGCAACCGCCGCCGAGGCAGAACCCCGAGACGGCCGCGACGAGCGGCGTCCAGAGCTCGCGAATCGCGTCCCAGCGCTCGACCCGCCGCTGGTAGTAGAGGTCGATCGTCGACGCCTCGGCGAGCTGCCCGATGTCCGCGCCGGCGGCAAATGCGCGTTCCGACCCCGCAAGGACGATGCAACGAATGCCGCCGTCGCGGTCGAGCTCCTGGAGCCGCTCGACGAGCTCCGACATCAGGTCGTCGGAGAGCGCGTTGAGCTGCTTCGGCCTGTTGAGCTGGACGACGGCGACGGGCTCGTCGCGCTCGACCAGAACCAGTGACTCGCTCACTTCTTCAGGAACTTCTCGATCGCCGCCTTCGGCTCGTCGGTCGCCATCGAGAGCGCGAGCCAGTCGCGGGCGTGGTTGATCGTCTCGTGCCATGCGAGGTCGCGCCAGAAGTTCATGTGCTGCTTCGCGTAGCGGGTCGTCTGCGGGAGCTTGCGCGCGAGATTCTCGACCACCTCGTCGGTCTTCGCGTCCAGCTCCGCGGCCGGAACCGCCCAGTTCACGAGCCCCCACTCCTCGGCCTGCTTGGCCGGGATCTCCTCACACATGAAGACGATCTCGCGCGCCCGCCGATCGCCGACCATGATCGCGAGCCATTGCGTCGCGCCCCCGGCCGGCACCGACCCATGCTCCGGCCCGACGTGGCGGATGAACGCGTCGTCCACCATGACGGCGAGGTCGCAGGCCATCTGCAGCTCGTTGCCGCCGCCGACCGCGATCCCGTTGATCCGCGCCAGCGTGGGCTTCCCGATCTCCCGCAGCCGGTCGTGCGCGTCCTTGAAGGCGCCGAACCACTTCCAGTACTCGGTCGGCTTGCCGACGTACTCCTCCGCCCAGTTGCGCAGGTCTGCGCCGACGCAGAACGCACGCCCTTTGCCGGTGAGGACGACGACGCGGATCTCGTCGTCCCAGGAGGCGTCTTCGCAGGCACGGGCGAGCTCTCGCAGCATCTGGAAGTCGAAGGCGTTGAGGACGTCCGGCCGGTTGAAGGTGATGGTCGCCCGTGGCGGCGCCTTGTCGTAGACGATCTTCTCGAAGCCGAGCTCTTCGGGCGACAGCGGTGCGGGGTAGGTCGGCTGGCTCACTCGACCTCTGCGAAGTGGACGTGGAAGCGACCGCCCATCTCCATCGCGTCCTTGCCGGTCGCCATGAACTCATCCGTCCGCGCGGCCGACTTGAAGGCCTCCATGTCCGCGAACTCCCACTCGGCGTAGTACGGGTACTCCGGCTCGCCCCTCGGTGCGCCGAAGACCGTGCCGTGCCTGAACGTCCCGCCGGGGACCTTGCGGCAGAGCTCCGCGTGCTGCTCGTACCGGTTCGGATCCGGCTTCTCCTCGTAGAGCATGAACACGCGAACCATGGCTCTCCTTCCGTCGTCGGCGACCGGGCGGGAGCGTATAGCTTCGCCCTCGATGTCGAGCGGAACGGCTCTCGCAGTCTCGATCTGCTTCACCGCCGGGATCGCGGGCGGCGTCCAGGCGGCGGTGATGGGAGAGCTCGGCGAACGCGTCGGGATCGTCCCGGCCGTCGCGTTCTCCGTGCTCGTCTCCTTCGTGTGCGCCGCCGCAGCCCTCCTCGTCTGGGAGCGGAGCTTTGCGGGTGTGCGCGCCGCAACCCACGAGCCCGCGTGGCTCTGGGTCGGCGGGATCGCGAGCATCTACATCGTTCTGGCCGCGACGGTCGCGGTGCCACGGATCGGCGTCGCGGCGACGATCGGGCTCGTCATCGCCGGGAACCTGATCATGGCGGCGCTGATCGACAAGTACGGATGGCTCGCCCAGGACGCGATCCCGATCGACCGTTGGCGGATCCTTGGGCTCTTGCTCCTCGCCGCCGGCGCGGCGCTCACGCTCTCGCGGCGCTGAGACCTAGTACTCGTCGTGGCGGCGCCACCACTCGTACGGCGGCGTCTGTGGCCGGCCCTCGGGGGTGTCCTCCCACTCCTCCTGGCGGCCGAGCGGTGTGAGGTCGAGGAAGCTCCAGACGCTTCCGAGCGCTTCGACTCCACGCGACGTCGTGAAATAGCTGCGGAAGACCCGCTCTCCGTCACGGATGAAAACGCTGAGGCCGAAGGTCTCGCCCCGGTCGGTCGAGACGCCGAAATCCCGGTTGAAGTCCGAGCCGGCGGACGAGAACCACGGGATCTCCCAGCCCATCCTGCGGCGGTAGGCCTCGATCCGCTCGAGCGGCGCCAACGAGACGAGCGCGAACGACGTGTCGCGGGCGTGGAAGTGGGCGAGGTGGCCGACCTGGTCGACGAACATGGAACACCCGGGGCAGCCCGCGTCCGGCCAGCCGTTGACGCCGGGCGCGAACATGAAGTGGTAGAGGATCAGCTGGCTGCGGCCCTCGAACAGGTCGAGCAGGCTCGCCTTGCCGTCCGTCCCCTCGAAGACGTAGTCCTTCTCGATCTCCGTCAGCGGCTGCCGGCGGCGCTCGGCGGCCAGGGCGTCGCTCGCGCGGGTCGCCTCCTTCTCCTTGGCCAGGAGCTCTTCGTGCGCCGCCTGCCACTCGGCCTGGGACACGACGTCCGGAAGACTCACGTCCAGAAGCTACAGGCTCAGAGTTGGCTCGAAGCGTCCCCTACCATCCAGCCCTCCGATGGCAGAGGTCTTCTTCGTACTCGCAGCTTTCGCGCTGCCGATCCTCGCCGGGGCTGCGGCACGCCTGCTCGGCAGACCGTGGTGGTGGGGCGCCGTCGTCGCCGTCGTCGTCATGCTCGTGGCTGCGATCGCCCCGGAGCCGGAGGAGGGCGAATCACGCCTCGCGGCGGGCGATCTCGTGTTCCTGCTGATCGTCGCCCTGGTCGTCGCCGGCCTCGCATGGCTCGGTGCACGCCTGGCCGGCCGTTTCGCCCGGTCCGCCTAGAGGCAGATGTCGTCGGGCCTCACCGGGACCCGGCCGAGCTCCCGGCCGGTCGCTGCGCGCATCGCGGACATGACCGCGGCGGTCGACACCACTGTCGGCGGCTCACCGACGCCCTTCACCCCGTAGGGCGCATCCGGTTCGGGATCCTCGATCAGCTCCGCGTCGACCGGCGGCATGTCGAGCGCGGTCGGGATCAGGTAGTCCGTGAAGCTCGCGTTCGTGATCAGGCCGTCGCTCGTCTGGATCTCCTCCATCAGCGCGAGGCCGATCCCCTGCGCCGTCCCGCCCTCGATCTGCCCGTAGACCGCCTGCGGGTTGACGGCTCGCCCAACGTCCTGCGCCGTTCCGATCCACACGACCCGCGTGAGCCCGAGCTCGACGTCCACCTCGACCACGACCCGCATCGCCGCGCACGCCAGGGCCACGTGCGCGCGACCGTCCGTGATCTGGCCGGTCTCGGGCTCGAGCGGGAACGTGCGCGGGTGACGGTAGATCCGCTCGAGGTCGACCTCCTCGCCGTCACCGAGCTTTCCGCCTCGCCGCTCCAGCTCGTCGCGAACCGCCCGGCAGGCCGCCTGCACGGCACCTGCGGCCATCCAGGTCATGCGAGAGGCCGACGTCGAGCCCGCTGAGCCGACCGCCGCCGTCGTCCCCGGCGCGAGCAAGACGTTCTCCAGCTCGAGCTCCGTACGGGCCGTCTGCAGGATCACGTTCGTCACGCCCTGGCCGACCTCGGCCGCCGCACAGTGCACCTCCGCGACGAGCTCGCCGCCCGCGTCCGCGAACAGCCGCACCCGCGCCGCCGTGTAGTCGTCGAACCCCTCGGAGTACCCGATGTTCTTGAAGCCGACCGCGAACCCGACGCCGCGCCGAACGCCTTCGCCCCGCGTCGTGTTCCCCGCACCCCCTGGGAGCCGGATCGGATCGCGCGGCAGCTCCTCCGCCTCCGGGACGGGGATGGCAGCCGCTTTGCGGATCACCTCCGCGACGGGCATCGACCCGGTGATCTTCTGCCCCGTCGGCAGCGCGTCGCCGGGCGCCATCGCGTTCCGCAGCCGCAGCTCGACGGGATCCATCTCGAGCGCGACGGCGAGCTTGTCCATCTGCGCCTCGGCGGCGAAACAGGTCTGGACGGCGCCGAACCCACGCATCGCTCCGCACGGCGGGTTGTTCGTGTAGACGCAGGTCGACTCGATCAGCGCGTTCTCGATCGCGTAGGGGCCGACGGCGAACGACGCCGCGTTCGAGGTCACGGCGGTCGAGCTGGATGCGTACGCACCGCCGTCGAGCAGGATCCGCATCCGGACGTTCACGAGCTTCCCGTCCCGGTTCGCGCGGTGCTCGGCCCAGATCCGGGCCGGATGCCGGTGCACGTGGCCGAAGAACGACTCCTCGCGCGTATAGACCATCTTCACGGGCCGGTCGGTGTGCAGCGCGAGCATCGCGCCGTGGATCTGCATCGAGAGGTCCTCCCTGCCCCCGAAGGCGCCACCCACGCCTGCGAGGTGGATCCGTACCTGCTCCTTGGGGAGACCCAAGCACGGCGCGACCTGGTCGCGGTCGACGTGGAGCCACTGCGTCGCGACGTAGATGTCGACGCCGCCCTCGCCGTCCGGAACGGCCAGTCCTGACTCCGGGCCGAGGAACGCCTGATCCTGGATCCCGAGCTCGTAGTAGCCCTCGACCAAGACCTCGCCTTCGGCATCCGGGTCGCCGCGGGCGATCCGCATGTCCCGCACGACGTTGGGCCGCGGGTCGTCGCGGTAGCCGTGCCCCTCCGTCCAGCGCTGCGGGTGGATCCCGGGCTGGTCGGCCGCACGCTCGGGATCGACCACGAGCTCGAGCTGCTCGTACTCGACCTCGATCGCGGCCGCCGCCCGCCGCGCCTGCTCCGGATGCTCGGCGGCGACGAGGGCTACCGGCTCGCCGAAGTAGCGCACCCGGTCGAACGCGAGCACGGGCTGGTCGGTGAACTCGAGCCCGTAGCGCTTGTCGCCGGGGACATCCTCGTGGGTGAGGACGGCATGGACGCCCGCCATGCCGACGGCCTTCGAGATGTCGATCGAGACGATGGCTGCGTGCGCATGCGGCGACCGCACCGTGTGGCCCCAGAGCATCCCGGCCGCGAAGAGGTCGCTCGAGTACGCGAACTCGCCGGTGACCTTCGGGATCCCGTCGACGCGCTTGACCGCCTCGCCGACCCGGCCGAGCTCGAGCTTCCGCGTCGGCGCCGTGCTCATGCGAACAGCTTCCTCACGTCGGTCTCGATCTGGCCGTAGACCCGCCGGTAGGCGTCGCGGCCGCGGCCGATGGGATCGTCGAGATCCGCCTCGCCGAGCAGCCTGGCGCCTCCGCCGAGGGCGGCGACGTGTGCCGCCGTCATCCCGACGACGACGTCCGCGCGCTCGAGCATCTCCTCGGTGAGGCGACGTGCCCGATGGGGCGAGAGGTCGTAGCCCAGCTCGCGCGCAACGACGATCGCGTCCTCCGGCGGCTGGTCGCCCGCGTAGGCGCCGAGCCCGGCGCTCTCGACGTCGACGTGACCCTCGCGCCTCGCCACGGCCTCGGCGAACGGGCTCCGGCACGTGTTGCCGGTGCAGACGAAGAGGACGCTCACGCGCGTCCCGCCGCAAGCCTGACGGCGTCGAAGATCTTCGCGTAGCCCGTGCAGCGGCAGAGGTTGCCGGACAGCGCCTCCCGGATCTCGTCGTCGGTCGGGTCGGGTATGTGGCGGAGGAGGTCGACGGTCGCGACGATCAGCCCCGGCGTGCAGAACCCGCACTGCACGGCTCCGGTCTCGACGAACGCATCCTGAACACGATCGAGCTGCCCGTCGTCGGCCACCCCTTCCACGGTCACGATCTCGTGCCCGTCCGCTTGCGCGGCGAGCACGAGGCAGGCGCACACGAGCTTCCCGTCGAGGAGCACGGAGCACGAGCCGCACTCGCCTTGCTCGCACGCGTTCTTCGACCCCGGGAGGCCCATTCGCTCCCTCAGCGCGAAGAGGAGGCTCTCGCCCGGCCAGATCTCGGCCTCGTAGCCGCTCGCCGTTGACGGTGACCGAGATGTTCACGCGAGCACACGGTCGAGGGCTCGTGCCGTCAGGACCCGGAGCGCGTGGCGCCGGTACTCCGCCGTGCCCCGCACGTCGTCGATCGGGCTCGCCGCCTCCGAGACCAGGTCCGGGAACGATTCGCGCTCGTCGAGCGACCCGGTCACCAGGCCGGTCACCGGGCCGGCCGAGCCGAACGACGCCCTGAGCTCGCCCCGCTCACGGTCGGCCGACAGCGCGAGCGAGCAGACCGCGATCACCATCGCGTTCCGCGGCCCGATCTTCATGAACGTCTGCGACGCGCCGCTCGGCTCGACGAGGACCGCCGTGATCAGCTCGTCCTCCCCGAGCGCGTTCCGCTTCGGGCCGACGAGGAACTCGCGCACCGGGACCCGCCGAGCTCCCCGGACACTGGCGACCTCGATCTCCGCATCCTCGATCAGGAGCGGGGGAAGCGCGTCGCCCGCCGGCGAGGCGGTCCCGAGGTTCCCACCGATCGTCCCGCGATTGCGGATCTGCGGCGAGCCGACGGTACGCGAGGCTTCGGCAAGCGCCGGAAGCTGCTCGGCGAGTGTTGCCTCCATCGCCTCGTCGTAGGTCAGCGACGCCCCGAGCCGCAGCCTCCCGTTCTCCCGCGACCATCCCTTCAGCTCCGTCACCTCGTTGAGGTTGAGAAGCGCCTCAGGCCGGGCCCGGTCGAAGTTCAGCTCGACCATGACGTCGGTCCCGCCCTCGATCGGGACGGCGCCGGGCGTCTCGGACTTGAGCCGCAGCGCCTCCTCCAGCGTGCGAGGAGTCAAGACATCCACACGGGCAAGGCTAGTACGTTCTCCCTGGAATGCCCGACCTTGCGCGCCGCCTCGCAGTTGCACGCGGAGACGAGCCCGCCGACCTCGTGATCCGCGGAGCCACGGTGTTCTCGGTCTTCACGAGGGAGTGGCTCGACGGCGACCTCGCGGTCGCGGACGGCTTCGTCGCAGGGCTCGGCGACTACGACGGAACCGAGGTCCTCGAGCTCACGGGCCGCTACCTCGTTCCAGGCTTCATCGACGCCCACATGCACCTGGAGTCCTCGAAGCTGCTCGTGGACGAGTTCGCGCGCCTCGTCCTTCCGCTCGGGACGACGGCCGTCGTCGCGGATCCGCACGAGATCGCCAACGTTCTCGGGACGGACGGTGTCCACTGGCTCGCGGACCTGTGCACGGACCTCCCGCTGGACGTGTTCTTCATGGCCTCGTCGTGCGTGCCGGCCTCGGAGTTCGAGTCGCCGCGGCGGCCGCTGCTGACGGGCGACCTCGAAGGATTGCTGCGGCGCAGGCGCGTGATCGGGCTCGCGGAGATGATGAACTTCCCCGGCGTCGTCTCGGGCTCGGAGTCGGAGCTCGCCAAGCTCGCCCTTCCCGGCGCGACGCACGTCGACGGCCACGCGCCGTCCGTCCTCGGCAAGGCGCTGAACGCCTACGTAGCTGCGGGAATCCGCTCCGACCACGAGGTGAGCACGATCGAGGAGGGCCGCGAGCGGCTGCGCGCCGGCATGTGGGTGCTGATCCGCGAGGCGTCCGGCGCCCGGAACCTCCACGCGCTGCTCCCGCTCGTCCACGAGTTCGGCCCGCACCGTCTGGCTTTCTGCACCGACGACCGGGAGCCCGAGCACATCGCGGACGAGGGACACATCAACTCGATGGTGCGTGCTGCGGTCGCCGCCGGCGTGTCTCCCGAGGACGCGCTCGTCATGGCCTCGTTCAACCCGGCCCAGTGGCACGGCCTGCGTGACCTCGGCGCGCTGGCGCCCGGCTACCAGGCGGACGTGCTCGTCCTCCCCGACCTGGAGCGCTTCGTGCCCGAGCTCGTGCTCAAGGCGGGCCGACCCGTCGAAGAGGTTCCGAGGGTCGAGGTGCCCGAGTGGGTCCGTCACACGGTCCGCATCCGGCCGCTCGCGACGAACGACTTCGCGGTGCCGTGGGAAGGCGACGGTGATGCCCGAGTGATCGGGATCGTCCCCGACCAGATCGTCACCGAGTCGCTGCTGGACGAGCCGCGGGTCGAGGGTGGCAAGGCGCTCTCCGACCCCAGCCGCGACCTCCTCAAGATCGCAGTCGTCGAACGGCACCTCGGGACGGGTCGCATCGGGCTCGGCTTCGTCCGCGGCTTCGGGCTGCGGAGCGGTGCGCTGGCCTCGACGGTCGCGCACGACGCGCACAACGTCGTCGTTGTCGGAGTGAAGGACGACGACATGCTGCGCGCGGTGCGGCGCCTCTCGGACACCGGCGGCGGGGTCGTCGTGGTGGACCGCGGGATCGTCAAGGCGGAGCTGAAGCTGCCGGTCGCAGGACTGCTCTCGGATGCGCCGCTCGACGAGGTCATCTCGTCCAGCAATTCCTGTCTAGCAGCAGCACGCGCGCTCGGGTGCGAGCTCCCCTCGCCCTTCCAGACCATGGCCTTCCTGGCCCTCTCCGTGATCCCGAGCCTGAAGATCACCGACCGCGGCCTCGTCGACGTCGACCGCTTCGAGCTCGTCCCATTGCAAGCTTGAACACGCTCCTGCACAACGCCTACGTCGCCGTGCTGGACGAGGCGGGGACCGAGCACGAGGACGGCTGGGTCCTGATGGCTGATGGCCGGATCGAACAGGTCGGCTCGGGACATCAGCCGGACGCCGACGAACGCGTCGACCTCGGTGGCGCGCTCGTCACGCCCGGGCTCGTCAACACGCACCACCACCTGTACCAGACCCTCACGCGGGCCCAGGCGCAGCAGGCCGACCTCTTCACCTGGCTGAAGACGCTCTACCCGATCTGGGCCCGGCTCGACGGCGAGGCCGAGTACGCCGCGGCGCGAACGGGCCTTGCCGGGCTCATGCTCTCCGGCTGCACGACGGCGTTCGACCACCACTACGTCTTCCCGCAGGGCCAGCCCGACGTGATGGATGCGCTGCTGCGGGCGGCCGAGGATGTCGGCGCCCATCTCGTCGTCGGGCGCGGCTCGATGGATCTCGGCGAGTCACAGGGCGGCCTCCCGCCGGACTCCCTCGTCGAGGATCGCGACACGATCCTGGCCGAGACGGAGGCGCTGATCGAGCGTGGCGTGGAGGTGGCGGTTTCGCCGTGCTCTCCCTTCTCGGTGACGAAGGAGCTGATGGTCGAGTCCGCCGAGCTGGCGCGAAAGCACGGCGTTGCGCTCCACACCCACCTGGCCGAGACGGTCGAGGAGGACGCGTACTGCCGGGAGCTGTACGGCTGCACGCCGGTCGAGTACCTGGAGGAGGTCGGCTGGATCGCGGACGACGTTTGGTGCGCGCACTGCGTTCACCTCTCGGACGACGACGTGCGGCTCTTCGGCGAGCGCGGGGTCGGGGTCGCGCACTGCCCGACGTCGAATCTCCGCCTGGGGGCGGGCATCGCGAAAGTGCGCGAGCTCCTGGACGCCGGTGCGCCCGTCGGGCTCGGGGTGGACGGGTCGGCGTCCAACGAGCGGAGCGACCTCTCGTTCGAGGTGAAGCAGGCCGTCCTCGTCGCACGGGCCCGCCAGGGGCCGCTCGCGATGACGACGCGCGAGGCGCTGGCGATGGCGACGCGCGGCGGCGCAGCCGTCCTCCGCCGAAGTGACATCGGCTCCCTGGAGCCCGGCAAGCGGGCAGACATCGCGGTCTGGCGCACCGACGGCCTGGAGCTGGCGGGCGCCGCGGATCCCGTCGCCGGTTGGGTGCTGGCGGCCCCGCACCGGGTCGATCGGCTCTACGTCGCCGGCGAGGAGGTCGTTCGCGACGGCCGGCTCGTCCGTGCGGACGAGGAGGAGATCGCGCGGGAACACCGGGCTCAGGCGCGAAGATTCCTCCCGTGAGCGTCTCGCTGTCGACCCACGTCCTCGACACAGGCCAGGGCGCGCCCGCGCGCGGCGTCCGCGTCGAGCTCCTCCGCGGCGGCGAACCGGTCGGCACCGGCGAGACGGACGGCGACGGTCGGATCCAGGAGCTCGCCGCAGGGCTCGACGCCGGCGAGTACCGCCTCGTGTTCCATCCACCCTCGCCGTTTTTCCGCCGGGTCGAGCTCGAGCTAGCGCTGGAGGAAGGCCACTACCACGTCCCGCTCCTCGTCTCGCCGTACGGATGCGCGAGCTACCGCGGAAGCTGACCAAGCCGGAGCTCGAGGAGCTCTTCAGCGGCCCCTCCCAGCTCGTCGACCTGCTCGCCGAGATCGACGATCCGCTCGAGCGGGCCGACGAAGTGGCGCAGTCGATCGACGATCGCGAGAAGGCGGCAGCGCTGGCGCAGCACCCCCGAATCGGCGAGCCCTCGCCCGAGCAACGGGGCAACGACCCGGCGGTCATCACCGAGCTCGCCTACCTGAACCAGGTCTACGAGGAGAAGTTCGGCTTCCGCTTCGTCGTCTTCGTCGACGGACGCTCGCGTGCCGAGCTCCTGCCGGTGCTCAGCGAGCGCCTCGAGCGGACGCGGGAGGAGGAGCTCGAGACAGGGATTCGTGAGCTGGTCGCGATCGCGAAGGATCGATGGCAGCAGCGCTGATCGACCCGTACTGGAACGACTGGCTCGACCTGCTGATCCGATGGCTCCACGTGATCGCAGGGATCGTCTGGATCGGCACCTCGTTCTACTTCGTCGCGCTCGACAACCACCTCGGGCGGCCGAGGGAGCAGCGGGACGTCGACGACGGCGTCGGCGGCGAGTCGTGGGAGATCCACGGCGGCGGCTTCTACCGGATCTCGAAGTTCACGGTCGCCCCGCGCGAGCTCCCTGAGCCGCTGCACTGGTTCAAGTGGGAGGCCTACACGACGTGGCTCTCCGGGTTCGCGCTGCTCGTCGTCCTCTACTACCTCGACGCGGAGACCTACCTGATCGACCCGTCCGTTCGGGACATCACGCCGGGCGCGGCGATCACGCTCAGCCTGCTCGGGCTCGGCGCCGCATGGGTCCTCTACGACGTCGCCTGCCGCGTCATTCGGATCGAGGCGCTGATGGCCGTGTTCCTCTTCGGGCTCGTCGTGGCCTCGGCGTACGCCGCGAGCGAGGTCTTCTCCGGCCGGGCTGCCTATCTCCAGGTCGGCGCGATGCTCGGGACGATCATGGCCGCGAACGTCCTCTTCGTGATCATCCCGGCGCACTGGGAGCTGATCCGCGCAAAGGAGCGCGGCGAGACGCCCGATCCCGCGCCTGCGCTGGAGGCGAAGCGCCGCTCGGTGCACAACAACTACCTGACCCTGCCGGTGGTCTTCACGATGATCTCGAACCACTTCGCGTTCACATACGGCCACGACCATGCCTGGCTCGTGCTGGTCGCGCTCGTCGTGATCGGCGCGTGGGTGCGGCACTTCTTCAACCTGCGCCATGCCGGGCGGAACGCGTGGTGGATCCCCGTCACGGCGGCAGCGGCCGTCGTGGCGCTGGCGATCGCGATCCGGCCGGACGAGGGCGGCGGAGCCGGATCGGCCGAGTCCGTGACCGCGGGGGAGGCGCAGGCGATCGTCCAGCAGCGCTGCGTTCCATGTCACGCGGAGGAGCCGACGCAGGAGGGCTTCGAGACGGCGCCGGCAGGAGTCACCTTCGAAACGGTCGAGGAGACCGAGGCGCAGGCGGAGGCGATCAAGGCGCAGGCGGTCGACTCGAACGCGATGCCGCTCGGAAACGTCACGGGGATGACGGACGAGGAGCGCGAGCAGCTCGGCGCCTGGATCGACTCGTTGAAGTAGGTTCAGGCGGTGCTCGAGATCAAGGCGGGCCCGTTCTCGTTCGTCGCGCGCTTCGAGGAGGAGCTTGCGCCGAAAACGGTCGAGGCGTTCCGCGGAATCCTCCCGCTCGAGGACCGGATCATCCACTGCCGCTGGAGCGGCGAGTCGAACTGGATCCCGTGGGGCGACCGCGACCTCGGGATCGGCCCCGAGAACGCGACGAGCTACCCGCACCCGGGCGAGATCGCGCTCTACCCCGGCGGCGAGAGCGAGACGGAGCTTCTCTTCCCCTACGGCTACTGCCACTTCAAGAGCAAGGCCGGCGAGCTGTGGGCGAACCACTTCGCAACCCTCGTCGAGGGCCAGGAGCAGCTGAAGGAGCTCGGCCGAATGACGTTGTGGGAAGGCGCCCAGCCGATCTCGTTCCGCGAGACGTAGCGCCCTGAGGGGCAAGTAACAGACTGTTACTTGCCTCTTGGAGCTAGCGGCGGAGGTTGGGAACCCCGACGCCGGAGATGTGGTCGAGCACGGCGTCGGGCGGTCGCGCCCGGAACGCGACGTCGAGAAGCACGCTCGAGGTCGTCGGGCCGCGACGGATCCTGCGCGCCTCGTGGACGAGCTCGCGGATCCGCTCGTAACTCGGCCTGGGGAGGCCAAGTCTGGCTGCTTCCTCTCCGACGCGCCTATTCGTTTCGGCGATCGGAATCGTCCGGTCGTCCAGGCGGACGAGAGCGTTGATCAGGCGCGGCGAGATTCGAGGAGCGATCGTCGGCACGCCTCCCAGTGTGGCCTCGCCGGCGAACTGCAATCGTCACAAGACGGCGCCATTTCCGCCTTGTAACAGTCTGTTACTTGGGGTTCGAGAGGCGGCGCAGGGTGGCGGTGAGCACCTCCAGCGCCACGGCGATGTCCTCGGGGCTCGAGAGCTCCTGCGGTGAGTGGCTCGCGCCGCCGTTCAGGCTTCGGACGAAGAGCATCGACGACTCGACGCCTGCCGCCGCCAGGATCCCGGCGTCGTGGCCGGCGCCCGACGGAAGCTCCACCACGGGCAGGCCGCGGGCCTCGAGCTCCGCGCGCAGGACGTCCGTGGCGAGCGCCACGGGCGCGTTCGCGTAGTGCGCCTCGTCCAGGCCGAGCTCGGAAACCAGCCGGTCGAGCCGCTCCTGGTCCGGCGCGCGGGCGTCCACGGTCAGCTGCACGCGTGAGGGAACGACGTTCGCGGCGCCGGGCTCGACCTCGAGCTCCCCGACCGTCGCCACGCCGTCCTCGATCCCCGACGCGACCTCCCGGACGCGCAGCACGTACTCCGCCGCCGCGGCGAGGGCGTCCTCCCGAGCCGCCATCGGCGTCGTCCCGGCGTGGTCGGCACGGCCCTCGAACACCTTGTGTCGCCGCACCATCCCGGCGATGCTCGTGACCACGCCGAGCGGCACGCCCGCCGACGCCAGCCGCGGCCCCTGTTCCACGTGGAGCTCGACGTAGCTCCCCGGCAGCGACGCGTTCGCGACCCGCCAGCGGCTCCCGTGGCACCCGGTCTCCTCGTCGCGGAAGACCACGACGCCGAGCGTCCGCTCGGACTGCCCGACGGCGAGCACCGCCTCCAGCCCCGCGACCACCCCGAGCGCGCCGTCGAACCTCCCGCCTTCCGGCACCGAGTCGAGGTGGGAGCCGGTCCAGACCTCCGGCAGCTCCGGCGAGCGGCCGTGCAGGCGTCCCACGACGTTTCCCCGCCCGTCCACCTCGACCTCGAGGCCCGCCTCCTCGAACCACCCGACCGCCAGCGAACACGCTTCGTCTTCCTCCGGCGTCCCGCCTACCCGGTTCGCGCCGACGCCGTTCCCGATGTGGAAAACGTCGTCGAGCCGCCGATTTAGAGTCGCTGTGCCGCTTCCAGTCATGTTGCCGTGCTTCTGGGTCGTGAGCACCAAGCGAGAGGCCGCACTCGGCCGCAGCCAAGGCTGCCCAGCCTTGGTAAGGACGAGGGTGGGCTCTCGCGCCGCGTGATCGCGGGCCAGAAGCCGGTGTTCATGGCTGGAAGCGGCACGAGCATCCTGCAGGAAGGAGATGCAGCATGAGCGATTTCGCCGGGACCTTCGAGCGATCGGCGCTCGGTCGCCGATTCCGCTTCGACGAGCGAGGCACGAACCTCGGGCGGGACACCGTCGCCGGCATGACGACCTTCATCGTCATGTCCTACATCATCTTCGTGAACCCGGCGATCCTGGGGTTCGCGGGCGTCGAGGGGCTCCAGGAGCAGGGGCTTCCCTTCAACGCCGTCCTCACCTCGACCTGTCTCGTCGCCGGGGTGATGACGATCATCATGGGCCTCTACACGAACATGGCCTACGCCATCGCGCCCGGCCTCGGCCTGAACGCGGTGGTGGCGTTCACGCTCGTCGCTCAGGCCGGTTTGAGCTTCCCCGAGGCGATGGGACTCGTCGTCGTGGAGGGCCTCGCGGTCTCTGATCCTGGTGCTCGTCGGCCTGCGCGAGGCGATCATGCACGCGATTCCGATCGAGCTGAAGAAGGCGATCGCGATCGGGATCGGCCTCTTCATCGCGTTCATCGGCCTGACGAACTCGGGACTCGTCGTGCGCGGCACCGGCACGCCCGTCGATCTCGCACCGTTCACGACCTGGCCGGTGATCATCACGATCGTCGGGATCCTCATCACGATCGGCCTGCGGGCCATCGGCATCCCCGGCGACCTGTTCGTGGGGATCATCCTCACGACCGTCTTCGCCACGATCGTCAACTACGCCGCGGACGTCTACCCGGAGAGCTCCGGCTATGCGCGCTGGCCGGACGACATCTTCGAGTCGCCCGACTTCAGCCTGGTCGGCGAGTTCAACTTCGATGCGTTCTCGACCCTGCCGTTCATCGCGGCACTCGCGTTCGCGTTCTCGCTCTTCCTCGCCGACTTCTTCGACACGATGGGGACGCTGGTCGGGGTCGGCCGGCAGGCGGGCTACGTGGACGAGCAAGGGCAGATGCCGGAGATTCGCAAGCCGCTGCTCGTGGACTCCCTCGCCGCGGCAGCGGGCGGCGCGGTGTCCGCCTCGTCGGCGACGACGTACATCGAGTCCTCCTCCGGGGTGGCGGTGGGCGGCCGGACCGGCTGGGTCAGCGTCGTCACGGGAGCGCTCTTCTTCCCGTTCATGTTCATCGCGCCGCTCATCGGGATCGTTCCGCCGCAGGCGACCGCCCCGGCGCTCCTAATCGTCGCCTGGCTGATGATCAGCGTGCTGACCGAGGTCGAGGAGGAGGCCGAGGAGGGCGAGACGGGCCGGGTCGGCTCGGAAGAGGCGACGACCGCGCAGCCCACACGGACGACACGTCCACGGCGCAAGCTCGCCGGCATCGACTTCCACGATCTCGCGCTCGGCCTCTCCGCCGCGATCGTGATCATGTTCATGCCCTTCTCGTTCTCGATCACGGACGGGATCGCGGCCGGGTTCATCGTCTACGTGTTCATCCGCGTCTTCCAGGGCGCCTGGAACACCGTGCATCCGCTGATGTGGGGTGCCGCGATCGCGTTCGCGATCTACTTCGCGATCCCGATCATGCAGCAGGAATTCGACTGGATTTGAGTCCTGCGTCTTCGAGTGCGGCTGCTACGAGCGCGTCGTAGCGGCCGCCCTCGAGGTCTCCGATCGGATCCTCCGTGTAGCGGAGCAGGTGGCCGTAGGGCAGCGAGAACGCGGCGCGCATCGCGAGCAGCCGGCGGCGCTCGGGGCTCGGCCCGTCGGCGAGCACGACGGCCGCCTCCTTCTGCTTGCGGATCTGCGCCGTCCGGCCCGGCAGCCACTGCGAGAGCAGCAGCAGCGCCGGCAGCGCGAACGTGACCAGGCCGAGGATGTCCGCGAGCTGATGGACGTTCTCCTCGCCTTCCCGGCCGAGCTCGGAAACCTCGCCGCCGGAGCCTTCACCAGCCCCGCGAAGGCCGTCGGCGATGTCGTCGCCGATCACCGGCGCTCCTTCGACGGCGTCGGCGGCCGACTCGAAGCCGCCCTGGACGGCACCGCCGGTCGCCTGGACTCCCTCACCGAGCACGGCGAGCTGGTCGACGGCGTCGTGGACTTTCAGGCCGGCCCAGGCGAAGAGGACGAGGAGGATGATGGATGCGATGTCTGCGGTGAGGGCGCGATTCCGCGGCCCCGAGAGCTGTGGGTAGAGATGCATGCCCGGCTCATACCCGCTCGCGCAACCTCCCGAGCATCCACCAGCCGGCGAGCGGTCCCGATGCGGACACCGCGAACGCCGTCTGCCACGAGGTCGCCTCGACGATGGCGGCAAAGAGCACCGGTATCGCTACGCCGACCACCGAGAGCACCGTCTGCTGGAACCCGATCGCCGCCCCGCTCCGCGCCCGGCCGGCAAGCTCGGCCGCGGCCGTGACGGACAGGCCGTTCCAGCCCATCGAGATCGCACCGGCGACGACGACCGTCACGACGACGATCGGCAGTCCGGCATCGGCCACGAGCGCCGTCAGGATCAGGCCGGCGGCGCTCGCCAGCCCCACCCAGCGGAGCGGACGCAGCCGGCTGCCGAGCAGATCAGAGAGCCGACCGCTGCCGATCCGAGTGCCGATGGCGCCGACCTGCATCAGCGCAAGCACACCGCCGGCGGCCGCCTCGGACACGCCGTGGACGTCGTGCAGGAAGAGCACGACGAACGACATGAGCGCGATCTGAGCGAAGAGGTAGAGACCGCTTCCAACCGACAGCGTCCAGATCCGGCTGTCCCGGAGCGTCCACGGGACCGCGTCGCCCTCCAACTCCGCGTCGCGGACCGGCGCCTCCCGGATCACGAGCAGCGCCAGGAGCGACCCGAAGATGCAGGCTCCGCCCAGGTATCCGAAGCCCGCCTCGATCCCCGCGGCCTGCTCAGCGAACGGGACCACCACGGCCGCGAGGCCGACGCCGATCGGAATCGCCGTCTGGCGGATTCCGAGCGCGAGCCCCCGCTCCTCGGGCGGGAACCACTGCATGACGGCCCGCCCGCTCGCAGCGTTGACGCTGGCACCCGTCGCGCCGGCGAGGAAGAGCAGCAGCACCAGGGTCTCGAAGTCGTCGGCGAATCCCGCGGCCAGCACGAATCCGCCGCAGACCGCGAGACCGGAGGCCAGGACGAAACGCTCTCCGATCCGATCCGCGAGGAGCCCCCAGGGGAGCAGCGTCAGGATCGGGCCAACCCAGAGGCTCGACATCGCGAGGCCGATCTGGGCAAGCGAGAGGTCGAACTCGTCCCGGAGCGCCGGCGCGAGGATCGGGACACCGGCCAGAAGTGCAGACAGGGTCGCCTGTGCCGCCGTGCCCGCGGCAAGGACGGCCCACCGGTAGCGCACCTAGATCTGGAAGGGGTTGAACGGCTTCGGCGAGGTCGAGACGATCACGCTCTTCGTCTCGAGGTACAGCTCGAGCGTGTCGAGGCCGAGCTCCCTGCCGAAGCCGGACTGCTTGTAGCCGCCGAAGGGGATGCCCGGGAAGGCCGTGAACGGCATGTTGATCCCGACGGTCCCGGCCTTGATCCGACGCGCGAGCCGGTGGCCCTTCGCCGGGTCGCCGGTCCAGACCGTCGCCATCAGTCCGTACCGTGAGTCGTTCGCGAGCCGCGCCGCGTCCTTCTCGTCCTCGAACGGGGTCACGGTCACGACGGGGCCGAAGATCTCCTCCTGTGCGACCGTCATCGAGTTGTCCACCTTTGCGAGGACGGTCGGCGGGTAAAAGGCGCCGTTCCCGTCCACCGGCTCACCTCCGGTGACGACTTCCGCACCCTCTTCGACGCCTTTCTCGACGTATCCGTGGACCCTGGAACGGTGCTCTTGCGAGATGAGCGAGCCCATCTGTGTCTCGGCATCGAGCGGGTCGCCGACCTTGAGCGCCTGCGCGCGATCGGAGAAACGCTGCACGAACTCGTCGTAGACCGACTGCTCGACCAGCACGCGGGATCGCGCTTCACAGCTCTGGCCCGCCGAGTAGTAGATCGACCAGACCGCGGCCGGCACCACGTCGTCGAGGTTCGCGTCGGCGAAGACGACGTTCGGGCTCTTGCCCCCGAGCTCCAGGGTCAGCCGCTTGATCGAGTCTGAGCCGAGCCGCATGATCTCGGCGCCAGTCGCCGTCGAGCCCGTGAACGCGATCTTGTCCACGCCAGGGTGCCGGACGAGGTGCGCACCGACCGTCTTTCCCGGGCCGGGAACGACGTTGAGCGCGCCGGGTGGGAAACCGACTTCCGTCGCCAGCTCGGCCATGCGCAGAGCGGTCAACGGCGTCTGCGAGTCGGGCTTGAGGACGATCGTGCAGCCCGCGGCCAGCGCAGGCGCCAGCTTCCAGGTCGTCATGGTAAGCGGGTAGTTCCACGGGACGATCTGCCCGGCGACGCCGACCGGCTCCTTCAGGGAGTAGAAGAGGAGCGAGCCACCCATCGGGTTCGAGCGGCCGGCGATCGACGCGATCGCGGAGGCGTAGAAGCGGAAGTTCTCGACGGCCTGGTTGAGCTCCGCCTTGACGGACGAGATCGCCTTGCCGACGTTCCGGGCCTCGAGCTCCGCGAGCTCCTTCCTGTTTGCCTGAATCACGTCGGCGAGCGCGTGGAGGAGCCGCGAGCGCTCCGTAGGCGGAGTACGGGCCCAATCGCCCTCGAGCGCGGCGCGCGCGGCGTCCACGGCGCGGTCGACGTCCTCCGTGGAGGCCACTGCGACCTTGGCGAGCGGCTCCCCGCTCGCCGGCTCCACGAGCTCGCTGACCTCGCCGCCCGCAGGCTCGGTGGTCTCGCCGTTGATGTAGAGCCCGAATTCCCGCTCTGTTGCCACCGCCATCGCCGCGCGGACGATACCGGGCAGAATCCCGGCATGCAGGCGGTCATCGACACGCTCAAGGAGCACGAGATCGAGTCGGTCGAGGAGGAGGGCTACGTCCGCGTCGAGGTTCCGCGCGGAGACGGCGACGAGCGCGACCGCCACAAGCTGATCGTCGAGATCGAGGCCTGGCTCGCCGAGAAGGGCCTTCCGTTCGTGGCGGAAGAGGTCGACGGCCGGATCGTGATCAGGCCTCCGGCTAGCTGAGCAGGTCCGCAGGCGTCAGCTGCTCCGTGAGCAGCCGCTTGAACCGTGCCGGGTCGCCGTCGACCCAGGTCTTGCAGACCTCGTAGCCGTCCTCGTAGGTCGTGACGTACGAGCGCCACATCGGGTCGACGATGAACTTCATCGCCTGGTTCCCGCGGCGGTCTGACATCAGCGCCCAGTGCTTCAGGTACGCCGTGGTCTCCTCCTCCGTCGCGCCGTCCTCGTAGAGCATGAACGCGGCGTTTCCGGAGGCTCTGGCCAGCGGCTTGCGGACACCTTTGACGGCCCGCCCGAGCTCGGCGTCATATGAGATCCCGTACCGGGAGAGGATCTCGGCCGCGAAAGCGTCCTCGTCTTCGACCACGATCTCCAGGGCGAGCCCGGCGATGCCCTCGGCGATCGTGGACTCCGGCGTGCCGATCATCAGGATCGACGCCTCGGGCCAACCGGCATCGCGGTAAAGGAGCTGCTCCTTCCAGCTGTGCTCGGTCTGGTGGCCAGGGTAAAGCTCGTGGGCCATTAGCTCAGAGACGAAGTTCGTGGCCATCGGGACGTCGGTGTTGACGGCGATGCGACTCCGAAGATGGCCCTCGTAGTAGTTGTAGGCGGCCCACGGCTCGTCCGACACGAGCTCGAGCTCGTACGACTCGCCTCCGGGAAGACCGACCAGATCGGCGGTGCGTCGGCGGAGCTCCTCGACGATGTCGCCCAGGACTGCTCCGAGCTTCTCGGGGGGCACGACCTGGGACTCGCGCCACTGCTGGTACCGGTCGGCGAGCGACTCCGGCCCCGGCAAGACCTCGTCGAGCGCAGCGTGAGCCGCTTCGAGATTGCTTTCGTCAATACGGCGAGGCCGGACGCCGTAGCAACGCTCGACTTCGTCGGCGAACGCGAACTCCTCGCCGGCGAGCTTCCGCGCGACCGTCTCGATGCCGACGAGCTGGGCGTGGAGCCAGCGGCGCCGCTGCTCCTCCAGCCCGTCGAGCTCGGCCCTGAGCCGGGCTGCGTCCTCTGCGAGCGACGCCGGTTCGGAGAGCGCCTCTGCGTCGATCCGCTCCTGGACCGCCGGGTCGCCGTAGTAGGCGTCGACGAGCCCGTCGACGTGCCGTCCGAGCCGGAGGCAGAGCTCGACGTACGCCTCGGCGACGCTCACCGCTCGAAGAGCGCGGCCTGGCCCTGGCCGACGCCTACGCAGAGCGTCGCCAGACCGTAGCGGCCTTCGCGCCGCCGCAGTTCGTGCAGGAGGGTGACCACCAGGCGTGCGCCGCTCATCCCGAGCGGGTGTCCGATCGCGATCGCGCCGCCGTTGACGTTGACCTTCTCCGGATCGAGCCCGAGCTCGCGGATCACGACCAGGCTCTGAGAGGCGAACGCCTCGTTCAGCTCAACGAGATCGAGGTCGTCGACGGCGACTCCGGCACGATCGAGCAGCTTGCGGACCGCCGGGATCGGCCCGATGCCCATCACGCGCGGATCGACCCCGGCGACCGCGGAGCCGACGAAGGCGCCGAGCGGCTGGGCGCCGAGCTCTCGCGCCTTCTCCTCGGAGGCGATCACGAGCGCCGCCGCGCCGTCGTTGATCCCGCTCGAGTTTCCGGCCGTGACCGTGCCGCCCTCCCGGAAGACCGGCCTGAGCGAGCCGAGCTTCTCCCGCGTTGTCTCGGGCCGGGGATGCTCGTCGCGCTCGACCCCGTTCACGGCTACCAGCTCGTCGGAGAAGTCCGCCGCGGCCCAGCGCTGCTGCGAGCGCAGGGCGAACTCGTCCTGGTCCTCCCGCGAGACGCCCCAGCGCTCGGCCACGTTCTCGCCCGTCTCGCCCATCGACTCGAGCGGGAACATCTCCTCCATCCGCGGGTTCGGGAAGCGCCAGCCGAGCGTCGTGTCCCAGACGGTCTGGTTCCCGCGCGGAAAGCCGTGCTCCGGCTTCGCCATCACGAGCGGCGCGCGGGTCATCGACTCGACCCCGCCTGCGACGAAGAGCTCGCCGTCGCCGGCCGCAACGGCGTGGCAGGCGGAGACCACGGCCGAGAGCCCCGACGCGCAGAGCCGGTTCAGCGTGACGCCGGCGACCGAGTCCGGAAGCCCTGCGAGGAGCGCAGCCATCCGTGCGACGTTGCGGTTGTCCTCGCCCGCCTGGTTCGCGGCGCCGAAGTACACATCCTCGATCTCACCCTGCTCGACACCCGCCCGCTCGACGGCGGCGCCGATGGCGGCGGCGGCGAGATCGTCCGGCCGAACCTCGGCGAGCGCGCCGCCGTACCGGCCGACCGGAGTACGGACGGCCGAGAGGATGACCGGCCGGCTCATGACGCCACGAGGCGAATCAGCACTGCGAATGGACGCTATCTAGAATCGCCCGCGTGGGGCTTAGCGACTTCCTGCGAAACCCGTTCTCCTTTCTCGGCGCCCGCTCTTCGGGCGAAGACCGCATCGCGCAGTACGTGATCCGCGAGCACGAGCGCGGCCGGCCGCTCTCCGACATCCTCGACGACCCGTACATCCGGAACCGCACGACCGAGAACGAGCGCAAGCGACTTCTCGACCGGCCGGAGGTCGTGCGCTCACTCGGCCACGACGTCGTCGAGCGCGCCAAGACGGAGGCCTAGAGCTCCCGCCCGACGCCTTGCTCTCGCGCGCGCTCGAGGGCGAGTGCTCCGATCGCGACGTCCCATGCCGCCAGGCCGTTCGACTTGAAGAGCGCGATGTCCTCGTCCGACTGGCGTCCCTGGAGCTCACCGGCGACGACCTCCTGCAACTCGTGTACCTCGAGCCAGTCGAGGATGCCCTGCTCCACGGGCTCGATCAGGTCGCCGGACTCGAGCCGCGCCTGCTGCCGGGAGTCGCAGCAGACGAAGGCGGCTCGCTCGAGGACGACGTTGTCCAGCTCGCGGGAGCGCCGGTCGTTCGCCCCGATCGCGCAGACGAGCGCGCCTTCCCGAAGCCACTCGCCGCGAAGGACCGGGTCGCGCGAAGTCGTCGCCGTGACGACAACGTCCTGGCCGCCGGCGTCGCGATGCGTCTCACCGGCCTCGGCGCCGAGCCGCGTGCAGAACTCCTCGAGCCGCTCCTCCGTCCGGCAATAGGCGACGACGTGCTCGATCGTCGGCATCGCCTCCCGGATGCACTGCACCTGGCTCTCGGCCTGCCAGCCGCAGCCGAGGACGCCGAGCGTCGTGGCGCCGGGTCTGGCGAGGAACCTCGCGGCGACGCCGCTCACGGCGCCGGTCCGGAGCTGGCCGAGCTTGTCCGCCTCGATCACGCCGGCGACCTCCGACGTGCGCAGGTCGAAAAGGACCACGACGAACCGGACTCCCTGCCCCGACGCCGCGTAGGTCTTGACGCCGCCGAGGCCGATGCCGATGTCCACGGCCGACATGACCGCAAGGCGACCGCCGTCGAACTGGTGTCGGTGGCGCGGATGGTTGTCGACCTCGTCTGCAGCAAGGCGGCGGAGGGATCCCTCGACGGCCTCGATCGCATCGGCCCAGGAGAGCAGGCTCCCGACGTCAGCCTCGGTCAGGTAGAGCGGCACGGTGGGAGTCTAGGAACCGCTCTTCGGAATGAAGCTGATCTGGCCGCTCGTCTCCATGACGGCCCACTCGACGTCCTCGATGTGTGCGATCTGAGCGTTGAGCCTCGCCTGTGCCGCGAGCTCCTCGAGCGTGATGCGGTTGCGGCGCAAGTTCCGGTCGATTGTCTTCCCACGCTCGACGAGCACGACGGGATCGCCCTCCAGAATCGTCCCGAGCCGCCTTGGGAACCGGAATGCGCCGTACGAGAAGAGCACGGTCATCACCGCCATCGTCCCACCGGCGAGCATCGCGCCCGTCACGGAGAAGTCGTTCTGGGTCACCCCCTGTTGGATCAGGTCGCCGAGCACGACGAGCAGGATCAGGTCGAAGGGCTGCAGAGTCGAGAGCTCCCTGCGACCAACCGCCCGGGTCACGAACCAGACGAAGATGAAGAGGACGATTGCTCGGACGACGATGTCCATCAGGGGAAGACGGTGATGCTCCGGTCGATGGTCGCGAGCAGCTCATCGCCGTCGTAGAGCTCGACGTCCTGCGAGCGGTGCCCGACGTTGGTCGGGTTCACCTGGAGCTGGAGGAAGAACACGTGCTTCTGCCCGGCGGGGATGCGGCCGAGCTCGAACGCGAGGCGGCCGTCACGGCTCGCCTCGCCGATCGGCGCCGGCTCGACGGTGTTGATCGTGATTCCCTCCGCCCAGCCGGAGTCGAGGACGAGCGTGGCTTCACTGACTTCGCGGATGGCGTCGATCCGGAAGCGCGCCTCGTAGGGGAGCCCGCCGCGGACACGCTCCGGCGCGTACAGCTCGAGGCGGGCCACCTCGTTCTCCGCCGTCGAGGTCGCAGGCCTCTGGCCGAAGACGTTGAGCAGGCCGAGGGCGAGGAACGCGACGAGGAACCCGAGAGCCACTCGCCGCATCAGCACGTCGCGCCTCCCTTCTCGGTCGCGCGCGACGCTGAGGACGATCTGGTCGGGCACGTTCGCCACGGGTAGGGCTTCGCCCGACCGCGGCGGGGTCCTCCGCTACAACCGCTTTCGCAGCAGGCCGAACATGCCGCGAACGACCTCTCGCTGGAGCCTCTTGCCGTGCGCGGAGCCGAGGAAGTCGGTGAGCGGATCACCGCTCTCGGCCGGCTCGGCCCGGCGCCGGCGAGGCGCAGGTGCGGCCTCGGCCTCCGTCTCGGGTTCCTGCTCCGCGGCCTGCTCCATCCTCGCGGCGAGCAGCTCCCGTGCGCTCTCGCGATCGATCTTCGTCCCGTACTTCGCGTAGAGCGGCGAGGCCCTGGCGGCACCGTCCACGTCGTCGGCGGGCTCCATGCGGGCGAGCGGCCCTCGCAGGCGCGTGTGCACGACGGGAGTCGGGATGCCCTTCTCGGAGAGGATCGTGACCGCTGCTTCGCCGGTACCGAGTTGGGTGAGGAGCTCCTCGAGGTCGTAGAACTCCGACGTCGGATAGGTCGAGACGCTCGCCTTCAGCGCCTTCGCATCCTGTGGAGTAAACGCGCGGAGCGCATGCTGAATCCGGTTGCCGAGCTGGGCCAGCACGTCTGCAGGTATGTCCTTCGGGGTCTGCGTGATGAAGAAGACGCCGACACCCTTCGAACGGATGAGCCGGACGGTCTGCACGACCGAGTCGAGGAATGCGTCCGTCGCATCGGCAAAGAGCAGATGCGCCTCGTCGAAGAAGAACACGAGCTTCGGCTTCGGGACGTCGCCGACCTCCGGCAGCTGCTCGAACAGCTCGGCGAGGAGCCACATGAGGACGGTCGAGAACAGCTTCGGCCTGTCCTGCATGGCGGGCAGCTCGAGGCACGAGATGATCCCGCGGCCATCGGAGTCGACACGCAGGAGGTCGGCGATGTCCAGCTGCGGCTCGCCGAAGAACTCCGTCCCTCCGCCGTCCTCGAGCTGGACGAGCTTGCGCAACAGCACGCCGATCGTGGCCGACGAGACGCCGCCGATGCCCTTGAGATCGGCCTTGCCCTCGTCCGAGTCGAGGAAGGCGAGGAGTGCCCGCAGGTCCGCGAGGTCGAGGACCGGGAGGCCCTTCTCGTCCGCGTAGCGGAAGACGAGCGAGAGGCTGCCCTCCTGGGTCTCGTTCGCCTCGAGGATCTTCGCGAGCAGCAGCGGGCCGAAGTCGGAGACGGTGGCGCGTACAGGCACGCCCGGCCCGATCCCACCCAGGGAGAGGAACTCGGTCGGGAAGCCCCGCGGGTCCCACTTCTGTCCGAGCTCGGCCGCCCGCTTCTCTGCAGGGCCGCCGGGCTCACCAGGTTGGGAGATGCCGGAGAGGTCACCCTTCATGTCCGCGGCCACGACAGGGACGCCCGCCGTCGAGAGCTGCTCGGCAAGGAGCTGGAGCGTCCGCGTCTTCCCGGTTCCGGTCGCTCCGGCGATGAGGCCATGCCGGTTCGAGGTCGCGAGTGGAAGCCGGACGGCGGCCT
>CAWHBN010000008.1:0-34374 GCA_963827705.1 uncultured Actinomycetes bacterium
AGACGATCTACGGGGTCCGGGACGTCGACCCGGTAACGCTCGACACCGCGCGGTCCTTCGGAATGGGCCGCGTCGAGCGTCTCTATCGCATCAAGCTGCCGAGCGCCGTGCCCTACATCGCCACGGGGCTGCGCATCTCGTCGTCGGTCGCCTTGATTCTTGCGTTCACCGCGGAGCTGTTCATGGGCATCCCGGGCCTCGGCGCGCTCATGAACGTCGCCGAGTCTTTCGGGCTCACGGTTCAGGTGTACGCGCTGGCGCTCGCCACAGGCTTCCTCGGCCTCGCGATCTATGTCGTCTTCGCGGCGATCGAGCGGTGGGCCCTGCGCTGGCATCCCTCCCAGCGGGCGGCGAGCACATGACCGGCAGGCGGCTCTATCAGGCCTCTGCGATCGCGGCGGAGATCGCGGTGCCGATCGCGATCCTGGCGGCATGGCAGGTGTGGACGACCCGCGCCAACGATCCGATGTTCCCGCGCCTGTCGACCATCCTCATCGAGTTCCGCGAGATGTGGCTCTTCTCCCAGGTCGAGCTGCACCTCGTGCCGAGCCTGACGAGGATCTTGCTCGGGTTCTTCATCGCGGTCGCCGTGGGGGTCGTCCTCGGGATTCCGCTCGGCCTTTCGCGCCGGGGGCGAATGCTGGCGATGCCGCACATCGAGTGGTGGCGGGCGATGCCGCCGCCGGCGCTGATCCCGATCTCGATCGTGCTCCTCCACTCGATCGGGAACCGCCAGAAGGTCGCGTTCATCGCGTTCGTCTGCCTTTTCCCGATCCTGATGAACACGATCGACGGCGTTCGAGGCATCGACCCGACCCTGATCGACACAGCTCGCTCCTACGGAATGGGGCGCCTGGAGCGGGTCAAGAGCATCGTTGTGCCGGCCGCCCTCCCGCAGATCTTCGCGGGGATGCGCATCAGCCTCCCCCTCGCGGTGATCATGATGGTGCTGACCGAGTACTTCTCGAGCACGAGTGGGGTGGGGTACGTCTTGCTGATCTCGAAGAACACATTCCAGCTCGTGCCCATGTGGGCCACGATCCTCCTGATCGGGTTGCTCGGGTACCTCCTGAACCTGCTCCTCCTGCTGATCGAGCGGCGGGTGCTGCGCTGGCACCGAGGCTGGCGGGCGGTGGCGGCGCAGTGAGCCAGAACGGCGGTCCTGTGCTCGAGATCAGGCAGGTCGGCAAGACCTACGGCGCGGGCGCCAAGGCGACGAGGGCGATCGAGAACGTGTCCTTCACAGTCGCCGACCGCGAGTTCGTCTGCGTCGTCGGCCCGTCCGGCTGCGGCAAGACCACCCTGCTGAAGTGCGTCGGCGGGCTCCTGCGCCCGAGCAGCGGCGAGGTGCTCCTCCGCGGGAAGCGTGTGACCGCGCCCCCGGAGGAG
Source organism: uncultured Actinomycetes bacterium (assembly GCA_963827705.1). Lineage (GTDB taxonomy): Bacteria > Actinomycetota > Thermoleophilia > Gaiellales > Gaiellaceae > JACDAN01. Next base: position 1,390 of record CAWHBN010000008.1, read on the forward strand.
ATGGGCTTTGTCTTCCAGGAGTACGGGCGGTCGCTCATGCCGTGGCTCACGGTCCGCAAGAACGTCCTCCTGCCCCTGCGCCACAAGTCCCTCGGCCGACGTGACCGGAGGGCGCTGGTGGAGGAGGCGCTCGAGGCCGTCGGGCTGACGCGCTTCATCGACCACTATCCCTGGCAGCTCTCCGGCGGCATGCAGCAGCGAGTCGCGATCGCGAGGGCGCTCGCCTACCAGCCGTCGATCCTGCTGATGGACGAGCCGTTCGCCTCGGTCGACGCCCAGACGCGCGGCGATCTCGAGGACCTCGTCCTGCGCGTGCGGGAGGAGTTTGCTGTGACAATCGTGTTCGTCACCCACGACATCGACGAGTCCGTCTACCTGTCGGACCGCGTCGTGGTTCTCACCCATGCACCAACCGAAGTGAAGGAGATCATCGGCGTCGACCTGCCCTTTCCGCGGGACCAGATCAGGACGAAGGAGCTTCCGGAGTTCACGCACCTTCGCGGCCGCGTCTACCGCCTGATCAAGCGGGAGCAGGAGGACGAAACTGAAGCGGACGAGCCGGTGCTCGAGGCCGTTCGAGAAGGGGGTTAGCACGTGGGAGCTGTTCTTTCGAAAGGGAGGTCGAGCATGAGCAGAGCGGCACGCGTTCGTCGTGCACGCGTCGTGTTCCTGGCGTCGGTCGCAGGCGCCATCGTCGCCTTGGCGGTCTTCGGCGGCGCCGCCGCGAGCGCACCGGTTCAGACCACCGAGGTCAGGGTGGTGACCCTGCCGATCGCCAACGGGTTCCCGCTGGACATCGGGATCCGGAAGGGGTTCTTCTCGCAGCAGGGGATCGAGATCAAGAAGACGACCCTGCAGAGCGGCAACGACGTCGTTCTCGCGATGGCGAACAACAACGGCGACATCGGCTACCTGGGCTTCGTGCCGATGTTCATCGCCGTCACGAACAACATCCCGATGACGCTCGTCGCGGCGAGTGAGGTGGAAGGGGTCGGGCAGGCCGACAACTGGCAGAACATCCTCGTCAAGGGCAATAGCTCGATTCGCACCTCGCGCGACCTGGCCGGGAAGACGATTGCGGTCAACGCGCTCAAGGGCGTCGGCGAGGTGATGATCAAGGCCGCGCTCGAGAAGCAGGGCGTCAGGCCGAGCTCGTTCCGGCTGACGGCGATCCCGTTCCCGCAGATGAGGTCGGCGCTGAACAACGGCCAGGTCGATGCGATCTGGGTCCCCGAGCCGTTCCTCTCGCAGGGCCTGAACGTCGACAACGACCGGATCGTGATGGCCCCGGGCCCGGTGCTCGGGCGCTACTGGCCGATCGGCGGCTACGCGGCGCGCCAGAGCTGGAAGTCGCGTAACCCGGCGCTTGCAGAGCGGTTCCGCAAGGCGATCAACAGGTCGCTCATCTACGCGCAGACGCATCCGGACGAGATGCGGGCGATGCTCCCGGCCGGTGCGCAGAACTCGCGGCTGCCGATCTGGAGCCCGGTGATCGACCGGGGCAAGCTGAGTCAGCTCGCCGCGTATACGCGGAAGTACGACGTGATCACACGCGCACCGAATCTCCGGCAGCTCGTGCCGAACAGCATCGCGAGCGGCCTGGTGCTCCAGGGCACCGTCCAGGCCCGGCGTGTGCTCTTGCGCCACGAAGGACGGCCGGTGACGCGGCTGACGGCCGGCCCGTACACGTTCGTCGTGACCGACAACCTGCGCAACGCGGAACTTCGTCCTCAAGGGATCGGGCGTCAACCGGCGCACGAGCCTTCGCGGGCGCGGTCGCAGCACGTGGACCGTGAACCTCCGGCGAGGGACGTACCGGTACTGGTCGGCCTCGACGCCGGGCGCGAAGAAGAGCTTCCGCGTCACGTAGCTCGGTGACCGGGGAGGGCGCCTTCGCGGCGCCCTCCCCGCCTCACGGCGCGAACGATTGCGTCGGCGCGATCACGACGTCGAGGAGGAGCGGCTGGTCTCGGTGAGTGAGTGTCGGAATGACATCGTCGAGCGTCTGGAGGAGCTCGCCGTGCTCCGAGATCCGCTTTGCGTCGCAGCCCTGAGCCCGCGCGAGCCCGGCGATGTCGACGTCGAAACGCCGGCCAGGCCCCGCGTCCGCCCTGGCGCTCCGCGAGCCGGTCCATGATCGCGTACCCGCCGTTCGACAGGATCACGAACAGCGGCCCGACGCCGTAGTGCGCGGCGCTCCAAAGGGCCTGGATGCCGTACAGGGCAGAGCCGTCGCCGACGACGGCGACGACAGGCCGTTCCGGGAGGGCCATGCGGACGCCGGTCGCCCCCGCGAGCGCGAACCCGAGGCCGCCCATCGCCGCGCTCAGGAATCCGAGCGGCCGGCGTGCGAGCAGGCGGTCGTGGAGCTCCGGGCGGTCGACGGGCGCTTCCTCGACGACAACGGCGTCATCGGGAAGCCGTTCGGCGAGCGCGGCGAGCACGTGTCCGGCCAGGAGCGGCTCGCCCGCAGCGGGAGGATCCGGGGCCTGCGGAGGTTGGTACGGCTCCGGCGGTGTCGCGTCCCGCTGCGGAAGACGTTCGGCGAGGGCCCGGCACACGGAGGCCGGCGGCGCGAGCACGGCGAGCTCGGCTGGGCTGCGCTGGACCTCGTCGGCGTTGTCACCGACGATCGCGATCCTCGTCCCCGGCTCCGTGAAGCGGCCAGGGGCGTACGGCGACTGGCGGAAGGCGGGCGCGCCGACCACGAGGATCGCGTCGTAGGGCGCGAGTCGCTCGCGCAGCCGCGGACGGTCCGCCGGAAGCACGCCCGCGAAGAGTCGGTGGTCTTGCGGGAAGCCTGCTCGCGCACCGAACGACTCCTGGAACACCGGGGCGACGAGCCGCTCGGCGAGGGCGACGAGGGCTTTCCACGACTCGGCGTCGTCCGTGCCCGCGCCGACGACGAGCGCCGGTGCCTGCGCGCCCTCGAGGAACCGGGCGAGCTCCTCCACCGCGGCCGGATCGGCCGAGGCCGCGCGAACGACACGCGCCGGCGCCGCGTCCTCCCGCTCCTCTTCGGCGGGTGCGCCCCAGTCGTCCATCGGCACGATCACGAGAGCCGGGCCGCGCTGCGTCTCGGCCTCGTGCCTCGCCCGGCCGATCGCGCCGGGGACGTCCTGCGCACGAACGGGCTCCTCGACCCAGACCGGATACTCGCCGCCGAGCCCGCGGAGCTTGCCGGCGAGGAACGGCTCGAAGGCGAGGTGGCGGCGATCCTGTTGGCCGACGAGGACGACGAGCGGCGCCCGGTTGACGCGCGCGGTGGCGAGCGCGCCCACCGCATTGCCCAGGCCCGCGGTGGTGTGGAGGAGGGCGAGGGCCGGATCTCCCCGCCCGATCGCCCAACCCGTCGCGAGGCCCACGACCGAGCCCTCGTGCAGGCCGAGCACGAAGCGCAGGTCCTCCGGGAAGTCGGTGAGGAACGGCACCTCGGTGGAGCCGGGGTTGCCGAAGATCGTCGTCAGGCCCTGCTCCCGGAGGACCTCGAACGTCGCGTCGCGAACCGTCTCCCCGCTCACGGCGCGCAGTATCACGGGTGCCGAAGTTCGGTATGAGAACATCCGTTCACATGGAGACCACCCATGAAAGGAACCCGGACTACGTCCAGTCGCTCGAGCGCGGGCTGGCCGTGATCCGCGCGTTCGGGGCCGAGAGCCCCGAGCTCAGGCTGAGCGATGTCGCGCGGGCGACCGGCCTCACGCGCGCGGCTGCGAGGCGCTTCCTGCTGACGCTCGTCCGCCTCGGCTACGTCAGGCAGGACGGGAACACGTTCTCGTTGCGGCCCCGCGTGCTCGAGCTCGGGTACGCGTATCTCTCCGCGCTCAGCCTCCCGGAGGTCGCCCAGCCGCACATGGAGGCGCTCGTCTCCGAGGTCAACGAGTCCTCGTCCGTCGCCGTCCTCGACGATCTCGAGGTCGTCTACGTCGCACGCGTGCCGACGCAGCGGATCATGACCATCATCATCGCGGTCGGAACGCGCTTCCCCGCCTATGCGACGTCGATGGGCCGCGTGCTCCTCGCCGGTCTCGGGCCGGAGGCGCTCGACGAGCGGCTCGGCCGGGTCGAGATCGACCCGCTGACGGCGATGACCGTGCGCAACCGGGCAGCGCTCCGAGAGCGGATCGAGGAGGTCCGCGAGGCCGGCTGGGCCACGGTCGACCAGGAGCTGGAGGAGGGTGTGCGATCGGCCGCCGTGCCGATCCGCGACACCTCGGGCCGGGTCATCGCCGCGCTGAACATGTCGGTCCATGCGACGCGGATGACCATGCCTGCCCTCCGCCGGGAGGTCGTTCCCCGGCTGCTCCGGACCGCAGAGGCGATCGAGGTCGACCTCAGCGTCTCGGGCGGTCCGGCGAGCGCGGTCGGTGGCGCTTGACAGGGTCTCGGCACCGATGGGAGAGTGCGGTTCGGTAAACGGATAGTTGTTCTCATTGCGAACGCGAGGAGGAGTCTGAGATGACGGCCAGCGCAGTCGAGAGCCCCGTCCGCGGTCTCCACATCGGTGGGGAGTGGACCGCCGCAGAGGGAGGGAACACGTTCGAGGATTCGGACCCGTTCACCGGGGACGTGGTGGCGAACGTTCCGGCCGGCACCCGCGAGGACGCACGACGCGCGATCGAGGCGGCCGCGGAGGCATTTCCTGCGTGGTCGGAGAGCCCGCCCGCTGCGCGCCAGCAGATCTTTCTCAAGGCGGCGGACATCCTGGAGGCGCGAGGGGAGGAGGTCGTCTCGTGGCTGACTCGCGAGACCGGCGCCACCTTCGGCATGGCGATGTTCCAGCTGCATTTCGTCCCGGGTCTCTTCAGACAGGCGGCGGCGCTCCCGTACCAGTCCACCGGCGAGATCATCCCGTCCGACATGGGAGCGTTCTCGATGGGGCTCCGACGCCCGGTCGGAGTCGTCGCGGCGATCGCGCCGTGGAACGCGGCGCAGATCCTGTCGGCTCGCTCGATCGCCGCTCCGCTCGCACTCGGAAACACCGTCGTGCTGAAGCCGTCGGAGCTCTCGCCGTACGTCGGCGGTCTCATCTGGGCTGAGATCTTCTCCGAGGCCGGGCTCCCCGAAGGCGTGCTGAACATCGTCACGCACGCACCCGGCGAGGCAGGGCCGATCGCCGACGAGTTCGCCGAGCACCCGGCGGTCCGGGTCATCAACTTCACCGGCTCGACCGCGACGGGTCGCAAGGTTGCGGAGGCCGCCGGCCGGAACCTCACGCGCGTCGTCCTCGAGCTGGGCGGGTCGAACCCGCTCGTCGTCCTCGGCGACGCCGACCTGGAGTACGCGGTGGACGCGGCCGCGTTCGGCTCGTTCTTCCACCAGGGTCAGATCTGCATGTCAGCCCGCAGGATCATCGTGGAGAAGCCGATCGCCGACGACTTCGTCCAGCGCCTCGTCGAGAAGACGAAGGGGCTCAAGGCCGGCGATCCGAACGAGCAGGACACGATCATCGGGCCGCTGATCACCGAGGAGGCCGTCTCGACCGTGAAGAGCCGCGTGGACGAGGCGGTCGAGAAAGGGGCGACGATTCTCGCCGGTGGCGAGGCGGACGGCTCCGTCTACCAGGCCACGCTCCTGACGAACGTCTCGCGTGACACGGAGTTCGCGCAGGAGGAGACGTTCGGGCCGGTCGCGTCGATCGAGATCGTTGCGGACGCCGACGAGGCGGTGGACCGCGCGAACGACACTGCCTACGGCCTCTCGGCGGGGATCATCACGTCCGATCCCGACCGCGGGCTGGCGCTGGCGCAGCGGATCCAGTCGGGGATCGTCCATGTGAACGATCAGCCTGTGGGCGACGAGCCGCAGATGCCGTTCGGCGGCGTCAAGGGCAGCGGATTCGGACGCTTCGGGGGCACGGCTGCGATCAACGAGTTCACCGAAATCCACTGGGTGACCGTCCAGAGCGGTTCGCACCCGTTCCCCTTCTAGACGCGGGGCTCGGAGTGGCGGAGATCGTCCCGCTCGACCAGGCGGTCCGAGAGCTCGTCGACGACGGCGACGTCGTCGCGCTCGAGGGCTTTACGCACCTGATCCCGCATGCCGCGGGCCACGAGCTGATCAGGCAAGGCAAGCGTCGGCTGACGCTCGTCCGGATGACGCCCGACGTCGTCTACGACCAGCTCATCGGCATGGGCTGCGCGCAGAAGCTCGTCTTCTCGTGGGGTGGCAACCCGGGCGTCGGGTCACTGCACCGGTTCCGGGACGCCGTCGAGCACGACTGGCCGGCGCCGCTCGAGCTGGAGGAGCACTCCCACGCAGGGATGGCGGCCGGGTATGCGGCCGGCGCGTCGAACTTCCCGTTCGGGCTCGTCCGGGGCTACGAGGGCACCGGTCTCGCGGAGCGGACGAACGTCGGCTGGGTCACCTGCCCGTTCACGGGTGAGCGGCTCGCTGCCGTCCCGGCCATCCGACCCGACGTGGGAGTCATCCATGCGCAGCAGGCGGACGCGAGGGGCAACGTCCAGCTCTGGGGGATCAGCGGGGTGCAGAAGGAGGTCGTCCTCGGCGCCAAGCGCTCGATCGTGACGGTCGAGGAGATCGTCGAGGAGCTGGAACAGAAGCCGGGCTCGACGCAGTTGCCCGCTTGGACGGTGACCGCCGTCTGCGAGTGTCCCGGTGGCGCGCATCCGTCGTACTCGCACGGCTACTACGACCGCGACAACGCGTTCTACGTCAGCTGGGACGGCATCAGCCGCGACCGCGACCGGTTCCTCGCCTGGATGCAGTCCCACGTGCTGGACACGGCGGACGTCGCCGAGTACCACCGCATGCTGAGCGAGAGCGAGGCGACCCGCGTTTGACCCCGGTGGAGTCCTACACCGCCGACGAGATGATGTCGGTCGCAGCAGCCCGGAGGCTGAGGGACGGCGCGGTCTGCTTCGTCGGGATCGGGCTTCCGAGCCGGGCCGCGAACCTCGCACGCGCCACGCACGCACCGAACTGCGTCCTGATCTACGAGAGCGGCGCGATCGGCGCGAAGCCCAGCCGGCTGCCGCTCTCGATCGGCGACGGGGAGCTCGCCGAGACCGCCGACACCGTCGTTTCGGTACCGGAGATCTTCAGTTACTGGCTCCAGGGTGGACGGATCGACGTCGGCTTCCTCGGCGCCGCGCAGATCGACCGGTTCGGCAACCTGAACAGCACCGTCATCGGCGAGTACGAGCAGCCCAAGGTCCGACTGCCCGGGGCGGGCGGCGCCCCGGAGATCGCCTCCTGGTGCAAGGAGACCTTCGTGATGGTCCGCCAGACCCCGAGGGCATTCGTCGAGCGGCTCGACTTCCTCACGAGCCTCGGTCGGCCTCACGGCCGGCGCGGAGGTGCCGGCGTCACGTACGTCGTCACCGACCTCGGCGTGCTGGAGCCGGACGCCGAGAGCGGAGAGCTGACGATGACCGCGCTCTACCCCGACGTGACCCCCGAGGAGGCCCGCGAGGCGACGGGATGGAAGCTCAGGCTCGCCGACGAGCTTCGGCCCGTCCAGCCCCCATCCGTGGAGGAGCTCGAGGCTCTTCGGGCGCTCAAGCCGGCGAACGAGGAAACTGTCGCGCGATGAGCCGAACGATCGCCGAGCCGTTCGAGACCGTCGCCGACGGGCAGGACGCCGGCCAGCCTCCGTACCTCTACCCCGACTACCGATCGACGGAGCTGCGGGCGCCGAAGCGCCCGCTCGTGATCCTTCCGCACACCCTGTCGGAGCTCACCGGGCCGGCGTACGGCCACGAGTCGATCGGCGAGCTCGACCACGACCTCACGCGCCAGCACGACGGCGAGCCGCTCGGAGAACGCATCAACGTCAGCGGCCGGGTGACGGACTCCGCGGGGAGACCCGTCCGCTCGGCGCTGATCGAGATCTGGCAGGCGAATGCAGCCGGGCGCTACCTCCACGAGGTCGACCAGCATCCGGCGCCGCTCGACCCCAACTTCTCGGGCGCCGGGCGCTGCCTCACGGACGACGAGGGGCGCTACAGCTTCGTCTCCGTGAAGCCGGGCGCGTACCCCTGGCGCAACCACCCCAACGCGTGGCGCCCGGCGCACATCCATCTCTCGCTCTTCGGGCGCGCGTTCACGAACCGGCTCGTGACGCAGATGTACTTCCCCGGCGATCCGCTCTTCGAGTTCGACCCGATCTTCCAGTCCGTTCGCGATCTCGACGCACGCGAACGGCTCGTGTGCAGCTTCGACTACGAGACGACCGAGCCCGAGTGGGCGCTCGGCTACCGGTTCGACGTCGTCCTCGGCGGGCCGGCCGAGACGCCCATGGAGACCTGATGCCCGCGACGACGCCGTCTCAGACAGTCGGCCCGTACTTCACGCTCGGGCTCTTCGCGTCGCAGGCGGACGAGCTCGTCGAGCCCACCAGTGCCGGAGCCGTCCGGGTGACCGGGCGCGTGCTCGACGGCGCCGGCGACCCCGTGCCCGACGCGATGGTCGAGCTCTGGCAGGCCGACGAGGGCGGCCGCTACCGAGGCGACTTCGGATGGGGTCGGTCGGGGTGCGACGCCGACGGCCGGTTCTCGTTCATGACCGTCAAGCCGGGAAGGGTCGGCGGGGCGGACGCCCCGCACCTGGTGCTGATGGTCTTCGCGCGGGGCCTGCTGAGGGCCGCGCTCACGCGGATGTACTTTCCGGATGAGGAGGAGGCGAACGCAGGTGATCCCGTCCTCTCCCGCCTCGAGGATGGCTCGACGCTCGTTGCGAGGCCAGTGGACGGCGGCTACGAGCTCGACGTCCGGCTCCAGGGCGACGGGCAAACGGTCTTCTTCGCGGTCTGAGATGTTCGACGCTCTCTTCGTTCCCGCCGACGCCCGCGACGCGCTCGGGGACTCCGCGTGGCTCGCGGCCATGTGCGAGGTGGAGGCGGCGCTCGCGCGTGCGGAGGTGGCCGCGGGGGTCATCCCCGAGGACGCCGGGGAAGCGATCGTCGCCGCCTGCCGTCCCGAGACGTTCGACCCCTCGGCACTCGCCGAGGAAGGTCGCGCGCCGGGCAACCCGGTCGAGCCGCTCGTCCGTGCACTGAGAGAGGCGGTCGGGGACGACGGCGCGGCCGAGTACGTCCACTTCGGCGCGACGAGCCAGGACATCCTGGACACGGCGGCGATGCTCGTCTCGGGCCGGGTGCTGGGGCTGATCCTGGAGCGCCTCGAGGCCGTTGCCGAGGAGTGCGCGCAGCTCGCGGACGCCCATCGCGTCACGCCGATGATCGGGAGGACGCTGCTGCAGCAGGCGGAGGCGGTCACGTTCGGCCTCAAAGCGGCAGGCTGGCTCGTCGCCGTGCTCGAGGCGCGAACAACGCTCGTCCGAGTCCGCGACGAGCGCCTCGCCGTCCAGCTGGGCGGTGCCTCCGGCACAGCGGCGCCGCTCGGTGACAGCGGTTCCGAGGTGCTCCGGCTGCTCGCGCGCGAGCTCGACCTGGCCGAGCCGGTCGCGCCCTGGCACACGAACCGGACGCGAATCGCCGAGCTCGGCTCGGCGCTTGCGATCACTGCCGGCGTCGCCGGAAAGATCGGGCTGGACATCGGGCTGATGAGCCAGAGCGAGGTGGGAGAGGTCTCGGAGGCGAATCCCGGCGCCTCATCCGCCATGCCGCACAAGCGCAATCCGGTCGGCAGCGTGCTCGCTGTCGCGTGCGCTCGGCAGGCGAACGCCCAGGCAGGCGTGCTGACAGCGGCGCTCGTCCAGGAGCACGAGCGCGCGTTCGGCGGGTGGCATGCCGAGTGGCCGGCGCTGGTCGGCGCTCTCGGCTACACGAGCGGCGCGGTGGACGGAGCGCACCGAGCGCTCGAGGGACTGGAGGTCCACGAGGAGCGGATGCAGGCGAACCTGGAGCAGAGTGGCCGCGAGCCGGATCTCGGCTCGGCCGAGGTGTTCGTCGATCGGGCGCTCGCGAGCTATCGGGAGGTCGCTCGCACATGAGGCTCCACTACCGGCTCGACGGGACCGCAGATGCGCCTGTGCTCGCGCTGCCGAGCTCGCTCGGAACGAGCACGGAGCTGTGGACGGAGAACGTGGAGTACTGGGGCGAGAGGTTCCGCATCCTGCGCTTCGACCAGCGCGGCCACGGAGGCTCGGAGGCTCCACCCGGCCCGTACACGCTGGGCGACCTCGGCCGCGACTTCATGGAGCTTCTCGACGAGCTCGAGCTCGAGCGCGTCACGCTCTGCGGGCTCTCGCTCGGAGGCGCTACTGCGATGTGGGTGGCGGCCGAGGCGCCGGAGCGCATCGACCGCCTGATCCTCGCCTGCACCTCCGCGAGGTTCGGCGAACCGGCGCAGTGGGTCGAGCGCGCCGAGACCGTCCGTAGCGCCGGCCTCGAGGCGATCGCCGAGAAGGTCGTCGCTCGGTGGTTCACCGACGACGTCCAGCCCGAGACCGTCGCTGCGTTGCGCAGCCTCCTCGTCTCCACGCCGGCCGAGGGCTACGCGGGCTCGTGCGAGGCGCTCGCGGGCTGGGACTTCCGCGGCCGGCTTGGGGAGATCCGCGCGGACACGCTGGTGATCGCAGGCGCGGAAGACGCCGTCGCCCCGCTTCGTGATTCGGAGCTGCTCGTGGAGCGCATTCCCCAGGCCAGGCTGGTCGTGGTGGAGCAGGCGGCCCACCTGGCGAACGTCGAGCAGCCGGAGTCGTTCGCCGGCGCCGTCCTCGACGCTGTCCCGGAGGCCGCATGAGCCACGACGAGGGCATGAGGATCCGGCGCGAGGTGCTCGGCGACGAGCACGTGGACGCCGCGGTCGAAGGCATGACGGAGGACACGAAGGACTTCCAGGATCTGATCACGCGCTACGCGTGGGGTGAGATCTGGGCGAGGCCGGGCCTCGACCGCCGCACCCGCAGCGCGATCACGCTGATGGCGCTCGTCGCCCTCAACCGCGAGCACGAGCTTGCGATGCACATCCGAGCGGCGCGGCGGAACGGCCTGACGCGCGAGGAGATCGGAGAGGTGCTGCTCCAGAGCGCGATCTACTGCGGCGTCCCCGCCGCGAACGGCGCATTCGCCGTCTTCCGGGAGGTCATGGCCGAAGAGGAGGGAGGAACATGAGCCAGCGGACGAGCCCACCGTTTCGGGCCGACCATGTCGGGAGCCTGCTCAGGCCACAGGAGCTCTTGCAGGCGCGAGAGGACTTCGCGGCCGGGCGGATCTCCAAGGACGATCTCCGGCGGGTCGAGGACGAGTCGATCCGAAAGATCGTCGGGATGCAGGAGGAGGTGGGGCTGCAGTCCGCGACCGACGGCGAGTTCCGCCGAACGTCGTGGCACATGGACTTCATCTACCAGCTGGACGGCATCGATCCGGCGGACGAGCAGATCAGGGTCGCGTTTCACAACGAGCAGGGAGACGTCGAGTTCACGACGGCCGCACTCAGCGTGCACGACCGCATCGGCCTCTCGACGACGATCTTCGGCGACGCCTTCGAGGCGCTGAAATCGATGACGACGACGGCCGTGCCGAAGCTGACGATCCCGTCGCCGAGCATGGTCCACTACCGCGGCGGCCGGGCCGCGATCAGCGAGGACGCGTACTCGGACCTCGACGAGTTCTGGGCCGATCTCGTCGCCGCCTACCGAGACGAGGTGAGACGGCTGGGTGAGCTCGGCTGCACGTATCTCCAGTTCGACGACACGAGCCTCGCGTACATGAACGATCCGAAGCAGCGGGCGTACATCGCGGAGATCGGCGGTGACGCCGAGCACCAGCACGAGCACTACATCCGCCACATCAACGAGGCGCTTGCCGACCGGCCGGACGGGATGAGCGTGACGACGCACATGTGCCGCGGCAACTTCCGCTCCTCCTGGGCCGCCGAGGGCGGCTACGACTTCGTCGCGGAGGCCCTCTTCAACGAGCTGCAGGTCGACGGATTCTTCCTCGAGTACGACGACGAGCGCTCGGGCACGTTCGAGCCCTTGCGGTTCGTCCCCGAGGGGAAGATGGTCGTCCTCGGGCTCGTGACGACAAAGCGAGGAGAGCTCGAGCAGAAGGACGAGCTGAAGCGGCGCCTCGACGAGGCGTCGGAGTTCGTCCCGCTCGAACAGCTCTGCCTCTCGCCGCAATGCGGCTTCTCCTCGACGGTCGAGGGCAACGCGCTCACGCACGACGAGCAAGTCGCCAAGCTGCGCCTGATCGTCGAGACGGCGCAAGAGGTCTGGGGCTGAGGACCGAGCGGACGCAGGTCGGAATCGTCGGTGCCGGGCCTGCCGGCCTCGTCCTCGCTCACCTTCTCCACCTGGAGGGGATCGACTCCATCGTTCTCGAGGACCGATCCCGCGAGCACGTCGAGGGCCGGGTCCGGGCCGGCGTTCTCGAGCAGGGCACCGTCGACCTGCTGCAAGAGATCGGCGTGGGAGAGCGGCTCGCTCGGGAGGGTCTCGTCCACGACGGGATCGAGCTGCAGTTCGCCGGCGAGCGGCACCGGATCGACTTCCCGGCGCTGACCGGCGGCCGCCGGATCACGGTCTACGGGCAGCAGGAGGTCGTGAAGGATCTGATCGCCGCCCGCCTCGAGACGGGCCGCGCGCTCCTCTTCGACGTCGAGAACGTCCGCCCCCAGGGCTTCGAGGGAGACAGGCCCGTCCTCCAGTACCGGCACGACGGCGACGACTGGGAGGTCGCCTGCGACTTCATCGCCGGATGCGACGGCTTCCACGGGGTGTGCCGGGACAGCATTCCGGCAGGCGTTCTCACAGCGTTCGAGCGTGAGTATCCGTTCGCCTGGCTCGGGGTCCTCGCTGACGCGCCGCCGTCGAACGAGGAGCTGATCTACGCGCACAACGAGCGGGGCTTCGCCCTCCACAGCATGCGCTCGCCGACGGTGACCCGTCTCTATCTCCAGGTCCGGCCCGACGAAGAGCTCGACGAGTGGCCAGACGACCGCATCTGGGGGGAGCTCGAACGGCGACTCGGGATCGAGGGCTGGACGCTGCATACGGGCGAGATCCTCGAGAAGGGCATCACGGGCATGCGGAGCTTCGTCGTCGAGCCGATGCGGTACGGCCGTCTCCTGCTCGCGGGGGACGCCGCGCACATCGTGCCGCCGACGGGCGCGAAGGGGCTCAACCTGGCCGTCGCCGACGTGCGGCTGCTCGCCGACGCGATCGCCGCCTGGTACCGCACCGGCGACCAGGCCCTGCTCGATCGTTACTCCGACGACGCGTTGCGCCGCGTCTGGCGTGCCGAGCACTTCTCGTGGTGGATGACGTCGATGCTGCACACGCCCGAGGGAGGCGACGCCTTCGACCTCAAGCTTCAGCTCTCTCAGCTGCGATACGTCTGCTCCTCGGACAAGGCGGCGGCCTCGCTCGCCGAGAACTACGTCGGCCTCGAGCACGTCTAGGCCGTCCTCGGGCGGCACTCCGCTCCTCGCCGCGGGCATCGTGCTCGCCGGCCTGAACCTGCGGATCGCTGTTGCAAGCGTGCCGCCGGTGATCGAGGAGGTCACGGACGACCTCGACCTTTCCGCCGCGGCGGCGGGCCTGCTGACGAGCGCGCCCATCCTCTGCTTCGGGCTGCTCGCGCCGCTCGCGCCCGTGCTCGCCAGGCGGCTCGGCGCTGAGCGGGTCCTCTTCCTCGCCCTCCTTCCGCTTGTCGCCGGCCTGCTCGTACGAGCGGATTCGTCCGTCACCGCGCTCTTCGCCGGAACGTTGCTCGCCGGCGCCGGGATCGCGGTCGCGAACGTCGTCGTGCCGAGCGTCGTCAAGGGGCGTTTTGGGCGGGTCGGGCTCATGACGGGGATCTACGTGGCCACGCTCGGCGCCGGCGCCGCGCTCGCCGCCGGCCTGACCGTGCCGATCGAGCGCGCACTGGGCTGGGAGCTCGCGCTCGCGGTCTGGGCGCTGCCGGCTGGGCTGGCTGCCGCTGTTCTGGGCATAGCGCTCATTCGCGACCGCGGCCCGGTCACGGCCCGCGGCGGCTCTGGCGATGCCGCAGCACTGCTCGGCGACGGCGTGGCGTGGCTCGTCACCCTCTACTTCGGCCTGCAGTCGCTCCTCTTCTACGTCGTGCTGGCGTGGCTGCCGTCGATCCTTCGCGACAGCGGCCTCGGTGCGGGCGGGGCTGGAGCGTTGCTCGCCCTCTTCGCCTTGGGCGGGATCCCACCCTCGCTCGTCGTCCCGATCGTTGCGACGAGGATGCGGGATCAACGTGCGCTTGCCGCCGGCGTGGCCGCGGTTGAGGCGGTGGCCGTGGTCGGCCTGCTCGCCGCGCCTGGTGCGGCAGCGCTGTGGGTCTTCCTGTTCGCGATCGGCCAGGGCGCGGCGTTCAGCCTGGCCCTGACCATGATCATCCTTCGCGCGCCCAACTCGAAGCGGGCTGCCGAGCTCTCGGGGATGGCGCAGGCGATCGGCTACGTCCTCGCGGCGATCGGCCCAGTTGCGATCGGAGCGCTCCACGACTGGAGCGGCGGCTGGGACGTGCCCCTTGCCGTGCTCCTTGCGCTCACCGTGCCCCTGGCTGCGGCGGGCGTCGCTGCCGGCCGGGCCCGCACCGTCCGGCCGAGCAGGGTGGGCGGTTCGGATGCGGCGCCAGCGGTCTGACTCGTCAGAATTCCTCGATGGCCTCGTACACCGTGAACGATGCCGCGGTCGCCAAGGCGCGCAGCCTCATCCGTGGGCGCCAGTACGTTCTGGACAGCGACTGGGGGGACGTCCAGCCCAAGGCCAAGGACGAGAACGCCTTTATGGCCTCACACTCGTGGAGCGAGTACGCCGAATGGCACCTCGGCCTCACCGACGGGGCCGCGGACGAGACGAAGGCGCGGTACGCATTCGTCTACGGAGACTTACGCCGGCTACACCGCTCCGGGCTGATCGCCTGCCACTACCGAGCCGCGGAGTGGCGGCACAAGGAGATCGAACTGGCGGCGCACGAGCTCTTGCAGCTTCTCGACAAGGCGGCTGCGTAACCGGCGCGCGGGCTTACGGTCACGCCTTCGCGTGGCTCACTGCCCACTCGAGGGCGTAGTCGGCGACCTCTTCCCAGCCCTCCTGCGCGGGCAGGAGGTGCGCCTTTCCCTCGTACTCCTTGATCTCGGTGACCGCGCTCGACTTGTAGTGCTTCGCGTTCGAGCGCTGCACGCTCGGCGGCATGAGGTGGTCCTCGCTGCCCGAGATGAACAGGAGCGGCGCCCGCTTGTCGTTCTTGTAGTCGACCCATGAGTCCTGATGCCCGGGCTTGAAGTTGGCAGTGACGATGCCGAACAGGATCGATCCTGAGGCGGGGATCGCATAGCGCTTGTAGAGCGCCTGCGACTCCTCCTCGCTGAAGGTGTTGGTGAAGACGTAGTGCCACTGGTCCTGCGTGAAGCCGACGGCGCGCTTGCGGTTGCCCGGGTTCTTGTACACCGGAAACAGTGACTTGATCTGCGACAGAGGCGCGGTGCGGACGCCCTCGGTGGGGGCGGAGTTGATCGCCACCCCGGCCGCCCCGTAGCCGCGGTCGAGGAGGAGCTGCACGAACGTCCCACCTGCCGAGTGGCCGATCAAGATCGGAGGTGACTCGAGCTCGCCGACCACTTTCGACAGGTGCTCGACGATCGCGGGGACCGTCACCTTCTCGATCGGTGAGGGATCGTCGTTCAGCGCCTCGACCTCGACCTCGAAGCCGGGGTAGGCAGGAGCGAGGACCTTGTAGCCGGCGCGCTCGTAGTGCGCGATCCATTCCTCCCAGCTCCGCGGAGTGACCCAGAAGCCGTGGATCAGGACAATCGTGTCCGGTTTGGACGGCGTGCTCATTTGGCTCTCCCGAGACGTAGGGTTGGTCCGGCGACTGTAAGGGTTTCCTGACAGCCGGCGGCGACGAACCGTTCGCCGCCTAGTCCTTCGGC
This sequence comes from uncultured Actinomycetes bacterium, assembly GCA_963827705.1. Taxonomy (GTDB): domain Bacteria; phylum Actinomycetota; class Thermoleophilia; order Gaiellales; family Gaiellaceae; genus JACDAN01. Next base: position 17,208 of record CAWHBN010000008.1, read on the forward strand.
GGCGCCTGCACCTCGACTGACGCCGGCTCGCCGCGACGAAGCTCCCGACTGCGCTCGGCTTCGGCGTTGACCTCGGCGCCGAAGAGCAGGGCAAGCCCACTGATCCAGAGCCAGGTGAGCATGATGATCACGGCTGCGAGTGAGCCCCAGGCCTTGTTGTACGAGGAGAACTGGCTGACGTAGAGCGCGAACCCTCCGGAGGCGACCAGCCAGACGACGACGCTGATCACCGTCCCGAACGTCACGAAGCGCCAGCGGGGATGGTCGACGTTCGGTCCCAGGTAGAGGATCGTCGCGAACGCGAACAGAAGGCCGCCGATCAGCAGGGGCCACTGGGCAGTCCACCACAGCCAGTCCACGAACGACTCGAGCCCGACCGCCGAACCGATCCACCCCGAGAGGAGCGGCCCGAGCACGAGCAGGCCGAACACCAGAGCGAACGCGAGCAGCATGAGCAAGACCATCGCGAGCGCAGTCAGACGCTGCTTGACGAATCCCCGCGTCTCCTCGCGGTCGTAGGCCGTGTTGAGCGCCCACATCAGCGTCTGCATCGAACCGGTCAGCGTCCAGAACGCCAGAACCGAGCCCACGATGATCAACGCCAGCCCCGAATTCGACTGCGTCTCGGTGACCCGTCGGAGGGTGTCGTCGAGCAGCGTCAGCGCCTCCTGCGGCACGACTCCTTCGAGGCGCTGGTTGATCTCCGTGACGGCGTCCTCGTCGGCGACCAGGCTGAACACACCGACCGCAACGAGCATCAGCGAGGGAATCGCAAGGAATGCGTAGTACGCCAGGGCCGCCGAGAGGTTCGTGATTCGGTCTTTGAGGGAGTCCTTCCCGGCACGGACGAGGATTGCGAGGAAGTCGCGCTTCGACAGGTCACCCGGCGTCGGGTCGGCCAAGCGCGGCTCCTCGTGCTCGGGTTGAGGCTGCGGCCCCTCTTCGGTGCGGTCGCGGCCGGATGTCTGCTGCTCGGTCATCGCTCTTGCAGGCGACTCGTTCCCCAAGCTCTGGCCGTCAAACGGCGAGGCCGGAATAGGATCGCGCCGTGAAGGTTAGAGCCGCCGTGCTGGAGCAGTTCGGGCAGCCGCTCGTCGTCCAGGAGATCGAGCTCGCGGAGCCGAAGGCCGGCGAGGCGCTGGTGCGGCTCGAGGCCTGCGGCGTCTGTCACACGGACCTGTACTCCGCGTCAGGCGCCGACCCCACGGGATACACCGACTGCGTGCTCGGCCACGAGGGTGCGGGCGTGGTGGAGAAGGTCGGGCCTGACGTCTCGCTCGTCGCGCCCGGCGACCACGTGGTCACCCTCTTTTCGCCCGAGTGCGGGAAGTGCCTGCACTGCCTCGATCCGCGAACCAACCGCTGCGTCGCGATCCGCGACCAGCAGGGGCTCGGCTTCCTGCCGGACGGCACGACGCGGTTCTCCCGGAACGGCAAGGACATCCGGCACTTCATGGGAACGTCGACCTTCGCCGAGTACACGGTCGTCCCCGAGATCGCGCTCGCGAAGGTGAGCCCCGATGCGCCGCTCGCCGCCTGCGCGCCGTTCGCGTGCGGGCTCTCGACCGGGATGGGTGCGGCGCTGTACACGGCGCGGGTCACGCCCGGCTCGACCTGCGTCGTCTTCGGCTGCGGGCTCGTCGGACTCGGAGCCGTGATCGGCTGCCGGCTCGCGGGCGCCGACCGGATCGTCGCCGTCGACCTCTCGGAGGCGCGGCTCGACGAGGCGCGGCGCCACGGTGCGACCGACACACGCGTGGCCGCCGATGACCTGGTGGACTGGATCCGCGGCGAGACCGACGGCTTTGGCGCCGACTTCACCTTCGAGGCGACGGGGAACGTTGGGGTGATGCAGCAAGCGGTCGAGGCGGCTCGGGAGGCCTGGGGCCTGGCGACGATGATCGGAGTCGCCGGCAAGGGTGAGACCCTCGACGTCGTCCCGCGGCTCCTGATCACCGGCCGTCGCGTCACGGGGTCGTCCTTCGGCGGCGTCAAGGGCCGCTCGCAGGTCCCCGAGCTCGTCGACCGCTGGCTCGGCGGCGAGCTCGACGCCGAGGCGCTCGTCACGAACCGGATCCCGCTCGACGACGTCAACGAGGCGTTCGACGCGATGGAGCGTCAGGAGGGCATCCGGACCGTGATCACCTCCTTCGCCTGAGCGTTAAGCCACGATCAATACCGGGCGGCGTACGCTGATCTCGTGACCTTGCGATCGGCGCTCGCCGTCTCGTTGGTGCTCGTCGGACTGGCGGCGCCCTCGGCGGCGGCGGTGACGGGCGAGATGCGCACGCTCTACGTGCTCGCCACCTGGGGGCCTGAGCCGTTCTCCAACGACGACCTGCTGCGCGTCGGCCAGGAGACCGACGCGTTCTACCGCGCCTCCTCCCGTGGGCGATTCTCGATGCCGCCCTCGGTGGCCGGGCCGGTGCAACTTCCGCGGCAGGTGTTCTCGAACTGTGATGCGACGTCGCTTCGGGTCGCAATGCCGGCGTCCATGTTCACGCCGTACCAGCGGATCACCTTCGTGACGCCGCTCGTCGACGGTTGTCCGTTCTTCGGCGAGGCGAACCCCACCGAGGTGCTGCTGAACGGCCGCCTGTTCAGGGCGCTCGCCGCGCATGAGCTCGGCCACACGCTCTCGCTCGGGCATGCAAGCCGCTGGACGTGCAACCGGCAATGCACGATCGACGAGTACGGCAACGCGTTCAGCGTCATGGGCGGCGGCGACGGCGACCTCAACGCGTGGGAGAAGTCAGCGCTCGGATGGCTGGGCGCCATCGCCCGTCCGCGGCGAAACGGCACGCACGAGCTCGGCCCTGTCGAGGGGCCGACGATGCTGCCGCAGGCGCTGGTCGTCACGACCGCTGCGAGCGAGTTCTGGTTCGAGTCACGTGGGCTGGCGACGCCGTCGTTCACGGGCGACGCGGTGCAGCCGGCGGGGATCGCGGTGCTCGCCGGACCCGCTGCTGGCGGCGAGCTCTCCGCGTATCCGCGGGCGAACCTGTTGCTTCCGAACCCGGCAGGCGGGGGGCGCTACGCGTACGGGCCCGGCGAGGCTTTCGTCCGGCCGGGGATCTTCCGAGTCACCGTGGAGCGCCACGCGCTCGCGAGCGCAGCGCTTCGGTTCGAGTGGCTCGACCGGGTCGGACCGGGACGTCCGCGACTGCGCGTGCGCACAACACGGGGCCGGGTCCGTCTCTCGTGGGACGCAGCGCGGGAGCGCGGGAGCGGCATCGACAGCTACACGGTGGTCATCGACGGCCGCGGGGTGCGGAGATTCCGCTCCGACATCGAGCTCACGACCTGGACGGCCGCTTTCCGGGTGGCGCGAGGCTTCCATCGCGTCGGGGTCTATGCGACCGATCGGGCCGGGAACCGCGGACGCCTGGTTTCCACCCGCATCCGCATTCGCAGCTGACCCTCAGGGTCGGATGTTCTGGTTGAGCCGGAACACGTTGTCCGGATCCCACTCGCGCTTGAGAGCGACGAGGCGCTCGGCCTTGGCGTCACCGTAGATCGACGTCACGCGCTCGTCGGCCTCGGCGACGTCGTTCACGTAACGCCCGGCGTTGGCGAACGGCGACACGCCTGCCATCGCCTCCCGGGCCCACTCACGGCACGAATCGTCCAGAGCCGGATCGTCCCACTGGATCTCGGCGGCCATCCAGAAGCTCGCGGACCTGCCCGTGAACGCGGTGGCGTCTTCCGCCACGCCTGCGATCGCCCCGCCCCAGGCCCAGGTCGAGTAGCCGCCCTCAGCGCCTCGAGGCACCCGCGAGACGTGCTCGACGGCCAGGTCGACGAGCACATCGGGGAGCGAATGGAGAAACGCGCTCTTCATGTAGAAGCGGTGACCCCACTCCATCGCCTCGTCGTTGATGTGCTGCGCCTCGAGGTACGGCTTCGCCTCGAACGAGCCGTCGAGCGGCGGCCCGAAGGCGCGCAGCGCCGCGAGGTCCCGCTCGGCCTGCTCGAGAGCCCCGCAGTGGTGGGCGGAGACCGTTGCAACCGGCTCGCCTCCGGCGAGCCCGACTCCGAAGCTGGTCCAGAGCTCCTCGGGCCCGGTGTCGACGGCCTCTCGGAACAGGGCTGCAAGCTCCCGTGCTCGCTCGACCGGGTGGAAGACGGTGCCGTGCGTGATCTCGCCGTCGAGCGGGCTCAGGCGGAACGTGAACGACGTGGCGATCCCGAAGTTCGCGCCGGCGCCGCGCAGGCCCCAGAAGAGCTCGGGGTTCTCGTCCTCGCTCGCCCGCACGAGGCGGCCGTCCGCCGTCACGAGCTCGACCGAGAGGAGGTTGTCGATCGTGAGCCCGTGCTTTCGCTGCAATCTGCCCATTCCGCCGCCGAGCGTCAGTCCGGCGACGCCGGTGTGCGAGACCACCCCGACGGGGCAGACGAGCCCGTACGACTGCGCCCGTTCATCGAGCTCGGCGAGAAGTGAGCCTCCGGAGGCTCGCGCGGTTCGGGCGCCGGCATCGACATCCACGCCCCTCATCCGGGAGAGGTCGATCACGATCCCGTCGTCGCATGTGGACAGGCCCGGGATGCTGTGGCCGCCGCAGCGAACGGCAACGAGAAGGTCTTCCTCGCGGGCATGACGAACCGCCGAGATGACGTCGTTGGCGTGCGCCGGTCGAACGATCAGCGCGGGGCGCCGATCGGCGAGCCCGTTCCACACGACACGTGCGGAGTCGTAGCCCGGGTCGCCGGGACGGATGATCTCGCCTTCGAAGCTGCCGTTGAAGTCAGGCAGCGGCGAAGCGCTTCTCGGCCCGCGCGCGGCGCCGTGCCGCCTCGACCTCGCGGTCCTTCGGAGCCGCCGTCGTTACGAGCTCGCCGAGGAGCCGCATCGAGGCCTCGGTCACCTCGTCGATTGCGCGCTCGAACGCCTGCTCGTTGGCCTGCGACGGCTTCGTGAACCCGCTGATCTTGCGGACGTACTGCAGCGACGCCGCGCGAACCTCGTCGTCCGTCGCGGGCGGGTCGAAGTTGAAGAGCGTCTGAATGTTTCTGCACATGTGCCTGATGCTAGATCGTCTCGAGCGTCGCGCGTCGCCTGCCCTCGATCTCGAAGAACCGGAACAGCGCATACGCCACGGTTGCGTACGCCACGCCGATCCCGAGCTCGGTCCAGACCAGGGACGAGACGTCGCCGAGTGTGGCTCCAGCGGCGATCTCCCGCGCCGCTTCGATGCCGTGGGTCAGCGGCAGCGCCCGTCCCACGGCCTCCATCCAGTTCGGAAGCGTGTCGAGCGGGACGTTGACGCCGCAGAAGAGGAGCAGGGAGAAGACAACAAGGTTGGCGATGAAGAACACGTCCCGCCCGCGCAGCCCGATCGCGCCGACGAGAAGGCCGAGGGAGGTACAGGAGAACGCGCTAGCCGCGACGACGACCGCCAGCGCCGGGAGCTGCGACCGTGAGAGCTCGAAATCGAGCAGCAGCCAGCTGACGAAGAACGCGAAGGCCGACGTGATGATCCCGTTCACGATCAGCGGCAGCGAGCGCCCGAGGAAGAGCGGCAGGCGGTTGGCGGGGCTCGCCATGAGCGGCGAGAGCGTCTGCGTCCAGCGCTCTCCGCCGATCGTCATGGCCATTCCGTACACGCCCGCCATGGCCGTCAGCTGGACTGCGTTCCCGGTGACGAAGAACGTGTCGTCCTGCAGCTCCGCAAAGCGGCCGACGTAGACGAAGAAGAGGACCTGAAAGACCGGCGCGCCCAGCATCGTCGGGATGTAGTGCGACGGGTGCATCCAGTTGAAGAGCGCCTTGTACGACAAGTAGCCGCCGATGAAGAAGACGCGGAGATCCCAGTTCATGCGATCGCCAGGGTCGCCCGCTCCCGCGCGAGCCGCTCGAAGTGCCGCAGCGCGTAGTGGCCGATGACGAGATAGACGGCGCTGAGGAGGAGGCACATCCCGATCTCCGGCCAGGGGTTGCCCGCGATCGCGGCGTCCCGGAGCGCGTTGATGCCCCACGTCGGTGCCAGCACCCAGGACAGCGGGGCCACCCAGCCCGGGAGCAGCGACAGCGAGACGAGCAGGCCGGTCACGAGCCAGACCGGGAACTCGAGCAGGTTCGAGAGTGCGTTGGCGTTCCGGTAGAGCACGAACGTGGAGGCGAGAACGAGGCCGAGCAGTCCGAGCCCGAGGACGGCGGCAGGCAGTGCGACGAGGAACGCGACCGGATGGGCCACGTCGAGCGGCACGTCGAAGAACAGCCAGCCCCAGAACAGCGTCGCGGTCAGCGAATACAGCCCGATCGACGCGGTCGCGATCGTCAGGGGCACGATGATTAGCAGGAGCGGCGGCGGCACGGCGATCGAGTACTCGAGCACTCCCTGCCACCGCTGCCACTGGATCGCGCCGCCGGAGCCGAACAGTGTCGACGACCAGATCCCCATCATCCCGGCGCCGAGCGCGACGTAGAGGAGCGTCCCTTGCCGCGCGCCGGCCTCGAACATGAAGTAGGCGACCGAGGCGAAGATGATCGGCTGCAGGACCGACGTCAGGATGTAGAAGCTCGACAGCGTCAGGTTCTTCACGTAGAAGCGCCAGCCGACCCAGAGCAGGCGTGGCACGTTCATGAGCGCTCCAGCGTCGCGTGGCGGCGCCCCTGGTTCTCGAAGAACCGAAGGAGCAAGTAGCCGACGGCGAGGTACGCAACGCCGAGGGCCAACTCCGTGCCGACCAGGTCGAGCACCGAGGACGCCGATGCTCCATCGACCAGCTCCCGCGCTGCTTCGATCGCGTGGGTGAAGGGAATCCACTGCGACACCGTCTCCATCCAGTCGGGCAGGTCCGAGAGCGGCACGTTCGCGCCCGTGAAGATGAGGAGGAAGCCGAACAAGACGTTCGAGAGCACCGCCGCGTCGCGGATGCGGAGTGCAAGGGCGGCGTTGATCAGCCCGAGCCCCGTGCAGGAGAAGGCTGCGACGACGATGACGAGGGCGAGCGTCGGGATCGCTTCCGCCGGGATCTCGACGCCGAGGATCAGCGAACCGACGAGGAGCGAGAAGGCGGCGACGAACGCGCCGTTCAAGACAACCGGAACGGCGCGGCCGAAGAAGAGCGGGAGACGGGGAGCAGGGCTGACGAGGATCGCCCCGAGCGTGTTCTGGAACTTCTCCCCGCCGACGAGGTACATCATCGCGAACAAGCAGGGGACGGCCGCGTACTGGATCGCGTTTCCCACGACGTAGAACTCGTCGGAGGCGAGTCCGGCCGACCGCCCGATGTACGCCATCAACAGGATCTGGAAGATCGGCGCGACGACGAGGCTCGGGATGTAGATCGCCGGCGTCAGCCAGTAGAAGAGCGCGCGGTAGCTCATGAGACCGCCTACCGCGAAGATTCGGACGGCCGTCATGTCAACGAGAGGGTCGCGCGCTTGCGGGCTGCGCCGAGGACGCGATCGAGCGCGAGCACTCCGAGCGAGACGTAGGTGACGCCGAGTGCGAGGCAGAGGGCGAGGTCGGGCCAGGGAGTCCCGCCGAGCGCCGACTCGCGGATCGCGTTCATCCCCCAGGTCGGCGCGAGCACCCAGGAGATGGGGCGCACCCAGTCCGGCAGGAGCACGAGTGGGACGAGGAAGCCGCCGATAAGCCAGACCGGATACTCGAAGAGATTCCCGAGCGCCCAGGCGGCGCGGAAGCGGACGAACGAGACGGCGAACAGGAAGCCGAGCGCGCCGAACGAGAGGACGGTGCCGACGATCGAGACCCCGAAGGCGACCTTGTGCTCGACGGTCAGGTCGATGCCGAAGACGAAGCGCCCGAAGACAAGTGTCGCGACCAGGCAGTAGATGCCGATCGTGCTCATCGCGAGCGTGATCGGGAGGAGGATCAAGGAGAAGTGCGGCGGGGAGGCGACGAGCGCCTCGAGCGTCCCGTGCCACCGCTCCCGCTGCATCGCACCGGCCCCGGTCGTGCTCGTCGCCGACCACATGCCCATCACCGCGGCACCGAGGGATGCATAGAGGAGCGTCTTCGGGTCAGTGCCCGCACGAAACATCAGGAACGCAACGGTGGCGAAGAAGAGCGGCCAGATGATCTGGAAGAGGCCTTCGAAGGGCGAGCGGGAGATCGCCTTGAACTGGAAGTACCAGCCGAAGGCCATGATGAGCGCCCTCACGCCCTGGCCGCCCGACGTCCTGCACCCTGCGCTTGCACTCCTCCCGCGGCGAGGACGCGAGGAAGTTCACTCTTCCAGGACAGCGCGACGTAGGCGTCTTCGAGGGTCGGCTCGCGCCTCGACACCCGTCCGACGTTGGCGCCGTTCAGCCGTCCGAGGATGGCATGCGTGAGCTCGACGTCGGCGGGTGTCTGGACGATCAGCACCTGCGCCTGCTCGCGCTCCTCGACCGAGACCGCGTTGACGCCGGGGAGCTCACGGACGCGCTCAACGGTGCCCTCGGGGATTCCGAAGATCTCCACCTCGACGACCGCTCCCTCCGTGACGTTCTGCTTCAGCTGCGCAGGCGTCCCGTGCGCGACGATCTCGCCCTTGTTGATCACCGCGATCCGGTCGCACAGAGCGTCCGCCTCGAACATGTAGTGCGTCGTCAGTAGCACGGTCTTGCCGCCCTCGACGAGTGACGCGATCGTCGCTCGCAGCTCCCGCGCGCCGACCGGATCGAGGCCGATCGTCGGCTCGTCGAGGAAGACGACCGGTGGATCGTGGAGGAGCCCGCGCGCGACGTGCAGCCGCTGCTTCATCCCGCGCGAGTAGCCCTCGGCGCGCTCCTGCTCGCGGCCCGTCAGGCCGACCAGGTCGAGGAGGCTCGCGATCCGCTGCTTCTGCTCTCCCGGCGGGACGCCGTACAGCTCGGCGAAGTAGCGGAGGTTGTCGTAGCCGGAGAGGCGCTCGTAGACGCCACGCTCACCGCCGAAGACGTAGCCGATGCGCTTGCGCACCTCGCGCGCGTCCTTGACGACGTCGTGGCCCAGGACCTTCGCGGTTCCCGAAGTCGGGATCAGCAGGGTGATCAGCATCTTGATCGTCGTCGTCTTGCCGGCGCCGTTCGGACCGAGGAGGCCGAAGAGCTCGCCCTTCTCGATCGCGAAGCTCACGCCGCGGACCGCCTCGACATCCATCCACTTGCGGCGGATGGTCCCGGTCGACGTGCGGTAGGTGCGGTGGAGGTCGATTGCCTCGACGACGGACATGGCTTGAGCCTAGCCACCCGCGCGGAGCCTGCTCCACCAGGATTTTCGATCGGGCCTCTAGGCTGCTGCCCCAGCCGCCTCCGCCGGGCGTTTCGATCCGAAGGATGTCGCCGGGCGAGAGGTCGACGGTCGCCTTCGCCGGCAGCTCGCGGCCGTTCAGGAGGTTGCGGCCCGGTTCTGCAGGGCCTCCGCCCTCGGCGCCCAAGGGTGCGTTGGCGCGCCGCTCGGAGAGGATCGAAGCGCGGCAGGCCTCGAGCGCCTCCAGCTCCCGCACCACGCCGTCGCCCCCGCGGTGCCGGCCCACGCCACCCGAGCCGAGCCGCAGCTCGTGGCGCCGAACCCGCAGCGGGTACGCGAGCTCGAGCGCCTCGACCGGTGTCGTCAGCGTGTTCGACATCGTCACGTGGACGCCGCTCGGGCCGTCGCCGTCCGGGCACGCGCCCTGCCCGCCGCCGATCGTCTCGTAATACGTGAACCGGTCGTTGCCGAGCGTGAGGTTGTTCATCGTCCCCTGCCCCTGGGCAGGCACGCGAACAGCCCGGCCGAGCGCGCGGAAGAGCACGTCGACGATCCGACACGAGGTCTCGACGTTGCCTCCCGCGACCGCAGCTCCGGGGAGAGCGTTGACGAGCGAGCCTTGCGGCGCGACGACGGTGACGGGCGCGAAGGCTCCCGCGGAGGCAGGCACGTCCGGTGCCGTCAGGCAGCGCACGACGAAGTACGCCGCAGACCGGGTGACCGAGAGCGGGCAGTTGAGGTTGCCGTCGTGCTGTGAGTCCGTGCCGTCGAAGTCGATGGCGAGCTCGTCGCCGGTGACCGTGACGGCGACGCGGATCGTGAGCGTCCCTTCGATGGCCTCGAGCACGTCGCTCGCCTCGAAGCGTCCGTCGGGAAGTCGGGCGATCCCGGCGCGGACGATCCGCTCCGAGTAGGCGAGGAGCTCGTCCATTGCGGCGCGGACGCCGTCGGGGCCGTCCCGCGAGCAGAGCTCGGCGACTCGCTCGTCGGCGAGGCGGTGAGCGGCGAGCTGTGCGCGGAAGTCGCCCATGCGCTCGTCGGGGTTCCGCATCCGCGCCGCGAGCGCGTCGAGTGTCTCGGGACCGAGTCGGGTCGGCGCGATCACGACGCCCTCCTCCTCGAGCGTGCGCGACGCGGCGGGCATGCTGCCGGGCTCGACGCCGCCGACGTCGGCGTGGTGGGCGCGAGTCACGGCGAACCCGACGTCCGTGCGCGAGACGAGCGTGATGTCCGGGAGATGTGTGCCGCCGGCGAAGGGGTCGTTGAGGATGAAGACGTCGTTGCGGCCCGGGTTGTGGCTCATGACTGCCGCCACGGCGTCGGGCATCGCTCCGAGGTGGACCGGGATGTGCTCGGCCTGCGCGACCATGCGGCCGTTCTCGTCGAAGAGCGCCGTCGAGCAGTCTCGCCGCTCCTTGATGTTCGCGGAGAACGCCGACCGGACGAGCGCCGCGCCCATCTCCTCGGCGACTCCGCGGAGCGCGTGTCCGAGAACTTGGAGCTCAATGTTCACCCTTTCGTGAGCCTCCAGATGCCACCATCCCTAGCCCCCACCCACCCAGGGGGGATCCAGCACGTTGCGCCGTCGAGCTCGACCGTCGCCGGGCCGGCAGCGGTCTTTCGCGGGCGGGCCGGCAGCGTGAGGGGCGGCCCAGCCCGCACCTCCGCGGTGCGAACCGCCACCAGCTCCAGCGGTCTCGCCGGATCCGCGTAGCCGTAACGCTCCGCGTGAAGCTCGTGGAACCGGTCCGCCAGCCGGGCTCCGAGCGGCACGGTCAGCTCGAACGACTGGCCTCGGTAGCGCAGATCGGCTTCCCCCTCGGCCGGGAGGTCGTCGACGTCTGCGAGCGGCCGCACCTCGCTCCGGACGTGGTCTCGGCGCTCGTCTCCCACAGCCAGACCAAGCGCGGAGAGCACGCCGGCCGCCTCGGGCACCAGCACCGTCGTCATCCCGAGGCCGTCGGCGAGATCGCAGGCATGGAGCGGGCCGGCGCCGCCGAACGCGACGAGCGCCAGGCCGCGCGGGTCGCGCCCCCGCTCGACGGAGACCACCCGCAGCGCGCGCAGCATCTCCGCGTTCACGACCGCGACGACGTCGGCGGGGTCGACAGCGGCGAGCGCGCGCTCGGCCGCGGCGCGATCGAGCTCGAGACCGCCGGCGAGCCGGCCGGGGATCCGGCCGAGGAGGAGGTTCGCGTCCGTGACGGTCGGCCGGAGCCCGCCCGACCCGTAGCACGCCGGCCCCGGTTCGGCTCCCGCGCTCTCTGGCCCGACTCGGAGCGCCCCGCCCGCGTCGACCCAGGCGATCGAGCCGCCTCCGGCCCCGACCGTGTGGACGTCGACGCTGGGAAGCCGGATCGGAAAGCCGGCGACAGCCCGCTCGCTCGACCGCTCGGCAGCGCCGCCGGAGATCAGGCAGACGTCCGTCGACGTCCCGCCCATGTCGAACGCGATCGCGTCGGAGAAACCGGCGAGCTCCGCGATCCTTGCTGCACCCACCACGCCGCCTGCAGGCCCCGAGAGCAACGCCCAGGAGGCATGCGCGGCGGCCTCCTCAAGTGACGAGACCCCGCCCGAGGAGCGCATCACGAGCGGCTGCGGCAGCCCGGCCTCGGTGCAGCGGCCGCCGAGCGCGCGCAAGTAGTTTCCGAGCCGCGGGCCGAGGTACGCGTCCGCCGCCGTCGTCGAGGCCCGCTCGTATTCCCGGAACTCCGGCGAGACCTCGTGCGAAGCAACGACATGAGCCGTGGGCAGCCGACGCGAGATCTCTGCGGCCACGGCGCGCTCGTGGCTCGGATCCCTGAAGGAGAACAGCAGGCAGATTGCGACCGCCTCGGCGTCGAGCTCTGGGAGGGAGCCCAGGTCGAGTGCCTCGACGACGCCGTCCGGCCCCATCCGCTCGCGGACGCCGAAGCAGTGCTCGATCGGCACGAGAGGCTCGGGATGGTGCTCGCAGAGCCGGTAGAGGTGTGCCCGGTCCTGGCGCCGCAGGTGCAGGAGGTGCTCGAAGCCCGCCGTCGAGACAAACGCCGTCCGTGCGCCCTTCCGCTCCAGGAGCGCGTTGGTCGCGACCGTCGTCCCGTGCGTGAACCGCTCGGGCCGCTCGCCGCCGATCGCTGCCGCTGCGGCCAGCACCGACTCCTCCTGGCGCTCCGCGGTTCGCACCTTGGCCGTCCGCAGCTCGCCGTCCGCGATGAGCACCGCGTCGGTGAAGGTGCCGCCGACATCAACGCCGAGGACTGCCATCCGTCGCCCGACATCTAGTCTCGCGGCATGGCGACCGCGATGGAGATCGCACTGCGCGGCCCCTCAGGCGAGCCCGTCGATCTCTGGCGGACGATCGTCTCGCACGGCGTCGCATCGCTGCCGCCTGCCGATCTCGACGAGGACGCAGAAGTGATGACGGTCACGCTGCCCGTCGCCGGAGCCAAGCCGCGGACCGTCCGCATCCGGCAGGGTCGGAAGGGCAAGGCGAAAGTCGACGTCCTCGGCCCGCCGCTCGGGGCCCGTACCCGCAGCGGGCTCCGACGCTCCGTGCGCCGCGTCCTCAACCTCGACGAGGACCTGTCCCCGCTCTACGAGGTCGCGAAGACAGATGTCGACCTGGCCTGGATCGCCGTCGGCGCCGGGCGCATGGCTCGCGGAGCCACGGTCTTCGAGGATGTCGTGAAGACGATCTGCACGACCAACTGCACCTGGTCGTCGACAGTGCGGATGGTCGGCGCGCTGGTCGAGAACCTCGGTGAGCGCTCCGCCGGCGGTCACGGGCGCGCCTTTCCCACTCCGCAGGCGATGGCCGCGTCGCCCGAAGCGTTCTACCGCGACGTCGCGCGGGCCGGCTACCGCGGCGCGTACCTCCGCGCGCTCGCGGGCTCGGTCGCCGACGGATCGCTCGACCTCGAGGCTCTTGCGGCCGCCCTGCCGGCCGACCTGCCGGACGACGAGCTCGAACAGCAGCTGCTCGCACTTCCCGGCGTGGGGCCCTATGCCGCCGCCCACATCATGATGCTGATCGGACGCCATTCACGGTTGATCCTCGACTCGTGGACCCGGCCCACCTATGCCAGGCTGAACGGCGGTCGAAAGGTGGGCGATCGGACGATCGAGCGACGATTCCGCCGCTATGGCCCCTACGCGGGCCTCGCGTTCTGGCTCTATCTGACCCGCGACTGGGTGAAGGAGACGTAAAGCCGCCGGCGAAATACGAGCGTTGCTCCGCCGCCTGGCGTATCGTTTGTCGGCGTGAAACTCCTGCTCGCCGTCATGTTCGTCGCAGCCGTCAGCCTCGGGATCGCAGCACCGGACGCCGCGCGCAAGCCGGTCGTCATCGCCCCTGGGGTGACAATCGGCGGCGTCCCGGTCGGCGGCAAGATGTCCGAGGCCGCCAGAACCCGCGTGGAGGCGGCGTTCGGCCGGCCGCTCCGGCTGCAGTTCCGGGACAAGCGGTGGCGGATCAGCCCTCGATACCTCGGAGCCAGCGCGGGAATCGACGGCGCGGTCTCGAGGGCGCTTCTCGCCCCGCCAGGCACGCTGGTTCGCCTTCAGGTCTCCTCGACGCAGCCGCGGATCCGCCGCTACGTCAACCGCCTCGACCGGCTCTTCTCCTACGAGCCCGTGGACACGCAGGTGGTCGGCGTGACCGGCGGGCGACCTCAGTTCACCGAGGCGAAGACCGGGCTGACCGTCGAGAAGGCCGGGATGGCGAAGGCGATCACCCGCGCGCTGGCGAGCACCAACCGGCGCAGGCCGATCGAGCTGATCGTGAGCACCGTCGAGCCGAAGGTCACACCGGCGAACTACGGCCCGGTCGTGATCATCCACCGCGGCGCGAACGGGCTCTCGCTCTTCGACGGCCCGACTCTCGTGCGCCGGTTCGGGGTGGCGACCGGCAGCTCTCAATACCCGACACCGCTCGGCACGTACAGCATCGCGACGAAACAGATGAACCCGTGGTGGATCCCGCCGCCCGAGTCGGAGTGGGCCAAGGACGCGAAGCCGATCCCGCCCGGGCCGGGCAACCCGCTCGGAACCCGGTGGATGGGCCTCACGGCACCGCTCGTCGGGATTCACGGGACGCCCGACGCGGCGTCGATCGGCTACTCGGCCTCCCACGGCTGCATCCGCATGCGCGTGCCGGAGGCGGAATGGCTCTTCGAGCAGGTGAACGTCGGCACGCCGGTCATGATCGTCCCGGCTTAAGGAGGGCTTGGCGAAACGCCTGCTGAGCCGCAGGGCCGCGCTGACCGCCCCGAGGACTGCGTCCTCAGTCGCGCCCGTATCTCATTCGATACGAACGCTCCCTGCGTCCTTGCCTCGGAACGGCCATCGCACCCCTGCGACGAGCGACGTTCCACCAAGCCCTCCTAGAGCGTCGCGTCCAGGACGCCCGTCAGCGGACGGGGCATCTCCTCGAGATCGAGCGCTTCGACCAGATACTCCGCGTAGCGGATCTTGCGGCGGCCGCCGCTGCCCATGAAGCGCCGAAGCTGCTCCTCGACGGGCTGGCCCTGCCACGCGGGCTGTTTCTGCAGTGTTCGAAAGGACTGGAGGTCGCCTCGAGTCTCGGCGATCCGCTCGACCGACGCGGCGCCATGGGCCCGAATCAGCTCGTCCTCGAGATCCCGGACGCAGACGTAGAAGCCGAGCCGCTCCATGTCGGCCCGGGTCAGATTCGAACCGAGGCCGGTCCGCTCGAGGCCCCGCCGGAACTCGTTCTCCTCCTGCACATCGCAGAGACCGGCCAGCTCGAGGCCCTGGCCGCGCGGGCCGTACAGCTCGAGGAATCGGCCGATCGCCTGGGCGCCTCCCATCGAGACGACAGCGACGCCCTCCGCTGCGAGGTCGCGACCCTGCCGCTGGGCGAGCGCCTCGACCGCGTGCCGGTCGCTCACTCCCTCGACGAGGACAACCGTTCGGGCGTCGAGTTCCATATGCTTCACTCCTAGCACCGGCGCCGACCAAGGAGAGTCATGCGTCCAGCACTCATGTCCATCGCGAAGGGCTTTTCGACCTATTCGGAGGGTATGAGGCTTGCTGGAACGAACGCTCAACTTGGGAATCCTGGCGCATGTAGACGCCGGTAAGACGACTCTCACCGAGCGGCTGCTCTACGCCGCCGGCGTCATCGACGAGCTCGGACGCGTCGATGACGGCACCACACAGACAGACACGCTGCCGCTGGAGCAGCGGCGCGGGATCACGATCAAGTCCGCCGTCGTGTCCTTCGCGATCGACGACGTTCGGGTCAACCTGATCGACACGCCGGGCCACCCCGACTTCATCGCCGAGGTGGAGCGGGTGCTGAGCGTGCTCGACGGGGCCGTGCTCGTGATCTCCGCGGTCGAGGGCGTCCAGTCGCAGACGCCGCTGCTGATGCGGGCGCTGCAGCGGCTGGGCGTTCCGACACTGATCTTCGTGAACAAGCTCGACCGCGTCGGAGCGGACCCCGACCGCGTGCTGGAGGAGATCTCGGCGAGGCTGACCCCGGCGATCGTCCCGGTCGACGACCGAGCAAGGCTGGCCGAGGTGCTCGCCGACCTGGACGAGTCCCTCCTGGCCGAATACGTCGAGGGCGACGGGCTCCCGTATGGGCGCTTGCGAGCGGAGCTCGCGGCGCAGACCGGCCGGGCGCTCGTGCATCCCGTGTTCGTCGGCTCGGCGAAGACCGGAGAGGGCGTCGACGATTTGATGTCCGGGATCGCCGAGCTGCTGCCCGCGTCCGCCGGTGACGCCGAGGGGGCAGCCTCGGGATCCGTCTTCAAGATCGAGCGCGGGACGGCCGGCGAGAAGATCGCCTACGTCCGGATGTTCTCCGGCACCGTCCACGCACGGGAGCGGTTGAACGACGAGAAGGTGACGGCGATCAGCGTCTTCGACGCCGGGGATGCCGAGCAGCGCGCGTCGGTCTCCGCCGGAGAGATCGCGAAGCTCTGGGGCCTCGGGAGCATCCAGATCGGCGACCGGATCGGAGAGGCACCGCCGCCGCGGCGGGAGTTCGCGCCGCCGACGCTGGAATCGGTCATCGTCCCGACCGACCCGGATGACGGAGCTGGGCTCCGAGTCGCGCTCGGGCAGCTCGCCGAGCAGGACCCGCTCATCGAGGTCAGGCAAGACGACGAGCGTCACCAGATCTCCGTGTCTCTCTACGGCGAGGTGCAGAAGGAGGTCATCCAGGCGACGCTCGCCGAGGACTACGGCATCGACGTCGAGTTCCACGAGACGACGCCGATCTACATCGAGCGTCTGCGGCGGCTGGGTGAGGCGATCGTGATCCTCAATACCGAGACGAACCCGTATCGAGCCACGATCGGCCTGCGCGTCGAGCCTGCTCGTGAGGGCTCCGGTCTCGAGTTCCGACTGGAAGTCGACCACCGCCGGGTGCCGCTCTACGCCTTCAAGAAGCTCGAGAGCTTCGGGTCGGCCATGGAGGAATACGTCCGCGAGCAGCTGCAGGAAGGTCTCTATGGATGGCGCGTGCCGGACTGCGTCGTCACCATGACCGACTCCAACTACAGCTCGCCGGACGGCCCGCAGTCGACGCGCGGGCCGCTCAGCACGCCCGCCGATTTCCGCAAGCTCGCTCCCATCGTCGTGATGCAGGCGCTCGAGTCGGCGGGGACCGTGGTCTGCGAGCCGACGGCCCGCCTGGTGCTCGAGGTCCCGACGCACGCCGTCGGAGCGGTCATCCCGGCGCTCGCGCGGCTGGGAGCGACGTTCGAGACGCCGGCACCCGATGGTGAGAGGTCCACGATCACCGCGGTCCTGCCGGCCACCCGAGCGGACGAGCTGCATCGCGAGCTGCCCGCGCTGACGGGTGGAGAGGGCGTGCTCGATTCCAGCTTCGCCGGCTACCAGCCGGTGGGCGGTGACCCGCCGACCCGGCGCCGGACGAGGCCGAACCCGCTCAACCTGGGCGAGTACGTGGCACGGGTCGAACGCCGCCTGGGCCCATGAGCGTCGCGGGCCGGGCGTCGCAGCTCGTTTGC
>CAWHBN010000009.1:0-96789 GCA_963827705.1 uncultured Actinomycetes bacterium
GCCGGCTAATCAGCCGGCACAGGCCCGGCCCGACGGGTCCACCAGTCGTAAAGACGGCTCATGTCGCTCCCATAGGCCACTGAGTAAACGTCGACGTCGGAGTCGGTCCATTCGATTGCGGCCCAACCGTTGCGCCGGTAGCAAATGAACCGTCCCTTCGGCGTCTCGTCTCCCTGGACGGGCTCGTGGCCGGCGGGGACCGAAGTGCGACGCCACTCGCCCGCTGCCGGCGGCAGCCCACAGTGGCGCACCGGCCGGAAGTCCTCGCCCGAGACGAGGATCTCCTCGGCGAAAACGCGCCGATTGAAGTGCTCGTCCATGAAGCGACCCGACTCGGCCTTGTTGTACTCGACCCGCTGCACGTCTCGGTTCCCGATCGGGCAAACCGTGCTCGCCAGGAAGTCGCGCGTCAGCCGCTCCTTCGCCCTGCACTTGCCCTGGATCGGCTTCGGGACGACGCTTAGCAGCGTTCGGTCGACGGGAGCCCGGCCGGTCGCAACTTCGACGAAGCGGATCTCGGGCTCTCGCACGAGCTCGTAGCCCACGATTCCGAGCAGGCCTCCGAGAAGGAGCGCACCGAGAGCGGCGAGCGGGAGCAGAAGCCGGCGTCGTGAAGGTCGCTCATCACGCTCCTCCGGTGGCTTGCGTGACGTTGGAGCGGGGACGTGTCTCAGCCCGGTCGGCGTGCCTTCCAGCGCCGCACGAAGATCCGCCACGAAGTCCGCGCAGGTCGCATACCGCTCGTCCGGCGGCTTCGCTACTGCTTTCGCAAGGATCGCGTCCACCTGGGTCGGCAGCTCGTCCCGCACTTCGGTCACCGGCGGCGGGTCGTCCCGCATGTGCGCCCACAGCACGGCGACCTCGTTCTCCCGCCTGAACGGTGTCAGTCCCGCGAGGCACTCGAAGGTGACGCAGCCGAGCGAGTACACGTCGGTCCGTCCGTCCACATCGCGTCCCTCGATCTGCTCCGGAGACATGTAGTCGATCGTCCCGACGAACTGTCCTGACGCGGTGATCCCGCTCCGCGACTCGAGGTGCTTCGTCAGCCCGAAGTCCGCGAGATACGCGTGCGGCAAGCCTCCCGGCTCCGACGCGAGCTCGAGGAGGATGTTCGCGGGCTTGACGTCGCGGTGCAGCAGATCGCGGGCGTGCGCGGCGTCGAGCGCGCTTCCGATCTGCCCCACCACCGAGAGCGTCCTCGCCACGGAGAGCGGGCCCTCGCGCTTGAGGAACTCCTTGAGGTCGCTCTCGACGTAGCGCATGGCGATGTACAGCACGCCGTCCTCGTCCCCCGCGTCGTAGATCGTGATGATGTTCGGGTGGTTGAGCGTCGCGGCGGTCCTCGACTCGCGAACGAACCGCTCGCGGAAGCTCTCGTCGTTTGCGAGCTCCTCGGCCAGGAGCTTCAGCGCGACCTTGTTCCCGAGGCGGGCGTTCTCGGCGCGATAGACGACGCTCATCCCGCCGCGGCCGAGCAGCGCCTCGATCCGGTACCCGGCGAACTCGGTGCCGATCCGCGGCACAACCGCCATTTCAAGCGGTTGTAACACAGTCCGACTCTCGTCTCTATCCTCGGGTCATGGGGAGAGCCGCAGCGCTCGAGCTGCAACCTGGTGACAGCCTCGGCCCGTACCGCCTAGTCGCTCCGCTCGGCGAGGGCGGCATGGGAATCGTCTTTCGGGCTCAGCGGAGCACGGGCGGCGATGCCGCGCTCAAGGTCCTCCGGCGCGAGCTCTCCGGAGACGAGACCTTCCGCCGCCGCTTCGAACGGGAGGGACGGATCGCAGCACAGCTCGACCACCCGCATCTCGTCGAGGTTGTCGACTCGGGTGAGGCGAACGGACTGCACTATCTCGCGTCGCGCTTCGTCGAGGGTGAGACGCTCGCCGACCAGCTGGAGCGCGACGGTCCTCTGTCCCTCCCCCAGCTCGTCCGGATCGCCGCCGAGCTTGGCACCGGGCTCGACGCGCTGCACGAGGCCGGGCTCGTCCATCGCGACATCAAGCCGTCCAACGTGATGCTTGGAGCCGACGGTGCGGCGCTGACCGACTTCGGGCTCGCCCGCGGGCTCGCCGACAGCGTGCTCACGGCTCCAGGCCGTGTCGTCGGAACGCTCGACTATCTCGCGCCCGAGGTGATTCGCGGCCAGCCGGCCGGCCCAGCCGCGGACATCTACGCCCTCGGGTGCCTCCTCTATGAGTGCGTCTGCGGCTCGCCGCCGTTCGGCTCGCGGCCCTTCGCGGAGGCGGCAGCCGCGCACCTCACCGAAGAGCCTCCGGATCCCTGCGGTCTCCGCGACGACCTGCCGCTCGCGTTCTGGGACGCGCTGCGCCACGGCCTGGCCAAGGATCCGGCCGACCGCCCGCCGACGGCGACCGCCTACGCGCTCATGATCCGCGTCTCAGCGAAGACGAGCTAGCTCGGCGCGCACGTCGTCGAGCAGGCCGACGATCCGGTCGGCCTGGGCGTTCAGCCGCTCCGCAGCCTCCTCGAGCTTGCGGACCGTGGCGTCGGCGCTCGACGCAGTGGCCTGGTCGGTCTCGCCCGCGACGAAGTAGCTGAGCGGCTTCTCGGTCGCGTCCGCGACCAACCGCAGGACGTCGAGATCCGGCGTCGTCGCCCCGCGCTCCCAGCGCGAGACCGTGATCGGCTCGACCTCGACCTCGGAGGCCAGTTCCCGCTGCTTCCACCCCTTCGAGGCCCGAGCCTCACGAATCCGCCCGCCGAGCTCGGCCTTTGCGTTATGCGTCATAGACAGCACTATAACAGACACAGTCTAATCTTTACGCGACCTTAACTAGACAGTACTTGAATACTCATATCTTGTCTACTAACCTGGCTAGTCAGATGGAGGCTAGTACAGGAAAGGAGGCGAGAAGGTGATCAGCAAGCAGCTCATCATCATGCTGGCGAGCATCGCGGCGGCGCTGTCGCTTGCGAACCTCGGCGGTGGCGGAGGCCCGTAGATCGACCCTCACAAGCCCTCGGAAAGCCCCGAAAGGGGCTTTCCGAGCGTCTAGACGACCTCGGCCGCCAACCTTGCTCGGGCGCTTCGGGCCGACGCAACGTTCTGTTTGCGGTCGTAGAGGTCGATCGCCTGCCGGACCAGTTCCGCAGCCTCCCGCGGCCGCTCCGCCGCTGTGAGGACGGTGGCGACGTCGAGCAAGACGTCGCCCTGATGCGTAAGCGCATCCGTCTGCATGACGAGAGACAGCGCCTCCATGGCGAGCGGCTCCGCGTCTGCCAGGCGATTGTCGTGCGCGAGGAGCCTTGCCTTGAGTGTCCGCCAGGAGAGCTGCGCGATGACGTCGCCGGCGGGCGCGCGACGCTCGGCTAGAGCACTCCACTCCCGTGCCTCGTCGGTCCGGCCCTGGGCGTAGAGGGAGCCGCCAAGCTCGGCGGCGACGCTCGCGAGCGCGGCGGCGTCGCCGATCCGCTCAAACGTCTCGCAGCAGCTTCGAAAGACCGCCTGCGCCGCCTCATGGTCCTCCGCGAGCAGGTGAACGCGACCGCGGATCCTGCCGCTCGTGTTGGCCAGGCTGTAGTCGTCCCGGAGGTCGCGATAGATGTTGTCCGCGTCATCGAGGAGGCGAAGGGCCTCATCGGCGCGCTCGTCGTAGGAGTGGAGACCGGCGAGGAATGCCAGGACGTGGGCCCTTCCCGGACGGTCCGTCGCCTCCTCGAGCAGGCGCTCACACCTCTCCAGCGCCTCCGGTATCGGCGTGGGACCGTGGTAGAGCGCCGATCCGATCTCCGACAGGCAGCCGGAAGTGGACCACCCAGATCTGCGGTAGTAGCGAAGAGCGCGCTCGGAGGCGTCGAGCCAGTCCGCGCACCGTCCCTGGAGGGAGCCCCGGGCGTACCCGAGCGCACGCCATGCGCGGCCGAGAGCGCGCTCGTCTCCCGCCTCCTCGAAGAGCGGCAGCGCCTCCTCCACGAGAGCGACGAGCTCCCCCGGGTCGCCGCCGCGGTGCAATCGCTCGCGAGCGAGCTCGATTCTGGCCCACGCTGCCGACGCGTCATCGCCTGCGGCGGTGGCTTCATCGATCGCCTCGGTGAACGTGACATTCGCAGCGGCCGAGTCACCCAGCTGGCCCAAGGTCATCCCGAGCTCGCAGAGGATCTCCGCCCGCTTGGGCTCGCCGGCCGGGAGCAACGACGCGGCACGGCCGAAGAGGTTGGCAGCCGCCCTGGCATCCGCTCGTTTCCACGCGCCAATCCCGGCGGCGGCCAGCACACGACCTGCGCGCTTCGCGAGGCCAATGACAACCGGATCGCCGGGGTCGAGCTCCTTGCGGTAGCGATGCGCCTGCTCGAGGTGATAGCCGACGATCTCGTCCGCGGCTTTGTCTCGTTGCTCGAGCCAGGTGCCGAAGCGTTCATGCAGCTCCGCCCGTGCGTCCTTCGTCGTCCCGGCGTAAGCAACGTCGCGGACCAGGACGTGATGGAAGCGGTACGTGTCGTCGTCGCCGCCACGCAGCGCACGTACCAGGCCGCGGCGTACGAGTGCCATGAGCCGCGAGTCGAGGCCCGCGATCTCCTCCGGCGGGGATAGCGCGAGAAGTCCGCCACGGGAAAAGTCTCGGCCCGCGACGGCCGCGCGTTCGGTGAGCGCCCGCTCGGCCGGGCCGAGGCGTTCGAGTCGGCCGGCGAGGAGCGCCTCGACCGTCGGCGGAACGGACCCGAGCGCGCTGGGACCCTCCTCCTGGAGGAATGCGAGCAGCTGCTCGAGGAAAAGCGGGTTCCCCCCGGCAATCCGGACGATCTCGGTCCGTGTCTCCTCGTCGAGGGCCTTGGCTGCGACCTTTTCGACCAGCACGCCCGCCTGCGCGTCCGCCAGGGGCTCCAAGGCGAGGACTCCGTCCCTCGAGCCCCATCCGGGCCGCTCCTCGACCAGTTCTCGCCGTGCGAGACAAAGCACGAGGAGCGCAGCCTCCGCCGGCCACGAGTCGAGGTACTCGACGAGGTCGAGGAACGTGGGCTCGGCCCAGTGGATGTCCTCGAGCACAACGACGACAGGTCGCTCGCGCGCCAGCGCCTCGAGGAAGCGGCGCACGGCCCAGAACACCTCACCGGTCGAGGCGGCTCCGTTTGCCGGTTCCGTGAGATGAGTCACACGCTCCGCTACCAGCGGCGCCTGGTCGTCACCCTCCAGCAACGCCAGAATCGCCGCGCGAGGGCGCTCCGGAATGGCTTGCCGGACGATCTGGGCGAGCGGGAGGAACGTCGCGCCGTCCCCGTACGACACACAGCGGCCGACGAGCGGCAGCTCACCGGCGCTCGCCGCAAACTCACGAGCGAGCCGGCTTTTCCCGACGCCGGCCTCGCCGAGCACGGTCACGACGCGGCTCCGGCGCTCGGCCTGCACGCCTGCGAATGCGGCTTGGAGCCAAGCGAGCTCGTCGTCCCGGCCGATGAGGGCAGCCCGGCCCAGCGGCCGGGCGGCTTCTCCGACGCCGCTGACCCGGAAAACCGACGCTCGGCCCAGCGCGCCGCCCAGGTCGACGGGATCGACAGGCTCGCTTTCGATCGCATGTTGCACCAGCCGATAAGTCGCCTCCCCGATGAGGATCTCGCCCGGAAGCGCGGCCTGCTCGAGTCGCGCCGCGATGTTGACCGCGGCCCCGGTGGCGAAGGACTCGCCGGAATCCGCAGCACGAACGAGCACCTCTCCCGTATTGACTCCGACCCGGACCTGGAGCGGGATCCCGTGCGTGCCGGTGAGCTCCTCGCTCGGCTCGGCGAGTGCCTCCCGAAGCTCGCATGCGGCTCGAACCGCACGAAGGGCATCGTCCTCGTGCACCATCGGGATACCGAAGACGGCCATCGCCGCGTCGCCGATGAACTTCTCCACCACGCCGCCGTGCCGCTCGATCGCTGCTCGCACGAGCTCGAAGTAGTGGTCGAGGACCCGCCGAAGCACTTCGGGATCCAGCCGGGCGCCGAGCTCCGTCGAGTCGACGAGATCGGCAAACACGATCGTCACGGTCTTCCGCCGGTCGGGCTCTGACGCCGGCACGCGCTTGCGCGGAGCCTCGGGAAGATCCAGCTCCTTGTCGTGGCGAAGGATCGCCTGCTCCAGGCGCTTCAGCTCGTCTGAGGGATCGATTCCGAGCTCCTCGACGAGCCTCTCACGTGACCGGCGGTAGGCGTCGAGCGCATCAGCCTGTCGACCGCCACGGTAGAGCGCGAGCATCAGGAGCCCGACAGGCCGTTCTCGAAGCGGGTGCTTGGCGACCAGGGACTCGAGCTCGCCGATCACCTGCGATTGGC
Organism: uncultured Actinomycetes bacterium; assembly: GCA_963827705.1. Lineage (GTDB taxonomy): Bacteria > Actinomycetota > Thermoleophilia > Gaiellales > Gaiellaceae > JACDAN01. The sequence goes on from CAWHBN010000009.1 coordinate 6,274, forward strand.
GGCCGAGCTCGAGCTCCACCTCGAGCCGGTCCTCCCATGCGGCTACGCGCGATTCTTCGAGCAGGGCGGCTTCGGCCGCCATCGCGCCTTCGAGCTGAACGTCCGCGAGAGCCGGCCCACGCCAGAGCCCGAGCGCTTCTCGGAGGCTCGCCGCCCGCTGCTCCGGCGCTTCGCGCCCAGCCTCGCGGACGATGCGCTCGAACCTGTGGGCGTCGACCGCATCCCGCGGGATGTCGAGCAGGTAGCCCGGCGAGCGGGTGACGAGCACGTCGGCGCCGATCATCTTCCGAAGCTCCGAGACGAAGTTCTGGAGCGAGCCGACGGCAGCCTTGGGCGGTTCGTCGCCCCAGATCTCGTCGACGAGCCGATCAGTCGGGACGACCTCTCCGGCGCGCAGCGCGAGGAGCGCGAGCAGGGCACGCTGCTTCTGGCGGCGCACGTCGAGGATGCGACCGTCGACGTCGATCTCGAGTGGCCCGAGTAGCCGGACCTCTACGAGTGTCACCGCTTCATTGAACACCCTGGCTCGCGCCGCGCCTAGGGCTGGGCCCGCGAAGGCTCGTGTGAGCGGCGTGTGACCGCCGCGTGAGGCGTGCGGCGCATCGTCGTCGCCATGACGTTGGCCGAAGAAGCGCAGCGCTACCTCCAAGTCGTGGAGGTGTTCCGCGCCGAGGGACATCAGCCCCACTGGCGGCCCGAATGGGTTGAGCCGCCAGTCGATCGGCCTCTGCGGGATCGGACTCGCCGATCCCAGGCCAATGGAAGGAGAACGTCATGTTGAGCAAGCACGGGGCTGCTCGAGCGCTCGCAGTGATCGCTCTCGCGGTCGCCGCCGCCTCTCTGGCGGGGCGCGCAGGCGCAGTGCCCCCCGAGAACGACTCGTTCAGCGCTGCCATCGAGCTCACCGGCCGCTCGGACGCTGCTTCCGGCACGAACAAGGACGCAACGAAAGAGCCGGGTGAGCCGAACCATGCCAACGAGCTGGGCGGGGCTTCAGTGTGGTTCCACTGGACGGCGCCGGTTACGGGTGAAATAACCATCGACACGTGCGGTAGCGACTTCGACACGCTGCTCGCGGCCTATACGGGCGATGCGGTGAACGCCCTGACCAGCGTCGCGAGCAACGACGACGCCTGCACCTTTGGAAGCTCGATCACGTTCACGGCCGAAGAAGCCGAGACGTACCGGATCGCCGTCGACGGCGTTGACGGCGAGACCGGGCTCTTCAGCCTCCAGCTGCGGCTCGCACCGCCGAACGACGACTTCGCCGACGCCGTGGTCATCAGCGGCGACGAAGGATCGGTCGGCGGGACGAACGACGGAGCGTCGCTCGAAGCATCGGAGCCCGGAGATGTCTCGAATTCGGTCTGGTACCGGTGGACGGCACCGTCGACAGGGCCGGCCACCTTCATGACGTGCGGCAGCCCATTCGATACGGCGATCGCCGTCTACACCGGGTCGGCGCTCGGGTCACTGGCTTTCGTCACGTACAGCGACGATGCATGCGACGACGTCGCAAGCATCGCGAGGTTCGAAGCGACCTCCGGCACGACGTACAGCGTCGCCGTTGGTGGGTGCTGTGGTCAGTCAGGCGACTTCACCCTCAGCTGGAACCGGAGCCCACCGCCGCCCTACCCGATGACCTATCCGTCGATCGGCGGCGTCGCACGCGAAGGCCAGACACTGACGGGCTCGCCGGGCCAGTGGTCCGGCTCCCCGACGTTCGCCTATGCATGGGGACGCTGTGACGCGGCGGTCGACGACTGCAACCTGATCCCCGGCGCGACGGGGCAGACCTACACGGTGACAACGAGCGACATCGGGAACCGGCTGTACCTACAAGTGACTGGCACGAACGTGTCCGGTTCGTACACCGAGTACTCGTACGTCACCGCGGTCGTCCGGCCGGGTGGCCCGGCGAACACCTCGCTCCCGCAGGTCCTCGGTAGGGCGGCCGTGGGTGAGTTCATCGACTCGACCACGGGCAACTGGACGGGTGCGCAGCCAATTACGTACGCCTACCAGTGGCAGCTCTGCAACTCCGCCGGAAGCGACTGTCGCGACATTGCCGGCGCACAGGCCGCGTCGATTCGCCTGGAAGCGGGACATGTCGGAGGGACCCTCCGCGTGGTCGTCAGGGCCTCGAACGCGGACGGCGCCAGGGCGGCGGCCTCGAACCCAACAGGGGTCGTCGTCAGGGCTCGACAGACTCAGGTGCGGCGCTGCGTCGTTCCGAAGCTTCGGGGCAAGACGCTGCGTGCGGCGCGTGCCGCAATCCGGCGAGGGTCGTGTCGGATGGGGCGGGTTCAACGTCGCTTCTCGAGCACCGTGAAGGCCGGCCGCGTAGTCGCGCAGCGGCCGCGCGCGGGAGCTCGGCTGGCCGCGAACGCCCGCGTTCACCTCGTGGTGAGCAAGGGCAAGCGTCGCTAGCCGACGGCAACTGTGGAGGGCGGCTAGCTCCGCCCTCCACAGTCCATCTCTCAGCCGTCTGCGTGAGCGCCGTATGAGTCCTGCGTGAGGACGGTGGCGCACCCTCAGACCATGAAAATCTTCCTCATCACACTCGTTGCGCTCGTCCTCGCCCCGGCCGCGGCCGCCGCGCCGCCGCCGAACGACAACCGAGCTGATTCCATCTTGCTGCCCGACTTTCCCGCCACCGTGCACGGGGCGACGGCAGAAGCAACCGTCGAGCGTCTCGACCCCCAGGTCTCGCGCTGTGGCCGGATCGAGTCCACTGTGTGGTACCGGGTCGAAGCCGCGCCCGACGGCACGATCGTCGCGACAGCTCAGGCTGCCGCAGGCTTCACCCCGGTCCTCCGAATCTATCGACGCAGTTCTTCCAGCATCCAGGAGCTCGACTGCGCCACTGCGACTGCGGGCGGCAAGGCCGTCGTCTCCGTCCAGGCCGTGCGCGGTGCCGGCTACCTGATCCTCGTCGGCCGCCGTCCGGGGACGACCGACGGCGAATTCGATCTGCGCGCCGAGCTTTTCCTCCCGCCCGCGAACGACGATCGCGGCGGCGCCGTGTCGCTCGGGCGACTGCCGGCGACAGTGCGCGCGACCACCCTTGGTGCAACAGGTGACGCCTCGGACCTCGCAGCTTGCGGGATGTCGGGCGGAACCGTCTGGTATCGGCTGACCGGCCCCGCTAGCAAGCGCGTGCTCCTCCGGCTCTCAGCGTCGGAGGAGCTCGACGCCGTCGTGGCCGTGTTCCGGCCCGTTCGTTCTCGGCTCGACCTCGTCGCGTGCGCCCCGACAGATCGCAAGGGCGCCTTGGTTCTCGGGTTCACGGCGCGGCCCGGGGCGAGGTACCTGGTCGCCGTCGGCGAGCAGCGCAACTCACCGCCGGGCGCGTTCAGCTTGCAGCTGCAGCCGGCCGAGGCGCCGGAGCGCCATCCCGGCCGAGCGCTGCGCCGTGGCGGCGTGCGCGACTCGGTGAACGGCCTGACGGACGTCAACGACGTCTGGTCCGTTCGGCTGCGCCGGGGAACCACCTACCAGCTCGCCTTCAGCTCGAGCCCATGTGCCCGCGCCACCCTGTACGCCAGAAACCGGGTCGTCCGCTTGAGCTGCCGAGCCCACTCCACGTTCACGCCGGGCCGGGACGGTGGCGGCCGTTACGTCGTCGAGGTCACCGCGTCGCCGACCGCCACACGCCAGCGCTATCGGCTGCACATCGCAGCGGCGGCGGCTGACGACGTCGGCGTCGGCGTGGAGCTCAGGCCGGGATCCGGCGCCCGCGGCTCACTGTCTCCGAGTGGCGTCGACGTCCTCGACCTGTACCACTTCGACGTCGCGCGGCAGAGCGAGGTGCGGCTGCGGCTCTCGCAGACCGCCGGTTCGTTCGGGCTTGTCGTGCTCACCGACACCGGATCGCGCATGGCGGCCGGCGGAGGCGAGTTCCGGCGCAGCCTCGGTCGTGGCCGGTATGTCGTCGCCGTACAGGGAGCGGTGGGAAGCCGCGCCGGTCGCTATCGGCTCTCGCTCCGGTTGCGGGACGTCACCTCAACATCGGTGCTGGCCTCGGGACGCAGCTCCGCTGAGAGTCAGCCCGGGCGCGTTCGTAACTCTCAGTTGCCTCGTCTCTCCGGCGGCGAGCGGCCGCGTCGAGCTCGAGATCGACCGGTTCGACCCGCTGACCGGCTGGCACTTCCACCGAGTGCGTGCGTATCTCGGCGGGAGCGAGCATCTCGTGGCGGCCGCCGGCTGCCGGGCGGTGGCGCGTGCGTGCGAGGTTCCTCGGCAGCTCGCGCTCTGCTCCGAGCCGCAGCGGCTACGCCCACATCCTCGTCGCCCGACCAATCGCATGAGAAAGGGGGACACCATGCTCGACTCGTTCGTCAAGGCAATCGTCGCGCCGATCGCGGCGCTCGCGATGCTGGCGTGCGCCGGCGCCGCGGCGGCCGACGAGCCGCAGCCGACCACACTCCAAGTCGACCTCTCGGTCGACATCGACTACGTTGACCCCGCGCTCGCGTACTACGTCCCGACCTGGCAGATCGAATACTCGACGTGTTCGCGCACTTGTCAACTATCCCCGATGCCTCTGCGCCCGCAGGAAGCCTGCTCCAGCCCGAAATCGCGGTCGGGCTGCCGACGGTCTCGCCGGACGGTCGAACGTATTCATTCCACCTTGCGCGATGACTACTTCTTCTCGCCGCCGTCGAATGAGCGGGTGACGGCCGAGCACTTCAAGTACGCCATCGACCGATTGCTGCACCCGAGCATGAACTCGCCGGCGCGGCGGTACATGACCGACATCGTCGGCGTCGTCGCAAGCGCCAACACCCTCACGATCGAACTTCAGTCAGCCGTCGGCCGACCTTCTCGCTCGGTTGACGATGCCGTTCTTCTGCCCACTTCCCGACCTCAGTGCCGATCGACCCCGACGGCATCGACGCACCGGTGCCGTCCGCGGGTCCGTACTACCTCGAGAGCCGGACCCGCGGTCAGGAGATCGTTCTCCGGGAGAACCCGAACTACGCCGGCGCCAGGCCGCACCGCTTCGACGAGATCCGCTTCACGATCGGCCTCCCACTGGAGACGATCAGGCAGCGGATCGAGACCGGCGAGGCCGATCTCGGCGACCTTCCCCCTCCGTCGCACGCCGAGCTTGGATGCGAGATACGGACCCGCGAGCGCGGCAGCAATCCGCGGCCGGCAGCAGTACTTCGTCTACCCCTCTCCGACGGTCCTGTACCTAGCGATGAATCACGACCGGCCACTCTTCGGTGGTCCCGGGCCACTCGGCAACGTCCGTTTAAAGCAGGCGGTGAACTTCGCAATCGATCGTGAGGCGCTGATGATGCAGCGCGGCGCCTACGCGGGTACCCCGACTGACCAGCATCTCTCCTACGGGATGACCGGGTTCCGCGACGTCGACATCTACCCGTCTCGTCCAGACCTCGAGCGAGCCCGGGCGCTCGCTGCCGGTCACACGCGGGGCGGACAAGGGGTTCTCTACTGCTCGAACCGGGCTCCTGCCCCACAGCAGTGCCAGATCATCCAGGCCAACCTGCGGAACATTGGGCTCGAGTTGGAGATCAGGCTGTTTCCGCGAGCAGAGCAGTTCGAGCGTACGGGGATGCGTGGCGAGCCCTTTGACATGACCCTCGAGGGTTGGCACATCGACTACTTCGACCCGTTCGACTTCCTCTTTCTCCTCGACGGCAGCAGGCTCCAGCCGACCGGCAACGTCAATTTCGCCTACTTCAACGATCCGGAGTACAACGCGCGGATCGCGGGCGGCGGACCAACTGCACGGCGATGCCCGTGCGAATCGCATTCGGGGAGCTGGACGTCGACATTGCGCAGAACGCGGCTCCATGGGCTGCCGTTCGGCGTCCCGAACGACCGCCACTTCTTCTCCGCGCGCGTCGGCTGCCAGACCTACGTTCCCGCCTTCGGGATCTCGTTCGGGGCGCTGTGCGTTCGGCGCGATTTCGGTCGACGACGCAGGCGATCGTCGAAGGCGACGCCGGTGACGCGGACCGCAGTGTTCACGGTGACGCTTGCTCAGGTTGATCCGTCCGACTATCCCGGTCGAGGTCACTATTCGAGACGTCGGACGGCACGGCCGACTCGTCCGACTACCAACCGACCTCTGGGAATTTTACGTTCGAGGGCCGGCGGTGCGACCACCAGGACGATCTCGGTCGACGTCTTCGGCGACACGACGCACGAGGGCGACGAGACGTTCTTCGTGCGGCTCTCAGCCCAATCAAAAGGAACGATCATCCGGAGTGCAGGCGTCGGGACGATCCAGAACGACGATGCCGCGCCGCCTCCGCCGCCGCCTCCCCCACTCGATACGGAGGCACCTACCGACCCGAGTCTCCGGAGCACGAGCCACACGCCCGGCGTGGCGTCGATCGATCGCACGGTCGACGTCGCCTTCGAGGGTGCGGCCGACAACCAGAGCGGCGTTGACGGCTTCTCTTTTGCCTGGGATCGGCAGCAGTCTGCGATGCCGGATGCCGTCAAGGATGCCGAGGAGACCGCCGGCGGGACGACGAGCCCATCGCTCGGAAACGGCCGGTGGTGGTTTCACCTCCGTACCCGCGACAACGCCGGCAACTGGACCTCGACGCGGCACGTCGGCCCGTTCGTCATCGTCCCGCGGCCTCGCTGTGTCGTGCCCGACGTGCGGGGCAAGAGCGTCAGGCAGGGCCGGAAGATCCTCCTTTCGCGCCGGTGCACTCTCGGGCGGGTGGCGAGGAGCTATTCGGCGAGCGTCCGTGCCGGCCGGATCATTCGGCAGAGCCCCCGGCCCGGCGCCCGGCTCCGTCTGGGCGCGAAGGTGAACGTGGCTGTGAGCCGTGGCCGTCGGCGGTGACGGCCCGCTAGAGGAGAACTGTGTGGGGCGGCGGCTGGTCCGCTCCACACAGTCGATCGTTACGCCGCTCTCGCCTCGATCTGTTCGAGTGGCGTCGCCTGCCGCGCACGAACGGCGGCCGCAGCCACCGCCGCCATCACGATCGTCTGGATCCCGGCGCAGATCGCGAACACCGGCGTCACGCCGAGCTGGTCCAGGAGCGGGCCTGCCCCGAGGATCCCGATCGGCATCGCGAGAGCGAACACCGTCATGAAGCTCGAGATCACGGTCGCGCGCAGCTCCGGAGGGATGCGCAGCGTGATGATCGCGTGCAGGCTCGGGTTGATGAGCCCGTTCGCGAGCCCCGAGGCGCCGAGGACGCCGATCGCGGCCCACGCGGGCACCTCGAAGACGAGCAGCCACAGCGGCAGCGCCTGGCCCAGGGCGACACGTGCGATCAGGGTCAAGCCGTCCAGGCGCTTCACCAGCCGGTAGGCGACCGTGTTCCCGAGCACCGCGCCCACGCCGAAGGCGGCGAACATCGCGCCGACGATGCGCGGGTCGGCCTCGTAGCGGGTGACGACCAGCACCGGGAGCGAGATGAAGATCGCCTGCCAGGCCATGTCGCCGACGATCAGGCTGATGCGCCAGGCACGGAAAAGGGGATCCCGCCCCGCCCACCGCAAGCCGGCGCGGAAGCCGCGATCCTCCTCGCCCACCGCGGGCAGAGGCTTGGTGGCCGGGACGAAGACTCCGAGCAGGAACACAGAGACCGCGTAGGTCGCGGCGTCGACCACCAGCACGGCCGGTGCACTGATCAGGCCGATCAGGACGCCGGCCAGCGGCGGCCCGAGCAGCAGCGTGACCCGGTTTGCCCCCTGGAAGAGCGCGGAGGCCTGGCTGACAACGCCTTCGTCCTCGCCCACGAGCTCGGGCACGATCACGCGCTGCGCGGCGAAATGCGGGGCCGTGAAGGCGCCGACCGCGAACGCCACGGCGGCGATCAGCCCGAACGAGAGCGCGCCGGCCCAGTGGCACAGCGGGATCACGAGCATGAGCGGCCCGCGGCAGGCGTCGCAGAGCAGCATCGTCCGTCGCGCGCCGAGCCGGTTCAGCACGCGGATGCCGAGGAACCCTGCAAGCGCGATCCCGATCGCCTCGACGGCGATCACGACGCTCATCCGGGTCGCCGAGCCGGTCGTCGTGAGGACGAACCACGGCAGCGCTACCCACGTCATCTGGGCGCCGCTCGTCGAGATCGTCTCGGCGGCGAGCAGCGCGCGGACCGACCCGATCCGGAGGACTTTCGTCTCCATCAGACGGCCTCCGCCGGGGCCTCGCGCAGCCGCGGGATCGGCGAGAAGACGAGGAAGAGCACACCGGCGAGGGCGCCCAGCACGCCGATCCACAGCGTCGTGTGCAGGCCGATCGCGGTCCCGAGCGTCCCGCCGACGAGCGCGCCGATCGGCCGGATGCCCATGTTGACGAACCGGAAGGTCCCCGCCATCCGCGACCGGAGCCGGTCCGGCGTGCGGAAGAGCATCAGGCTGCCGGCGTTGACGTCGAGGATCATCACGCCGACAGAGCAGAAGAACTCTGCGAGCCCCAGCATCGCCACGATCCGCGCCTCGCTGCCCGAGGCGAGCGGGATCAGGACGAGCGGCAGCGGAAAGAGGACGGCGCCGAGCGTGAAGGCGGCGCCGAGCCCGATCAGCTTCTCGATCCGCGGTGCGATCACCGCTCCGATTACGCCTCCGACTGCGCCCGCGCCGAGGACGAGCCCGAGGAGGCCGGGATTCACGCCGAGCTCCCTCGTCGCGTAGAGGACGAAGATCGCGTGGAAGACGAAGTTGAAGAAGTTGATCGTGGCCACGCACAGGAGCTCCGGCCGGATGAACTCGTCCTTGAGGACGAACGCAAAGCCGATCCGGAGGCTCCGTCGCACGCTCTCCTCGCCGTCGTGCTCGACCGGCGGCTCCTCCGCCGTGATCCTGCTCAGGAAGAGCGCGGACCAGAGGTACGAGAAGGCGTCGATGAGCAGCGTGACCGGCGCGGTCAGGGCCTGCACGAGGAAGCCGGCGACGGACGGGCCGACCACGAAGGACAGCGACCGGCTGAGGCTCAGCTTGCTGTTCGCGTCGACGACGTCACGCCGCGGGACGATCGCGACGAAGAGCGTCGCCCAGCTGATGTCGAACAGCACGGCGAACGTCCCCATCAGGAACGCGACGCCGTAGAGCTGGCCGAAGCCGAGCACGTCGAACGCGGCGGCGATCGGGACCGACACGAGCAGTGCGAAGCGCGCGATGTCGGCGGCGATCATCAGGCGCCGCCGCCGCTGCGCCCGCTCGATGAAGACGCCGGCGAAGAGCGAGAAGAGCAGGTGCGGCATCAGCTCGGCGGCGACGAGGAAGCCCATCTGCGCCGCCGAGGCGTCGAGCGTGAGCACGGCGGTGAGCGGCAGCGCGAGCAGCGTCACCTGGTCGCCGAGCATCGAGATCGACTGCGCCGCCCAGAGCTTCAGGAACTCGGGCTGGCGGAGGAGCGGCGGCGGCTCGGGGGCCGCCGCCGCCGGAGTCTCATCCGCCAGACTCACGCCCGCTTGATGCTGATGTCGCCGCTCATGGAGCGCGCCTTCAGCTCGACGAGCGGACCGTCGTCGGTCTCGATCGTGCTGCCGGACTCGAGGTCGAGCTCGGACGAGGTGTCGCCCGAGAGTGTCTGCGCGTCGACCAGGAGCCGCGACCCCTTGGCGATCCCGACCTCGATGTCGCCCGAGGCCGAGTTGATCCGTACGTCGCCGGAGACGACGCTGTCGATCGCGACGTCGCCCGAGGCCGTGTTCACGTCGGCGCCCTCCGCCGACTCGTCGATCCTGACGTCGCCCGAGGCCGAGTTGATCTTGGCCCTGCCGACGCGGTCGAGCCGGACGTCGCCCGACGCGGCGTTGACGCCGGCCTCGCCCGACACGTCCTCGAACTCGACGTCGCCGGACGCGACCTTGACCTCGAGCTCCGAATAGCGTCCGCGCCCGGAGATGTCCGCCGATGCGAGGTTCGCTTGGACGGTCGCGCCGTGCGGCGCCGCCACACGCACCCGGTACTCGCCGCCGCGCAGGCCGAGGAACCCTCCGCGCCCGCGGCCGGCCTCGACGCGCACCTCGTAACCGTCGCCGCGAGGTCGCATCGAGATCTCGGCGTCGCTCTCGAGCGCTTCCGCATCGCGCCCGCGCGCCTGGAGCTCGACGGCCGTCTCGACGGCGTCGTCGGTCTCGATCTCGATGTCCCCGGCCGGAATCCGGATGTCCAGCGTGACCGGCCCGGGCGTCGAGAAGGTCTCTTGCCTCATGGCCGGCGCTTTCCCCGGCGCCGCGGCGGGCGCGGATCCGTCTTCACTTCGACGTGTCCGAATGGGAGCTGGAAGAACGTCATGCCATCCCCTCCTAGTTCCGGCCGTAGCCGGTCAGTCGATTGCCTCTGCTGCGCGGCGCCGGCGACGCCACGCTGCGTGACAGGGCCCGGACGAGCCAGGCGTTGAGCGACATGCCCTCGCGGGCCGCCGCCGCCTCGAGCTCGCGCTTCAGGCTCTCGTAGAGCCGCAACGTGATCCTCGCGGCGAGCCCGTCCTCTTCCGCCGGAACACCGGCCGGTTCGGCCGGCTCCGCGCCGACGTAGACCAGCTGAGGGTCGGGCCCGGCGAGGCGCACCTCGACGTGCCCTTCGGGCAGCTGGTCGCTGATCTCCAGCGCCGCCTCGCCGAGGGTCTCCATCAGGCGCATGCCTGCGGAGCCGCGCAGTGCCTGGATCAGGCGCTCGGCGGCCGCTGCGGTCTCGTCGTCGCCGACGGCGGCGACCGCGGTGAGGTCCCGTTCGAGCGCTGCGATGAATCGTGCCGTCTCCATGGGGGCAGTATGACATCATTTTGATGTCTGTCAAGCATCATCGTGACATCGGCTTGAAATGGCGGTATAGATGCCTCTGTGCCGATCTGCGCGAGCTGCGGTCAGGACAACCCGGAGGGCTTTCGCTTCTGCGGTAGCTGCGGTGCCGCGCTCGCCGAGACTTCTCCGTCCCGTGAGGTGCGCAAGACGGTCACCGTGCTGTTCTGCGACGTGTCCGGCTCGACCGCGATGGGCGAGCGCCTCGACCCCGAGTCGACACGGCGCGTCATGTCTCGCTACTTCGACGCGATGCGCGAGGCGATCGAGCGCCACGGCGGCACCGTCGAGAAGTTCATCGGCGACGCGGTCATGGCCGTGTTCGGCGTCCCGGTGGTGCACGAGGACGACGCCTTACGCGCCGTTCGCGCGGCTGCGGACATGCGGGCTGCATTGGCCGAGCTCAACGAGGAGCTGGACCGCGACTGGGGCGTCCGGATCGAGAGCCGCATCGGCGTCAACACCGGAGAGGTCGTGGCAGGCGAGGGCCAGACGCTCGCGGTCGGGGATGCCGTCAACGTCGCCGCCCGGCTGGAGCAAGGGGCTTCTCCGGGCGAGACGCTGCTCGGCGCATCCACGCACCGGCTCGTTCGAGACGCAGTCGAGGCGGAGCCTGCCGTCCCACTGGACGCCAAGGGGAAGTCGGAACCGGTCGCAGCGTTCCGGCTCATCGGTCTCGTCGAGGGCGCGGAGTTCATCGCGCGCCGACTCGGCTCTCCCCTGGTCGGCCGGGAAAACGAGCTCGCCCAGCTCCAGCGCGCCTACGACCATGCCGTCTCCGAGCGAGTTGCCTACCAGTTCACGCTGCTCGGAGCCGCCGGGATCGGGAAGTCGAGGCTCGTTCGAGAGCTCGAGGACCGCGTCGACGCAACGCTGCTCGCCGGTCGCTGCCTGCCCTACGGGGAGGGGATCACGTACTGGCCGCTCGCCGAGATCGAGCCTCTCGCCGGCGAGATCGACTTCGGGGCCAACCGGGACGAGATCGCCCTCCAGACCCGCCGCATCCTCGAGCGGATGGCACGAGAGCAGCCACTCGTTCTGGTCTTCGACGACCTCCAGTGGGCGGAGCCGACGTTCCTCGACCTCATCGACCACGTCACCGATCTGGCCCGCGACGCCCCGCTGCTGCTGCTCTGCGTCGCGCGGCCTGAGCTGCTCGACCACCGACCCGGTTGGGGCGGTGGGAAGCTGAACGCGACGACGATGCTGCTCGACGCGCTGACCAACGCGGAGTCCACGCGGCTCGTCGACAACCTGCTCATGACCCGCGTCGACGCGGACCTGAAGGAGCGGATCGCCGCGGCCGCCGAGGGCAATCCGCTCTTCGTCGAAGAGATGCTTGCGATGGTCACCGACGGTTCCAACGGCGAACTCGCGGTCCCGCCGACGATCCAGGCGCTCCTAGCGGCCAGGCTCGACCGCCTCGCTCCGGACGAGCGCGCGACGGTCGAGTGCGCAGCAGTCCAGGGTCAGGAGTTCGGGCAGGCCGCACTCGCAAGCATGGTTCCCGACGAGCTCGCCGCCGGACTCGGACAGATCCATCAATCCCTCGTCCGCAAGGACCTGGTGCGACCGGCGGGCGAGGACACGTTCCGCTTCAAGCACCTACTGCTCCGCGACGCCGCGTACGAGGCGCTGCCGAAGGAGCGGCGCGCGGAGCTCCACGAGCGCTTCGCCGACTGGATCGCCGAGAACGCCCCCGGGCTGGAGGAGATCCTCGGCTACCACCTCGAGCAGGCCTATGGCTACCGCGCAGAGCTCGGGCCCGTCGACGCCGCGGGCCAGGGCCTGGCGCGCAGGGCGTCGGCCCTGCTCGCCTCCGCCGGCAGGCGCGCGGAGGCTCGCTCGGATGTCCCGGCCACGATGAACCTCCTCGAGCGCGCCGTGAAGCTTCTTCCTGACGGCGACGCCGAAGCGGTCAGGATCTACCCTGACCTCGGAACGGCAGTCGCTGAGAGCGGAGACCTCCCCCGCGCGGAGGATCTCTACCGGCGCGCACGAGAGCTCGGCGATCCACGCACCGCGCTGATCGCTCGCCAGCGAGGAATCTGGAACGACCTGATGCGCGGCGGGAGCATGGCCGTGGCCGTCGGCCCGATCGAGGAGACCGTGGAGGAAGCGGAGCGGCTCGGTGACGTGTCCATCCTGGCCGAAGGGCTGACGAGGCTTGGAGTGATCGCGAGCTGGCTCGGCGAGAACGATCGCGCCCTGACGCTCCTCCGCCGCGCGGTCGCGGACGCGAGAACAAGCGGCGATCCACGAATCCTCGCCGACGCCACCCGGTGGGTTGCCCTCGTGCTCCTGTGGGGCTCGACCCCGGTCGGCGAGGCCCTTCCCGAGGTCCGACGCCTGGCGGAGTCGACGGGCGGCGCCGGGTTCGCGTACGCCGAGCTCCTCGTGGTCGAGGGCACGCTGCTTGCACTGACCGGAGATTTCGAGGGAGGCAGAGCGCTCGCCGCCGAAGGTCGACGGCAGCTGCTCGAGCTCGGCCAGAAGGTCCAGTACGCCGGGATCGGCCAGCCCGCGGCGATCCTCGAGCTCCTGGCCGGCGATGCACCCGCTGCCGAACGGATCATGCGAGAAGCACGTGAGATCCTGGACGCGGCCGGGGAGCGAGGGTTTCTTTCTACCGTTTCGGCGTTACTCGGGCTCGCCGTTGCGCGTCAGGGTCGATACGACGAGGCTGACCGGTTCGCCGACGAGAGCCGTGAGGCCGGATCAGATGACGACGTGGTCACACAGACCTACTGGCGCATCGTCAAGACGAACGTCGAGGCGGCGAAGGGGAATCTGGACGAGGCCGCGCGGCTTGCGGCGGAAGTCGTCGAGCTCACGAACAGGACCGATGACACGTTCGACGGGCCCATCGCTCTGATGGACGTAATCGACTTTCTCGATCCGGCCCGGCACCGCCCCGTGCTGGAGCGTGCGCTCGACGAGACGGCTCGGAAGGGGAACGTCGTCAGCGCGGAGCAGATTCGCGCGAAGCTCGCAGCTCTTCCATGACGCCCGCGACCCAGGCGTCGAGCTCCTTCAGGCCGCCGGTGTTCACGTAGGAGTAGTCCGCGCGCTTGACCTTCTCGCGGTCGTCGAGGAGGCGCTCTTCCCGCCCCTCCATCGGCACGTTCGTCCGCTGCTCGCGCAGGGCTCGAGGCGCCGTGATCGCGACCACTTTGTCGAACCGCTCCTGGGCGCCGACCTCGTAGAGGAGCGGGACCTCGGTCACGCAGACCGCGGGCGCACCCGGAAGCTTCGCCAGCTGCTCGCGCCAGTTCAGGTACTCCGCCGAGACGCGCGGGTGGAGGAGACCCTCGAGCCAGGCCAGGGCCTCCCGGTCGCCGAAGACGACCTGGCCGACCCTGGCACGGTCGATCTGACCGTCCTCGTCGAGGATTTCGTCGCCGAGGCGTTCGAGCATCGCCGCTTTGACCTCGGGATCGGTGCGAATCAGGTGGTGGACGATCTCGTCGCTCGAGACCACGGCGGCGCCGTGCCGCGCGAAAGCCTTCAGCGCTTCGCTCTTCCCCGCCCCGATGCCGCCCGTGATGGCGACCGAAACCGGGGCTTTACTGCTGCTCGTCGGTCGTCTCTTCGGGCGGAGCCGGCTCGTCCAGCGGGTCGGTCTCGGCCGGAGCCGGCTCGTCCAGCGCGACGGTCTCGGCCGGAGTCTGGCTCTCGGGCTGCGGCTCGACCTCCGCCTCGGGCTCGCCCTCGACGGGCTGGACCTCTTCCGGAGCCGCAACCGGCTCCGGCGAAGGCTCCGCACCGGTGGTCTCGCTCATCGGGCTCTCGAGTGGCCCCTCGCTCGCGAAGACCTCGTCGGAGAGGCCGAGCTCGGACGCAGGCGTCGGGCCCTCGCCCTCGACGCGCTTCAGCGACAGCGACAGGCGGCGGCGCTCGGCGTCGACCTCGATGATCTTCGCCTGCACCTGGTCGCCCTGCGAGACGACCTCGCGCGGGTTCTCCACGTGGTGCTGAGCGAGCTCGGAGATGTGAACGAGCCCCTCGACTCCGGGCATGATCTCGACGAAGGCGCCGAAGGTGACGACCTTCGTGACCTTGCCCTCGACGACGTCGCCCTCGTTGTACTGGTCGAGGACCTGCTGCCAGGGATCGCTCTGGGTCTGCTTGAGCCCGAGCGAGATCCGCTGCCGCTCCCGGTCGATGTCGAGAACCTTCACCTCGACGGTCTGGCCGATCTCGAGCACCTCGCTCGGATGGTTCACGTGCGACCAGGAGAGCTCGGAGATGTGGATCAGGCCGTCCATGCCGTCGAGGTCGACGAAAGCGCCGAAGTCGACGATGTTCGAAATCTGGCCCTCGACGACGTCTCCGGGCTGGAGGCGGTCGAGGATCTGCTGGCGCTGCTCCTTGCGCTCGTCCTCGAGGACGGCGCGGCGCGACAGCACGACGTTGTTCCGCGAACGGTTGAGCTCGATCACCTTCGCGCGCAGCTCCTGGCCGAGGAACTCGTCCAGGTCCTGCACCCGGCGGATGTCGACCAGCGACGCCGGCAGGAAGCCGCGGACGCCCAGGTCGAGGATCAGGCCGCCCTTCACGACCTCGATCACGCGTCCGAGGATGGCCTCGCCGGACTCGGCCTTCTGCTCGATCGTCTTCCAGGCGAGCTCGAAGCGCGCGCGCTTCTTGGAGAGGATGAGCCGGCCCTCCGCGTCTTCCTTCGTCAGGACGAGCGCGTCGACCTCCTCACCGAGCTTGACCTCGTCCTCCGGGTTGACGGAGCGGCGGATCGAGAGCTCGGAGAGCGGGATGACGCCCTCGGACTTGTAGCCGATGTCCACGAGGACCTCGTCCTTGTCCACGCGCACCACGGTGCCGTGGACGACCTCCCCCTCGTTGATGGTCGGGAAGGTGGACTCGTAGTCCGGGATCAGCTCTCCCTCCGGCCCGGTGGTCCAGACCTCGGGGTCGTCTACGTGCTGTTGGTCGGCGATATCGCTCACCACGAGCGGCGCAGTATATCTGCGGATTTTCCGCTAGTTGATGCGGCGCAGGAAGTCGCGAACATGGCCTAGATAGGCGTCCTGGGCCTCGACCATGCTCATGTGACCCGCGCCCGGCAGCTCCGCGTGCTCGCTGCCGGGAATGCCCTCGTAGAGGACGCGGGCGGCGCGCGGCGTCGTCGTCCGGTCGTGCTCGCCGACGAGCACGAGGGTCGGCTTGGAGACCCCGCCGAGGTCGGGCGTGTAGTCGAAGTCGCCGTAGCCCGCGCTGGCGAAGTGGCGGAGGACCTCGGGCGCGTACACGGTGTCCTCAGCGAAGCCAGGCGGAACCGGGCCGTGGAAATGGAACGGGTTCTGGACCCGAATCAGCTCAGCACAGTCCTCAGGCGTCTCGACGGTCTGCTCCCACTCCCAGGACTCCGCGATCGGCTTGCCGGCCTCGCCCATCGCCTCCAGCGATGCCTCGACGTCGGCCATCAGCTTCGTGCTCGAGTCGCCGCCGCCGGAGATGACGTAGCCCGCGGCAGTGCCGAGGTTGATCGCGTGCCAGGTCGTGATGATCGCGCCGAAGGAGTGGCCGAGCAGCGCGAAGCGATCGAGCTCGAGCGCCTCGGCGAGCAGGTCGACATCCCGCGCGAAGACCTCGAGGCTGAGCGTCGCCGGATCGACCCGCTCGCTCTGTCCCTGCCCGCGCTCGTCGACGTAGAAGACACGAAACTCCTCGCCGAGCGGGTCCAGCCAGGGCCGAAGGTGCGTGTGGTCGAGCCCCGGCCCGCCGTGGAGGACTATGAGCGGTAGGCCGTCATCCCCGACCGGCTCGACGAAGATCGCGTAACCGTCAGGGAGCTGAATGTTCAGCTCTTGGCCTCGTTCCAGTCCTCGCCGACCCCCACGTCCACCGCGAGCGGCGGATCGAGGTCGTAGGCGGCGCACATCTCCGCGCGGACGAGCTCCCTCACCTGCGACACCTCCGCCTCCGGCACCTCGAGCAGCAGCTCGTCGTGGACCTGGAGCACGAGCTTCGCTCCGCGCCCCTCGTTCCGCAGACGGCGGTGGATCGAGATCATCGCCTTCTTGATGATGTCCGCGTTCGAGCCCTGCATGACGAAGTTGACGGCGAGGCGCTCGCCCAGCGAGCGGGTCTGCCTGTTCGACGCGCGCAGCTCGGGCACTGGACGCCGCCGTCCGAGCAGGCTCGTCGTGTAGCCGTCGCGGGTCGCTTGCTCGATCGTGCGCTGGATGAAGTCCTGGACGTGCGGGAAGCGCGCGAGGTAGGTGTCGATCAGCTCCTGCGCCTGCTCGCGGGGGATCTCGAGGTTCTCGGAGAGGCCGAACGACGAGATCCCGTAGACGATCCCGAAGTTGATCATCTTCGCCGTCGAGCGGTCGCCCGTCGTCAGCTTGGCCGGATCCTTGCCCAGCACCTCGGCGGCCGTGGCGGTGTGGATGTCGTCGCCGCGTGCGAACGCCTCCCGGAGCTTGGGCTCGCCGGAGACATGCGCGAGGATCCGCAACTCGATCTGGGAGTAGTCCGCGGAGAGAAGGCGGTGGCCCTGCTCGGCGACGAACGCCGACCGGATCTCCTTGCCGAGCTCGGTACGGATCGGGATCGCCTGGAGGTTCGGGCTCGTCGTCGAGAGCCTTCCCGTCGAGGCGACGGCCTGGTTGAACGTCGTGTGGAGCCGCTTGTCGTGCTCCGAGATCAGCGTCGGCAGCGGGCCGAGGTAGGTGTTGACGAGTTTCGAGTACTCCCTCCACTCCTCGATCACGCCGACGATCTCGTGCTCGTGCCGGATCTTGCGAAGGACGCGGGTATCCGTCGAGTAGCCGGTCTTGCCCTTGCGGTCCGGCGTGAGCTCGAGCTTCTCGAAGAGGATCCTGGCGACCTGCTGGGTGGAGCCGAGGATGAACTCCTCTCCGGCGAGCTCGTAGGCCTTCTGCTCGAGCTCCTCGACCCGGTCTGCGAGCCGGGCGGTGATCTCCCCCATGCGGTACTCGTCGATCTTGACGCCGGTGTCCTCCATGTCGGCGAGCACCTGGGTGAGCGGGAGCTCGATCTCGCGGTAAAGCTCTTCCGCGCCGCGCTCCTTCAGGCGGGAGACGAGCGGCTCGGCGAGGCGCAGCGTGGCTGCTGCGTGGCGGACGAGCTCGGAGGTGTCCTCGTCGGCGGGCGGGTCGGGGACCAGCTCGACCCCGTATTCGGCGGCGAGGTCGTCGAGCTCGTAGGTCGAGCGGCCCGGGTCGATGAGGTAGGCGGCGAGCAGCGTGTCCTCCGCAGGCTCGACGCGCTGCGCCTTTGCGTCGTGAGCGACGAATTGCCCGTCGAGGCGCGCCGGCCGCGGCCCGACGACTACGCCTTCCTCGGTGGCAACAGCGACGCGGCCGTTTTCTGCCGCGATCGCGCCCGACTCGGGCAGCTCCCCTTCCCGCCAGGGAACCCGGACGCCCTCGAGCACCATCGGCGTCGCAGGGACGGTGGCGTCGAGGTCGTCCACCCGGCTCAGCAGCCCGCGAAACTCGAACTGCCGGAACATCTCCTTCAGCCGCGAGCGGTCGGGCGGCGAGAGGACGAGCTCCGCCGGGTCGCAGCCGAGCTCGAGGTCGCGCCGCATCGTCGCGAGCTCCTTCGAGACCTTCGCCTGCTCGGCGTTCTCGCTGATGTTCTTCCGCCGGGCCGGCGTCAGCTCCTCGACGTGCTCGATCACTCCTTCGAGCGAGCCGTACTGCTGGATCAGCTGGGACGCCGTCTTGTCGCCGATCCCGGGGATGCCCGGGATGTTGTCCGACTGTCCCCCTTGAGGCCGATGAAATCGGGGATCTGGTCGGGAGTGATCCCCAGGCGGGCCTCCACGCGCTCGGGTGTGTAGACGTTCACGTCGGCGACGCCCCTCGGCGTCATCATCAGCGTCACGTTCTCCGTGACGAGCTGGAAGGCGTCCCGGTCCGTCGAGACGATTGTCGTCTTCACGCCCGCCTGGTCGGCACGCGTGGCGAGCGTGGCGATGACGTCGTCGGCCTCCCAGCCCTCGAACTCGAGGTTCCGGTACCCAAAGGCCTCGACGATCGGCCGGAAGTGCGGGAACTGCTCGCGGAGGAGGTCGGCCATCGGCTTCCGGTCCGCTTTGTAGCCCTCGTGCTGCTCCATCCGCTCGACCGGCCGGGTGTCCCAGGCGACCGCGACTCCCTTGGGCCGGTAGTCGGTCAGGAGCTTGAAGAGCATGTTCGTGAAGCCGAGCAGGGCGTTGGTCGGCATCCCCTCGCTCGTGGCGAGCTCCTCCGGAAGCGCGAAGTACGCGCGGTACGCGAGGTTGTTGCCGTCGACGAGGAAGAGATCGGAGTCGCGTGCGGGCGCGTCGTCGAGCTGCAGCTCCTCTCCTGTCAGCGTCTTGGGCATCGCAAGCTCAACGGTATCGTCCTCCGCCGATGCCGGGCCTCCGTCTTGAAGCGTTCACTGACGCCCACCTGGACGACGCCGCGAAGCTTCTCGAGGAACGGCATCGTCGCCACCTCGCGAGTGGCGCACTGCTCGCCGACCAGCCCGACTTCCGTGGCGAGCTCGAGCAGGCGCTTGCCGCCGACCGAGCAAGCGGTTCGGTGCTCGTGCAGAACCGGGCGCTCTGCGGTTACCTCGTCGCCGCCCCGCAACAGCTCACCAACACCGGCCTCACCTGGATGCTCGCGGGGTTCGCAGGCCTCGCCTTCGAGGGAGACTCCGAGGGAATTCGGGATCTCTACGCACACGCCGCGGCGCGCTGGATGGAGGATGGCCACACCAGGCACGGTCTCTACGTCCCGGCGCCCGAGACAGAGCAGATCGACGCCTGTTTCCGCCTCTGCTTCGGCGCGTCCGGCGTAACGGCGGCTCGGGAAACCGGGCCTCACTCCTTCGAGTCGCCGGTCCGGGTCCGAGAGGGCACACCTGAGGATCTCGAGGACGCGGCCCGTCTCGACCGGGCCATGGCCGACTCCATGCGGCCGGCACCGAGCTTCTCCGGGCAAGGGGCCGACTCGCAGGAGTTTGCCGTCAAGGAGTGGCGGGACACCTGGGACGACGAGCAGTTCAAGCACTTCATCGCCGAGCTCGACGGGCGCTCGGTTGGCCATCTGCTCCTCTGGACCGGGCGAACCGGTCTCCGGATCCCGGCCGGGAGCATCGACCTCGCCGCAGCCTCGACGGAGCCTGAGGCGCGCGGAGCAGGAGTCGGTCGCGCGCTGACGGCGCACGCCCTGGCCTGGGCCCAGGAGCACGGCTATCCGACGATGACCACCGACTGGCGGATGACGAACCTCCTTGCTTCGCGGTTCTGGCCCAAGCGGGGCTTCCGGCCGACCTTCCTGCGGATGTACCGCTCGATTCCGTGACCGTCCGCGAGGCCGAGCCGAGCGACGCCGACCGCGTGCTGCAACTGATGGCGGATCTGACGCGGCCTACCGTGGCTGAGGACCCGGAGCCGCAACGCGAGGTCTTCCTCGCGCACCTCGAGCACCCCGACTGCCGGATCTACGTCGCGGAGGTGGACGGCGAGGTCGCCGGCGCGGTCAGCCTGTGGATCCAGCCGCGACTCAACTGGACGACGCCGCAAGGCTGGATCCCCGATCTGTTCGTGGACGATGCGTTTCGCCGACGCGGCGCGGCACGCGCGCTTCTGGACGCGTGCACCGAGGAATGCCGGCGGCGCGGCTGCCACGTGCTGGCGCTCGAGTCCGGGCCACCACCGGGCCGAGGCGCACCGCCTCTACGAGTCGTACGGCTTCGTCCACCACGCCCGCGCGTACATCCTCAGCCTGTAGTGCGGGTCCCGCTCCTCGCCGGGTCGCGGCTGACGGTTGTCGACGTCCCGCCGGACGCGCACGTGCTCCGGCCGCCGCCGCCCGCCGAGTCGCTCGCGGACGTCGGCGCGGCTGTGCGCGAGGCGCTGCGGTTCCCGCTCGCCGGGCGTTCCCTCGAGCAGCTTGCGACCCGCGGCGGGCGGGCGACCATCGTCGTCGAGCCTCCGGAGCTTCCGATACCCAGCGCCGTCCGCGATCCCCGACAGGACGCCCTGGCTGCAGCGGTCGCCGAGCTGGAGAGCGTCGGCGTCCCGTTGGAGCGTCAGACGATTCTCGTCGCGGGCGGGCTCGGCCGGAAGGTGGGTGCCAGCGAGCTCGAGAGCCTCGTTCCCCACGAGCTCGGCCGGCGGTTCTCCGGCAAGCTCGAGGTGCACGACGCCGCCGATCCGGATCTCGTCGAGCTCGGAACGGGCGGCCGGCTTCCGCTCCGGGTCAATCGGGCACTGGTCGAGACCGACCTGGTTCTCGTGGTCAGCGCCGCCGAGTCGGTGCTCCACGGAGGGCCTGCTGCGCTGCTTGCCGCCAGCGACCCGGTCGCCCTGCGTGCTGCGGGGGCCTCCTCACTGCTCGAGACGGCCGCATCGCTCGGATGGCGCCTCTCCAGCGAGCTCGAGCGCGAGCTCTCGAAGCAGGTGCCGCTGATCGGTGCCTCCCTGTCGCTGAACCTTCCGGTCGTCACAGGTGCCTTCCACGGCTACCCGCACGACGATCGGTCGTTCGAGCGGATCGCGGCATCGCCGGTCCGGCTCGCCTTCCGTCTTGCTCCTGGGCCGATCCGGACGCGCCTGCTCGCCTCGATCCCCCGCGAGCTGACCGCGACATCCGTGCTCGGCGGCCTGCCGTCGATCGCGCACGTCGAGGCGCTCTTGCGCACCGTCGAGGCTCGTGCCGCGCGCCTCGAGGAGCCGCTGGACGTCGCCGTCGTCGGGATTCCGGCGACGACGCCGCACCTGCCGCGCGAACGGCCGAACCCTGTCCTCGCTGCCTACCTCGGGCTCGGGCTAGCGCTTCGGTTCTGGCGCGACGCCTTCCCGGTCGCGGACGGTGGCACCGCCATCCTCCTCAGCCCCTTCGACCGGCGATTCCCGCATCCGAGCCAGTCGCCGTACCGGACGTTCTTCAACGAGCTGCGCGCACTCGGCTCGCGTGCGGCGACTGAGCCGCAGGAGCTCGCCGCCGCCGAGCGTGCAGCCGCCTCGGACTCGCGCGCGATCGGCGAGTACCGGTCCGGCCGAGCCTGCCACCCGGTCCTCCCGTTCGTCGAGTGGGCCGGTTGCCTGCCCGCGGTGGAGCGGCTCGGCGCCGTCCTTATCGCCGGCAGCCGAGACGCCATGGCCGCGCGCCAGTTCGGCTTCGTCCCGACACGGAACCTCTCGACGGCGCTCTCGATGGCGAAGGCCCGGGTGGGCGGGACGCCGAGGGTCGGGTTCGTGGTCGCCCCGCCCTACTTCCCCATCCGCACCGGCCCTTCGTGAGCTAGTAACAGTCTGTTACTAGCCCACGACGCGGCTGAGCTACAGGCGAAGAGCGGCTAGTAACAGTCTGTTACTTGCCGGAGAAGCGCGCCTACGACTCGCCCAGGTAGGTCTTGCGAACCTGTTCGTTCTGGGCGAGGGCCTTCGCGTCATCGGCGAGCGCGATTACACCGGTCTCCATCACGTAGCCGCGGTTGGCGACGTCGAGAGCCATCAGCGCGTTTTGCTCGACGAGGAGGATCGGCGTGCCCTGCTTGTTGATCTCCACGACGATCTCGAAGATCCGCTCGACGAAGATCGGTGCGAGGCCCATCGAGGGCTCGTCCAGCAACAGCAGCTTCGGCTGCGCCATCAACGCCCGCCCGATCGCGCACATCTGCTGCTCGCCGCCCGACATCGTCCCGGCCCGCTGGTTCTTCCGCTCCTGGAGGCGCGGGAAGAGCTCGAACACGCGGTCGAGCGACTCCCTGATGCCCGCCTTGTCGTTGCGCTGGAACGCGCCCATCTCGAGGTTCTCCATCACGCTCATGCGTGGGAACAGGCGCCGGCCCTCCGGGGACTGGCTGATGCCCATCTTGACGACGTCGTGCGGCGACTCCTGCGTGATGTCGCGGCCCTGGAACCGGATGCTGCCCTTGCGCGGATGGTTGAGGCCGTTGATCGAGCGCAGCGTCGTCGACTTCCCGGCGCCGTTCGCGCCGATGAGCGTCACCACCTCGCCCTCGTAGACGTCCAGCGTCACACCCTTGATTGCGTGGATCGACCCGTAGTAGGTATGGACGTCGTCGAGCTCGAGGATCTTGTTGCGGTCGGCCGACCCGGTCGGCGCGCGCTCGGCGACAGTCTCGGTCACTGCGCCACCGCCGCGGAGCCGAGATAGGCCTCGATCACCTTCGGGTCCTTCTGCACCTCTGCCGGCGCTCCCTCGGCGATCTTCTCGCCGTAGTCGAGGACGGTCACCCGGTCCGAGACGCCCATCACGACTCGCATGTCGTGCTCGATGAGCAGAACGGTCAAGCCCTCTTCCTCCCGGAGGCGCGCGACGAAGGCCGTGAAGTCGGCCGTCTCCTGAGGGTTCATCCCCGCGGTCGGCTCGTCGAGGAGGATGAGCTTCGGCTGCGTCGCGAGCGCACGGGCCACCTCGAGCCGGCGCTGGTCGCCGTAGGAGAGGTTCCGCGCCCACTCTTCCCACTGGTTTCGTTGAAGGCCGCAGAACGCGAGCAGCTCGCGGGCGCGCTCTACGGCTTCGCGCTCCTCCCGCTTGACGCCGGGCGTCCGCAGAACGCTCTTGACGATCCCGCCCTTGAGTCGCGAATGCATCCCGACCATCACGTTCTCCCGCGCAGTCATCTCCTTGAACAGACGGATGTTCTGGAACGTCCGGCCGATCCCCCGCTCGGTGACCGCATGCGGCGGCTTGCCGGTCACGTCGTCACCTGCGAACACGATCTGCCCGCCGGTCGGCTTGTAGACGCCCGTGAGGCAGTTGAAGAACGTCGTCTTGCCGGCGCCGTTGGGGCCGATCAGGCTGACGATCGCGCGCTCGGGGATCGTGAAGTCGACGTCGTTCACGGCGACCAGGCCCCCGAACTCCTTGCGTACCTTGGCCGCGACGAGGAGGTCGCTCATTCGACCGGCCCGCCTCTGACGTCGTAGAGGTAGTCCTCCTGGACCGCACCCTCTTCGAACTCCGCTTTCCGGCGCGCGCTCGGGATCAACCCCTCGGGCCTGAAGAGCATCATGACCACGAGGATCACTCCGAAGATGCCGAACTGGTAGAGCGGCACGTCGATGTTCGTCCCGAGGTTCTCGTTGATCTCGGCGCCGATGTTCCCGAGGCCCTCCTGGTTCAGGTAGGCGAGGAAGCCGCCGCCGAGGATCACGCCCCAGACGTTGCCCATGCCGCCGAGGATGACCATGCAGAGGATGAACACCGAGATGTTGAAGAAGAAGTCGTCGGGGAACGTCCCGCCCTTGAAGCTCGCGTAGTAGGCGCCTGCGATGCCTCCGAAGAACGCACCCGCCGCGTAGGCCCAGGTCTTCGTCCGCATCAGAGGCACGCCCATCGCGGCCGCGGCGGTCTCGTCCTCGCGGATGGCGATCCACGCGCGGCCGAGGCGCGAGTCGCGAAGCCGCACGGAGCAGAACACGGTGAAGAGGAGGAGCCCGAGCGCGGTCCAGTAGAAGACCTCGACCCCGCCGATCTCCTTCCCCAGGAACGTGGAGTTGAAGGAGAGGTAGTCCTCGGGTAACCCGGTCCAGCCGGCGATCGCCGCGCCAAAACCAGGCGGGTCGATCGGGTTGATCCCCTGCGCCCCGTTCGTCAGGTTGAAGCCGGTGCCGAACAGGTTGTCGCCGTTGCGTGCGATCTGGGGCATGATCTCGCCGAATCCGAGCGTGACGATCGCCAGGTAGTCACCGCGAAGTCGCAGCGTCGGAAGGCCGATCAGGATGCCGATGATCCCGGTGAAGATGCCGGCGACGATCAGCACGACCCAGATCGAGACGTGGAATCCTGCCGCCTCCGGGTTGACGCCGACTGAGCCGACGTGGACGTTGCCGACGCTCTCCCCGAAGTGCGGCGAGGCGAACCAGGCGGCTGTGTAAGCCCCCATCGCATAGAAGGCGACGTAGCCGAGGTCGAGGAGGCCCGCGTACCCGACGACGATGTTCAGGCCGATCGCCATCATGATGAAGATCGTCATCGTCACGGCCGTGTCGACGGACGGAAACGGGCCGAAGAGCGGGACCTCGTACAGGTCGTCCCTGTAGTACGGGTACGTGATCGCGAGCAGGATCGCAACCGAGGGAACGACCCACTTCCCGTAGCGGATCATGTCCCACGGGACCGCGTAGAGCGCGAGCAGGATCGCCGTCGAGATGAACAGGGACGTCGTGAAGCCCGAGAAGATGATCACGAGCACGATCCAGGCCAGGGAGGCAATGCCGCCCTTGATGAGGCGGG
Organism: uncultured Actinomycetes bacterium; assembly: GCA_963827705.1. Taxonomy (GTDB): domain Bacteria; phylum Actinomycetota; class Thermoleophilia; order Gaiellales; family Gaiellaceae; genus JACDAN01. The sequence goes on from CAWHBN010000009.1 coordinate 31,259, forward strand.
GGCGGAGCTCCCGGTCGAAGTCCGCGCGGCGTTCGCGTGGCAGGCCGGGAATGTTCACGTAGCCACCTAGCCGCCCTCGGGAACCTGCTCGCCTAGGAGGCCCTCGGGCCGGAAGACGAGGATGATGATCAGCAGGGCGAAGATGATCGACTGCGTCCAGTCGCTGCCGGGAGTCGCCCAGCCGAGGCCGTTGTTGAACGACTCGATCATCGCGATCAGGAGGCCGCCGAGGACCGCGCCGGGCAGGTTGCCGATTCCCCCGACCACGGCCGCGGTGAAGGCGATCAAGCCGAGGCGAAAGCCTTCGTCGTAGCGGATGTTCGTGATGTACAGCGCGTAGAGAAGGCCGGCGCTGCCGGCGAGTGCGCCGGCGATGAGGAACGTGAACGAGATCGTCCTGTTCACGTTGATCCCCATCATCGCGGAGGCGTCGCGGTCCTGGGCGGTCGCGCGCATCGCCTTTCCCTGCCGCGTCTTCTGCACCAGCCACATGAGCAGGAGCAGCACGGGAACGGTGAAGAGGAGCACGATCAGCTTGTCCCAGGTGTACGTGACCCCACCGATCGTGAAGACCTCGCCCCTCGGGAGGATGGAGTCGACGGAGGTCGGCCGCGCTCCCTTCCACACGAGGCCGATGTTCTGGAGGATGAACGACATGCCGATCGCGGTGATCAACGGCGCCAGGCGCGGCGCATGGCGGAGGCGACGGTACGCAACCAGCTCGATCGTCGTGTTCAGGACAGCGCAGAACGCCATCACGATCACGAGCATCAGGAGGATCATCGACCAGAGGAAAAGCCCGGAATCCCCTGCCAGCCCGAAGCTCGAAACCATGGTGGCCACGAGCATTCCGCCGAGCATGAACACGTCGCCGTGGGCGAAGTTGATCAGCTCGAGGATGCCGTAGACGAGCGAGTAGCCGAGCGCCACGAGGCCGTAGATCGCGCCGTTCGTCAGCCCGATCAGGAACAGGCGGTAGAACTCGCTCGGCGTCTTGATGAAGTTGACGCCGAGCCAGATGGCGACCAGGCCGACCAGGAGTATCGCGAACGCGGGCGCGATGTACTGCGGCAGCCTGCCAGCGAGAGTGGGAAGCGGAAGACGGCGCGCCTGAGTGGCCATTCGTCCCTTCTGAACCGTCGGGGGAGGACCATTGTCCTCCCCGACAGGTTCGATGAACTGTCCTAGTTAGCCCTCGACGAAGTCGAGCTCCGGAGTGACGCTCTTGACGTACGTCTCCTCGCCGTTCTTGACCTGGTACACGGAGACCAGACCGAGCGTCGTATCGCCGTTCTCGTCGATCTGGAACGAGCCGATGATGCCGTCAGTCACGTCGGTCTCGAAGAGCGCGGACGAGACTGCCGCCCGGTCGGTACCGCCCTTCTCGATTGCAGCGAGCAGCACCTGGGTCGCCTGCGCGGCGTAGGCCGTATACGGGTTCGGGGCCTTGCCTTCAGCCTCCGTGAAGCCGTCGACGAACTCCTTGCCGGCACCCTTCAGCTGATCGACCGGGACGCCCGGCTGCGTGATGTACATGTCGTTCGCCGCGGCGCCCGCGCCCTCGATGGTCGCCGAGATCGGCGTCCACCCGTCAGGCCCGAGCAGCTGGACGTTCGGAGCGCCGGCCTTGATGTCCTTGATCAGCTTGCCGCCGTTGTTGCAGACGATGCCGCCGAGGAAGACCGCGTCCGCGCCCGACGAGCTGATCCGGCTGGCCAGGGACTCGTAGCTCGACGCCTTCTTGTCCCACTTCTGATTGCCGAGGATCTGGATCCCCAACTTCTCTGCGTACTCGGCGAACAGCGTCGCGATGCCGAGGCCGTACGTCTCGCCGTCGTTGAGGATGAAGATCTTCTTCAGACCGAGCTCTTTTGCGTACTGCGCGTTCGCAGCACCCTGGAACTGGTCGTTCCAGACCACACGAGCGTAGTTCCGCGTGCCGGACGGGTAGTAGTTGTCCGGCTCGCCGGCCTCCGTGCCGGGGCCGCCCTCCGTCAGGCCCGGATACGTGTTCGCCGGGCTGACCATCGCGAGGGACTCCCGGTTCGCGATCGGGATCACGAGCTTCGCGCAGCCGGAGTTGAACGTCCCGACGACGCCGATCACGCTTGCGTTGTTGGCGTATGCGCGCCCATTCGACGAGCACTTCGCCGAGTCCCAGCTCCCGGCCTGCGCCGTGGAGTCGTCACACGACTGGTAGCCGAGCACCGTGTCGCCGGCCTTCCAGTCCTGCTGCTCGAGCATGTACTCGATGGCATCGGCCATCTCGGTCGTCAGCGAGCGGTTGGCGCCCTGCAAAGGGAAGTCCGACGCGATCAGCGCGTCAGGCTCTTCCTCGCCCTTGCGGATCGGGCCGCAGGATGCCGACGGAAGGGCCTCGACGGCGCCGCCGCCTCCGCCTCCGTCTCCGCCGTCGTCGTCGTCGTCACCGCCGCAGCCGGCCGCTGCCAGGGCCAGGACGGCAACGAGCAAGATCAGGAACCCGAGTACCCCTCGCTTTCGCAAAATCACTACTCCGCCTCCTCCATCGCCAGATTCGTGGGGAGAAGTATCAGGGGTGCGGTCCGCTACCGCAAGCGGCAACCCTCCGCGGCGGAGGATCGCCTTGACGCTGGATGCCGAAGGTGGGGGTCGAACCCACACGGAGCTTTCGCTCCACCGGATTTTGAGTCCGGCGCGTCTGCCAGTTCCGCCACTTCGGCGCAGCCTCTAGGGTAGCCCCGTGGCTGGCCGGATCGGGATCCTCACCGGGGGAGGGGACTGCCCAGGGCTCAACGCCGTGATCCGCGCCGTCACACGCCGCTCGCTCGACCGCGGCTCAGAGATGATCGGCGTGCGGGAGGGATGGCGCGGGATGACCGACCGGCTGTTCCAGCCGCTCGACTACCGCGCGATCTCCGGCCTTTTGCCCAGAGGCGGAACGATTCTCGGCACGTCCCGGACGAACCCCTTCAAGAGCGAGGGCGGCGTACAGAAGGTCCTGGAGACGCTGAAGGCGGAGAGCTTCGACGCGCTCGTCGCCGTCGGCGGGGAGGACACGTTGGGAGTGGCCGCCCGGCTCTACGCCGAGCACGAGTTCCCGGTCGTGGGGGTCCCGAAGACGATCGACAACGATCTCTCCGGCACGGACTACACATTCGGCTTCGACACGGCGGTCTCGATCGCAACGGAGGCGATCGATCGGTTGCACACGACGGCCGAGTCCCACAACCGCGTGATGGTCGTCGAGGTGATGGGACGCCACACCGGGTGGATCGCGGTCGTGAGCGGGATTGCCGGCGGTGCCGACGCGATCCTGATCCCCGAGCAGCCGATCACGGTCGAGGCGGCGTGCGGCGAGCTCCGGCGGCGACACGAGCGCGGCAAGGACTTCTCCATCGTCGTCGTCAGCGAGGGGTACGAGCTGACCTACGAGTCGGGCGAGCAGCGCGCGGTCACTCAGGAGGCGGAGACGGACCAGTTCGGCCATGTCCGCCTGGGTGGCGTCGGCGAGGCGCTCGCGCGCGACATCGAAGAGCGGACGGGCTACGAGACCCGGGTCACGGTCCTGGGCCACGTCCAGCGCGGGGGCTCGCCCACGCCGCGCGACCGCGTCCTCGCAACGCGCTTCGGGCTCAAGGCGGCCGACCTGGTCGAGGAGGGCCGCTTCGGCCGCATGGCCGCACTCCACGGTGACGCGATCGTTGACGTCGCCCTCGAGGAGGCGACGCGTCAGCTGAAGACCGTCCCGGAGGACTGGTTCGAGACAGCGCGCGCCTTCTTCGGCTGATTCGAGCTCATGGGGACAGGATTAATCCTGTCCCCATCACCTAAATAAGCTCCACCAGCGGGAAGCTGCGGCGGCTCCGCGGGGGGACGACGAAGTTCTGCCGGTGCGTCGTCCGGAGCACCGAGTTCAGGCCCTGGGCCCGCGAGCGGGCCTCGAGTGGCAGCTCGGTGCCGTCCGGCAGGACGCCGTCCATGGCGAGCCGGTTCCGGCGGAAGTCGTCGCTCGACGGATTGAAGGTGATGAAGTGGAGCCCCGCGTCGGGCTGCTCCGAGTGGCGGTCGCGCTCGGGGTCCGAGGTCCAGAAGAACGGATTGTCGAGCGTGTTGAAGTCCGCGCGCAGCGGGATCGCCGAGCCCTTGGCGTAGGTCTCACCGTCGGCGCCCTTGATGTCCATCTGCAGGCGGGAGGTCGGCTGGATCGAGCCGCTGTGCCCGATCGCGCCGGTGCGGCTGAAGTCGCCCTTCAGGTCGGCCTCGGACGCAGCGTCCTCGGGAGCCTGCGGCAGCGTCTGGGCGCCCTCCCGCGCCTCGAAGCCCGGGCGGAAGGTCGTGTCCACCCTGCCGCGATAGTCGAAGTCGAGATACCACGCCTCGACGTTCTCGAACAGGTGGGAGAGGTGCATGTGCGTGCCGCCGCGGAAGTACCCGGCGCGAACGTCGACGAGGCCGAGCGTCTCGAAGCTCGCGATTCGCGACTGACCTTGCGTGTCGCGCTGGGTCGATGTGAAGCCGAGGAAGAGCTGGGAGCCCTCGGGGATCAGGTCGGCGCCCTGGATGCCGGCTGCGGTGGCCATCTGCTTCGGCAGCCCGGGCCCGCCGGAGAACCCGCCGCCCTGAAAGCCCTTGCGGATGCTCGTCAGGTCGAACAGGCCGTCCGTGTCCGCGAACAGCGAGCGGGCCGCGTCGGCCACATGCTCCCGCTCGTCGCTCCGGAGCAGGAACGCGACGTCATTGGCCTCGAGGATCGTCGTGTCCGGGTCGCTCGGGAAGCGTTGCGCGTCCTGGAGCGCCGACACCGGCCGGTCGGCACTGGTGGATGCGCGCCGATCGACCGGAAGATGCTGCTCGGCCGGCCGCGAAACCACCCGGCGGAAGTAGGGCAGCCCCCACGCGACGGTGACCGCAAGACCCGCAGGGCTCGGCTCGTACCGAGCCTCGAGCGCGCCGAGCGCCTCCTCGAGCGCCCGCTGCGCCTCGCGGAGGTCACGGCGAGCTTCCACGGCAAGCCGGCCGGTGACCACCTGATGGTGAAGCGGCGGCTCCACCACCTCGACGCCCTCGTGGGTGATCGCCTTCATCCCCGAGAGCAGGTACTGCTCCTCCCTCAGCTCGCCGGCCTCGGCGCGTGGCGGCGACTCGACGAGGTCGTCGACGAGCTTGTAGATCCCCGCAGCTCCGAGTGCGCCGGCGGCCGCGCCGCCCAGCAGCTCCTTCCGTGTGAGCTTCACTAGGCCTGCGGCTCGATGCCTTCGAGCCCGCCGACGATCCGGTCGAGGTTCTGAAGCACCTGGCGGAACGTGAGCGGAGGGGCCACGTGCTCGCTCACCGCGTACAGCGAGCCGTTCTCGGTCCACGCGTAGGTCACGTGCCACTGGTCGGCGTCTCGCGAGACCGTGTAGACCGTCACCGTCTTGCCGCCGACCTCGCGCGTGCCCCGCGGGTCGCTGAAGCACGGCACCGAGCGGCGGTGAGTCTTCCCGCCCGCCGAGTGCGTCTCGACGCACCGGGGAACCGCGGTCTTGCCCGGATAGCCGCGGAAGTTGACGTGGACGTCGCCGCTTCCCGCCTCGTGCCAGAGAAAGCCGGCGAGGTAGCTACGGTCCTTGCCGACCGCGACGCCGTCGCTGTTCCACTGCCCGCCGATCTCGGCGTCGATCGGGCTCGGCATCCACGACGGGCAGTAGACGCGCGTGCCGACGTCGTCCGCGAGCTTCTGCCAGCCTGGCTTCCAGGCCGCCGGGCAGGCGGCGGGCTGCTCGCCCGCCGACGCCGTCGCCTCGACGCCGTCGTCGCCCATGGAGCAACCGGCGCTCGCCAGCGCCAGCAACACGATCAAGAGAGCCTTGCGCACCCCACAAGAGGGTAGCCACGTCATTCGATGAGCAGAAGCGCGTCGGTCGGCGCGTAGTCGTCCGTCAGCGTCGGGACTCCGGCCACCGAGACGTCTTCGTCGTACCTATCGTTGATCGCCTTCGTCAGATCCGGCGCGCTGGGCGAATCGGCTCTGACCTCCCGCCAGCGCTCGTTGAGGAACTCCTTGGTGGGCTCCGCCTGCTCGGTGGCGACGAGCATCAGGTTGCGCACGCTGGAGTCCCCCTCGTCGCCCGGCGTCTTCACGGGGTGCACGAGCACGGTCGGGAAGGCGGTTCGGTACGTCCGGTAGACAGACCTGAACAGTTGCGACTGCTCGCCGGTGATCGCACCGATCGTGTTCGTGACCACCACGCCGCCAGGGTTGAGCCTCGAGCGGACGAGCTCCATGAACTCCGCGGTGAAGAGGTGGAACGGGATCGCGTCGGCGTAGAAGGCGTCGATCATGATCGCGTCCCAGCGCCGGTCGTCGTCGTCCAGCCACTGGCGGCCGTCGTCCACGTCTACCTGGATGCGCGAGTCGCGCGGCAGCGCGAAGTACTCGTGCGCAACGTCCACGACCACCGGGTCGAGCTCGACTGCCTGCAGCTGCAGGTCGGGGAAGTCCTGCCAGAGCCGCTTAGGCGACGAGGCCCCTCCGAGCCCGATGAAGAGGACGTCCTTCACCTCCGACTTGTAGGCGCGGGCGAGGTGGAAGTAGTCCGAGTACTGGAATGCCGTCGCGAACGGGCGGGCTCTGATCATCCCGCTCTGGTACGAGTTGTCGAAGCGGAGGTACCGGTTCTCCTCGTCGTCGGCGACGCTCAGCCGGTGGTACCTCGTGTCCTTGGAGTAACGGAGCGTGAGCCCGGCTGTGTCGGTCGGTTGCTGTCCGCTGACCGATCCGGCGCGGCGGTAGAGCGGCGACCAGTTCCGCGCCTGCGCCTCGCTGATCGTCCCTCCGGTCTCGGGCGCAAGCGCGACCGCAGCGGCGGTGGCCAGCACTGCGCCGCCCAGCGCGACAGCCGCCGTCCCGACGAGGCGCTCCGCAAGAGCGAAGAGCATGGCGGCGGCGAAGAGCGCGGCCGCCGCGATCCCGAGCAGCTGGTCGGTGCCGAACTCGGGAATGAGCCAGAACGCGGTCGCGAAGGTGCCGGCGATCGAGCCGGCGGTCGAGATCGCGAAGAGGCGGCCGGCGGTCTGGCCGAGGGTTGCCAGCGACTGCGCGTGCAGGCGGACGGCGATTGGCGCAACGCCCGCGAGGATGATGCTCGGCGCGCCGAAGAGCGCGATCGCGGCGAGCAGCGGGTTCAGCCGCGGGCCGGGATCCCACTCGACGATCGCCTCGAGGACGGGCCCGTCGAGCACAGGGATCGCAAGCACACCGAGAGCGCCGAGCCCCATCACCGCCGCAAGCAGCCGCGGCTCAGGCCAGCGGTCGGCGAGGATTCCGCCGGCCCAGTAGCCGATCGCGAGGCCGGCGAGGACGATGCCGATCAGCGAGCCCCAGACGAACAGCGAGTTGCCGAAGAACGGCGCGAGCACGCGGCTCGCCGCGATTTCCATCCCGAGGACCACCGCGCCGGAAACGAACACGGCGCCGGCCACCGCAAAGCCATGCCGCCGAGTCGCCACGGGGACCCCCTCTACAGCTCGTACACCGCTACCCAAGGCCCCGCCAGTTTGCCCGTCGCCGCCTGGTAGAAGCGCCGGTTCCCCTGTTGCTCGAGCTGTTCGTAGAAGCGGGAGTCCCGCGGATAGTGCGCCTTTGCTGCTGCAACCCGGTCGGCCACGGCGCCCGTGACGACGACGTAGCCGACACCCATCCGGCGCAGTTGGGCGACGTCTCGCTCGGGATCGGGCGGGCGTCCGGGGCCTGGCAGCGCGAGCCGGTGGACACGCACGGTGTCCGGTGTCGCGGTGGACGGATCGGCCGCGACGAGCACGCCCGGCGTCAGGTTCGCCTCCATCCAGTCGTGTGCGACGACCCGCGTATCCGTCTTCGTCAACTCTCGGGCGTCGCCGATCGACCAGACGAGCGGGATGACGAGCAGGAGCAAGGTCACCGAGGCCAGTGCCCGCACACGCCCGGCGAGCGCGCCGAGCGCCGGGACGAGCGGGAGCACGTAGCGGTCGAAGTGTGCGTCCAGAGGCAGCAGCGTCGCGAAGTAGGCGAGGACGAACGCCGCGAGGATCTTGTCGGCGTGGCTCCGCTGGATCAGCGCGAGGACCAGTCCGAGCAGGGCGACGAGGAGCGCCGGCCCCATCCCCTCCCAGAGGCGGTCGAGGAACGCGATCGGCGTCGGCCAGTCGTCCTCGAAGCCGAGCCAGCCGCGGCGGCCGAGCTCCTGCACGCGGCGAACGTCTCCGAGCGCAGAGGACAAATGGACGACGAAGAACGGGCTCGTCACCGCGAACGCAAGTGGCGCGAGCGCGGCGGAGATCGCGAGCCGGCGCCACTGGCCCCAACCGGCGACGACGAGCGGCACCAGCAGGATGAACGCGGGGTACTTGAAGCCTGCGGCGATTCCGATCGCGACTCCGGCGGCGGGCAGGCGCCGCGTGACCATCAACCCGAGCGCGACTGCGACTCCGAGGGTCATCGGCACATCCGTGACCGCCATGCGGGAGTACGCGACGTGCGTCACCTCGACGGCGGTGACCGCACCGGCGACGAACCCCGCCATCGTCCCGTACGCACGGGTGCCGAGCCACCACGCAGCCGCGATTCCGGCCAGGCCGAGAGCGATCACGACGAGCCGGCCCGCGAGGTACGACGGGTCGTCGGCCCAGCCCTGGAACGGCGCGATCGCGTACATGAGCAGGGTCGGGTAGTCGAACCACTCGGGATCGAGCCCACCGCCATGACGCATGTCCCAGGCGCGCGGGACGATGCTCTCCTCGTCCGGGTTGAGAAGCGGGAAGGGAAGCCCGTACTGGACGCCGACGAGGCGGATCGCGGCGGCGCCGACGAGGAGTGCCCCGAGGGCGAGCCACCGGTTGCCCCACCGGCTCGGCTCGGCTAACCCCCGCGCGCGGATCAGACTTCGGGCGGGGCCGACCCGACCAGGTCGGCGATGTTCCCGGCGTAGACGATGACCGCGTCCATGCCCGCGCGCTCGAGCTCGGCGACCTGGTCGCGCGTGCTGGCGCCTACGTCAGCGATCGCAAGCTTCCCTGCCGGGACGTCCTGGAGAAGCTCCAGCGCGTCGGCGAGCGGCTCGTCGCCGTCGGCGTGCAGGACGAGCACCTCGGGATCGAGCTCCTCGAGGACGAACTCGAGGTGCTCTTCCTTGCCGATCCGCGGAGCCAGCTCCCAGTGCTCGGAGAGGTCGGGACGGATCTGCTCCAGCCACTCCCGATCCTCGCCGTCGACGTCGACGATGCAGGCGTCCGCCGCCTCCGGTGCCGGCCGCTCCGGGTGGTGGACCACCAAGATCGGAAGCTCCGTCGCGGCACGGACGGCTGCGAGGTTTTCCGCGGCCGAGACGAGCACGGCTTCGGCGCCGGCAGCCTCCGCGTCGCGCGCCGCATCGGCGCTGTCGACGCCCACGATGACGGAGATCCCGTCGCCCTCGGAGATTGCCTGGCTGAGTCGACGCTTCGTCATGTCCTCGGAGTCACGCCCGGCATCTTCACCGTTTCGGCGCTCTCCCGTGACACATTCGTGCGCGCGCCAGCACTACGATCGCATCGGGGAGGAGGCGGGGGCAACCTGATCTAGATACGAAGGGCCGGTTCAGACGCCGATCGGGTGCCAGACGGTCTTCAGCTCCAGGAACGCTGCGATCTCGTACGGGCTCTGCCGGTCGGCACGCCCTCGGACGACCCGCTTGACGTTGTCGGCCGCCAGGCGCTCGAGCTCAGGGATCTCACCGTCGGCGCCGCCGACATCGATCGCGTTCACGTCCATGTGGCCGGCGAGCCACGGCGCGAGCTCTGCCTTGAACCCGGTGAGGATGTTCACCACCCCGCCTGGAACGTCGGAAGTCGCCAGCGCCTCCGCGAGCTCGATCGCCGCGAGCGGCGAGCTTTCCGAGGCCAGAACGACGGCCGTGTTCCCGCCGACGATCACCGGCGCCAAACGGGCGATGAGCCCGTCCAGCGCCGGCTCGTCCGGCGCGACGATCCCGACCACGCCCGTCGGCTCCGGGATCGTGAAGTTGAAGTACGGCGCCGCCACCGGGTTCGAAGTGCCGAGGATTTGCGCGTATTTGTCGGCCCAGCCCGCGTACCAGACCCAGCGATCGACAGCCGCCTCGACCTCCTTGCGGCCCGAGCTGAGCTCGGCGAGCTCCTCCGTCCGGGACTCCATCATCTCGGCGATGCGATAGAGGACCTGTCCGCGGTTGTACGCCGTCATCCCGCGCCACTTTCCGAACGCGCCGCGAGCCGCCCGCACCGCGTCGCGAACGTCCTTCCGCGACGCGCGCGCCACGTTCTGGCCCTGTGCCTCGTACGTGCGCCCGGACTCCGACCGCGGGAAGTCGCCACCGACGAAGAGCTTGTAGGTCTTGCGGACCGGAAGCCGCGTCATCCGCGAACCTCCGACTCCTCGAGGTCCACGTACGGCTCGAGCCCGTGGAGGCCGCCTTCGCGGCCGAATCCTGACTCCTTGTAGCCGCCGAACGGCGAGGTCGGATCGAAGCGGTTGTAGGTGTTTGCCCAGACGACGCCGGCTTCGAGCCGGCTCGCCATCGAAAGGATTCGTGAGCCCTTCTCTGTCCACACTCCGGCGGAGAGCCCATACGGCGTGTTGTTCGCCTTCTCGACCGCCTCGTCCGGAGTCCGGAAGGTCAGTACCGAGAGCACGGGCCCGAAGATCTCCTCCTGCGCGATCCGGTAGCTCTGCGCGACGTTGGTGAACACGGTCGGGACGAACCAGTAGCCCTTCTCCGGCAGACGGCACGGCGGCTGGTAGATCTCCGCGCCTTCCTCTTCCCCGCTCCGGACGAGCTCCTCGATCTTCTCGAGCTGCTGCTTCGAGTTGATCGCACCCACGTCGGTGTTCTTGTCGAGCGGATCGCCGACCCGAAGCGTCGTCAGCCGCCGCTTGAGCTTCTCGATCACCGGTTCGTAGATCGACTCCTGGACAAGCAGGCGCGACCCGGCACAGCACACGTGGCCCTGATTGAAGTAGATCCCGTTCACGATCCCTTCGACTGCCTGGTCGAGCGCAGCGTCGTCGAAGATGATGTTCGCGGCCTTGCCGCCCAGCTCGAGGGTCAGGCGCTTGCCGGTCCCCGCGAGCTCGCGCTGGATTGCCTTCCCCACCTCGGTCGAGCCCGTGAAGGCGATCTTGTCGACGTCTGGATGCTTGACGAGCTCGGCGCCCGCGCGGCCGTCGCCCGTGATGATGTTGACGACGCCGGGCGGCAGCTCGGCCTGGCGGAGAACGTCGGCGAACAGCAGCGCGGAGAGCGGCGTCGTCTCCGCGGGCTTGAGGATGACCGTGTTTCCGGCGGCCAGCGCCGGCGCGATCTTCCACGAGAGCATCAGCAGCGGGAAGTTCCACGGGATGATCTGGCCGGCGACGCCCACGGGACGCGGGCGGCGGTGCGGGAAGGCGTACTCGAGCTTGTCGGCCCAGCCGGCGTAGTAGAAGAAGTGCGCGGCCGCCAACGGAACGTCGACGTCGCGGGACTCCTTGATCGGCTTCCCGCCGTTCAGGGACTCCAGCACCGCGAACTCGCGCGACCGCTCCTGAAGGATGCGCGCGATTCGGAAGAGGTACTTCGCCCGCTCTGCCGGGGAGATGGTCGACCAGCCGTTGTCGTAGGCGTCGCGGGCGGCCTGCACGGCGAGGTCGACGTCCTCGGGACCGGCCTGGGCGACCTCCGCGAGCACCTCCTCGGATGCCGGGCTGATCGTCGGGAAGTGCTCGCCCGACTTCGGCTCGACCAGCTCGCCGCCGATGTAGAGGCCGTAGCGCTCCTCGAGCGTGACGATGTCGCGCGACTCGGGTGCAGGCGCGTAGTCCCAGCCGGAGGGAACCGGCGCGCGATCTTGTCGGCGCTCGAGGTCAGTCAATCGTGAAGTAGTTCGGGCTCTGGTACTTGCCTGTCTTCTCTTTCCGGATCTGCATGAGGACGTCGTTGAGGAGCGTCGAGGCTCCGAGCCTGTAGAGATCGGGCGTCAGCCATTCGATCCCGAGCGTCTCGTGGAGCTGAACGAGGTACTGCACTGCCTGCTTCGACTGGCGGATGCCGCCGGCCGGCTTCATGCCGACCTTCCGTCCGGTCTCCTCGTGAACGTCCCGGATCGCCTCGAGCATGACGAGCGTGACCGGCAGGGTCGCGGCCTGTGGCAGCTTCCCCGTCGAGGTCTTGATGAAGTCGGCGCCCGCAGCCATGGCGAGCAGCGAAGCGCGGCGGACGTTGTCGTAGGTCCCAAGCTCGCCGACCTCGAGGATCACCTTCAAGTGGGCGTCTCCGCAGGCCTCCTTGACCTGGACGATCTCGTCGTACACCTTGGCGTAGCGCCCTGAGAGGAACGCGCCGCGGTCGATCACCATGTCGACCTCGTCAGCACCCATCTCGACGACCTCGCGAACCTCGGTCACCTTCACGGCCGTCGGGGTCTGGCCCGAGGGAAACGCCGTCGCGACCGACGCCACCTTGACGCTCGATCCGCGGACTCGATCGACCGCAGCCGGGACCAGATTCGGGTAGACGCACACTGCTGCGACGGACGGAACGCTGGCGTCCGAGGGATCGGGTCGAATCGCCTTCGACGTCAGTGCGGCGATCTTCCCGGGCGTGTCCTGGCCCTCGAGGGTGGTGAGGTCCATCACGCGGACGGCGAGGTCAAGGGCGAACAGCTTCGCCTCGCGCTTGATCGATCGGCGGGCAAGTGATGCAGCACGTTCCTCGACCGCAACCTGGTCGATCGAGCCGATTCGCGGGAGCCGCGGCTCGAGCGGAAGCTCGAAGCCGGACGGAAGCGCGGGGGCCTTGGCCATCGGTTGAGTGTAGCCCTCGTCCACTGAGCCAACGGCCGCGCGAATAGATTCCCCCCGGCTGTGAAACGGCGTCTGCTCTCGCTGCTGAACCGGCTCGGCTTGCTGCTCCCGGCGTACCGCGCATACGAGGCGCTGCGGGCCGTGCGCGGGCGCGGCGGGTCGGCCGACGACGGGCTGCCGCTGCCACCCGCGCGACTTCGGCTCATGGTCGCCGGGGTTCCGGGAGCCGAGTGGTTTCTCGCCGGCGGCCGGGCGGCGGCGCAGTCGATCCGAGACGCCGTGCCCGTTCCACTCGAGTCGATGGGCTCGATCCTCGACTTCGGCTGCGGATGCGGCCGGGTCGTCCGGTGGTGGCGGGACCTTCCCGCCGAGATCCACGGATCCGACTTCAACCCGACACTCGTCCGGTGGTGCCGGGAGAACCTTCCGTTCGGCGTGTTCGAGGTGAACAGGCCCGAGCCGCCGCTTCCGTACCCGGACGACTCGTTCGACCTCGTCTACGCGTTGTCGGTGCTCACCCACCTTGCCGGTCGAAACGCAGCGCCGCTGGCTCGAGGAGCTTGCGCGCGTCGCGCGGGAATGGGTGCTCGTAACCATTCACGGCGAGCCGTACCGGGCCCGGCTCACGGAGGAGGAGTTGCGGCGCTTCGACGGAGGCGAGATCGTCGTCCGCTGGGGCGAGGTCGCGGGGACGAACCTCTGCACCGCGTTCCATCCACGGAGCGCGTTCGAGAAGCTCGTCGAGCCCCGCTTCGAGCTGGTGTCGTACGTCCCGGAGGGCGCGAAGGGCAATCGGCCTCAGGATCTCGCGCTCTTGCGGGTCAGGTGAGCGCACCGTCTCGTGCCCCGCGCCTGGGGCCACCCCGGGCCACCACCCGCGGTCGATCCTACTCCGGAAAATCGCGCGTGTCTGTGACCGATGCGAGCCGAAATCGCGCCGAGGTCAAAGCCCGAGCCGCTCGAGCATCCGCTCGTCACGCCGCCACTTCGGCCGCACCTTGACGGCGAGCTCCAGGAACACCGGCTGCCCGAGCAGCGCCTCGATCTCCGGGCGCGCACGCGTGCCGATCTCGCGCACCATCGCGCCACCCTTGCCGACGAGGATCTGCTTCTGCGAGTCGGTCTCGACATAGACCGCGACGCGGACGACCTTGCCCTCGATCTCCTCCACCTCCGCCGTGACCGAGTGCGGCACCTCGTCCCGGGTCAGCTGAATCGCCTTCTCGCGCACGAGCTCGGCGATCTGCTCCTCCACCGAGAGATCCGTGCGCTGATCGGGCGGAAAGTACGCCGGGCCATCCGGCAAAAGCGCGACCAGCTCGTCCCGAAGCCCCGCCACGCCGTCCCCGGTCTTTGCACTCACAGGATGCAGCGCATGGAAGTCGCCAAGCTGCGATGCGGTCTGCATCTGAGACGCGATGTGGCCCGGCTTGAGCCGATCCACCTTGTTGACGACGATCACGACCGGGACGCCGAGCTCGAAGACCCGCTTGGCGATGAAACGGTCGCCGGACCCGATTCGGTCGCGCGCATCGAGGACGAAGAGCACCGCGTCGACGTCCTCGAACGCCGAGTCCACCGTCCGCTGCATGTGCTCCGTCAGGGGGTCGCGGGGTCGCTGGAACCCAGGAAGATCTGCGAGCACGAGCTGGGAATCAGGCCCGTTGGCCACGCCGAAGATCCGCCTGCGCGTCGTCTGCGGCTTGTCCGAGGTGATCGCCACCTTGCCCCCCGCCAGGGCGTTCACAAGGGTGGACTTGCCGACGTTCGGCCGTCCCGCGACGGCGACAAAGCCCGACTTCACAGCTCGAACGTGTCGGGCAGAAGCTCGTCGGGGGTCGTCACCGCGACCCCGCCGTCGGCCTGCCGATAGATCACGCGCTCGATCCGGAACTCGTGAAACCACTGTCGGCACCCTCCGCATGGGGAGGCATTGACGGCCAGGGCCTCGATCTCGCCGGGACGCACGCCGGCGGATGCAGCTGCGGCCAATGCGGTCTTCTCGGCGCAGATGCCCAGTGGATAGGCCGCATTCTCGACGTTGACGCCCCCGAAGATCCGACCGTCTCGAGTCCGAACCGCGGCGCCGACGTGAAACTCCGAGTAGGGCGCGTACGCATTGGCCGCGACGGCCTCCGCCCGCTCGAGCAATTCGCGGTCCGCGTCCGTCACGACCAGAAGAGCTGGAAGAGAACGAGCGTCACGAGCGCGCCGAGCACGCCGCCGGAGAGGACCTCGACGAAGGAGTGGAAACCGGCCTCGATCCGAGTCTGCGCCACGAGCAACGCCATGATGAACGTCAGCGTCGAGATCAGGAACCAGTGCGTCGAGTCGCCGAGAATGTAGGTCGCGGCCATCCACCCTGCGAACGCGATCGCCGAGTGGCCCGACGGCAGGCCGCCCCGGAGAGGCCGCCCCCTCCCGGTGTAGGCCTTCGCGCCGATCACGAGGATCACCGTCAGGACGAGTGCGACCAGCGTGATCTCCGTCGGCGCGTCCCTCAGCCGGTCGATGGCGCGGGAGCTCGGGTCCTTGATGCGGTCGACGAAGACCAGGTAGCCGACGGCGAGGGCGTTGATCGTCGCGATCAGAACCGCACCTGCAGCGATGTCCTTCGCCAGCTTGGCCAATGGGTCGAAGGACGTCGTCGCAACGTCGATTCCGGCCTCGAGCGCGGAGTTGATCATCTCCGCGATCAGCACGAACGAGATCGCCATCAACAGGATCACGAGCTCGAGGCGGCTGACGCCGACGATCAGCGCCCCGATCAGCACCCCGGCGGCGATCATGAAATGGATCCGCATGTTCCGCTGGGTGCGGAGCACGTGGATGATCCCCTCGAACGCGAAATTGAAGCTCTGGAGGACGGAGGGGCTGCGGCCGACGTTCATACGCGAAGCGCCTCTTCCCGGGCCTCCATCTCGTCACCGTGGTCGTAGCCGAGAAGGTGCAGAAGACCGTGGACGAGCGGGTCGCGCCAGTCCTCGCCGACGACCTCGGGACACACGACGACGTCGCCGAGCTGGCGCGGCACGCCGGCAGGCAGCTCCTCGCGGCCGTCAATCGGAAACGAGAGCACGTCGGGGGTCTCGTCGATCCCCAGGTGCTCGCGCTTCAGCGCCCGCGCCTCTTCACCGTCCACGAACGCGAGGCCGAGCTCGCCGTCGGCGATTCCTTCCTCCTCCAGCACCCGAAGCACGACCCGAACGGCCTCGTGCTCGTTCACGGCGACCCCGCTCCGGTTCGCGACCTCGACTTCGACCACGGGGCTACCTCCGCCGTGCGGTACCGGTTTCCTCCGCGTGTGACTTGTAGGCCTCGACGATGCGCTGGACGAGCTTGTGCCGCACGACGTCTTCGTGGCCGAACTGGATGAACGCGATGCCGTCGATCGTCCCGAGGATGTCGGTCACCTGGATCAGCCCGGATGCCTGTTCCTTCGGGAGGTCGACCTGCGTGACGTCGCCGGTCACGACGACCTTCGAGCCGAACCCGAGCCGTGTCAGGAACATCTGCATTTGCTCGGGGCTCGTGTTCTGCGCCTCGTCGAGGATGATGAACGAGTCGTTGAGCGTCCGGCCGCGCATGAACGCGAGCGGCGCCACCTCGACGATCCCCCGCTCCATGTACGAGTTGAGCTTGTCCGCCTCGAGCATGTCGTAGAGCGCGTCGTAGAGCGGGCGGAGGTACGGATCGACCTTCGCAAGCAGGTCGCCGGGCAGAAAGCCGAGCCGCTCGCCCGCTTCGACCGCCGGCCGGGTGAGGATGATCCGGTTCACTTGCCGCTCCTGCAGCGCAGCGACGGCTAGTGCCATGGCGAGGTAGGTCTTGCCGGTACCGGCAGGCCCGATGCCGAAGGTGACCGTGTGGCCGCGAATTGCGTCCACGTAGCGCTTCTGCATCACCGTCTTCGGGGCGATCCGCTTGCCGCGATGGCGCCAGACGACGTCCTCGAACACTTCGCGCACGTCCTCGCCCTGATCCATCGCGCCCAGCACGGCGTCCACCGTGGACGGACCGATGTCATGTCCGCCCTCCACGAGCTCGACGATCTCGTCGATCACCGTCCGAACCTGCCCGACCTGGGCGTCCTCACCCTCGATCGTCAGCTGGTTGCCGCGAAGGTGGATCGCGACGCGCAAGCGATCGCGCAGATGCTCGAGGACACCGTCGCTGATCGAGGCCAGCTCGGCGGCGACCGTGTTGGGAACGGACAGGGTCTCCTGCACCGCTCTCAGTGTAGGTTCGAATGTATGCCCGACCCGCTGGAGCGGCGTGACGAGGAGGCGGACGCGCTCGCTTTCGCGGTCGACGAGGCGAGGCACTATCTGGCGGGGCTCGACGAGGCACCGGTGCTTGCCTCCCGGGAGCAACGCTTCGGCGGCCGGCTTCCCGAAGAGGGCGACGGCGCGCTGGTCGCGCTCCGGGAGCTCGTTGCCGGCAGCGATGTGGCGACGCGCTCATCCGGCCCGCGCTTCTTCCATTTCGTCACCGGCGGGACGACCCCGGCCGCCCTTGCCGCAGACTGGCTGACCTCGCTGCTCGACCAGAACGCCTTCTCGGCCGTGAGCTCCCCACTCGGCGCGCAGCTGGAGAACGTCGCGGTGCGCTGGCTGCTCGACCTGTTCGAGCTTCCGGAGGACTGGAGCGGCGTGCTCACCAGTGGCGCCACGATGGCGAACTTCGTCGGGCTCGCGTGCGGCCGCCGCTGGTGGGCGCAGGAGCACGGCGTCGACGTCGACGAGCGAGGCTTCGCGGGCCTTCCAGCCGTGCCCGTTTTCTCGACGCCGTACCTTCACGCCAGTGCTCGAAAGGCGCTCGGGATGGTGGGCCTCGGCCGCGAATCACCCACGATCGTCGAGGCCGACGACCTCGAGGGCGAGCTGACTGCGCTGGACGGCGCTCCCGCGATCGTGATCGCGAACGCGGGTGACGTGAACACCGGCGACTTCGACCCGATCGCGCGGATGGCGGATCTCGCGGAGAAGCATCGCGCCTGGCTTCACGTGGACGGGGCCTTCGGGCTCTTCGCGAGGCTGACGCCCGAAGCCGGCGCCCTCGCCGAGGGGATCGAGCGCGCGGACTCGGTGATCGCCGACGGGCACAAGTGGCTGAACGTCCCCTACGACTGCGGATTTGCCTTCGTTCGCGACGGCGAGCTGCTGAAGGAGCCCTTCCGGCTGACGGCGGCCTACCTCCCGAGCGACGAGACGCCGAGCCCGGAGGCGTCGCGCCGGGCCCGGTCGCTCGCGGTCTGGGCCACCCTGCGCGCCTACGGGCGAGCCGGGCACCGGGCGATGGTCGAGCGCCATCTCGCGCTTGCCCGGCGGCTCGGCAGGCGGGTCGAAGAGGAGCCGGAGCTCGAACTGCTCGCGCCGGTGCGGCTGAACATCGTCTGCTTCCGGCACAAGCCCGCCGGGATGGACACCGAGGAGCTTGACGCCCACAACCTCGCCCTCGGCGAGGACGTGCTCGCGGACGGGCGCGTCTTCTTCGGGACGACCCGTTACGAGGGAGCGGTCGCCTTCCGGCCCGCGATCGTGAACTGGCGGACGACGGAGCGCGACGTCGACCTGATCGCGGACGTGCTCCTCGAGCTCGGCACACGTCGGTTGCAGGCCACTTGACGGTGGACGGTTCGTTTCGCTTTCGCGTCAGTTTCGTTTCACATCCGCGCGCCCGCCCTGATTACGATCGCCTTGGGGAGGAGGCTGGGTGCGCCTAGAACAACGGCGGCGGATTCGCCGCCCGGCTCTTACGCAAGCTTCTCGCGCACCAACTGGCTGACCGCCGAGCCGTCGGCTCGGCCGGCGACCTGGGGCATCACGTCGGCCATGACCCGGCCGAGGTCGGACAGACTCGTGGCGCCGTTCTCGGCAATCGCGTCGTCGACGATCTCCTCGAGCTCGTCCTCACTGAGCGGCTCGGGCATGAACTCCTCGAGCACCTCCAGCTCGAAGTCCTCCGCGTCCGCCTGCTCCTCGCGGCCGGCCGTGCGGAAGGCCTCCTCCGCCTCGACGCGCTTCTTGCGCTCCCGCTGAAGCACCTGGAGCTCCTCCTGGTCGTTGAGCGGACGCTGAAGCTCCTTCTCCGCCGACTGAAGGCTGCTCAGGATCAAGCGCAACGCGTCGCGGCGGTCGTTGTCGCGGTCGCGCATCGCGTCCTTGAGCTCGTCCTGAATCCGCGCGATCAGGCTCATGCGGGCAAGCCTCGCATGCGGCCGCCGAGGATGTGCCAGTGAAGGTGGAAGACGGTCTGGCCCGCCCCGGGCCCGACGTTGACCACGACCCTGTAGTCCTCGACACCGGCGACCTTCGCAGTCTCGGCGACAAACTCGAGCATCCGTTTCGCCTCGTCGGCCGGAAAAGCGCCGACGTCACGAAAGGTGTCCACGTGGCGCTCGGGCAGTACGAGGAGGTGGGTGTCGGCCTGCGGGTTGATGTCGCGGATCGCGACGAAGCCGTCACCTGCGTGGACGTGGTCGCCCTCGCGGACGAGGTTGCAGAAGAGACAGTCGGCGTCAGGCAGCGACGATCCCCTCCTCGGTGACCGCACGGCCGCGCACCGGCACGAGGCGGCCGACGGGCGCTGCCGAATCGACCAGCCACGGCGAGTAGTCGTCGCCGTACCCTCGCCCCGGCCGGTCGACGAGCACCAGGTCGTCGTGGCCCAACTTTGTCCGCCACCGCGACTGGCAGGCCTCGTCCGAGAGCGCCCGCAGACGCGCACTCCGCGCCTTCTTCACCTGCGGTGGAACGGTGTCCTTCGCCGCCGTCTCCGTGCCGGGCCTGGGCGAATAGGGAAAGACATGGAGCTTCGTGAGGCCCGCGCGCCCGACGACGTCGACGGTCTGCTCGAACGCCGCCTCGTCCTCGGCCGGGAAGCCGACGATGACGTCCGCGGTCAGGTTGAAGTCGTCGAGGCCGGCCAGCCGACGGAGGTAGGTCGCCGCCGTGTATCGGCGTCCCATCGCACGCAGGACCCGATCGTCGCCGGACTGGAGCGGCACGTGGAGGTGGCGCCCCGCGGTGGGCGTCTCCCGAAGCGCCGCGATCAGATCGTCGTTCACGTGGTTGATCTCGATCGAGGAGAGACGAAGCCGCTCGAGGCCGGGAACCGCACCCGCCTCGCGGATGAGCCGCGCCAGCGTGAAGCCGGCGTCCCGGTCCCGGAAGCACCCGAGGTTGATCCCCGTCAGGACGACCTCGCGATGGCCCTGCCGAACACGCTTCTCGATCTCGGCGAGCACGGCCGGGGCCCGGCGGCTACGCGAGGCGCCCCGTACGAACGGGATCACGCAGAACGCGCAATTGAAGCTGCAGCCGTCCTGCACCTTGACGAATGCGCGGACTCGATCGAGGCGCGCGTCGGCCTGCACGCACCCGATCGCCCCGACATCCCGGGCCACCGCGTCCGCGACCTCCTCGCTTCGCTTGGCGACGACGACGACGTTCGCGGGAAGGCCCTTCATCGCGTCGCCGCCGAGGTTCGCCGAGCAGCCGGTCACGTAGACGCGCTGGTGGGTGCGCGCTGCCCGGGAGGCGGCCTGGCGGGATTTCGACACCGCCTCGTGGGTGACGCAGCACGTGTTCACGACCGCGACATCCGCCCCCTCAGCGCGCTCCTCATGGCCGTCCGCGATCAGGCGCTCGCGCAACGCCTGGGCGTCCGAGTGGGACACCTTGCAGCCGAGGAAACGGACCGAGAAGGTGGCCATTCCGGCCGAGAATCTACTCGCGCACGAACCGATCGGCCGCCCAACCGCCGTCGATTCGCCGCTCCCGGTGCGCGTACCGGGCGGGCTCGGGCGTCCGAGTGTGGAAGTACCCGGCCGTCACGAGCGTGCGGACGTCGACCGCCGCACCGATCGCCTGCACCGAGGAGAGGTCGATGTTCGCGAAGCCGACATCGGCGCTCGGCAGCCTGCCGCTGAGCCCGTCGCCGAGCAGCACGTCCACCTCGACGCCGTTCGCCTCGACGTTTCTCCGCGCTGCCTCGACGGCGGCCTCGTCGTGGTCGATCGCAGTAATCGGGCCGAAGCCAAGCTTCGCCGCGGCAATCGAGAGCACACCCGAGCCGCACCCGACGTCGACGAGGCTGCCAGGCTCGAGCGAGAGGAGGAAGTCGAGGCAGAGGCGCGTCGTCGGGTGCGAGCCCGTCCCGAATGCGCGGCCGGGGTCGATGACGACCGCGATCGCATCCGCTGAGGGCTCCTCCCAAGGCGGGCCGACCCAAAGCGGCCCGATCCAGATCGGCCGGTGGAACTCGCGCCACCGCTCCTCCCAGCCGGGCTCGACGAAAGCGGACGAAACCTCCGAGAAGAGCGTTCTCAGCTGCGCTTCGCCCTCAGCGTCCGTGTAGACCACGAGCTCGCCCTCCGCCTCCTCGAAGCCCTCGGGATGAAGGTCGAGCAGCTGTGCTCTTGCCTGCTCGACCGTCTCGGCCGGCACCGCGAGCGCGACCCGCCGGAGCTCGCTCAGCGGAACGCGCTCTTCAGCTTCTCGAAGAACCCCTCGTCGCGGTGGTACGTCTCGTCACCCGACAGTCGATCGATCGTCTCGAGGAGCTCTCGCTGCTCGTCGGTCAGCTGATGCGGGATCACGACGTTCACGAGCACACGCTGATCGCCGCGGCCGAAGCCCTGGAGCACCGGCATGCCGCGACCGCGAAGGACCCGTACCTCGCCGGGTTGCGTGCCGGGGCCGAACTCGAGCTCCACCTCGCCGTCCAACGTCGGAACCGAAACGCGGGCGCCGAGCGCGGCCTGCGTCATCGTCAGGCGCACCTGGGAGAAGACGTCGTCGCCCTCTCGGACGAACCGCGGATCAGGGAGGACACGCACGCGGACATAGACATCGCCCGCCCGGCCGCCGGTGAGACCGGAATGGCCCTCGCCCGAAAGACGAATCCTCTGACCGTCGTGGATCCCCGGCGGGATCGTCACCTCGAGCCGGCGCTCCTCGACGACCTGGCCGGCCCCGCCACAGCGCTCGCATGGATGCTCGATGAGCTGCCCTCGGCCTCGGCACTGCGGGCAACCCTGCGTCCGGATGAACTCGCCGAAGGCGCTGCGCGAGACGTGTTGAATCCGACCCGTCCCGTCGCACGTCGGACAGGTCGTGACTGCGGTTCCGGGCTCCATTCCCTGGCCGGAGCAGCGCGAGCATGTGACCGCCACCTCGAACGGCACGTCTCGGGTCACGCCTTTCGCCGCCTCTTCGAGCACGATGTCGACCTCGGCGGCGACGTCGGCTCCGCGCCCGCGTGCCGCCGCGAAGAGGTCATCGCCGAAGAACGCCGAGAAGATGTCGGCGAGGTTCCCGAAGTCGAACTGAGTCGGGTTGAAGCCTCCGCTCCGGAGGCCCGCGTGCCCGTACCGGTCGTAGAGCTCGCGCGTCTCGGAGTTCGAGAGCACCTCGTACGCCTCGACGACCTCCTTGAAGCGCTCGTCCGCGTCCGGTGCGTCGGAGACGTCGGGGTGCACCTGGCGCGCGAGAGCGCGGAAGGCCTTCTTGATCTCGCCCTCGTCCGCGTCGCGACGCAGGCCGAGCACGTCGTAGTAGTCGCGCTGTGCGGTCGCCATCTCGCCTGAGCGTAGCCCGACGCCAGGAGGGCTTGGCGGAACGCCGGCTGTGCCGCACGGCCGCGCTGCTCGCCCCGAGGACTGCGTCCTCAGTCGCGCCCGTATCTCAACCGATACGAACGCTCCCTGCGTCCTCGCCTCGGAACGACCATCGCGCCCCTGCGACGAGCGACGTCCCGCCAATCCCTCCTAGTTGTCGGCGTAGATCTCCTCGACGAACCTGGAGAGCTCGCGGGCGGCTCCACGGACGGAGTGAAGCGCGGTCTCGTAGTCCATTCGGAGCGGACCGAGGAGGCTCACGGCGCCGAGCCGGCGGTGGGCAAGCCCGTACGTCGCGCCGACGAGCGAGGCGCGCTGAAGCGCGGGGTGCGGGAGATCGACGCCGAGCCGGACGAACGGGCCCCGCGTCCCGAGCGCCTCCCCGAGGATCTGGAGGACGACCGCCCGGTGTTCCAGAGCCTCAAGCAGCCCGCGATACGCCTCGAGGTCCTCGCCCCTGACATCGCCGAGGACCAGGGCCGTCCCGCCGACGAAGAGCCGCTGTTCCTCCGATCCCGCAGCATGGATGAACGCGGGCCGGAAGAGCTCGAGAAATCCACGCTCCCGCTCGGTCAGCCCCGGTTCGGCGAACACGTGCCTCAGCGCGCGCGACCCCGGCGCGAGGCCGACCGTTCGCTCGTTCAGATACTCGCTCGCCCAGCTGACGAGGCCCTGGTCTACCGGCTCACCGAGTGCGAACACGCGCTTCGTCACGCCTCCCGTCGAGGTGATCACCACGGTCGCCATCACCTGCGGCTGGAGCTCGAGCACCTCGACGTGCCTGACCGTCGCAGCCTCGAGAGGCGGCGCCGAAACGAGTGCCAACAGCCGCGTCATCTGAGCCAGTGCCTCGGTCGTCGCCTGCAGGGCACTCTCGACCTCGGCACCCGGTCCGCTCAGATCCAGCGCTACTGACGCCGGGCGAGGCTCGAGTCGCTCGAGGAGGCCCTCGACGAAGAGCCGGTAGCCGGCCTCGCTCGGGACCCGGCCCGCGGACGTGTGCGGGTGCGTGAGCAGCCCGCGCCGCTCGAGGTCCGCGAGCTCGCCGCGCACGGTCGACGGCGAGACGCGAAGCCCGGCGCGCTCGACCAGGTGCCTGGAGCCGACCGGCTGCCCGGTGGCGATGTACTCCTCGACGAGGCTCCGCAGGATGTCCCGCTGACGGTCTGTGAGCGTCGGCTCAGCCATGCTGTTTGCAGGAATTTTAGTCGGCGCCCGCGGACTTCAGGCGAGCAGCTCGACGGTTACGCCACCGCCCAGCAGCCGCCCGCGCCGGGTCAGCGTGAGAGCCTCGCCCCGGTCCGCAGGGCCGCGAGTCACCAGCTCGAGCCGCTCGAGACGGGTGAGGGCGGCACCGTCGAGCACCGGAGCGAGCCCGTCCAGCGGCAGCGGCTCGTCCAATCGAAGGCCGAGCATCACGCGCTCCTGCAGGCGGACATCCGCCGAGAGGTCCTCGATCTCGCGCGGCGGAGTGTCGCCCCGCGCCAGCGCGGCGCTGTAGGTCGGCAGCCGCGGGGTATTCCGCCAGCGTCGTCCCCGCACGGTCGAGACGGCCCCCACCCCGACTCCGACGTAGTCGTGCCCGAGCCAGTACCCGAGGTTGTGCTGTGAGCGCAGGTCCCGCCCACCCGACGCCTCGGGCGGCCGGCAGAAGTTCGCGGTCTCGTACCAGCGATAGCCGGCTGCGGTCAGCCGTCCCACGACCCGCTCGAAGTACCCCTCGAGCGCAACTGCCTGACGGGCAAGCTCATCTCCATGCCTGTGCGTGAAACGGGTTCCGAGCTTCGCCTCCAGCTCGTAGCAGGAGAGATGCTCGGGGCCGAGCGCGAGCGCCTGATCGATGTCGGCGTCGAGGCCGGAGGCGCTCTGGCCGGGGATCCCGTAGATGAGATCGAGCGAGATGTTGTCGAATCCGGCATCACGGAGATGGTAGAAGGCTCGCCGGACGTCGTCCGGCCCGGCAACGCGCTCGAGGACCTCGAGCAGCGCCGGGTCGAATGTCTGCGCGCCCAGCGAGACCCGCGTCACGCCGCCCGCACGAAGGAGCGCGGCCAGCTCGGGGGTCACCGTCTCCGGATTCGCCTCCACCGTGACCTCGACCGCCCCGGGCAGTGCGTCCAGCAAGCGGCGAAGCTCGCCTGGCTCCGTGAAGGTCGGTGTCCCGCCGCCGAGGAACACGGTGTCGAGCTCGGGCGCGAGCAGCGCGCGCTCGAAGTCGAGCTCGGAAAGCAGTGCATCGACGTAGGAACCGTGCTCGGCGCGCCGGCCGACGACCGTGACGAAGTCGCAGTACCCGCACCGGTGCGCGCAGAACGGCAGGTGGACGTAGAGGTGGCGCGCGCCGCCGGTCATTTCCCGTTCTCGTTCAGGTTGAGGACGGCAAGGAACGCCTCCTGCGGCACCTCGACGGCGCCGACCTGCTTCATCCGCTTCTTGCCCTTCTTCTGGCGCTCGAGCAGCTTCCGCTTCCGGGTGATGTCACCGCCGTAGCACTTCGCGAGCACGTCCTTGCGCTTCGCCTTGATCGTCTCCCGCGCGATGATGCGAGACCCGATCGCGGCCTGGACCGGGACGTCGAACATCTGGCGCGGGATCTCCTCCCGCAGGCGGTCGACGAGCGCGCGCCCGCGGCCGTACGCCGAGTCGCGATGCACGATCAACGACAGCGCGTCCACGGACTCGCCGGCGATCAGGACGTCGAGCTTGACGAGGCTCCCCTCGCGGAAGCCGATCACGTCGTAGTCGAAGCTCGCGTACCCGCGCGTCCGCGACTTCAGTTGGTCGTAGAAGTCGACGACGACCTCGGCGAGCGGCAACTCGTAGATCAGGAGCGGGCGCTCCTCGGAGAGGTACTCCATGTGGTCGAAGCGACCCCGCCGCTCGGTGCAGAGCTCCATCACCGCGCCGACGTACTCCTTCGGGACGATGACCGAGGCGCGGATGTAGGGCTCGTCGACCCGCTCGATGTCCGGCGGCATCTCGGCGGGGTTGTGCACCTCGACCTCTTCGCCCGCCAGCGTGAGGACCCGGTACGCGACGTTGGGAGCGGTCACGAGCAGATCGAGGTCGAACTCCCGCTCGAGGCGCTCGCGGACGATCTCCATGTGCAGCAGGCCGAGGAAGCCGCAGCGGAAGCCGAAGCCGAGGGCGTTCGACGTCTCGGGCTCGTAGACCAGAGCCGCGTCGTTCAGCTTCAGCTTCTCGAGGGCGTCGCGCAGCTCGGGGTACTCGTCCGAGTCGGTCGGGAAGAGCCCCGCGAACACCATCGGCTTCACGTCCTTGTAGCCCGGGAGCGGGCCGGCAGCCGGGTTTGCCCGCGAGGTCAGCGTGTCGCCGACGCGGAGCCGGCTGACGTCCTTGAGCCCCGTGACCACGTACCCGACCTCGCCGGCGTCGAGCGTTTGAGCCGCCCGCATCGTGGGCGAGAAGAAGCCGAGCTCCTCCGCCTCGAATCGGGTTCCCTGCGCCATCGCGAGCAGCTCCTCGCCCGTGCGGAAGGAGCCGTCGACGACACGAACGAACGCGACGACCCCCCGGTACTGGTCGTACGACGAGTCGAAGATCAGCGCGCGCGCCGGCGCGTCGGGGTCGCCTGACGGCGGCGGGATCCGCTCGACGACCGCATCGAGGACGTCCTCGATCCCCTGGCCCGTCTTGGCCGAGATCCTGAGGACTTCGTCGGGGTCCCCGCCGATCAGCTCCGCGATCTCGGTGGCCGCCGCGTCGGGATCGGCTTGCGGCAGGTCGATTTTGTTGACGACAGGGAGCAGCTCCAGGTCGTTCTCGATCGCCAGGTAGGCGTTGGCAACCGTCTGCGCCTCCACGCCCTGTGCGGCATCCACGACCAGCACGGCGCCCTCGCACGCCTGCAGGGACCGCGACACCTCGTAGGTGAAGTCGACGTGCCCGGGCGTGTCGATCAGGTTGAGCTGGTGCCCCTTCCAGAGGACGCGAACGGCCTGCGCCTTGATGGTGATCCCGCGCTCGCGCTCGAGGTCCATGGAATCGAGCACCTGGTCGCGCATCTCCCGTCCGGAGACGGTGTCGGTGACCTCCAGGATGCGATCGGCCAGGGTCGATTTCCCGTGGTCGATGTGCGCGATGATCGAGAAGTTGCGGATTCGGTCCAGCTGCATAGGTCAGTCGGCCGGGCGGGCGCGGGAGCGCAACGATAGCAACGCGTTCAGCTCGCGAACTCCCAGCAAACGGGCCGAAAACAGGTAGGCGGCGCCCCCCGCTGCGATCGCTCCGAGCACCGAGACGAGCTGTGCGAGGAAGGCCCGGCCGAGCACCTCGTCGAGCGCCCACCAGACGCCGAAGGCCACCGCGCCGAGCACGGCGGAAGCGGCGGTGATGCGCAGCGCAGAATCGATCGTCCGTGCCGAGCTCCAGGCGGACCAGTCGACGCCGCAGAAGGACGACGAGCGCAACCGTGCCGAGGATGTTCGCGACAGAGATCGCGAGCGGGATCCCCCAGGTGCCGAGCCGGTAGAAGGCGACGTAGAGCGCCGTGTTCGCGGCCAGCGTGCCGAGCGCGACGGCGGTCGGCGTCCAGGGAGACTGGAGTCCGAAAAACGCCCGGTTCAGCATCAGCATCGCGCCGTTGAAGGTGAGGCCGAGCGAGAAGGCGGCGAGCGCCCCTGCGACGACTCTTGTCTGGCTGGGTTCGAACTGGCCGCGCTCGTAGAGGAGACGGACGATCGGCTCGGCGAGGACGACCGAGATCACACTTGCGGGAATCAGCAGGAAGGCGATCTGGCGCAGGCCGGTACCGACCATGCTGCGGAAGCTCTCCAGGTCGTTGCGAGCAGCGAGCCGCGCGAGCGCCGGGAAGAGCACCGTCGCGACCGCGACCGAGAACATCCCCTGCGGAAGCATGTAGATGCGGAAGGCTGCGTCGATCGCGCTCGGCGAGAGGTCCGGGTCGATGAACCGCGCCGCGAAGAAGGTCCCGATCACGGCCGCGAAGTTGATGAGGCCGAGGCCGAGCGTGACGGGCAGCATGAGCACGAAGATGCGCTTGACCGCGGGGTCCCGCCAGTCGATCGCCACGCGGAGCCGGCCGTCGAGCCCTGCTAGCCACGGCAAGG
Source organism: uncultured Actinomycetes bacterium (assembly GCA_963827705.1). GTDB lineage: Bacteria > Actinomycetota > Thermoleophilia > Gaiellales > Gaiellaceae > JACDAN01. Next base: position 58,770 of record CAWHBN010000009.1, read on the forward strand.
GCAGGAGCAGCTGGACGACGGTGCCGAGCACGATCGAGCCGGCGTAGACGTAGAGCTCCGCGTTCTCGGAGGTGGCCTGCGGAACGCCGATGACGAGGCCGGCGATGATCACGAGATTCCAGGCAACCGGCGTGAGGGCGGGGATGCTGAACTGCTCGTAGCTGTTGAGGATCCCGACGATGACGCCGGAGATCCCCAGCAGGATCACGATCGGGAAGAGGATCCTGGCGAGCGTGACGGCGAGCTCGTCATCGCCGTAGCCGAAGGCGGCCATGATCCACGGTGCTGCGAGCATGAACAGCGCCGTGATCGCGGTGAGGCCGAGGAGCAGGAGCCAGATCAGGCTCGACGCCACACGCCAGGCCCGAGCCCGCTCCCCTTTTTCGAGGAGCTCCGTGAAGACGGGCACGAAGGCGCCGGTGAGCGCGGCGTCAGCGACCAGTGCGCGCACGAGGTTCGGCACCTGGAAGGCGACGGTGAACGCGTTGATGCCCGCGCCTTCGACTCCGAAGAACCCCCGGACCACGATCTCGCGGACGAGTCCGAGGACGCGTGAGAGGCCGGTCGCGGCCGAGAACGCGGCGGTCGACACGGCGAGCCGGCGGGACGGGAACCCCGGCGCCTCTGGACGGACCTCGCTCACCGGCGATTCCCCACGAGATCAGGATACGAGCGGCCTTGGCGGCCTCCTGCGGCGCACGGACGGCTGCTAGCATTCCGCGGCCCGCAGTTGCGGGCACTTTTACGCGCGATGGCGAACATCAAGCAACAGAAGAAGCGGGTCGGTACGGCCGCTCGAGAGCGGCTCCAGAACCTCCGCTACCGCTCGACCGTCAAGACGCTGACGCGTCGGCTCGAGTCTGCGGTCGCGGACGGCGATTCCGACCGGATCGCGTCAACGCACAAGGAGCTTCAGCAGTGGATCGACCGTGCAACCTCGCGCGGAGCGCTCCACCGCAACGCGGCTGCGCGCAAGAAGGCGCAGGCTGCCCGCCTCGTCTCGAGCCGGTAGCTCCTCCTACGCCGGGGCCTTCGCCGGGTCGGTGAGCTCCACGAGCGCACGCGTGAGCTCGTGCGTGTTGGAGAGGCGGCTCGCACCCTTGAGCGCAGCGTCCAGCGAAGCCAGACGGGTCAGTGCCGCGTCGAGCTCCTCCTGGGAATAGCGGTCCGCGTGGCTGATCGCCTTGCGGACGCGGAACTCGTGCACCTTGACGCGCTTCGCGATGTCTCTGGCCCCGACGCCCTCGGCAGCGAGGAGCTTGACGCTTCGGACCAGGGTGACGTGCGCCGCGAGTCGCACGGAGATCGCAAAGGGCTCCCGGCGTTCGAGCTCTGACTCGGCTGCGGCCATGAGCGCGGCGCCGTCCCGCTCGCCCCAGGCGTCCGTGATCGCCCAGGCTGCCGCCTCGCGCGCCGGCGCCGCGAGCTTCTCGACGTCCTCCCGCGTGATCGGACTGCCTCCGGCCCAGATCGCGATCTTGTCTGCTTCGGTCGCGAGCGCGACGAGGTCGTCGCCCACGATCTCGACGAGAGCTCGGGAGGCGTCCGGTTCGGCATTCGCACCCAGGCGCTCGAACTGTGACCGAACCCACGCAGGGAGATCGCGAGGCTTCGGCGCCTCGAACGCGAGCACCTTCCCGGCCTTCCCGACTGCCTTCGCGAGCGCGTCGCTCTTCGGGGTCTCCTGAGCCACGAGCGCCAAGACGGCTCCCGGCACGGGGTCCCCCAGGTACTCGACCACCGCCTCGGCGTCGGCCTTCTTCCAGCGCTCGACGCCTTCGACGATGACGAGGCGGCCGCCGTCGGCCCCGGCAAAGAGGCCGAGCGCGTTGCACGCCGCGACGGCCTCCGCCCCGTCCGACGTGTCCGCCGCGAGGTGCTCGATCGACTCGTCTCCGAAGCGCGAGCGGAGCCGGCGGAGCGCGCGGACGACCTTGGGCCTGTCGCTTCCGGCCAGGAGATAGACCGGCAGGAGCGGCTCGCTGGACACCGTGGGCAAGCATAGTCACGCGCCCTGTCGCGTCGTGATCCGCCGTCCGTCGCTCTCGATCACGATGCTGCCCTGGCGATCGGTCCTGAAGACGTCGAGACCGGGAGCCGCGTCCAGCGCGGCCAGTGTGGAGGGCGTCGGGTGCCCGTAGTCGTTGTTCCTGCCGCACGAGATCACCGCAACTTCCGGTCGGGTGAGCGCGAGCAGGCGCGGCAACCCGTCATCGGCCGATCCATGGTGTGCGACCTTGAGGATCTCGACTGGGGGCGGACTGAGCGGCAGCGTCACCGGAGACTCCGCGTCCGCCGTGAGCAGCACGTCGACACTGCCGTACGAGGCGAGGATCACGGTCGCGAAGAGATTCGGATCCTCGTGTTCGGGCGGGTCGCCGGCTGGCCAGAGCACACGCAGGCGGAGCGCCCCCAGACTGAAGCCAAGCCCGGCCCGCGCGGTCAGCAGAGGGACATGGCGCTCGCGGGCCTCGGCGAGCGCGGCGTCGTGCTCGGGGCTCTCAGCCGGGATCTCCGGATCGAGGATTCGACCAACGTGGACATGGCGGAGCAGCTCGGCCGCACCGCCGACATGGTCACGCTGCGGGTGGGTCAGCACCGCGAGCGCGAGGTCACGCACACCGAGCTTGCGCAACTGGTCGTCGACGTCTCCTTCGGGCGGGCCCTGGTCGACGAGTACCGCTCCCTCCCGGACTTCCAGGAGGATCGCGTCTCCCTGGCCGACGTCCAGAACGGTCAGCCGGAACCCGGACGGCGGCGGGCGCGACTCCTGCGGGCGGATCTGCCAGGCCGCCGTGACCAGCACGGCCAGACCGGCGACGAGCGCGAGGCCCGGCCGCCTCCAGCGGGGTAGGCGCGCCCAGGCGACCAGCGCGATGAGTGCCATGCCACCGATCGCGAGCGCGGCGGACGCTTCGAGGTCAGCCCCGGGCAGCCCGCCGACGAGCCGCGCGCAGGCCGCCACGTAGGCCGCCAGCCAACCGTTCACCCAGCCGGCGGCTACGGCCGCGGGCGGGAGCACCTGATCGAGAAGGGCGGTCAGCAGCGCCAGACTGAACGAGACGCCCACGACCGGCGCGGCCAACGCGTTGCTGAGGATCGAGTAGGCGGGAACCGAGCCGAACTGGAGGAGCAGAATCGGCGCCGTGACGGCCCCGCACGCGCCCGAGACCGCGACGATCGTGCCGAGCCACTTCGGAACGGGATACCCCTCGAGGATGCGTTCGAGCCGCGGAACGAGGACGAAGATCGCCGCCACCGCCGCGAACGAGAGCTGGAAGCCGGGCTCGTAGAGGCTGTACGGGTTCCACGCGAGGAGGAGCGCGGCTCCGAGCAGGAGGAAATACCAGCGGTCCCGCGGCCGCGCGGCGAGCCACGCGAGTGACGCCAGCGCGCCAGCGACCCCTGCACGAACGACCGACGGCTGCCATCCGACCGCCAGGACATACGCGCCGATTGCTGCGAGTGCGCCGAGCTCCGCCACGAAGCGCGAGATCCCGAGCAGCCAGGCAAGCACGAGGACTCCCCCTGCGACGAAGGCGACGTTCTGACCAGACACGGCCAGGAGGTGGTAGAGCCCGGACGAGCGGAAGTCGTCCTGCAGCTCCTGGCCGAGCCCTTCGTCCTCGCCGAGAACGAGCCCGGCCAGGACCGCACGCCGTTCTCCCGCGAGCCCGGGTGCGATCGACGCGGCCAGCCGCTCTCGGACGCGATCCGCGACGCCGGCGAGGCCGCCTCTCCGCCCGACGAGCCGCCACTCCCGCCCGCGCGCGACGACGTGGACACCGCGGCGGCGCAGGAATGCCCGCTCGTCGAAGCCGTCACTTGGCCCGCGAGGCTCCCGCAGCTCGACCGCAGTCTCGACGAGAGCGCCCTGCGGCGGTGCCCTCCCGGGCGGAAGCTCGAGCAGAACCGGCTCGCGCAGGTGGAGCGAACGAAAGGACCGCACGCGCGCCGGGACGCGAATGCTGTACGGCGACCGGCGCGCCGGCCCGGTGACCTCGAGAACCGCGCGCCCGGTCTCGCCCACCCGGGGGGCAAGCAGGCTCCGGTCGAGAGCGTCCAGACGGATGCTGCCCCACCACAACCCGCCTGCACCCAGCGCCAGCGCGAGCACAGCAATCCTCCCGCCGCGCCCTACGCACGCGGCCGAGACCACGGCGCCCACCAACGCGAGGGCAAGGACGAGGTTCGAGGAGCTCCGAACGACCGCGGCGAGTACGAGCCCCGCGCAGAGCGCGAACGCGAGCACGTGCGGCGCGTACCGCTCCAGGAACGCGACGTTCATGGCGCCACCAACTCGCGCAGCTGCTCCAGCCTGGCCGGCCCGATGCCAGGGATCGCATCGAGGTCGTCGACTGAGCTGAAGGCGCCGTGCTGCTCCCGGTGGTCGAGAATCTTCTGCGCCGTCACGGGCCCGACGCCGGGAAGCGCGTCCAGCTCTTCGAGCGTCGCCGTGTTCAGGTGAACCGGGCCACCGGCTGCGCCGCCAACACCGCCCTCGCCTGTCTCCGAAGCGGCGCCTGCCTCGACCACCTCCCGGCGCGGAACGACCACCTGGCTTCCGTCGGAGACCTGGGCAGCGAGGTTGACGAGACTCAGGTCGGCTCGCCGGGTGGCGCCGCCGGCGCGGCGGACCGCATCCGCGATTCGAGCGCCGTGGACGAGCCGGTAGAGCCCCGGCCGCCGAACCGCGCCGACGACGTGGACGACGAGGCGAGGCGGCGCCGCCGCTTCGATCTCCCCTGCCTCGGGCGGGGGACGCTCGACGGTGGCGGTGCCGCTGCCGACGAAGAACCGCCCCGCGACGAACAGCGCGGCTACGAGCAGCGCGGCGCCAACGAGCGCGCGCGCACGCGTGACCTGCAAGTCGTGCATGCAGACGATCGTGGCGACGGACCCGTCGCGTGTCCGTCACCGCAATGCGCCAAAGGTGTGACGGTTTCGGCGGAAACGGCGTCCGGCGACGCTGACGACGACCATTCGGTCCTGGGCTCACCCGGCCCTCGTCGGCGCCCGGCGCGGTCAGAGCCGGCGGGGTCACCGCCGGTGGTGCGAGGATCGGCATACGAGCTACGGATTGGCATGAGCGCACTGACGAAGATCAGCGACCACGTCTACTGCCTGCCTCCCGGGCCGCCTGACCGGCCGTCCCTGTGCGCGGTCGTCGGCACCCGTCGAACGCTGATGCTCGATGCAGGAAGCTCGGCCGCGCATGCGCGAATCGCCCTCAACGGGTTCTCCGAGATGGGTATCGAGCCGCCGAGCCTCACCGTTCTCACGCACTCGCACTGGGATCACGTCTTCGGTGCGGCGGAGATCGGCGCGCCGGTGATCGCGCACCTGGAGACCGCGGCGACGCTGGCCGAGATGGCCGAGACGGACTGGAGCGATGAGGCGCTCGATCGTCGGGTGGCGGAAGGAATCGCCTCGGAGCAGCACGCGGCGAACGTGAAGGAAGAGCTGCCCTCGCCGCGCGAGGTTCAGGTAGCACAGGCCGACGTCGTCTTCGAGGGCGGGCTCGACCTCGAGCTCGGCGGCGTGACGGTCCGGGTACGGCACGTCGCGGGCGACCACGCCTCCGACTCGTGTGTCTTGCACGTCGAGCCCGACCGCGTGCTCTTTCTGGGGGACTGCCTCTACGAGGCGCCGAGCGGCGGATACACAGCCGAACGTGCACAGCCGCTCCTCGAAACGATCCTCGGCTTCGGGGCGGAGATCTTCATCGAGGGCCACCACGACGACCCGTACGGTCGAGCCGAACTCGAGAAGTACCTCGCGGACCTTCGCGCAACCGTCGCCGGGTAACGATCAGCCGAACGTGACGAGCGCGTCGTCCAGGCTCCCGGCGGTGTCTCCGTCACGGGAACGCACCAAAGGTGTGACGGTTTCGGCCGAAGCGACGTATATGAGGGGTATGAAGCCTGTGACGCGCTCGCTCGCCGATGCCGCCGAGAGGCACCTGGACGACGTCTACCGGTACGTCCTGTACCTGACACGCGACCCGCAGGCGGCCGAGGAACTGACCGCCGAGACCTTCGAGCGCGCCGTTCGCCTGTGGCACCGATTCGACCCGGCCAGAGGCTCAGAGCGCACCTGGCTCTGCCAGATCGCCCGCACGGCTGCCCTCGACCACCTCCGATCGGAAGAGCGTCGCCGTCGACGCGAGGCGCGCTACTCGAGCCTCGCCGAGCGGACGCAAGAGCTGGAGTTCCAGACCCTCTCCCCCTGGCTCCGGCAGGCGCTCGCGAGCCTCTCGGCCGCGGACCGCGAGGTGATCGCCCTGCGCGTCATCCTCGAACTCGACCCGGCAGATGCTGGACGCGTCCTCGGAATCAGCCCCTCCGCCTGCACGACGCGCCTGTCACGGGCACTCGGCCGGCTCGAAGAGAAGGTGGGAACACAGCATGTCGCCTGACCTCGTCACCGCCTTGCGCGCCGAGACACCGGCCGCGCCCCACCGGCTCCGCGAGCGTGTCGCCGCCGTCACGGCCACTACTCCCCCGGCCCGCCGCTTCAGGACCCGCCGGATCCTGTCGTTCGCAGTGCCGGTCGCTGCAGGCCTGTCGCTCGCAGCGGCCGTCGCGGTTGGGCTGAACACCGCGATCGAGCCGAATCGGTCCGGCGACGCCGCCGAGACCTCCAGGGCTGCGCCCGCGCAGGACGTGACCCCGAGCCCCGCCGGCGAGACCGCCGATCGGGCGAAAGCGCTCCCCGGGCAGAGCTTCACGGCGCCGATCCCGGCACAACGCCGCGCGCAGGACTACCGGGCAAGCCTCACGCTCCTCGTCGACGGCACTGACGAGCTGTCGGCGACGACCCAGAGGGCGCTCCGGGCGACGCGCCGCCTCGGCGGGTACGTCCTTTCCGTCAACTACTCCACGCCCGAGCCCGGGGACGGCACCGCGGCGCTGCGCCTCCGCATCCCCGTCTCGCGCGTGCAGGCCGCGATCGTCGAGCTCAGCGCGATGGGCCGGATCCTGGCGCAGGACACGCAGGTCTCCGACCTCCAGCAGGGGCTCGACGAGCTCACGCGCCGCATCCGCGACCTCGAGCGGCGCGCAGCCCAGGCGCAGGGCGCCGAGCGCGCACAGCTCCTCGCTCAGATCGAGGCGCTACGAAACCAGCGTGTCCAGATCAACCGCCAGGCCGCGTACGCGACCGTCAATCTCGACCTGACGACCCACGAGCCGAAAGCGCCCGCCGTGACCCCGGGGCGACTCGATCGAGCCCTCGACGATGCGGTCGGAATCCTCCTCGCCGAGCTCGCGATCGCCGCCTACGCACTGATCGTCGCAAGCCCCTTCATCCTGCTCGGCCTCGCAGCCTTCTTCGGCAACCGCGCCTACCGGCGCCACGCCGACCAGCGCCTGCTCGAGCGCGCCTAGGAGGACTCGAGCTCTTCGCGGATCACGCGAAGTCGAGCCTCGTTGCCGACGAACGCGCCGACAACGTCGGGATCGAACTGTTTGCCGGACTGCTGGACCAGCTCGCGGCCCGCATCAACCCAGCGGCGTGCCCGACGGTACGGCCGGTCGCTCGTGATCGCGTCCAGCGTGTCGGCGACGGCGAAGACGCGCGCCGCGAGCGGGATCTCGCTGCCTGCCAGGCCGTCGGGATACCCGTCGCCGTCCCAGCGCTCATGGTGCGAGCGGACGATCCGGAGGCCCTCGCCATGAAAGAACGCAACGCCGGAAAGCACCTGCTCGCCGAGGACCGTGTGCGTCTTCATCAGCCGCGTCTCCGCCGTGGTCAACGGCTCGGGCTTTTGGAGGATTCGGTCCGGGATCCCGATCTTGCCGACGTCGTGGAGCAGGAAGCCGTATTCGGTGCTCGGATCCTCGAGCAGCTCCGGGTCGACGGCCTGCGCGAGCTCGATCGCGTAGCGCTGCACTCGCTGCGAGTGCTGCCTGGTTCCGGTGTCCTTCGACTCGAGCGCGCTCGCGAGCGCCATCACCGTCTCCCGGTACGCGCTCTGGACGAGGGAGCGCTGACCCTTCTCGATCTCCAGGACATGGCGCAGGTCGCGCGCGTACAGCAGCAGCTGCTCCTGCGGATCGTCGGCGCGGACTGACCGGAACGGGATGCCGTAGCGAGTGCCCACGAGCTGCTCGACGACCGCCAGCAGCTGGAGCGGGCTGAAGGGCTTGCGGACTGCCGCGTCGGCTCCCGCGTCCTCCGCCGCCGTCGACGTGCCGCCCTCCGAGCCGCTCAGCATGACCACCGGGATCCCATCCGTTCCCGGGTCCGTCTTGAGGCTGCGGCAGAACTCGAGGCCGTCCATGCCCGGCATGTGCACGTCGAGCACGACCACGTCGGGAGCAGAGCCCGTGATCAATCGACGCGCGTCGGCGGCGTCCTCCGCCTCGTCGACGTCGATGTCGAAGACCTCGAACGTCGTCCGAAGCAGCATCCGCAGCGCCGCATCGTCATCTACGAGCAGAACCCTCACCAAGCCTCCGGTACTAGGACCCCCGAGTCCACATCGGCTGCCGCGGACTACCGCTTTAGCGTGAGATCAGCCTAACGCGTGACGATGTTGACGAGCTTTCCGGGCACGACGATCGTCTGCCGGATCTCGGTGCCGTCCAGGTGCGCCTGCACCCGCGGCGATGCCTTGGCGCGCTCGACCAGCTCCGCCTCGGGCAGGTCAGCCGAGACCTCCATGCGGTCCCGCACCCGGCCGTTCACCTGGATCACCAGCTCGAACGTTTCCCGCTCCAGCAAGGCCGCGTCGGCCTCGGGCCACGGCGTCTCCCACAACCGCTCGTTGCCCAGGCGCTCCCACAGCTCCTCGGCCAGGTGAGGCGCATACGGCTGGATCAGCGAGACCGCCGTCTCGGCGGCGAAGCGGGCGGCGGGGTCCTCGGGCTCGCGCACGAGGTCGTTCGTCAGCTCCATCACGGCGGCGATCGGCGTGTGGAACTGGAAGCGCCGGCCGATGTCGTCGCTCACCTTCGCGACCGTCATGTGCGCTTTCCGCGCCAGCGGCGTGTCCGGTACGTCGCCGCCCGCGGACTCTCGCTCTGCGATCTCGTGGACGACCCGCCACAGGCGCCGCAGGAACCGGACGATGCCCTCGATCCCGGTGTCGGTCCACTCCATGTCCTGGTCGGCCGGGCCCATGAAGAGGATGTACGTGCGCACTGCGTCGGCGCCGTACTCGTCGACCAGGGGATCCGGGCCCTCAACGTTCCCCTTCGACTTGGACATCTTCGAGCCGCCCATCTGCAGCCACCCCTGGTGGAACAGCCGCGCGAACGGCTCGCCGAAGCTCACAAGCCCCATCTCCCTCATCACCCGGATGAAGAAGCGCGAGTACAGCAAGTGCCCGGTCGCGTGGTCGATCCCGCCGATGTACTGCGAGATCGGGCACCAGTAGTCGACCAGGCGGCGGTCGAACGGCGCTTGGTCGTTTCGGGGATCGACGTAACGCAGGTAGTACCAGGACGAGTCGACGAACGTGTCCATCGTGTCCGCCTCGCGCCGCGCCGGCTTCCCGCACTTCGGGCACGGCACATTGATCCACTCCTCGTTGGAGGCCAGCGGCGGGACGCCTTTCGGCCGGTAGTCCTCGACCTCCGGCAGCAACAGCGGCAGCTCGTCCTCGGGAACGGGGACGAGGCCGCAGTCCTCACAGTGGACGATGGGAATCGGGCAGCCCCAGTACCGCTGGCGCGAGAAGCTCCAGTCACGCAGCCGGTAGCTGACCGCCGGTTGCCCCTTGCCCCGCTCGCCCAGCCACTCGACGATCCGTCGCTTTGCCTCATCGGCGGGAAGCCCGGTGAACTCGCCGGAATCGACCAGGACACCGTCCTCGTCGATCACCTCGCGGATCGTAAGGTCGAACGCCTCCGCGAACTCGCGGTCGCGCTCGTCGTGGGCCGGGACGGCCATGATCGCGCCGGTCCCGTACTCCATCAGCACGTAGTCGGCGACGTAGATCGGTAGCCGTTCCCCGTTCACGGGGTTCGTGACGTAGTGCCCCGTGAAGACGCCGGTCTTCGTCTCCTCGGCGGCACGTGCCTCGCCACGACGCGCCGCGGTCCGCTTCGCGTACTCGCGGACATCGTCGTTGCCGATGCGCTCGACCAGCGGGTGCTCGGGGGCCACCACGAAGAAAGTCGCGCCGAACAGCGTGTCCGGCCGGGTCGTGAAAACCGGGATGTCCTCGTCGAGCTCTTCGATCCGGAACAGGATGTCTGCGCCCTCCGAGCGCCCGATCCAGTTCCGCTGGATCGTCTTCGTGCGCTCTGGCCACTCGCCCCACTCGGGCAGCTCGTACTCCAGGAGCTCGTCGGCGTAGGCGGTGATCTTGAAGAACCACTGCTCCAGGTTGCGCGCCTCGACCAGCGTCCCGCAGCGGTCGCAACGCCCGTCCACGACATACTCGTGCGCGACAACGGTCTGGTCGTTGGGACACCAGTTGACAGGCGCCGCCGCCCGGTAGGCGAGGCCGCGCTCGAAGAACTGCAGGAACAGCCACTGCGTCCAGCGGTAGAAGTCCACCTCGTGCGCGGAGATCTCGCGCCTCCAGTCGATCGCCCACCCCAGGCGCTGCATCTGCTTCCGAATCGCGACGATGTTCCGCTCGGTGATGTCCCGTGGGTGACCGCCTTCGGTGATCGCGGCGTTCTCGGCCGGCAGGCCGAACGAGTCGAAGCCCATCGGACGCAGCACCGTCCAGCCATTCCTGCGCCGGAAGTGCGTGGCGACGTCGCCCATCGTGTAGTTCAGGACGTGGCCCATGTGCAGCGTCCCGGACGGGTAAGGGAGCATCTCCAGCTGGTACCAGTGCGACTCCTCGCCCGTCTCGTCCGGCTCAGGGTTCGGGGTCTCGAACGCCTTCGCGTCCTCCCAGACCTGCTGCCACTTCGGTTCGATTTGCTTTGGCTCGTATCGCTCCATCACCGTCTCCAGAAATGAAAAAGCCTCTCGAGGGAGAGGCCGTGGGAAGCTACCGCGGCCGGGCCGCGTTGCTTCCTGCGCTACTCGAGAAGCTGCGTCATCAAGACTGACAATACCACCGAGCACCGACGCTCGAAACCCCGAAAGGAGTCGGAATGGCGGAGTACACGGTCGTGAAGGTCTCGGACGTTCCGGACCAGTCGCAGAACCTCGGACACGATCCCGAGCAGTTCGAGATCCGGTTCCTGCGCAACGACCTCGGTTGCGAGGACTGCGGCGTCAGCTTCGCGCGCTACAGCAAAGGGTTCGCATCCGAGGCGCACACGCACAACCGCCAGGAGGAGATCTACCTGCTCGTGTCCGGTCGGGCGCAGGCACTCGTCGGGGACAACGACGTGATCGACCTCGAGCCGTGGACGGCGCTTCGGGTTCCCGCCGAGACGCCACGCGCGCTCCGGGTGGTCGGCGACGAGGACGCGATCTTCGTCAAGGTCGGCGCTCCGAACACCGGCCCGGGCGATGCGCGCGGCGTGCCGGACGACTTCGGCTGGCCCTCCTAGGCCGAGGCGGCTAGGCCGGGACGGTCGAGCACCGGCAGCGGCTTGAGGCGGGCCTCGCTCACCGGCGGGTTCAGGGGCTCCTCGAGCGGCGCCGCGCCGAAGGACGCGGCGATGCGGTCGGACGGCGGCTCCCCGTAGAGCGTCGTGCGCTGGCTCGGGGCCCGGCCGATCGCGCGGATCGCCTCCTCCATCGCCTCCGGCGGGAACTCCTGGCCGTGGTCGGCGCCGGCCGCGCGCGAGATCGACTCGTTCATCAGCGTCCCGCCGAGGTCGTTCGCTCCCGCGCGCAGGACTGCCTGCGCGCCCTCCACGCCCAGCTTCACCCACGACGCCTGGACGTTCGTGATCCAGGGATGGAGCGCGAGCCGGCCGACCGCGTGCATCAGCAGCGCCTCGCGGAAGGTCGGCCCCGGCCGGGCAAGCCCCTTGAGGTACATCGGCGCTTCCATGTGGACGAACGGCAGTGGGACGAACTCGGTGAACCCGCCGGTCCGCCGCTGCTGCTCACGGAGCTCGATCAGGTGCCGAGCCCAGTTCCGCGGGCCGTCGACATGGCCGAACATGACCGTCGTCGTCGAACGCAGGCCGACGCGGTGCGCCGTGTCGTGGACGCGGAGCCACTGTGCGGTCGTGACCTTGTCCGGACAGATGACGCGGCGGACCTCGTCGTCGAGGATCTCCGCGGCTGTCCCCGGCAGTGAGGCGAGCCCCGCGTCGCGAAGGGCGCCGAGGTACTCCTCGAGGCCGAGCCCGAGCGTCGCCGCCCCCTGCCAGACCTCGAGCGCCGAGAACGCGTGGATGTGCAGGTCGGGCAGCTCCGCCTTCAGCGCCTGGCAGATCTCGAGGTAGGTCTCGCCTGTGAAGCCCGGGTGGATGCCGCCCTGCAGGCAGATCTCGACGGCGCCGCGGTCCCACGCCTCGCGCGCCCGGCGAACGGTCTCGTCGAGCGGGACGAGGTACGGCTTCCCCCGCAGGTTCGCCGCCAGCCGGCCCTTCGAGAACGCGCAGAAGCCGCACCGGAAGTAACAGACGTTCGTGTAGTTGACGTTCCTGGTCACGACGTAGGTGACGGTGTCGCCGTTGACCTCGCGGCGCAGCCGGTCGGCGGCGGCCAGGACCCGGTGAAGCTCCTCCCCGCGGGCGGCGAAGAGCCTGACGATCTCCTCCTCGCCGAGCTCGTCGCGCGAGTCGACGGGAAGTGCGTCGCGCGGGATGAACGGAATCGGCGCGTGCGTGCCGGCAGCCCAGCGGTCGTCCCTCGCCAGGCCCTCGCCGTCGGACGCATGCAGGACTCTCGGCATGACGGAGGGATCGACCCACCGCCCGGAGACGAACTCGGGATAGATCGCGAGCCGCGGCGCAAGCGAAAGGCCGGCAGCTTCCGTCGCCTCCCCGAGCCGCTCGATCTCCGGCCAGGGAGCCTCCGGGTTCACGTGGTCGACGGTCACCGGCGAGATTCCGCCCCAGTCGTCGATGCCGGCGTCGAGCAGTCGCGGGAAGTCCCCGTAGCTGAGGTTCGGCGGGCACTGGACATGGACCGCCGCCGGGAGGATCAACCGCGCAGCTGCCGCCGTCCAGAGCAGCTCCTCGAGCGACGGCTCCGGGTGGCCGGCCATCTTCGTCCCCGGCTTGGCGCGGAAGTTCTGGACGATCACCTCCTGGACGTGTCCGTGCCGCTCCGCCAGGTCGGCGATCGCCTCGAGCGCCTCGATCCGTTCCATCCGCGTCTCGCCGATTCCGATCAGGACGCCGGTCGTGAACGGGATCGCCAGCTCACCTGCGAGCTCGATCGTCTCGAGTCGCCGGGCCGGGACCTTGTCGGGCGAGCCGTGATGCGGCAGCCCGCGGCCGGCGAGCCTGTCGGACGCCGTCTCCAGCATCAGCCCCATCGAGACAGAGACCTGGCGCAGCGCTGCCATGTCCTCGCGAGACATGACCCCCGGGTTGAGGTGCGGGAGGAGCCCGGTTTCCTCGAGGACGAGCCGGGCGCAGCGCTCGAGGTACTCGAGCGTCGTCTCGCAGCCGAGCTCCGCGAGCTCTTCCCTTGCCGCGCGGTAGCGGAGCTCGGGCTTGTCACCCAGCGTGAAGAGCGCCTCGCGACACCCGGCCGCCGCACCCGCCTCGGCGACTTCGAGCACCTCCTCCTCGGACATGTACGCCCGCTCGCCGCGCCGCGGCGGCCGGGCGAAGGTGCAGTAGTGGCAGACGTCCCGGCAGAGCTTCGTCAGCGGGATGAAGACCTTCGGCGAATAGGTGACGCGCGTGCCGATGCGACGCGCCCGGGCCTCGGCGCAGAGCTCGTCCGTCGGAGCCTCGAGGAGTTCCCGCGCCTCCACGGGCGCAGCCTAGTGCCTGGCGGCTTCTAGCCGGGTTTCGCCGAACGCTTCGGCTTCAGGCTTCGCTCGTGTTCCACTTGCCGAAGAGCGCCTCGTGGAGGTACCCACGCGTCTGCCATTCGGGCGGAACCGCGCCGCCGGGCGTGCCGCTCATGCGCGTGAGCGTGCGGGTGCCGTCCTGGCCGACCCACTCGGCGACGACGACCCAGCCGACGAGGACGGCGCTCTCCAGCCGGCCGTTGTCCTCCTGGCTGACCTGGATGGCATCGTGAAGCTTCTCCGTACCGCCGCTCATTCGGAGAGAGATCGGCCCGTTGCGGGCCGGACTTGAGCGGCGGTACGGAGGCGGCGAGCAGGGCCGAGGACGGCGACACCGCTAGCGATGCCAGTGAGACCCCCCACGTCCCCGGCCTTTTTGCGCCCGCCTTCAGAGACTGAAACGACGAACTGCCGTTAGAGGTTCGTAAGCGTTCTGGAAAGGTTCTCGGGCGGCCGCCGCGCGTTCCGCCGAGTCCTCCGACTAGCAGGCTCGCAGAGCGCGATCGAGCGACGCGCTCCGCGAGTCCCGGAGCCCGACGAGCGCCCGCACGAGCGTCCGCGTGCGGAGCCCCCGCCGCGAGACCGACGCCGTGAACGGCGCCCTCGAGTCGCGCTTGATCCTCGCGCGGCCGCGGTAGAAGCTCACGCTCGAGATCCTCGACGCGGCCGACCCGCCCACGCGAAGCCGAACGGTCGAGCGGACACAACCGCCCCGGCCGCGCCGATAGCGCGCCTGAAGGCGAAGATTCGGCCCGCGACGACACGCGTCTCCGACACATGCGCGGAGACGCCCGAGCCGGGCGGCGAGGTCGCTCTTCACTGCCGTGAACCGGCCGTCCGCGTGCAGGCTCTGAAGCTGCTGCGGATCGCGCGCGAGGTCGTAGAGCTCCTGCTCGCCGTTCGCGTGTTGGACGAACTCGAAGCGCGGCGTGCGAATCGCGCTGTAGCTCGGCGTCTCCAGCAGGACGTCCCTGCCCGACCGCAGCAGCCCGTCGTGCGCGAACGGCAGCAGCGAGCGGCCGTCCTGCCGCCGCCCGGGGCGGGCGTTCGCAGCGTCGAGGATGGTCGGCGCCAGGTCGATGTTCGCGACGAGGCTCGTCCGGCGGGCGCCGGCAGGCACGCCGGGGCCGCGGATGATCAGCGGGACGCGAACCGACGGCTCGTACACGAGCACCTTCCCGGCCGGAACGCGGTGCTCGCCGTGGAAGAACCCGTTGTCGGAGGTGAACACGATCAGCGTTCGGTTCATCTCGCCTGAAGCGTCGAGGGCGGCGACGATGTCGCGGATCGCCTCGTCGACGGCAAGCAGCGACTCCAGGCGCTGCTGGTAGTTCTCACGGATGCCGTTCACGCGTGCGGGGCCGATGAGGGCGCGGTTGCGGATGCCCGTCGGCTTGTCCGAGACGTCCGCCTCGTTGAACGAGGCCGGGGCCGGCAGCGGCTCCGACGCGAAACGATTCCTGTGCCGCGGCGCCGGAACCGGCGTGGCCTGATTCGCGGGATCGCCGGCTTCACGCGGCCCGCCGCTGTGCGGCGCGAGGAACCCGACCGAGAGGAAGAACGGCTGTGTCGAGGGCGCATGCCGGCGAATCAGCTCGACGGCCTTCCGCCCGTAGACGTCCGTCTGGTAGTTCGCAGCGCCGGTCCCGTAGGTCACGAGCCGGCCGTTCTCGTTCAGCCGGTAGTTGTAGAAGTTGTAGGTGGACGGGTCGGTGGAGCCGTACCACTCGGCCCAGCCCGCCGGGATCTCCGTCGGCCGTGCGCGGCCGTAGCCGTTCAGGTACTTGCCGACGTGGACGGTGTGGTAGCCCGCCGCCCGAAGCCACGCCGGGAGCGTGTTCGAGTGTGTCGGCGCGAGCTTGTCGTAGCCGCCGGCGGGCGGCGCGTTCCCCATGATCGTGTGGTTGTGGCCGTACTGGCCCGTGATGTAGGTCGACCTGGACGGGCAGCAGAGCGGGAACGACGCGAAGTTATTCGTGAAGGTCGTCCCGCGCGCTGCGAGCAGCGTGTTCACGTTGGTCATGACCCGCATGGACTCAACCGTCTGGTCGTCCGTCATCAGGACGACGATGTTCGGCCTCGTCTGTGTCTGCTGGATCTCAGACGTCGCCGAAGAGGCCAGCGCCGCCGAGAGCGCGAGAAGCGCCAGCGTCGCTGCAAGAACCTCCCGTGCCTTCGCCATGGCGGGAGTCTTCCCAGGACGGGCCAGAACTATGGTTAGGAATTCGTAAGCGTTCCGGAAAGGTTCTCGGCGTCGACGACCGGCGCCTGACACGCGAAGCGCTCGCAGAGATAGACCGCCGGCCGCCCCTCGACGAGCTCCTTCCCCCGCAGCAACGGAACCTCGTCCGAGGGCCCGACGGCGACGACGGTGTTCGGCTCGAACCGTGCAAGCGCAGCCCGGGCCACCTCGCTGTCGGGCGGGCCGGCGACGGCGAGCTCACGCGGAGGCGAGAAGTGCAGATCGAGTGCGCAGAGCGCATGGCCGAACGCCTGCGGCGCGCGTGCCAGGGCGTGGGCGTTGAGCCGGAAGACGCCGACGGCGCGCCGCTCGAGCTCGTCGTCCCCGTAGATGCGCGCCAGACGGAGCAACACGTACGCGAGCATCGAGTTCCCCGACGGCGTCGGGTTGTCGTCGAACGCCTTCTGGCGCGCGATCAGCCGCTCTCCGTGCTCGGGCGTCCGGAAGAAGCCGCCGTGCTCCTCGTCGCCGAACAGCTCGACGGCGAGCCGTGCGAGGCGGTTCGCCTCCTCGAGCCACCGCAGCTCACCCGTTGCGACATGGAGCTCGAGCAGACCGTGAGCGACGTCCGCGTAGTCCTCGAGGAAGCCGGTGTGCTTCGCCCGCCCGTCGCGGTAGCTCCGCAGCAGCCGGCCTTCGCCGTCCGAGAGCGGGCCGAGGAGGAACTCGCCGATCCGCCGTGCCGCGTCGAGGAAGTCGTCGCGTTCGAGGCGGCGGCCGGCCTCGGCGAGGGCCGCCAGAGCGAGGCCGTTCCACGAGGCGATCGCCTTGTCGTCCCTCGCAGGCTTCGGCCGCTCCTCTCTGACCTCCCAGAGCCGGCGCCGGAGCTCCTCGTCGAGCTGGCCTCGGATGATGGAGCGGCCTTCCTCGAAGGGCTGAAGCAGCTCCTCGGGGACTCCCTCCTCGGCCGTCCAGGTGAACGTCAGCCCCTCGACGCCGTCCGTGTCCGCGTCCTGCGCGGAGGCAAGGCCGCCCTCCGGGAGGGCGAGCTCCCGGAGGACGTAGTCGAGTGTCTCCTCGGTGACCCGGCGGTAGCGCTCCTCGCCGGTGACGACCCACGCATGGAGGTACGTCGGGGCGAGCAGCGCGTTGTCGTAGAGCATCTTCTCGAAGTGCGGCACCAGCCACCGGCGGTCGACCGAGTAGCGGTGGAAGCCGCCGCCGAGGAGGTCGTACATGCCGCCGGCGGCCATTGCGTCGAGGGTCTTCGTGACCATCGGAAGCGCGTCGTCGTCGCCGCGAAGGTGCTGGCGCAGGAGGAACTCCAGCGAAGGCGCCGGCGGGAACTTCGGCGCGCCGCCGAAGCCTCCCCACTCGGGGTCGAACTGGCGGCGCAGCGCACGGGCGGCGTCGCCGAGCAGGCTCTCGGTCAGCGGGTCGGTCGAGGGCCGCACCTCGCTCGAGGCCTTGATCGCATCGACGAGCTGCCTGGCCGAGGACGCCGCTGCCGCGCGGCGCTCGCGATAGAGATCCGAGACCGCGGCGAGCACATCCGCGAACGCCGGCATCCCGTGCCTCGGCTCGGGCGGGAAGTAGGTGCCGCCGAAGAACGGCTCGCCCTCCGGGGTCAGGAACACCGTCATCGGCCAGCCACCGTGCCCGGTCAGCGCCACGACCGCGTCCATGTAGAGCGCGTCGACGTCCGGTCGCTCCTCGCGGTCGACCTTGACGTTGACGAAGCGCTCGTTCATCAGCTCCGCCGTCTCATCGTCCTCGAAGGACTCGTGCTCCATCACATGGCACCAGTGGCAGGCCGAATACCCGATGGAGAGGAGGATCGGCCGATCCTCGGCACGCGCCCGCTCGAAGGCCTCGTCGCCCCACGCGTACCAGTCGACGGGATTGTCGGCGTGCTGCAGGAGGTACGGGCTCGTCTCATGGGCGAGACGGTTCATCCTGACTAGGCTAGTCCTGTGACCGAGACGCCCGACGACCTGCTCGAGCCGGCGGACGAACCGGAGCCGGCGGACGAGCAGCGCGAGGACGACGATCCCGGCCTGAGCGCAGAGGAGAGCCTCGGCCTGCTGCCGCCGGATTGACCCTCCCCGGCGGCACAGTCACCTTTCTCTTCTCCGACGTCGAGGGCTCGACGCGTCTGCTCGAGCAGCTCGGAGACCGGTACGGCGACGTGCACCGCGAGCATCGCCGGATCCTGCGCGAGCAGCTGACCGACGCGGGCGGCAGCGAGGTCGATACGCAGGGAGACGCCTTCTTCTTCTCGTTCGAGCGAGCCAGGGACGCCGTGTCCGGCGCGGTCGCCGCCCAGCGCGAGCTGTCGACGCACAACTGGCCGGACGGCGTCGACGTCAAGGTCCGGATGGGCACTCCACACCGGCGAGCCCACGGTCGGCGAGGAGGGCTACCTCGGGATGGACGTTGTCCGCGCCGCCCGCATCTGCTCGGCGGGCCACGGCGGGCAGATCCTGCTCTCCGAAACGACGCGGGCGCTGGTCGGGAACAGCATTCCGGAGGGCACCGCCGTCCGCGATCTCGGCGAAGCCAATCTGAAGGACGTCCAGCACGAGCGGATCTTCGAGCTCTCGCTGTCCGACAAGCCGGACGCGTTCCCGCCGCTCAAGACGGCGGCGCCCCCGAGCTCCGCGGATTCGTTGGCCGCCGAGATCGAGCGCAGGGTCCACGAGCAGGTCCTCGCCGGCTTCGAGCCGGGCTCCTCGGACGACTCGCCCGAGAAGCTCGGGAAGCTCGTGCTCGTCGGGTTCCTTGCGCTGTTCCTCAGTCTTGCCGCGCTTGCCGCGATCTTCCTGCTCGTCAGAGCTGTGATCTGAACAGGCCGGCGCGGTACAGGTAGCCCTCGAGCCGGCGCCCGAGCAGCTCTTCGAGCCACTCGGAGATCCCGATCAGCGCCTCGAGGTCGACACCGGTCTCGACGCCCTCGCCCTCGAGCAGGTAGGCAAGATCCTCCGTCGCCACGTTGCCCGTCGCCTTCGGCGCGAAGGGACAGCCGCCGAGCCCGCCGACCGAGGCGTCGAGCGCGGTGGCGCCGGCAGCGAGCGCGGCGTAGGCGTTCGCGTAGCCGGTGTTGCGCGTGTTGTGGAAGTGGCCGCCGACGGGCTTGCCGAGCCCGACGAATCCCTCGACGAGCGCGTTGACCTGCGTCGGCGTCGCAACGCCGATCGTGTCCGCGAGAACGAGCTCGTCCGCCTCCGTCGCCGCCAGCCGCTCACCGATCGCCAGCACGCGCTGCGGATCCACAGGGCCTTCGAACGGGCAACCGAAGGCGACCGAGACCGTCACGCTGGCGTGGAGCCCGTCCCCTTTCGCGCGCTCGACGATGCGCTCGGCGTCCTCCAGCGCGGCCTCGACCGACGCTCCCGCGTTGCGTTCCGAGAACGTCTCCGTGGCGGCGACGGCGAATGACACCTCGTCCAGCCCCGTAGCTCGGAGCCGGTCGTAGCCGCGCTCGTTGAGGGCGAGGCCCGAGTAGACGACCCCATCCCGGCGCTCGAGCGCCGCGACGACCTCCTCCGCGCCCGCCATCTGCGGGACGCGGTCCGGGTTGACGAAGCTCGCCGCCTCGATCCGCCTCAGGCCCGCGGCGGCCAGCCGTCCCACGAGCTCGGCCCGCGTCTCGGGCGGGACGATCTGTTTCTCGTTCTGGAGGCCGTCCCGCGGCCCGACCTCGCGGATCAAAAGCCGCGGGCGAAGACGCGGTCCGGCGTGATCCGCACGATCAGCCGTTTCTCGCCGTCCACGTAGTGGTAGTCGCGACCGAAGTAGCGGTGCGAAAGCTCGTTGATGTGCTCCTCCGCCCCCGCGTCGCTGATCTCGGCCGGCCCGGTCACCGTCAGGTACTGGTAGGGATTCTCGTGGTTGTAGACGCAGACGCTGACGACCGGGTTGCGCCTGATGTTCGCTGGCTTCACGCGTCCCTCGGCGGTGTTGAAGACGACGTGCTCGCCGTCCCAGTCGATCCAGTTGATCGTCAGCTGCGGGATGCCGTCCTCGCCGACGGTGCCGACGACGGCGAAGTTCTTGCCCTTGAGAAGGCTCGCCTGCTCTTCGGTCAACCCGGCCACGGAGGTTGCATAGGCTAGCCGGGTGCTCCTGCTCTGCGGAACGCGAAAGGGCCTCTTCCTCCTCCACGGAGACGAGGATCGGGCCGCCTGGAAGCTCGAGGGCCCGCTGCTCACGGGCTGGTCGGTCTACCACGCCATCCGCGACCGGCGCGACGGGTCGCTCCAGGTCGCGGCGAACAACTTCGTGTACGGCGGCACCTTCCAGCGGTCGGCCGACGAGGGGAAGACGTGGGCGCGGGCGGAGGGCCTTGGCCTCCCCGAGGAGTCCGGGCTGAAGCTCGAGGAGACCTGGCACGTCGAGCCCGGCCGCGACGACGGCGAGATCTGGCTCGGCGCGACGCCGGGAATCCTCTTCCGCTCCGCCGACGGCGGCGAGTCCTTCGAACCCGTCCAGAGCATGCTCGACCACCCAACGCGCGAGAAGTGGGAGCCGGGTGCGGGCGGGATGTGCTGCCACTCGATCCAGCTCGACCCGTCCGACCCTAACCGGATGTACATCGCGATCTCCGCCGCCGGAACCTTCCGCACCGACGACGGCGCCGAGTCGTGGTCTCCCGCGAACAAGGGCGTCGCCGCCGACTTCTTCCCGGAACCGGACAACTTCCCGGAGGTCGGACAGTGCGTCCACAAGCTGCTGCTCCACCCCGAGCGGCCCGACCGCCTCTGGCAGCAGAACCACTGCGGCGTGTACCGCTCGGACGACCGGGGCGAGACCTGGGAGCGGCTCGAGGGGAACGGCCTCCCGAGCGGCTTCGGCTTCCCGCTCGCGCTCGATCCGCGCGATCCCGACGTCGCGTACGTGATCCCGGAGGTCGGCGCGGAGAACAGGGTCACCCCGGACGGGAGGCTCGGCGTCTACCGGACCGACGACGGCGGCGCCACGTGGGCGCTGGCGTCGAAAGGGCTCCCCGAGCCCGCGTGGGGCGCGGTCATGCGCGAGGGCTTCACGTTCGACGCGTTGGAGCCGTCCGGCGTCTACTTCGGGACGCAGAGCGGCTCGGTGTTCGCGTCGACCGACGCCGGAGAGAGCTGGACGGAGATCGCACGCCAGCTGCCGCCCGTGCTCTCGGTCGAAGCGGCGTGGTCGTAGTCAGATTGCCGTCGCTGCTCGCGGCGCAGGCGGGCGGGCAGGGCGAGTTCGAGGTCGAGGCCGCAACCGTGGAGCATGCGCTGCGCCAGCTGCCGGTGGCGGATCTCCTCTTCGACGAGAGCGGCGAGCTGCGGCGGCTCGTGAACGTGTACGTGGACGGCAAGGACGTCCGCGAGCTCGAAGGACTGCACACGCCGATCTCCGACGGAGGAGAGATCCGCGTCATTGCGGCGGTCGCCGGCGGCTAGAGGCTCCGGGGAATCTCGATCTCGCCCGCGAGGATCTTCCGCTGGACGTCCTCGA
This sequence comes from uncultured Actinomycetes bacterium, assembly GCA_963827705.1. GTDB lineage: Bacteria > Actinomycetota > Thermoleophilia > Gaiellales > Gaiellaceae > JACDAN01. The sequence continues at coordinate 80,285 of CAWHBN010000009.1, forward strand.
GCATCGAGCGGTCCTCCTGCGGCACGTCGGGGTTGATCTTCCCCAGTCCGACGCCGTGCTCGGCCAGGCCGAAGGTCACGTTCTGGCCGCCCTTCCACGTCCCGTCCGTGACCGACCGGATGATCCGGAAGACGGCCTCGTCCACGCGCTTCATCGCGCTCGTGAGAACGAAGTTCCCGAGGAACGACTGGTCTGCGTCGACGCCGATTCCCCAGGCGTTCCGCTCCCCGGCCGCGTCGAGCGCGCCCAAGCCGCAGCCACCCGCAACCTGGAACACGACGCTTGCCCCGCGCGCGATCTGATCGAGCGCGAGCTCCTTGCACTTCGCCTGGTCGTCCCAGTCGGAGGAATAGCCGTTGAGGGTCTTGACGCCGGGCTTCGAGAACTTGGCGCCGGCCTGGTAGCCGGCGATGAACCGGTCGACCGGCGGCTCCTTGTAGCCGCCCACGGAGCCCACGACCGGCGGCGAATCCTTGACCGACAGCCCGGCCAGCACGCCGGCGAGGTATCCGGCCTGCTCCTCGCGGAAGAGGACGCCGAGGACGTTCGCCGGCTTGCCCGGCAGCGTCGTCTGGTCGACGTCGATGATCGCGTAACGGCTTTCGGGGAAGCTCTTTGCAGCCGTGGCGACCGACTCCCCCTGAGCGAAGCCGACGCCGATCATCAGGTCGTAGCCTTGCCGCGCGAGCGTCGTGTGGTTCGGGACGTAATCCGCCGCCGTCCTCGACTGGGCGACGCGGATCTCGACGCCCAGCTCCTTCTCCGCCCGCTTGAGCCCCTCGTAGGCCAGCTGGTTGAAACCGCGGTCGTTCAGCTGTCCGACGTCGGTAACGAGCCCGATCTTGAACTCAGCCTTCTCCGGCTGAGTGGAGCCGGCGCTCGACCCGTCGTCATCGCCGCCGCAGGCCGCGAGGAGGAGCACGATCCCGGCTGACACAACGATCGAGCGGAGGTTTTCGCCTGATAGTCTCAAACCTGGTGGCGAAGTCTATCCGAGCCGCCCCTCTCCACGTCACGCTTGCCGTCGTCTTCCAGGTTCGCGACGGCGCACTGCAGGCGCTGATGTGGCAGCGGGCGCGGGATCCGTTCGCGGGCCGCTGGGCCCTGCCCGGCGGCTACCTGGAGGCAGGCCAGACGCTCGAGGAGTCGATCAGGCGGCAGCTCGCCGCCAAGGTGGACGTCCGGGAGCTCTCCCACCTCGAGCAACTCGAGACCCGAAGCGATCCTGACCGCAATCCGCGGGAATGGGAGCTCGCGACCGCCTACCTGGGCCTGGTCCCGAGCGATGCAGACCCCGCCGTTCCGGACGACACCCGGTGGATGCCCGTCGAGCGGCTCAAGCCGACCGCGTTCGACCACGGCGCGATCGTCCGCTCCGGCCTGGCGCGCCTGCGCGCGAAGCTCTCGTACACGAACGTCGGGTTCGCGCTCGCGCCGGACGAGTTCACGCTCTCGCAGCTGCGCGAGCACTACGCCGCCGCGCTCGGCCACGACGTCTCGGCGACGAACCTCCACCGGGTGCTCGTCCGGCGCGGGGTCCTCGAGTCGACCGGAGGACGCCGTGAACCGGGACGAACTGGCGGCCGCCCTGCGTCGCTCTTCCGCTTCCGAGCACGAACGCTCGAAGTAACGGACCCCTTCGCTGTCCTCAAGCCACCAAGGCCGTAACGCCGCGGAACGGGCTTAGCCCGTTCCATGGGCGTGCGAAGGTGCCAGGCCGATGCAGCTTCCGACCAGCCTCACGGAGATGTGGAAGCGCGAGCCCGAGTGGCTCGACGAGCTTCCCCGCGTGGTGCGTGAGCTCGCGGTCGAGTGGGATCTCGCTCTCGAAGAGCCAATCGACACTCCGCACTCTCTCGTCGTGCCTGCCGGCGACGTCGTGCTCAAGGTGAACGCACCGTCGCACTTCGAGGCCGACCATGAAGCCGACGCGTTGGTGCGGTGGGACGGGCGCGGAGCCGTCCGGGTCGTGGCGCGAGCGGACGACCAGCGGGCGTTCCTCATCGAGCGCTGCCGTCCCGGGACACGACTTTGGGATTCCGCCGCCGACGAGCCGTCGGTCGTCGCGGAGCTCCTCCTCCGGCTGCGGGGGGAAGCCACCGAGCCGCATCCCTTCAGGCTCGCGGCCGAAGAGGCCATCCGATGGGCCGAGGACGTGCCGGCGCGCTACGCGCTCGGCGGGCGACCCTTCGAGCAGTCGCTCGTCGACCTCGCCGTCGATGTCTTCGGCAGTGCCGACCGTGGCGCGACGGCGGTCGTCAACCAGGATCTCCACGGCGGCAACATCCTCAGCGCGGGCCGCGAGCCGTGGCTCGTGATCGACCCGAAGCCGCTCGTGGGCGAGCGCGAGCTGGACGGAGTCGGCCCGCTTCGCAACGCAGCGTGGAACGGCGGCACACCCGCAGTGCGGCGCTGGCTGGACGTCCTCGAAGAGACAGGGCTCGACCGCGAGCGGGCTCAGGCCTGGGGAGCGGCGCACGCGCTCGCCTGGGGCTGGGCCGACGGTGAGTGGTCGACCGAGTCGGTCGACGCCGCGCGCCTGATCGCCGCGGCCTAGGCGGGCGCCGCGTCGCCGAGGCGCCGACTAGGCGGCGCCGACCTAGGTGGCGCCGGCTCCGCCGGCGCCACCGGTTGCTTCCGCGGGGCTGGCATTCGGCCAGCCGGAGATCGCGGCGACCAGCAGGTCAGCGAGGTCCGAAGCCTGCGGGACGAGCCGTCCGGTGGTCGCGATGGAGAGCCGGAACGGCGGGAGGATGTCGCGGAGCGGGCCGCACGGTCACTCCCGGGTGAGTCACGGCAGCGAAGAGCCCGGGGAGCACGGCCGCGCCCGCGCCTGCCCCGACGAGGCCGAGCGCCATCTCCGCGTCCGACGCGACGACCGGAGCCGCCACGTCGTCGGCGAAGGCGGTCCCGTCCGCCGTTGCGATCCGCGCCAGGCCGCCGAGATCCGACAGGGCGATCCGCTTCTGCCCTCGCGCGAGCGGAGAGGCGGACGGAATCGCAACCGCGTAGGAGCACGTCGCAGCCGGCCGCACCTCCACCGGAGGCAAAACGCCCGCCGAGCGGACGATGGCGAGATCGACCGCGCCGGTCTCGAGCAGCCGGAGCAGCCGGTCGTCCTCGACCGCGCTCACGACCTCGACGACGACGCGGGGATGCCGGACGCGCATGGCGACGACCGCCTCGGAGAGGTGCGGGAACGAGAACGGCGTCCCCACGCGCACGACGTGCCCGACGCCCGCCGCGGCGGCGGCGACGTCGGCCCGTGCAGCGGCCATCGCCTGCTCGACGGTGTCGTGCAGCCGCCGCAGGCGTGTGCCGACCTCCGTGAGCGCGAGGGGTCTGCCCCGCGACGGCCGCTCCAGGACGGGGTGCCCGACCGCGCGCTCGAGGGCCGCGATCTGCTGGCTGATCGCCGACTGCGTGTAACCGAGCTTGCGCGCCGCCCGCCGGAAGCTCCCCTCGTCCACGACGACGGCGAGCGCTTCGAGGTGGCGGAGCTCGATTCCCGGCCAGCGTTTCAGCTGCTGCACGGCACTCCTGGGTCCACCAGCCGGGTGCAGCAATCGCGATTGGGGCGCGCGGGGGTCGAACGGCCCATCCGCTTACCGTTGACGCCGAACGCGGATATTGGTTTGCAGATCGAGTGATTACCCACACTGAACGGGCAATTCCGTTCGGTGATTCCTGGCTAACAACCCACATTTTGAGCCGTTTGAGGGGTCGGAGTGCCGAAAGAGGCGCTCGGAGCCGGACAGGCGGATTGTCCGGCTCTCAATCCGCGAAAGGAGTCTCAGTGCATAGACGACTCACGCTCTCGGTGGCGATGCTGCTCGTCGGCGCCGGGCTGCTCGCGGCGTCCGCGGTAGCGGGCCCCTCGAGTAGCGCCGGGCCGCAGGCATCGGACGCCGGGAAAGCACGGGTCGGCGGGACGCTCAAGCACAGCCTGACAGTCGACATCGACTACGTCGATCCGGCTCTCTGGTACTACGTGCCGTCCTGGACGATCGCGTACTCGACGAGCGCGATGCTCCTGAACTACCCGCATGCGCCCGCCCCGAGAGGATCGCGGCTCACGCCCGAGGTGGCTCAGGGCTTCCCTCGCATCTCGCGTAACGGGCTTGTCTACACGTTCAAGCTCAAGAGCACCTACCGGCTCAGCAACGGGCAGCGCGTCAACGCGCAGAGCTTCGCCCGTGCGCTGAACCGGGCCCTGAACCGGCGGATGAGCTCGCCGGCGCAGCCGTTCATCGAGGACATCGTCGGCGCCCAGGCAGTCATCGCCGGCCGCGCTCAGCGGGCCAGCGGGATCGTGGCGCGTGGCAACACGCTCACGCTCCGCATGACGAAGCGGTCTCCGGACCTCCTCGCCCGCCTGGCGATGCCGTTCTTCGCCGCTCAGGGGAACCTGCCGATCAACCCGGAGGGCGTCAGCGCTCCGGTGCAAAGCGCAGGCCCGTACTACATCAAGGAGTGGACGAAGAACCGGCGCGTCATCCTCGAGCGGAACCGCTTCTATCGCGGTCCCGTACGCGGCAACGTCAACCGCATCGAGGTCGACATCGGGCTCCCGCTCGAGACGATCAAGCTGAACATCGACCGCGGCGTAGTGGACATGGGTGACCTCCCGCCGGCAGCGCATGCCGAGCTGGGTCGCCGCTACGGCGTCAAGAAGCAGTCGCCCGGCCGCTACTTCGCGAACCCCGCACCGACGATCCTCTTCCTGGCGATGAACCACGATCGCCGGCTGTTCGGCGGCGGCGGAAACGGCAACGTGCGGCTGAAGAAGGCCGTGAACTACGCGATCGACCGGCAGGCCGTCCTCTCGCAGGGCGGGGCATATGCCGGCGTCACGAACGATCAGTACATGCCCCCGACGATGCGCGGCTTCCGGAATGTCGCCATCTACCCGCGGCGGCCTAATCTGAGCCAGGCGAGGAATCTCGCCAATGGCCAGCAGCGGGGCGGGGACGGCGTGTTCTACTGCTCGAACCGGGCTCCGTCTCCCGCGCGGTGCCAGGTCGTCCAGGCGAACCTGCGGAACATTGGCCTGAACATGGACATCAGGCTGTTCCCGCGGGCGACCCAGTTCGAGCTGGCCGGCCGCAAGGGCGAGCCGTTCGACATGACGCTCGAGGGTTGGCACATGGACTACTTCGATCCGTACGACTTCATCTTCCTGGTCGACGGCTCGACGATCCGGCCTGCCAACAACGTGAACTTCTCGTACTTCAACTCGCCGTCCTTCAACCGCAAGATCACGCGGGCGAAGACGCTCGTCGGCGTCCAGAGGTACCAGGCGTTCTCGAACCTCGATCACGACCTGGTTCGCAACGGTGCGCCGCTGGCCACCTACGCGAGCCCGAACGACCGGCATTACGTCTCCGCGCGGACTGGGTGCTACCACTACCACCCGGTCTTCACGTGGGACTACGCCGCGCTCTGCCTCAACCGCTAGCGGACGAAGCGGATCGAGCAGAGACGGGAAGGGCGGCCCGCAAGGGCCGCCCTTCTCATGTCAACGGCTAACGTCCGCCGGCCATGGACGCCACCCTCGCACTCTCCGACGGACGGGCGCTCGGCTACGCCGAGTGGGGCTCGCCAGACGGCGCGCCCGTGCTCGGCTTTCACGGGACGAGCCTCTCCCGACTGGCGCACCTCGGCGACGACGCGCCGCGCGAGGCCGGCGTCCGGCTGATCCTCGTCGACCGGCCGGGCTACGGGCTCTCCGACCTCCACCCCGGGCGGACGCTGCTCGACTGGCCGCGCGACATCGCAGAGCTCGCGGACGGCCTCGGCATCGACAGCTTCGCCGTCTTCGGGATGTCCGGCGGAGGCCCGCACGCGGCGTCCTGTGCCTACGCCCTCCCCGATCGCGTCTCGGCCCTCGGACTGGTCAGCGCGCCGGCGCCGGTCTGGGACCGGCCCGAGCTGCGCTTCTCGGCTCCTCCCCACCGCCAACCGATGATCGAGCTCGCCGAGCGTGACCTGGACCTCGTCGCCCGCCAGCTGGTCGACGACTGCCGTGCCGAGCTCGAGCGGATTGCCGTCGGCTCGCGCAACGGCCCGAAGAGCGCCGGCCCCGCGGCCGACCAGGAGATCCTGGCCGACCCGGAGGTGCGCGACAGGTTCGAGGCCGCCACGCTCGAGACCGTCGCGCGCGGACCGGAGGGATACGCGCACGACCTCTTCCTGCTCTACGTCGCGCCGTGGGGGTTCCGGCCCGAGGAGATCGCCGTTCCGACCCAGATCTGGCACGGCGACGAGGACGCGGCAGTCTCTCCGAGGATCGCCGACTTCTTCGCGGAGACCATCCCCGGCAGCCGGCTGCACATGCTTCCCGGAGCCGGCCACCTCCTGCTCTGGTCGCACGCGGAGGACATCCTCCGCTCGCTCGCCTCGTAAACTCGCGGCACGGCACGCAAGCACCTGATCGGGCTGCTCCTCGCGACCGAGGAGGACTGGCCGAGGGCCTTCGAGACCCTGCTCGCGAGGCTGGGCCCGGTGCGCTGGCGAGGCGAGACCCACGAGTTCCCGACCGAGCGGATCGTCCACGAGCCGTTCGACCTCCGCTACACGCCGCGCCACCAGCTGATCATCGACCGGCTCGGCTGGTGGTACGACGTGCCGCGCGAGTGGCTGAAGAAGCTCGCGCTGATGGACGAGGTCTACCTCCTGAACAACCCGTTCACGTTCCAGGCGATGGAGAAGCACTCGGCCTACTGCGCGATGATGCGGCTCGGGATCAAGGTGCCGAACACCTGGTTGATCCCGCACAAGCTCCCGCCGGACAACCCGCGATACGTGCCGATGGCGGAGCGCTACAGCCCGGAGTTCGACCTCGATTTCGTCGCCGAGCAGGTCGGCTACCCGCTCTACATGAAGCCGTTCGACGGCGGCATGTGGGTCGGCGTGACCCGGATCGGCTCGAGCGAGGAGCTGCACCGGGCCTACGACGAGTCGGGCGAGCGGCTGATGCACCTCCAGGCCGCCGTCGAGGACTTCGACGTCTTCACGCGCAGCCTCTCGATCGGGCCGCAGACGCGGGTGATGCAGTACGACCCGTCGGCCCACGGCCACTACCGCTACTCCGTCGGCGACGACTTCCTCCCGCCAGAGCAGATGCGGGAGGTCGAGACGATCGGCAGGCTCGTGAACGCCTTCTTCCGCTGGGAGTTCAACTCGTGCGAGGTGATCGTCAAGGACGGCGAGGCGCACCCGATCGACTACGCGAACGCGTCGCCCGACATGGCGCTCGTCAGCCTCCACTACTACTTCCCGTGGGCAATCCAGGCGCTCGCCGCCTGGTGCACGTTCTGCGCCGCCGGCGACCGGAAGGTCGGCGTCTACCAGCCGACACGGGACTATTTCGAGATCGGCGACCGGGAGGACCTGTCGTACAAGGACAAGCTCGAGCGCTACCGCCGCCTCGCCGACAGCTACTTCCAGACCGAGCTCTTCGAGGAGTTTCGCGCCGAGGCGCTACCCCACCTCGAGGAAGCTACCGTGGACTACGTCGAGAGTCCCGAGTTCGATCGCCTGATCGTCGAGGTGATCCGAACCGAGGAGCCCGAGGAGAAGCAGGAGCGGCTGATCGAGCGGTCGCGGACGGCCGTAGCGGCGTGGGCAGCGGATCGACGTGCAGCCCCGGCGCGTAGATGATCGAGAGCACGTCGAAAACCATAAAGGGCGGATCCGCCCTACATAGGACGCATCCGCCCTACTTAATCCCGGCTTAACAGAGCCCGGTTCGCCTTGCGCAGTCGCTCGAGCGGATCGCGGTACTCCTCGAGCGACACGCCGAGCTCACCCTCGATCGCCTTCTCCGCCGCGTCGAGGATCGGCTCCATCGCCTCGAGGAACTCGCTGCCCTCGGGAGTGACCTCGAGGAAGTACGAACGGCGGTCCGCCTCGTTCGGCACACGCTGGACGAGCCCCCGGCGCTGCAGGCCCTGCACCCGTCCGCGGAGCGTCGTCTTCGCGATCCCCGTCTCGGCCTCGAGGTCCTTCGGCGTGATCGGCCCGTGGATCTCGATCAGCTTCAGCGTTCCAACGTGCGTAAACGGATAGCCGGCCCGAACGAGCTCGCGCTCGAACACCTGGCTGGCGAGCGCGTTGGCGACGGCGAGCTCGAGGAGGACCGGCCTCGCTGATTCGCCCGCCATGTCGAGGAATCATAGGAAGCCGGGGCTTTGTCCTAGGTGAACAGTGTGAGCTCGGGCTCCCGCAGGCCGCGGAGGACGTCGAGGTCCACCTCGACACACGTGATGCCGCGGGCCGTGGCGAGGGCGACCGCCTGCGGCTTGAGCTTCTGCGCGGCCAGGATGCCGCGACAGGCCGCCTTCGCCGGGTCGACCCGGATGCGCTCGAGGTAGCGGGAGAGCTGCTCGACGGCCTCGATCGTCCCGATCCGCTTGATCTCGACCGCAACCCAGCCGTCCTCGCGGTCGCGGCACATCAGGTCGACCGGCCCGACGTCGGTCGGCCATTCCCGCCGGACGAGGCGCAGCTCCTCTCCGAGCCGTTCCGGCGCCGCCGCGAGCGCTTCCTGGAGGTCGCGCTCGACGCCGTCCTTCTCCAGCCCCGCCGCCTCCCCCATCTCGTGCGACACGTCGCTGAGCAGCTCGACGATCCTGATCTCGAGGCGGTCCTCGGCCTTGCCCGCTCGCTTGCGGACGACGAGGCGCTCGAGGGGCTCGCCCTCCTCCTCGATCACCGTCTCGGGCGTCATCCAATTCAACGGCTTGTACCCGCCGGCGTCGGCGTGGACGAGCACCGACCCGTCGTCCTTCAGGATCAGGAGCCGCGTCGACTCGGGCAGGAACGCGCTCAGGCGGCCGCTGTAAGCGACCTCGCAGCGGGCGACGATCAGGCGCATCGCGCGACCGTACCGTCCTCTTCGGACGTGTCCCAGTGACAGTCACTGGGACGTGGCCCTTGGGTACGCTTCGACGCGATGGGCGACTTCGGCCTCTTCATCGTCTTCATGGTTCCGCCGCTCGTTCTCGGCCTCGTGATCCAGTGGTGGCTGAAGCGGACCTTCGCGCAGTACTCCGGGATCCAGATCGGGAGCGGGCTGGCCGGCGCGCAGGTCGCTCGGCAGATCCTCGACCAGAACGGGCTGACCGAGGTTCCGGTCGAGGTCGCGCCCGGTGGGCCGCTCTCGGATCACTACGACCCGCGCAAGAAGGCGCTGTTCCTGTCCGAGCCTGTGTACAACCCGCCCAGCGTGGCGGCCGCCGCCGTTGCCGCGCACGAGACCGGACACGCGCTGCAGGACTCGAAGGGCTACGTGCCGCTCAAGATCCGGTCGGCGATGTACCCGGCCGTGGCGTTCGCCTCGACCGCGTGGATCTGGCTGCTGATCATCGGAGCCGTCCTGGGCGCGCTCAACTTGGTCGCGCTGGCGCTCCTGCTCTACGCCGTCGCCGTCGCCTTCCACCTCGTGACGCTGCCGGTCGAGTTCAACGCCTCACGCCGCGCCTCCACGCAGCTGCGGGAGCTCGGGATCGTGGGCGCCGGCGAGCAGGAGGGCGTGAACAAGGTTCTCAGGGCCGCCGCCCTCACCTACGTCGCCGGCGCACTCGCAGCGCTGTCGTTGCTCCTCTACTACGCGCTGATCTTCTTCGGCAACCGCAACTAGAGCTCGGACCGCGCGTCCGGGAACTCCGCGGCCGTCTGCCGGCGAAGGACCTCGACACCAAGGGCGAGCACGACCGCGGTGACGAGGATCAGCTGCCACCGCTGAGTCTGGGCCGTCGGGCCCCACCAGACGAGGAGCGCCAACAGCGCCGCCGCGCCTCCGAACGCGAGCTCCGGCCGGGCGATGTGCGGTGCCAACCACTTCCTCGCCCCGGTGGCGTACCGGGACGGGCCGGCGATCCAGACCGCAACGAGCAGGAGCACGCCGATTCCCAGGAGAGTGAGACCGCCGTCCCGCAGGAGCCCCGTGACGATGTCCCACGCGTCGCCCACCGCGACCTCGATCGACTCCGTCGTCGCAAGCTCGTCCACCACGATCGACCCGACGATGCGCCTGACGACCAGCACCAGGAGGCCGGCGAGGATGGCGGAGAAGCCGATCATGCGGAGGATGTCGCGCCGCCTGTCGCGGGCAAGCCAGAGGGCGATCGCCCACAGCGCGATCGGAACGACCCAGAGCCAGAGGCCGAGGAAGTTCATGAGCCGGGTGAGGTCCTGAGCCGTCTCCAGCTGATCCGATTTGATGATCGTGATCTTGCCGGCATCGGGATTGGACTGCAGGCGCTGGTCGATATCGCCGACGATGGCGACACGCTCGCCGAGCTGGATGAGCAGCGGCTGGAGGTCGAGGACGACGTTGCCTTCCGCCGTGCTCAGCGACGTCCGCTCGTCCTTGAGCACGCTGATCAGGTTCCGGTGCGTCGCGCCGATGGTCCGAACCCAGAGGCGCTGGACCCTTGGCCGCTCCAGCAAACCTTGGGCGACCCGGTCGGCGCCCGCACGCACGGCGCCGGCGATCGGTCCGGCCAGGGCCTTCTGGTCGGGCGGCAGGCGCTGCTCCAGCGCCGCCTCGACGTCGACGTTCGCGTACAGCTGATCCACCATGGCCGCCGCGATCTGGTTTCGGATCTCCGGATCGGCGATCAGCTCGTTCGCGGTCTGCTCGACCGTGTCCGTGTCGAGTGCCTGATAGCGGATGTAGCCCGCAAGCAGGGCGAGCACGGCGAGCAGCGCGCCAAGGACGACGAGGACTCGGACAAGGACCATTCGGCCCATGGAGGAGTTGCTATCGCGGGGCATGCGCCTGTGTCATCGTCCCATATGGGCTATTGAACGTTCGCTTCATCGGTCACGCGACGGTTCTCATCGAGCTCGACGGCGTGCGTCTCCTGACCGATCCGCTGCTGCGCGACCGCGTGGCACACCTTCGGCGCGCATTCCCCGTGGAGCGGTCCATGCCGGAGGTCGACGTGGTGCTCATCTCGCACGGTCATCTCGACCACCTCGACTTTCCCTCGCTCCGGATGCTGCCGGCGACCCGTGTCGTCGCTCCCCGAAAGCTTGCTGCCGGGCTCGGCGAGTTCGGCGCCGAGGGCGTGGACGAGGGCGACGAGCTTGAGATCGGGCCGCTGACGATCCGCGCCACGCACGCCGAACACGAGGGCGGGCGGCCGCCGTTCAGGACCGGCATTGCGTTGGGCTACGCGATCCTCGGCTCGAGACGGGTCTTCTTCGCCGCAGACACGGAGCTCTTCGACGGGATGACTGGCCTCGTCGAGGATCTCGATCTGGCGCTCGTTCCGATCTGGGGCTGGGGACCAAGCCTCGGGCGCGGAAAGCACCTCGATCCCGAGACCGCGGCCGAGGCAGTGCGCCGCCTGGCACCGAAGGTCGCGGTGCCGATTCACTGGGGCACCTATCGCCCGTTCCACCGGAGCGCGACGGCCCGTTTCCTCACGGAGCCTGCCGAGGCGTTCGCGCGGGCTGCGGCCAAGATCGCGCCTGAGGTCGACGTCCGCGTACTGCAACCGGGCGAGACGCTGGAGCTCTAGTGGCCGAGGCCAGCCTTGAGGCCGACGATCACGAGACCTAGCGCGATGTTGACCAGGATCGTCAGCGCTGACGCAAGGAAGCCCAGGCGCTCGACCGTCGCATACTGGACTCCGGCAATCGCCAGCACCGCGAGCCCGAGGGCCATGGCCAGCCAGCCCGCGGTGGAGTCCTCGAGAATCCCGAGGGCCCCTAGCAGGAGCGCCCCAATGGGTGGGACGGCTGCGAGCAGCATCGCAATCTCCCGCCTCGCGACACTCACGACCTCGGCTCGGTCGAGCCGCCGCCCTCGGGAGATCGTCTCCGCGAGCGAGTGCGCATACACGTGTGCGATCCACAGCACGATCGCAGTGCCGGCGACGATCCCGGCGAGCTCCCGGGAGCGAATCTCGCCTCCATGGGCGCCGGCCGCGAGCGCGCCCATGACGACGATCGTCCCGTAGACCTCGCCGGCGATCCCCTGCGAGGACCTGTCGCGCAGTCGCCTCGACGAGCCGGGAGTGGGCATGGCGAGGTGTTCGACCCGCCTGCGCCGGCCCCTACTCCAGGGAGCCGATCAGCACCGCGACGGCAAAGCCGAGCGTCGTCAAGAGCCCGGCTGCCCGACCGCCCTTCTCGAATGCCTCCGGCATCATCGTGTCCGCGAGCATGGTCAGGATCGCGCCCGCTGCGAAGGCGAGGACGAACGCGATCGTGTTGCCCGAGGCGTCTCCCAGGAGCTTGTAGCCAAGCGCCGCCGCCACCCCGGCCACGATCATCACGACCACCCACAACTCGTAGATGCGTATTTCCGGCCAGCCGGCCTTCTTCAGGCCGGAGGAGGCCGCGGCGGACTCCGGCAGGTTGGAGAGGAAGACGGCGGCGATGAACGCGACGCCGATCCCTTCCCCCGAAAGGAGGTCCATGCCGACGACGAACGACTCGGGAATGCCGTCGAGGACGATCCCGAGGACGATCGCGAGGGCCGTCCCGCCTGCCTGCGCTCCGCCCATGCTCTTGCGGCCCTCGCCGCCCATCCTGTCGATCACCGCGTCGCCGACGAAGAACGTCAGAGCGCCTGCGAAGAGCCCGACGGCCATCCACGCGTTGTCTTCGACTGCATCGGCGGCGTCGAGATAGAGCTCGAACGCGACCGCGCTGATCAGCACGCCTGCGCCAAACGCCATGACGAGCCCGATCACGCGCTCGTGGAGATGCAGCCGCAGGGCGAGGACGCCACCGAGGAGAAGCGACGAGCTTGCGAACGCCCCCCAGAGGAAGGCCTCGATCAGACGCGGTCTCCCGCTGTCATCCAGGCGACCAGCGCGGCGGGAATCGCTCCGCAGGCGACGAGGATCCCGATCAGCACGAAGTCCATCGCGAGGAGCGTGATGCCGATGACGAAGCCGAGGATCAGGACTCCCAGGCCGATCAGCGCCGGTCGCCCTCGGTCTGTGACGCTCATGTGTCTCCCTTCGGTCGAATGACGCAACGGAAGCCGATATGCCCCGTCGCTGTGTCGATTATCTCGCGCCGGCAGGCGCTTGGCTCATCAGCCTGCGAAGACCGTCGCCCAGTCGTCCTTGACGCTGACGACGGTCCAACCGTCCGCCCTCGCACGCTCGAGCGATTCCTCGGCGCCGGCGACGTAGTCGAACTCCCGCTCGGGGTCGTCGTGGAGGACGAGCAGCCGGAGCCCGTCCGCCCACGCGAGCATCGGGATGTCGCCGTTGGAGTTGCCGCCGGCGAGGATCGGGCGGCGACCCGTGCGGCTCCAGATCCGCACGGGCTTCACCGGACCGTCGTCGAAGACGTCGGGCTCGGCGAGGTGGACGATCGAGCCGCCGTTCTCACTCTCCTCGTAGCGGAGGCCGTTGGAGCTTCCGATCACCCGCTCCGGCGGTATGTCATAGACCTCCTCCGTGATCGAACGCATGAAGTCACGGGTGCCGCCCGACGCGATGTAGCACGTGAATCCGTTCGCCTCCAGGTAGCGGAGGAGCTCGATCATCGGCAGGTAGCCGCACTCGGCGAAGGTGCGTCCGAGCGTCGGATGCTTCCCGCCACGGATGAACGCGCCGGCCGCCTCCACATAGTCGTGGACCGTCCTTCCGGCAAACGCCTGGAGGATGCCGCCGATCAGCACCTTGACGTCGCTGTCGTCTCCGGCGTAGTGCTTGGTCATGACGGCGCCGAGCCAGGCGTAGTCCTTGTCGAACGCAGCCTTCCAGGGCTGGTGCGCCCGCAGCGACTCGTCGGCATCCGCCATCGCGGCGAGCCGCTGGAGGATGAAGCCCATTTCGATCGGCATCGGCTTCTCGCACCAGAGCGTGCCGTCGTTGTCGAAGACCGCGACGCGCTCCTCCGGGGGCACCGCCTGCGCGCTCGTCTCGCCGAACGCCACGATCGCCTCACGCGTGGGCGTGTCCCGCCACGAGGCGAGGTCGGCCATCAGCCTCGCGCGCCGCTCGTCGCGTCCGCCATTTTCTCGAGCGCCTGGTCGATTGTGAAGCTCGCCGCCTTCTGGCGGGGCGGGAACTCCGAGAACGTCGCCAGGAACTCCGCGACGATCCCCTGCGCCGCCAGGATCAGATACGCCTTGGACAGGTACCAGTCCCAGTAAGTATTGGACGTCGTGTCTGCCCGCTCGAATGGGTCGGTGCGCAGGTTGAAGAGCTTGGGCACCCGCAGCGGGACGAATGGCTCGGCCCACAGCTCGAGCGTGCCGCGCGCCCGCTGCTCCATGAAGACGAGCTTCCAGTTGTCGAAACGCAGGGCGACGAGGTCGCCGTCGTCGGAGAAGTAGATGAAGCCCTGCCGGGGGCTCCGCTCCTCCGCACCCGTGAGGTAGGGCAGCAGGTTGTAGCCATCGATGTGCACCTTGAACGTCTTTCCGCCCGCCTCGTGGCCCTGCTTCAGCTTCTCGACGACGTCCGGCTCGCCGGCCGCCGCGAGGAACGTCGGGAGCCAGTCGTGGTGCTGGACGATCTCGTTCGAGACGACACCGGCGGGGATGTTTCCCGGCCACCGCACCATCAGCGGCACGCGGAACGCGCCTTCCCAGTTCGTGTTCTTCTCGCTGCGGAAGGGTGTCATCGCCGCGTCCGGCCAGGTGTTCATGTGGGGCCCGTTGTCGGTCGCGTACATCACGATCGTGTCCTCGGCGATCCCGAGCCGGTCGAGCAGGTCGAGGAGTTGGCCGACGTTCCGGTCGTGATCGAGCATCGTGTCGTGATAGGGCGACTGCCAGCGGCCGGCCTTCCCGAGGCTCCTCCGCTTGGTGTGTGTGCGGAAGTGCATGTGCGTGGTGTTCACCCAGCAGAAGAACGGCTTGCGCCTCCTGTGCTGACGCCCGATGAAGTCGGCAGCCGCATCGACGAACTCGTCGTCACAGGTCTCCATGCGCTTGCGCGTCAGCGGTCCCGTGTCCTTGATCCTCTGCATGCCCACGCGGCCCCAGCGCGGGTGCTCCTTCGGATCGTCCTTGTTCGTCGCCCGGCACTGCAGCACTCCACGCGGACCGAAGCGCTCCCGGAACCGCTCGAAGCCGTGCTTTTCGGGGTAGTCCGGGTCCTCGGGCTCCTCCTCGGCGTTCAAGTGGTAGAGGTTTCCGAAGAACTCGTCGAACCCGTGCACTGTCGGCAGGAACTCGTTCTTGTCCCCCAGGTGGTTCTTGCCGAATTGCCCTGTCGCGTAGCCCTGCTCCTTGAGCAGCTCGGCGATCGTCGGATCCCCGGGCTGCAACCCCACCGGCGATCCGGGCAGTCCGACCTTGCTGAGCCCGGTGCGGAAGACGCTCTGCCCAGTGATGAACGCGGACCGCCCCGCGGTGCAGCTCTGCTCGCCGTAAGCGTCGGTGAAGCGCATCCCCTCGTTTGCGATCCGGTCGATATTCGGCGTCCGGTAGCCCATCAGCCCGTCGCTGTAGCAGCTGAGGTTCGTAATGCCGATGTCGTCGCCCCAGATCACGAGGATGTTCGGCCTGTCAGCCATCAGGGTCTCCCTTCGCTTCGGTCCGGGGCGGGCGCCCGCACCACGCACCGGAAGCCGAGGTGTGCCATGGACGTGTCGATCATCTGCGGCTGCCGCGCGGCGGGCCGGTAGCGGAGGCAGTAGTTGGGCGCGCACAGGTGCGAGCCGCCCTTGATCACGCGACGCGGGATCTGCTCGCCGGGCTGACCGCGGTTGTAGCTCTGCTCGGGTGAGGTCACCCGTGGGTTGCTCGGGACGCAGCACGGGCTCGCGACCTCGTCCGGGATGCCGGGGGACGTACCAGTCGGACGTCCACTCCCAGACGTTGCCCGTGACGTCGTAGAGGCCGTACCCGTTCGGCGGGAAGCTGCCGACTGGCGAGGTGCCCTCGTGCCCGTCGAGCTTCAGGTTCTGCCACGGGAACTCGCCCTGCCACGAGTTGGCCATCGCCTTGCCGTCCGGGAAGTGCTCGTCGCCCCAGGCAAAAGTCGCGCCGTCCAGGCCGCCGCGCGCGGCATGCTCCCACTCGGCCTCGGTTGGCAGCTCCTTGCCGACCCACGCTGCGTACGCCTCGGCGTCCTCGTGAGCGACGTGCACGACCGGGTGGTGGTCGCGTCCGTTGATCGTCGTGCCTTTCCCTCCCGGCCGGCGCCAGTAGGCGCCGGGCACGTACTCCCACCAGTTGCGGTAGTCATTCAGGTCGACGGGCCCGCCCGACTTGCGGAAGACGAGCGAGCCGGGCACGAGCAGGTCGGGGTCGGCATCGGGGTACTGGTCAGGGTCGAGAGGACGCTCGGCCACGGTCACGTAGCCCGTCTCGCGGACGAAGCGCCGGAACTCCGCCGCGGTGACCGGATGCTCGTCCATCCAGAAGCCGTCCACCGAGACCTGGTGCACGGGCCGCTCCTCGGGATAGAAGTCCTCGGAGCCCATCGAGAAGGTCCCGGAGGGATCCAGGCCATCCGCTCCTGCTTCCGCTCGGCGACGGCCACGCCCTCAATCTTGACAGCCGCGTCGATTGT
>CAWHBN010000010.1:0-235558 GCA_963827705.1 uncultured Actinomycetes bacterium
TATGCATCATCGACCAGAGCTCCTGGAACGTGGTCGTCATCGCCGGGAGGTCCTGCTCCGAGATCAGGCCAGACGTCGAGGCGTACTGCCACAGCGCCAGGAACGCGGCGATCGAGACTGCGCCGAGGAAGATCGGCGTCAAGCGTGCGAAGACGGGGCTCAGCGTCGCTCGAACTCCCGAGACCGAGCGTGCCGACGCTACGTCCGCAGCAGACACGCGGTAGTCCTAACAGGTTTCCGGGAGCGATGTGCGCAAACCGGGCTGTTGTTCGCATGGAGAACACACGGACGCTCAGAGCGTGCTCGGGCCTCTTTCACGACTCTCTTCCGTGAGTTGACCAAAGAGACGCAGTCTGCCCAGTTCTCGTGGGACTTTCCATGACCCAAGCGGCCCAATTCGCCGGCACTGGCGGACGAATGCGACTCGTGTGGCGCTCGCGGAGGAGGTCGTCGCTGAGAGCGACACTCGAGGATCTCGGAGGCGACCCGAGCGGTCAAGCTCAACTTTAGGCTGGCCACGCCGTCCTACGAGACACGTGCGACACCTCGCTCTCATGCTCGGGCTATGCGCCGTGCTCCTTGCTGGAGCCGCGTACGCGGGCGGTGAGCAGGAAGCCGCTGCCCGTCCCGCTGCTGCCGGCCCCGGTGCCCTCGCTCGCGCAGTCACGCCGGCGCGCCTGAAAGGTCACCTCGCGGCGCTCGCGGCGATTGCCCGCCGGACCGGCGGGTCGCGTGAGGCAGGTACGCCGGGGTACCAGCAATCGGTGGCCTACGTAGTCGCGCAGCTCCGCCAGGCCGGATACCGGCCCCGGCTTCAGTCGTTCCCCTTCGATCTGTTTCGAGAGACACGGCCGCCTCGCTTCGAGCGCCTCGCCCCCGGGGCGGCGCAGTTCCGGCGCGGGCGCGACTTCGTCACGATGCGCTATTCGGGCGGCGGAGACGTGAGCGCCCAGGTCGCACCCGTCGAGCCCGACTCGGCCTCGAGCGGCTGCGAGCGCTCGGCCTTCGCCGGCTTCCCTCGCGGCGCCGTCGCTCTCGTGCGTCGCGGTACGTGCTTCATGTCCGAGAAGGCTCGCAATGCCAAGGCGGCCGGTGCGAGCGGGGTCCTGATTGCCAACGAGGGTGGGCCCGGCCGTACCGCGCCCATCCTCGGCACGCTCATTCGACCGGGCATCGGCATCCCGGTGCTCGGGATCTCGTCGGCGCTCGGCTCGGAGCTCGCGCGTTCGGCTCAGGCGGGCACGGTGCGGGTACGGATCGTTCTCTCGGTTCTGAACCGACGGGGACGGTCGGTGAACGTGCTCGCCGACCTGCCGGGCCGTCGGGGCGGTGCCGTCCTGCTCGGCGCGCACCTCGACTCGGTCGGGAACGGGCCTGGGATCAACGACAACGGATCCGGCTCGGCGCTCGTGCTAGAGGTCGCGCGGCAAGCTCGCCGCCTCGGTATCCGGCCGGCGCGCGGACTCCGCTTCGCATTCTGGGGTGCCGAGGAGCTCGGGCTCGTGGGGTCCTCCGCCTACGTCCAGCGTCTGAGCGCGCAGGAGCGCCGGAAGCTGCTCGCCGTGCTCAACTTCGACATGGTCGGCTCGCCGAACTTCGGCCGCTTCGTCTACGACGGCGACCAGCTGCCGCCCGGCTCGTCGCGGATCGAGAGCCTTTTCCGCGCCTATTTCGCAGCTCGCCGGCAGCCGGTGGACGAGGTGTCCATTCAGGGCGGTTCAGACCACGCGTCGTTCGCACAGGCCGGCCTCCCGGTCGGTGGCCTCTTCACGGGCGCGGACGCGCGCAAGTCCGCGGACCTGGCCCAACGATTCGGCGGCGCCGCCGACCGGCCGTACGATCCGTGCTACCACCAGGCCTGCGACACGCTTTCGAACATCAACCTCCGCGTCCTCGGCCAGATGGCCGACGCCGCGGCGGTGGTCGCGCTTCGCCTGGCGGGCTAAGCAGTCCTCTAGCCGACCCTGAAGGTTTCTCCCCCGATGGGCTTTTGGGGCCGGGCCTGCACGCCGCCTAGTTCACGTGGCCGATGCGAGGGGGGTCGAAGGAGACGATGGCGTTGGCGAGCGGGGTGGCGATTACGGCTGCGATCGCCACGAGAGAGACAGCGAGGATGATGAGCTTGCGCATGGGGTTCCCATTCGTGTGTCAGCGATCACTGTGATCGCGTCATCCCAGGCAGCGTGCCCTCACCTCACCTCGCCCGCTAGGACACGTTCGTGTCAATTGCGCCTCGAAAGGCGCGAAAGGGCCGGGGTTAGAGGTAGACGCCGAGCCTGACCTGGGGCGGTTGGCCGGTGTCCCGAAGGCCGCTTTACTTCTTCGCCGAGAGCGGGCGGCCGAGCTGCTTCTCCCACCAGTCGGACTCGCTCCATTCCTTCTCGCCGAGCCCGACTTCGAACTCCGCGACGCGCTCCTCGCGCTGCTCCAGCTCGCTCTCCTCGGTAGAGAGAGCGGTCTGCCGCGTTCCCAGCGTCGCGACTTCCTCGCCGGCGCCCGAACGCTTTTCCGCGAGCCGCTCGTGATCAGCGGCGACGCGGTCCGTCCTCGCCTTCAGGTCGGCCTCGGCCGCGCCGAGGCCTTCCTCACGCGCCCTGAGGACGGCTCTGGCCGTGATCAACTCGCGCTCGCGCTCGGCGACCGACCGGTGTCGGTCCGCCAACTCGCTCTCCTGCTGCTGCACCCCGGCCTCCCGGGCCGCGAGGGCCGCCTCGCGCGCCTCGATCTGCGCCGTCGCCTCCGCGGCGCTCCTCTCCGCGTCGGCCAGCGACCATTCGAGGTTGCGCACGCGCTGGGCCAGGGCCGCCTCCTGCTTGGCGAGCTCCGTCGCCGCCACGCGGCGCTCGCGCTCCGCCGCCGTCAACTCGCGGAGCTTCACCGAGATCTGCCGTTCGCGCTCGGAGGTACTCGTCTCGGCCGCGGCCAGCTCCGCAGGGTGCGGCGACTGACCGGCGCGGTCGGCCCGCGCGGCCTTCAAGTCGGCCGGCAGCTTCTGCTCGCCCTCGAGGGCGGAATCGGCTGCGACCGGGCGTGGACCATCCGGCTCGACCGACCGACGGCCGTCGCGCCGCCAGGCGAGACAGAACACAGCGCCTCCCACCAGCGCGACTACGAGCATCTCAATCGGCATCCATCCCCCTCCCTATCCGGCCCCTCGAAAAGGTCTCGTGCATGGCTGCCGCGGCCGCACCTTCTCCCCCGACTCAAGAGCATTGCGCGCCAGGCCCCGGGAATCTATGACCCATCTGGAGCAGATTTGGGGCCGGGTGGCGATCCGAACGCCCGGGCGCTTGCCACGCAACCGGCCCCCTCACGAATCTACGAAGCGGGAGCTCGTGCCGCTAGACGCTCTTTAGGCCACGTCCTCAACGACCAGCACCGCCGGCCCTTCGGGATCGTCGCGCCGAACCTCCACGACGCGGAGCGTCCGGGTTGCGCCCAGCGGGATCGTGTCACCGGGCCGCCACGCATAGACCCCGGTTCGATAGGTCGGCGGATCGGCGGGGGTGCCGTCCGTCCGCTCGAGCTTGAAGTCCATCTGTCCTCCGTTTCCGGGACCGGAGGCTGGGACCGGACGGCACGGCCAGCGTAGTCGCGGACTCGGGCGGTCGCTACGAGCGCTTCCGCGCCTTCTCACTCGCAGACGTGCAGGATCACCGTCTCGCCGGCCTCGAGCGGCGTCCCTTCGGGTGGGTCCGTGCTTTCCACTTGGCCGGAAGATAGGGTCCATTGGGCTGGCAGAGCTCCGTCGCCGCTGCCTCACCGCTCTCAGCCACCAGGCTCTGTTGCGGCGAGCGTAGTCTCAGCCTCTCCTAGGGTGGAACCGACTACCAGGGGCACCGTGACTGTGTCGGTGGATGTCTCCGTGGGTGTCTCCGTACTCTCGGTAGTCGTTGGCGCCGGCGCCGGGGGTGGATTGCTGGGCTGAAGAACAGAAACCTCGCGGATCACGGGAACCTCAACGGTGTCGGTCTTGTTGAGGGCAGCGAGCAGGACGATCACGGCGGTGCTGAGTCCGAGGATGGCAGCGAGAAGGCTGATCGCATCCTTCATCGCGGACCGCCTGCGATCGCCACGACCGCGACGGCGATGATTGCCATAGCGGCGCGACGAAAACGTCTACGCATGGCTCGCCCTCCTCACCTTCGTGCCTGGTGCCCGCGTCACCGCAGAATTCGAGGGCCTAACAAGGTCAGCCTAGGACGCGCCGAAGGTCGTGTCTAGGCAACGCTGGACCTCGCGGGCTAGTCGCCGGCGTCGAGCAGGTTGACCCCGAATTCGAGCTCGGCGCACCCGGGGCAGAAGATGACGGTCTCGGCGGGTTCGTACTCGTCGGTGGTGAGGTAGGCGCGCCAGCCGCGCGCGCCTCGGCTAATCGCCGGGGTACTCGACCGTAGCCGACCCGCCTATCGTGGCTTCCATGGGCCGGCTGCGCCCTGAACCACCCGTACAAATCGCGCTTCTGGTCGCGTGCGCGCTGCCGCTCGCCGCGCTAGCCGTCTGGTTCGGACTTGTCGATTCACCCGGCATCGGGGAGGGCCGGTGCGACTCGTGCGGCGTCGAGGGCTACGTGATCGCCGCGCATGTCGCGGCCGCCGGCTGGCTTGCCGCTCGTGGTTGCAGCTGCCAGCACCGTGCGCCGCGTCGCGACGGGACTGGCCGGGCCTGGCACGGCGACCCTGTGCACCCTCGGGCTCGTCTTCGTGTTCATCGCCGTCGCGCTGTTCTGGCACCAGATCTTCCGCGTGCCGGGAACGATCGCCGTACTTGCATCGCTCGTGCTGTATCCGGTCGCCGTGGTGTGGTGGGTCTATGCCGTGCTCCGCTGGTGGCGGCGACCACCGACGCAGCCGGACGCTCTACGCGGAGGTGTCACCAACACGCTGTTGCTGAGCTGGGTCTGCTTGCTCGTCCTGCTCCCGGCAACGTTCGGCTGGGTGTGGTTAGACCGCGTGGACTGGGTGGTCTTCTAGTGGTGCTTACTCGCAGCCGATTCCGTCGTGGTCGCCGTCGAGGCGGTGCGGGTCAGACCCGATCACCGGACCGGGGCGATGCCCAGCGCGCGAATGTCGGCGCAATCGAGTTCGGCGGATAGGCGGGACGCAGCCGCCCGAGTAGTCCGGGTCGCACTTACCGGTCGGAGCCGGCGTCCGCGTGGCGGGCCGCTCCGCCCGTCTCAACGGCGCGGAAGGGGCGGCCTTCACGGACTGGCCCGAGCGCCGGCGCCGGAGCTGGGTCGACGCGCAGATCCCGCTCGCGACGAGGCAGATCATCGCCAGGATCATGGCCGGGAGGCCGATGAACACCACCGGCAGCCAGGAGCCGTCTTGGAAGGCGCAGTCCGGCGCACACGGCTCCTCACCGTGCTGCGCGATCCACATGATCCCGAAGGTGGCGCCGAGGACGGCGAACCCGATCGCGCTGGCCGCAAGCAACCTGAGCGTGGGCGACTTGAGCAGGGCGCTCCGCCTCGAGCCGTGCGGCGTCTGGCGGATGAGCGAAACCACGTCCCAGAGCGAAAGCGCCAGGAGGACGAGAGCGACAAGGATCGTTATCGGGGGCCGCATGCTTCGAAGCCTTTCGCGGGCTCATCCGCGAGTCCGCCAGTTCATCACCGGACTGCGGACTAAGTCCGCAGTCCGGTTGCAGAGCAGCCGACGCTACTTGATCAGCGTCCAGCATCTTGAACATCGGGAGGTACATCGAGATGACGATCGACTCCGACCATCGCGCCGACGCCGATCATCAGGATCGGCTCGATGATCGACGTGAGCGCCTGGATGGCGGCGTCGACCTCGTCCTCGTAGAAGTCCGCGATCTTGCCGAGCATCTTGTCGAGCTCGCCGGTCTCCTCGCCGATCCTGACCATGTGGCCGACCATCGGCGGGAACACGGAGTCCTCGGACAACGGCTGACTGATCGGCGCTCCCTCGTGAACGCGCGTCCGCACGTTCTCGAGTGACCGCTCGACAACCCAGTTCCCCGACGTCGCGCCGGTGATCTCCAGCGCCTTGATGATGTCGACGCCGGCTGCGATCAGCGTCGCCAGCGTCCGCGAGACGCGCGCGAGCGCGACCTTGTGGACGACGGCGCCGATCTTCATCGGGATCTTGAGCTTGAAGCGATCCCAGACCTTGCGGCCCTGCTCGGTCTTCTTCCAGTGCCGAAACGCGAAGATCAGGCCGATGACGAGCGGGAAGATGACGAACCACCAGTCGCGGAGCCCGTTCGACGCGCCCATCACGACCTGCGTCGGCTTCGGAAGCTCGCCGCCGAGATCGTCGAAGATCTCGGCGAAGACCGGGACGATGAACATGAGCATGAAGATGAGGACGAGCGTCGCGAACGCGATGACGACGCTCGGGTAGACCATCGCGCCCTTGACGCGGCGCTTGAGCTTGTTCTCCTTCTCGATCTGCGTCGCGGCGCGGTCGAGCACCGCGTCGAGCGTTCCCGACGACTCGCCGGCCTCGATCATCGAGACGTAGAGGCGGTTGAAGACCTTCGGGTGGCGCGAGAACGCCTTGGACAGCACCATGCCGCCCTCGACGTCAGAGCGGATCTCGGCGATGACCTCGCGGAGGTACTTGTCCTCCGTCTGCTCCTCGAGCGTCACGAGCGCAGCGACGACGCTGACGCCCGCCTCGATCATCGTCGCGAGCTGGCGCGAGAAGACCTGAAGCGCCTTCGGCTTGACCTTCTTGAACGCCGTGCGCGCGCCGCCCTCGCCGCTCGCCGAGCGCTCGCTCAGCGACTGGGGCAGCAGCCCGCGGGCCTGAAGCTGCTCGCGCGCCGCCGTGAGGTCAGGGGCGTGGATCTCGCCGCTGAGCTCGATGCCCTGCGAGTTGATTGCGTCATATGTGAATGCGGCCATGTCTCGTTCCTCCTGTCGTTCTCGGCGTCAGCTAGCCGGTTGCTGATCGAACGTGGAGGTCTCGCGACAGAGCTCTTGCGCGGGGGGTCGTCGACGGGTCGCTCGACGAGCGATCGGTCACGTGCTTCGCGGGTCGCGGACGACCAGCGTGACCTTCTTGGCGAGCGTGCCGGCGACCGCGGTCGAGTCGACGATGTACGTGTCGACGCAGTAGGAGCGCCATCGGCGCCGGTGACGACTGCGGTAGCGTCGCAGCGCGATCGCGTGCGCCGACGCGCGTGCAGCTGACGGCTCGAGCAGCGGCGCGTCAGCTGGATGCGCTCGTCGGTCGCCGAGCGCCGGTCGCCGGTGTAGGCGGCTCGCAGAGCCGATCGTCGGTCAGTCGAGATAGATCGCGCAGTTCGGAGCGCCCGGTACGCCTCCATCTGCGTGTCGGCGAGCGCAGCGGCGGTGGAGCTCGTCGCCGGCGCGCTTGAGCGGCGACCATGCCCGAGCTCATGCCGGCGACGAGCGCCGTGATCCCGACGACCATCACGGTCATCGCGATCAACAGCTCGACGAGCCCGAACCCGGACTCCTCACGCACGCGAGTCGAGACGGTCACGGCCGGCGCTCCTAGTACCGGACGAGCTGCCGGAGGTAGGCGGTCCGATAGCCGCGCGCGTGGACTTGCGCTGCGGCGCGCTGAGCGCCGGAGGCGTTGCGGTACATGCCGCTGTACACGACCCAGTAGCCGGCGCGCAGCCGGTTACGAGCGGACGACCTGAGGACGCCGACGCCGCTGACGCCGCGTGCTCGGGCCGTGCGGGCGAACCGCACCGCCTGAGCGCGACTGTTGGACGTCGGGATCGAGGCGAGCACGACGGTGTAGCCGATCCTCGGCGCACGATTGCCCGGCGTGCCGACGACGATGCGTTGCGGGACGCGAACTGCCGGTGGCGCCGGGGTCGCGCTGAGCGAAGCTGGAACGGATCGCGCAGCCCGGGCGGGGCGCCGACAGCACCGGGACGGGATTCCCCGGCGCCGGCCCTGCTCCCGGCGAATGGATCGTCGACCCTCGCGGTGCGCAGGAAGCGCGGCCTCGGCCGCTGCGCCTCAGCCGCGGGCTGCGGGGTCGGAGACGCCGTGACGACGACGGAAGAGCTCGTCGCGCTGGACCCGTCGGAGCCCAGCATGTCGAGCGTCTTCGGCACCTGAATGAGGAGCACGAGGCCGAGCAGGCCGACGCCGCCGAACGCGAGGAGCTTCTTACGACGCTCCTTGGCGGCCGCTTCGCGCAAGCCGCGGCGCTGGGCGTAGCCGATCGTGCTCATCAGGGGGCCGTGGCAGGAGCTGCGGAGGTCGAGCCGCTCGTGGTCGCGGCGGTGCCGGCGGGCGTCGCGGCGGCTGCCGCCGCACCGCTGAACCGGTACGCGTTGAGCGTCATCGTCGCCTGCAGCATCCGCTCCTCGGGGCTGCCGGCGAACTGAACCTGGTCGACGCTGTAGAGGCGTCCCTTGCCGCGCACCGTGTCGTCCGAGACACGGGTCTTCGTCCTGAGCGCGCCCAGGAAGTTCGCAATCCCGAAGTAGCGCCCCTCGACGACGACGGTCATCGGCAGGGCCTCGTAGCCGGAGAGCGGCGCGGCTGCCTGCGGCGTCACGCTGTTCACGCGAACGCGCGTCCTTTTCGCGGCCGAGGACAGCTGGCGGAGGATCTCGGACATCTGAGTCTCGGCCGGCATCGCCTTCGACGAGCGCCCGCGCCTCGACCGAGCTCGCGCGGCGCGCGTCTGCCCGGTTGAGCGACTCCGCGAGCGCAAGCGCCGTCTGCGACTCGGTGATCTTCGCGTCGAGCTCGGAAGCCTTCGACCGCTGTGGCGAGACGACGGCGAACCAGCCGACGAGAACGACGGCGAGCAACCCGACCACCCCGATCGCCAGGGCGGTTCTGTTGGAGAGCCGATCGATCATCACTTACCTCCAGTGGAGCTGAGGTTCGCTCCGATCGTGAATTGCACCGTCAGGCCGCCCTTGCCCGTATCCGAGCGCGTGCTCTGCTGGAGCGAGACGTCGGAGAGCCAGGGCAGGACCGAGAGCCGGTCGATGACGCGCGCAACCGATTTCTGCGAGCTCGTGCGGCCGGTGACGACGAAGGCCGTCGGAGCCGAGCCGGTCGTGGGCATCGTGGTGGTCGAGGTGGCGGTGGTCGCGGCCGTCGGAGTCGGCGACTGCGCCTGGAGGTTCTCGAGCAAGACGTTCCTCGGCAGCACGCGCCCGAGGTCGCGAAGGACCTGCTCCCAGGTCACCCGCTGCGACGTGACGGTCGTCACCGCAACGCGGCGCGCCTGTGCGCTTGCGCGAGCCGCCTGAGCAGATGCTGCCTTCGCCTCGGCGGCGGCCACCTCTTGCGAGAGGCCGTCGAGCGTCGACTGCCTGTCCGAGACGACACCGCTCGTGTGCACGAACGCTCCGGCGAGTGCGACGACGACGACGCCGGCCGCGGCGGCCGCGGTGACAACCACACGCTTCGGCGACTGGCCGTCGGCAACGGCGCCCCAGCGCCTGCTGCGGGTCGCGCCTGCGGGAAGAAGGTTGACAGCCTGCATCAGTCCTCCACCCCCAGTCCGATCGCAACGGCGAGCGAGGGCAGATCCTCACCGGGCTGGACGGAATCGGCGACCTTCGCCCGCGCGAGCGGGTCGGCCCGACGAACGCGGACGCGCGTCAGGCGCTCGAGCTCTTCGGGCAGGCCCGGCATCCGGCTCGTCCCGCCGGCGATCAAGACGTCGCCGATCGCGAGCGAGCCCGGCTGGCCCTGGTAGAACTGAAGCGAGGCGACGAGCTCGCGGGCAAGCGTCTGGAGCTCGCGCCGCACGGCCTCTCGGGCTCGTGCGTTGCGCTCCTCATCCCCGTTGAGCCGGGCGTCGGTCTCGAACGAGACGGCGAGCTTCAGCTCCGCCGCCTCCGAAGCAGACACGCTCAGCTCGCGCTCGATTGCGCGGTTGAGCCTGGATCCGCCCCACTCGAGAACGCGCGTGAAATCGCACACGACGCCGTCCGAGATGGCGAGCGTCGACCGGTCGTGGCCGATCGTGACGGCGACGACGGCGGCCTCCGCAGCATCAGAGTCTGCCGGAGCCGCCACGGCGCGCAGAAGCGCAAACGCCTCGAGGTCGATCCCGACCAGCTCGATGCCGGCCTCTTTGCAGGCGGCCGTATAGCGGTCGATCGACTCGCGGTACGCGGCGACGACGAGAATGCGGCGGTTGACCTTGCCGGCCTCGTCGACGGTCTCGCTCAAGACGTGATAGTCGAGGACCGCCTCGTCGAGGGGAATCGAAACGGCCTCGTGTGCGCGGAACCGAACCGCGTTCTCGAGCTGCCGGTCGTCCTCGACGCCGGCGATCTCGAAGGCGCGGACGCCGATGCGGTTCGTCGCGACGCCGAGGCGGACGCCGCGGCGCGGGAGGCCGTGCTTCGTGAAGAACTCGTTGAGCGCGTTCGCGAGCGCCGGCACGGACCGGACCTCGCCGGCCACGACGATGCCGGCCGGGAGATCCTCCCGCGCGAGCTGGAGAACGTGCGGCGAGCCGTTGTTGGCGACTCGCGACGCGGCGAGCTGTGTCGCGCCGATCTTGAGCCCGACGAGCTCGCTCTTCCTCTTGCGAGGCCGCGACTGCTTCGATCCGGATCCCGTGAAGCTGCGCGTGCCGGGCTTCTTCGCCCGCGCCGGCCTCCGTACGAGATCCGAGAGCTTGATTTCCTTCTTCAGGTCCATGTTCACCTTTCGGCGGCCAAGCGAAGGCCGTCGGTCGGAAGGGCAGGGGCATGAAAGTCGACGAGGCCGCCGCTCTCGAGCAGGTGCTCGAGCTGCTCGGGCCGGGTTGAGCGTGAGTACGCAACGTCGGGCGTGATCACGCGTCGCAGCGCGAGATCGGCGAGCGACTGCTCCATCGTCAGCATTCCGCGCGAGGAGCTCGTCTGCATGACCGAGTAGACCTGCTCGATCTTCGCCTGCCGGATCAGGTTCCGGACGGCGTCGTCGGGCACCAGGATCTCGAGCGCAGCGGTCCGGCCGGCCCCGTCCGCGGTCGGGACGAGGTTCTGCGTCACGACGCCTTGCAGCGTCGCCGCGAGCTGGACGCGCACCTGGCCCTGCTGCGCAGCCGGGAACGCGTCGATCACGCGGTCGATCGTCTGCGGCGCGCTCTGTGTGTGCAGCGTCGCGAAGACGAGGTGGCCGGTCTCGGCGGCCGTCAGCGCGGTGGCGATCGTCTCGAGGTCACGCATCTCGCCGACGAGGATCACGTCCGGGTCCTGACGGAGCGCAGCACGGAGCCCTTCGGAGAAGGACGTCGCGTCCTCGCCGATCTCGCGCTGGTTGACGATGCAGCTGCGGTGGTGGTGAAGGAACTCGATCGGGTCCTCGATCGTGAGGATGTGGTCGGAGCGCGTGGTGTTGATCCGGTCGATCAGCGACGCGAGCGTCGTCGACTTACCCGAGCCGGTCGGGCCGGTCACGAGCACGAGCCCGCGCGGCTTGTCGGCCAGCTCGTAGAGGCGCTCGGGCATCCCGAGCTCCTCGAGCGACTTGATCCGCGCCGGGATCTGCCTGAAGGCCGCGCCGACGCTCGCCCGCTGGAAGTACGCGTTCACGCGGAAGCGCGCGAGGCCGGGAATCGAGTACGAGAAGTCGAACTGGCGCTTCGTCTCGAGCTGCTTCTGCTGCTCGGTGGAAAGGATTCGGTAGATCAGCGTGCGGATCTCGTCCGGCTCCATCGTCGGGGTATTCGGGAGGCGCTGGAGGTGGCCGTTCACACGGATGACGGGCGGCGAGCCGGCGGAGATGTGAAGGTCGGATGCTTCGCGCTCGACCGTCTGGGTCAGCAGCTCGTCGACGGAATGGATGTGAGTCGTAGAAGTCACTGAGCCCTTCTTCGGCGTCAGGCGGCGTGGACTTGAGGGTGAGTTTCGTCAGTGCCGAGCGCGAAGCGCAGCGCGTCGACGCAGACCGGATCGAACTGCGTGCCCGCCATGCGCTCGAGCTCCGCGAGCGCCTCGTGCACGGGCCTCGCGCGGCGGTACGGGCGGTCGGCCGTCATCGCCTCGAAGGCGTCGGCGACGAAGATGATGCGGGACTCGGGCGGGATCTCCTCGCCGCGAAGGCCGTCGGGATAGCCGCTCCCGTCGAAGTGCTCGTGGTGATGTCGCACCCAACGTGCTTCCTCCTCGAGCTCGGCCGACGCCACGATCGCGTGACCGATTCGCACGTGGCCGCTCATCTCAGCGACCTCGTCGGCGCTCAGCCGCCCGGGCTTCCGGAGGATCCCGTCGGAGACGCCGATCTTGCCGACGTCGTGCAGCAGGCCGGCAAGCCGGAGCCGCTCGATCCGGTCGGCGTCGAGCCCGAGCGACTGCCCGATCAGGACGCAGAGCTCGGAGACGGTCTCGCAGTGGTTGCGCGTCCCAGCGTCCTTCGCGTCGACGGCCCGCGCGAGCGCCGTGGCGAGGAGCCTGTGCTCCCGGCGCGTCGCCCCTTCGTCGGGCTGCGCGGCCGGCTTCGGCGCCAGCCCGTCGGCGTAGAGGACGATCTGGCGGCCCGACCGCTTTGCGTCGTACAGCGCGAGGTCGGCGCGACGAAGCAGCGTGTCGGCAGTCTCGAATGCGACCGACTCGGCGATCCCGCAGGTGACGGCCGGCGTCGGCGGGATGGCGCCGCGTCTCCTCCTGTAGGCGCCGCGCGAACTCCAGCGCCCCCCACGCCCGCTCGTTCGGAAGCAGGACGATGAACTCGTCGCCGCCGGTGCGGTAGGCGGCGTCGGTCGCACGCATCGTCGCTCGCAGGCAATCGGCGACGGCGCGGATCCGCTCGTCGCCGGCCTGGTGGCCGAGCCTGTCGTTGAGCTGCTTGAGCCCGTTGAGGTCGAGCATGACGAGGCTGAAGCAGGAGCCGGAGCGTGTACGGCGCGCGATCTCGCGCCGCAGATCTTCGTGAAAGGAGCGATGGTTCCCGAGGCCGGTGAGGCTGTCGGTGAGCGCCGCCTGCGCGAGCCGCGCGAGCTCGGCCTCACGTGCGCGCTCGACCCGTCGCCGGTAGCCGACGAGGCGGCCGAGGACGACGAGCGAGGTCAGGAGGCCCAGGCCGAGGAGGAACGAGAGCCCGACGAGCTGCGCGAGCTCGATGCCGTTGGCCGGCCAGTTGTCCGCGCTCCGCGCGAAGACTGTTTCCGCTCCCCAGGTGCCGAGAGCGACGGCGAGGCCGATGAGCACCACGGCGAGCGCGCGCGCAGCGCCGCGGCTCTGGATCGGGGTGTTGAGAGTGTGAGGGATCTTTGTCACTCTGAACGAGAGAGGGGCGCGGTTGCCCGCGCCCCTCTGTTGAAGCGGTTAGTAGCGCGAGCCGCTTACGCGCAGGCGGCGCCGCGTCGACGCACGCTGCCGGCGCGCCGCTGGACGTCGGCGCCGTTGCGCCGACTTGCGCCGCCGGTCGCGCTGGAGGCAGTAGCGTCGTCGGTGCCAGCGTCGACGTCGGCCGACGCAGTGCGTGACGCCGCGTGACGGTGACCGCGTCGAGCCTTGAGGCCGGAGTCGTAGTCGCCTGCAGCGTCGGCGACGGTCAGTGCGCGACGTCGATCGCGGCGTCGTAGGTGCCGTTGTCGGCGAAGTACGCCTCGGCCGACGGGACGGCGGCGCGGACGTTCGGCCTGAGCAGCCGATCTGGTCGGCGCGATCCCTGAAGCCGAGGTACGACGGGACTGCAATCGCGAGCAGGATCCCGATGATGACGATGACAACGAGAAGCTCGATGAGGGTGAAGCCCTCTTCGCGAGACAGCCGCTGCTGAAGACGTGCGAGCATTGGTGTACTCCTTGGTTGAATGGCAGACACCTGACAGGTATCGCTCGCGGCCGGGCCCCTCCTCACCCCCTTTTGGGGGTATTTCACGCGCCGTCGCAGGCCGATAGTCCGCGCATGGAACCCGCTCTCTCCTCTGCGCCGACCGGCGCTCCCGAGACGCACCACGTGCTGCGGGACGGAACCCTCGTCGCGGTTCTACGGATGCTTGCGAGCGACGGCACCTACACGGTCGTGGCAGAGCTGAGCGAAGAGCGCGGCGGCAACGCCGTCCGCCTTCGGCAGTACACGTTCGCCCGCGTGGACGAGGCGAGCGCCTTTCTCGCAGAGGCCGCGAGCTCCTTCGCGTTCCTCGGCTGCGAGATCCAGCGCGCGTAGCTCGCCGACGCCGCCGAGTCACGCGTCGGACGCTTCGGCTATCGACGACCTGAGCCGGTCGACGACGTCAAGAGCTGCTCGCTGAGCAGAGCGCCTGGCGAACGGCACCTGCGCGAGCTGATCGCTCAGGCTCGCTAGCCGAAGCCTAGCGACTGCGATGTTGAAGACGAGCGAGCAGCCATCGGATCGATGGCCGTGCGCATTCGTCGCGATCCAGTCAGGATGAACGCGCTGGACGATCACCGCGGTAATCCCGACCGCGCGGTCGGCTGCGTCAGTAACGTCCGGTTTCTAACGGATCGCGCCGACGATGACGTCCGCGCGCGTCAGACGCAGACGCGGGCGAGCTCTTCGACCGACGTCAGGCCGGCCGCGACCTTCGCGACGCCGTCGTCCCAGAGCGAGCGCATCCCCTCGGCGCGTGCCGCGCGCTCGATCTCCTCGCGCGACGCCCGCTCGGAGGCGAGCTGCTCGAGCCGCTCGGTCATCTCCAGGAGCTGGAAGACGCCGATGCGGCCGCGGTAGCCGGTCTCGGAGCAGCGTGCGCATCCGCGTGGGCGGTAGAACACGCCGCTGCTCCAGTCTGGCGGCGAAGTCGTCGTCCACACGCAGGCGCGAGCAGCTCCTGCTGAGAGGGCGTGTACGGCTCCGCGCAGTGCGAGCAGAGCTTCCGGGCCAGCCGCTGCGCGAGCACGGCCGAAACCGCCGCGCCGGTGATGAAGGGCTCGACGCCCATCTCGTTGAGGCGGGTGATCGCGCCCGGCGCGTCGTTGGTGTGCAGAGTCGAGAGCACGAGGTGCCCCGTGAGCGCCGCCTCGATCGAGATCTTCGCGGTCTCGCCGTCGCGGATCTCGCCGACCATCACGACGTCGGGATCCGAGCGCAGGATCGAGCGCAGCGCCCTCGCGAACGTCAATCCCGCGCGAACGTTGATCTGGACCTGGTTGATGCCGGCGAGCCGGTACTCGACCGGGTCCTCGACCGTGATGATGTTGATCTCGGGCCGGCTGATCGCGGCGAGCGCCGCGTAGAGCGTCGTCGACTTCCCCGAGCCGGTCGGCCCGGTGACGAGCAGGGCCCCCGTAGGCCTGGAGACGATGCCCGCGAGCTGATCGCGCATCTCGTCGGAGAGCCCGAGCTCCTGAGCGTCGGCGCGCTCCGCGACTTGTCGAGGAGGCGCATCGTCACTGACTCGCCTTCGACCGTCGGCAGCGTGGCGACGCGGATGTCGAGCATGCGGCCGGCGGCGGCGGCGTTGAGCGTGATGCGGCCGTCCTGAGGGTTCCGCCTCTCGGCGATGTCGAGCTTCGCGAGAACCTTGAGGCGGGTCGTGACGCCGGCGGTCAGGCGGATGGGGATCCGCTGCACGACGCGAAGGACGCCGTCGATCGCGGAAACGGACGACGAGCGCGTCCTCCTGAGGCTCGAAGTGGACGTCGCTGGCGCCCTCCTCGGCGGCCTGGAAGATGATCGAGTTGACGAGCCGGACGAGCGGCGCCTCGGAGATGCCGTCGTCGGCCTCGAGGTCGTCCCCCTCGCCTTCCTCGAAGGCGGCCTCGGCGACCGCGTCCTCGACGAGGGCCGCGTTCAGCGCCCCGGAGGCGCGCGTCAGGCGCTTGACCTCGGTCAGGACGTCGGTGCTCGCGGCAACGAAGAACTCGACCGAGTGGCGCGTCGCGAGCCGGAGCTCGTCGAGGCCCTGCACGTTCTGCGGATCGGTGATCGCGACCTTCAGCGTGCCGTCCTCGAAGGCGAACGGGATCGCGCCGACGCGCTCCAGGACCGACAGCGCGATCAGCCTGGCTCGCTTCCGCGTCGATGCCGGCCTCCGCGAGGTCGACCAGCGGCAGGTGGTACTGCTCGGCGAGCCTGCGCGCGACGCCCATGGGCGGTGGCGAGCCCCTCGTCGCGGAGCGCCTGCGAGAACGAGCCCCCGGCCGCCCGCGTTCGAACGTTCTCGAGCTGGTCCGGCTCCAGGAGGCCTGTCTCGCCGACGAGCTCGGCGATGAGCTCGCTCTGGCTCACGGCTTGCCGGCGTGAGCGGGCTCTTCCCGGGCCTCGCCTTCGACGAGGCGGAGCGTCGCAGGGCTGTCGTTGTTCACAGTCGAAGCCTCCACGTCACAGCAAGCTCAGGTAGGCGTCGAGAATCCACTCGCCGGCGAAGAGCGTGACGACGCCGCCGAGGGCGAGGAAGGGCCCGAACGGAATGCCCATCTTGCGGGCCGCGCTTCCGTGCCGGGCCAGCAGGACGATCGCAGGGAACGAGCGCCGCGATCATCGCGATCATCATCGCGACCGGCACGGTGCGTCCGAGCATGGCGCCGAGGAGCAGCGCAAGCTTGACGTCGCCCATGCCCATTCCCGCCGGGTAGGCGAGCGCCGCAATGAAGAGGAACAGCGATGCGCCGAGTGCGGCGAGCACCCACTCCGGGCGACGGCTCGAGCGCCGTCTGCGCGCGCGAGGACGATCGCGGCAGCGGGCAGCACGATCCGGTTCGGGATGATCCGGCGCTCGAGATCGGTCACCGAGACGGCGACGAGCGCGGCGCAGAAGAACGCGGCGACCGCTGCATACGCCGTCAGCCCGAAGGCGAGCACGCAGGCGCCGACAGGAGCGCGGTGCACGAGCTCGACGAGCGGGTACTTCCAGGGGATCGGCGCGCCGCAGCTGCGGCAGCGGCCGCGGAGCAGCAGCTACGAGAGGACCGGGATGTTGTCGTACCACGCGATGCGGCGTGGCGCACGACATGCACGCCGAGGGCGGGCTGCACGACCGAGCGCCGCAGCGGCACGCGCGCGGCGACGACGTTCAGGAAGCTCCCGAGCGCGAGGCCGGGAACGAACGCGAGTGCTGCGAGGGCGGCGCTCACGACTTATCTCCTATCGGCGGTCCGCGACCGACCGCTTGAGGGGTGCCGGCCGCGGTTCATCAGCCGCGGTGTGTTGCGCAGGACGATGTCGTCCTTGAGCGTGTACCGCTGCTTCGCGTCGGCCGGCGTCACGTCGACCGGAAGGTCGACGCTGAGCGTTCCGAGGAGGCCGCCTGCGCGGCGGCGGTGTAGGCCGTGAGTGAACACCGTGCCGGTCGTCAGGTAGTCGGCCTCCTTCCGGCCGGTTCCCGAGCAGGTGCTGCCGTTGTAGCGCCAGAGCGCGTACGGCGCGTCCGCAGTCGGGCGGCGTGGCAGCGCACGCTCTTGTCCTTCGTGCACCACGTGACGTCGCGCGTCAGCTGCCGGTGGTGTTCGTCGGGCAGTACGCGCCGAGCGTGATGATGATCGAGGAGGTCGGCGGAGCGCCGGTGACCGTCGTTCGCGCAGTGGATCTCGCGCCGCAGCTTGTCGAGCGCCAGCCGGGCGTCCTGCTGCGCCTCGAACGCGCTTCGACATGTCCACCTGCGCCGTCGATGCCGAGACGAAGAGCTGCGTCAGCGCGGTCAGAACGACCACGAGGATCGCCAGCACGACGATCATCTCGGTGAGCGCGAAGCCGCGAGCTTCGGCGGCGAGCGACGGCCGGCCGCCGCGGCGTACCGGCGGAGGCGCGTCACGCGCTGGCGCTCGGAGTCGGCGGCGAGTCGCAGGCGTGCGGAGTCTTCCATCGGTCGTCGCCGGCCTTCTTGCGCGGCCTGCTGCCTTCACGGCGTGCTCGAGCGCGATCACGAAGTCGTGGTGGTTCGGAGCTGCGCCGGCTGCGACGTCGCGGTCGACCTCGCCTGCGAGCACCAGGTCGATCAGCGCCGCGGTCAGGGTCTGCATGTGGAAGAACTCGCCGTCCGCGATCGCCTCGGGGATCTCCTCCGGCCTGTTCTCGCGGACGAGGTCGGCGATCCGGTTGTTGTTCACCATGACCTCGAACGCTGCGATGCGGCCGCCGTCGCGGCGCGGAAGCAGCCGCTGGCTGACGACGCCGCGAAGGACGCCGGCGAGGATCGAGCGAACCTGAGTCTGCTTGCCCTCGGGGAAGAACTCGACCATCCGGGCGATCGTCTCGGAGGCGTCGATCGTGTGCATCGTCGAGAGCACGAGGTGGCCCGACTCCGCCGCCTGAAGCGCCGTCTCGGCCGACTCGCTGTCGCGGAGCTCGCCGATCAGGATCACGTCGGGGTCCTGGCGGAGCGCGCGCCGCAGCGCTTCGTTGAACGAGCTCGGTGTCGAGCCCGACCTCGCGCTGGTTGACGATGCAGCGCTCGTCGCGATGGAGGATCTCGATCGGGTCCTCGATCGTGACGATGTGCTGCTGCCGAGTCCGGTTGATGTGGCCGAGCATCGCCGCGAGGGTCGTCGTCTTGCCGACGCCGGTCGCGCCGGTGACGAGGATCAGGCCGCGCTGCTCCTCGGCGAGGTTCCGAACGCCGGGCGGAAGCCGAAGCGAGTCGAACGTCGGCACCTCGTCGGGAATCACGCGCATGGCGAACGAGATGTCGCCGCGCTGGCGGAACGCATTCACGCGGAAGCGCGGGAGGCCCGTCCTGCTGGTACGACGGTGTCGAGCTCTCCGGTCTCGTGGAACGCAGCGAGCCGCGCCGGGGCCGAAGAGCCGATCTCATTGAGAACGAGCTCGAGCTGCTCTGCGTCGAGCGGTGCCCAGCCGTCGAGAGGCGCCAGCGCTCCGTCGTGACGGATGACCGGCGGCTGGCCGACCTTCAAATGGAGGTCGCTCGCGCCTCGTTCGACTGCGGTCCGGAGCAGCTTGTTCAAATCCATGCCGAGTCCATCGGCAGACTCGCCGGCGAGGTTTAGGCGTTTGTGCATCAGCCGCCCTCGAACTCGCGCGGCTCGAGCAGGATGCTCGGCGGCGGCGGGTTACCCGGCGCCCCGGAGGGCGGGAAGTGGATGGCGGGGAAGGAGGCGCCGGCCGTCTGGCTGAGGTAGACGCCGCCGTCGATGCTGATGATCGGGCCCTGCACGACGGAAGGTCGTCTCGCTGACGATGTCGTGCTCGCCGCTGAGGACGCCCTGGAACTGCGAGCTCTTGACCTCGACGCTGTTGTTGCCGGCGGCGGCCTGCGAGCCGGGGTCGAAGCCCTTGCTCTTCGCGACGATGATCAGCGCGTTCGTGTTCGGGTCCCACGCGCTCGTCGCAACGTTGCACCCGTTCCGTTGCCGTCACGACGGCGCACAGCTTCGTGTTCTTGAGCATGAACGTGCCGGACATGTAGATCGCGCCCTGGCCCTCGTACGTGCAGCGCGTCCTGGCCGCCCCAGCTCGTCGATCGGCGCTGCCGTCGATGAAGATCGTGCCCTTGACCTTGAGCTTCCTCGTCGGCGCGTCCCAGCGTCAGTCGCCCGCGAGGTTCTTGCACGTGTAGCTCGTGTCCGGCGTGAGGTTGAAGACGCCAGCGACGCTGTTGTTGAGCAGTCGCCGTCGCCGTTGTCGAGCATCGGCGTCGTGCCGACGTCGCAGCCCCACGTCGGCCCCGGAGCGCCGAACTGGTACCAGAACGGCCAGTCGATCACCGGCG
This sequence comes from uncultured Actinomycetes bacterium, assembly GCA_963827705.1. Classification (GTDB taxonomy): domain Bacteria; phylum Actinomycetota; class Thermoleophilia; order Gaiellales; family Gaiellaceae; genus JACDAN01. The sequence goes on from CAWHBN010000010.1 coordinate 19,550, forward strand.
GGTTCGGGATCGGATCCGGCGGCATGATCCGGTCGTTGGCGACGTTCGACGAACACGTCGTGCGGATCGCATGTGCCGCAGACTTTGTAGGCCGTGTCTTCGTCTCGCAGCCGTTGACGATGTGCGCTTCGCTGAGCTGCTTGAGCCGCTCGTGCCGACCGTGTTCTGAGGCGACGTCTGAGTCAGCCGCCGCCGATCGCGACGGTCGCCGGCTTCTCCGACTCTTCCCGTGTTCTCCATCGACGTTCCCGGCCGTCGACGGGCACGGCGTCGTCGTCGTCGGCACGGGCCGGTGGCTCGACGCACGTGACGTACAGCGGCGCCCTGACGGTCACGCCGTTTCCGATCAGGAGGTTCGCCCGCACGTAGAACGGCGAGTTGATCTCCACTGAGTTGAGCGCGGTCGCGTTGGTGGTCGAGTAGAGCCAGTTCGAGAACCCCGGCGGCACGATCCTGGGCCGGCGGATGACGACGGGACCTTGACGGTGAGCGTCCGCGTACCGGCGCGGCGCCGGGCCCGGTCGGGTTCGGCACGCTGCCGGTCGATCGGATCACCCAGTGAGCCGAGGTCCGGACGACGCGTCGAATCCTCCCCCACCACGTCGCATTCTCGTTCGGCCGCGCGGCGTCCGGCGTGCTCATGAACGGTGCCACGGCGGCGCAGGCGGCAGGTTCGATCGGCCCCCGGGAAGTCAGCCGGCGGCGTCGGCGGGCGGCACGCAGTTGCCCGGGTACGGGTACGTCGTGTCGGGATAGTTGGCGTTGAGGACCGCGAGCGCGTTGTTGACGCCGGCCTCGGCGAGCGCATACGCCTTCTGCCCGGCGTTGCTGTTATTTGCGTGTCCGGCGCTCGCCGGCCGTGTAGACCATCACGGACGAGACCGTGATCGTCAGCACGAACATGATCCCGATCGCCATGACGAGCGCGATTCCGCGCTCGTCTTGCAGGCGCGCGAGGATGCGCGACGCGCGCACTGATCTGGTCCAAAGGGGCATCGACTCCAACCGTCGGCGGCCATCGGGCCCCTCGCGACCCCCAAACGGGGGGTTACGCCGCGAACGCCTTGCCGGGATCGCCCGTGACGCGGGCGAGGAGCTCGGCGGCGCGGAGCGCCGCGCCGCCCGGCCCGCCGACGTCCGCCGGCTCCTCCGCGTCCGCCCGGAGCAGGGACTCGATCGCCCGCCAGGCGAGTGGCACCCGTAGGAGCGTGAACGTCGTCCTCGGGAAGCGGTCGAGTGCCGTCTTCGCCCGCCAGGAGGCAGCGGACTGCACTGCGAGCCGGCGGCGCAATTCCACTGCATATTGCGTGAAATCGGCTTTGCGGCCGGCCAGGATGTCGAGCGCGTTCGCCGCCGCCAGCCGCGCGCTCAGCACCGCCTCGTAGATCCCGTCGCCGGAGACCGGGTCGACGAGGCCTGCGGCGTCGCCGACGAGCGCGAGGCGTCCACGGGCGGCCGTCGAACCGGGACGCCGGAGCGGAAGCCGGTGCCCGCGGACGTCGGTGAGCTCCCGTTCGGGGATCCCGTGCTCGCGGCACAGCCGCGCAAGGTGGGCTCGAAGCTGCGGTCCCTGCGAGTGCCACCCTCCCACGCCGACGTTGACGTGGTCGGCCTTGGGGAAGACCCAGCCGTAGCCGCCCGGAACCACGCCGAACTCGATCCACGCCCGGCCGGCGAACCGTTCGAGGTCGACTGCAGCGTTGCCCTCGAGCGCGACGGTGCGAAGGTGGTCGTCGAGGCCTGCCTTGCGCCCGGTCGTCCCGTTCGCGCCGTCGGCGCCGATCACGACCTCCGCTTCGATCGTGTCGTCCGGCCTGAAGCCGTCGCGGAACTCCGCGCCCGCCTCCCTCGCCTGCTCGACCAGGAACGCGTCCAGCCGACGCCGCTGGGTCATCCGGATCAGCGGCTCGCGCGTCCTGCGCCGGAAGTGCCGCCCGTACCCGAGCCGCAGCTCGAAGACGTCGACGGCATCCTCGACGACCGGGTCGATCGAGAACGGGAGCTGGCGTTCAGCGCGGACGGTGATCCCGCCGCCGCAGGGCTTGTCCCGCGGGAAGCGCGCCTTGTCGGCGAGGAGCACGCGGGCGCCGCCGCGCGCGAGGTGGAACGCGGCCAGCGATCCGGCCGGCCCGGCTCCGACGACGAGGGCGTCGAAGCGATCCGTCGCTACTATCTTCGTTCGCCTGGGGGTGTTCCCGAGTGGCCAAAGGGGACGGGCTGTAAACCCGTTGGCTCCGCCTTCGGAGGTTCGAATCCTCCCGCCCCCACTCTTTCGAGAGCCCTCGTTCACGGGCTCTATCCTTGCGCAGACCTCGACCGATGAGTTCGCTCACCGAGCCGGGTCTTTACTCAGGTGGAGGAAGGACCGTGACGACTCGAGCGCGCGTGCCCAGGTCTCAGCCGACCCGAGTGCCGGCCAACGGGGTCGAGCTGTGCGTCCAGACGTTCGGTGAGGCCGTGGACCCGGCGATCCTGCTGGTCGCCGGTGCTGCCAGCTCGATGGACTGGTGGGAGGACGAGTTCTGCGAGCGCCTCGCCTTCGGCTCACGGTTCGTGATCAGGTACGACCTACGCGACACCGGGCAGTCGGTCAGCTACGAGCCGGGGGCGCCGCAGTACGGCGGGCAGGACCTCGTCGCGGACGCTGTCGGAATCCTCGACGTCCTTCGAGTAGGCCGCGCGCACGTCGTCGGAATCTCGATGGGCGGCGGAATCGCGCAGCACCTCGCGCTCGACCACGCCGATCGGGTCGCGTCGCTCACGCTGATCTCGACGAGTCCGGGCGGGCCCGGCCTCCCGCCGATGTCCGATGAGCTCCGAGCTCGGTTCGCGCAGCCGGCCGCCGAGCCGGACTGGTCCGACCGGCAAGCCGTGGTCGACTACATCATCGAGGACCTGCGCGGGTACGCCGGATCGGTCACGTTCGACGAGGAGGAGATGCGGGCGCTCGCCGGCAGGATCGTCGACCGCACGGCCAACATCGAGTCGGCCATGACGAACCACTCGATCCTCGAGGGCGGAGAACCCTTGCGGCCCAGGCTCTGCGAGCTGACGATGCCCACTCTGGTGCTCCACGGCACCGAGGACCCACTGTTCCCTTACGGCCACGCGGAAGCGCTGGCCGCCGAGATCCCCGGAGCCAAACTCGTGCCGCTGGAAGGAGTGGGCCACGAGATGCCCCCGCGCCCGGTGTGGGATCAGGTCGTGGCGGCCATCCTCGACCACACCGGGTGAGCGCTGCCGGTCGAGATCACTCCACGACCCTGCTCGTGACCGGCAACGGCGGCGGTTCGGGCGCGTCCGGGCCCGCCTCCCTCAGCCGGTAGATCCAGAAGACCGGCAGGAGGACGATCGCGGCGGCGCCGAACGCGAGCGCCGTCACGCCCAGGAAGTCGAGCACGACGCCGCCGAGCAGCGCCAGGCCGGCGCCGAGGAGCGAGGCGCAGAGGTCGTTGAAGCCGAGGAGCTTGCCGCGCTCGGCCGCGGACGACCGGTCGGCGAGCTGCGCGGTGGCCGCAACGAACGAGACGTTCCAGCCCAGTCCGAGGCCGAAGAGCAGGACGCCGGTCATCCAGACACCCTCGAAGACCTGGATCCCCGCACACGAGACGGCCATGACGATCAGCCCGGACGCGAGCGCGCGCGTGTGGCCGACGCGGTCGATCACGGGCCCGATCACGAGCACGAGCGCGTACATGCCGAGCACGTGCGCCCCGATGATCGGGAAGATCAGATGCTGGGCGTGATCGCGATGCTGGACGACGACGTAGCCCGTCAGGTTCATGACGGAGACCATCACGGCCATGGACGCGAACCCCGCGAGGAGCGCCGGGATCACGCCCGGACGGCGGACGATCTCGCTCAGCGGCGCGGCGGGCTGAGGGGGGCCTTCCTCGGGCGGCGCGATCAGCTCGGCGATGCGCTTCGGGTCGGGCCGGACGTTCAGGGCGAGCACGAGGGCGACGAGGGACAGCACACCTGCTCCCAGCCACGGAAGCGTCAGGACGCTGGCATCGAGCTCGTCCTTGCCGGAGAAGATCGGGCTGAAGACGGCGGGGCCGAGGATCGCGCCGACGACGGCGCCGCTCAGCACGTAGGCGATCCCGCGCGCGCGACGGTCGGTCGGGTACATGTCACCCGCGGCGGTGCGGATGAGGAGCGACACGCCGCCCGACGACCCGATCAGGGCGAACCCGACGATCACCGGCACCGCCTGCTCCGTCGCGGTCCCGAGGGCGGTCAGCCCGCAACCGATTGCGCCGAGCATGAACCCGACCACGATCACCGGGACGCGCCCGAACTTGTCCATCGACCAGCCGGCCGGGAAGGCGGTCAGGGCCGAGGCCGTGAGGAAGATCGCCGGACCGAGGCCGAGGAGCGCCTCGAAGCCGGTCACGAGGACAAACGTCAGTGACGAGACGGCGGCGACGAGTTGGAGCACCGCCGAGTTGACCGCCATGGTCGCGCCGAGCAGGATCGTGTTGCGGCGGATCGGGAGATCGGCGGCTACCGCGCTCACCGGGAGATGATCGCAGCCGGGACGAGGCCGGCCGCGGGGCCCAATCGCCAATGCGTCCGACCCCACCTGACGCAAGGAGACCGCGGAGGGACGCGGCTACAATCGATCCCCCGCCCTCTTAGCTCAGTTGGTAGAGCACCTCCATGGTAAGGAGGGGGTCTCCGGTTCGAGTCCGGAAGAGGGCTTCGGAAACACCCTGCAAACGGATAAATTTGGCGATTTCTGTTGCCTGGTCAGGCACGCGCGAGGACGCCAAGGGAACATTAGGGAACACTTCGACCCCCTCCTTAACAACGGCCGGACAAGCTGGATGCAGCCGTCCGTGACGTACGTCAGGTCACGCCGCCTCGGCGTCGTGGGCGAGCAGGGCGATCTGGACGCGGTTGTTGAACTCGAGCTTCTCGAGCACGCGCGAGACGTGCGACTTGACGGTCGCCACGCTCATGTAGAGCTCGCGGCTGATTTCGGCGTTGGACTTGCCGAGCCCAATCGCGACGGCGACCTCGCGCTCGCGCTCGGTGAGTCGGTCGAGCTGCTCGCGGGCGTGCCGCTGGCGGTCGTGGGTCTCGCCGTCGGTCACGTGACCGATCAACCGGCGGGTGATCGTCGGGGAGAGCATCGGCTCGCCGGCGGCGACGGCCCGCACGGCGCGGACGATGTCGGCCGGCGGCGTGTCCTTGAGGAGGAACCCGCTGGCGCCGGCGCGCAGGGCGCGCAGGACGTCGTCGTCGACCTCGAACGTCGTGAGGACGATGACCTCGGGCGCGTCGTCGTGAGCGCGCAGCAACTCGGTGGCGGCGAGGCCGTCCATCCCGGGCATCCGGATGTCCATCAGCACGACGTCGGGCTCGTGCTCGGCCACCGCGTGTGCGACCTCGCTGCCGTCCGCCGCCTCGCCGACGATCGTGATCTCCTCGACGCCCGCGAGCAGCATCGACAGCCCGGCGCGGACGAGCGCGTCGTCGTCGACCACCAGCACGCGGATCTGCTCGCTCACTTCGGCCACGGCAACCAGGCGCGAAGCCGGAAGTCGCCCGCCTCGTCCAGCCCGTGCACGAGGCTGCCGCCGGAGAGCGTCACCCGCTCGGCCAGGCCGACGAGGCCGGTCCCCGCCCCCGGGATCTCCGACTCGCCGGCGGCCAGGACCGGCGCCCGGTTACGCACCTCGATCGTCAGCCCCTCCCCCGGAGCGCCCTCGACACGAAGGTCCACCGCGGCCGACGTCGCGTGCTTGCGCGCGTTGGTCAGCGCCTCCTGGACGATCCGCAGCGCGTGGCGACCGATCGCGTCAGGGACGGCGGCCAGGTCCCCGAGACGGATTTCGGCGTGCAGGAGCATCCCGGCGGCGCGTGACTCCTCGAGCAGGCCAGGCAGCGCCGCCAGCGTCGGCTGGGGCGGCTGCGGCGCCTCGCCGTCGGGCCCGTCGCGCAGCACGCCGATCACCGCGCGCAGGTCCTCGAGCGCCTGGTGTGCGCTGGCGCGGATCACCGCGGCGGCGCGCGCGACCTCCTCGGGCGGGGCGTCCGGGCGAAACTCCAGCGCGCCGGCGTGCAGGCTCAGCAGCGAGATCCGGTGGGCCAGCACGTCGTGCATCTCGCGCGCGATGCGCGTGCGCTCGGCGTAGCGGGCCTGCTCGAGCGCGCAGCTCCTGCTGGGCCTCGGCGTGGCGTACGCGCTCGCGCAGCGACTGGCGGCGCCCGCGGATGAACATGCCCCACGCGACGATGGCAGCGTAGGCCAGCGTCTGGATGACGAAGAACGCCAGCGGCGGCAGCGAGTCGTCGTCGGGCTGCACGGCGCGATAGACCGGAAACATCGCAAGCTGCAGTCCGCGCGACTAGGAACGCCAGCTGCCAGCGGCGGTAGGCGGCGACGGTGAACAAGACGATGAAGCCGGCCATACCCGCGGAGGACGAGAAGGCCACGATCGGCACCGAGGCCAGCCCGAGGCCGAACGGCCAGCGCCGCCGCCACCACAGGGCGAGGCAGAGCGCGGCGCCACCAATCACATCGAAGACAAGCAGAGGCCCGTCCAGCCCGCGGCCGACCTGGTCAGCCAGAAACAGGCTGCCTGCCGCGACCGCCAGCAGGAACAGCGAGCAGTCGACGACCCAGTCGCGGCGCGAGCGAGCGCGCGGGCGGCTCCTCGTCCTCCTCCGGGACGACGAGCAGGCCGGAGCAGGAGACGGCGAGCGGTCACTCCGCCAAGAGTAGGTGTCTCGGCCGCCCTTGGACACCGTTCCGAAGTCGATCAGATCACCGACTTTCGTCGGTCCAAGAATCGCCCTATGACCGATTGCCGAGCCCAGCTTCGCAGCCCATCGTGTCGTCTGTGATCGCCATCGACCAGAGGACTCCCATGCTCGCTCGGCTCGCTCATGTAACCGCCCGTCACCGCAAGGCGATCATCTTCACGTGGATCGCCCTCACCGTCTTCGGCGGTTTCGCCGCCGGTCAGGTCTCGGAGCGCTGGCTCCAGTCCTTCTCGATCCCCGGCTACTCGGCCTACGAGGCGAGCCAGCGGACGTTCGACCGTTTCGGCACCGGCGAGCGGCCCCCGAGCGTCGTCGTCTTCCAGACGAAGGGCGACGCGAGAACGAGCGAAGCGATTCGCGCCGCGATGGAGCGAGCGCTCGACGCGAGCCCGGGTGCCCGAGCCAGCTCCTTCTTCTCCACGGGCAGCGACGCGTACGTCTCCAAGGACAGGCACACGACCTTCATGGAGGTCTATCCGGCCGGCTTGCCGCAGTTCGAAAGGAAGAGCGGCGCCGAAGCGATGCTGAAGGCCGCGTCTACGGGTCTGCCGCCGGAAACGACGGTGCACGTGACGGGCCTCGATCCGATCATGGAGGCGAACGAGAGCGGCGAGACGGCTGGTCCGAGCGTCCTCGTCGAGGCACTGATCGGCGGCCTCGGCGCGCTGATCATCCTGTTCTTCGTCTTCGGGACGTTGCCGGCGATCACGCTGCCGCTTGCGATCGCGGTGTCGTCGATCCTGAACACCTTCACGCTCGTCTGGATCCTCACCTACATCACGGACGTGTCGATCGTCGTGCAGTTCCTGATCGCGCTCGTCGGCCTCGGCGTCGCGATCGACTACGCGCTGCTCCTCATCTTCCGCTTCCGCGACGAGCTGCGTGAGGGCCAAGACGTGGAGACGGCTCTCGCCGAGACGATGACGCATGCGGGCAAAGCGGTGATCGTCTCGGGCTCGACGGTGGCCGTCGGGTTGCTCTCCCTGGTCGTGTTACCCGTTCCCTTCATCCGCTCGATCGGCATCGGCGGAATGCTGATCCCGGCGGTGTCGGTACTCGCGGCGATCACGCTGCTCCCAGCGCTGCTGGCGGTGCTCGGCGAGCGAATCAACAGCGTGCGGTTGCTGCCGAAGCGGCTGGTCGACCACGGTCACCCCGAGGACGGGCCATGGGGTCGCTGGGCGCGTCTCGTCAACGTTCGGCCGCTACCGGTTGCCGCGGTTGGGCTCGCGATCACCGGCGTGCTCGTCTTCTACGGCTTCCAGCTGAATGCGAACGAGGCCCAGCTGAAGAACGTCCCCGGCACGGGCGATGCGATCGTGGGCCGCGACGCCCTCACCGCTGCCGGGATCACGCCGGGCGTGCTGAAGCCGCTCGACGTGCTCGTCGAGAACGGCGGCGACCCGGAGGCCGTCGCCGAGCGGCTGCGCCACGTGGACGGCATCACGGACGCCGTCGCGCCGAAGGACTGGCGCAAGGGCGACGCGGCGCTCGTCGAGGCGTTCCCGGCCATCGACGGTGCCGCTCCGGGAATCCAGACGATCATCGATCGCTCCGAAGCTGCGCTGGAAGGGACGAACGCGACCGTCAGCGGGACTGCGGCCGTCGATCGCGACCTCGTCCACGCCATCTACGGCAACTTCCCGTACCTGCTCGCCTTCGTGCTGGCGCTGACCTTCATCCTGCTCGCGCGGGCGTTCCGATCGCTCGTGCTGCCGCTCAAGGCCGTGTTCCTCAACCTCGTGTCGCTCGCGGCAGCGTTCGGGATCGTTGTCATCGTCTTCCAGCTGGGGCACGGCTCGGGGATCTGGGGGATCGACGCGATGCAGGCGATCAACCCCTGGATGCCGATCATGATCTTCGCCTTCCTCTTCGGCCTCTCGATGGACTACGAGGTCTTCATGCTCGCGCGCATGCGCGAGGCCTACGACGAGACCGGCTCCACTTCGAAGGCGATCGAGCTCGGCCTCGCCCGCACCGGCAAGCTCGTGACGAGCGGCGCGCTCGTACTCATGTGCGCCTTCCTGGTGCTCTCCAGTGGCCCGGGCTTCCTGATCAAGGAGCTCGCGATCGGGCTCGCCGCCGGGATCATCTTCGACGCGACCGTCGTCCGCGCGCTACTCGTGCCCGCGCTCATGCGCCTGCTCGGAGACGCGAACTGGTGGCTGCCCGCCTGGGCGCACCGCCCGCTCCTGATCCGGGCGCCCGAAAAGCTTCCCGAAGCCGCGACCGAGAGCGCGTAGCGACGGACGCGGTAAGAGCCGATGAGTTCTCAACGGAAGGATCTGCAATGGCCGCAATCGAGGTTCAGGGACTATCGAAACGCTTCGGCGACATCACGGCGGTCGACGACCTCAGCTTCAGCACTCGCGAAGGGGCCGTGACGGGCTTCCTGGGCCCCAACGGCGCGGGCAAGACCACGACCCTGCGGATGCTGCTCGGCCTGGTCACCCCGACCGAAGGCGCGGCAACGGTCGACGGCCGCCCCTACGCAGAACTCGCAGACCCGACGCGCCACGTCGGCGCCGTGCTCGAGTCCACCAGCTTCCACCCCGGCCGGCGGGCGCGCCAGCACCTTCGCGTGCTGGCCACCGCCGCCGGACTGCCGCTGGAACGCGTCGAGGAGGTGCTCGCAGAGGTCGACCTCGCCGAGGCCGGCGACCGCCGCGTCAAGGGCTTCTCGCTCGGGATGCGCCAACGGCTCGGACTGGCCAGCGCACTCCTCGGCGCCCCCAACGTTCTGATTCTGGACGAGCCGACCAACGGCCTCGATCCCGAAGGCGTCCACTGGTTGCGGCAGTACCTGCGCAGCTTCGCCGACCGCGGCGGCAGCGTGCTCGTCTCGAGCCACCTCCTGGCCGAGGTCGCACAGACGGTCGACGACATCGTGATCATCGCCAACGGGCGTCTCGTCACCCAGTCCTCGCTAGCCGACCTGGCACAGCCATCCCAGTCCGGTGTGCGCGTGCGAACACCGCACGCGGAGACACTCCGTGCTGCACTCACGGCCGAGGGCATCGCGGCCGAGCTGGTCGCTGCCGACGTGGTGATGGCATTCGAGACGACCGCCGAGGCGGTCGGTCTCGCCGCCGCCGGAGCCGCAGCCGTGATCTACGAGATGACCGTCGAACGCTTCAACCTCGAGGAACTGTTCCTCGAGCTCACGACCAGCGAAGGAGCACTCCGATGAACAACTTGATCCGCGCAGAGCTACTGAAGCTCCGCACTACCCGAACGTTCTGGTGGAGCGTCGTAGCCGCGCTCGCCTTCGTCCCGCTCAGCATCGCGCTCGCCATCGCCAAGATCGGCACTCCCGACGGCACCAGCCTCGACAGCGTCGAAGGGTTTCGCAACGTGATCGCCGCCGCGTCGTCCGGTGGCATGCTCGTCCTCCTGATCGGGATCATGGTCATGGCGGGCGAGTTCCGGTTCAACACCATTACCTCGACGTTCCTGGTCACGCCCGAGCGTAAGCGAGTGGTGGCCGCCAAGCTCGCCGCCTCGAGCCTCGTCGGCATCGCAATTGCCGTTGTCTCGTCGCTGCTGACGCTCGCCATCGCTCTGCCGTGGCTGGCTAGCCGGCACGTCGACGTCGCCTCGTACAGCACCGACATCGTGATCGTTCTGCTCGGCGGAATCGCCGCGACCGCCATCTCCGGAATGGTTGGCGTCGGCGTCGGCTCGTTGGTGACCAACCAGACCCTCGCCGTCACCGTCACGCTCACCTGGCTGCTGCTCGTAGAGGCAATGGTCGTCGGCTTCGCGCCCGGCATAGGCCGCTGGCTCCCCGGCGGCGCCGCCGGCGCAATGAGCGGTGCCGCGACCTACAGCAACCTCCTCCCTGTGGGGGCCGCCGCACTCCTCTTCGCCGGCTACGGCCTCGCCTTCGCTGCCGCCGGTAGCCGCTTCGTCCTGCGCCGGGACATCACGTGACCGGCGGAACGCTTGCGGCCGACAGGCCGGCCAATCGCGTCGGTGCGATTCTCGCGCTGGACGCGAAGCTCGTTGCGCTCATAGTCGCGACGACGCTGCCCGCCCCCGTCGCATGCCGCCTTACGCGTACCGGCCACAAGACCTCGCCAAAGGAGATTTCATGATCGAGCTCGAGCTAACGCGCAGCCCAGATGACCGCCGCCTCTATATCCTCGAGCGCGCCGGCACCCTTCGCCTCGAGGGCCTCTTCTCCCGCAACGCGACTGCAGAGGGGGGCGGGGAAAGCTGGCACTTCGCCCGCTCCGGTTTTTGGCAACGCGTCATGCAGGCCACGGACGCACTCGGCAGCGTCGTCGGCGAGTTCTTACCGCGAGACCTGCGCCGAGGCGGGAGGCTTCACTGGGCCGGCCGCGAGCTCACGCTGCGCCCGGCCAGTAGCTGGCGCGAGCGCTACGCGCTTACCGAGGGCGAACGCGAGCTCGTCCTCATCGACGGCAAGAGCTGGGGCCGCCGACCGGTCAAGGTGACCCTCGCGGACCCCGGCGCGATCGAACCGGGACTGCTCCTCTTCGCAGCCTTCATCGTCCGACAGCTCGCCGTCAACGCCGACAGTACGTCGTCCGCGGCCACAACCGTCGCCGCGACCGGCAGCTACTCCGGCTGACGCCCGAATCACATCAATCGACTGCAAGGGCTTTGATCTCGCGGGAGTCTGGGGCCTTTATGGAGCCCCGTGGTTGCAACCAGTGGCAAACGGCGGCAAATGCCGCGGCGCCAGAAACCGCGAAAACAAGCGCAAACCGTTGCCGTGGATTGCCACCGGTTGCGCGCGAAGTTCCATGGTAAGGAGGGGGTCGACGGTTCGAGTCCGTCAGAGGGCTTTGCAAAGCCGCTGCGAATCCGCGGTGTCCTTCATGTGATCGTTGCCAATTTCGGCGACTGTTGGGTCGCACCGAGGTCGCACCAGGTTGCACGCCGTCAACTCTCCGCCGTGACCCCCTCCTTGGCGAGGCCGGGATCGCCGCTTTGAGAAATCCGCGCCGCAGAGTCGAATCAACCGGCAGCAGCTCTGCCTTCGTCGTCAGGTCCGTTCGCGTTAGCCCTGCGTTAGTGCCGCCACCTAGCGTCGGTCGCGGATGAATCGATCGACGCGGGGGCAGAAGCCGAGCAAGATCGTCAGCTGCGTGGCTCTTGAGGCGAAACTCTCCCCAGTCGAGGCTCATCGTAGGTGAACGATCGAGTGAAGTACTTCGAACTCGATGGCCGCTCTGGCAGACCTGCGGACCTGTCGTACGCTGGATGCGCAACGGGTTCTCCCGGGAGTAGAGAATTCTTTAGTCGGAAACCTCAATCCTCTCGGTAGAGCCGTTCCATTCCACGGAGACACGCCGATGTCTGTCCATATCCCTTGGGACTTATGAATAGGCCTCTTCGGGGGTATGCAGTTACCGGACCTCCAGTATCTCGCGCCGCGCCGAATATCTGGCGAGTGGCGGCTGGCTAAGCCACAAGATCTCGTGGCCAGCGACCTACGCGTCGGCACGTCCGGTTAACTGCATACCCCAAGCCTCCTTATCGGTTTCGCCCGGGCGGCGCCGTGGGCGGCACCGCGTGCATGACGGTCAGCGTCACGCGATCGTCCCGATACGACACCCTGAACAGGTGGCCTCCCGTCAGCCACGCGCGATTTTCGGGCAGCTTGTCGAATCTGCCCCTGACGGACCCGCCCTTCATGATCGTCAGCACGGTGCCCTGGGTCAGGGCTCCTCGCACATCCAGGGCAAGTTCTCCGTCCAACACGAGGCCGCCCTCAGCGTCGACACTCGTGTATTCGCTATCGCTCCAGACGGTCACGGCGAGGCGACCCTCGCGGCCGATGCGCACATCCCCACCGACGTTCAGCACGTTGCCGGGGACGCTGGTGAAGAGCGCCGCGGATTCGGCCGGCGTGAGACCGGGCTGCAGCACGCCGCTGTCGACGTCGATGCTGCCTCCCACGAAACCGCTGCCGCCGAGTGTGCCGCCTTCGACGTCGATCGAGCTTGCGTGCGAGCCGGTGATCGAAAGCTTGCCGCCTTCAACCGCCGTGCCGCCCTCGTAGGTGGCGTCGCCCGTCATGATCAGCGTCCCGGGGCCTTGCTTGGTCAGAGAAGCCGTATAGAGGTTGTTGTCGATCTTCTGCTGAATGTAGGCCGCGCGCGCATCCATCCATTCCTTGCGCCACTTGACGGCGTCCTGATAAGTGATCTTGTCGTACCACTCGGGATGGCCGTTAGTAATAGCCTGGATGTAAGGATCACCCAGAATGCCCTGAAGCATGAACGCCTGTGCCTTAAGCGTGCCGTCCGGGTTCAGCACGTTGGGGCTGAATTCACCAGCGTAGGCAATGCCATGCTGCTTGTAGCCCGCCAGCCACTCCAGATCTTCCCTTTCCCTTTCCTTGATCGCGATCTGGCTGATGTCGTTCGACCAGACGTCCAGGGGCGCTTTATTCATGTTGTAGGTCATGGGGCTCAGGAACTGGCCGGGGCCGTGCATGCCCTTGGCCAGATCGGGAATCCCCCAGCCCCAGCGTTCGTCCGGAAGACCGTCGGGAGCGGTCCAGGCGATGGATGCCCCGGAGGGGGAGGTCTGCCCGGTGCCGAGGAATCTCACGCCGTCCGACATCTTGTTGTTCGCCGTGGTGAGCATCAGCTCACGCACCTGCATGGCGTCCATGTCCGGATAGCGGGAGAGCAGCACCCCCATCACCGCTGTAGCAACGGGCGTTGCCGGCGACGTGCCGCTTGAGTTCGAATAGTTCGTATCACCAGCGCTGCTCGTGGTCCGGACGTTGTTCGAGGGCGTGGACACGCCGAACCATTTGGCGAGCCCCGCCTCGTTGAACCCGAACTGCTTTGTGTATTCGGGGTTCGTCGCAGTGGGCGGTTGCACTCCGCCGACGGCTACCCACTGCTTTTCCGCCCAGGGATTGAAGACAGGATACGCCGGGCGATAATACGGGTTGCTCCAGTCGTTGTTGCCGGCCGACCTTACGTTGACGGTACCGCTGTCCTTGATCGCATCCCAGATGGCTTCCATAAAGGACCGCCCGGGATAGCTCGGATTGTATTGAATGCCGCCTTCCGAATAGCTCTTCTTGAAGAAGAAGTACTGGTACTCCAGGTCCTTCAGGTACTCGTTGGGAATGATAGTCGCCATTGCCGTGGCGCTGGCGCTGTCCTTGCCAGGCAGCTGATAGGCGTTGGCGAGGTTGCCGTCGGCTCCAAGATCGTTTCCGAGACCGTCGAAGCGGGTTCTGTTGAGAGTCTGGACGAAAGAGCCCCAACTGCTGTTGATGACCTGGGCGCCTGCGTCGACGAGGGCCTTATTGGCCGTATACCAGTACACGTAATCGTGGAAGGGACCGTGGGACTGGGTATCGGAACCGCCGGTCTTGGCGACGTACATCTTCGATCCGAAGGCGATGCCGTGCTGGTCTTTCTCGTCGCGCATGCCGGAGGTGACCCCGAGCATGCCGGTCCCGTGCGAGTAATCACTTGTTCTGGCCTGATCACCGGCCACGGTGAACCGACTCGCCCGCAGTGAACGGGTTCGTCGGGGTCGCGCCGCGATACCCGAAGCCGGACGTGCCGTAGACACCCTCCGCCCTCACCGACTCGATCAGGTCGGTCTGAAATGCTTCGTGTGTAGTCCTGTAGCCCGAGTCCATCATGCCCAGCTTGACGCCCTGCCCGCAGTACCCCATGGCGTAGGCGGTCGACGCGTTTACCGCGACGTGCTGCCATGGAGCATTGACCGCCGTGCCGGGAGTAGAAGGATTATGGCCGGTGTAAAAGCCATATTCGGGCGTTTCCCAACTGGCTCTTGCGGCGTCCAGCTCCGATGGACTCGTGGCGACAAAGCCGGGGTCTCCCGGATACGACCACTGCGCGCACGACGACTGAGTCGCGCCGACCGCAGAACCGGCAAAGACCAGTGAGGACAGGCAAACACTAAGTGCAAGGAAAACGACGCCCGTTCTCTGTTGCCACTTTGTCACAATGACATTTGGCCGACTTGGTTGATGCCTTGCTTCCATTTCTGAGCCCCCATTCTCGATTTTGAAATTGGCGCCGTTAGAGCGCTCAAGCATGCCTCCACCGACGGAACCGGACGGTTGGAATGCGGCGCACCAGTCCCGCGCCGGTCAACGCGCGCAGGGCGTCATACACCGCCTGGTGGGACACCGTAGGGAGCCAGGTGAGACCGATGGCAGGCCCAGCCCTACTATCGCTGGTCATCAGATCGGCGATCGCCGCCATCCTCCTGGATCGGGATCTTGGCGATATTTTCATAGATGGGGAACAACTGCAGTGGGAACACTGAGGGAACACCAGCGCGGGCACGCGCGTCAACTCGCGGTCACTCGTTCGGTGGCGAATGCTTGGGTTTCCGGGGCTTTCGTGGTCGCCGTGACCCGCGCTTGCCCTCGCTTCCCTCCTCGTCGCTGAATGGTAAGGAGGGGTCGACGGTTCGAGTCCGTCAGAGGGCTTAAAATACCTGCAAATTGCGCACTATCGTTGTCCGTTCAGGCGTGAGCGTGGAGATCGGTATGGAGGGGGTCACCTAATGGTGCGTCTGCAGGGATTTTTCGCAGCAACCGGGCCCTGAGGCCGGGCGAAGGGCATTCTGAGGGAACACGGCCGCACGAACCTCGGACACTCGCTACCGGGGTGGACTAAGGATCCGCGTGCGGCGATCATCCTGGGATGCCACGCCAGCTCCCGAGCGCGACCGTGACCTTCGTGTTCACTGACGTCGAGGGTTCGACGCGGCTGCTGCACGAGCTCGGGCCGGAGGCGTACGCGGAGGCGCTGGCAGAGCATCGGCGAGTGCTTCGCAAGATCTTCGCCGCCGAGGGCGGTGTCGAGGTGGACACGCAGGGTGATGCGTTCCTCTACGTGTTCGCCGATGCGCGGGCGGGGGTCGCTGCTGCGGCGGCTGCGAATGTAGCGCTCGAGCCGGGTCCGGTCCGGATCCGGATGGGGCTGCACACCGGCGAGCCGCTTCTGACAGGGGAGGGTTACGTCGGCGAGGACGTCCACCTCGGGGCGCGGATCGCGGCGGCAGGCCACGGCGGGCAGGTGCTGTTGTCGGCTGCGACGCGGGAGTTCCTGGACGGCGGCCTCACCGAGCTCGGCGAGCACCGGCTGAAGGACTTCGCGGACCCGGTGGCGATCTTCCAGCTCGGTGAGGAGCGCTTCCCACCTCTCAAGACGATCTCCAATACGAACCTGCCGCGGCCAGCGTCCTCGTTTGTCGGCCGGGAGCAGGAAAAAGCCGAGCTGGCGGAGCTCGTGCGCAAGCACCGGCTTGTGACCCTGAGCGGACCGGGCGGGTCGGGCAAGACGCGACTCTCGATCGAGGCGGCTTCGGAGCTGGTCGGAGAGTTCAAGGCTGGCGTGTTCTGGATCGGCCTTGCCGCGCTGCGTGAGCCGACACTTGTCCTCGAAACGGTCGGGCAGACCCTCGGGGCGAAGAACGGCCTCGCCGACCACATCCGCGAGCGGGAGCTGCTGCTCCTGCTCGACAACCTGGAGCAGGTCGTCGAAGTCGCACCCGACCTCGCCTCGCTCGTCGAGGTCTGCCCGAACCTCCATCTGCTCGTGACCAGCCGCGAGCTGCTCCGCGTGCGCGGCGAGGTTGACTACCCCGTGCCGCCGCTCGCCGAGCCGGAGGCTGTCACGCTTTTCTGTGAGCGCAGCGGGCTCGATCCGGACGACACGACGGTCGAGCTCTGTCGCCGCCTCGACAACCTCCCCCTCGCGGTCGAGCTCGCCGCGGCCCGCACCGGTGTGCTCACCGCGCCGCAGATCCTGGACCGGCTCGCTCAGCGCCTCGATCTCCTGAAAGGCGGCCGTGATGCGGAAGCGCGCCAGCACACGCTTCGCGCGACGATCGAGTGGTCGCACGACCTCCTCGCCGACGACGAGAAGCAGCTGTTCGCGCGGCTGTCGGTCTTGGCGGGCGGCTCTACGCTGGACGCGGCCGAAGAGATCGTCGAGGCTGACGTCGACAGCCTGCAGTCGCTGGTCGACAAGAGCCTCGTGCGGCGGACCGGTGAACGGTTCTGGATGCTGGAGACGATCGGGGAGTTCGCTCGCGAGCGCCTCGCCGCCTCGCACGACGCCGACGCGATCGGTCGCCGGCACGCGGAGTGGTTCCTCGCGCTCGCCGAAAAGGCCGAGCCGTTCCTGAAAGGAGCCGAGCAGGCTTCGTGGCTGCAGCGCATGGAGGACGAGCACGACAACCTCCGCGCAAGCCTCGACTGGTTCTTCGACCAGGGCGATGTCGACGGCGCGGTGAGGCTGGCGGGGACGCTGTGGCTGTTCTGGTACATGCACGGCCATGTCACAGAGGCCCGCCGCTGGCTGCGGCGAGCGCTCGACGCTGCCCCGGACGAGCCGTCGGCGGCCCGCGCCCACCTGCTCTTCGGCACCGGCTACCTCGCATGCGAGCAGAACGAGAACGAGGAGGCGCTCGCCCTGCTCGAGGCGAGCCTCGCCTGCGCGAAGGAGGTCGGAGCCACCGCGACGGCCGCGATCGCCGCGTCCGTCCTCTGCGCCATGCGGGCCGAGGCCAGCACTAGCACGCCCGATCGTCGTGCGGCAGTAGCCGTGGGCGAGGAAGCGGTCGCTCTCGCGCGCGCGGAAGGCGACGACTTCGTGCTCGGGATCGCGCTGAACAACCTTGGCCTGGTGATGGCGATGTTCGGAGAGAACGAGCGAGCGGCGGCCTACTTCGAGGAGAGCCTGGAGGTGCGCCGACGGATCGGCGATCTCTCGCGGATCGCCCTATCGCTGAGCAACGTTGCCGAGGCGGCGCTCCAGGAGGGAGAGACGACCAAGGCTGCCACCATGTTCGCCGAGGCGGCCGAGATCGCCACCACGATCGGCGACAAACGGCAAATCCTCGGGGCGCTCGCAGGGCTAGGTCAGGTCGCCTACCGCGAAGAGCGATGGGAGGTGGCAGGCACGCACACACGGGAAAGCCTGCGCCTCGCACATGAGCTCGGCATGAAGCTCAGCGTGGCAGTCGACATCCTCTACCTCGCCGGGATCGCCGCGGCCACGGAAGACGCGGCGCGGGCTGTTCGGCTCGCAGTCGCAGCCGCATTCCACCTCTCGCTCCTTGCTCCCCACGAGGCCGACAATCCCGACTACCAGGGGATCATCGAGAGCGTGAAAGAGGCCTGCGACCCGGAAACCTGGGAGCGAGCCTCGGCGGAGGGCCGGGCAATGAGTCTCGACGAGGCCGCAGACTACGCACTCTCCTCCGCCTGACCGCCTCTGCAGAGGCTGAGGGCGGCGCTCGCCTGAGGCCGACGTGAAGCCGGAGGCGGGCGAGCGCTCCGGGAGCTCGAGCGGCTCCAGACGGTGCTCGCCTCGAGCTAGGCGACCGACGTCGCGACGCTCGATGCCGAGGCGAACGAGCTCCGGGGCACGATCCGATCACGTCGCACGGAGCTCGCGTCGGTCCTCGGCGAATTGGACTAACGCGCCCTGGCGCCTAGGTCCTCGTGCCGAACCCCGCCCGGCCGGCGATGGGAGGGGATCGCCACGCCCGGATCGACGCGGCGATCCCCCTCCGTGGATCAGTTGATGGTGAACGGCGCCGACGCGGCGACGTCGTACGGTGTGGTGTTGTTCTTGTTCAACTGGACGATGTAGGCACCTGGGTCCACCTTCGGCGGTGCTGACGCGTCGATGTCACCCTGCGTTTCGGCCAGCGTGGAGACCGGGAATCGAACCACGACGGTCTTGGACTGGCCGGCGTCGAGCGTTACGCGCGTGAAACTCACCAGCCGCTGCGGTGGTACGACCACACTGCTGACCGGCTGGGCCACGTACACGGGAACGATGTTCGTCCCACTGCGGGACCCGGTGTTGGTGACCGTGAAGGTCGCCGTCGCGGTGCCGTTCCGCGCGACGTTCGGTGTCACCGAGAGATTGGTGGTCGTGAACGTGGTGTAGGACAGGCCGAACCCGAACGGGTACAGCGGGTTGTACGCATGGCCTTGACCGAAACCGGTGCCCGGTAGCTGGTCGAAGAACTTCGGCTGGTCGCCCAGCGGAGACGGTGCGTTACCGTTGAAGTCCCCGCCCGGCGCGGCGGCGTCGGACGGCCAGCTGATCGAGAGCTTGCCGCTGGGGTTGACCTTGCCGAAGATCACGTCCGCGACGGCCTGGCCGGCCTCGGTGCTGCCCTGGTAGGCCATGAGAATCGCGTTCGCGTTCTCGGCATCGGGACCCAGTCCCACCGGACGCCCGGCGATCACGACGACGATCACTGGTTTGCCGGTGCCCTCCAGCGTCTTGATCAGCGCCTTCTGGTCAGGCGGCAGTTGGGGCGCAGGGTTGTCGCCCAGGCCTTCGGCGTACGCCTTCTCGCCTACTGCGACGACGTATGCGTCCGCGGGCGTGTTCGCGGCCGTGGTGCCGTCCGGCACGTAGACCGCGTTGGGATCGTTGTTACGGATCCCCTGCTGCACCGTGGTGCCGGGCGGAATCTGGTCAGGCGGGCCCATGCAGCAGACGTGGCCGGCACCGAAGACACCTTGCCAGCTGACACTCCAGCCGCCGAGCTGGTTGGTCATCGAGTCCGCACTCGGGCCGGTGACGACGACCTTGGCGGACGGGGAGAGCGGCAACGTGTTGTTCTGGTTGCGCAGCAGCGTCATGGACTCCTGCGCGGCCTTGAGCGTGGCGTCCCGTCCAGCGGTGACTGCCGCGTTGGCCGCGTTGGCATCCACACACGGGGTGTTGGTGTCGCTGACGCACGGCTGGTCGAACAGGCCGAGCTCGAACTTGAGGGTGAGAATCCGTCGCACTGCTTCATTGATCCGCGCCACCGAGATCGCATGGCGCTGCACGTCCTGGAGGATGGCGGTCTGCCACTGCTCGGAGTTGTTCACGTACATGGCCATATCGACGCCGGCGTTCACGGCCTCGGCAATCGCCTCAGCCGGATTGGCGGCAGTGTGGTAGGCCGTCTGCAGCGCCTGCACGTCCTGGTAGTCACTGATCACGACGCCCCGGAAGTGCATCTGCTTGCGGAGGATGTCGGTCAGCAGGTAGTGCGAGCCCGTCGCCGGAACGCCGTTGATGGAACCGGAATTGACCATCACCGTGCCGGCTCCGGCGTCAATGGCGCCCGCATACGGCGGCAGGATCACGCTCTGCAAATAGCTCAGCGGGAGCAGGGCCTCGTTGCGGTCGTGCCCGTTGATCGCCTGCGAGTACCCGGCGAAGTGCTTGACCGTCGCCGCCACGTCGAGCGAGTTGTTCGGGCCGGGCTTCTGTAGACCGCGCACGTTGGCGGCCCCCATGGCGGCCGACAGCACCGGTTGCTCGGCCCACGTCTCATAGGTGCGCCCCCACCGGTTGTCGCGGGACAGGTCCTGGACGGGTGCGAAGTCCCATACCCAGCCGGTAGCCCGTAGCGCGTCAGCGGTTGCTTTGCCGCCGGCTTGCGCCAAGGACGGATCCCAGGTAGCGCCCATCCCAATTGAATGCGGGTACAACGGCGCCTGCCACGGATGCCCGAACCCGTGCACCGCATCGATTCCGAAGATCACCGGAATGTGCAGCCGGGAGTTCTCGATCGCGTACTTCTGGATCATGTTGTACTCGTTGGCCCAGTCGTAGCCGGTGTTCCCGGTGCCACCCTGGCCGGTCGTATCCGGCGGGTTGTCCGTGCCGCCCGCGAGCAGAGAGCCGGTGTGATTGTCGACAAGCACCGTCTTCATGCACGTCGGGTTCGGCAGGGCGAAGCCCTGGCTGCCGCACGCGTTGGACGGGCCGGTCACGTTGGTGACGAGTTGTTGGTCCATCTGGCCGACCTTCTCTGGCAACGTCATGGCGCCCAGCAGGGCGTTCACCCGCGCGTGGATCGGCTTGTGGGCATCAAGCCACGGTGTTTTCGGGGAGTTGGCGGCATCGGCAAAGCCCTGGCTCAGGAAGGCTGACAGTCCTCCCGCCACCAAGACGCCGACGACGACAGCGATGACCGCCTTTCGTCGCCCGCGCACACCGCCCCTCCAATGCAAGTTCGACATGACTCGACCTCCTTGGGACTCGGATGAGCCGCAGTCGGTGTCGTTATCGCCGAAGCACCGGGGATACAAACGCATCGTTGGCGAACTAATGGCCTGGGCATCAGCGTCTGCGCGACCTCTGTGCGGAAGGTGCTACTCGCAGAAGGCCTTCAGCCGGCGCCCGAGCGCAGCCATTCGTCCTGGGGTGCTTTCTGCGCGCGCGGATTCGAACCGACCTCGCTGCGTAGGAAGAGGGCTTTACGAAAAGGCCTGCAAATCAGGCATTCCGCTTGTCAAGGCAGCAAACCCGTGTCTCGTGCGGGCACTCGCGGGTGATCAGAGAGTGGGAGTGTTTGGGTGGTACCACTCGTTAGTTGCGGAGTCAAGTAAAAAGGGGGAGTGGCCATGGCAACCGCGAGAAGGAGGGGGTCCACGGTGGAGTCCGTCAAAGGGCTCTGAGATCAAGGAAATACCTGTAAATCGGCTAGTACTGTTGCCTTAGCTTCGCACCACAGGGCACCTCCCTCTAGTGCCGAGGCAACTCTCCGAGATCCCCCAAGGCCCGCAAAGCGCCTGCAAATCGGCCTATTGGGGCACGACCAGTGGTTGGATTCGCAGCCGTGGTTACTGCGCGCCGCGCCTCGTGTACAGATGCATCAGCTCGGCCCGCGACTTGACGCCGAGCTTGCGGTAGATGCGCGAGAGGTGAGCCTCGACGCCCTTGACGGTAACGAAGAGCGCTGCCGCGACTTCCTTGTTCGAGCGGCCATCGGCGACGAGGTCCGCGACGCGGCTCTCCGTCGCCGTGAGGTTCTCGCGCGAAGGCGCTCTTCCGGCGACGCGCGCGAGTTCGCCGCGTGCGCGCGCCGCCCAATGCGACGCTCCGAGCCGTTCGAAGATCGCGCACGCCTCCTCGAGGGCGTCGCGCGCGTCGCGCCGCCGCTTTGCACGGCGGAGGACGATGCCTCTCGCGAGCAGCGTGCGGCCGTTCTCGAACGGCTCCGGTAACCGGAAGGAGAGCGCGGCATCGAAGTGTGCGACTGCTGCGTCCACGTTGCCCGAGGCCGCCGCCAGTAAGCCCGAGCACCGCGCAGCCTGGACGAGGCCGAGCGGGTGGTCGAGCGCTCGCGCACGCCGCTCGTACCACTCGACCAGTGGACGAGCTTCGTCCTGCCTGTCGACTTCGACGTACGCCTCCACGAGGTTTGGGATCGCCTGGAGGTGGCTCGGCTCTCCGTACCCGAGTTCGCGCAGGCGCGTCGGCAGCGGTTCGAGCAGCCGCACCGACGCAGCGGTGTGCCCTTGGGAGAGCTCCACGAAGCCGAGCAGCGCTTGCATCTCGAGCTCCCGAATCTCAAGGCCGCCGCCCGCCGTCACCGCGTCGGCCGCAAATGCGGCCGCGCTCTCGTGTCCCTCGTAGGCCGCGACCTGCGCTCGGATCCACGCGCGGAGCCCCGAGCGGTGCCCGAGGTCCTGCCCGGCCAGCTCGGAGATCTGGTCAGTGAGCTCGGCGGCGTGCGTCCAGTTTCCCGCGCGCAGCTCGAGCCTCGCGCTGTGGAAGCGTACGGCCTCGACCATCTCCTCGTCGCCACGATTCGCCGCGCGCCGCAGTGCGTGCGTGAATGCCTCGCGCGCCTCGCTGAACCGGTCGAGGTACATGAGCCGGAGCGCCTGGACGACGCTCGGCGGGGTCGGGCGCGGGGCCGCGTCAATGGCCTCCTCGAGCGCGAGCGCCTCGGCCAGCGCATCCTCCGACGGCCGGCGTCCGGCGAGAAAGTCGACGAGAAAAAGGAGTGACGCCGCGTGCGCGTACGTCAGCTGGTCCCCGGCCGCCTTCGCGTCGTGTACCGCGGCGGAAGCCTGCTCGCGGGCGCGGTTGAGCCGCC
The DNA here is from genome assembly GCA_963827705.1 of uncultured Actinomycetes bacterium. Taxonomy (GTDB): domain Bacteria; phylum Actinomycetota; class Thermoleophilia; order Gaiellales; family Gaiellaceae; genus JACDAN01. The sequence continues at coordinate 42,221 of CAWHBN010000010.1, forward strand.
CGGCGACGAGCTCGACGTATCCCAGTAGGTGCCTGATGGCCGCGGTGAGGGCAGGCGCTCCTTCTGCCTCGTCGAGAGCCTGCTCGCAGAGCTCCCGGCCGCGGTCGATCGCTTCCGTCCAGCCGAGGCAGAACAGCGCCCGAGCCCGCCGGGGGCCCGGGGGTAGCACGTCCACGAGCGGTTCCAGGAGCGTTCGCGTCGCCGCATGCTCGCCGGCAAGCCGGTGGTGCTCCGCCGCGGTGATGAGACGATCGGCGCGCTCGTCCACGGCGTCGGGCGGCGTAAGCTCCGCAGCGAGTCTGGCGAGCTCTGCCGCCGCGGCCGGAGCGCCGCGGCGTGACGCGTCTCGCGCGGCCCGGTCGAGTGCAACGGCGATGCTCGGGTCGGGGCCTTCTGCTGCGAGAGCGAGGTGTCGCGCGCGCTGCTCGGGGTCGGTGACAGCCGTCGCGAGGCGCCGGTGTGCGTCGCGCCGCGAGGCGCCGTCCATGGTGGCACGCGAGACCGACGCGAGCAGAGGGTGGGTAAAGCGGACACGGCTGTCCGTGACTTCGATCACCTCCGCCTCGATCGCCGGGGAAAGCGGCTCCCACGGGTCGCTGCCGAGCGCGCGGGCGAGGAGGTCGACCGTACAGTCGCCCGCGAGAGCCGCCAGGCCAAGCGCGTCGAGCGCTCCGGCCGGCAAGAGCGCAAGCCTTCGCGCGACGAGCTCCTTCAACGTGGCCGGAACCGGGAGTGGCTCGCCGACCGCGACAGGAGCGGTGCGCCGATCGAGTGCCCGTCCGAGCTCGAGTGCGAAGAACGGATTCCCGCCCGAGGCCTCGACGACTTGGAGCAGCGTCGGCTTAGTTAGCGCGAGTCCGAGGCGCTCGCGGAGCAGCGCCTGCACGGCGCTCACGTCGAGTCCGTCGAGCCGGACGCGCGTCAGGCGCTCGCCCTCGAACGTCGGCCCGAGAGCGAGCGAGCCTTCCTCTGTATCCGCTCGAACCGAAACGAGGACAGCCACCGTTTCAGTGCGAAGCCGACGGAATGCGAACTCCAGCACCGCACGCGACGACGTGTCAAGCCAGTGGACATCGTCGAGCGCGACGAGCACGGGCTGTTCACGCGCCAACTCCCGAAGGGCGCTGAGGAATCCAGCCGCGACGGCACGCGGTTGCGGCGGATCTCCCTCCGGCTCGGCGAGGAGGAGCGCACCCTCTAGCGCGCGTCGCTGCGGACGCGGCAGGCCGGGCAGCACCTCGGCCACGCACGGTTCGAGGAGATCCGTGAGAGAGGCATGAGCCAGCTCCGCCTCCGCCGCCACGGGTTGTGCCGACAGGACGAAATACGAGTCGGAGGCAGCGACGACTGCGCTTCGCCACAGCGTCGTCTTCCCGATCCCGGCCTCGCCTTCCAGCACGAGAGCTGCCGGCAGCTCGCCGGTTGCCTCGAGGAATCGGTCGAGGCCCGCCAGCTCCTCCTGCCGGCCAACGACTAGCGGGACGCGGCTGCCGCGCGAACTCATCAGGTAACCGGATTTTCACCCGCATCCGTCCGCTTGTCACGCGGGGTCGTGGCCCAGAAGTGTGGGGTGATCCCGTCTATCCGCCAGCGCGCGGGTCCGCAAGGCTGCGACGGCTCGCGCGAGCAGGGACCGACTCACCAGAAGGAGGATCAACGCATGCACCGCTTGTTCGCACCTGTTGCCCTGACCGCGCTCGCCCTCGTCCTTGCCGGCTCCTCCGCGGCGCGCACGAGTGACGGCGGTAACGGTGGGGTCACGTACGCAATCATCGGAGACACTCCCTACGGTGCACTCCAGCTCGCGGACTTCCCGCGGCTCGCCTCTGCCCTCAACACCGATCCGGATGTCGAGCTCACCGTCCATCTCGGCGACATCAAGGACGGCGCTTCGCTCTGCTCCGACGCCTACTTCGACCAGATGCGCGCCAACTTCGACACGCTGGAGGACCCGCTCGTCGTCACGCCGGGGGACAACGAGTGGACCGACTGCCACCGTCCGGCCGCGGGCGGATACATCCCGACCGAGCGGCTCGCCCGCTTCCGCTCGGTCTTCTACCCGCGCGCAAACAAGAGCCTCGGCGCGAGGCACGAGTCATTGAAGACCCAGGCGCGCATGCCTGGCTTCGAGACGTTCGTCGAGAACCGGCTGTGGAAGGAGAAGAAGGTCGTCTTTGCGACGGTGCACGTGGTCGGCTCGAACAACGGTCTCGTGCCGTGGTTCGGTGCGGCGGAGACGCCAGCGCTGCGGGCCGAGCGCCTAGCCGAGTACAACGCCCGCCTCGCCGCGACCCTCGCTTGGCTCGACCGCACGTTCGCCTTCGCAGAGGAGGCGGAGGCGCGCGGCGTTGTCGTGGCGATGCAGGCAGACATGTGGTTCAACACGCCGCTCGGCTTCACGGAGATCGTTCAGCGGCTCGCCGACCGCGCGCGCGAGTTCGGTAAGCCGGTGCTGCTCCTCGAAGGCGATTCACACCGCTACACCGTCGACCGCCCGCTCGCGACGGGCAGCGCGCTCCACGGTGTCAGCACCCCCGCGCCAAACCTCACGCGCATCATCGTCGAAGGTCAGACAACCGGCGAATGGCTGAAGCTACGAATCGACCCCAACGCCGCCGAGTTGTTCACCTGGACGCGGATGCCCGTGCTCTAGTCTGGTCGCCTCACGGAGCCCGGCGACGGGCCGGGCTCCGACCTCGCAGGAGCTCGGCCGGGCCGCTTGAGGGACAGCCGGCGCGAAATACGCGGCCACAGCGTCGCTTTCCTTCGACCGCTGCGCGGGGCCTGAACTATTGGTGCGCACCCCACAATCCCGTCGTCACATGATCCCAGACGAGAACAACCGCGTCCGAGGCAATGACTCGGGACAGGTCTTGGGGACAGGTGTGGGGTTTCCCAGGGTGGGTCGGGGAGCTCCGAGAAGGGGTGCAACCGGCAGAGCTCCGGAGGCGTAGCTGGGCAGACAACGTCGAAGAACGAACAACGACACCCGGGCATCTCCTCGGTCACCTGGTTACTGCTGAACCGACCCGAAGGCAAGGCGTCGTAGTGAGACGGGAATCACCCGAAAGGTACGACGCATACGCTGGCCCGAGTATCGAGAGTCGAGCGATGGCCAAGGCGGGCACCATGGTGCGTTCGGCGGGCCGGCGCGTACGCCGACCTTCAACCGGCGCGACAAGACCGTCCCGGTCGTGTTCTCGACCGACGACACCTTCGACGTCGGTGCAGACTGGGGCACGCCACTGTCGCCGACCTACCAACCGCCGTTCGAGTTCACCGGCACCCTGAAGCAGGTGACGTTAGAAGCCAAGTGACCTCTAGATCAGTCGCCCCGATGAAAGCCAGCGCCGACGTGCCGCACCCGGACGAGGCCGAGAGCCCGTGCTGCGTCCCACGTCCCAGTGAGCGCGGAACAGGCTCGATCGGCTGATCAACCATCAACACGACCAGAACGGAGGAGACGGCATGCCATTGCTACGCAATCGACGTGGCTCTTCGGGAACGCAGTACCAGATGCGAGAGAAGATGTTCGCGATCGGCGACGACTTTTGGGTGGAGACCAATGACGGCGATAGAGCGTTCAAGGTGAACGGAAAGGCGCTCCGAATCCGCGACACACTCGTTCTCGAAAGCCCAACCGGAGACGAGCTGTACACGATCCAGGAGAAGAAGGTCCGCGTACGCGACACGATGGAGATCGAGCAGGGCGGCAAGACAGTTGCGACGATCAAGAAGGCGCTCGTCAGCCCCCTTCGCGACCGCTACTCGATCGAGGTCGAGGACGGTGACGACCTTGAGGCCAAGGGGAACGTCGTCGACCACGAGTACAAGATCGAGCGCGATGGCAATACCGTGGCCGAGGTGTCGAAGCGCTGGTTCCGCGTCCGCGACACGTACGGCATCGAGATAGCGGGGGAGCAGAACGACGCCCTCATCGTCGCCCTCGCAGTCTGCATCGACCAGATGGGCCGCGGCGACTAAAGGCCTGGGTCGGCACGTGATCCGCGCGCACCTCGCGGCAGAGCTCCTCGTCGAGGGCGAGAACTGGCCCGTGTTCGTCTGGACGATCGACCACCCGGCCGGGCTCGTGCTCGTCGACACTGGGATGATCGACTCGAGGCCCGAGATCGAGGATATGAGCCCGACGCCGCACCCGGAGAACATCCCCCGCGACGTCGCCTGCGTCATCAACACCCACCTGCATTTCGACCACTGCGGCGGCAACCGCCTCTTCCCGGGCGTGCCGATCCACGTCCAGGCGCGCGAGCTCGCCGTCACGCGGTCGCTCGACGACTACACGATCCGTGAATGGGTCGACTTCGATGGCGCGACGTACGTCGAGCACGCGGGCGAAGTGGAGCTGCTACCGGGAATCCGCCTGCTGCCGGCTCCCGGGCACACGGACGGGCACCAGGTGGTCGTCGTCGAGACCGGCGAGGGCCCGGTCGTCCTCGGAGGCGACGTGGGCACCTCGTTCCGCGAGCTCGGTAGCGGCACGACCGAGGGACAGCGTCGCGTGCTCGCGCTCGGAGCGACTACGTGGCTCTCCCACGCGCCGACGCCGAAGATCCCGGAACATCGCCCGTAACCGCGGCCCGCCACAGATGACGGCAAGGAACGCCTCCGAGCGCGTGTCAGGCGTCAGCCGATCTGCTCGGCCAGCCCGATGAGAATGCCCTCAGGGCCTCGGACGTAGCAGAGCCGATACACGTCTTCGTACTGGACTACTTCGTCGACGAGCTGCGCGCCGTGTCTCGCGGAGCCGGGCCAGCGTACCGTCGAGGTCGTCCACCGCGAACATGACACGGAGATAGCCCAGCGCGTTCACCGGTGCGTTCCGGTGATCGGCAACCGGAGGCGGCGTGAGAAAGCGCGAGAGTTCGATCCTGCCGTGGCCGTCCGGCATACGCATCATGGCGCTCTCGACGCGCTGGTCGCGCAGTCCAGTGACGCGCCCTGACCAGTCTCCTTCGATCATGGCCCGCCCCTCGAGCTCGAGGCCCAGCTCGGCAAAAAAGGAGATAGCGGCATCAAGCGACTCCACCACGATGCCGACGTTGTCCATCCGTTGAAGCGCCACGCGGCCATCATCGCGGATCGCAAAGATCGCCCGTGCCCGCAGGGTGCGTGAGGTCAGACGTCCGTACCTCTGGTTGCGCCAGCGTTCAAGAATGTCCCCCGACCCGAATCGAGCTGCACGGCTGCTTGGGGGCGCCTAGGTGCGCGGCGCGTACTCGACGCTCCCGAACGGCCAGTCGGACGCGAGCCACTCACTCACGACGCGCCAGAGCGGCGTGTCTAGCTGCGCGTGGCTCGCCCGTACCCAGGAGAGCGCACGGGCGTCGTAGTCGCTGTCGGGCAGCGGGTAGATGTAAACGCACCCGATCACGTCGCGGCTCGCCGGATCGAGCACCGTGTACGTGAACCCCGTCCGGTTGCGAAAGTCGTCGGCATGGCGCTGCAGGTCTGCCCGGTTCTCGTCCGGCGTCATCTCCCGCGGCCAGCTGCTGTCCTCCCATCCGGGCGTCGCGTGGATGTGCTCCGCCGACGAGGTCCACGCGTCGTAGTCCTGGTCGTTGTGCTCGGGGTCGAGCGGCTCGAGCACGAACTGCGGCGTCTCGAGCCGCCGAGGGACGTCGAAGTCGCGCGGGACGAACTCCTCCAAGCGACCGATCGTAGAACCTTGGCTCAAGAGGCGCCGGGCAAGCGAATCGTCACCTGCGCCAGTGTGCGGGAATGTCCCCTGGCGCTGTCGTGACGGCCAGGCTGAGCGCTTACCGACGGGCCACGAAGATGTACTCACGGCTGTCGTCGTCGAGCGGTTCCCCGGCGAATCCGCCATAGAGAGCTTCGAGGCGCAGGCCCGCGACGTCGAGGAGCCCCAACCATTCGTTCTTGGTTGCCCACCAGAGCGAACCGGTTCCACCATCGTCCAAGGTGATGTCGACTCGGTTATCGCTGACGCTGTAGTAGTTCGTGTGCGGCAACGGCATGCCGGCGTGAGCGTCTGCATGCTGGCCGTCTAAGGCGGATGCGACGTGATGGTCGAATGCGAACGCGTTCCAGGCGAAGCGGCCGTTAGACCGAAGCGACGCCGCGACCCGCTCGAAGCAGCGGCGACGATCGGCCCACGTGGGCAGATGCAGCAGAGACCGCCCAGGGCAGTAGATCAAGGCCGCCGGCTCCTCGATCTCAAGCTCCCGTATGTCTCCTTCACGCAGGTCGAGCTCGACTCCCTCCTCAACTGCGCGCACTCGAGCCTGCGCGAGCATCGCCCGCGAAGAGTCAATCCCTATTACACGCCTGCCCGTTGCCTGAGCAACCGGGATCGCAACGCGCCCGTTGCCAACTGCAAGCTCAACCAATGGCCCGTCAGCATCACGGGCAAGCCCGACGTAGAACGGCACGTCAGCACTGACGCTAGGGGACAAGTCCCCGTATCGGTCCGCCCAGGAGTCGTACCAGCTCGACATGGCAACACCAACCTACGCGCAAACGAGGCGGCGTTCGGCTGCCCCAGTGTTCAGGAATGTTCCCCGGAGGTCGCGCTCTAAGCTGAAGGGCGTGTCGCCGCCCGTGACGCTTCCCCTCATCGACCACTTGGCCCTGCGAGTACGTGACGTGAGGCGCAGCCGCACCTTCTACGAGCAGGCCCTCGAGCCGTTCGGAGTGAAGGTAGTGGAGAGCTCGCAGGGGCCTGGGTTCGCCATCGAGGGCGGTGGAGATTTCTGGATCGGGGAAGGGGAACCCCCGGCCGCTCCCGTTCATGTGGCCTTCGCCGCGGCCGACCGAGCTACCGTTGACAAGTTCCACCGCGCCGCTGTCGAAGCCGGCGGCCGCGACAACGGCGCGCCGGGTCTTCGCCCGCATTACCACGCCGGGTATTACGCAGCGTTCGTCATTGACCCGGACGGGAACAACATCGAAGCGGTCTTCCACGGGGACCGCCAGCTGCCAGCCACGTGACGCTCGCTTGCCCCAGTGTTCGGGAATCTCACATGAACAGCAGCGCAGATTCGGTTCAGCGGGAGGGCCCGCCGGAGTGGGCCCTCCTCGGTTGCCTGGTCTCCCGACGAAGGCGCGGTGTGTTGGCTCGCTTCAGTGAGGACTGAAGCTGTACGTCCCTAACCAATGCCACAGCTCGGTCGGCTGCCCCCGGTCGGTAACCGTGACAACGACGCTGGCGTGGAACCAGGTGAACTTCCCTGTTCCTCCTGAGAACTCGCAGTGCATCGGGTTCCCGCCGAGGAAGCATGTACCGAACGCCTTGTTGTTCCCAGGTCCAGGCGGGTCGAGGACGACGGCACCCCCCGCAGGGGTCCCAAGACCAGCCGGGTTGAGATAGATGATCTTCGAGCCGACCTGGATCGCACCAAGACTCGAAGAGGTGATCGCGCAGTACGGGGGGTTGTTCACGAACCCCGAGCATTCCTTCGAGACGACGAGGTCTCCGCCGCGCGGGGTTTTCGAACCGGCGAGCGCCGAGGACGAGCCGGCGAGTAGCGCCACCAGGAGTACGGCGGCTGCCCCGACTCTGACGGCAAACGCTCGATGTTGCTCCATCTTGTTGCTCCTCTCGCTCGGTTGGAGCAGGGCTCCTGTCGCAGCGAGGAAAGAGGGCTAGGCGTCGCAGAGGCGAGAAGGTTGCTGCCTAAGAGGCGTGTTGCGCGACTCAACCCGCTGAGAGTTCGACCCTACCGTGTTCGTATCAGATGAGTCAAACGAAGTGGCGATGGCGGTTGCGGAAGTTGTCTGCCGATGCTGGTCACTGCTGCAACCTCGGATCGTGCGTAGGGTCGGCGTACATGGGAGGGCAGCCCTGATCGATGGCTTCGGGGCGCAGTTCGTAGTGCCAGGGTTCGTTGCTGTAGATCTGGCACAGCCCGTACTCGGCGCCGTGTTCGGACAGCCACGCCGTGGCGTCGAGAGGCCCGATGTCGACCGCGTCTCCCGAGACGTGAGGGGACGTCTCGGGGGTGGCCACCCATCGGGCAGCCTCCTCTTCTGAGCCGTACTTCGAGATCGCCTCTTGGAGGAGTTGTCGTTGGTACTCCGGGGAACGCCAGCCACTCTTGACGTACAGCTCGAGCCCGTCGTACGCGGCATCAGCTGCAGCCTGGTGGAGGGCACCGACGAGAGCGCGATCAAGGTTGCCTACACCCCGGATCGTGGTCAGAGACCGTCGTGGCGTCGGGACGACATCGTCAGGCGCGCCAAGCGCACCACGGTGCTCACTGCGAAGGACGTCGATGGGTGATGCGGCCCTCGGCGAGGACGACGCCAGCAACTGGTGGCCGAGGGCTGCGGCGATCGCCGCGATGACGACTAGTAGGCCGGCGACACGGATCCTGCGAATCCGAATCCGACGGGTCGTTGTTCGTGCTGGTTCGCTGTAGGTCATGCCGCCAGTCAAGGCAGCGTGGTGTTGCCAGCACGTATCGGGTTTTCGATATGCCGGCGATATGCGCCGGCTCTAGCATCGGAGCATGCGCGTGTTGATCGTTGAGGACGAGCCCCTTATGGCGGACGCGATCCGCGATGGCCTACGCCTGGAAGCGATCGCGGCGGACATCGCCGGTGACGGCGACACCGCTCTCGAGCTGCTGAGCTTCAACGCCTACGACATCGCCGTCCTCGACCGAGACATTCCCGGCCCCTCCGGTGACGAGATCGCCGAACGCATCGTCGCCTCCGGCAGCGGTATACCGATCCTCATGCTCACCGCTGCCGACCGTCTCGACGACAAGGCCACCGGGTTCGAGCTCGGCGCCGACGACTACCTCACGAAGCCGTTCGAACTCCGAGAGCTCGTGCTCCGGCTCAGAGCGCTCGACCGCAGGCGCGCCCACTCGAGGCCTCCCGTGCGAGAGATCGCAGGTCTGCGGCTGGATCCGTTCCGCCGCGAGGTCTACCGCGACGGCCGCTACGTCGCGCTGACCCGGAAGCAGTTCGCAGTGCTCGAAGTCCTCGTCGCCGCCGAAGGCGGTGTCGTCAGCGCCGAAGAGCTCCTAGCGCAAGCGTGGGATGAGAACGCAGACCCGTTCACCAACGCCGTGCGCATCACGGTCTCGGGACTACGCAAACGGCTCGGCGAACCCTGGATCATCGCCACCGTGGCCGGCGTCGGCTACCGCATCGACACGCAACCAGACACCGGGCCTGACGGAGAAGAGCGTGGATAGAGCCCCCGGTCTTAGTACTCGCCTCAAGCTCACCCTCAGCTACGCCGGCTTCCTGATGCTCGCATGTGCGGTGCTGCTCGCCGTCGGGTACTTCTCCCTTTCGCGTGGTGTACACCCTGGTGTGATCTTCCTGGTGCGCAGCCACGCCGACCTCCTGCGCGCTTTCGCTCCGACCGCGGCCATCCTGATGGCGTTCCTGCTGGTGTTCGGTCTGCTGGGAGGATGGCTCCTCGCCGGCCGGATGCTCGCCCCCCTGGCCCGCATCACAGACGCCACACGCATGGCCGCGACCGGAGCGCTCTCCCACCGGATCGAGTTGGAAGGCCGTCAGGACGAGTTCCGCGAACTCGCCGACAGCTTCGACGCCATGCTCGCGCGGCTCGAAGCACACGTCGCCGAACAGCAGAGATTCGCGGCCAATGCCTCCCACGAACTACGCACCCCGCTGGCGATCACGCAGACACTTCTCGACGTGGCCCGCAACGATCTGAACCACGACAACGGCGAGCTCGTCGACCGCCTCCACGCCGTCAACACCCGAGCGATCGACCTCACCGAAGCTTTGCTCCTGCTCAGCCGCGCCGACCAGCGATCCTTCGTCCGAGAACCCGTCGACCTGTCCCTCATAGCGGAAGAAGCCACCGAAGCGCTCCTCCCTCTCGCAGAAAAGCGCGGCGCCACCATCGAGACCTCCGGCGACATGACCCCCACCATCGGCTCACACGCGCTCCTGCTGCAGCTGAGCACGAACCTCGTACACAACGCGATCGTCCACAACCTGCCCGACCAGGGCACCGTCTGGGTCACGACCAGCGTTCACCCCAAGAGTGCGGTGCTCACCGTCGAGAACACCGGCCAGAAGCTCACCCCACAGTCAGTTGCCACGCTTGCCGAGCCGTTTCTTCGCGGCACCAAACGCATACGCACCGACCACGCAGGCGTCGGCCTCGGCCTGGCAATCGTCAAAAGCATCACCCAAGCACACGACGGAACCCTCACCCTCACCCCCCGCGCCGCCGGCGGCCTCCGCGTCACGGTGCAACTACCACGGGGCGTTCGCCAGCAAGCGAACGGTTTGGGGACAGGCGGCGAGGCATCCCGCAGCCCCGTTGGATGAGCTCGCGCCTACGTCCTGGAGCGTGCCGCCGCGGCGAGCTCTCCGGCCGGGGTCGCCTGGGGTCGCGTGACGCCGGCAGCGGCGTAGGCGTCGTCCTCGTCCAGCGTCTCATGCTCGAGCAGTGCAGTCGCAAGCGCATCGAGCCGCGCCCGATTCTCCGTTAGGAGGGTGACGACCTCGTCGTGTGCCTCGGCGACGATTCGCCGCACCTCTTCGTCGACGAGCTTCCGCGTCTCCGGTGCCACCTCGGCTGCGCCGGGGAAAAACGGCCCCGACCCGTCACGGGGGATCACGGAGATCGGCCCGAGCACGTCGCTCATGCCCCAGCGGCCAACCATCTGCCGTGCGAGCGCGGTCAGCTGCTCGAGGTCGGACTCCGCGCCCGTGCTGATCTCACCGAAGACGATCTCCTCGGCGGCGCGACCGCCGAGGGCTCCCTTGATCTTGGCGATGATCTCCGGCTCCAGGTAGCTGAAGCGGTCGGCGTCGGGGGCGGAGAACGTCACTCCCAGCGCCATCCCGCGCGGGATGATCGAGACCTTGCGCACCGGATCGGCGCCGGGCGTCAGCATCCCGACGATCGCGTGCCCACCCTCGTGGTAGGCCGTCCGGCGACGATCCTCGTAGCTCATCATCACCTGGCGCTCCGCGCCGAGGACGATCCGCTCGAGCGCGTCGGTGAAGTCGGCTACCTCGACCACGTCGTGCCCGCGTCGGGCGGCGGTGAGCGCCGCCTCGTTCACCAGGTTGGCGAGGTCGGCTCCGACCATTCCCGGCGTCGTCGCGGCGATGCGTGCGACGTCGACGTCGGGGCCGAGCGGGATGCCGCGGGTGTGCACCCGAAGGATCGCTTCGCGCCCGTCACGGTCCGGCGGCTGGACTGCGACCCGGCGATCGAACCGTCCCGGCCGAAGGAGTGCCTGGTCGAGCACGTCAGGACGGTTCGTCGCCGCGAGGACGATCACGTTCGTCGCCGGGTCGAATCCGTCCATCTCGGTCAGGATCTGGTTCAGCGTCTGCTCGCGCTCGTCGTTGCCCCCGCTGAAGCCGGCCACGCCGCTCGTGCGCGAGCGGCCGATTGCGTCCAGCTCGTCGATGAAGACGATTGCCGGCGCGCTCTCCTTCGCCTCTTTGAACAGGTCGCGCACACGCGCGGCTCCGACCCCCACGATCGCCTCGACGAACTCGGACGCCGCCAGCGAGAAGAACGGCACGTCGGCCTCCCCTGCAACCGCGCGCGCGAGCAGCGTCTTGCCCGTCCCGGGAGCGCCGGAGAGCAGGACGCCGTGCGGGATCCGAGCGCCCACCTTGCGGTACTTGTCCGGGTTGCGCAGGAAGTCGACGACCTCCCTTAGCTCGTCCTTGACCTCCTCGATCCCGGCGACGTCCGCGAAGGTGACCTTGCTCCCTGACGCCTCGTAGCGGCGGGCGCGCGACCGTCCGAAGGCGCCGAGGGCGTTCTGCACGTTGCCGGCCCTCCGGAACAGCCAGAAGAGCAGGAAGACGAACAGGATCGTCGGCCCGAAGCCGACCAGCAGCGTCTGCCACCACGGCCCACCGGTATCGAGCGGGTCGGCGTTGACCGTGACGTCATTCTGCTGGAGCAGCCGGGAGAGCTCGTCCGTATTTGCGAACGCGGGAATCTCCGTTCGGAATCGTGTCGTCGGCTCCGAGTCCTCGAAGGTCACCTCTTTCCTGAAGGCGCCCTGGATGTCCGTCCCCTTGGACGTGATCTCCTCGACGTTGCGCGCCTGCACCTGTTCCAGGAAGAACGGGCTGTACGGAACACGCACCCGCGATTCGGGCCCCATCGCCCGGCTGGCGATGAACAGGTTGAGTCCGAGCACCGCGAGGAAGAAGACGATCCAGCGGGGAGAAAGCCGAAACCCGGGTTGCTGGGGCGGCGTCGGCGACGATCCTCGCGGCGGCGTCTCGGCTGCGCGGTCGTCGGCCTGCTGGGCCATAGCCCTAGGCTACTCCGTGCGCGTAGCCGTTCTCCGGCTACTCGGAGGGCTGCTCACCAGCCGAGCTGTCAAGGACTTCACGAGCCGCCTCGATGTCCTCCACGCGGACGACAACCTCGTAAGGGCCTGTAACAGACAACCCGTCAGACGCCCCGGCGCCCACGTTCGTCTGACGCGTGAGGCACTCGATTCCTGCGCTGCGCAGCAGTCCGCAGATGACCTCGGCTTCCTGCTCGGTCGCCACCACGTCGATTACCGCCAGTCCGTCACCAGCCATGGCTAGCCGAACGTGAATGCGTAGGCCTCGACGCCGGGGGCATCGAAGGCGATCTCGAATGTGCGGTCGTCGATCGATCCCGGCTGGCGGATCAGCTGATAGAGCCGGGGTTCGACAACGGTTCCGCGGCCCTGTTCGTCGACGTCCAGCCCGCGGGCTGCGCCGGGCGCTTCGCCGTCGACGAGCACGTGAAACGGGACGGACGTGCCGGCTCGCGAGCGCAGGACGAGATGGACGTCGCGGGCATGGAAGCGGAAGACGATTCGCCCGCCGGCTTCGTTCAGCACGCTCGCCCGCTCCTCGATCGTCCAGTTTCCGGCCAGGGCCCAGGTGTTGAGCTGCAACGACTCGGGCGCGACGTAGCCGCGAGGCTCGTCGTACGCGACACCGTCGGGAGAGTCGGGGTTCTGCCCCTGCTGGTAACCGAGGTAGGTCTCGGGCGAGCCAAGGTTCGTCCAGTCGGCTTGCGCCTCCAAACCCTCCGCGGTGACGGAGACGAGCTCTTCGTCGATGCCCTCGCTTCGGCCCTCGCGCAGCAGGTGCTGGATCATCCACTCGCCGTCGTCGTACTCGCCCTCACCGAAGTGGTGGTACCGGATCCGGCCCTCTGCGTCTGCGAGGTAGACGGCCGGCCAGTACCGGTTCCCGAAGGCGCTCCAGACCCCGTAGTCGCTGTCGAGAGCGATCGGATACTCGACCCGCATGGCCTGCGCGGCCTCGCGGACGTTCTCGACCTCGCGCTCGAACGGGAACTCCGGCGTGTGGACGCCGATGACGACGAGGCCTCGATCGCGGTACTTCTCGGACCACGCGCGAACGAAGGCCAGCGTGCGGAGCCAGTTGATGCAGGTGTACGTCCAGAAGTCGACGAGAACGACCTTTCCAGCCAGACCTTCTGGAGTCAGCGCGGACGAGTTCAGCCAGCCGGTTGCTCCGTCGAAACCGGGCAGGCGACCCTCGACGGGCAACGGGGCCGTGCGCGGGTGGCGGCGCGCGCCGAAGAGGCTCACCTTCCGCGGCCTCCGACCTCGGCGTCCCCGACGAGCGACGCCGGCGAGGTTTCCCTCAGGACCGCCTGCCGGCGGTCCTGAGGGAGATCCTTTCGAAGCGAGGCCACACTCGGACTAGCGCAGTGAGCTGAATGCAGCCCGCATCTCGGCGGTGAAGAGCTCGGGCTCTTCAAACGCGGCGAAGTGGCCGCCCCTGTCGGCCTCGTTGAAGTAGGCGAGGTCGGGGTAGACCGCCTCGACCCAGCTGCGCGGGGAAGCCCAGATCTCGCCGGGGAAGGTCGTGAAGCCCACCGGCACGGTGACCGCCGGAGGAGGCTGGCCGCTCGCAAGCGCTGCGGCCAGCGCTCGTGCGTCCTCCCAGTACGACCGGGCCGCCGACGCTGCGGTGCCGGTCAGCCAGTACAGCGTGATGTTGTCGAGGATGTTGTCCCGGGTGAGATTGCCCACGGGCTCGCCGTCGACGAACGCGCGGGAGATCTTGTAGTAGCTGTCGGTGTCGTGGTCGAGCATCCAGGCCGCCAGCCCGGCGGGAGAATCCAGCAGGGAGTAGCCGATCGTCTGCGGCCGCGTTGCCATCTCGAGGAAGTAGGCGAAGCCGTCCTGCCTGAACGTCGCGAGCGCCTCGGCCGCTGCCCGTTCCTGTTCGGATTCCTTGGGCAGGTGATCGCCGATTGCGAGGACCGCCGTGAGCAGGTTCAGGTGGTAGCCGACCAGACCCTCGACCGCCTGGCGGCCCATCAGGTCCGTGACGAGGGCACCCACGTCGCCGCCCTGGGCGACGTAGCGGGCGTAGCCGAGGCCGTGCATCAGCTCCGCCCACGCGCGTGCGGTGCGGCTGGACGTCCCAGCCGAGCTCGGCCGGCTCGCCCGAGAACCCGTAGCCGGGCAGGGACGGCAGCACCAGGTGGAATGCGTCCTCCGCTGGCGCCGCCGTGCGCGGTCGGGTCGGTCAGCGGGCCGACGGTCTCCAGCAGCTCGATCACCGAGCCGGGCCAGCCGTGCGTCATGATCAGCGGCAACGCGTCGTCGTGCGGCGAGCGCACGTGGATGAAGTGGATGTTCACGCCGTCGATCTCGGTCGTGAACTGGGGTAGGGCGTTGAGCCTCGCCTCGATCCGCCCGAAGTCGTAGTCGGTCGTCCAGTAGCGCGCGAGCTCCTGCATCGTCGCGAGCTGGACGCCCTGCGACCGGTCTTCTACGAGCTCCTTGCTGGGCCAGCGCGTCGCCGCGATGCGCCGGCGCAGGTCGTCGATCTGCTCCTCTGGAATGTCGACGTGGAAGGGCCGGATCTCGGTGGTGGTCTCGACGGTGGTGCTCATGACGACCTCCTTTGCTAACGCAGTGAGCGGAACGCCGCGCGGAGCTCCTCGGTGAAGAGCTGCGGCTGCTCCCAGGCGGCGAAGTGGCCGCCCTTGTCGACTTCGTTGAAGTAGATGAGGTTGGGGTAGGCGTGCTCGGCCCAGCTGCGCGGCGCCTGATACTGCTCCCCGGGAAAGACGGTCACGGCAACCGGGATGGACACGCCCTTCACGTTGAAGAAGCCACCCTTGTATTCCCAATAGAGACGAGAGGCAGAGACCCCCGTGTTCGTCAGCCAGTAGAGCGTGATGTTGTCGAGGATCTCGTCACGCGTCAGTTCGCCCGTGTCGCTCGTCGTCCGGTCGAGCGCGGAGACGACCGCCGCGGCCGGCTGCCCGTCGGCATCGTTGTGGTCGAGGAGCCAGGCGGCCAGGCCGACGGGCGAGTCCGCGATGCCGTACAAGGTTTGCGGGCGCGTCGCCATCATCCTGGCGTACTCGACCTGGGCGTACGTCCTGATCAGCTGCTCGTAGGCACGTCGTTCCTGGGCCGAGAGACCGGACGGCGGAGGTTCGCCCGCCAGGGAAGCCTTGTCGACGTCGGCTGGAACCGTTGCAGGCATGTTCGTGTGGATGCCGAGCAGTCCGGCAGGTGCCTGCACGCCCATCTGATCGACGACGAACGCACCCCAGTCGCCTCCCTGGGCGACGTAGCGGCTGTAGCCGAGGCGCTGCATCAGCTCTGCCCAGGCTCGACCCATGCGCTCGGGGCCCCAACCGCTGCTCGTCGGCTTCCCCGAGAACCCGTACCCCGGCATCGACGGGATCACGACGTCGAAGGCGTCCGCTGCGCTCGCGCCGTGCGCCGTGGGATCGGTGAGCGGCTCGATGATCTTCAGCTGCTCGATGATCGAGCCCGGCCAGCCGTGATTGACGATGACCGGCAACGCGTCGTCATGTTGCGAACGAACGTGAATGAAGTGGATGTCGAGGTCGTCGATCTCGGTTACGAATTGCGGTAAGGCGTTGAGCTTCGCCTCGCACGTGCGCCAGTCGTAGTCCGTTTCCCAATGGCGCGCGAGTTTCTGCATCGTCGCGAGCTGCACACCTTGCGACTCATCTGCGACGGTCTCCTTCTCGGGCCACTGCGTGGCCGCGATGCGTCGACGGAGGTCGTCCAGGGCCGCGTCCTGAATGTCGACGTGGAAGGGGCGGATCTCGACTGCGGTCTCGACGGTGCTACTCATGAGGACCTCCGGCGTCCGTGGGTGGGCTTCGGCTAACCCTCCTCTGGCTTCGTCGGACCCGAACGACACTACTCCTGTCGGTTGAGTCGAACAACCGGTGACACCAGACCGACACAGACGCTCCACCGCCGAACGTCAATGACGAACGGTGACGGGCGCTTGAAATAGTGGACGACTGTGTCCACCTCTACGTCCCGGAACCACCACGTCGTCGTCGTCGGCGGAGGTTTCGGCGGCCTGCAGGCGGTGTCGAAGCTGCGGCGTGCGCCGGTCGAGGTGACGCTCGTCGATCGCCGCAACTTCCATCTCTTCCAGCCGCTCACCTACCAGGTTGCGACCGGGGCGCTCTCGCCCGGCGAGATCGCCTATCCCCTCCGCGCGATCTTCAAGCGCGACCGCAACGTCCGCGTGCTGCTGGCCGAGGTCGCCGACTTCGACCTCGACACGCGTGAGCTGCACCTGCGCCCTGTCGGGGCGGTGCCGGCGCCGGAACGGCTCGGGTACGACACCCTGATCGTCGCCGGCGGCTCGCACTACTCGTACTTCGGCCACGAGGAATGGCAGCTGCACGCTGCCGAGGTGAAGTCGCTCGAGAGCGCAGTCGCCGTTCGCAGCCGGCTCCTCGCCGCCTTCGAGGCCGCCGAGGTCGAGCCGAACCCTGCGGCGCGCGACGCGTGGCTCACGTTCGTCGTCGTCGGGGCCGGCCCCACCGGCGTCGAGATGGCCGGCCAGATCGCCGAGCTGGCGCGGGACACGCTGCGGCGTGACTTCCGGACGATCGATCCGCGCCGCGCCCGCATCCTGCTCGTCGAGGCCGACGATCGTGTCCTGACGACCTTCCCGCCGTCGCTGTCGGCGAAGGCCGAGCGGTCGCTGCAGCGCCTCGGCGTGACCGTCCTCACAGGCCGCACGGTGATCGGGATCGACGCTGCCGAAGTGACGCTCGAGGGCCGAGACGGCGGCACGGAGCGCATTCCCAGCCGCGCCGTCGTCTGGGCTGCCGGCGTCACCGCGTCCGGCCTCGCCGGCAGGCTCGCAGACCTGACCGGAGCAGAGCGTGATCGCGCCGGACGCGTCACCGTCGAAGCCGACCTCACCCTTCCCGGGCGCCCGGAGGTGTTCGCGATCGGCGACATGGTCCGCGCCCGTGACCCAGGCGGCGAGCCCGTCGTCCTGCCCGGTGTCGCACCCGCCGCGATGCAGCAAGGGCGGTACGCGGCCGGCGTCGTACGCGCGCGGCTACGAGGGCGCCCCTACGGCGCGTTCCGCTACCGCGACAAAGGCAACCTGGCCACGATCGGGCGAGCGGCGGCAGTCGCCGACATCAAAGGCGTCCGGCTCAGCGGCTTTCTCGCGTGGGCGACCTGGCTGCTCATCCACCTCTGGTACCTGATCGGCTTCCAGAACCGGCTGCTCGTCCTCATCCGCTGGTCGTTCAGCTTCGCAAGCCACGGTCGCGGCGCTCGACTCATCACACACGCTCCGACAACGAGCGACCAGCGCGACGGCTGAGCCATCGCGGACTCAGTCGAGCGCGGCCGCCTGGAAGCGCTCGGGCCTCGGCCGCTTGACGCGGAAGGCGTCCGCCTCGCGGGCTGCGCCAACGACCGCGGCGTAGCGGGCGAGGCGCCGGCCCTGGTAGCGGGCGACCGCGAGCGCTTTCTCGTCGGGGCCCTCGACCCTCTTCCCGCTCGTGTACGAGGTGCCATACGGGTTGCCACCGGCGTTGAACACCTCGCTCGCCGTGTAGCCGAGCGGGAGGATGAGCATGCCCCAGTGGTAGAGGGTGTTGCTGAGGGCAAGGATCGTCGACTCCTGCCCGCCGTGCGTCGTCATCGAGGCGGTGAAGGCGGTCGCCACCTTGTCGGCGAGCTTGCCCTCCTGCCAGAGCCGTCCCGCCTGGTCCATGAACTGCTTCAGCTGTGCCGCCACGTTGCCGAACCGCGTCGGAGTGCCGAAGGCGACGCCGTCCGCCCACTCCAGGTCCTCGAGGCTCGCGACCGGCTCGTCCTCGACCTCGGAGCGGTGCCTGCCCCAGTACTGGTTCTGGGAGATGATCAGCTCCGAGGCGAGCTCCTCGACGTGGCGGACGCGCACCTCGGCCCCCTCGGCTCCTGCTCCCTCGGCGAGCGCGTGCGCGAGGCGGTGCACGTTGCCGGTCGCGCTGTAGTAGACGACGGCGATTCGGGCCGGTCTCGTCATCGCATCATGGAGGGCAGTCGAAGCGGAGGCGGCCCTACGGAACCGTGCCTAACCCGGGACCGATTCGGTTCGTCGCGGGAGAACCCAATCCCGTCGAGGAAAGTGGCACGTGTACCCGTTCGGATACCGCTCGAGATAGTCCTGATGCTCGGGCTCGGCTTCCCAGAACGGCCCGGCCGGCGTCACTTCGGTGACGACCTTCCCCGGCCAGAGGCCCGACGCTTCAACGTCGGCGATCGTGTCGTCGGCCACCCGGCGCTGTTCCTCGTCGAGATAGAAGATCGCCGACCGATAGCTCATCCCGAAATCGTTGCCCTGACGGTTCAGCGTCGTCGGATCGTGGATCTGGAAGAAGAGCTCCAGCAGGTCTCGATACGAGATCTGCTGGGGGTCGAAGACGATCTCGATCGCCTCGGCGTGCGTGCCGTGGTTGCGGTACGTCGCGTTCGCGACGTCTCCGCCGGTGTACCCCACCCTCGTCGACAGAACGCCCGGTCGTTTCCGGATGAGATCCTGCATGCCCCAGAAGCATCCGCCGGCAAGGATCGCCTTCTCGACACCGTCCATGTGCCGCCACCTCCTCGTTCAACGAGCGGTCGCAGCTCACTGTATCCATCGGCGTCGACTCACCGACCTGTCGCGCCAGACGCATGACGTTCAGGCCGGGGCGGGCATCGCGCCCTCGGCAAGCTTGATCCGGGTCCAGACGTTCATGTTGACGACGACGCCGACGATCTCGAGGATCTCCTCCGGGCTGAAGTTCTCGGCGAGCGCATCGTGGAAGCGCTGGAACGCCGCGTCCCGATCGGTGTCGGACGCACGGGTCAGCGCCTCGGTATAGCGGAGCGCCGTCTGCTCGGCCTCGGAGTGAAGCTCGGTCTCCCACCACGCCGACAGGGTGTCGATCTTCGCCCGGGGGATGCCCGCCTTGCGCGCCGCCTCGTAGTGCAGGTTGAGGCAATAGGCGCAGTTGTTGAGCTGCGAAACTCGCAGGCGCAGGAGCTGGGCGAGGTGGCGGTCGATCCGCAAGTCCGCCGTGTACCCGAACGCATCCGCGCCCATCCGGGCCATGCCGATCAGCGCCTCGTTCTCGCTCGCGTCGAGCCGGCGGTTCGCCACCTGGACCTCGTCAGCCACCTTGCTTCCTTTCGATGCACATAGGACAACTTCCCGTCGTGTAGGTGCGGGAATGGGGCTGAGAGCGACCCGGCTCGATCGGCGCCGCCTAGCGAGATCCCGGCGGATCCGCCTCTGCGCGACGCCAGGTCTCGGCGCTGTCCACCTGGGATCTGCTCAATGCTCCGGGCTTGCCCGCGAAACCGGCGCGGGTGGCAGCGGCACACCCCCCGGCCCGTCGACGAAGGTAAGCGGCGAAATCGCCGCCTGCTGGCCAACGCTGGGCAGGCTCCAGTTGCACACGCCACCCGGGAACGTGGCTTGCAGCCGCGCCAACTGCGTCGACGAAAAGACGACCGGCGCGTAGTCCGCCGGGTTGAGCGGCTTCAGCTGGCACTTCAGGATGTTCTCCGCGAGCGGCCCGCCGGCGACTTGGCGAGGCGAGGAGTGTCGCGCGAGCCTGGGGTCGGCATCGCACGCCGTCATGTCCGTGACGGGCGTGGAGAAGGTGACGTCGCCCGTCAGGTAGCAGAGATCGAACGCCGTCGCCGGTTTCGCCTGGATGACCGCCGCCTGGGTGCGCACGGAGTTGATTGTCTCCTTCGGCGCGCTGACCGTCAGGTTCGACAGCCAGGTGTCCATGACCAGCAACGAGTTCAGCGTCACCGCCGCGACCTGCGATGGCGTCGCGGGCAACAGAGCCGTCCCATAGCGCCACATCACCTGATTGCCGTGATTGCCACCGTTGGCCGCGTCGATGCGGGCACGCTCCGCGAAGCTGCGCCAGATGTAGTGGATGCCCTGTTCGTCGTATCCGCGCGAGTCGATGATCGGCAATTTGCCGAGGTTCGCGCCGCTGGCGACGATGCCGGCGCGGTAGGCCGTGCTCAGCGCCGCGATGTCGGCGACGCTGCGGGCCGCCATGCGGTTCGAATCGGCGTCGAAGCCGCCGATCTTCTCGTTCAGGGTGACGAACTCGTCGGGCGTGATCGCACCTGCCAACAAAGCGTTCAGGCCATACTGAATGCCGACGTTGTCGCCCGTCTGCCGGGCGCGCAGGGTGCCGGGAACGATGCCGGCCGTCGTGCCCCAGACGGAGGTGGCGAGGTCGGCGTCGCCGCAGCGCGTGCCGTTCGGATTGGTCACAGGGTCGTAGACCAGCGCGGCGGGCAGCAGGCAGTTGTTGCGCGGCGCGCCGACCGGCGCCAGCGCTCCGGTCGTCGAGTTGATGACCAGGACCGGCACGTAATTGCCCGGCTTGTTGTTGTGGCCGAACGCGTTGTTCCACGATTGGCAGCCGAGATGGTCGAGATGGCCGTTGATCGCGGTCTTCTTGGCGTTGATCTGCGCCTGCGTGAGGCCGCTCGTCAACGCCGCCCATTCCGGACTCGCGTAGAAGTTGACAAGTAGGACGCAATCCCCGACCTCTTGGCCGGTGGTGATCGAGTCAGGGTAGTCGCAACTCGGCTGGATCCCGTCGAGCAGTCCGGGATAGATCGACGCGGCGGTGTTCTGCTGGATCGAGCCGCCCGAGCAGCCGTTGCCAAGCGTGTACGTGATCTCGCCGTAGGTGTCGGCGACGTGCTCCTTCATCATCATCAGCGTCTCGGCGTTCAGGACGCGGTTCGAGTTGTAGAGCGAATCGGTGAGGCTGTTGTCGACGACCATGAAGCCGCGCGACAGCGCCGCGTTGTCGGCCCAGTTCTGTTCGGTGCGGAATTGCAGCCGCGGCTGGCCCGTCGACGCGCCGAAGGTGTAGACGACCTTGCCGTTCCACTGCGCCTGTGGCGAGAGCGCCGACCACGGCTTGCTGGGGTCGAACAGAACCGCGATGTCGTAGATGCCGCGATTTATCGTTCCGCGCTCCACGCGCACGATGTACGGCACCGTCAATCCGGCGGTCGTAGTGGTCATGGAAAGGTCTTCCGGCGCGCTGCCCGGGGTGTACGGCTTGAAGCAGTTGTTGGTCGGCGGCGCGGCCGGCGGGCTCGGATCCGGCAGCGCGCTCGAGCAGCCTGCGGTGGTCGTCCGGTAGAAGAGCTTGTACTCCGTCGCGATATTGCATTGCGCGTCGATCGCGAAGGTCGACAGGCCGCTCGCGTTACTCGCCGGCGTACTGCCCGAAGCTGGTACAGGCGTCGGCGTCGCGCAGATCCAGGGCGTCGTCTGCGAGCCCAGCAGCACCGGTCCGCCGATCGGATGATTGGTGATGGCGATCGAAGCGCGCGGCCGGCCAAGGCCTCGGCCGTTCGAGTCCGCGAGAAATTCGTTCTGCCCCACCTTCAGCCCGGTGAGCACCCCGCGCATGGTGCGTGCCGCCGTATCGGTGTGGAAGGCGGCCGTCACGTCGAGGCCGTTGAGCCACAGCGTTACCTGGTGAAGCGGCACGGTCCCTGGCACACGCACCTCGACCAGCGCGTCGCCGCCGCTGACGTGGTCCGCTCGGTTCGAAAGGGTCAGGATTTCGAATTGACCCGATGCGGCGACTTTTGCAGATGCCGCGACAGTCGACGCGACGGCGACAGAAACGAACAGGGCCGCGAGAACGCACAAGAGCTTCGACATGACGCCTCCCAGGTGGGTGGGCATTTCAATCGCCGGAGCTTAATGTGGTCGGCCGCCTGGGGGGGTCAAGTTATCTTGTTTCGTCCCGGCACCGTTGTCTGTTCAGCCGACATTCCGTGGGAACGCGGTCGGCCGGTAGCCGACCCACGCCCTGGGGTTCGCGCGTGGCCGCAAGTCTCGCGCTCGTAGCGGCGTTCCTCTTCGCGCTGGCGGCGACACTCCAGCAGAAGGGGGCGTTGAACCTCCCGACGATCTCGCTGGCCGACCCGATGTCGCTCGTGCGCCTCGCGGGCCAGACGACCTGGCTGATCGGCACGCTTGCGCTGTTCACGGGTTACCTGTTCCAGGCCGGCGCACTCGACCGAGGCCGTCTGTCGATCATCCAGCCGCTGCTCGTCACGACGGTCGTATTCGCCCTGCCGCTCGGCTACTTCCTGACGAAGCAGCACGTGGGTCGTCGGGAGGTGATCGGCGCGGTCGTCATCATCATCGGGCTCGGCTTGTTCGTGTACTTCGGCGACCCGGCGGGGGGTAAGGAGAGTCGCGCTGGCCGATGGCCGGCGCCGTGCTCGCGGCGATCGTCCTCACGATCCTGCTGCCAGACACGGTGCGCTTGGGCCCGCAGTGGTTGCTGCCGTTGATCGAAGTGGTGTTGCTCGTGGCCGTGATCGCGGGCGACCCGGGCAAGATCAACCGCCGCACGCGCTGGCTTCGCGCGCTTTCGATCGTGCTCGTCTCGGTGCTCGTGCTCGGCGCACTGTGGGCAACCTTGCAGCTGATCGACGATCTCATCCACGGCGGCGCGGTGACGAACTCGGCGAGCGAGCTGCTCGAGGCCGGAACGATTGTCTGGGTGTCGAACAACATCGCGTTCGCGCTTCTCTACTGGGAGCTCGACGGCGGCGGCGCCGCAGCGCGCGCTTACCACCTTCCAACCCATTACGGCTTCGCATTCCCCCAGCAACTGAACCCGGGGATTGCGTCTCCCGGCTGGCGGCCCCGGTTCATCGACTACCTGTACCTGGGCTTCACCAACGCGACTGCCTTCAGCCCGACCGACGCCATGCCGCTTGCGCCCTGGGCGAAGATCGCGATGGCGGTGCAGGCATTCGTCTCGCTCGCCATCCTCGGGCTCGTCATCGCAAGGGCCGTGAACGTGTTCACGTAACTGTCTCCCCGAAATGTCTGGTGCAATCGGGCTCGTCGCGTTTGGATACGGTGGCGCCATGGCCGAAGTGGTCGAGACACACGACCTCACGGCGCCCTCACAGGACGGCTGGACGCTCGATTACCGGATCCGGCGCGAGGACGGCGAGGAGCTCCACGCCGAGGTTCGCTGCTGGAAAAAGGCCCACGCCGCCGCCGAGCGAGCAGCGAACGCCGAGGCTCTCGCAGCGATCGCGGACCGTGGCAGCGCCGCTGCGCTCGAGTACGCGGAGCAGGTGGAGTCCCCGGCGAAGCGTGGCGCGGTGCTGGTCTCGATCTGGTTCGACCCCGCTGACGACGGCAATCTGCGCCGTCGGGTCAGCTACGAGCGCTAGGAGGTCGAGGCGCGTCGTTTGCGCGCGCTCAGCTGGAACCGCTCCCCGAAAAGGGGCCTGCAAGGATCCTGTAAGTCCTGCGCCTCGCGCGGCGTTTCGCCACGCTCACTCGCGTCGCACCACAACGCATGATCGCCTGCACAGGCACGTCGATGCGTCTGAACGCTGTCCACGTCTACACGCTCGAGGCGCGAGACGGCGGGACGATCGCAAGACCGATGAGTCCGTCAAAGGACTCCCCGCCAGACTCTTCAAGAGGCCGCTCCAGAACACATGAACAAATCGATCGAGAATGGGCTCAACGCCCTGAAGGCCAAGGCCCAACGGCGAACGACCATCGAGATTCGAGTTCGACGCTTGGCGACGGAAGGTGAGCCTGACGCGTAACGTCCCATCGTTGCTGCGACACGTAGTCAGACCGACTAGCCGGCGGATCGGAGGTGTCTGATGACGGGGAAGGTCGAGTGGCTGAATGACTCCGTGTTCCAGTGGGGACGGTGGACAGCAGCGGCACCGTTCGTGATCGAGAGCTCGGACGAGGTGTCCTTTACCGCCACGGAGGGACGCGATATCTACATCCACGAAGTCGACCGCAGCGGCTCGGTGCTGCTGACGTCCGTTGACCCGAACCCGCAGCCCCTCGCGAGCTTTGGAGACCCCGGGGTCTTCCTGACCATCACGTTCGCGACTGGTCTGGTGGAGGAACTATCCGGTCCCCTCCACACACCCATCCGAGTCGACGGAGTTCAGACCCTGCGGCTCAGCCAACGGATCCTGATCGGGAACGACTCCCTAGTGAGCATCGATTACATCGCGGTCGTCGATGCGCACTGCATCTTCGAGCGCCTCTCTGACCAGGGCTTCTAAAGACCAGGGCAGTCGAGTAGGCCCCTTTTCCGCTCGGCCCACTTCTCTCCTGATCGGACCGTGCAAGATCGGAGAATCAACGACGTGATCGCCGGCAACATGGTCGAACGCGACCGCGCGTAGTAGGTGCCTAGAGTTCCAAGCGAGCCAGATTGACCACGATCCCTGCAGAATCGCGCCCCGAAGAATCTGCGAGGTTGATGGCCGGCGCCGGGCTGATGACAATCGGCGCCGTCGGGTCAGCTACGAGCGCGCTCCCGCGTAGCGAGGCGGCGCCGGTGGAGCTCGCCGTCACCGATCGGGCCTCACACCCGTCACGTCTTGTGCGCGACGGAGTCGTGCGGCTCGCGTCGTCAGATAGCGCTGCTCTGGCAGGCTGGTCGTCCTCGCGGCCGCAGCCCGGTAGTCAGCCAGCGCCTGCTCCGTGTGACCCGCCTGCTCCAACAAGTGCGCCCGGACGGCGTGGAGGCGGTAGTGGCCACGCAGAGGCTCCTCGACCTCGCCGAGGAGCGCCAACCCGGCGTCGGGGCCTTCGGCCATCGCCGCCGCGACGGCGCGGTTGAGCCTGACGACCGGATTTCCGCTGATCTGCTCCAGCACCCCGTAGAGGGCGAGAATCTGCGGCCAGTCGGTGTCCTCGGCCGTCGGAGCCTGGTCGTGCAGCGCCGCAATCGCCGCCTGGATCCTGTACTCGCCCACCGGTCCTTTGCCCATCGCGGCGTTCAGCACGGCGACGCCTTCGGCGACGAGCTCTCGATCCCACAGCGTTCGATCCTGATCGTCCAGGGTGATCAGCTCTCCCGCAGCGTCGGCTCGCGCGGGACGTCTGGCGTCGATCAACAGCATCAGAGCCAGCAGGCCGGCGACCTCGCCGTCGTCCGGAAGCATCCGGTGCACGATCCGCGTCAGGCGGATCGCCTCCTCGGTGAGCTCCACGCGCTGAAGCTCGGAGCCCGAGCTGCTCGTGTAGCCCTCGTTGAAGATCAGGTAGAGCACGTGGAGCACCGCGCGAAGCCGCTCGGCCTGCTGGCCGGGTGACGGCATCCGGAATGGGACGCCGGATGCCTTGATGCGCTGCTTCGCCCTGCTGATGCGCTGCGCCATCGTCGCCTCGTCGACGAGGAACGCCCGCGCGATCTCGGCCGTCGTGAGCCCGCCGACCGCGCGCAGCGTCAGGGCGACGGCCGATGCCGGCGTCAACGCCGGGTGGCAGCACATGAAGAGCAGGATCAGGCTGTCGTCCTGCTCGGAGACCTCGCCCGGCGGGTGCTCCTGCAACGCCATGCGCTCCCGCTCTCTGCGGGACTGGTCGCTCCGCCACTGGTCGATCAGGCGCCGAGCCGCGGTCTGGACGAGCCAGCCGCGCGGGTTCTCGGGAACGCCGTCGCGAGGCCAGCGCGAGGCGGCTGCGATGAGCGCTTCCTGCACCGCGTCCTCCGCCGCCGCGAAGTCGCCGTACCTCCGGACGAGCGTGCCGAGGACCTCCGGCGCGAGGTCGCGCAGCAGGTCCTCGGCACTCGTGTTCAGCGCCTGCCGCCGGCGGTCTGCAGGTAGCTCTCCATCTCGGCGACGTCACTGGGCGATTGCTCCATCACCTGCCGAAGCTGGATCGGCTGCTGCGTCGGCACGCCGCCAGGCCCGGGCACGGCGGAGAGCTTCGCGGCGATCTCAATCGCCCGCTCCTCCGACTCGACGTCGACGATCTGGAAGCCCGCCAGCCACTCCTTGAACTCCTGAAACGGCCCGTCGGTGACCACGGGCGCTCCCAGGCCGTCGGAGGTGACGATCTTGGCGAGATCGGGCCCGACGAGGACCTCGGACTGAACGCGCTCCCCGCTCGCCGTGAGCTCCTCGCGAATGGCGCCGTAGTAGTCGAGGTGTGCGGCGATCTCCTCCGGCGTCCACTCGTCCATCGGCGCCTCGACGACGCCGCTCTGGAAATTCACTCCCAACAGGTATCTGGCCATGTTCCCTCCTCGTTTCGCGGTTGCCTGTCAACACCAGGACGGAGCCGCCGTGTCGTTCTCGACATCCGGTCACTCCTCGTCGGCGCCGTGCTCCGCCAGCCAGGCCTTTGCGACGCGCTTCTGCGCGCGCGTCAGCCAGGCGACCGCCACGAGCTCGTACAGCTCCTCGCGGTCCATGCGGGCGAGGTCCGGGATGCGCACCAGCACCGCCGGGTAGCCCCGGAAGTGAGGCGTGGTGAAGTAGAGGCCTCGGTCGTCGGCTAAGAGGAGCTCCTTCTCTTCCAGGCCGTCGACGCGGAACATGAGCACGTCGTCGAGGCGCTCCCCGGTCTCCGAGTCGATCGCGTCCGGCCGCCGGCTGCGGTGAAAGCAGAACATCTTCCCGTGGACGTGGTACGAAGGACGGCCGTCGTCGGACACCTCCTTCGTCACCAGCGGCATGGCGAGCGCGAGCTCGTCGAGGTCGGCCATCGTTGCGATGCCGCCCACTCTGCGCGGCGCCTAGGCACACGTCAATCTCGCCCTGGGCAAAGCGCGATGAGTTTTCGACGCGGGAGCAGTCGAAACTGACATGACGACACACATGCTCGAAACCGCCGGGGCCGAGATCGCCTACGACGTCCGTGGCCCCCTGCCCACCACCGACGGACGCCCACCACTGTTCATGATCGGTCAGCCGATGGAGGCCGGCGGCTTCGCCACGCTGGCGTCGCACTTCCCGGACCGGACCGTGGTCACCTATGACCCGCGCGGCCTCGGCCGCAGCGTTCGCAAGGACGGCCGGGTCGACCATGTGCCCACCGTTCAGGCGGACGACGTCCACGCCGTCATCGAGGCGCTCGGCGCCGGCCCCGTCGAAATGTTCGCGAGCAGTGGCGGCGCGGTGGCTGCGCTCGCGCTCGTTGCGGCCTATCCCGACGACGTGACAATCCTGGTGGCCCACGAGCCGCCGCTCATCCCGGTGCTCCCCGATGCCGCTGGGGCCGAGCGCGCCCGCGCCGCCGTTCGCGACGCGTACGAGGCCAAGGGCTCGGGCGCCGGCATGGCGGCCTTCATCGCGATGACGTCCTGGCGAGGCGAGTTCAGCGACGAGTACTTCGCGCAACCCACGCCGGATCCCGCGCAGTTCGGGATGCCGGCCGAGGACGACGGCTCCCGCGACGACCCGCTGCTGTCCGACCGGTCCTGGGCAGTCAGCAGCTATCGCCCCGACGTCGCGGCGCTGACCGCAGCGCCGACGCGCATCGTGATCGCCGTAGGCGAGGAGTCGATGGACACCTTCACCGGACGCACGACGGTCGCCACTGCCGAGCTGCTCGGTCAGCAGGCGACCGTGTTCCCGAGCCACCACGGCGGCTTCCTCGGCGGCGAGTTCGGATACGCCGGTCAACCCGAAGCCTTCGCGCGCAAGCTGCACGAAGTGCTCGACGACGGCTGATGTCGGGAGCGACGACAGCCATTGCGATTCCGCAGCTCCGAGCAGACCTCGAGGGAAGCGTCACGGCGGCGGGAGAGCCCGGCTACGACGAAGGCCGCACGGTCTTCTACGGAGGCTTCGACCGCCGGCCCACAGCGATCGTCCGCGCAGCGAATGCGGACGACGTCTCGCGGGTGATCGCGCTCGCGCGAGAGACCGGGGTCGAGCTCGCAATCCGGAGCGGCGGCCACAGCATCCCGGGCCACAGCACGACCGAGGGCGGGCTCGTGCTCGACCTCCGCGACCTGAACGGGCTGGAGATCGACGTCGAGGACCGCACGGCTTGGGTGGGCGGGGGTGTGACCACCGGCCGCTACACGAATGCCGCGGCGGAGCACGGCCTGGCGACGCCCTTCGGCGACACCGGCTCGGTCGGGATCGGCGGGCTGACGCTCGGCGGAGGAGTCGGCTTCCTCGTCCGCAAGCACGGCCTCACGATCGACGACGTGCTCGCCGCCGAGGTCGTGACTGCGGACGGACAGCTCCTCCGCGTCGACGCGGAATCCCACCCTGACCTGTTCTGGGCGATCCGCGGCGGCGGCGGCAACTTCGGCGTCGCCACGCGGTTCCAGCTCCGTCTCCACGAGTTGGACGGAATCGTCGGCGGAATGCTCATCCTGCCGGCGACGGCCGACACGATCTACGGCTTCATGGCCGAAGCGGAGGCCGCGCCCGAGGAGCTCTCCGCGATCGCCAACGTCATGCCGGCGCCGCCGATGCCGTTCCTGCCGCCAGAGCAGCACGGCCGACTGGTGATCTTCGCCCTTCTCGCCTACGGCGGCGACGTCGATGCCGGCAAACGCGCGGTCGCGCCGTTTCGAGCGCTCGCCGAGCCGGTCGCCGACATGGTGCGGCCGATGCGCTATCCGGAGCTCTTCGTCGGCCCCGGCGACGAGGGCGACTTTCACCCCGTCGCGGTCGCGCGCACGATGTACGTCGACAGCATCGACCGCTCCGCAGCGGAGACCATCGTCGAGCAACTCGAGGCCTCCACGGCGATGATGGCCGCGACCCAGCTGCGCATGCTCGGCGGCGCGGCTGCCCGCGTCCCTGTCGATGCGACGGCGTACGCGCACCGGCAGAGCCGGATCATGGTGAACGTCGCCGCGCTCTTCGGGGCGCCGGAAGCAGGCGCCCGAGCACGAGCGTTGGGTCGTGGGCCTCGCGGACGCGCTCCGCCAGGACGATACGGGCGCGTACGTCAACTTCCTCGGCGACGAGGGCGAGGAGCGGATCCGCGCTGCCTACCCCGGTCCGACCTGGGATCGGCTCGTCGAGATCAAGCGCCGCTACGACCCGACGAACGTCTTCCGGCTGAACCAGAACATCCCGCCCGGCTGAGGGGCGGGATGCGCTCTCCAGCCCGGCCCCGCAAGTGCATCCTTGATGCATGACGCGCGCGGTGCCGACTGGGCGACGTCTGAAGGGAGAGAGGAGTCGTAGGAGCATGGAAAGAGCGACCAAGACGCGTTTTTCGTTCCAAAGCGAAGGCGAGACTTTGGCGGGCAACCTGTTCCTGCCGGAGAGGGCAAAGCCGGCCGGCGTCGTGGTCGCAGTCGGCCCGCTCACCTCGGTGAAAGAGCAAGCGGCAGGCACGTACGCCCAGGCCATGGCCGAGCGCGGGTACGCCGGGCTCGCATTTGACTACCGATACTTCGGCGAGAGCGCCGGCCAGCCGCGCCAGTTCGAGAGCCCCGAAGCCAACATCGAGGACATCAAGAACGCGGCGACCGCGCTCCTCGCCGACGACCGCCTGACCGACCTGCCCCTGTTCGGCCTGGGCGTCTGCTTCGGCGCCGGACCGATGGTGCGCTCTGTCGCAGAGGATCGTCGCTTCCGTGCCTTCGCGGGTGTGGCCGGTGTGTTCACCGACAACGCGAAGACCATGGCGAGGATGGGCGCTGCGTATCAAGCGACAATCGATCGCGGCCGGGCTGCCGAACGTCAGTGGCGCGAGACGGGCGAGGCGGAGACCATCCCAGCCGTCGCGCGCCGACGGCGGCGATGTCGCGATGCCGCTTCGGGAGGCATTCGAGTTCTACGGGACGCCTCGCGGCCAGGTGCCCAACTACGTGAACGGCTACGCGGTGCAGTCGCTCGCCCACAGCCTGCCGTTCGACGCGCGTGGAGCAGCGGACGTGATCGAGGCACCGGTGCTGATCGTCCACTCGGAAAAGGCGTTGGTTCCCGATCTCGCCCACGCCTTCTACTCGGCTGTGAAGTCGCCCAAGCGCGAGCTTTGGCTCGAGTCACAAGGGCAGATCGACTTCTACGACGACCCGAAGCTCATCATCGCCGGCAGCAGATGCCGTCGCCGCGTTCTTGCGCTGAGCGCTCCGGGAACGCACAGGCAGATCAGGTCCGGCGCTAGCGCAGACGCGCAGGGGCCCGCAAAGCTGCCTGCAGGCGTTCCGCGTGTGGGGCTGCATCGAGCTGCTTGTAGGTGGCGAGCGCCTCCCGGCGGAGTCGAGTCGCTTGACCGTTGGGCAAGACCTCTGCGAGCCGCTCCTTCGTCAGGGCGGCGTCGAAGACGACGCCCAACTGCTCGAAGCGCTTCAGCGCAAGGGTGAGGCACTCCTCGGCCGTTGCCGGGTCGCCCGCCGCGGCGCTCACGATTCCCGCGGCCCGGTCGCTTGCAGGCTCGACGAGCGCGAGCGCGTCGGAGAACACGCGCGCGCGGGGCAGGTACGCGGTGAGTGCGTCCCAGTCCTCGAGCGCGACGAGCGCATCGAGCATGGCGAGGAACTCGTACGCGTTTTCCTCCGCGTAGACCGGGCGGCCGATGATCTGCTCCGCGAGCTCCCGCCCGGCCACGGCGTCGCCCCGGGCGACGAGGTACCGTGCGAGCAACGCTTCCGGGAGGCCGGGGTTCTCGAGGTTGGGCGTGAACGTGGCCGCCAGCTCGGCAGCGCGATCGAGACGGCCCTGATGCGCCAGTCCGAGCGCCGCGAACAGCTGCCCGGCGCGCGCGTAAGGACAGCCGATCCCGGGCTCGCTCTCGAGCGCGGCGACGTGCTCGGTGGCGAGGGCGTCGAGCTCCGACCAGGTGCCGAGGTGGTAACGCGAATGCATGACCGTGTACGTGCCGTGCATGCGCTCGTGGGGTGTCAGCGTGCGTGCGAGCTCGAGCGAGCGTTCGGCGTATTCCGCGCTCTCCCGAAACTCGCCCGCGAGCTCCATGAAGAAGAGCGCGTCCCAGAAGAGCGCGAACGACTGCTCGGCGGGGTCGAGCCGATCGACGAGCCGGATGTCGCGTCGCGCCAGCTCGAGTGTTCGGTCCCAGTCGCCGGTGAGGGACAGCAGCAGGCCGGAGGTGCGGTAGGACTGGCTGAGGACCGCGGGCCGGTCGAGCCGCTCGGCGGCATCGACGCCCGCTTCGGCGAACTGGAGACGTTCGTCGAGCGACAGTGGGTCGCCGGCCTTCAGCCTCATCCGGCGAACGCCGATGTTGCCTTTCAGCACAGTGAGCCAGGCGTGGGTCTCGTCGTCCCTGGCGGCTGCAAGTCCTTCGTCGACCAGGCTGTCCCACAGCTCCGGCGTCGGCTTCGAGCGGAAGCCGCCCCACTTCACCGCAGCCATACGGCTGGCCATGAGGCAGATGTGCGCGCGCAGAGAGTCCGCGCCTGGCTCTCCCCGTAGCAGCTCGAGCGCCGGGAGATACGCCTCGAAGGCTTCGTCTCCGTGATAGGCAGCCTCGTGGTCGTCGCCCAGGGCGGCGAGCGCGCGGCCGCGTTCGAGCGCGTTGCCCGAGGCGAGACTGAGCGCCTGCTCGTGGAGCTCGAGCGCCCGGACGACGGCAAAGCGCCGGCGGGCGGCGTCGCCGGCTGCGAGCAGGGCCTCGAAGCCACGCGTGCGCGCCGTCTGCCAGCCGGCCGGGTCGTCGGTCCAGGCGAGGTCGGAGTCCTCGCCCGCGAGCGCCGACGTGTAGTGCGCCGCGATCAGCTCGGCTAGCTCCTCGCGCCGGTCGCTTGCGAGCTCCTCGAGCCAGACCGCATGCTCGGCGTGCGCCCGCGCGCGACGCGCCTTCGGCAGCCCGGCATAGGCGACGTCGCGCACCAGCGCATGCTTGAACTGGTACTCGGCCTGGCCGCTGAGCGACGAGGTCGGCCGCGCCACGACGAGCCCTCGCTCCTCGAGCCGGAGCAGCGCGGTCGTCACCGCCGCCTCAGTGAGAGCGCGGGAGAGCGGCTCCAGCCAGAAGCGACGCCCGACGACGGCCGCCTCCTGCAGCACGCGCTTGTCATCGGCGGCGAGGGCATCGATGCGAGCGGCAATGACGCCATGGACGGTGTCGGGAAGCGTGATCGCGGCATTGTCGACCGAAGCTCGCCATCGATCTCGCTCCCGGACGATCACACCCGTGTCGATCATCTGGAGGACGATCTCCTCGAGGAAGAACGGATTGCCGTCGGCGGTGCGCACGATCTCGCGCCGTAACTCGTCGGGAAGCTCGACCGATTGGAGCAGGCCCTCGACGAGCGCCGTCCCCTCGGGCTCGGTCAGAGACTGAAGCGAGATCGCCGTCGCGCCCTCACGGCCCGCCACGAAGTTCGGCCGCGTGGCGGCGAACTCCGGTCGAGCCGTCGCGACGATGAGGAGCGACCCGTCGGAGCGGCCGATCAGGCGCGCGAGCATCTCGAGGAGCGGGTCACCGGCCCAGTGGAGATCCTCGACGACGACGATCGTCGGCCGGTGTCTCGCGAGCGCGGTGGCGAAGAGCGGCCAGGCGCGCGCCAGCTCATCCACGACAAGTCGCGGCTCGAGCTCGCTGAGGGGGTTGTCCGGCAGCGGGATGCCGGCCGTCGTTGCGAGCGCGGACACGGTTCGCACGAGCTCTTGCTCGGGCAGCTCGAGCCCGGCGAGCGCTGCGCGGGCGCCGCGAAGCATGCTCTCGGCGGCCACGTTCGCCGGGTCGTCGAGCGCGATCCCGAAGGCCTGCCGAAGAATCTCCGCCAGGGCCCAGTACGTAATCCCGCGACCGGTCGCTCGGCAGCGGCCGGTGAGCACCTCGAGCTCGCTTCGCTCGCGAGCGGCGGCCAGGAACTCGACGATCAGGCGGCTCTTGCCGATTCCCGCGGGCCCGTAGACGAGCACGAAGTGGGGCGTCGCCGTTTCCAGCGTCTCGTCCAGCAGCCCGTTGAGCTGGTTCAGCTCACGCGCGCGCCCGACCAGCGGCGAACGTAGCGTCGCCATGCGCGCCTCGCCGCCCGCAGAGAGGCCCTCGACACGGTAGACGGTCAGCGGATCTGTCTTGCCTTTCACCTCGAGCGCCATCGGCTGCCCGAAGCGAACGAGACGTCGCGCCGTCAGTTGCGTCCGCTCTCCAACCAGCACCGCTCCCGGCTCGGCCGACTGCTCGAGCCGCGCGGCAACGTTCACTGCATCGCCGGCGACGAACTGATCGCCTGCTCCGCCGGCCGAGGCAAGTACGTCGCCGGTGTTGATGCCGATCCGGATCGCGAGCGTGATGCCATGGCGCTGCTGGAAGCTGCGGTTGAGCTGGTCGAGACGCTCGAGCATCTCGACTGCGGCGCGGATCGCTCGGACGGGATCGTCTTCGTGCGCGGTCGGCACCCCGAAGACGGCGACGATCGCGTCGCCGATGTACTTCTCGAGCGTGCCGCCCCACGAGGCAATCACCTCGGACATTGCCTCGAAATATGTGCGCAGTAGCGCACGAAGCCGCTCGGGATCGAGCCGCTCACCGAGCTCAGTCGAGCCGATCACGTCGGCGAAGAGGATCGTTGCGACCTTGCGTTCCTCCTCCAGCTCAGGCCTTTCCAGCGCGCGGCCGAGTCCGGGCAGCGGGGTCGTCGGCGCCTCCTCGACCGGCGTCGCCGACGGCGCCTCGGCTGCAAGCTGCAACGACGGGTCCTGATTCAGTATTTGGCGCTCGAGCTGCTGGAGCGCCGGGCCCGGCTCGATCCCGACCTCCTCGACGAGCGCCTTCCGCCCGCTCTGGAAGACCTGCAGCGCGTCCGTCTGTCGTCCGCAGCGATAGAGGGCGAGCATCAGCTGGGCGCGGGAACGCTCGCGGAACGGCGCAGCGGCGACGAGGGGCTCCAGCTCGGCGACGAGCTCGTGGTGGCGGCCGAGCGCCAGATCGGCGTCGAACCGATCGTCGAGCGCACCTAGGCGCAGCTCTTCGATCCGGGAGATCTCGCTTTGAGCGAAGGCCTCGTAGCTGAGGTCGGACAATGGCTCCCCGCGCCAGAGCGCAAGCGCCTCGCGAAGGCGACTCGAGCGCTCCTCGGGATCGGGTCGCTGCCGCGCCTCCGCGATCAGCGTCTCGAACCGGGCCAGATCGACCGCGTCCGCGGGGACCTGCAGCAGATAGCCGGGCGGTCGCGTCCGGATCACATCTGCGCCGAGGAGCTTGCGCAGGGCCGAGATGTGCCCGTGCAAGGCGGTCTGCGCCGTCCCGGGAGGCTCCTCCCCCCAAACCGCGTCGATCAGCTGCGCCCCCGGAACGACCTCCTCGCGATGGAGGAGCAGCATCGCAAGCAGCGCGCGTTGCTTCGGGCGCGCGGGCGTGAGGTCGCGATCACCATCGACGACCCTGAGCGGACCGAGAATCTGGAACTCCACCTCCGGCCGATTCTCGCACGCGTTTGCCGCGGGTCTCGCACGCGTTAGCCCCGAGTTAGCCCCGCGTTACAGGCGCGTAAGCCCTCTCCCCGACTCTCTCGGCGAGCCATGACCACGCAGGTTCAACTCTACGACACCGCCTATCGACGCTTCGCGCTGAGCGCGCGCCGCCGGGTCAGAGAGGAGACCTACGGCGAGGACATCGGTCAGAACAGCTGGTTGACGAAGGACGAGTGGGACGCCGCGCTCGAGTGGCTCGTGCCGATCCCGGGGGCGCACGTGCTCGACATCGCCTGTGGCTCAGGCGGGCCCGACCTCCACCTCGCCCGCACGCGCGGGGCGCGCGTCGTGGGCGTGGACGTCAACGCGCACGCGAT
Source organism: uncultured Actinomycetes bacterium (assembly GCA_963827705.1). Classification (GTDB taxonomy): domain Bacteria; phylum Actinomycetota; class Thermoleophilia; order Gaiellales; family Gaiellaceae; genus JACDAN01. The sequence goes on from CAWHBN010000010.1 coordinate 77,019, forward strand.
CGAGACAGCGAGCAAAGCGGCTCGACGCGAGGGCCTCGCCTCGCTCGCCCGTTTCGTGCAAGCCGACGCTGGGCTCCCGCTCCCGTTCGCGGACGCGTCGTTCGACGCCGTGGTCTGCGTCGACGCGATCAACCACCTGTCCGACCGGCTCGGCGTGCTCCGCGACTGGCACCGCGTCCTCAAACCAGGCGGCAGGATCATGTTCACCGACCCGATCGTGGTGACCGGCCTACTCTCCAGCGAGGAGGTCGCGCGTCGCGCCTCGATCGGGTACTTCGTCTTCGCGCTCCGCGACGAGGACGAGCGACTCGTCGCGGAGGCGGGCTTCGATCTCGTCCGCTGCGACGACACGACCGCGAACGTGGTTCGCGTGGCGTCACGCTGGCACGAGGCCCGCGCTCGACTGCGCGCCGAGCTGATCGCGGACGAGGGCGAGGAGACGTTCGAGGACTTGCAGGCATTCCTCGCGATCGTCCACACGCTCGCCTCGGAGCGCCGATTGTCCCGCTACACGCTCTTCGCCACCCGAGGATCGACCTGAAAGGAGCTCTCATGGAGCATCAGCACCACAAGCCCGAGTCGTTGCACACCTCGCCGCGGGAGGCGATGCAGGCGCCGGAGGAGGAGTTCCTCTACCTCGCCTGCCTGCACGAGGGGACAGGCGTGGAGAAGCCCGACTTCCTCGCCGTCGTCGACGCCGAGCGGGGCGAGATCGCCCACGAGCTGCCGATGCCGAACGTCGGCGACGAGCTCCACCACTTCGGCTGGAACCGCTGCTCGTCGGCATGCCACGGCCCCGACCGCTCCCACCTGATCGTGCCCGGCTTCCGCTCGTCGCGCATCCACATCGTGAACGTGGCCGACGACCCGCGGAAGCCGTACATCGAGAAGGTGATCGAGCCCGAGGAGCTCGTCGCCAAGACCGGCTACACGCGGCCGCACACCGTCCACTGCATGCCCGGCGACAACATCGTCGTCTCCATGCTGGGGGACGCCGACGGCAACGGCGCCGGCGGGTTCGCCGTCCTCGACGCGCAGACCTTCGAGGTCAAGGGCCGCTGGGAGAACGGCGGCGAGACGCCGCGGTTCAACTACGACTTCTGGTACCAGCCGCGCAAGAACCTCCTCGTCTCCTCGGAGTTCGGCGAGCCGAACGCCTACGAGAACGGCTTCGACCTCGACGACGTGACCGCTGGTCGCTACGGGAGCCGACTCCACTTCTGGAACCTGGAGAAGCGGACGCTCGAGCAGACTGTCGACCTGGGCGAGACCGGCCTCGTCCCGCTCGAGGTCCGCTGGCTCCACGATCCCGACGCCGAGCAGGGCTTCGCCGGTGCAGCGCTCTCGAGCACGATGTGGCGCCTCCGCAGCGACAACGGCGGCTGGGCCGCCGATCAGGTGATCGCCGTCGAGAGCGTCGAGCAGGAAGGCTGGCCGTTCCCCGTGCCGGGGCTGATCACCGACCTCGTCCTCTCGATGGACGACCGCTGGCTCTACTTCGCGAACTGGCTGCACGGCGACGTTCGCCAGTACGACGTCTCCAACCCGGCGGAGCCGAAGCTCACCGGGCAGGTCTGGCTCGGCGGGGCAATCGGCAAGCCCAGCGAGGGCCCGCGCGACCTGAGCGGCGGCCCGAACATGCTCCAGCTCTCCTTCGACGGCCGGCGCCTCTATGTCTCCAACAGCCTCTATTCGACCTGGGACAACCAGTTCTACCCCGACATGCGCTCGTGGCTGCTGCGGATCAACTGCGACCCCGACGGCGGCATGGAGCTCGACCCAGACTTCTTCGTCGACTTCCACGACCGGCCCGGCGGCCCCGCACGAGCGCACGAAGTGCGCCTGCAGGGCGGCGACTGCACGACGGAGATCTTCCAGTGATCGTCGGGCACGTCATGGGGCTCCCCGTCGAGGAGGGCGTCCTCCAACTCGTGCCGGTCGGCGCGACCGTGATCACTGCGTTCGCGATTGCCGGACGGGCAACGTTCGGCCGGCTACGCCACCGGTTGCTCGGGGAGGATCGCTAGCTGGCTCAGCAAGAGACCTCAGAAACAAGATGTTGTAGGGCCAGGCCGGCCCGCTCCCGCTAGTCCCCTTCCTCAGCAGTCCACGGCGATTGCGGCGGTGCTGAGTCGACGGCGCGCCGAAGCAGCGCCAGCATGCGTTGGCGCTCGGCCGGGCTCAGCCCCCGCAACACGTCGTCTTCCACCTGCATCGCCAACTGCCGGGCCTGCTCCAATACCCGGCGGCCCTTGGGTGTGATTGCAACTTCGCGGGCGCGGCGATCCGTTGGTCGGGGCCGGCGCTTGGCCAGTCCTGCGCTCTCGAGCTGATCGATCAACGACACCATCGTGCTGGGATCGATGCCCATCGCTGAGCCGAGCTCCTGCTGAATCGCTCCCTCGCGCGTCCCGAGGACGCTTAGAAGCGCGAAGAGCGCCGTCGTGAGACCAAGCGACTCGAGCGCCTCCGCAGTGCGCGTATGCGACACCCGCCAGAGCCGGAAGAACAGCTGGCCGGCGAACTCGCTGGCCGCGTCGTCAGTGGCAGGGCTCGTTGCCATTTCAAGATCATTGCACAATTACTCCGTATCGCCAATTATTTGTGCTACAAATTATTGACTACGGACATCAACACTGCGACTCTAGAGAGCTTCCACAGGAGGGAACGATGAGCGCAAAGAAGGCAACGCAGCAGTCCGCCAAGCGCACCAGCGCAGCAAGAAGTCCAAGGGCTTCTCGGCCGAGGAACGAGCCGCGATGAAGGAGCGCGCCCAGGAGCTGAAGGCGGAAGCGGCCAAGGCGGACGGCGAGAGCGCCCTGCTCGCGAAGGTCGCAGAGATGAAGGGAAAGGATCGCGCCATGGCCAAGCGGCTCCACGCGATCATCAAAGCCAGCGCGCCGGGCCTCTCGCCGAAAACCTGGTACGGCATGCCCGCCTATGCCAAGGACGGCAAGGTCGTCTGCTTCTTCCAAAGCGCGGAGAAGTTCAACTCGAGGTACGCGACGTTCGGCTTCAGCGACGAGGCGAACATCGACAAAGGCGCCATGTGGCCGACCTCCTTCGCGCTGAAGGAGTTGACGGCCGCAGAAGAGGCAAAGATCGCCGCACTCGTGAAGAAAGCGGTGAGCTGAAGGACATCTCGGCCACGAGCGGAACGGCCGAGGGCCCCGCGATGCGGGGCCCTCGGTTCGTCCGCGGCGGCCGCCCGGCTCAGGCCGGGGGCCGATAGGTGATGGTGTTGACTGCCGGCTCGACTCCGAGCGCGGCCTGGTCGAACGAGAACCGCAGCGCGACGTCTCCTGCCGCGTTCTCGATGCCGAGCGTGGCCGAGTTACCCCGTTCGCGCCCGTCGTCGGCGAGGTTGCGCGTCTGCGTCAGGATCTGACCGTTCTCCTCCAGGACGAGGCTGCCGGCGCGTGCTCGCCCGAGTGCTAACGGTCGCGCGGGCCCACGAGCCGCCAGGTCTCGACCGCACCCTTGCCCTTCACATCCACGAGCCCTAGCGGCTCGACAACGAAGTCGTCGCGCACGAGCTCCCACGTCGGGCGAGTGATCTGGATGGCGTCCGGGGTCCCGTGGGACTCCATCCTGCTCGCCATGTTCACGGTGTCGCCCCAGAGGTCGTAGAGGAAACGGCGGCGCCCGATCACGCCGGCCACGACCGGCCCAGAGCTGATGCCGATGCGGAGGCGCAGGTCGTGCTCGGCGCCTTCGGGAAGGCAGTTCCTCGCGCATTCGCCCATTTCGAGCGCGAGCCGCGCAAGCGCGTGCGCGTGATCCGGCCGCTCCCGGGGGACGCCCGCCGCGACCATGTAGCAGTCGCCGATCGTCTTGATCTTCTCGACGTCGTGGCGGTCAACGAGGGTGTCGAAGCTCGTGAAGAGCCGATCGAGAAGGTCGACCACCTCGCGCGCGTCGAGCCGGCTCGAGAGCGGGGTGAAGTCGACGACGTCCGCGAAGAGGATGCTCGCGTCGTCGAAGTGGTCGGCGATCGAGTTGGGATCCGACTGGAGGCGCTGCGCGATCTCGGCCGGGAGGACGTTGAGCAGGAGCGTCTCGACACGCTCCTGCGCGGTGTCCCGTCCACGCGCAAACGTCACGAGCAACAGCATCGCGACGAACGAGACGACGACGATGTTGAGGACGTCGAAGGTCCGGACGAAGGCGTCGGGGAGGTCGGCGCCGTCCGGCCGAACGACCTCGGAGAGAACGAGTGCGAGCAAGAGGGTGCCGACGAAGGCTGCAAACCACGGCCACGCGCGGCCGGGGCGGCCGAAGGCGACCGCCCCGAGCGGCGCAAACAGGGACCAGAGGATCACCGAGCTGGACTCGTCGAGACCGCCGAGCATGATCATTCCCAAGGCCGGAGCGACGAGGATCAGAACCTGCTGCGCGGTGCGCAGGGTTGCGAAGTTTCGGGTTCGCGCGAAGACCGCGAGACTGATCGCCGATCCGGTGGCGTACGCCCACGGGGTGAGCGCAACCCCCTGCTCACCGATGGCCCAGTACAGGCAGCCCCAGACGACGGCGACCGGGAGGATGATGAGCGCCACCCCGACGAGGAGCCGCCTCCGGAAGCGCTCGTCGGCCGTCTCGCGCGGATCCGCGCCGATGGAGAGTGCTCGATCGACAAGCGCCGCGGTCATGAGCGGCGAGCGTAGACGACGCGTGCTCAGGCTCCTCGATGCCTGCAGGGCCGGCGCGTCGGCCGGCCCTGCGGCATTCGATCCCGGCTCCCTACCTCAGCACGGCCAGAGGAACGCAGTGAACGCGTTGCTCGCCTCTGAGGTGTTCCCCGCGCGATCCACCGCTTTCACCGTGAACGTGTTGTCCCCGTGCGCCGTGGCGTAGACGAAGTCCTCGTCGATCCCGCCTCCGACCGGAAGCGGGCTCAGGACCCCGTTGACGTAGATCTCGTACTCGATCAGCGACTGAGGGTCGTTGTCGTCCGTGGACTGGGTCCAGCCCACCCAGACCTCGCCGCAGCCCTGATCCCGGACGATGCGCACGTTGGTCGGCGCGGAGGGCGGCGTCACATCGCTCGTCGCCTCGGTCCTCAGCGTGACCGCGTTGCTCATCGTCGTATTGCCGTTGAAGTCGTTCGCCTCGACGGTGAACGCGTAGGACGTCGCCGGCGCGAGATGGCGGAGGACAACGCTGCGCTCGCCGAACCAGTTCACATGCTGGGTGACCGGTGAGCCGTTGGCGAAGATGCGGTACCCGAGCGTCCACCACGTGGTCTCGTCTGTCGACCTCGTCCAGGTCAGGGAGACCTGCGAGGGGCCTCGCACGCTCCCCGTTAGCTCCGGGGCCGTCGGTGGTGTCGTGTCTCGGGGCGTGGTCACCGTGACGGTGTTGCTCCGCCCTGATTGGTTGAGCGAGGGGTCGGAGGCAGTGACGTAGAAGCTGTACGTCCGGCCGGGGCTCAGCCAGTCGATCGTGTACGTCGTCTGCCCCTGCGGCACGGTGAACGGCTGACCGTCCTTATAGACGGTGTAGGTCACTCCCGATTTGTCCGTGGACGGATTCCAGGCGAGCGTGACGCTCTCCTGGGTCAGGTTCGTAGCCCGCAGATTCGTCGGCGTCGTCGGCGGGGTTCGGTCTCTCGCTGCGGCGACCGAGCCGACGACGACCAACGCGAGAACGAGAGCGAGTGCAGCGCCTGCCGTGCGCCGCACTACGGCCTTCCTCTCCGTCATGTGGTTTCCCTCCCCTTGAAGGCGCCCGGTAGGGCGGACGGTGTGTGTACCCGTCAATAGGCGCCGGGCAGGCCGACGGATTGGGAGGATGCCGCGGCCTTGCTTGCCGCTATCAGTTCAACGAGGGATAGTCGACGATGTAGACCGGCTGGCCGACACGAGTGGTGTCCGCCGGGCCGCCGATGCCGTTGACGACGTGGTCGATCGTGCCGGCGTCGAGATTGACCGTCATCACGTGGTGGAGCTTGACGCCGGAGGTTTGCGGGACCTCGAAGCCGTTCTCGGTGTGGATCGACGGGTTGTTCCGGTTGAAGACGTAGACGCCGCCGCCGGAGAGCTGGTGCGTCTTGACCTGGTCTCCGACCTTGTAGCCGGCCCAGCCCTCGACTCCGTCGTGCATCCAATCCGCCTGGGTCGGCGGGTCGTACGGCAGCTCGTTCTGGTACAGGATCGTCGCGCCGCGCTCGCCGTTCCAGATGGTGTTGTACTGCTGGAAGTGCTCGACGAAGAGCCCGTTCGCCGTCACGTCGTCGCCGTTGACGACGACGCCGTTACGGCCGGTGTTGGTGTTCCATCGCTCGGTGTCTGTGAAGCCCTCGACGCCGTGATCTGCACGCCAGACCCACGTGTGGTCGATCAACACGTGGTCGCTGTTGATCTCGAGCGCGACTTCGGCTTTGCCCACGTGCGGTCCACCGACACGGAAGTACACATCCGAGAGCGTGGTCGGGTTCGACGGGTCGCTCTTGGAGCTCTTCTTGGCCTTCTTGCCGATCTGCAGGAGCCTCGGCGACTCAACCGTGCCTGCGTCGATCGTGACGCCCGCGACGATGACGCCGGGGGCATCCTTGATCTTCAGCGGGACCGCGCCGTTCACCGCGGTGAGCGTTGCATGCCCCAGACCGAGGACGACCGTGTTGGCGCGCTTGACGGAGATGCTCTTCCCGACGTCGTAGACGCCCGGAGTGAGCAGCAGATTCCTGCCCCGGGCCAACTGGCTGTTGATCGTGTGCACCGAGTCCGACGGCTTCGCAACAAAGAAGTCGCGGAGCGGGATCGTTCGTCCGGCAGTCATGCCGCCGGCCCAGGTGATGCCCCGCGTGTTCCGCTGCGCCGACGGCACACGAACGCTGTAGGCGCCCCGAGAATCGACGAACAGGTACGGCTTCTCGCGGCTGAGGGGCGTCGTGTCGAAGGTCGTGTACGGCGGGTTGGGGAACGCGGCGTCCGAGGGCGCCCCCACGACGCCCGCGAAGACCTGGTTCCACACGGCGTTCGACCAGCCTCCGATCTCGCTGTTGCGGATCAGCCACTGCTGCTGCGAGCCGTTGACCACGAACGGGAGCCTCGAGTCGGAGATGAAGCCGCCGCTCGCGAACTGCGGCCCGGCCGTGCAGTAGTCCATGAGCGAGAGGTTGGCGCCCGCGATGTTGAGGCGCCGCATCGAGGCGGCCTGTGAGACGGCCCAGAAGTTCGCGGAGGCACGACAGCCGTCCTGACCGGCAGGGCTGATGATGTTCAGGGAGAGGTTCGACAGCGTGCGCCAGAAGTTGACGAGGGCGTGGCAGTTGCTCGTGCCGCCACCCTCGAGGCAGCGGTTGTAGACCTCGATCTTGCCGTTGATCGTCACGTCGGTCGGCGACGCGCCGAGGCCGGCGACCTCGGTGTAGTAGCCCACCTTCAGCTGGAGGGGCTGCGCCGCGCTGCCGTAGACACCCGGCTTGAACAGGAGCGCATAGCGATTCGTCCCCATCTCGTCGTTGACCTGCTGCGCGTGGATCGCGTCGAAGGTCGCCTGAATCTGGCCGGCCGGCATGCTCGGGTCGAAAACGACCACGTTCGTGCCTAGACCCGGCACCGACGGTGCGGCGCCCGCGGCCGATCCACCGGCGGCGCTCGCAGCCAGAACCAGCGCGACGGCCAGCATCATCGATCGAACTCGCAACATGGGATCCCCCCTCCCCGTTGACGGCGAACGAGAAGGGCAATGTAGCGCTCTTGCGCTGCCCGCGGCGAAGCGTTCGAGCTAGAGCCGAATCTGCCGCATCGTCACCTTGAGGCCGCTGCGCGACAGGTGGTACACGACGATGCGCGCGCGCTGGCGACCTGGTCGACGCACGATCCGCTCGCCCGGCCGGTGAAAGGCGCAGCCGAAGGCGGACTCGGTTGCTCCGGTTCGCACGACCTGCGCCCACGCCGATCGTCCGCGGAACGCCGATGTCCCAACGGCCGGCGGAGGTCGTGACGATTCCGCCCAGCCGTCCGTGTCGGGGCGTGTCGACTTGGACGAACAGGTCGCCGTTCCGCGCACGATCGAGGTCGCGGAGTCGAAGTCTCCTGACTCGCGTCGAGGCCGGCTCCTTCTCCTCGTCACCCTCGAGCTCGTCGAACCAGTCGTCGTACTCGTCTTCCTCCAGCTCTTCGGACTGCTCGTCGTCCAGCCCGTAATCGGGGTCCTGCGACTCGTCACCCAGCAAGTCCTCGTCCTCGTCCGGCTCGACCCTGGCCTCGATCAGGAGCTCGCGGCCGGTCCCGCCGTCCATGTGGCAGGGCCCGCATGGCTCCACGAACCACTGGACCGCGCCGTCGGGTTGCCGGCGCGTCCTCAGGCCCAGGTCGACCTGGCCCGACGGGAGCAGGAAGCCGATCGCATCGCCGGCTTCCACCGGCAGGTGCAGATCACCCACTTCGTGCACCTCGGCGCCCTGCGAAACGACGGGTAGCGGTGCGAAGCCGGCGATGGTCACACCGATGTCGTCCTCGTCGACGGGCCGCAGCACCGCGATCCTCGGCTGCTCGGCGCCCGCAATCCGCTTTGCGTTCACGCGAGCGGAGACGAGCACGCCCGGTTCGCTCACCACGACATCGGAGCGATGCAGCGCAAGCTGCCGGAAGCCGACGGTCTTCCCGGCGGGACAGGCGTAGACCGCGCAGGCGAACGCTTCCGGAGAAACGCTCGGATCGACCGACCCGAGCAATGTCGCTGCACTCGCCCGCTCGGCCCCCAGGGCCAATGCGAGCAGGAGCGCCGCGGCGAGTGTGAGAGTGGTGCGCCGGAATCGCCATCGCCGTTCGTTCGGCGGGAAGGCGAGCGTGGTTCGGTCCGGCGTGTGCTAGCCCCAATTCAACGGCCGGCAGAATCCGCTTTTGATACGTTCGTAACAGTTTCGTAACGTGCGGCGCACAGACTTTCCGCCGCTCGGACAGCGATGGAAGGGAGAGAGGTATGAAGCGGCTCGTTTTCGCCTCGTTCGTCGCAGGCGCACTCCTCATCGTGGTCGCCGCCACTGCTGCGGTGACGCACGACAACAATGGCAAGAGCGGAAAGGCCAGCTTGGACAGCTTCCAGGAGGCCCCGCTGACCCTCGCTACGACTGGGCGCGGCTCGTTCCGCATCCGCGTGCGCTCGGACGGGCTCCATTACAAGCTGAGCTACTCGGGGGTCGAGAGCAACGTGACGCAGGCGCACATCCATCTCGGCCGGACCGGCCTTGCAGGCGGCATCATCGCGTTCCTCTGCGGCCCGCAGCCGTCAGGCCGGCGACAAGCCCGTCTGTCCGCTGCGCGAAGGCACCGTCGAGGGCGTCATCGACGCGGCAGACATCGATCGGCCCGGCGGGCCAGGGCATCCCGGCCGGGGACTTGAGCGACGCCGTCCGGTCGCTCCGCAAGGGCGCGGTCTACGCGAACGTGCACACCGCGACCTTCCCCGGCGGCGAGATCCGCGGCCAGGTCAACGCCAACAAGGGCAAGCACAACGGGAACGGCAAGCGCGGCACTGAGACAAGCGCTAAAGCGTTCTTCAGTTCCTTCTGAACGTCCGAGGGGCCGGCAGAAGCCGGCCCCTCGTTGTGCGCCGTCCCTAGCCCGACTCGATCGCGCTCATGCCGAGCCACGAGGCCAGGTCTTCCAACTCCGTCTGCACGGCCTTCGTCATCGTCCGCGTGAATTTCACGTCCTCGTGGATCGCGTTGATTCGCAGCACGGAGGCCTTGCGGTCGGCGACCGCGTCGAGCTTCCCGACCAGGCGATCCTCGTGGAGGATCGGCAAGGCGTAGTAGCCCCAGCGACGCTTGGCTGCGGGCTTGTACATCTCGAGCGCGTACTCGAAGTCGAAGAGCTCCTCGGCTCGGACGCGGTCATGGATGAGCCGGTCGAACGGCGACAGCAGCGCCGTCCGTCCCTCGAAGTCGCCCGCGAGGGCGGCGGGGTCGACGCGCCACTCGCCCTTCACGCCCTCGACCACCGCCGGCTCGCCGGCCTCGCCGACGTGCACGGGCTCCATGACCGCCCGGGCCTTCTGGCGGGCGATGCCGAGCGAGGTGAGCCGCCTCTCGTTCTTCCTGCGCTCGGCCTCCTCGACGGACGGGACGGCGACGTCGGTCGGATAGACCCGCACGGGAAGGTCCCATAGCCGCTCGCGTCCAACCCTCCCGGAGATCGCGACCTCGCCGCGCATCATCAGGAACTCGAGCATCTGGGTGACGTTGCGGTTGTTCGACCACCCCGTCGAGGCCCACGGCACGACACACGTGTCCGGAATGTCGCGCGAGCTCACTGGGCCGGAGCTCCCGAGCAGGTCGAGGATGTCGCGCCGGAAGCGGTCGTTGTCGCGCAGCCAGTCGCGTTGCCTGTCGTAGCTGGGCCACTCGGCCGCGCCGGCGAGGTACAGGCCGAGGTCGCTCATCGGCCGCACCATCGCGTCGAGCTCGAACACCACCCGGTCCTGCTCCTGCGCCTGTTTGAGCTCGTCGGGCTCATACGCAGAGCCGAGGCGGCTCCAGGCGACGAGGTCGGCGCTCGGAGCGATCGCCGAGGTCGGGTCGATCTGCAGCAGGGTCAGCCGCTGCACGACCGTGAGCAACTCGGTCGGCCGCGGCAGAGTCGAGAAGCTGCGCGCGCACGGCGATGCGCCGAGCTTGTTCCTTGGTCAGCCGGTGCACGGATGTCAGGCTGTTTGCAGTGCCTCGATGGTCGCGGTCGGGACGATTCCCTCGACTCGGCGCGCCAGTTCCGCGTCGAGGGTGACGAACGCGTCTGCCTGGAGCTGAGTGAGCGCAACGTACTCGGCGTCGTAGGTCTCGGGCCACCCCAGCTGCTCGGCGAGTTTCCAGGCCTTACGCCGAAGCACGGCGTCGCCGAGGAGGCGGATCGGCATGGCCCAGATGCGCGCCAGCCGCTCGAGTGCGACATCCGAAGAGAGCGCATCGTTGTGTACGGCCTCGTGCAAAGCCGACAGCGTCTGGGAGCGCACGAGCGTCGGCGCGAGCAACTCGTGCTCTTCCGGGACCTCGATTCCCTCCGCCGCCAGGTGGAGCACGGCGCCGCAGTCGACGACGAATCTGGTCATCTGGTCCACGCTACCGAACGCCTGCGGGCTGGTTAGCTTCTGCCGATGGCCACCCGAGAAGCCGCCTGTCACTGCGGTCAGCTACGTCTGGAAGTGACGGGTGATCCGTTCGCGGTCTCCATCTGTCACTGCCTTGCGTGCCAACGCCGGACCGGAAGCGCATTCGGCATGCAGGCGGGGTTCTCATCGGATCAGGTGGATGTCGTCGGCCGCTTCAGCGACTACTCGCGAATCTCCGACGAGGCGGACAAGAAGGAGCATGTCTTCCATTTCTGCCCCGACTGCGGCTCGCAGGTCTTCTACACGGAACCCACAGAGCCGGACCTGGTCGTCGTCTCGGTCGGGGCATTCGCGGACCCGTCCTTCCCGCCGCCGACCGAATCGGGATACGACTCCCGACGACATCCATGGGTGGGTTTGCCTCCGACGATCGAACGCCTCGCCCCAGAGGTGTGGTGGCAGGTTCAGCCGCTCTACGAAGCCGGCGAGTACGCCGAAGCGGCCGACCGCGGGCGGGAGTTGCTCGAGGCCTATCCCGAGAACGGGTACCTGCTCTACAACCTGGCCTGCTGCGAGAGCCTCGCCGGCCGGACGGCCGACGCGATCGAGCATCTCGCCCGCGCGATCGACACGTCGGAGCGCGTCATGGCCATGGCGAAGGGCGACTCGGACTTCGATCCGATTCGCGAGGACCGCGCGTTCCAGGAACTGGTCGGCCGCTGAGCCAGCGCTCGCGCGCGCCAGTCGCGGTCCGAGCGGTTTTGGTTGACACGACCTAAACTCTGTGTAAGAGTAAGAGTCATGGCGACAAGAACGCCGGTGGCGAACGTCCCTCCGGGGTACGACCCGAGCAAGTTTCCCGCCTTCGCCGTCACGGTGGACGTGGTCATCCTGACCATGGCCGAGGGCGGCGTGCTCCACGTCCTTCTCGTCCGGCGAGGGCAGGAGCCGTTCGAAGGAATGTGGGCGATGCCCGGTGGGTTCAAGCGTCCTGACGAGACCCTGGACGAGGCCGCGAGGCGCGAGCTTTCCGAGGAGACCGGCGTCGACGTCCCCAGCCTGCTGACCCAGTTCGGCGCCTACGGCGATCCTGGACGAGACCCCCGAATGAACGTCGTCACCGTCGGCTACCTCGCCGTCCTTCGCGAGGTAGGAGCGATCGTCGCCGGAACGGACGCGGCACACGCCGCGCTCGTCCCGGTCTCCGACATCCTCGAGGAGCGGATCGAGCTGGCGTTCGACCACCTGCGAATCGTCCGCGACGCGGTCGAGCGCGTCCGGATCGAGCTCGAGCTCTCCGGCATCGCGACCGCGTTCGTCGGCACGACCTTCACCATGGCCGAGCTCCGAGCGGTGTACGAGGCGATCTGGGGCGTGCAGCTCGACGCCGCCAACTTCCGCCGCAGCCTCGTGGGCGAGGGCGGCTGGGTGATCCCGACCGGCCGCACGGCGCCGCCGGGGCCGAGCGGCGGAAGGCCCGCCGAGCTCTACCGGGCGGGGCGTGCGTGGAAGCACGGCGTCCCCATCCATCGAACCGCCGAGAGGAAGCCATGAGAGCTGTCATTCAGGATCGGTACGGACCTCCGGAGGAGGCGCTCCGTGTCGCCGACGTCGATCGGCCGGTGCCGCAGGAGGACGAGGTGCTCGTCCGAGTCCACGCGTCGACGGTCACGCGCGGAGACGCCATGGGCGTGCGCCACGTCGACTACAAGTTGATCCGCCTCTTCACCGGCATCCGTCGCCCGAGGCGGACGAGCTGTGGCACGGAGTTCGCCGGCCGTGTCGAAGAGGTCGGGGCAACCGTGACGGAGTTCCACGTGGGCGACGAGGTGTTCGGCGCCAAGGCTGGCTCGAACGCGGAGTACGTGCCCGTGCGCGACGTGATCGCGGCGAAACCCGAAGGGCTGACGTTCGAGGAGGCGGCTGCGATCCCGGAGGGGGCGCTCCTCGCGCTGACCTGCATGAGCCCGGCGTACCCGGTGCAGGGCAAGAGCGTCCTCGTCTACGGCGCCGCAGGCTCCGTCGGAACGGCCGCGGTTCAGCTCCTCGTGCACCACTTCGGCGCCGAGGTGACGGCGGTGTGCGACACGAAGGACGTCGAGGTCGTGCGGTCGCTCGGGGCGCGGGACGTCCTCGACCGCTTCCGCGAGGACTTCACGAAGAACGGGGAGAGCGTACGACGTGATCTTCGACGCGGTCGGCAAGCACTCGTTCCGCCGCTGCCGGCGCTCGCTGAAGCCGGGCGGGATCTACATCTCGATGGACGTCGGATTCCTGTACCACCTCGTGCCCCTCGGTGTGATCACGAAATTCGTCGGCAGCAGGCGGGCGAGGCTCGGTTTCGGCCGTTATCGCAAGGAGGACCTCCTACTCGTCAAGGAGCTCGTGGAGACGGGCAAATACCGGCCGGTGATCGACCGAACGTACGAGCTGGACGAGGTCGTCGAGGCGACCCGCTATGTCGAGAGCGGGCAGAAGACGGGCAATGTCGTGCTACGTGTGAGCGAGGCTGCGGCCGACGAGCTGCCCCAACCCGTCGCGACGGCTAACCGTCGAGAACCGTGAGATCGAGCTTGCGACGGCGCGAGCCCCGCGAGACTACGCCGCGACAGCTACTCCATCCGCTTCACGCCGCGCAAGCCGGGCAGCAGAAGCTCGGACATCCGAGAAGACCGGCGTCTACACGTACGAGAACCGCGACAAGGCCACGCTCGGTCCCGAGCAGGAGGGGCGGTTCCAGGCGAACGAGAAAGCGTGGCAGTTCTTCCAGGCGCAACCGCCCGGCTACCGCCAGACGGCGATCTTCTGGGTCGTCAGTGCGAAGCGCGAGGAAACACGCGACCGCCGGCTCGCCGCGCTGATCGACGACTCGGCACACCATCGCCGCATCGCCCAACTCAGCGGGCGGCAGCCTGGGAGTGCGAGGTGATCGGCTAGCACCACTTGCGTTCGCTCATATACTCAGTATAGTACTGCGTATGTTGTTCAGAGCGAGCCGTTCATGAGCGTCCCTCACGCCCTCCTTGCGCTGCTCACGGACGGGCCGAAGTACGGCCTGCGGCTCCAGAACGAATTCGAGGCGCGGACGGGCGAGGTCTGGCCGCTCAACGTCGGGCAGGTCTACACGACGCTGCAGCGCCTCGAACGCGACGGGCTCGTCGAGACCGACGACGGGGAAGGCGAGCGATCGCGGAAGCGCTACAGGATCACGTCCGCCGGCGAGCGTGCGTTGACCGAGTGGCTTCGCACCCCGCCCGAGCTCGAGCCGCCTCCCCGCGACGAGCTCGTGATCAAGGTGCTCGTTGCCCTGCAGGTCCCGGGGACCGACGTCCACGAGATCCTGCAGGTGCACCGCCGGCACGTGATCGAGGTCATGCAGCGCTACACCCAGGTCAAGGCCGCGGCCGGAGAGGACGACTTGCCGTTGGCGCTCGTCGTCGACGCTGAGCTCTTCCGGCTGGAAGCGATCGTCCGCTGGCTCGATGCCGCCGACGTTCGCCTGAAGCAGCGGCCGTCGCCGCGCGGCGGCCCCCCTGGCTGACGTTTCGTTCGAACCATCACGCGCGAAGGAGGTCTCCCAATGACCAGCGCACTCGAATTGCGACAGGTGTCCAAGGTGTACGGCTCCGGGCCGAGCGAGGTGCGCGCACTCCGCGGCGTCGATCTCACGGTCGAGCGCGGCGAGCTGGTCGCGATCATGGGGCCAAGCGGCTCGGGCAAGAGCACGCTCTTGACGATCGCCGGAAGCCTCGAGGAGCCGAGCAGCGGCCAGGTATTGGTGGACGGCGTCGACCTCGCAAGCGTCTCGCGCTCGGAGCAGGCGCGGATGCGTCGCCGATCGATCGGCTATGTCTTCCAGGACTTCAACCTGCTCCCAGGGCTGACGGCGATCGAAAACGTCACCCTGCCCCTCGAGCTCGACGGCACTCGCGCCCGAGCCGCACGCACGACGGGCCTCGAGGCGATGGAGGAGCTCGACGTCGCGGATCTTGCCGATCGCTACCCCGACGAGCTTTCCGGCGGCGAGCGCCAGCGCACTGCGATCGCCCGGGCGATTGTGGGCGAACGTGGGTTGCTGCTCGCGGACGAGCCGACCGGCGCCCTGGACTCCGTGAACGGCGAGGCGGTCATGCGCCTGCTGCGGGCGGCCACGAAGCGCGGCGTCGCGGGTGTCGTCGTCACCCACGAGGCGCAGCTGGCTTCCTGGGCTGACCGCGTCGTCTTCCTGCGCGACGGTCAGGTCGTCGACCAAACGGTCGCGCCGCCCGGCCCGGAGTCGCTCCTGGCCGCAGGTGACCGGCGATGACGACGGTCGCTCACAGCTCGGAGCTCCGACGACCGGGCAGAGGCGGACTCGCCGCACGCCGTCCTCTGATCCGCTGGGCGTGGCGCCTGTTCCGCCGCGAGTGGCGCCAGCAGATCCTGGTGATCGCTCTGCTCACCGTTGCGGTCACGGCCGCAGTCACCGGCGTCACGATCGCCCACAACTCGGGACCCCTGGACTATGCGGAGTTCGGCTCCGCAAACGCACTGTTCGAGTTGGACGGCGCCGATCCGCGCAAGCTGGAGGCAAGTCTCGCCGCCGCCGAGGAACGGTTCGGGACGACCGACGTCATCGGCCACCGCACGCTGCCCGTGCCGGGCAGTGTCGATTCCGTGGAGTTCCGGGCCCAGGACCCCCACGGACCGTACGTACCGCTTGCGCTCCGCCGAGGCAGCTACCCGGAAGGTCCCGGCCAGGTCGCCGTCACCGACGGAGTCGCGACGCTCCTCGGGGTCGAAATCGGGAAGACTCTCGCACTCGACGGCCGTCGCAGGGCCGTCGTCGGCATCGTCGAGAACCCGCGCGAGCTCAGCGACGAGTTCGCCCTCGTCTCACCCTCATCCGCCGGAGCAGTGGACACGGTCAGTGTCTTGGTCGACGCCGACAGCGCGACGACCGACGCGTTCATCGACGCGCAGGCCGACCGGTCCGCCATGGTGGGGGCCCGCCGTCGGGGCAGCTACCAGCCGGCACCCGAGCTGGCGATGTTCTCCGTGGCCACCGTCTTCATGTTGCTGGCTTCGCTCGTTGCCGCGGCAGGCTTCGCCGTCATCGCGCAGAGACGGCTCCGCCAACTCGGCATGCTCGCGGCGATCGGCGCGACCGAGAAGCACCTTCGGCTCGTGCTGCTCACGAACGGCGCAGTCGTCGGCGCGGTCGGCGCACTGATCGGAACGATCGCGGGTCTCGCAGTCTGGGTCGCGGTCGAGCCGACACTCGAGCCCGCGCTCGACTTTCGCCTCGACCGGCTCAGCCTCCCCTGGGCACTGCTCGCCATGATCGCCGTCGTCTCGGTCCTCTGTGCGACAGCCGCCGCCTGGTGGCCGGGGCGAGCAGTCGCCCGCGTCCCCGTCACGCGCGCCCTCTCGGCGCGACCGCCCAGGCCGAAGCCTGCACGCCACTCGGCAATTCTCGCGGTGGTGCTGATCGCGGCGGGAATCGGCAGCCTCGTGTTGTCGAACCGAGACAGAACCCCGCTCATCGTGGCCGGGATCGTGGCGACCATCCTCGGCACGCTGCTCCTAGGTCCGCTGGCGATTCGCCTCTTCGCCCGGACGGCTGGGCACGCCCCGATCGCCATTCGCCTGGCGCTGCGAGATCTCGCGCGCTACCAAGCTCGTTCCGGGGCGGCACTTGCGGCAATCACCCTTGCCCTGGGCATCGCCGCGACGATCGTCATCATCGCGGCCGCCGAGGAGAAGAAGTCAGCCGGCGAACCGCCCAACCTGTCCAACCGGCAGATCCGCGTGTACACCGGTGCAACGGAGGGCCCGGATGGCGTCGCGATCCGGACGCCAGGCCAGCTCGAACGAATGGCTGCACGCGTCCGCCGGCTCGCGGCGGATCTCGATGACGCGGCCGTCATCCCGCTCCACAATCCTTATCAACCGGGCGAACCGGCTCGGCCGGAGGGCAACTTGCGAGTCCTTCGCACTGAGGTCCTCGTACGGAAAGTCGCCGATCCCGAAAACAAGGCAGGGGCGTTCATTTGCGCGCCCCCACCATCGGGTTGCTACATCTACGAATCGCGCCTCCACATCGCCACGCCCGCCCTGCTCAGGTACGTCGGAATCGACCCGGCCGAGGTCGACCCGAACACGGACTTCCTGATCGACAAGAGCGTCCGCACTGACGAGCTGGACACTGTTCGCTTTGAGGAAAGCGGAGAGCCAAAGCTCATCCCACGTGCAGTCACGAACATCCAGAGGATCGACAGCCGCAAGCTCTTCGGCGCTCCCGAGGGAGAGACCGGCATGGCGCCGACGTCGTTCATCACGCTCGACGGTCTTCGCCGCCGCGGCTGGAAGCAAGTTCCGTCCGGGTGGATGGTCGAGCCGAGCCGGCCGCTGACGAGCGAGCAGGTCTCCGATGCCCGCGACCTCGCTGCCGCCGGCGGCCTGGTGATCGAGACACGGCGCGAAAGCGACTCCTTCACAACACTCATCGCCATCGCAACCGCGGCAGGCGCCCTCCTCGCGCTCGCGATCCTCGCCATGACCGTCGGGCTGATCCGCAGCGAGAGCGCCGGTGATCTCCGCACCCTGACCGCGACCGGAGCAACGAGCAGGATCCGCCGAACGCTGACGGCAGCCACCGCCGGCGGACTTGCCTTCCTGGGCGCGCTCCTCGGCGTCGCGGGCGCCTATCTCATGCTCGCGGCGACCTACCACGACAAGCTCGACTATCTCGGTCAGGTCCCGGTGCTCTACCTCGTGCTCATGGTCCTCGGCATCCCTGCGGTGGCCGCCGCGGCGGGCTGGCTCCTCGCCGGCCGCGAGCCGCCGACGATCGCCCGCGCCGTCATCGAGTGACCGGCCCAGAGGTCGTCAGCCTCCTCGACCACACCGCCTGAGCGCGCCTGCCGACGAGACTAGAGTTGCTCGACTCGCACGAGCTGGGAGGCCACAGATGAACGAGACAACCGAGGAGGGCATCCTCCGCCTGCCGGGAGACGGTGAGACCACCTCGCTCTTCGGCGACACCTACACGGTCAAAGCGGCAGGCGACGAGACCGGGGGGACGCTCGCGGTCATCGAGGCCGAGCTTGCTCCTCACAGCAGCGGGACGCCGCTCCATGTGAACACGCGCGAGGCAGAGAACTACTACGTGCTCGAGGGCACACTCAGGTTTCGCCTGGGCGAGCGCACCGTGGATGCCCCGGCAGGGTCCCTCGTCCACATTCCGCAGGGCGTGGTTCACACCCATTGGAACGCCACCGCCGCACCCGTGAGGCTGCTCGGCGTACCCGCCCCGGCCGGCTTCGAGCGGTTCTTCGCGGAGCTCGCCGGGCTGATGGCGACGATGCCGCCTGGGCCGCCGGACATGAACGCGATCGGCGCACTCTACGAGCGATTCGGCCTTCGAGTCGTCGGGCCGCCTCCCAGCACCGACGCCTCCTAGGCCACCCGGACCAGCCACTCAGACAACCGGTGGCGCCTCGAGCGGCGCCGGCAGCTGCTCGGTCATGGTCGCCTCGCGCTCCTGCGGCTGGAACCTCCCCGCCTTGATCTCCTCCGCCCAGTGGCAGGCGACCAGGTGGCCGTCCGAGAGCTTGCGCAACGGCGGCACGTCCTCGGTGCAGCGCGTCGGCTGGATGAACGGGCAGCGCGTGTGGAACCGGCAGGCGGCCGGCGGGTTCGCCGGGCTCGGCAGGTCGCCCGGGAGCAGGATCGCCTGCTGCTGCCGCTTCATCTCCACCTCGGGATCCGGGATCGGCACCGCCGAGAGCAGGGAGATCGTGTAGGGGTGGAGCGGGTTGTCGTACAGCTCCTCCGCCGGCGAGATCTCGACGATCGAGCCGAGGTACATGACCGCGATCCGGTCGGAGATGTGCCGGACGACGGCCAGATCGTGAGCGATGAAGAGATAGGTGAGCGCGAACTCGCGCTGGAGGTTCTCGAGCAGGTTGATGATCTGAGCCTGGATCGAGACGTCGAGGGCGGAGACCGGCTCGTCGGCGACGATGAAGTCCGGGTTGAGTGCGAGGGCGCGCGCAACGCCGATCCGCTGGCGCTGCCCGCCGGAGAACTCGTGCGGGTAGCGGGAGGCCGCGTCGGCCGGCAGACCGACGGTCTCGAGCAGCTCGCGCACCCGTTGCGCGGAGACCCGGCGGCCCGAGACGCCGTGCACCCGCATCGGCTCGGCGACCATCCGGCCGACGGAGTGCCGCGGGTTCAGCGAGGCGTACGGGTCCTGGAACACCATCTGCATCCGCCGCCTGAGCGGGCGCAGCTCCGTCTCGTCGAGCGTGGTGATGTCCTGCCCGTCGAAGACGATCCGGCCGGCCGTCGGCTCGTAGAGCCGAAGGATCGCTCGGCCGACGGTCGACTTGCCGCAGCCCGACTCCCCGACCAGGCCGAGCGTCTCACCGCGCTGGATCTCAAGGGAGACGCCGTCGACGGCTTTGATGTCGCCGACGTGGCGGTCCATGATCACGCCGCTCTTGATCGGGAACCAGACCTTCAGGTCATCGAGCTCAACGAGCGTCCCGTTCGAGCTCACCGCGACACCGCCTGACGCGTCTGCTCCCACTCGTCTTCGCCGACCGGGTTGAAGCACGCGACCTTGTGGCCGGGCTCGACCTGCTCGAGCCGCGGCACTTCCTGGCGGGAGAGCTCGACCTCGAACCGGCAGCGCGGGGCGAACGGGCAGGCCTGCGGCGGGAAGAGCATGTCCCGAGGCGCGCCCTCGATCGGATGGAGCGCCGTCTTCCGAGCGGCATCCAGGCGGGGCACGCTCTGGAGCAGGCCGAGCGTGTACGGGTGCCGCGGCTTGGCGAACACCTGCCGCGCGTAGCCGGTCTCGACGAACATTCCCGCGTACATCACGTTCACGCGCTCGCACATTCCGGCGACGACGCCGAGGTCGTGCGTGATCAGGATCAGCGCCGTGTCCCGCTCGGCGACCAGCTCGCGGAGCAGGCCCAGGATCTGCGCCTGGATCGTGACGTCGAGCGCGGTCGTCGGCTCGTCGGCGATCAGCACCTTCGGCTCACAGGCGAGCGCCATCGCGATCATCGCCCGCTGGCGCATCCCGCCGGAGAACTGGTGCGGGTAGTCCTTCAGGCGCATCTTCGCGCTCGGGATCCCGACCCGGTCGAGCAGCTCGCCGGCGCGGGCCTCGGCCTCCTTCTTGTCCATGTCGAAGTGCGTCTCGAGCGCCTCGCGGACCTGCCGGCCGATGGTCAGCACCGGGTTCAGGCTCGTCATCGGGTCCTGGAAGATCATCGCGATGTCCTTGCCGCGGATCGTCCGAAGCTCCTCGTCTGACAACCCGATCAGGTTCCGGCCTTCGAAGTGCGCCGTGCCGTTCGTGACCCGGCCGGCCCGCGGGAGGATGCCGAGCAGCGCCAGCGAGGTGACGCTCTTCCCGCAGCCGGACTCTCCGACGATCCCGAGCGTCTCGCCGGGAGCGATGTCGAAGGAGACGCCGTTGACGGCGTGGATGATCCCGCGGCCTGTCCAGAAGCGGACCTCGAGGTCCTCGACGGAGAGCAGCGCCTGCCTCATGCCCTGCCCCGGAACCTCGGGTCGAGCGCCTCGCGGAGCCCGTCTCCGATCAGGTTGAAGCCGAGCACGGAGATCACGATCGCCAAGCCCGGGATCAGTGCGAGGTGGGGAGCCGTCTGGAGGTAGCGCGTCGTGTTCGTCAGCATCGTCCCCCACTCCGGCGTGGCGGGATCCGGCGGGCCGAGGCCGAGGAAGCCGAGCGCAGCAACGTCGATGATCGCCGTCGCCAGCGCAAGGGTGCCCTGGACGATCACCGGAGAGACCGAGTTCGGGATGATGTGCGCGCCGAGGAGCGCGCGGCCCGGCACACCGACGGAGCGCGCTGCAAGCACGTAGTCGGCTTCGCGCGTCGCCAGGATCGAGCCGCGCAGGAGCCGGGCGAAGATCGGGATCTGGGTGACGCCGACTGCGATCATGATCTGCCAGATGCCCTGGCCGAGGGCCGCGACGATCCCGATCGCGAGGAGCAGGCCGGGGATCGAGAGCATGATGTCGGTCAGTCGCATGATCACCGAGTCGACCGAGCCTCCGAAGTAGCCGGCGATGGCGCCGAAGACCGCGCCGATCGAGAGGCCGACCGCGGTCGCGACGATCCCGATCAGCAGCGAGAACCGCGCGCCGTAGACGACGCGGGAGAACACGTCCCGCCCTTGCTCGTCGAGCCCGAACCAGTGCTCCGCCGACGGGCCCGGGCAGCAGGCCGGACCCCGGCGCTGGAGAAGATCGTCGATGCCTGCGCCTCTCGGATCCTCCGGCGCAATCAACGGCGCGAAGAGCGCTGCGACCAAGAAGATGCCGACGAGGACGAAGCCGACGATGGCTGCGCGGTTCTGCCGCAGCCGTCGCCACGCCTCGCTCCAGAGCCCGCTCGGGGCCTCGAGCTGGACTTCACGTGCCTCTGCCTGGGCGACGCTCACGACACGCGGATCCTCGGGTTGATCAGGGCGTATGAGATGTCGACGAGGAGGTTCACGATCACGAAGACGAACGACACGAAGAGAATCCCGCCCTGGAGGATCGCGTAGTCGCGCTGGCGGATCGCCTCGACGAGCCAGGTGCCCATCCCCGGGAAGGCGAACACCGTCTCCGTGAGGACCGCGCCCGAGAGCAGCAGACCCATCTGGAGGCCGATGATCGTGACGATCGGGAGCATCGCGTTCCGGAAGATGTGCCGCAGGTCGACGGTTCGGGGAGGCAGGCCCTTCGCGCGGGCAGTGCGAATGTAGTCCTCGTTCTGAACGTCCAGAACCGCGGCGCGCGTGATCCGCGCGGTGATCGCCAGCGGAATCGAGCCCAGAGCGATCGCGGGGAGGATCAGGTGCTTGCTCACGTCCCAGAACGCCTCCGGGTCGCCCGCGATCAGCGCATCGATCAGGTAAAAGTTCGTCGGGTGCTCGAGGTCGATGAGGACGGAGATCCGTCCCACGGTCGGTAACAGCCCGAGCTTCACCGCGAAGACGTACTTGAGCAGGATCGCGAGGAAGAAGATCGGGATCGAGATCCCGATCAGCGAGATGACGAGGCTCGAGTGGTCGACCCAGGTTCCGTAGCGCTTCGCCGCGACGAAGCCGAGCGGAACCCCGAGTAACGTCGCGAAGAGGAGCGCCGCGAGGGTCAGCTCGATCGTGGCCGGGAACCGCTCCTTGAGCTCGTCCGTGACCGGGCGGCGCGTCCGGATCGTGGTTCCGAGGTCGCCGGTGCCGACCGTCTTCAGGTAGCTCCAGTACTGGACGTGGATCGGCTCGTTGAGGCCGTACTGCTCCTCGATCTGCCGGATCGTCTCCGGCGTTGCCCGCTCGCCGAGCAGCGACTGGGCGGGACCGGCCGGGAGAGCCCTGATCCACAGGAAGACCAGGAGCGAGAGCCCGAGCAGGATCGGGAGCAGCAGGATCAGCCGGCGGACGATGAAGCGGAGCACGCTCTACGTCCGCCGGCTGAGTGCTAGGTACTCCTGTCTACTCGCTTCCCCCGCCGATCGAGACGGTGTTGAAGAGCTCGTTCGTGGTCGGGCTCGGAACGAAGCCCTCGATATCCGAGCGGAACGCCAGCGCGGGCTTGGTGTGCGCGTACGGAATCGCAGGCAGCGTTTCCATGATGTGCTCGTTCGCCTGCTTGTACAGGTCGATGCGCGCCTGGCGGTCGGCCTCGACCTCGGCGTCGTCCAGCATCTTGAACAGCTCGGGGTCACGGAAGCCGAACTGCGGGTTGAAGTCCTGGAAGAACGTTCCGATGAAGTTGTCAGCGTCTGCGAAGTCGCCCGTCCACCCGATCAGGTGCAGGTGGCCGGCATTGCCCTCGTCGACCCGGCCCAGGTAGTCCGGATCCCACGGGGCCGTCTTCGGGACGACCTTGAAGCCGGACTTGTTCAGGCTGGCCGCGAAGGCCTCGAAGTTGTTCTTCGGGTTGGGCATGTACGGCCGGGAGACGTCGCTCGGATACCAGAACTCGATCTCCAAGGGCATCTGCACGCCTGCTTCCGTGAGCAGCTGCTTCGCCTTCTCCGGGTCGTACGGGTACTCAGTCACCGTGTCGGCGTATCCCTCGACCTCCGGCGGCATCATCTGCTTCGCGACGACGCCGCGGCCGCCGTAGAAGCTGTCCACGACCGCCTGCCGGTCGAGCCCGTACGCGACGGCCTGCCGGACCTTGGGGTTGTCCATCGGCTTCTTCGCCTGGTTGATCCCGACGTAGGCGACGTTGAACGCCGGCCGGTCCATGATCTTCAGGTTGTCGCTGCCCTCGATCGTGGCCACGTCCTGCGGCTCGACGAGGTCGTAGCCCTGGATCTCGTCGTTCTGGAGGGCCTGGAGACGGGCCGCGTTGTCGGCGATCGGCCGGATGATCAGCTCGTCGAGCTTGGCCTTCTCGCCCCAGTAGTCCTCGTACCGCTTGAGGACGAGGCGGTCCTCACGGTTCCACGACACGAACTCGAACGGGCCCGTGCCGATCGGATGCTCGGTCCCGAAGGTGCCCGTCGGGCGGAAGCCGGTCTCCTCGTCGAGCGTGCCGGCGTCCGCCTTGAACTCCTCGAGCGCCTTCGGGCTCGCGATCGAGAACGCCTGCTGGACGAGTGCACCGAGGAGCGAGGCGGACGGCCTGGTCAGCGTGATCACCGCCGTCGTCGGGTTGCGCGCCTCGCAGCTCTTGTAGAGCGGATCGGACAGGTCCTCGCTCTCGTTGTTCTTGAAGCCGCCGAAGAACGCGCTGTAGTAGTAGCTCGCGCTCGGGCTCTGGAGCGGGCCTTTGAAGTTGAACCAACGATCGAAGTTGAAGCACACCGCCTCGGCGTTGAAGTCCGTTCCGTCGTGGAACTTGACACCCTCGCGCAGCGCGAAGGTGTAGGTCAGCGCGTCGGGGCTGACCTCCCAATCCGTCGCAAGGCCGGGGGCGAGCTCCGTCGTCCCGGGCTTGAGGTTGATCAACGTCTCGAAGATCTGTGTGATCACCCGGATCGACTCGCCGTCCGAGACGAGTGCTCCGTCGATGACGACAGGGTCGGCAGCGCCTGCGAAGACGAGCGTCCCGCCCGTCTGCGCGGCTTCGCCGCCCTCTTCGTCGTCGTCCCCGCCGCAGCCTGCCGCCCCGACGACGAGCAAGGCCATCGCCAGCAGCAGCAAAATCCTCTTGGACACTCCCCCCACTCTCAGCCTCCTATCTGTCGCTCCCGTGCCGATTTTGCGGCAAGTATAGGAACCGACGCCCGAAGAGCCGTTTGGTTGGCGTTAAGGCGAGGAATGACCAGGGATCCGCCGCACTGCGTTCCACGTAAAGGTCAAGCAGTGACACTTCCCGAGGATCCACGCGCCGCACGACTCGCAGCCGAGACGCTGCAGGCGCTCGCCGCCGTGGAGCTCGACGCCGGCGAGGCCGAGGTCGCAGCCCGGCTCCGCGGCGCAGCGCAGACCGTGCTCGTCGAGGGCGACACGGAGCTCTCACAGCGTGCGCTCGAGCTCGACTACGACCTGCTTCTGAACCTCGAGGAGACGCTGGGCAAGGAGAGGGTCGAAGAAGAGTGGGCCGCCGGCCGTGAGGAAGGAACGGCCGCGCTCGATCTCGAGAGCCCGGCGGACTCCGAGGACAGACGGAGGCCGGCCGGTGGGCCGACCTCCATCGTCAGCTAGTTAGTTCGCGGAGACCGCGGCGAGGTCGCGGAGCGCGGCCAGCCTGGCCAGCGCCTGCGCCTCGAGCTGACGCACGCGCTCGCGCGTCAGGTCCAGCTCGTGGCCGATCGCCTCGAGCGTCCACGGCTCGCCCTCGAACCCGAAGCGGAGCTCGAGAATCCGCCGCTCGCGCTCCGGCAGCGCATCGAGCGCGCGCCGGACGCCCTGCTTGCGCAGCGACTCCTCGGCCTCGTCGAACGGATCCGCGGCCTCGCGGTCGGCGAAGAGGTCGCCGAGCTCGCCCTCGTCGTCCGCGCCGACCGTCTGGTTCAGCGAGACCGACGCATGGGCGGCTCCGAGCGCCTCGTCGACGTGCTGCATCGGCAGACCCGTCGCCTCGGCGAGCTCCTCCTTCGTCGCCTCCCGGCCGAGCTCGACCTCGAGCCGCCGCGCCGCCCGCGACAGCTTCTGCTGCCGCTCGACGACGTGAACCGGCACGCGGATCGTCCGCGCGTGGTTCGCCACGGCGCGCTGCACCGACTGGCGGATCCACCAGGTCGCGTAGGTCGAGAACTTGAACCCGCGCCGCCAGTCGAACTTCTCGACGGCACGGTTGAGGCCCAGCGTTCCCTCCTGGATGAGATCCAGGAACGGGACACCCAGGCCTCTGTAGCCCTTCGCGATCGAGACGACGAGCCGGAGGTTCGACTCGATCATGTGACGCTTCGCGATCAGGTCGCCGCGCTCGATGCGCTTCGCGAGCGCGATCTCCTCGGCGGCCGTCAGCAGCTTGTGCCGTCCGACGTCGGCCAGGAAGAGCTGAAGGCTGTCCGCCGACCCGACGACGGCGTCCGGGTCGGGCTGCTTCGGCTTCGGCTCCTTGGCCTGGGCAGCCTCCTCGGCGGCGGCCTCGCGGATCTCGAGGCCGATCGCCTCGAGCTCCCGCGTGAGCGCCTCCACGTCCTCCTCACCGAGGTCGTGCTCGACGGCGAACGCCTCAAGCTCGACGGGCTCGATGTGGCCACGTTCCTCGCCCTGCTCGATGAACGGGCGAGCCTGCTCGCTTTCCAAGAGTTCCTGAAGCTGATGCTGTGTCAAAGCGGTTTTGTACGTCCTTTCAACTTCGCGGCAACCTGCTCACTCTAAGAGGCCGGTCGGACCTCCAACTTTCTGACTGTACGGCGCATTTCCTCGTTTTTCCAGGGCGACAGGGCCGGTTTTCGGCCCACGTTCAGGGAAAACGTGACCTCTTTTCCTCGTATTCCGGACGAGCGCGCTTTCGGTTCGTCAGAACCAGCGCGTTAGACGGCTTCTACCCTAGGGAGACGCGGCGCTTCTGAAAAGGTTTGTCGCAGTGTTTTAACCGAAATTTCACTCGGCCGCGGCCGGCTGTTCTTCCCGCTCCACCTTGCCCTCTTCGGCTTCCTGCTCCTGCTGGCGCCGCTTGCTGACCGGAAACTCGAACTCGACCTTGCCGTCCTCCTTCAAGAGGAGCCTGGCGCGGAACGGCTTCCCTGCACGGGAGCGGAAGCCGGAGAGCACCTCCGTCGTCCTCCCGTCCGCCAGCAGCTGGCGCGCGACCTCGGGCGTGAGCGTTCGGCCGGCGACGCGCTTCCAGATCACGAATCCGCACCCCGGCTCCTCGCGGCTCTTCCAGCTCGTGCAGCCGTAGGCGCGGGAGTTCTCCTTGATGATCTCGCCGGTCTCGGCGCCGCATTTCGGACAGAGCCCGAGCTCGACCCGCTCGACCTTGATCTTGTCGTCGGAAAGGCTCGCGATCTGGTCCACGGTCGTCTTGGCGAACCCGGCGATGCCGTCCATGAAGGCTGAGCGGTCTCCGTTGCCGTGCTCGATGTCCGAAAGCTGCTTCTCCCAGTCACCGGTCAGCTCGGCGGAGGTGATCGGGTGCTCCTCGAGCATCGTCACGACGCTCATGCCCTTGGGGGTCGGCTGGAGGTCCTTGCCGACGCGCTCGATGTACTCGCGGCGGATCAGCGTCTCGATGATCTCGGCACGCGTGGCGGGGGTGCCGAGCCCGCGCTCCTTCATCGCCTCCCGCAGCTCTTCGTCGTCGACGAGCTTGCCGGCGGTCTCCATGCTGGAGAGGAGCGTCGCCTCGCTGTACCGCGGCGGCGGCTTCGTCTCCTTCGCCTCGGCCTCCGCCTGGGCGCAGCGGACCTCCTGGCCCTGCTTGAGCTCGGGGAGCTCACCCTCGCCCTCGGCGTCCTCGTCCTGCTTGGCCGGGTCGGCGACCTCGACGCCGTAGACGCCGCGCCAGCCGGCCTCGAGCGTGACCTTGCCGCGAGTGCGGAAGCGCTCGCCCTCGACCTCGGTGACGATCGTCGTGCGTGCATAGCGGGCCGGCGGGTGGAAGACCGCGAGGAACCGCCGGGCGACGAGATCGAAGATCCGCCGCTCGTCGGGCGTGAAGGCGGAGACGTCGTGGGCGATGTCCGTCGGGATGATCGCGTGGTGGTCGTCGACCTTCGCGTCGTTGACGACTCGGGCCAGCGGCAGCTGGTCGAGGCCGAGCACGAAGCGCGCGCCCCGCTCGTAGTCGGAGATCGGCACCAGGGTCTCGGCGGTCGGCTTCAGCTGCGGAACGAGGTCACCGGAGAGCCAGCGTGAGTTCGTCCGCGGATAGGTGATCGCCTTCTTGCCCTCGTACAGGGACTGCGCGGTACTCAGCGTCCGTCGGGCGGAGAAGCCGAAGCGCCGGTTCGCGTCCCGCTGGAGCGCTGTGAGGTCGTAGAGGAGCGGCGCGCGCTCGGACTGCTCCTTGCGCTCGACCGACTCGACCCGGCCCGTCTTGCCGGTGACCTTCTCGACGATCTCGTCGGCGCGCTTACCGTCCTTCAGCCTCGTCTCGTCGTCCTCGAACCAGAGGCCGTTGTAGCGCGGGTCGAACGTCGCGTGGACGAGCCAGTACGGCTCCGGCGTGAACGCCTGGATCTCGCGCTCGCGCTTGACCATCATCGCGAGCGTCGGGGTCTGGACCCGGCCGAGCGAGACGACGCCGGCGCCCCAGCCACGGCGCGTCGTCGCCGCGCGGGTCGCGTTCATGCCTACCAGCCAGTCCGCCTCGGACCGCGACCGCGCAGCGTCCCGTAGCGGCTCGAGCTGGTCCGCGGGCCGGAGCTTCTCGAAGCCGTCCCGGATCGCCGCCTTCGTCATCGAGTTGATCCAGAGCCTGTCGACCGGCTTGTCGGTCTCGGAGGTCTCGTAGATGTGCGTGAAGATCAGCTCGCCCTCGCGCCCGGCGTCGCAGGCGTTGACGACGCGGTCGACGTCCTTCCGCTTCAGGAGCTTGTGGATCAGGTTCAGCTGCGTGGCCGACTTCTTGTCGCGTGGCCGCACCTTGAACTCCTCCGGGATGATCGGGAGGTTGTCGAGCTTCCAGGACTTCCACGCAGGGTCGTAGTCCTCCGGATCGGAGAGCTCGAGCAGGTGCCCGACCGCGAACGTGACCACGTAGTCGTCCGACTCGTAGAAGTTCTTGTGCTCGTCGAACGAGCCCGGCAGGGCACCGACGATGTCGCGCGCAACGGAAGGCTTTTCCGCGATGATCAGGGTCTTCATCGCGGAACACCGTAGCGAAGGGTGTCAACCACACCAGTGCTCGGGAGAGGGATACTGCGCCGACCGTGAAATCACGCATGTACCACTTCATCGGGGCCGTTTCACGATGGGTCCGATACGTCATCTGTTCCGCTTCCGGAGCAAGGGCGAGGAGCACCTTCCACAGGAGGGCGGCTACGTCCTCTCGGCGAACCATCACTCGAACATCGACCCCTGGCCGCTCGGGTTGCCACTCTGGCCGGAGCGCCAGCTTCGGTTCATGGCCAAGTCGGAGATGTACACCTTCCCGTTCAAGCCGATCCTGAAGGCGGCCGGAGCCTTTCCGGTCCGCCGTGGGATGGGCGACGAGGAGGCGATTCGAAAGGCCATCGAGCTCGCGAAGGCCGGTGAGGTCGTTGCGATCTTCCCGGAGGGGACGCGGCGCAACAAGGGCGTCAAGAAGCGCGTCGCGCGGCCGCGCAGTGGTGCCGCTCGAGTCGCACTGCTCGCGGGCGTCCCGCTCGTGCCGGCGGCGATCGGTGGCACGGAGAGCCTGATGAAGCTCGGCCCGCTGCGGGTCGCGTACGGCCCGCCGATCGACCTCTCCGACCTGGACGGAGATGACATCCGCCGCAGCTCGAAGATCGCAACCGAGCGCCTGATGGAAGCCATCTACGCGCTCGAAAAAACGCTGTGAGTCGTCCGCTCCTCGTCGTCGACGGGGACTCGCTTGCGCACCGCGCCTACCACGGGCTTCCGAAGTCGATCAGGCTCAACGCCGTCGTCGGCTTCACGAACATGCTCGTCCGGCTCTGGGAGTCGGAGGAGCCGCGCGCCGTCTTCGTCGGGTGGGACACGCTCACGGTTCCGACGTACAGGCACGAGGCGCTCGCGGGCTATCAGTCGGGCCGCGTGTTCGACAAGAGCCTGCTCGAGCAGCTCGACATGCTGCCGGAGCTGGTTCGCGCGCTCGGGTTCGCCGCCGCGAAGGAGGACGGATACGAGGCGGACGACTTTCTCGGCGCCGCCGTGGGCTTCGAGGAGAAGCGCGGCGGCACGGCGGTCGTCGCGACCTCCGACCGCGACTCGTTCCAGCTCGCCAGCGACCAGACCACGATCGTCACGCCCGTGCGCGGCGTCTCCGAGCTCGCGCGCATCGGGCCCAAGGAAGTTCGCGAGCGATACGACGTCGAGCCCGCGCAGGTTCCTGACTTCATCGCGCTCCGCGGTGACCCCTCCGACAAGATCCCGGGGGCGCCGGGCGTCGGCCCCAAGACTGCCGCTTCGATCCTCAAGCAGTACGGCTCCCTCGACGCCGCGCTCGACGCGGGCCGCTTTCCCAACCTCCGGGAGGAGTTGGAGCTCTACCGGCGAATCGCCACACTCGACGCCTCCGCTCCTCTCCCTCCCCTGAAAGATCAGTCCCCTACGTGGGCGGAGGCGTCCTCCCTCCTCGATTCCTGGGGCTTAGCCAACCTCGCCGGACGAATTGCTGCTCGTTCGGCATAGCGCACCGGAGCTCGATCCGTCCGCACCGTCCGAGGAGTGGCGGCTGAGCGAGGACGGGCGGCGGCGCTGTGGGCCTCTCGCCGAGCGGCTTGCCCGGCACGAGCCGCGCGTCCTGCTGGCGAGCACCGAGCCCAAGGCTCGCGAGACGGCCGAACTCTTGGCACCAGCGCTGGGGCTCGAGGTGCAGCTCTCGGACGGCGTGCGCGAGACGGCGCGCCGAACCGTCGGCTGGCTGGCGCCGGAGGAGATCGACCGCGGGATCCGGGAGCTCTTCGAGCGGCCGGGCGAGGTCGTCTTCGGCGAGGAGAGCGCGGCGGCGGCGCTGGCTCGTTTCGAGGCGTCGGTCGCGGGGTTGCCGGAGCCGGCCGTCGTCGTCACGCACGGGACGGTGCTCAGCCTTTACGCCGCACCCCGGATCGGCCGGGAGATGTACGAGCTCTGGGGCAGCCTCGAGCTTCCCGACGTCGTGGAGGTCCCATGGAGCTCGTGAGCCACCGCGACATGGCCCGACTCCACCCGACGGGCGACTACCCCGAGCGGCAGGAGCGGCTTCGCGTCCTGCAGGAGCAATTCGAGTTCCGCGAGGCGGAGCCGGCCGCCGAGGAGGACATCCTTCGCTGCCACACTTCGGAGCTGCTCGAGTTCGTCCGCGGAATCGTCCGGCCGACGTTCGTCGACCCGGACACGGTCGCCTCGGATACGACCTACGAGGCGGCGCTGCTCGCAGCCGGCGCCACGATCGAAGCGGTCCGCATAAACGGGTTCGCCCTCGTACGGCCGCCGGGGCACCACGCGACACCGGACCGGGCGATGGGCTTCTGCTTCTTCGACAACGTCGCGATCGCGGCCAGATACGCGCAGGCCGAGCTCGGGGTCGGGAGGGTCGCGATCATCGACTGGGACGTCCACCACGGAAACGGCACCGAGGACATCTTTCGAGCGGACCCGACGGTGCTCCTCGTCACGATGCACCAGTGGCCGTTCTACCCCGGCACCGGTGGGCCGGAGGATCAGGACGAGACGCTGGTGAACGTGCCGTTGCCGGCCGGATCGACGGACGAGGACTACTTCCGGGCCTGGGACGAGCGCGTGGAGCCTGCCGTGCGGGCATTCGAGCCCGACCTCGTGCTGGTCTCGGCGGGCTTCGACGCGCACGAGGAGGATCCGATCGCGCAGATGCTCGTCACGGAGGCCGGGTTCCGCGAACTGGCGCGCCGCTCGGCCGGCCTCGCGCCGAGAACGGCGGCCGTGCTCGAGGGTGGGTACAACGTCGCGACCCTGCCGTCGCTCGTTCGGGCCGCGCTGGACGGGTTCGGAGCCTGAACCAAAGGCCGAAGAGCCACCGCCGTCACCGTTTAGTCGGTATCGCCGCTCTCGTTCTCGCTGTCGCCGCTCTCGTTCTCGCTGTCGCCTTCGACTGAGATGACCTTGTAGCTCGTGTCGAGGTGGACGTCGACGGTCTCGCCGTTCGACTTCGTCACTTCGACCTCCCAGGCCCCCTGTTCGTCGCCACGCTCGACCTCGTTGGCGGTTCCACCCCCGAGATGGGCAACCGCGGCCTGGCGAGCACGGTCGGCGCCCGGCCCGGTCGCGTTTCCTTCGCCGTCGTCGCCGCCACCGGCGTACGCGTACGCGCCTCCGCCGACTGCGACCGCCACGAGTGCGATTCCGATTGCCAGCAATGTCTTGTTTCTGGTCATGGCTCGAAGGTACCCAGTCCACGTGAAACGGTGATGAGAGCGGCCTCTCATTTCGCTCTCATCTCCGCGATGCCACCATTCGTCCATGCGCGTTTTGGTCGTGGAGGACGAGCCCAAGATGGCAGGGCTGATCCGCCGCGGCCTCTCGGAGGAGGGCTACAGCGCCGACGTCGCCGCGACGGGGGACGACGCGCTCTGGATGGCGCAGGCGACGGAGTACGACGCAATCGTCCTCGACGTCCTGCTCCCCGGTCGGAACGGCTTCGACGTCTGCCGAGAGCTTCGGAGGGCCGGGATGTGGTCGCCCGTCCTGATCCTCACCGCGCGCGACTCCGTCGAGGACCGCGTCTCGGGACTGGATGCGGGCGCCGACGACTACTTGACGAAGCCGTTCTCGTTCGCCGAGCTGCTGGCGCGGCTCCGGGCGCTTGCGCGGCGTCCGCCGGTCGAGCGTCCGACGGTGCTGGAGGTCGGAGACCTGCGCCTCGATCCCGCGACCCAGCAGGCCTGGCGAGGCGAGACCGAGCTCCAGCTCTCGACGAAGGAGTTCCGGATGCTCGAGGCGTTCATGCGTCGGCCAGGCCAGGTTCTCTCCCGCCTCTACCTGCTCGAGCACTGCTGGGACTACGCCTACGAGAACCGCTCGAACGTCGTCGACGTCTACGTCCGCTACCTCCGCGAGAAGGTGGACCGCCCCTTCGGGCGGACGTCGCTCGAGACGGTTCGCGGCTCCGGTTACCGGCTGCGCGACGGATGAGCCGCATGCCCATCCGCGTCCGTCTGTCCCTGGCCTTCGCGCTCGCGATGGCAGTAGTGCTCGCCGCGACCGGCGCGTTCGTCTACTTCCGGCTCGAGTCCGCGCTTGGACGAGAGCGTGGACGAGAGTCTGTCGGCGCGACTCTCCGACGCAGTGAGCCTTGCGCGCGCGGGCGGCCCCACCGGCATCACGATGAGCGACGAGGGCTTCACGGAGATCACCACCCGCCCAGTGCCTCGCGGGACGACGGAGCTCGACGAGTTCCTCGACGTCGAAGGCCCCGTCCGGATTCGCGGCGTCGCCGTCGAGACGCCCGAGGGGTCGCGGAACGTCCGGGTCGGCGCCTCGCTCGCCGACCGGGACGAAACGTTGCAGGAAATGCTCACGCAGATGGCGATCGCAGGCCCTATCGCCCTGCTGCTCGCATCCTTGCTCGGGTACTGGCTCGCGGGCGCCGCCCTTCGTCCGGTCGAGGAGATGCGTGTCGAGGCGGCTGCCATCTCCGCGTCCGAGCCTGGTCGCCGCCTTCCCTCCGGCCGCGCGCGGGACGAGATCGCGCGACTCGCCGAGACGCTGAACGAGATGCTGGCGCGGCTGGAGCGCGCGATCGAGCGAGAGCGCAGTTTCGTCGCGGACGCGAGCCACGAGCTCCGGACGCCGCTCGCGCTCCTCCAGGCCGAGCTCGAGCTCGCCCTCCGAAAACCCCGGACCGAAGCGGAGCTGGAGGAGGCCGTTCGCTCGGCGAAAGCGGAGACCGAGCGACTCGTCCGACTCGCCGAGGACCTCCTCGTGCTTGCACGAGCCGACGACGGGCGTCTGCCGCTTCGCCGCGAGCCCGTTCAGGCCGGTGAGGTGCTCGAGGCAGTCCGGGAAGCTTTCAGGTCCCGCGCGGAGGCTGCCGGCCGCACAATCCATGCGGAGTCGGACGCGACCGTCCTCGACGCCGACCGGCTCCGCCTCGAGCAGGCTCTCGGCAACCTCGTGGACAACGCGCTGCGACACGGCGCAGGGGCGATTCGGCTCGATGCGGTCGAGCACGACGGCCAGGTCGAGCTACACGTCCGCGACGAAGGGCCGGGCCTGCCACCCGACTTCCTGCCCCACGCCTTCGAGCGCTTCAGCCGCGCTGATGCGGCGCGGACAAGCGGCGGCGCAGGTCTCGGTCTCGCCCTTGCCTCCGCGATCGCCGAGGCGCACGGCGGGACGGCTCAGGCTGCGAGCGGCACGGCTGATATCTGGCTGTCTATCCCGAAGCGATAACGATTCGACAGGGCTACCATCGGTTTCCGTTGTGACCGTGGAGTCTCCCGGCTTGGTGCACGACGCGTTCGTGTACTCGTCGGACGAGGAGTTCCTCGCCGGCGCCCTGCCCTTCCTCGAGGAGGGCATCGACCTTCGCGAGCCGATCATCGCGGCGCCGACGCCGGCCAACAGCGC
Organism: uncultured Actinomycetes bacterium; assembly: GCA_963827705.1. GTDB lineage: Bacteria > Actinomycetota > Thermoleophilia > Gaiellales > Gaiellaceae > JACDAN01. The sequence goes on from CAWHBN010000010.1 coordinate 110,684, forward strand.
CCTGCTCCGAGCCCGTCTCGGTCGACAGGCGAAGGCGGTCGACTGGGCCGAGGGCCGGGAGGCGCAACGCACGGTCGAGCGACACGCGATCCTCCTGCAGTTCATCGACCGGCAGCAGAACCGCGGCGCCACCCGTATCCGGGTTTTCGGTGAGCCCTGCTGGCCGTCCGGCGGGCCTGGCGTGGCGGAATGGAAGCGGTACGAGTCGTTCCTGAACGTGGCGCTCGCCGATTACCCGATCTGGATGGTGTGCCCCTACGACGCGAGCCGGCTCTCGCAGGACATCGTCGAGGACGCGCTTCCTGACCCATCCAGCAATCGGTTACGGCGCAGGCCGGACGCCGTCGCCCGGCTATCTGGAGCCTTCGGAGTTCGCGAAGCGAATCGACGACGTTCCTCTCCCGCGGCCGCCGGAAGATGCGAGTGAGCGCTACTTCGGCCACGCCGGCGCCGTGCGTCGCTTCGTCGGCGTCGAGGCCTACGCCGCCGGTCTCTCCGAAGACCGGCGCAACGACGCGGTGCTGGCGGCCGGAGAGGTCGCCGCGAACGTCTTCCTGCATGCTGCCGACGTGGCCCGCGTCCGTACCTGGACCACGGACGACAGCTTCGTCTTCGACATCGACGACACCGGCGACGGGATCCGAGATCCGTTCGCCGGCTACACGATCGCCGGCCCGCTCGAGCCGGGCGGCCGAGGGCTGACGATCGCTCGGCGGCTGGCGGACGTCGTCGAGATCCGGCCGACGCCCGTCGGCACCCTCGTTCGCATGCACTTCACCCTCGAGTGAAGCGGATCAGCTCCTCTCGCCCGACGCCACCCGAGAGCCCGAGCTCGAGGACCGGCCCGACGCCCTTGGCGTAGAACTTGTGCTCGAGGACGTCCGGCTCGAGCGGCGTCCAGTCCCTGGTCATCAGCACCTCGTCGTACGAGCCGAACGGCACCTCGACGAGCTCGTCGAGGCTCAGAATCCTTCCCAGGTCCTCGGCCTCGCCGGCGTAGAACTCCTGTCGGTAGCTCATGCCGACCTCGGGGCTCGGCGGGATGATGAGCCCGGCCTGGGCGCCGTCGACGCCGGCCTCCCACGAGCCCGCCTTGCTCACGGCTTCGCCGTTCTCGAACTCGGTCGTGTCCTCGCCGAGGTACCAGAGCCCGCCCCACTTGTCCTGGGCGTACCAGTCGGTGGTGTCCTCGACGACCTCGCCGTCCTCGGTCACCCGGTCGTGGACGACGGTGGTGGCGATCCCGAGGATCGTCTTCGTCTGATTGGTGACCGTGACCTCGACGCGCTGGCGTGATCCGTCCGCGTCGACTTCGCGGTAGACCCACCTCGAGCCCGGCGCCATCGGCCAGTACGGGTTGTCGACGGTGCGGACGAAGTCGGCCGAGTCGAGGTCGACAGGGTCGCTGCCTTGCGGAAGCTCGTAGGGACGAGACGCTTCCTGCGACCCGTTTTCGTCGCCGCCGCAGCCGGCGAGAACGAGTGCGGCGGCTACGAGGAGTGCGGTGCGCATGGCCCGCACGGTAGGAGAGGCCGATGAGACCCCTGTGAGAACGGCGCGCGGACTCAGCTCAGGCGAGCGAGACTGCGACCTGGCTCGCGCTCCTCCCGGAAAGGAGAGGAGCGCGAGCGCAACGATTGATCGTGCTAGCCGGTGAAGGGCGGCCGCTTGACGGCGGCGAGGACCCCAATCCTCTTTGTCGCGCACGAGCCGGGCTGACCCGTGATCCGGAGCTGGACATTGCCCACCCTCGCGGGCTTCACCGAGATCCTCACCACCCCCTGCTTGTCCGAGACGCCGCTCTTGCGGATGCCCGCACCGTTCGCGACGACGCGCGCGCCTGGCACGCGCTTGCCGGGGCGGGTCACGACAGCCCTGATGGTGCTCTGCTTGCCGACCCTAAGCGTCTTCGTCGAGACGGTCAGGCACATCACCACCCGCCGCACCGACCTGACCTGCGTGGGCTCCTCGTCACGGTTGTTGGCCGTGTTCGTCTCCGCCTGAGCGCCCACGATCTGCGTCGTGTTGAGGATCGTGCCCGGCTGCAGCGGGCGCACCCTGATCGTGACCGTGACGGTCGCACCGGCCGCCATGGTGCCGATCGCGCAGGTCACGAGCTGCCCGGAGCGGGAGCACGTCCCCTGCGTCGAGCTCGACGAGAGGTAGGTCACCGTCGTCGGGAGCGAGTCGGTGATCACGACCTGCGTCGCCGTGCTCGGCCCGTTGTTGCGGGCGGTAAGCGTGTACGTGAGCGTCCCACCGACGTTCACCGGATTCGGGCTGTCCGCCTTCTGGATCTGGAGATCGATCGTCGGAGGCGGAGGTTGGGCACAACCGGGAGCGATGGTGATGGTCTGGGCCTGTGTGGCGGTCAGGGTTGGCTCCGTCGAGTCGACCACCCTCACGGTGAAGTTGTAGGTCCCCTCAGCCCCATCGCTCAGAGTGCCGGTGATCGCCCCGGTCGAGGGTGCGAGGGTCAGGCCCGGTGGCAGGGTCCCCGCCGAGACCGACCAGGTAAACGGCGCGGTGCCACCCTGAACACTGAAGATGTCGGCCGAGTAGGTGGTGCATTCGGTGCCGTTGGGCAGCGGCGTACACGACATCTGGACTGCGCCGACGATGTTCGTGTTCGGCTGCCAGCCGCTGAAGGTGTTGCAGATCAAGGCCACATTCGTGGACGACGGAAAGACCTCGATCCCGGTTCCAGTGGGGTCCGGTGAGTCGGGCGCGGTGCGGCCGACGGCGTTGTTGGAGATCGTGACGTTCGTGCTGTTGGAGACCGCGATCCCGAGGTCGGTGCCCGCGCCGGTGATCGTGTTGTTGGCGATCGTGACATTGGCGGCGCTGGACAGCAGGATTCCGGTTGAATTTGTACCGTCAGGCGGGGTGCCGGCGCCGGCACCGATCACCGTGTTGCCCGTGAACGTGCCCCCCGCGCCGCCGTCCCCGTACTGGACGCCGTTGGTCGAGTTCAAACCCGGCAGGGCGTCGGGTGGACCGATCGTGCTGTTTCCGCCCACGTTGAGCGTCATCTGGCCGCGACCCGGTGACCCCGTTCTTCTGGTAGCCGGTCACGGTGACGTGGGTGAGCGTGACGGTGCGTGCTGTCCCGGCACGCGCGTTCGGCACGGATCCCGTTGCCGGTTTGGCAGCCAGAGTGCTGGGTGACTGTTCCGAACAATGGACGTACCGTCGCGGTGCCGTCAGCATCGTCGAAGAAGATCCGACCTGAACGCCTGGGCCGCCTGGAGGAAAGGCGCAGACCATGCTCCGCGAACCCCACGGCTTCGATGATGACGTTGTTCACATGCATCAAGTGTGCGCCTGGGCCTTGGGCATTCGTCACCACGCCACCGTTGAAACTCGTACTGGCGTCCGGGGTCGGTGGCGGTGATGATGTGCCCGCCGCCCTCCACCGTGTAGCCGTCCGGAACCGTCAGGGGCGACGTCACCTCTCCGCAGTCGGCGGTCAACGTGAAGGTGCTGTTCGCGGGATTGTCCGTGCCACGCTCACGCAGACTGTTCTGTAATGTCTCCCCCAGGAATGGGAGCGGCGTTAGCCACCCCACCTCCCGCGGTGAAGGAGCTAGGTACGGCAAGTGCGGTCATCGTGATCGCCACCACGGCGAGACCGACTCGAAATCGCGACATCCCTACCTCCTGCTCGAGACTTCGTCACCGGCCGAGCGGTTGAGGCCAGCTGCGGCTACTCCAACCTGCCTGCTGAGGCTGGACCTTCGGCGGGTCGATCGCTATGACCCGTTTCTGCTTCGCCGCGCCAAGGGGTTGAGGCGCTCAGATCAGACCGTACCACGTCTACCGGAAACGCATAGGAACGTTGCGCGAAACTTGTGCCGTTCTCACGCAAAGGCAACCACCAGTGCGCGGTGTGTGGCGTTGATTCGGCCTGCAAGATCTGCAAGCCGGTTCCCGAACGGGACGATGTCGAGCTGTCGAGGACCGCCGGGAAGAAGCTCGGTCTCGTGCCTTGGAAACTGTATCGGAACACCAGGCGGTCGAGCCAGACCGGCTCCGATGACCTCCGTCCAGGCGATCGTGACCTCCCTTCCGGCCAATCGGAAGGCGACATCCTCGTCGTCGCCCGACACCTCCACCGGGCCGTGCGCCGCCCGGATGTGTACGTGCACGTCTTTGAGCGTACTGATGCTCGTGAGGGACTACGGGCTGAGGTCGTACGGGTACTGCGTGAGCGTCTCGCCTCCGTCCTCGGTCACGAGGAGCAGGTCCTCGAACCGAACCTCGCCGACCTCGCGCACCCACAGGCCCGGCTCGATCGCGATGACGTCTCCGGCGACCAGCGGGTCGTGACCCGTCCGGCCGAGACCCGGAGGCTCGTGAACAGCGAGGCCGACGCCGTGGCCAAGCGAGAACTGGAAGCCCTCGTTCGGATCCTCGCCCGGGCCGTTTCGCTGAGTGCGATACCCGGCCGGCTCGAAGACATCGCATACGAGGTCGTGCAGCGCGCGGCCGGTGATCCCCGGCGCCACCGCATCCCGCGCCCGTTCGATCGCCTCGAGCACGAGGGACTCCATCGAGCGCACCTGCTCGCTGATCTCCCCGACGACGAACGTCCGGGTCATGTCCGCCCAGCATCCCGACGTCTCGTCGCGGGGCCAGAGGTCGATCACGATCGGGAGGTCGGCGGGCAGCGGGCCGGAGCCGGGGTCGTGACCGTACCCGCTCCACGGCGAGGAGACGATGATGTCCGGTGGCGCCGGCGCACCGTGCGCCTGGCAGACGTCGCGGACCGCCGCGCGAACGGCCTCGGCCGTCAGGACCTCTCCGTCGAGCTTGAGCCGGTCGCCATCGCGGTCCGACCGCCGTAGCAGCCCCGCGGCGGCGCTCATCCCTGCCTCGGCGGCGATCTGCGCCCGGCGTGTGCCGGCCAACTCCGGCGCGGACTTCACCCGGCGCCTGGCAGAGATTGCGTCTTCGTCCAGATGGAGGACGACGCCGTCGGCTCGCAGCCGGTCGGCAACTGCGACGGGCATGTCCGGGTCGGCGGTCGCCGCGCGGATCCCCATCGCGGCAGCAGCACGCGAGGCCAGCTCCAGCTCGAGCTCATGCCGGCTCATGCCGGACTCGAGGAGCTCGCGAAAGCCGAGCTCGTCGTAGTCGTGGAGGACGGCGTCGGGCGCTGCACCCTCGATCCGTGTCCGCTCGAGGCCGCTGGCCAGGACGTGGAGCCGACCGTCCACGATCCCGAGCAGGAATGGGTCTCCGATCGTGACCGGAAGCTCGTGGCGCATGGCGGGTGAACGCTCGGTGTCGCCGTAGAAGAGGAGGGCCGCCATGGGTGACGAGCGAGGCTACAGAAATGGAGAGAGCCCCTTGCGGGGCTCTCTCCGTAGCAGGCCTGTAAGCCGGATTCTGTCTTGGATGACCATCTCTCTAGGCCGGCAGTTTCCTGACGGCTCGAGCGGCGCACCCGGCTCCTCTGCGGGCAGCGTCAACGGAGCCTGCTTCGCCTTGCACCGGACGGGGTTTGGCTAGCCATCGCGTCACCGCGATGCTGGTGGGCTCTTACCCCACCTTTTCACCCTTACCCTGAGCGTCTCCGGAGAGTTTTTCGCTCCTGGCGGTTTCCTTTCTGTGCCACTTTCCATCGGCTTTCGCCGTCTGGGATTTCCCCAGCGTCCTGCCCTACGGTGTCCGGACTTTCCTCGGACCGGCTCGGAGCCGGCCCGCGGTCACCCGGCCTGCACGTCCAATTGTAGCCCGGCTTTTCGGGCGTTCTCATCCCGGAGCCTGAAGCCACACTCGGGACAGCACACGGCGCCCGCCGAGCGCAGGACGAACTCGCCGCACACCGGGCACTCGAGGCTGACTCCGCGCATGAGCGCGACCAGCTCCTGGTCGAGCGTGCGGTTGAGCGGGGCGACCACCGTCACAGTCGGCGGAACACCCCCACGACCTTGCCCAGGATCTCGACGTGCTGCGCGTAGATCGGCTCGAGGTCGTCGTTCTCGGGCTGAAGCCGAATGCGCCCGTCCTCACGGAAGAACCGCTTGACGGTCGCCTCGTCGGCTGTCTCGTCGTCGCCTGCGAGCGCCACGACGATCTCGCCGTTGCGGGCGTCCTGACGCCGCTGGACGACGACGGTGTCTCCGTCGAGGATCCCCGCGTTCACCATCGAGTCGCCCTTGATCCGGAGGAGGAAGTCCGCGCCGTCGGCGAGTGGCTCGGGCACGCCGATCTCGTCTTCAACGTTGTGCTCCGCCAGCAGCGGGCCACCGGCGGCGATCTGACCGACGAGTGGAAGACGGCGCATCTCGGCGTCCCCCGACCCTACGGGTCGGCGGCGATCGGTGAGCTCGATCGCCCGCGGCTTCGTCGGATCGCGCTTGAGCGCCCCGGCCCGCTCGAGTTGCGCAAGGTGCGCGTGGACGGTCGAGGGCGACCGCAGGCCGACGGCCTCACCGATCTCTCGGACGGTGGGCGGATAGCCGTGCTCGTCGAGGTACTCGTGCAGGAACTCGAGGATCGCGCGCTGCCGCTCGGTCACTGGTTGCCTCCTGTCGCGAACATGTGTTCGATCACGGTAGCGAGGCGGCCGGACGCCGTCAAGGAATGCGAAAGGCCTTGTTCTAAGCACGCGGGGACAGGATTAATCCTGTCCCCGCCAACTAAAGAGAGCCCTCATGCGCTGGAGAGGACTTGAACCTCCACGGGCCGCAAAGCCCACAAGGCCCTCAACCTTGCGCGTCTACCAATTCCGCCACCAGCGCGCGGAGGTCAGTGTAGCCGCGGTTCTGGGAGAGCTCCCGGACCTATTCGAGGACGCGGAAGAGCAGGATCGTGTTCAGCCCGAACATCAGGGCGACGACGATCGTGACCCTGGTCAGGTTCCGCTCGACGATGTGCGTCCCACCCTGCGAGGTGGGCACGAAGCCCATCCCGCCGAGGCCGGCCTCGCGCCCCGAATGGAGCAGCACGAGGACGATCAGCGCGATCGAAATGATGAAGTGGACGAAGACCAGGCTGGCCTGCGTGAACTGAAAGAGCAGCACGGCGGACGAGGATACCAGCGGTTTACTTCGATCCCAGGGTGCGGATCTCGTCGATCAGATCCGTCGAGATCCTGTCCTTGGTGATGTACGCCGCGGCGCCCGCAATGCGTGCGCGGTCGACGTCGCCGGGCGTCGTCCCTCCCGTCAGGATGAGAACGCAGGCGTTGGGGTTGCGCTCCCGGATCCGGGCTGTCGCGTCGATCCCGTCCATGATCGGCATGCTCACGTCCATGAGGATCACGTCCGGGTCGAGCTCGGTGGCGAGGCGGACCGCTGCACGTCCGTCTCCAACAGTCGCGACCACGTCGATCCCGTCCTCCGCGGCCAGCATCGCCTGGAGCATCTCGACGAAGAGCGGCTCGTCGTCAACGACGAGAACGCCGATCTCGCTCTGCTGGGCGGCGACAGATTCCATCAGGAAGGCTACGAATTTTCGCACATAAAGTTCCGATTTGTGATGGCCGAGCACGTTCGAGAGCAGATCCAGAAACTCCTCGTCACGGGCGACAACCGGCTGAAGCAGGGCGTCGCTCCCGAGAAAGTGCGCGGAAGCTACGAGCAGGCGCTCGAGCTGGCGCGGGAAGCCGGTCTCGAAGAGACGGTCAGGCCGCTCGTCGAGCGCCGCCTGGCCGATCTCGAGCGGCTCGCCGGAGAATCTCCTCCACCCGATCCACCTGCCGCCTGAGGTCGTGCTCCTCCGCGGCCGCGCGCGCGGAAGGGTTCGGCCGGGGGAGAGCAGCGGCGGCCTGCATTCCCCGGGCGATGTCCTCCACATCGGTCGGGTCGACGAGCGCGCCGGCCTCCGGCGGGACGAACTCCGGCGGCGCACCGACCCGGGTCGCCACGACCGACCGCCCCGCAGCCATGCCCTCCAGGAGCGCCAGCCCGAACGGCTCGATCAGGCTCGGCTGGCAGACGACGTGGGCGCGCGCGACCCAGGTTGGGATCTCGCCGTGAGCGACCCGACCGGTGACGGCCACACCGGGCCGGCCCTCGACGGCGCCACGCAGCGGCCCGTCGCCGACGAACGTCAGCGTGCCGGAGCCGACCCGCTCGAAAGCGTGCGTCAGACGCACGACGTTCTTCCGCTCGATCAGCGACCCGACGCAGAGGTACGCGGTTGGGCCGTCCGGCGCGGGCTCGACGCGGAACCGCTCCAGGTCGACCCCACAGTCGACGACCTCGACCTTGCCGCGGGCCTCCGGGACTTTCGTCTCGAGCTCGTGACGAAGGTAGTGGGAGACGGCGATGACGGCTGCGGCGCGTCGCACGACGTAGCGCGTGGCGGCCCGAATGCCGGGGAAGGCGCCGATGTTCCTCACGTCCCGTCCGTGCGCGGTCACGACGAGCGGCGCGCGGGAGGCAAGCGCGGCCAGCAGCCCGGTCGGGACGAGAAAGTGCGCGTAGACGACGTCCGGCCGAAAGCTGCGTGCGGCGCTCACTGCGTCGCGGCCTAGACGCAGGTAGCGCGCCTTCCCCCCGGCCCGGCTGTCCAGGACCGCCCGTTCGAGCTCGTGGCCCCGACCGGCGAGCTCCTCTTCGAGAGCCTGGACGAACACGCCGAGGTCGGGGTCGCCGGGCCCCGGGTACATCTGCGAGACGAGCAGGATCCGCACTACGCCCGCTGGGCGTCGTACGTCCCGAACTCCTCGCGCAGGACCTCGCAGATCTCCCCCACCGTGCACCGCAGGTGGAGCGCCTCCCGCATCGGCACGAGCAGGTTCTCGTCCGTGCGCGCCACGCGGCGTACTTCCTCCAGCGCCTTCGCCGCGGCCTCCGCGTCCCGCTCGGCCCGGACTCGCGCCGTCCGCTCGAGCTGCCGGCGCTCCGCCTCCGGATCGAGCCGGTAGAGCTCGATCGGCTCTTGCTCGTGCTCCTGGTAGCGGTTGACACCGACGATGACGCGCTCGCCCTGCTCGACCTCGCGCTGGTAGCGGAACGCCGCGTCCTCGATCTCGCGCTGGACGAAGCCCTGCTCGATCGCCGCAACCGAGCCGCCGATCTCGTCGACCCGCTCGATCAGCTCCCACGCCGCCTCCTCGAGCTCCGTCGTCAGGGCCTCGATGAAGTACGAGCCGCCGAACGGGATCGGCCGTGTCGGTGCCACCCGCCTCGTGCGCGAGGATCTGTTGCGTCCTGAGCGCGATCTTGGCCGACCGCTCCGTCGGGAGGGCCAGCGCTTCGTCGAACCCGTTCGTGTGGATCGATTGGGCGCCGCCGGCCACGGCCGAGAGCGCTTGGACCGCGACCCGGACGATGTTGTTCTCCGGCTGCTGGGCAGTCAGCGTCGAGCCGCCGGTCTGCGCGTGGAACCGGAGCGCCAGCGCCTTCGGGTTTGTCGCCCCGAAGCGCTCCTTCATGATCCGCGCCCACAGGCGCCGCGCCGCACGAAACTTCGCGATCTCCTGGAAGAAGTGGTTGTGGGCGTTGAAGAAGAACGAGAGCCGCTCGCCGAACTCGTCGGGCGAGAGCCCCGCGTCGACCGCGGCCTGCGCGTAGGCGATCCCGTTCGCGAGGGTGAACGCGAGCTCCTGCACCGCCGTCGAGCCGGCCTCGCGGATGTGGTACCCGGAGATCGAGATCGTGTTGAAGCGCGGGAGCCGTTCGTGGCAGTACGCGAACAGGTCGGTCGTGATCCGCATGGTCGGCCGCGGCGGATAGATGTAGTTGCCGCGCGCGCAGTACTCCTTGAGGACGTCGTTCTGGACGGTGCCGCGCAGCTGGTCACCGGCCACGCCCTGCTCCTCCGCGACGAGCTCGTAGAGCAGGAGCAGCAACGCCGCCGGCGCGTTGATCGTCATCGACGTCGAGATCTCGTTCAGCGGGATGCCGTCGAAGAGCAGCTCCATGTCGGCGATCGAGTCGATCGCGACGCCGGTCCGCCCCACCTCGCCCTGCGCACGCGTGTCGTCGGAGTCGTACCCGAGCTGCGTCGGCAGGTCGAAGGCGACGGAGACACCGGTCTGTCCGTGCTCGAGCAGGTACCGGAACCGCTCGTTTGTCTCCTCCGCCGACGCGAAGCCGGCGTACTGCCTGATCGTCCACGGCCGGCCGCGGTACATGTCCTTGTAAGGCCCGCGGGTGAAGGGGTACTCGCCGGGAAGCTCGAGGTCGAGACCCTCGACGTCGTCCTCGGTGTAGACCGGCTTGATCTCGATCCCGGAGTCGGTCTCGCGTCCTTCCTCGGCGGTCGCCATGGAGGAATCGTACGTCCGGCCGCACAATGAGCCTTCATGCGACGCGTCGCGCTGCTCGTAGCCCTCGCGGCAATGGTCGGCGCGGCTCCCGCGTGGGGGGCCGATGTCGTGACGCTGTCGGCACAGCCTTCGGTGGTCGCCTACGACGGGCTCGTGCGCTTCTCGGGAGCGACGGTTCCGCTTTCGGAGGTCTTCCTCGTGCAGCGCTCGCAGGCCGGTTGGACGGTGGTCGCCCAGACTCGAGCCGGGACTGACGGCGCGTTCGTCTTCGAGCGGCGGGCCCGGACGCCCGGCGTCCATCAGGCGCGGACGCTCGCCGGCCAGTCCGGCGAAGTCGCGACGCGCATCCGGCCTGTGCTCCGCGCTCGCCTCAAGGGGTCGATCGTGACCGGGCGGGTGCTTCCGGCGAGGGCCGGCTCGGTCGTGCTGCGGGTACAGGGACGGACCCGGCGACTGCGGGTCGGCTCGGCCGGCCGGTTCCGCGCCCGGCTCGGGCAGCTCCGAGCCGGCCGGCATGCGGTCCGAGTCTCGGTGCGCCCGGGGCCGGGCTACGTGCGAGTCGCCCGCCGCTTCGCGCTACGCGTGCGCCGGCCTGCTCTCAGAATCGGCTCGCACGGCCCCGGCGTGCTCGCGCTGAAACGGCGCCTGGCCGACCTCGGGTACGCGCTTGCCGTCGGTGGATTCCGGGTACGGGTTCAGGACCTTCGAGGCGGTGATCGCGTTCCAGAAGGTGCACGGACTGCCGCGAACGGGTCATGTCGACCGCCGGGTCTGGCGGGCGCTCGAGCGAGCCTCTCGCCCCCGGCCTCGAGTGCCGCGCGGCGACTACCTCGAGGTCAGCAAGTCGAGGCAGACCCTCTACGAGGTCCGCGACGGCGAGGTCGAGCGCGTGATTCACGTCTCGACCGGCGCGACGGGCAACACGCCGGTCGGGACCTGGCGGGTCTACCGCGAGGTGTTCGGCTGGGACTGGGTGCTGTACCACCCGATGTACTTCCTGCGCGGGTTCGCGATCCACGGCTATCCGTCGGTGCCGGCGTGGCCGGCGAGCCACGGCTGCGTGCGCATCCCGCTCTGGCTCGCGAACGGGCTGCGCGAACGGTGGGGCTACGGCTCCGTCGTGCGCGTGTATAGCTAGGCGCCATGCGCGTAACGGTCAGGCTCTTCGCCGGTTTGCGTGAGCGCGCCGGGTGGGGCGAACGCGAGCTCGAAGCGGCGTCGGTCGGCGAGGTGTGGCCGCAACTCGGGCTCGGCGAGGAACCCGCCGGCCTGCTCTACGCGGTCAACCAGGAGTACGCGGACCGGTCGACGGCGCTCGCGGAGGGCGACGAGGTCGCGATCATCCCGCCCGTCTCCGGCGGCGCGTTCAGGTTGGCGGACAGCCCTCTCGACCTGGCCGCCGTGGTCGCGGAGGTCGAGGACGATCGCGCCGGCGCGATCGCGACCTTCCAGGGAACCGTGCGCCGGCAGTCGCGCGGCCGGCAGGTGATCGCGCTCGAGTACGAGGCCTACGCAGGAATGGCCGAGAAGGTCATGTCCGAGATCGCCGAGGGGGCGAAGGAGCGGCACGATCTCTGCGAGGTCGCGATTGCCCATAGGACCGGCCGCTGCGAGGTCGGGGACGTCTCGGTCGTGATCGCCGTCTCGGCCGCGCACCGGCATCCGGCGCTGACGGCCTGCCGCGAGATCATCGACGAGCTGAAGGGACGCGTCCCGCTCTGGAAGAAGGAGCTCTACGAGGGCGGAGAGGAGTGGATCGGCCGCGGCTCCTGAGTAGTTCCGGTGCGTCTACCGGCCTGCGCGCTCAGCGCCGAGGCGGCGGAGCGACTGCTCGAGCTCAGGTACATCTGCTCGGATGCGCTGAAAGTCCTGACCCGAGAGCGAGAGGAGCTGCATCGGCGTGCGCGCCACGACCGTGGCCGACCGCTCTCCCGTCAGGAGGAGTGCGATCTCGCCGAAGATGTCGCCGGGGCCGAGAGTCTCGGTCGCCTCGTCTCCATCGGGCAGGACATCGGCCTCTCCCTGCTCGATGAAGTAGATGGCGGTTCCGTAGTCGTCGACCGTGACGACCTTGGCACCCGGCTTCGACCTCGACCTCGCTCATCGCGGTCGCGAGCTGGTCGAGCTCCGCTTCAGGAAGATCAGCCAGGACAGGAAAGGCTGCGATTCGACTCGTCTCCACGGTCGCGGATCCTGCCAGAAGGGCCGGCGAGAAGCCGACCGGATGCGGCTCGTGATCAGCGGACGGGCAGGTCTTGCGCCGGCCGCGGCGCAAGACCTGCCAATCGTCCGTTAGTCCTCGAACCAGATAACGAAGTCGTGATCTTCGAGGGCTGCAGCCGTTACGCCGTAGGTCCGCACCCGGAAGCGGTCGCCTGCGCTTGGATCGCAATCGTCCATGGTTCCCGTGTTGTTCGTATAGACGGACGCGATCGTGTCGTTCTGATTGTCGACGTTGTTGGCACTCACCAGTGCGATTTTCGCGCCGGCCGGGAGGCCGCGGAAGCAATAGACGCCGACGGCCGGGTGAGTAACCATCGCAGCGGTGATCCCCTTGACCGGAGCGTTGGCCTCGACCGCGCCGGCATCGGTGATGAGGGCATAGGCGATCGCTGTCCCCGCCTCGCCCGTGTCGCCCTTGTCTCCCTTGGCGCCGGGTGCACCAGCCGCTCCGGTGGCACCGCGGAGGCCTGTGGGGCCACGCACCGAACCGCGGAAATCGCGCGGCGTCAGCGACTTGTTCTTGACGTCGAGGCCGGTGATGGAGCCGTTCTTGATCTGCCTGCCGGTGATGAGCGCCGACGTCGTTGCGACGGCGGTTCCGGTCAGCGCGACAAAGAGGGCGAGCATCGCGACGACCAGCGCCGGCGACATCCGCGTTACGACGTTCTTCACCATCCGTTTCCTTTCGTGTTGGCGTGAGCCACACGAGTCTGAGCGGAGCTGCGGACGGATCGTTAGGAGCGGGTCAGGCAGGGACCGTCGCGACATTTCTCGCCTAGCCCGGCTCGACGAGAGTTGACACCTTCGCCACAGAGCGCTCTTGACACGCAGCGGTTTCTAGGACCCTGCGCAACGCACGGACCTGGACTCATTTGTTGCGCTCTTGGCACCAAACGGCCTTGCCACCCAGCAGGGTCTGACACCTGAGCCATTACGAAGTTCCAACTCAAGACCAGCCGTTCCGTGGAGGGCCGCAGCGTTTCGGCGGCCCTCCACTGCGTAGCGCCGGGATCTAGCAGAAGACCGCTAGGGAGAAATCTCTCGGCGCAGCACTTCCGGCGGAGTCGAAGGTCTGCACGTAAACCTTGTCGGGCTCTGGTGGATTCCGATCCGCGGTTGCCCCTCCCCTTGGTGGAAGAGCGAAGTCATCGCGGCCAGTCGTGACCAACCATGCGCACGCGTTGACGTTCTGGTTGAACTGGACGTTGATGAACCCAGGATTGGTTTGGGTGGCCGCCAATGCGCCACTTCCGCGCACCAAGGTTGCGGTTGTGCCGTTCGTCGTGACGAAGGCCCAAAGTCTCGTGGCCGGGTCGCCCTTGTCTCCCTTGTCGCCCTTCGCGCCTGCCGCCCCGGGAGCGCCGGTCGCACCCGTCAGGCCACGCAGACCGCGAGGTCCACGCACCGACCCCCGGAAGTCAATCGGCCTCAGCGACCTGTTCTTCACGTCGAGGCCGGTAATCGAGTTGTTTCTGATCTGGGCGCTTCCGATGAGCGCCGAGGTCGTCGCGACTGCCGTTCCCGTCAGCGCGACGAACAGCGCAAGCATCGCGACGATCATCGCCGGCGATTGACGCACGAGACGTACGAGTAGCTTCTTCAACAAACCCACCTCTTCCCCGCAGCTAGATGACTTCAATTCAGGACGGAGCGCTGCGGCGGTTTCTTCCGTCCCATTGGCCGGCCGAGCCTCTTGCGGCGGTCGGAGGTCCTAATTGCGAGGATGCGAGCGTGCGGACGGAACGCGACTACGAGATGCCCGGCTGGTGCCGGAACCTGATCGAGGCCGGCGGGCTTCGGCCCGGCGAGGAGGTGCTCGTCTTCGTCGATGAGCCGCTCGTCGAGCAGGGCTTACAGCTCGCGACGGCGGTCAAGGAGGCCGGCGGGCGGCCGACCTTCGAGCTCTGGGCCGGCGATCGCCCGATGACGCGCGCGCCGCAGCCGATCCTCGACGCGGCCGGGCGGGCGACGCTCTCGTTCTTCCTCTCGGAGGCTCCGCATCCCGCGGAGGCGCCGGCCCGCTTCTCCGTCGCTGAAAAGCTGCGAAGCCACGGCGGGCGCGCGATCTACCTGGGTTTCGTCACGCCCGAGCTGCTCGAAGGCGAGCTCTCCCAGCCCGCAGTCGACCTCGAGGAGCCGGCGCGGCGCTTGCTGGCCGACCTCGAGGGGTCGAAGCGGATTCGCATCCGCGGGCGCGCAGGCACCGACCTGACGCTGGACATCGAAGGGCGCAGCTGGCTGACGGACGCGCTCGCCCTCGAGGACCGCGGGTTTGCGAACTACCCGGGCGGCGAAGTCTTCGTCGCGCCGCTCAAGCACGGCGCCGACGGCGTGCTCGTCGCCGACCTCACCGTCCCGTACACGGTTGACGGACTTGTCGACGAGCCCGTCACGCTGCGCTTCGAAGCTGGGCGTGTCATCGAGATCTCCGGCGGCCGCGCTGCGCAGATGCTCCGCGAGCTGGTCTCGGACGCCGGTGAGGGCGGCGACGTCATCGCCGAGCTCGGCATCGGCCTGAACCCGGCGGTGAAGCCGCGCGGCCACGTGATGCTCGACGAGAAGGCGGCGAACACCGCGCACGTCGCCATCGGAAGGAACACCGGCGCGTACGGCGGCGACAACGAGGCCGCGATCCACGTCGACTGCATCTTCTCGGCGCCGGAAGTGGAGGCCGACGGCCGCAGCGTCGACCTCCCAACCGTCCCGTAGCGCTAGCTCGCGACCACCGCCGAGCCTGCGACCAGGCAGCGCGCGGCGCCGCCGACCGAGTACTGCTCGAGGATCAGGCTCGCGGTCACCACGCCGCCCGCCGACGAGCGGTAGACGAGCGTTGCGATCGAGTCGTCATCCGCGGCGCCGACGAAGTCGAAGCCGTCGATCGTGTCGAGGTCGTCGTCCTCGTCGTAGGCCACTGAGTCCGTTGGCGTCGCAGCGGCGACGACCAGCGCACGGGCCCTCGCGTTGTTCGCGGTCGAGCTCGCCTCGAGGGAGAGGTCGCCGCCGGCGCTACATGCGCCTCTGAGCACCAGGCCGCCGGCGCTGACGAGCTCCGTCTCCGCTGTGCCGGCCGGGACGTCGAAGCCGATCCGGATCGCCGACGGGCCGGATGGCCCCGGCGGGCCGGCCGGCCCAGACGGACCGGCGACGCCCTCGGCTCCGGCCGGGCCCGGCGGTCCCTGCGGCCCCGAGAGGCCCGGAAGCCCCGCAAACCCCCGCGGCCCTCGCGGTCCTCGCGGCCCGCGGATCACCTTCACCTTCGGTTTCTTCGGCTTCGCCTGCGGGCCGGTGCTCGCCGACGTGGCGCCCAGCCCGGCGGCAAGCGTCGTGAGCCCAGCGGCTGCGACCGCAATCGCGGCGACCAACCGGCGTCCCATTCCTGCCTCCTCGCTCGTGAACGGTGAATGGCTCCGGTCTAGCCGCGGAGCCGCACCAGAAGGAGGCGCTGACTCGCATATTTCACGCTTTTGGAGCAGGTTCGAGACAGGTGCCCGCGGGTACCATGCGACGGTGAGTCAGCTCAGCCCCGAACAGGAGGCGGAGCTCCAGCCATACGAGCCTTACGACAGCGGCCCGGTCAGGCATGAGCCTCGCTTCCCCTTCCTTCGCAAGCTCGCGGCGCCGTTCATCGCGCTCGCCCTGCTGCTCTGGAAGGCGAAGTTCATCTTCGTCGCGATCTTCAAGCTCAAGATCTTCACGACGTCCGCATCGATGCTCGTCTCCGTCGGGGCGTACGCCCTGTTCTGGGGCTGGAAGTTCGCGGTCGGTTTCGTCCTGCTGCTGTTCGTCCACGAGCTCGGTCACTACCTCGAGGCCCGGCGTCAGGGACTCAACGTGAGCGCGCCGATGTTCATCCCGTTCCTGGGGGCCGCGATCCTGCTCAAGGAGAACCCGCTGAATGCCTGGCGCGAGGCACTCGTCGCCTTCGCCGGGCCGGTCGTCGGCAGCCTCGGCTGCGCCGTCGTCTGGCTCGTCGGGGAGCAGCAGGACTCCGAGTTCCTGCTCGCACTCGCCTTCACCGGCTTCCTCGTCAACCTCTTCAACCTGATCCCAGTGGTACCGCTCGACGGCGGCCGGATCACCGCGGCGATCCACCCTGGCATTTGGGTGCTCGGCTTCCTCGGGCTCGTCGCGCTGTTGTTCATCGCGCCGAACCCGCTCCTGATCCTCATCGTCATCATCGTCGGCTTCGAGCTCTACCGCCGGTGGCAGGAGCGGGCAAACCCCGAGTCGCGCGCCTACTACGAGGTCACGCGCTGGCAGCGGACTGCTGCCACCGTCGGCTACTTCACCCTGGCGGCACTGCTCGTGCTCGGGATGGACGCGAGCTTCGTCGACCGCGACTTCTAGAACGTGATGGAAGACCGGCGGATCCTCGAGGCACACGACGGCAACCTCCCGCGCAACGTCTTCCAGATCGCGGAGGAGTTCCGGACGGGGTTCGAGGCGGTGGACAGCATCGACCGGCCAGGCGTGTCGGTGTTCGGCTCCGCGCGGGTCAGGCCCGACAGCGAGGTCTACGAGCTCGCGCGCCTGGTCGGGCGACTCTTCGCGGAGTCCGGCTTCGCCGTCGTGACGGGCGGCGGCCCCGGTGTGATGGAGGCGGCGAACCGCGGCGCGCAGGAGGCGGGCGGCCTGTCGGTCGGGTTCGGGATCGAGCTGCCGCACGAGCAGTCCGCGAACCCGTATCTGGACATCAGCCTGACGTTCAAGCACTTCTACGCGCGGAAGACGATGCTCGTGAAGGCGGCCGAGGGGTTCGTGATGATGCCGGGCGGCTTCGGGACGTTGGACGAGATGTTCGAGGCGCTCACGCTCATCCAGACCGGCAAGGTCTTCAACTTCCCGGTCGTCCTGTTCGGGAAGGATCACTGGAGCGGTCTCGTGGAGTGGATCAACGAGCAGCTCCTCCCCCAAGGGTTGATCTCGGCCGAGGACGAAGCGCTCCTGTTCGAGACCGACGATCCCGCGGAGACCGTGAGGCTCGTCGTCGAGTGCTACGAGGAGCGGCGCGCGATGGAACCGGCCGCGGCGCCCCGCAAAGCGGACGCGCAGTAGGCCGATGAGGCTGCGCGACCTGCCGTCCGTGGACGAGCTGGCGCGCGCGCTGGACGATCCACTGGCGGTGGATGCGGCCCGCAGAGTGCTCGAGGAGGCCCGCGAGGAGATCCGCGCGGGGTTCGAGCCGGGCGATCTCGTCGCCCGCGTGCGGGGTTCGGTGGGATCGGCACGGGCTCCGGCGCTCCGACGTGTTCTGAACGCCACGGGCATCCTCGTCCACACGAATCTCGGACGGGCGCCGTTGGCGGAGGCTGCTCTGGAGCGCGTACGGGAGATCGGGCGCGGGTACTCCAACCTGGAGTACGACCTCGCGATCGGCGGTCGCGGGTCGCGGCAGGATCACGTCGCAGGGCTGCTGCGGCGGCTGACCGGCGCGGAGGCCGCTCTGGTCGTGAACAACAACGCGGCGGCTGTCCTGCTGGCGCTCGCGGCCTTGGCCGAGGGACGCGAGGTCGTCGTCTCGCGCGGCGAGCTGATCGAGATCGGCGACGGGTTCCGGATTCCCGAGGTGCTGGCGCGGTCGGGCGCGCGGCTCGTCGAGGTCGGGACGACGAACAGGACGCGGGCCGCGGACTACGAGCGGGCGATCGGGCCCGAGACGGCGGTGCTGCTGCGCGTTCACCAGTCGAACTTCCGGGTCGTGGGGTTCGTGGAGCGCCCTCGGCTGGGAGAGGTGGTCGCGGTCGGGCGCCGGCATGGTCTTCCGGTCGTCGAGGACGCAGGATCGGGCGTGATGGCCGAGGTTGCCGACGAGCCGTCCGTGCGGGAAAGCGTCGAGGCGGGGGCCGACCTCGTGTGCTTCTCGGGGGACAAGCTGCTCGGCGGGCCGCAGGCGGGAGTGGTCGTCGGGCGGGCGGAGCTCGTCGAGCGGCTGCGGCGGCATCCCCTCCAGCGGGCATTGCGCGCCGACAAGCTGACGCTGGCTGCCTTGGAGGGGACGCTGGGCGTCTATCTGGAACCGGCTCGGGCGCTGCGTGAGATCCCGGTGCTGCGCATGCTGGTAGAGCCGGAGTCGTCGGTCCGGGCGCGGGCGGAGCGGCTGGCGTCCTTGGTCGACGGGAGCGTCGAGGCGACGGTTGCCCGGGTCGGCGGGGGTGCGCTTCCCCTGGCGGAGCTGGGGAGCTTTGCGTGCGCGGTCGAGGAGGAGCTCGCGGGGCCGTTGCGCAGCGGCGATCCGGCGGTCGTCGGGATCGTCCGCGACGGGGTGTTGCTGCTGGACTGCCGGACGCTCTCGGACGCCGAGGTCGACGAGGCAGCTCGCGCGGTGCTGGCGTGCCGCTCACGGTAGGGACAGCCGGGCACGTCGACCACGGCAAGACCTGGCTCGTCCGGGCGCTGACCGGCAAGGACACGGACCGGCTGCCCGAGGAGCGACGTCGGGGCATCTCGATCGATCTCGGGTACGCGCCGCTGGATCTCGGCAATGGGCTGCGGCTCTCGCTCGTCGACGTGCCCGGCCACGAGCGCTTCGTCCGGAACATGGTCGCCGGCGCGACCGGGATCGACCTGTTCCTCCTCGTCGTGGACGCCGGCGAGGGTGTTCGAGAGCAGACGCGGGAGCACGCGGAGATCCTGCGCCTGCTCGGGGTCTCGGTGGGCGTGGTGGCGGTGACAAAGGTCGATGCAGTGGAGGCCGGACGTGTCGCTGCGGCTGTGGAGGAGGCCGGTGACCTCGTGCCCGGCGCGGAGGTCGTTCGCGTGAGCGCAGCGAGCGGCGAGGGGCTCTCGGAGCTCCGCGCGGCGCTCGCTCGGGCGGCCACTCGTGCTCGGCCGGTCGAACGCGATCTCCCGACGAGACTGTGGATCGATCGCGTCTTCTCGTTGCCAGGCGTCGGGACGGTCGTGACCGGAACGCTCTGGTCCGGGTCGATCGGCGCGGGAGACGAGCTGCGCGTCGAGCCGGGAGCGCTGGACGGGCGCGTTCGCTCCGTCGAGGTTCACGACGAGCGCGTGGAGCGGGCCGAGGCCGGCCAGCGGGTGGCGGTCGGGCTGGTCGGAGTCGAGCGGAGTGCCTTGCACCGAGGGCAGGCGCTGGTGGAGCCCGGCGCCTTTCCGGTCGGTTTTCGGCTGGATGTGCGACTGGACGGTGACGATATTGCGCCGTCTTCGACCGTTCACCTCGGAACGGCCGCACTTCCGGCTCGAATTGTCCGCGACGGCAACTACGGTCAGCTGCGGCTGAGCGAGGCCGTGGTCGCGGCGCGCGGCGACCGGATCGTCATTCGGACGCGAACGACGATCGGCGGCGGCATCGTCCTCGACCCCGCTCCGCCGCGTGGACTCGACTCCGAGCGCCTGGCGCTCCTGGACGGAGGTGATGCGAAAGCGATCGTCAGACATCTTGCGCGCGAGCCGACGACGTCGGACGCTCTGCGGGCGCGAGGGCTCCTCACGGCCGCCGAGCTCGAGTCGGGGCTCTCCGGCCTCGCGCAAACGGACAACTTCTATTACCGGCCCGAATGGCTCGAGGCGCAGCGGGCCGCGGTGGCGCAGCGCCTGACCGAGCAGGCGGCGGCGACTCCCCTCGATCCGGGCGTTTCACTCGCCGAGCTATTTCCCGACAAGCCCTGGGGCGCTGCGATCGTCCGGCTCCTCGATCTCGATGTCCACGACGGGCGGGCGTACCTTCCGGGATCCGCCGGCGCGCTCGGTGATCGTGCGGGCGACGCAGCGCGACTCGAGGCGGCGGTGCTCGATGCCGGTCCGGCCGGCCTCCGGGTGGACGAGCCCGAGCTCGCCCGCTTTCTCGAGGCCCGCGGGCGGCTGGTTCGCCTCGCGGATGGCCATGCCGTGTCCCCGGCCGGCTACGCGCAGGCTCGGGACGCGGCGGTCGCGGAATGCGAGCGAGCGGGCTCGATCGAGCTGGCCCGGTTCCGCGACCTGCTCGGCATCTCGCGCAGGCCGGCCCAGCTCCTCCTCGAGCGGTTGGACGTCGACGGCGTGACCAGGCGGACGGGGGACGTCCGGGTGCTCAGGCGGGCGGCGCGCCCCAAAGCGTGAGGTCAAACGCGCAGCTCGTGGGTGGGATCATGCGCAGGCTAGGATCGCGCTCAGGGAGCGGCATGGGCCCGGTGGCCCAGCCGGTCTTCAAAACCGGTGCGGTCGTGCAGCCCACGGCTCGGTAGGTTCGACTCCTGCGCCGCTCCGTGAACGGCTTGGTGCTAGCCGGCCAGGCGGAAGAGCAGGATGTGGCGGCGCGGCTTCTTCGTCGTCCGAATCACCGTCAGCGTCCCGCGCGCGTTGTCGTAGAGCCGCGTGCCTCCGAGCACTGCCAACTCGTACAGTTCCTGGTACTGGATCGAGCCGCCCGCGATCAGCCTGCCCCTTGGGAGGAAGAGCGTCACGTTGCAGGCACGCGTTGTGGCCGTCGTCAGCGTGCAGACGAACTCCGCAAAGCCAATCGGCTTCGACCTGATCCGCCTGTTGAACAAGTTGTGCCGGATGATCTCGGTATCGCCTGCTCCACGGCCGGGCCGTCCGACGTCGACCCGAACGCGGCTGATCTCGCGGCTCGTGATCCGGATCGTCGCCGGCCCGGTCACCGCCCCTGAGCTCCATGCGTTCCCGTTCCACGCGTAGAAAAACCCGGGCACGGCAAGCACAGCAGCCAGCGCGAGCATGTAGACCAAACGACGCATCCCCCCACTCCTTTCGGTAGGCAGCGCCGCTATCCCGCTGCCGCAGTCGGAAGTTCTAGCCAGAAAACCGAGCCTTCGCCACTATCGCTCTCGAAATTCATGCTGCCGCCGTGGGCCTCGACGACGGATCGTGCGATCGTGAGCCCGAGACCGGTGCCCGGAATCCCGCTCGCCGGCGCGTCGCCGCGGAAGAACTTCACGAAAACCCGCTCCTGCTGGTCCTCCGGGATCCCGAGGCCCTCGTCGCGCACGCTGACGCGGACAACACCGTTCTCCTGCTCGGCGACGACGTGCACCGTGCCTCCGTCGGGGGAGTACTTGATCGCGTTCGACAGAAGGTTGCCGACCACCTGCGCGAGGCGGTTCGGATCACCGTTCACGTTCAACGGCGTCGGCGGAAGCACCATGTCCAGCGTGTGCTTCTCGCTCTGACCTTCGAACAGGCGCACCTGCTCGGCAACAACGCGGGCTACGTCCATCAGTTCGGGCTCGAGGATCAGGTGGCCAGCGTCGAGCCGCTCGGCGTCCAGGAAGTCGTTGAGGAGCTCTGAGAGCCGGCGGCCCTCACGGTCGATGATCTCGAGATACCGGCGCTGCTCCTCCGGTTCCGCGTCCCGGTTGAGGAGCACGGACGTGAAGCCGAGGATGCTCGCCAGCGGCGTCCGGAGCTCGTGGGAGACGATGTGGACGAGCTCCGACTTACGACGCTCGCTCTCCCGCAGCTTCTCGTTCTGGTCCTGCAGCTCGCGCCGCTGACGTGCCAGCTCCTCGGCCATGTGGTTGAACGCAGCAGTCAACTCGCCGACCTCGCCGGGGCCTCTCTCGGAGAGGCGCACCGAGAGATCGCCCTCTGCGAGACGGGTCGCCGCGGTCGCGGCCTCTCGCACGGGGTGCGCAGTCGAGCGCGCCAGATAGAGGCCGAACAGAACGATGAGGAGGGCGCAGGCGACGAGACCTGCGACGCCGAGCACGATCGCACGCCTCGACTGCGTCGTCGCGGAGGCTGCGCTCGCGGCCGCCCGCCCCTCCTCGGTCGACTGGAGCTCGTTGAAGCTCCTCCGAATATCGTCCGTACGGCGCTTGGCTTCCTCTGCTGCCAGCGTTTGTCGAACGGCTGCCAGGTTCTCCTGGGCAAGCTCGACAATTGGGACCAGGTAGTCGTCGACGTAGTCGTTGATCGCCACGCGCAATTCACGGACGCGCTGTCGCTGGATCGGACTGTCGGCAACGAGGCGCTCCAGCTCACGGGCGCGACGAGGCACTTCCTTGCGTGCGGCGCTCGCCGGCTGGAGAAAGCGTGGGTTGCCCGTCAGCACGACGCCGCGAAGACCGGTCTCGAGATCGATGACGAGCTTCTCGAGCCCGACCAGCGCTGTCCGGACATCCTTCGTGGCCGCCTCGCGCTCGCGAGCGTTGTCGAGCGTCACGACCGCGTAGATGAGAACGGCGAAGACCCCGGCGACGAGGACGGCGAGCACGACGCTGGCCGCGATGATCCTGGCGGACAGCGACCACGACTTCATTCGTCCGCCCCTCCGAGCAGCGACTCGACGATCTCCGTCAGGTGGTCCGGCTCGAACGGCTTCTGGATGTACTTGTCCGCGCCGGCCTCCAACGCGGCCTCCTGCGCATTGGGCCACGCACTCATCACGACGATGGGGGTCCCGTCCACGCTGACGTCGCCTCGAAGATGCCGGAGGACGTCGAAGCCGCTCATCCCGGGCATCATCAGGTCGAGCACGATCAGGTCGGGCCGGTGCTCGCTCGCGAGCGCAAGCGCCTCGTCTCCGTCGTCCGCTTCCACGATGCGATAACCGGCGCCGATCACGACCCGGATGAGCTGCCGCAGATTGTCGTCGTCCTCACAGATGAGGATCGTCTTGGCAGTGCTGCCTTGCACAGATTCGGGCTGAGCGTAGCGCGAAGCTTCCTAAGATTTCGCCCGTGTTCGCCGAAGCCCTTGCAGCAGCCGCCGCCCTGATCTGCCTCGACCCGGGTCACGGGACGGTGCCCGCGATCGGCAGGCAGCGCGAGCCGATCGGCCCCGGATCAGCGATCACGAAGATCAAGGACGGCGGCGGAGCGCCGCGTGAGGCCGAAGCTGTCCTGGCGATCGCCAGGCGAACACGCACCCTGCTGCTCCGCCGCGGCTACCGCGTCGCGATGACGCGCACCGGCTCCGCGTTCCGCGGCGGCAACATCGAGCGGGCGCGGTTCTGCAACCGCCGGGGCGCCGCCCTCATGCTGCGGATTCACGCCGACGGCTCGACCGACGCGTCACGGCGAGGGGCGTCCACGCTCTTCCCCGCCCGCAGAACGGGCTGGACGGACGACGTCTACGGGCAGAGCAGACGGGCGGCGCGATCGATCCAGAGCTCGCTGGTCGGCGCGACACGCGCGCGGAACCTCGGCCTCGTCGAGCGTTCCGACTTGACCGGCTTCAACTGGGCTGACGTCCCCGTCGTGCTCGTTGAGACCGGGTTCATGACGAACCCGACCGAGGGCCGGCTTCTCCGCTCGAGCTCCTACCAGTGGCGTGTGGCGCGCGGGCTCGCCGCCGGCGTGGCGGCGTTCACTCCTGCTTAGAGCCGCGCATCTTGTCGACCGCCGCTCGCCCCTCTGCGTGCACAGCGCGGCGCCGCTCCTCGGGCTCCGGCACCGCCTCGACGGCGTCCACCGTCGTCTCGGCGCCCTCGAACTCCTCCCGGTCGTCGACGACCGCGCGGGACTCGTCGAGGCGAGCGCGCAGCTCCTCCGCCCGCGGGTCGGATTCCGCCACCGGGCGCGGTCTCCGCCGGACGGTGCGCCACACCGCGGCAACGCCGAGCGCCACACCGCCGGTCAGGAACGCGAGGCGGCGGTTCACGAGGGCGATGCTACACTGCCGCCCGCTTCCTGCCTTGCCCGGCGGGCGCTGCCCGAAGCGCTCTCGACACGGCAAGGCCGCCTAAGACCGAAGGAAGGAGAAATCGGGCCTGTGACGCCGTACGAAATCTTGCTGATGCTCGATCCGGAGCTCCCCGATGAGCGCCAGTCCGAGATCGTCCAGCGCACCCGCGAGCTCGTGGAGCGCAGCGGCGGCAGCGTCGAGGCGCACGACGTCTGGGGACGCCGCAAGCTCGCCTACGAGATCGACCACAAGACCGACGGCACGTACCACCTGCTGACCTTTACGGCCGAGACGGAGACGCTCGAAGAGATCTCCCGGATCCTCAAGATCACCGACGGGGTCATGCGCCATCTGGCCGTGCGGCGATCCGAGCGACGTCCCGGGGAGACGGTGGCGGCGTCCGCTCCGGCGCGGCAGGATGGAGCCGAGGCCGAAACAGTCGTTCAAGAGGAGGAGTAGAGATGGCAGGCGACATCAATCGCGTTACGCTCGTTGGGCGCCTCACCCGCGACCCCGAGCTCCGGCATCTTCCGTCGGGGACCGCAGTTCTCCAGATGGGCTTGGCAGTCAATGGTCGACAGAAGGACGACGCCGACAACTGGACGGACAAGCCCAACTTCTTCGACATCAAGGTCTTCGGCAATCAGGCCGAGATGCTCTCGCAGCACCTTTCGAAGGGTCGCCGGGTGGGCATCGACGGTCGCCTCGACTGGTCGTCTTGGGAAGCGCAGGACGGTTCGAAGCGCTCCAAGGTCGAAGTTGTCGCAAACACGGTGCAGTTCCTCGACAGCCGCGGCGAGAGCGAGGGCGGGCAGCGCGAGTTCGTCCCTGCAGGCGTGGCCGAGAGCAGCGCCGATGTCGGCACGACCGGCACCGACGACGACATCCCCTTCTAGGAGCGACTGCATGCCGAAAGCCAGACGAGAGCAGCGCAGCTCGAGGCGCGGGCCCCCGACCGGGCCGATCAAGCGCCGCTCGTGCCAGTTCTGCCGCGACAAGGTCGAGGAGGTCGACTACAAGAACACGAACCTCCTGCGGAGGCACGTCTCCGAGAAGGGCAAGATCCGCTCGCGCCGCATCACCGGTACCTGCCGCCGCCACCAGCGCCAGGTCGCGGTCGCGGTGAAGCGCGCGCGTGAGATGGCGCTCCTGCCGTACGCGACCACCTAGGCCATGCAGGTCATCCTCCTCCAGGACGTGGACAAGGTCGGCCTGCGTGGCGACGTCGTGGACGTGGCCCGCGGGTACGCGCGCAACTACCTCCTGCCGCGGAAGCTCGCCGAGGCGGCCTCACCGGGCCGGCTCGAGGAGCTCCGGCGCCGGGACGAGATCCGCGCTCGCCAGGAGGCGCGCACGCACGACGAGGCGCAGCAGATTGCGTCGCGGCTGGAGCAGACCGTGATCCGGTTCGACGTCAAGGCGGGCCCGACCGGATCGCTCTTCGGCTCGGTCACCGCGACCGACGTGGCCGACCGGCTCTGGGCCGACCACAAGATCCGCGTCGACCGGCGGAAGGTCGAGCTCGGCGAGCCCGTCAAGCGCGTGGGCCGCTACGAGGTTCCGGTCGAGGTCTTCACCGACGTCTCGGCCCCCGTCCGGCTCGAGGTCGTGCCCGAGGGCGGCGACCTCGCACAGATGGAGGAGCTCCAGGCCGCGGCCGAGGCCGAGGAGGCCGCAGCAGCAGCCGAGGCCGCCGCCGCCGCGGAGGCGCAGGCGACCGCCGAGGCCGAGGCGATCGAGATCGTCGAGGCGGCCGAAGCCGCCGAGGCAGCTGAGGGCGAGGGCGAGGTCGAAGCTGCGGACGGTGAAGACGAGCCCGCGCAGCCCGAGCCCGCCGCGGAGCCCGAGGAGCAGGCGCCCGAAGCCGAGCCCGTCGGGGCCTCCGACTCCGAGCCCGACCGGTAACGAATTCGTCACGACTCATCCACAGGCTTTTCCAGAGCCTGGGGATTGATGCGCGAATAAGTCGCTGGCAGCGGGAAGTTCGGCCCGTTCAGATGCGCCGTTCTCTGGGGACAACGTCCGCTCCGCCGTGGACAATACGGGGGAACATGCGTTCTTTCCCCTGCATATTTGCCGCTTTTCTCCTAGTAGTAAGGGACAACGGGCTTGAGCGAGGCCCCCGGCAACGGGTCTAATCGAGGCGTGGTCGCCCAGGTTGCCCAGCCGTCGCAGACGGCCCCGGTCCCACCCCAGAATCTCGACGCCGAGGAGTCTGTCCTCGGCGCGATGATGCTCTCCCCGGGGGCGATCGGGGCCGTCAGCGAGATCGTCGATGCCGGAGACTTCTATCGCGAGAGCCACGCGAAGGTCTACCGCGCCGCCCTCGCCCTGTACGCGCGCGGAGAGCCGGTAGACGCGATCACGCTGGTCGACGCGCTGGAGGAACGCGGCGAGCTCGAGGACGCGGGCGGTCGCGTGCGGATCCACGAGCTCGCCGCGCTCGTGCCGGCTACGGCGAACGCCGCGCACTACGCGCGGATCGTCCGCGAGATGGCGACGCTGCGCGGCCTGATCCGCTCCGGACAGGAGATCGCTCGGCTCGGCTGGGAGCGGCCGGGCGACGCGCAGGACCTCGTCGACCGGGCCGAACAGGTGATCTTCGAGCTCTCGCAGAGCCGCGTGACCGGCGAGTTCGCGCACATCGAGGGGCTGCTGAAGGAGAGCTTCGAGCGGATCACCGCGCTCTACGAGGCCGGCGAGGAGATCACCGGCGTCCCCTCGGGCTTCCGGGACCTCGACCGGCTGACATCGGGGTTCCAGCCCGGGAACCTGATCATCATGGCCGCCCGCCCGAGCATGGGGAAGTCGGGCCTGGCGCTCTGCACGGCGGCAAACATCGCCGTGCGGCGCGGGATTCCGGTCGCGCTCTTCACGCTGGAGATGTCGAAGTCGGAGGTGACGCAGCGCCTGATGTGCAGCGAGGCGAAGGTCGAGTCGCAGCGGCTGAGAAACGGCAAGCTCGCCGCGGACGACTGGCCCCGGCTCACCGCGGCCTGCGACAAGCTCGCGAAGGCGCCGATCTTCGTCGACGACACCGGCTCGATCACGATGATGGAGATCCGGTCGAAGGCGCGGCGCCTGAAATCGAAGGAGCCGAACCTCGGGCTGATCGTCGTCGACTACATCCAGCTCATGACATCCGGCGGCACCGTCGAGAACCGTGTCCAGGAGGTGTCGCAGATCTCGCGGAACCTGAAGGTGCTGGCGCGCGACCTGGACGTCCCGGTGCTGGCGCTCTCCCAGCTCTCACGCGCCGTCGAGCAGCGGCACGACAAGCGCCCGATCCTCTCCGACCTCCGGGAGTCAGGCTCGATCGAGCAGGACGCTGACCTCGTCTTCTTCATCTACCGCGACGAGTACTACAACGACGAGACCGACCAGCAGGGGATCGCCGAGATCCATCTGGCGAAGCACCGGAACGGGCCGACAGGGACCGAGAAGGTCGCGTTCCTGAGCCGGTACGCCAAGTTCGCCGACCTCGCCGCCGCATAGGGCACACTCCGTCCGTGCCAGCGACCGTCATCGTCGGAGCGCAGTGGGGGGACGAGGGCAAGGGCAAGATCGTCGACCTGCTGGCGCAGCACTCGGACGTGGTCTGCCGCTACCAGGGCGGGCCGAATGCCGGGCACACGATCGTCGCGAACGGGCAGACGTACAAGTTCCGGCACATGCCCTCCGGGATCCTCTGGGGCAAGGAGTGCGTGCTCGGTGCCGGCTGCGTCGTCGATCCCGCAGTGTTCATCGAGGAGCTGGACGACCTCGAGGCGCGCGGGCTCTCGACCGCGGAGGTGCACCTCTCGGGGAACGCGCACCTGATCATGCCCTGGCACGTCGCGCTCGACCGGGCGAGCGAGCGGCGGCTCGGGAAACTCCAGATCGGCACGACGCGGCGCGGGATCGGGCCGGCGTACGGCGACAAGGCGGCTCGGCTCGGAATCCGTGTTCAGGACCTGCTCGACCCGAAGATCCTGCGGCAGAAGATCGAGGTTGCACTCGCGGAGAAGAACCATTGGCTCGAGCAGGTCTACGGCGCGGAGCCGGTCGACCTCGAGGACGTTTCGTCTCGCTACGAGAGCTATGCGCAACGGCTCCGGCCGTTCGTCGCAGACACGTCCCTGCTCGTCGACCGCGCGCTGCGCGAGGGCCGCTTCGTCCTCTTCGAGGGCGCGCAGGGAACGCTGCTCGACCTCGACCACGGCACGTATCCGTTCGTGACGTCCTCGAACCCGGTGGCCGGCGCTGCGGCGACGGGAATCGGGATCGGGCCGAACCGGATCGACGCTGTCCTCGGCGTGGCGAAGGCGTATCTGACGCGGGTCGGGGAGGGGCCGTTCCCGACGGAGATCGCGGGCGCCGATCAGGAGCGGGTGCGCGAGCTCGGCGGCGAGTTCGGCACCGTCACCGGACGGGAGCGCCGGTGCGGCTGGCTCGACCTCGTCGGGCTGCGCTACGCGGCCCGGCTGAATGGCTTCACCTCGTTGGCCTTGACGAAGCTGGACGTGCTGTCGTCGTTCGCCGAGCTGCCGGTTTGCGTCCGCTACCGGCTACGCGACGGGACGGAGACTGAGGAGTTTCCGGCCCACCAGAGCGACTTCCATCACTGCGAGCCCGTCTACGAGGTGCTGCCCGGTTGGGAGGAGCCGCTCGACGGGATGGACGATGTTGCGCGTCTCCCGGACGCCGCACGAGAGTACGTGGCGTTCGTCGAGCGCGAGGTCGGAGTCGAGGTCTCGCTCATCGGCACCGGCGCCGCGCGCGAGCACGTGCTCGCCCAGCGCGGGCTCGCGGCGATCGCGCGACCCTAGGAGGGATTGGCGGAATTGGGTGGACCGAGCTCGCTCTCGAGCCGGGCAGGCCAATCGTCGTCCCCCAGGCCGCTGAAGACCAAGACGTCTCGCCAATCGGCTTCCGCCAGCCTGGCGTTGTAGTCCAGCTTGTCGGGATCGCCTGCGGCGAGCAGGACGACCGCAGCCTGGATTCGCTCACGGCTCTGTTCCTCGGCCATGGCGAGGTTCAGCGCACCGAGACGCCGAAGCGCATCTTCCGCTGCGGCGGCCGAAAAGTCGTTGCGCACTTTCGCCTCGAGGCGTCTCGATACCACGGACGGAAACTAGCTTCGCTACGCGGCGAGCGGAACGCCTTGCTCTCGCGCTCGACTGAGCGCCTGCGCGGGGCGGATCCCTCCTAAGGCGCGCTGCGCTCGGCCGTGAGGAACTCGAAGAGCGAGCGGTAGCCGCCGACGACGGAGGCGATGTCGCCCGGATCGACGGGCTCGTCGCGCTCGAGGCGGTCGACCACCTCCTTGCCCGCGACGTACTCGGCGAGCAGCTCGGGATCGGCGCCTTCGGTCGCGGCGAGATCATCGTCGAGGAGCCCGCGCGCCTGCAGCATCCGGACGATCAGGTCGTGGAGCTCGGGCAGCGTCTCGGCCGGAGCGTCGCGGACGAGCGGCTCGAGCTGCTGCCACTCGGTCTTCCCAGCCGTGTCGATCGAGCCCTGGTTCGGCCACGACCGGACTGTCGCCGCGTTCGGGCGCTTTGAAACCTCCGACGACCGCCATAGACTTGCGCGCACGTGAGGGTGCTCTTGATCGGCTCAGGCGGCCGCGAGCACGCGCTTGCATGGAAGCTGCGGCAGAGCTCTCGTCTCGACGAGCTCCACGCCGCACCGGGGAATCCCGGGATCGCGGGCCTCGGGGAGTGCCACCCGGTCCGCGCGGAGGACGGCGAGGGCCTACTCGACCTCGCCCGCGCGCTCGATGCCGACCTCGTCGTGGTCGGCCCGGAGGCACCGCTCGTGTCGGGCGTGGCCGACGAGCTTCGCCACGCGGGTGTCCGGGTCTTCGGCCCGGGCCGCGAGGCGGCGAGGATCGAGGGATCGAAGACGTTCGCCAAGGAGGTGATGCGCGCCGCCGGAGTTCCGACCGCCAAGAACCTGGCAGTCGCCCGCCCTCCTTGTGTCGTGAAGGTCGATGGGCTCGCCGCCGGGAAAGGGCGTCTTCGTCTGCCCGGATCAGCCATCCCTGGACGAGGCGCTGGGGTCCGTCGCCAGGCTCGGCCAGCCGCTCGTGATCGAGGAGCTGCTGGAGGGCGAGGAGGTGTCGCTGTTCGCGCTCGCCGACGGCCGCAGCGCGGTCGGGCTCGCTCCGGCCCGCGATTACAAGCGAATCGGCGACGGCGACACCGGCCCGAACACCGGCGGCATGGGCGCCTACTCGCCCGTGACGGGCATGTCGGCGGCAGACGCCGAGGAGCTGCTCGAGACGGTGCACCGGCCCGTGCTCGCCGAGCTCGCGGCTCGCGGCTCCCCCTTCGTCGGTCTCCTCTACGCCGGGCTGATGCTGACCGAAGCCGGGCCGAGGGTCCTCGAATTCAACTGCCGCTTCGGCGACCCCGAGACGCAGGCGATCCTGCCGCGCATCGACGGGGACCTGCTCGAAGCGCTCGAGGCAGCGACCGTCGGCGACTTGGGTGGCACGACGATCAGCGCCAGCGACGATGCGGCGGTCACCGTGGTGCTCGCCTCGCGCGACTATCCCGAGCGCGGCGACTCGGGAACGCCGATCGAAGGCGCCGACGAGGCGGCGGCGGGCGCGCTCGTCTTCCACGCCGGAACCGCTGTGCACGGTGGGCGGCTGGTGACGAACGGAGGGCGCGTGCTGAACGTGACCGGCCTGGGCCCGACGCTCGACTCCGCCCGTGAGACTGCGTACGCGGCGTGCGCCTCGATCTCCTTCGACGGCATGCAGTACCGTCGAGACATCGCCGCAAGGACAGCAGACGTTGCGACCTGAGACGCAGACAGAGCCGTTCCTCGAGCTGGTCGAGTTCGCCGAGCGCGGGCCGCTCGTCGGGATCCTCGTGGGGTCGGAGTCGGACCGGGAGCGGATGGAGCCCGCGCTGCAGGAGCTCGACGACCGCGGAATCACACACGAGTTCCACGTCCTCTCCGCTCACCGCGATCCTCGGGCGGTCGCGGAGTACGCCTCGACCGCCGCCCTGCGCGGAGTTCGCGTGATCATCGCCGGCGCCGGCATGGCGGCGGCGCTTCCGGGGGTCGTCGCCTCGTACTCGGAGCTGCCGGTGATCGGCGTCCCCTTGAGGTCGAGCAAGAGCGTCGGCGACGGGATGGACGCCTTGCTTTCCATCGTCCAGATGCCCCCCGGCGTTCCCGTCGCGTGCGTCTCGATCGACGGCGCCCGAAATGCGGCGATCCTCGCCGCCCGGATCCTCGCCCAGGGCGGCGGCCTGCCCGCGTCCGAGGCCTGAGAATCGCCTCGGGCGTCGGCCTGAGGGCTGTGTAGAGTCGGATCGGTGATCGCCCGCTACTCGCGCCCGGCCATGGCTCGTGTCTGGTCGGACGAGAGCAAGCTTGCGCGCTGGCTCGAGGTCGAGCTGGCGGCGCTCGACGGGTGGGCCTCGGTCGGGGCGGTTCCGGAGGAAGCGGCGCAGGAGATCCGGGCGCGTGCGGAGGCGCCAACGCCCGAGCGGGTCGCGGAGATCGAGGAGCGGACGCAGCACGACGTCGCTGCTTTCGTGGACGCGGTTGCGGAGCCCCTGGGGCCGGTCGGGCGCTGGTTCCATTTCGGGCTGACGTCGTCCGACGTCCTCGACACCGCGCTGTCGCTTCAGATCCGGGAAGCGGGGGCGCTGATCCTCGAGGGCATCGAACGCGCGCTCGCGGCCGTCCTCGAGCAGGCCGAACGCCATCGCAGGACGTTGATGATGGGGCGGACACATGGCGTGCATGCCGAGCCGACGACGTTCGGGCTCAAGCTGGCGGGCTGGGCGTGGGAGCTCGACCGGGACCGGACGCGCGTCGAACGCGCGCTCGAGGGGCTTCGCGTCGGCAAGCTCTCCGGCGCCGTCGGAACGTACTCGGCGATCGACCCCGAGGTCGAACGACTGGCGTGCGAGCGGCTCGGACTGGAGCCGGCGCCGTCGTCCACGCAGATCCTCCAGCGCGACCGGCACGCGGAGCTCCTTGCCGCGCTGGCCGTCACCGCCGCGTCGCTGGAGAAGTTCGCCCTCGAGATCCGTCACCTCGCGCGGACCGAGGTTCGGGAGGTCGAGGAGCCGTTCGGCCGCGGTCAGAAGGGCTCATCGGCGATGCCGCACAAGCGCAACCCGATCGTCGCCGAGCGCATCTGCGGGCTTGCCCGCGTCGTCCGCGGCGCAGCTCTCGTCGGACTCGAGAACGTCGCGCTGTGGCACGAGCGCGACATCTCGCACTCGTCCGCCGAGCGGGTCGTCGTGCCCGACGCGTTCCTGGCGCTCGACTACATGCTCGACCGCTTCGCCTGGCTCGTCGAGGGCCTGGTCGTGCGGCCCGAGCGCATGCGCCGCAATCTCGAGGCGAGTCACAGCCTCTTCTTCAGCCAGCGCCTGCTGCTGGCCCTCGTCGAGAGCGGCCTGGAGCGCTCCACGGCCTACGAGCTCGTCCAGCGAAACGCCATGCGCGCCTGGGAGGAGGAGCAGGACTTTCCCGACCTCGTCCGTTCCGACTCCGCGATCTCCGCCCAGCTCGATGCCGCTGCACTCGACGCTGTCTTCGATCTCGAGGCCTACACCCGCCACGTCGACGTCGTCTTCGACCGCCTGTCCGCCCTCAGCCCAAAGGAGGAGCCCATCCATGCCTGAGACCCATCTCGCGAGCGGCAAGGTTCGCGAGCTCTACGCGCTCGACGACGAGCGGCTGCTGCTCGTCGCCAGTGACCGGATCTCGACGTTCGACGTCGTACTGCCAACCGAGATCCCGGACAAGGGCCGCGTCCTCACCGGCCTCTCCGCGTTCTGGTTCGCGCGAACGCGGGAGATCGTCGACAACCACATGCTCGCGATTCGCGCCGACGGCCGGTCGACGGAGTGCCGGCGCCTCGAGATGCTCCCGCTGGAGTGCGTCGTCCGCGGCTACCTCACCGGGTCAGGGTGGAAGGACTACCTCGCGAGCGGCGAGGTCTGCGGCCACGAGCTACCGGCGGGCCTACAGGAGTCCGCACGGCTTCCGGAGCCCCTCTTCACACCATCGACGAAGGCCCAGACCGGCCATGACGAGAACATCACTCGAGCGCAGGCCGTCGAGCTGGTCGGCGAGGAGCTCGCGTCGCGTTTGGAGCAGGTCTCGATCGCCCTCTACCGCTTCGCCGCGGAGTGGGCGGCGGGGCGAGGGATCCTGATCGCCGACACCAAGTTCGAGTTCGGCCTCGACGCCGATGGAACGCTCTGTCTCGGGGACGAGGCGCTGACGCCCGACTCGTCGCGTTTCTGGCCGGCCGACGACTACGAGCCCGGGCGCGGCCAGCCGTCGTACGACAAGCAGTTCGCTCGCGACTACTGCGAAACGGTCGGCTGGGACAAGACCGAGCCGGGGCCGGAGCTCCCGGACGAGGTCGTCGACGGCACACGCGCGCGGTACATCGAAGCATTCGAGCGACTGACGGAGCTCCCGTTCGACCGGTACGTCGATGATCCCGAGGCGGTGCTCCGATGAGGGCGACCGTGCTCGTTCGCCCGAAGCCGGGCATCCTCGATCCGCAGGGTCAGGCGGTCGAGAGCTCGCTCCGGCAGCTCGGCTTTCCCGTCGGCGATGCGCGCGTCGGCCGCGTCGTCGATCTCGAGGTGGAGTCGGCCGACCCGGCCACGGCACGCGCCGAGGTCGAGCGGATGTGCGAGCAGCTCCTCGCCAACCCGTTGATCGAGAGCTACGAGATCGAGCTCGAGGGCGCTTCGTGAGCAAGCCGAGGATCGCGGTCGTCGCCTTCCCCGGCTCGAACGACGACCGGGATGCGCTGCATGCGCTCGAGGCGCTCGGCGCGGAGGCGGTCGCCGTGTGGCACGCCGACGAGCACCTTCCCGACGTCGCAGGGGTGGTCCTCCCCGGCGGGTTCTCGTACGGTGACTACCTTCGGTGCGGCGCCATCGCCCGCTTCTCGCCGGCGATGCGAGCGGTCTCCGAGTTCGCCGCGAGCGGCGGTCCCGTGCTCGGGATCTGCAACGGCTTCCAGATCCTCTGCGAGGCGGGCCTGCTCCCCGGCGCGCTGCGGCCGAACGCGTCGCTCTCATTCGTTTGTCGTGATGTCGATCTCCGCGTCGAGCGCACGGACACGCCGTTCACCGCGCTCTGCGAAGCGGACCAGATCCTCACGATCCCGATCAAGCACGGGGAGGGCTGCTGGTTCGCGGACGACGGGCTCCTCGCCGAGCTCGAGGCGAACGGGCAGATCGTCCTCCGTTACGAGGACAACCCGAACGGCTCGGTCGCAGACGTCGCCGGCGTCGTGAACGCGGAGCGCAACGTCATGGGTCTCATGCCGCATCCCGAGCATGCGGTCGATCCCCTGCTGGGCTCCACGGACGGCGCGCTCATCCTCCGCGGCCTGCGTCGAGGCCGCGCGAGATCGCTCTGATGGTCGAAGTACGCGTCTAGGCGAGCTCACCTCCCCCAACGAATCCGAGGGCCGCCGCGAGCGAGGGGTGGTCGCCGAGGCGGTCCCGCAGCCGCTCGAGGTCGGCACCACGGAGCGTCACCGGCCCTCGCCGAGCCGTTCCGTCCGTCGTGTAGGCGAAGCGCACGAGCCAGTTGCCCTTGTCGTCCTCGAGCAGCTGGACGACGGAAGCGAAGCGCTTCTGTCCGGCCCGCTGCGGCAGCGTGACCTCCTCGAGCAGCTTGGCGGTTCCCCAGGCGGTCGTGATCTTGGTCATGCCGCGACGCTAGCCCGGAAAACCGCGCGCGTGGGCCACTCGTCTGTGACGAAAGTGCGCCGGCTTCAGGCGAGGCGGCGGAACCCGACCCGATCCGTCCGCGGGTCGAGCGGGCTCGCCTCGAGCCCGGACGCCACCGGCGTCAGGTTGAAGCCGCCTGGCGCCACGTCGTTCGACGAGTCCGGGTGGAAGAGCGAGGCGAGGTACTGGATGTGGCCGCGTCCCACGCCGAGCTCGAACTGCCCGCCGCCGTACATCCCGATGCCGTTCTCGGCGCAGTAGTCGTACGTCGCGAACAGCCTCTCGACCGACCCGAAGCGCGAGGGCTTGACGTTGATCGTCCGAGGTGGGAACGGAAGGCTTTCGATGTCCGCGACGGAGTGGATGGGTGCGTCCCAGGTGATCCGGTCGCGGTGCGACTCGAGGACCGCGTCCGTCTCCTCGGTCAATGCCGGATCCTCGATCCACGCTTCGGGGAAGCCGTCGGCGACCCTTCGGTAGAGCTCTGCGTCGGGCGGGTTGTCCACGACGGTTCCGGAGTACTGGCCCTTCAGGTCGACGACGTCCACGCGGTCGAGCTCACCCAGCTCGGCGACGAGCTCGGCCGACCAGTCGGGCACGGGGTCGAGCTTCAACCGCATCTCGGCGTAGCCGGCCAGCAGGTCCCGGATCGGCGCCGTCGTCGAGGGCTCACCCAGTCGGAGCGAGACGACGAATCGGACCGGCTGTGGCGAGCGGTCGAGCGCATCCGCCAGTGACCGCCCTGCCTGCCGCAGCGAGAGATCCAACGCTGCGCTCTCGAACGCCCAGCGACGGTAGTCGCGGAAGGCGTCCATTCCAGGCGGCTCGGGCCACATGTCCAGGCCGTCGAGATGCTCCGAGAACGAACGGATCGTCCATTCGCCCTCGAGTGGGAGCGGAGGAGCGGCTCGAAGGCTGTCGTGCGCCGCGCCGTCATAGGTCACGTCCTCGCCGATGCCCTCCGCACCGCTGCCGCGCAGCCTGACCTGCGTCGTCGTCCGGACGAACTCACTCGAGACGGCCCGTTCCAGCTGCTCCAGCTCACAGCTCTCGACGAGCAGCGGCAGGTCTGCAACCCGATCGAAGGTGGACACAATGGCGAGTATGTCGATGCGGGCGCTTCTCACGGCGGCCCTCCTGACCGCCATCGCCGGCTGCGGCAGCGACGAGCGGCCCGAGGTTCGGCTCCTCGCCCCGGCCGGGATCGTCTCGGACGCGGACGCCGCCCGTTTCGAGCGGGAAACGGACTGTCGTGTCGACCTCCGGGTCTACGACGCGAACGAGGACCTCGGGCCGATCGCGAAGCGGCGAGACAGCGACGCCATCGCGGCTCCCACACGGGACGGAGAGACCGCGCACGTCACGGACGAGATGGCCCGTCTGACCCTGAAGGACGGGGTCGTCGTCACGGTCCCGACTCGACTCGCAGCCGCGCTCGACCCTGTCGAGACCCAGCCGGCCGGGCAGCGGCGGCTGACGTGGACGATCCGGGAAGAGGGCGACAACGACGACTGCGCCCGCCGCTGGATCGCCTACGCGACCTCCCAGTAGACCTCGGTGTCGAGGAGCGCGAGAAAGCCGTCCGGATCGGACACGGCGCCTTCCGGCGGCAACGCGCCCGAGAACCGCAGCCGGCCCTCGGCCAGCTCGACCGCCGCCCGTGCCGCCGGCTCCGACGTCGAGCGCGCGGAGCCGCCGCGGGTGAGCGTCCACCCCACGACGCGCCTCGTCTCGCCCAGCAGTTCGACGAGATGGACCGCGACCGACTCCTCGGACTGCTCGTAGGGCTGAGGCTCCTCCCCCTCCTCCAGCGCGAGCAGCTTCTCGAGCAGCCCCGGCGCGAGGCAGAGCCGGAACGACGCAGAGTCGAGCGACGGGAAGGCACCGGGCAGCGTGCGGAGCTCCGAGTGGAGCGTGTAGATGCCCTTCGCGCGGCCGACCGGCTCCGGCAGCTCACGCTCGGATTCGCCGGAGAGCGGCTCCACCTCACGTACCTCGCCACCCTCGACGACGACCGGCCGCAGGTGCAGCTCGTCCAGCAGCGTCCGGACCGAGTACGGCGCCGGGAACGGATGCTCCGCCGCGGCGGGGTCGCGCGCAGCCGCCCAGATCTCCAGAGACCGGGGCTCCTCCCCGAGCCTCTGCGCTGCCGCCGCCGTCAGCAGGTTCGTCTTGCCGGGCGCCGAGCCCATCCCCAGCAGCGCACCCAGCCCCGCCGCCCGGAACTCCTTGTCGAGCCCGAGCTGCTCGCTCGTGACGTGGTAGAGGCCGCCGAGGTCGACGTAGTGGACCCCTGCCGCAAGCGCGCCGTGCATGACCGGAAGGTTGAGGCGGTAGTCAGCGCAGTTGACGACGACCGAGCAGCCGTCCAGCCCGCGGGCGACCGAGGCCGGATCGGAAGCGTCGAGCGCCTCATCCCCCGAGAGCCGCGCATCACGCCGCACGAACGGCGCGCCCCACTCCTCGAGGAAGCTGGCGACGCGCCGGCCGATCGTCCCGGAGGCTCCAACGACGGCGATCATCGCGTCGCAGTATCGCGCCTACTTCAGGTCCGCCAGGATCTCGTCTGCCGCTCTCTCCCCCGTCTCGACGGCGCCGTTCAGGTACCCCTGGAAGTCGACGGACGTGTGCTCGCCGGCGAAGTGGCAGTTCCCCTCGCGCTCGCCCTCCGCGCCGGCGAACTTCGTGTACTGCCCCACCTTCCAGTATGAGTACGAGCCCTTCGTCCACGGATAGGCCGGCCAGAAGTCGATTGTGGCGCGGCCGTTCCACTGGTTCGAAATGCCCGGAAGCACGGGGTCGAGCTGGCGGAGGAACTCCCTGGCGCGGGACGCGGGCGTGCCGAAGCCGAAGCTCGAGCCGATCGTCCCTCCGGTGTAGTCGACGAGGATTCCCGCTTTCCCGCTCTGCGCGCGAGTGACCTCCCAGGTGCTCTGGTAGCCGGTGTCGGCGTACGTCTCACCGTTGCGGTCCAACCCGTTCCAGTGGCGGGTCTTGAACTGGACGTGGAGCTTCGAGTTCGTCCCCATCCCGATCTCCCGGATCGCAGTCAGCTTGCGCTCGCTGAACCCGGCCTGCGAGATGTCGACCGACGACCGGAGGATCGAGAACGGCAGTGCCAGGATCACCCGATCGACCGCGACCGTCCGGGTGGTCGACCCTTGCCGGAACGTGAGCGTGTACGAGCCGTCGGCACGCAGCCGGATCGCGACGAGCTCCGATCCGACCGTGATCTGGCCGGCAAGCCGGTCGGCTAAGAGCGTCGTGATCTGGTCGTTGCCCCCGACGACGTGATACTTCTCATTCGAGG
The DNA here is from genome assembly GCA_963827705.1 of uncultured Actinomycetes bacterium. GTDB lineage: Bacteria > Actinomycetota > Thermoleophilia > Gaiellales > Gaiellaceae > JACDAN01. Next base: position 148,755 of record CAWHBN010000010.1, read on the forward strand.
CGCCGAAGATGCGGAGCTGCCCGTGGCCGCGGTAGCCGAGGAGGTACAGCAGGTTGAGGGAGCTCTGCCCGCTCGAATCGGCGCCGTACTCGATCGTGTAGGCGACGTCGAGGAGCTGGCCGAGCGGGGAGCTCATCCCGCCGGGAACGCTCTCCTCGATCCAGTCGACGATCGACATCCGGTCGAGCTCCCGCCCGCGCGGCGTGGACATGTTGTAGAGCGTCGGGTAGCTCGCCGCCGAAATGTCCGAGTGGATCTTCTGCCAGACCAGCTTGAGGTCGTCCGTTGCCTGCGCGTACGAGTACGGCTTTCCGTCGAAGTAGTAGGTCGGCTCTGTGCCGTTCTCCTCGCCCTGAAGGAGATTGTCGAGCCGCAGCCCGAGCCCGCCGGCAAGCTGCCGGATCGCCGTATGGCCCTGGTCGATCAGCTCGCCGCCGTGCTCCGCGATCTGGCCTTCTGCAAATTCCCCGCGGATCGTCCAACAGCGGCCGCCGACCCGGTCAGACGCCTCATGGACCTGGGCGTTGATCCCGGCCTGCTTCAGGCGGTAGGCCGCCGTCAGTCCTGCGAGCCCGGCGCCGACGACGACGATGCGCGGAGCAGCCGCCCCTTCGGCCGCCGCGATCAGCCGGCCGATGGTGGTGGTTCCCGCCGCGGCGACACCGAGCGCTCCGGTGTTCCGGAGCAAATCCCTTCGCGTGAGGCCGCGCTCCGCCGCCGCCTCGGCGGCGATCGTCTCGAGCGACTGTGCGATCGGCGTGCGTGCCATGAGAAGACCGCCTTCCTTCGAGTGCGACCGTGAGGATCATCGAGTCGGCCGGGAAGCGCAAGGGGTTTCCGGACGGACACTTTGCGATCCTGCGAAAATGGCCGACCATGGCCCTGCGTGAGACGACCGCGTCCGAGGCGGTGATCGAGGCCCGCGAACGCTACGTCGCGCGCGGGATCGCCACGCCGCCCCTAGTCGTCGCCCGCGCCGAAGGCGTGCGGATCGAGGACGCAGACGGGCGCACGTACATCGACTTCGCCGGCGGCCTCGGCTGCCAGAACACCGGCCACGGGCTCCCGGCCGCCGTCGAGGCGATCCGCGAGCAGCTCGACCGCTATCTGCACCAGTGCTTCATGGTCGGCATGTACGAGCCCTACGTCGAGGTCTGCCGGTTGCTCGCCGAGGTCTCGCCGTGCCGGGGCTCCGACCAGCGAAGCATTCTTCTGAATAGCGGCGCGGAGGCCGTCGAGAACGCGGTCAAGATCGCGCGCGCGGCGACCGGCCGTCCCGCCGTCCTCGTCTTCGGCGGCGCGTTCCACGGCCGGACGCTGCTCACGATGACGATGACCAGCAAGGTTCAGTACAAGCAGGGCTTCGGGCCGTTCGCCCCGGAGGTCTACCGCGCGCCTGCGCCGTACCCGTACAGGGGCATCTCGGCCGACGACGCGCTCGCGGCCATCGAGCAGCTCTTCAAGGCCGAGGTCGATCCGCAGACGATCGCCTGCGCCGTGCTCGAGCCCGTGCAGGGCGAGGGCGGATTCATTCCGATGCCGGCCGACTTCCCGCAGCGGCTCCAGGAGCTGCTCGGCCGCCACGGGATCCTGTTCGTCGCCGACGAGGTGCAGAGCGGCGTCGGGCGCACCGGAACCATGTGGGCGATCGAGCAGTACGGGGTCGAGCCCGACCTTCTCGTCTCCGGGAAGTCGCTGGGCGGCGGCCTCCCGCTGGCGGCCGTCACCGGCCCGGCGGAGATCGTCGACGCCGTCGAGCCGGGCGGGCTGGGCGGCACCTTCGGCGGCAACCCGCTCGCGTGCGCCGCGGCGGTCGCCGTGCTCGAGGAGGTCCGGCGACCCGAGTTCCTGGAGCGGGCCCGCGACCTCGGTGACGTCATCCGCGGCCGACTCGACCAGATCGCCGCCGACAACCCGACGGTCGGGGAGGTGCGCGGCCTCGGCCCGATGCTCGCGCTCGAGCTCGTCGAGCAGACGCCGGACCTCGCCAAGGCGGTCACGACCGCGGCGCGGGAGAAGGGCCTGATCCTCCTCTCGTGCGGGCTGTACGGCAACGTCATCCGCATCCTCGTCCCGCTCGTCATCTCGGACTCGGATCTCGACCGCGGCCTCGAGCTGCTGGAGGAGTCGCTTGTCGACGCAGGCGCCGGCCCGGGCTAGCGAACCACAGGCCGAGGCGGGCGTCCCGGACGTCGAGGCCGTCGCGCTCTACCGGACATACGGCGACGTGGTCGCGGTCGACGGCGTCGACCTGACGATCGCGCCGCACGAGTTCTTCACGCTCCTCGGACCGAGCGGTTCGGGAAAGACGACGACGCTGCGGCTGATCGCCGGCTTCGAGCGGCCGGACTCGGGGCGCGTACTGCTCAAGGGCCGCGACGTGACGCGCACACCGCCCTACGACCGAAACGTCAACACGGTCTTCCAGGACTACGCCCTCTTCCCTCACATGACGGTCGAGCAGAACGTCGCCTACGGGCTGATGGTGAAGAAGGTGCCGAAGGCGGAGCGGCGCAGGCGGGTTGGCGAAGCGCTCGAGATCGTTCGGCTCGCCGGCCTCGGCCCACGGCGCCCGGCCCAGCTCTCGGGCGGACAGCGACAGCGCGTCGCCCTCGCCCGCGCGCTCGTCAACAGCCCCCAGGTGCTGCTCCTCGACGAGCCACTCGGGGCGCTCGACCTGAAGCTTCGGCACGAGATGCAGATCGAGCTCAAACTCATCCAGCGCGAGGTCGGAATCACCTTCATCTACGTGACCCACGACCAGGAGGAGGCGCTGACGATGAGCGACCGCCTGGCCGTGTTCAGGGACGGCAGGATCGAGCAGATCGGCTCGCCGGCCAACGTCTACGAGCATCCGGAGAGCGAGTTCGTCGCCGGCTTCGTCGGCGTTTCGAACGTGCTCGAACGGAATGGGCGGCGGTTCACGGTCCGCCCCGAGAAGATCCGGCTCCTCGGTGAGAACGAGGAGCCCGCGGCCGGCTGGACCTGGGAACGCGGCCGCATTCGCGAGGTCGTCTACGTCGGGATGGTGACCCGGTACGTGGTCGACCTCGAGAACGGCGGAGTCCTCTCCGTCGTCACGCAGAACCTCGAGACCACCTCGGCGGACGTCGTCGAGGCGCGGAACCGCCCAGTCCGCCTCGAGTGGCGTCCAGAGCACACCAACGAGATCTCCACTGGGGGAGAGACGGAGGACGAATGAGCAAGGCACGATGGCGTAAGGCCCGCTGGGTCGGGCTCGCGGTCTACTGCTGCGTCGCGCTTCTCGCGGCAACGGCCTGCGGTAGCGACGACGATGACGACGGCTCGGCCGGCGGCGGCACGACGACGACCTCCTCGACCGAAGGCATGGCCACAGAGATCGGCGAGCCGGAAGGTCAGGTGAACCTGATCAACTGGGCCGGCTACGTCGAGAAGGACTGGGTCACGCCCTTCGAAAAGGAGACGGGCTGCAAGGTCAACTCGAAGGTCGGCGCGACCTCGGACGAGATGGTCACGCTGATGAAGACCGGCAACTACGACGGCGTCTCGGCCTCGGGCGATGCAACGCTCCGCCTGATCGCCGGCGACGACGTCGCACCGGTCAACACCGACCTGATCGAGAACTACGACGCGGTCTTCGACGGCCTGAAGGACCAGCCGCACAACACGGTGGACGGCGTCTCGTACGGCGTTCCCCATGGCCGTGGCGCGAACCTGTTGATGTGGCGGACCGACGTCGTCAAGCCTGCCCCGGACAGCTGGAGCGTCGTCTGGGACGCGAGCTCGCCGTACAAGGGGAAGATCACCGCGTACGACAGCCCGATCTACATCGCGGATGCGGCCCTGTACCTGAAGGCGACTCAGCCCGACCTCGGCATCGAGGACCCGTACGAGCTCGACGACGAGCAGTTCCAGGCGGCGGTTGACCTGCTGAAGCAGCAGAAGCCGAACATCGGCGAGTACTGGTCGGATGCCGCCAAGGAGATCCAGTCGTATACCAACAAGGACACCGTCGTGGGCACGACGTGGCAGTACCAGGCCAACCAGCTGACCGGCGCGAAGCCCCCGGTCCCGGTGAAGGCGATCCTTCCGACAGAGGGCTCGACCGGCTGGTCGGACACCTGGATGATCTCCTCCCAGGCCAAGAACCCGAACTGCATGTACCTCTGGATGAACTACATCATCTCGCCGGAGGCGAACGCGAAGGCGACGGAGTATTTCGGCGAGGCCCCGGTCAACGCCGAGGCCTGCGACCTGACGACAGACAAGAACCACTGCGAGACGTTCCACGCGCAGGACGAGGACTACTTCTCCAAGGTCGCGTACTGGAAAACGCCGATCAAGGACTGCGGCGACGACCGAGGCATGGTCTGCAAGGACTACGCCGAGTGGACCGCGGCCTGGACCGACATCAAGGGCTAAGAGGAGCTCCCTGAGCTCAGCCCCGTACGGAGAGGCGTCTCCCCGGCTAGGCCCGGGGAGGCGCCTCTCGACGTTTCTCTTCCGCCACCCACGACTGCGAGTCGGCGCGCTTCTCGCCTCTCCCCTGGCCTGGCTCGGGGTCGCCTACCTGGGCTCGCTCGCGGTGCTCTTCCTCACCGCCGTGTGGAGCGTCGATCCGTTCACCGGCGACATCGTCCGTGAGTTCACGCTCGACAACTTCCGCACGATCTGGGAGGAGGACGTCTACCGTCGGGTCACGCTCCGGACCGTCGGGCTTGCGGCGGCAGTGACCGTCACCGACGCGCTGCTCGCGCTCCCGATCGCGTTCTACATGGCGCGCATCGCCTCGCCACGAACGAAGGCGATCCTCGTCGTGGCGATCCTCACCCCGCTCTGGGCGAGCTACCTCGTGAAGGTCTACGCGTGGCGGATCATCCTCGCCGGGCAAGGTCCGTTGAATTGGGCACTCGAGCCGTTCGGCCTGACTGGGCCCGGCTACACGACGACCGGAACCTGGCTCGTCTTTACCTACCTGTGGCTCCCGTTCATGATCCTGCCGATCTACGCGGGGCTCGAGCGGATCCCGAACTCGTTGCTCGAGGCATCGTCGGACCTCGGCGCGAAGGGCCTCGGGACCTTCCGGCGCGTGGTCTTCCCGCTCGCGTTCCCCGCGATCGTGGCCGGCTCGATCTTCACGTTCTCACTGACGCTCGGGGACTACATCACCCCGCAAGTCGTCGGGAACACCCAGTTCATCGGGAACGTCGTCTACACGAACGTCGGCGTTGCGAACAACCTCCCGTTCGCCGCCGCCTTTGCGACGGTTCCCGTGCTGATCATGGTCGTCTACCTCATGCTCGCGAAGCGGGCGGGCGCGTTCGAGAATCTGTGACGGTCGGCGGCGTCCTCCTCCGGCTCGCGACGGCGGCGACGCTCGCCTTCATCTACATCCCGCTCTTCATCATCGGCCTCTACGCCTTCAACGAGAACATCACACAGGGCTGGCCGATCTCCGGCTACACGACCGCCTGGTTCGGGGAGGCCTGGCGGGACGAGAACGTGCGGGACGCACTCTGGCTCTCCGTCAAGTGCGGCCTGCTCGCGACCGCCATCGCGCTCCTGCTCGGGACAGCGGCATCCCTCGCCGTCAGCCGCTACCGGTTCTTCGGACGCGAGTCGATCTCCTTTCTCATCATTCTCCCGATCGCGCTGCCGGGGATCGTGACCGGGATGGCGCTGAACGCCTCCTACGTCCGCTTCGGGATCGACTTCGGCCTGCTGACGATCGTGATCGGCCATGCGACCTTCTGCATCGTCGTCGTCTACAACAACGTGATCGCCCGGCTCCGGCGAGTGTCGGCGAACCTCGAGGAGGCGTCCTCGGACCTCGGCGCGGACTCCTGGCAGACCTTCCGCTACGTGACCTTCCCGCAGATGCGAACTGCTCTCCTCGCGGGCGGGCTGCTGGCCTTCGCGCTCTCGTTTGACGAGGTGATCGTCACGACGTTCACGTCCGGCGCCGAGCAGACCCTGCCGATCTGGATCTTCACGAACCTCGCACGGCCGGAGCAGCTTCCGATCATCAACGTCGTTGCCCTCGCCGTGATCGTGCTCTCGTTTATCCCCGTCTGGATCGCCGTGCGCCTCACCCGCGAGCCCACCGGCGTCGGAGGCACGGGCAGCCGCCGGTGCCGGACACTGAGATAGGTTCTGCCCGAATCCAGGAGGTTTCGTCCATGAGCGTGAGCGTTCAGAAGCACAAGAACCTGGTCGGCGGCGAGTGGGTCGATGCCTCCGACGGCGGCACCGAGGAGGTCATCAACCCCGCGACGGGCGAGACGATCGCGGAGGTGCCGAAGGGCACCGAGGCCGACGTCGACCGCGCCGTCGAGGCCGCGAAGAAGGCCTGGGCCGAGTGGCGCGGCGTGACCCCGGCGGAGCGCGCGGAGCTGCTCCTCAAGCTCGCCGACGTGATCGACGAGCACACCGACGAGCTCGCCGAGATCGAATCGCGGAACGTGGGCAAACCGTTGGGGGCCGCGCGGGACGAGATGCCGGTCTGCTCCGACAACATCCGGTTCTTCGCCGGCGCCGCCCGCATCCTCGAGGGCCGCTCCGCCGGCGAGTACATGCAGGGCTACACGTCGATGATCCGCCGCGAGCCGATCGGGATCGTGGGCCAGGTCGCGCCGTGGAACTACCCGTTGATGATGGCGGTCTGGAAGTTCGCACCCGCCCTCGCCGCGGGCAACGTCTCGATCCTCAAGCCCTCGGAGCAGACACCGCTCTCGACGCTCCGCTTCGCGGAGCTCGCGGCCGACGTGATCCCGCCCGGCGTCCTCAACGTGATCACCGGCGACGGCGAGCCGGTCGGCGCCGGCATCGTCCGCCATCCGGACGTCCGCATGGTCTCGCTCACCGGCGACGTCGCGACGGGCAGGGAGGTCGCGAAGGCCGCGTCCGAGACGCTGAAGCGCGTCCACCTCGAGCTCGGCGGCAAGGCGCCGGTCGTCGTGTTCGACGACGCGGATCCCGCCCAGGTCGCCGAGGCGATCAAGGTCGCCGGCTACTGGAACTCCGGGCAGGACTGCACGGCCGCCTCACGCGTGATGGCCGGCCCGCGTATCTACGACAAGCTGCTCGAGGAGCTCGTTCCCGCCGTCGAGTCCATGAAGGTCGGCGACCCGGCCGACGGCGACGAGATCGAGATGGGGCCCGGTGATCTCGAAGGCCCAGCAGGACCGGATCCTCGGCTTCCTCGACCGGGCCTCCGGCGCCCAGGTGCTCACGGGCGGCGGGACGAACGGCGACCGCGGGTTCTTCGTCAACCCGACGGTCGTCGCCGGCGTCGACCAGACGGACGAGATCGTCCAGCGCGAGGTCTTCGGGCCGGTCGTGACCGTCCAGCGATTCGACGACGACGACCAGGCGATCGCTTGGGCGAACGACGTGAACTACGGCCTCGCCGCCTCGGTCTTCACGCGCGACGTCAGCAGAGCACTGAACGCCGCGCGGAAGCTCGAGTTCGGCACCGTCTGGATCAACGACCACATCCCGCTCGTCTCGGAGATGCCTCACGGCGGCTTCAAGCAGTCGGGCTACGGCAAGGACCTCTCCGCCTACTCGCTCGAGGACTACACCCAGGTCAAGCACGTGATGGTCAAGCTGGACTGACGAGGCCGGCCCTCGTAATCCGCGTCCTCGACCGGTCCCGGTTGACCGGCTGCGTCGAGGAGTGGTAAGAACGCCTCGCATTGCGCAGCTCAGATCTCCCTGAGCCACGGGGCCCGGTCAGCCTTCCCCGGAGCCTCGACGCCGTCGACCAGGGCATCATCGAGGCGCTGCAGCGCAACGGCAGAGAGTCGTTCCGGCGGATCGCCGCCCGCCTCGGCGTCTCCGAGGCGACGATCCGGGCCCGCTACGCGCGGCTTTGCGACGACAACATCCTCCAGGTCACCGGGATCACGAACCCGCTCGGGCTCGGCTTCGAGGCGCAGGCCATGGTCGGGATCCGCACCAACGGCCCGCCGGAGCCGGTGGCCAACGAGATCGCGACCTGGCACGAGGCCGACTACGTCGTGATCACGGCGGGCCAGTTCGACATCCTCGTCGAGCTCGTCTGCGCCGACCGGCGCCAGCTCCTCGACCTGTCGAACCGCATCCGCGCGATCGAGAGCGTCGCCTCCACCGAGAGCTTCCTCTACCTCGAGCTCTGGAAACAGATCTACGACTGGGGCGCGCGCGTCGAGGACGGCGCCGCGCGGATGGCCAAGCTCGGCTGATGGAGACGAGACTGCTCATTGCGGGTGAGCAGGTTGCGGGAGACGGCGACGCGCTCTCGGTCGAGAACCCGTTCACGGAGTCGGAGCTCGCCTCGGTCGGCCTGCCCTCGTCCGAACAGGTCGACGCAGCGATCGCGGCGGCGCGGGAGGCGGCGCGCTCCTGGGCCGCGACGCCCGCGATCGAGCGCGGAGAGATGCTCCACGAGGTCGCAACGCGGATGCGCGCCCGCACGGACGAGCTCGCCGAGCTGATGACGCGCGAGGGCGGCAAGCCGCTGATCGAGAACTCGGACGAGATCGGGTGGACGGCCGCGGCGTTCGACTACTACGCCGAGCTCGGGCGCAACTTCGCGGGCCGGGTGATCCCGGCGATCGAGTCGACGCAGCTCTCCCTCGTCCTCAAGGAGCCGATGGGCGTCGTCGGCTGCATCGTTCCCTGGAACTACCCGCTGCTGCTCCTGTCGTGGAAGGTCGCGCCGGCGCTCGCCGCCGGGAACACGATCGTCGCCAAGCCGTCCGAGCTGACGCCGCTCTCGACGCTCGCCCTGGCCGAATGCTTCGAGCACCTCCCGGCCGGGGTGATCAACATCCTCGCCGGCGGCGGGGAGGTCGGCGAGGCGATCGTCTCCGACGAGCGCGTCGACTGCGTCGCGTTCACCGGCTCCGTCGAGACGGGCAAGAAGATCGCCCACATCTGCGCCGACCGCGTGGCCCGGATCAACCTCGAGCTCGGCGGCAAGGACCCGTTCATCGTCTGCCCCGACGTGGCGCCCGCGATCGACGTCGCCGCGAAGGGAGGCGCGTGGGCCGCATTCCTGAACGCCGGCCAGGTCTGCACCTCGGCCGAGCGCTTCTACGTCATCGAGCCGGTCTACGACGACTACCTCCAGGCGTTCGTCGACTACACGAGCTCGCTGGTCGTCGGCGACCCGCTCGACGCGAACACCGACATCGGGCCGCTCGTCTCGGCCCGCCAGCGGGACAAGGTGGCCGCCCAGGTGGACGCCGCCGCCGCCGCGGGCGCCGAGGTCGTCACCGGCGGATCGAACGGCGGCAACGGCACCGGCTACTTCTACGCGCCGACCGTCGTCACCGGGCGCCCCGGCCGAGACCGACCTCCTACGGGAGGAGACCTTCGGCCCGGTCGCGCCGCTCGTCCGGGTCAAGAGCCTGGACGAGGCGATCGAGCTCGCGAACGGGACGCGGTTCGGGCTCGGCGCCAACGTCTACACCAAGGATCTCGACACAATCCTCCGCTGCATGCGGGAGCTGAAGGCCGGCACCGTCTGGTTCAACGACCCCCTGACCGACAACGACGCGGGCCCCTTTGGCGGGATGAAGCAGTCCGGCCTCGGCCGGGAGCTCGGCCAGGAGGGCCTCGAGGCCTTTCAGGAGACCAAGCACGTCCACATCGAGACCTCCCTCGCGCCGAAGGACTGGTGGTACCCCTACGGCGGCGGCTCCCCGGGGGCGACGGGCGCCTGATGGCGACGACCACTGCGGAGGAAACAACGGCCGTCGCCGACGTGCGGCTCGACCGCGTCACGAAGCGCTTCGACGACGTCACGGCCGTGGACGGGGTGACGGTCGAGATCCCGCGCGGCTCCTTCTTCGCCCTGCTCGGGCCGTCAGGCTGCGGGAAGACGACGACGCTGCGGATGATCGGCGGCTTCGAGGAACCGGACGATGGCGTCATCTACCTCGGCGACCAACCCGTCACGGGACTGCCGCCGTACAAGCGCGACGTGAACACGGTCTTCCAGAGCTACGCGCTCTTCCCGCACCTGACGATCTTCGAGAACGTCGCCTTCGGGCTTCGCCGCCGGAACGTCGCCCGCAACCAGGTCGCCGGCCGCGTGCGGGAGATCCTCGGTCTCGTCGACCTGGCGGGGACCGAGCAGCGGAAGCCGCGGCAGCTCTCCGGCGGCATGCAGCAGCGGGTCGCCCTGGCGCGGGCGCTCGTCAACAACCCCCAGGTCCTGCTCCTCGACGAGCCGCTCGGCGCGCTCGACCTGAAGCTCCGCAAGCAGATGCAGCTCGAGCTCAAGCGCATCCAGCACGACATGGGGATCACGTTCGTCCACGTCACGCACGACCAGGAGGAGGCGATGACGATGGCGGACGTCATCGCGGTGATGAACCGCGGCCGCATCGAGCAGCTCGGGCCGCCCGACCAGCTGTACGAGCGCCCGAGGACGAGCTTCGTCGCGCGTTTCCTCGGCGCCTCGAACCTGCTGGAGGGCACCGTGGAGGACCGCGACACGATCCGCCTGCGGAGCGGCGCCCTCGTCCGGGTCGCGGACGAGCTCCCGCAGCCCGGGACCGCCGTCGCCGCCGGAGTCCGGCCCGGAGAAGCTCCGCCTCGACGAGGACGGGGCCAACCGCCTCTCCGGCACCGTCAAGGAGCTCTCCTACGTCGGCGTCGCCACCCAGTACGTCGTCGAGACATCCGACGGGCTCCTGACCGTCTACGTCCAGAACACCGAGCCGGGCTTCCGCAGCGTCGAGCCCGGGACCCCCGTCCACGTTGCCTTCCCCCGGAATCCACCTTCGTCGTCGAGCTCACAGAGGAGGAAGAACCAGCATGACCGACCTGACCCGTCTCGAGCTGCTCCGCCGCGCCGCGCTCGGCGGAGCCGCGCTCTCCATCCCGGGCCTCCTGGCCGCCTGCGGCGGCGATGACGAGGAGACGGCCGGGACGACGACCGGCGCGGGCGCCGCGCTCGCCAGCACCCTGCGCTTCTCGAACTGGCAGCTCTACATCGACCGCGACCCGAAGGACAAGAAGAGGAGCCCGTCGCTCGAGCAGTTCACGGCGGAGACCGGCGTGAAGGTCAACTACGTCGAGGACGTCAACGACAACGCCACGTACTTCGGGAAGATCCAGGGCCCGCTTTCGCAGGGCCGCGGGATCGACCGCGACATCATCGTCATGACCGACAACTCCCGCTTCCCTGGGCTGCTCGTCAGCAAGAAGTGGGTCGAGGAGCTGGACAAGGAGCGGATCCCGAACATCACGAACCTGATCGACGCGCAGAAGAGCCCGCCGTTCGATCCCGACCGCACCTACAGCATCCCGTGGCTGTCCGGGATCACCGGCATCGCGACGAACATGAATGCGAGCGGCGGCGAAGTCGTGACGACGACGCAACAGCTGCTCGAGGACCCGAAGCTCAAGGGCAAGGTGACGCTGCTCACCGAGGTCGCCGACACGATGAGCCCGATCATGCTCGAGAACGGCGACGATCCGAGCAAGGTCACCGACGAGAGCTGGAACAAGGCGTACGACCGGGTCCAGAAAGCGGTCGACGCGGGTCAGATCCGCCGCTTCACGGGCAACGACTACGTGGCCGACCTGGAGCGGGGCAACATCGCCGCGGCCCTCTCCTGGTCGGGCGACGTAGCCACGGGCCTGGCGGCGAACAAGGCTCTCCGCTGGAACCTGCCCGAGCAGGGCAGCGACATCTGGACGGACAACATGTTCATCCCGCTCGAGGGCAGCGTGCCGACGGCCTCCGAGTACATGAACTTCGTCCTCGACCCGAAGATCGCCGCGATGATCGCGGTCGGCAGCGGCTTACATCTCGGCGGTCAAGGGTGTCAAGGAAGAGGCGGTGAAGCTCGACCCCGAGTCGGCCAACAACCCGCTCATCTTCCCCGACGACGAGATCCTCTCGAACGTCGTCCAGTTCGACTCGGCGGCCCTGAACAACCAGACCTACATCGAGCAGTGGCAGAAGCTGCTGGGCGCATAACCCGCGCGGCATGACCCTGATCCACCGCCACCGCTGGCTGGCCCCGCTGCTGCTGCTCGCGCCGGGGCTGGCCTGGCTGGCGGTCTTCTTCCTCGTCCCGCTCGGCTTCCTCGCCTACCAGTCCCTGCAGTCGGGCACGTTCGAGCAGGGCTACAGCTTCACCTGGGAGTTCTCCAACTACCGAGATGCGATCACGGGCTACGACGAGCAGCTCGTCCGCTCGTTCTTCTACGCCGGCCTCGCAACCGTCGCCACGCTGCTGATCAGCTATCCGCTCGTGTACTGGATCGCATTCCACGGCGGGCGGTGGAAGAACATGCTGCTCCTCTTGATCGTCGCCCCGTTCTTCGTCACCTATCTGATCCGCACGCTGGCGTGGCAGAACATCCTTGCCGACCAGGGCCCCGTCGTCGGCTTCCTGCGCGACATTCACGTGCTCTCGGCCGACGGCCGGCTCCTGGCGACGACGTTCGCCGTCGTCTCCGGCATCACCTACAACTTCCTGCCCTTCATGGCGCTGCCGCTCTACGTCTCCCTCGAGCAGATCGACGCGAGGCTGCTCGAGGCGGCACAGGATCTCTACGCCAGCAAGACGAAGGCCTTCCTGCGCGTGACGCTTCCGCTGTCGGCCCCGGGCATCGTCGCCGGAACGCTGCTGACCTTCATCCCGGCCGCCGGCGACTTCATCAACGCCCAGCTGCTCGGAACGCCGAAGCAGTACATGATCGGCAACGTCATCCAGTCGAAGTTCCTCGAGCTGATCGACTACCCGGCCGCCGCGGCGCTGTCGTTCGTCCTGATGGCGCTGATCCTGGTCGCGCTCCTCCTCTATGCCCGCGTCGTCGGAACGGAGAAGCTGACGGGATGACGACCGCGGCCGAGACCCTCCCGGCGCGTCCGCGACCCAGCATCGCGGCACGGGCCTGGGCGTTCGTGCGCCGGCACGCACTGGCCGCCTACTCGGTCCTGGCGCTCACGTACCTGATGCTCCCGATCGCGGTCGTGATCCTCTTCTCCTTCAACGACCCCAGCACCCAGTTCAACTACACCTGGCAAGCCTTCACGTTCGACAACTGGGTCAACTGGGACTCGGTGCCGGGAATCCGCGACGCCGTGATCCTCTCGCTGGAGATCGCACTGATCTCGACGGTGGCGGCAACCGTGCTCGGCACGCTGGTCGCGCTGGCGCTGGTACGCCATCGCTTCCGCGCTCGCGGCTCGACGAACCTGCTCGTCTTCCTGCCGATGGCGACCCCCGAGATCGTCCTCGGCGCCTCGCTCCTGACCCTCTTCCTCCAGATGCGCTTCGCGACCGGCTTCACGACCATCTTCATCGCGCACGTGATGTTCATCATCAGCTACGTCGTCGTGACCGTGAAGGCCCGCCTGGTCGGCTTCGACCGCCATCTCGAGGAGGCGGCGATGGACCTGGGCGCCAACGAGTGGACGACGTTCCGCAAGGTGACGCTGCCGCTGATCGCCCCGGCGATCCTGAGCGCCGCGCTGCTCGGCTTCGCGATCTCGATCGACGACTTCGTGATCACGTACTTCAACGCCGGCTCGGAGACGACGTTCCCCCTCTTCGTGTGGGGCGCCGCCCGCGTCGCGGTGCCTCCGCAGGTGAACGTCGTCGCCAGCGCGATCTTCGTGGTCGCGCTCGCGGCGATGGCGGTGAACATCCTCTTCCAGAGCCGGCGCGGCCGGCAGGCGAAAGGAACGACATGACGACAACCGAGACCTCCGTCCACGCTCGACCGGGCCCGGATCAAGGAGCTGACCGAGCGCGAGTCGCGGAAGCTCGACGAGCGGACGCCCAAGTCGCGCGAGCTCTTCGAGCGGGCGAAGCGGACGATGCCGAGCGGCGTCGCCTCGACGTATCAGGCACGCAAGCCGTGGCCGATCTTCCTCACGCGAGGCGAGGGCCAGCACGTCTGGGACGCCGACGGGCACCGGATGGTCGACTACCACAACGGCTTCGGCTCGATGGTCGTCGGCCACGCTCATCCGGCGATCGTCCGGGCTGTCTCCGAGCGAGTCCGTCTCGGCTCCCACTTCTCCGCCCCGACCGAGGACGCGACCTTCGTCGCCGAGGATCTCGCCAAGCGCTTCGCGCTCCCGAAGTGGCGCTTCACCAACTCGGGCACCGAGGCGACGATGGACGCGATCCGCATCGCCCGCGGTGTCACCGGCCGCGACACGATCGTCAAGATCCTCGGCTCGTACCACGGCCACCACGACGCGGTCATGGTCGCGGTGGGGTTCGACCTGGCGCCGGACGCGGACCCGGACACGATCCCCTCGAATCCCTACGGAGAGGGGCTTCCGCAGGCGGTCGCGGACCTGACGGTCGCCGTGCCGTTCAACGACGCGGACGCGCTCTCCCGCCGCCTCGACCGGCTCGAGGAGGAGGGGCGGCTGCCCGCCTGCATGATCATGGAGGCGGCGATGATGAACCTCGGGGTCGTGCTCCCGGAGCCCGGCTATCTGGAGGCCGTCCGTGAGGAGACCCGCAGGCGCGGCATCCTCCTGATCTTCGACGAGGTCAAGACCGGCCTCACGATCGCCCCGGGCGGCGCGACCGAGCGCTACGGCATCCAGCCCGACCTCGTCACGCTGGCGAAGACGCTCGGCGGCGGCTTTCCGACCGGCGCGGTCGGCGGAACCGAGGAAGCCATGGAGGTGGTCGAGTCGGGACGCGTGAACCAGGTCGGCACCTTCAACGGCAACCCGCTGAGCATGGCCGCCGCCCGCGCCACGCTCGACGAGGTCCTGACCGGCGACGCATACGAGCGGCTGGAGGCGATCGACGACAGGCTCGTCGCCGGCTGTCAGGCGGTGATCGATCGACACGGCCTTCCCGGCTACGCGGTCGGGATCGGGTCGAAGGGCTGCGTCACCTTCGCGGCGGAGCGAATCACCGACTACCGGACGTTCAAGCGCAGCCAGGACGAGGAGCTCTCCGAGCTCGCCTGGCTCTACCACGCAAACCGCGACGTCTTCATGACGCCCGGACGCGAGGAGGAGTGGACGCTGTCGGTCGCGCTGGAAGAGGCGGACGCCGACGCCTACGTCGCAGTGTTCGAAGAGCTGGCCTCGGACCTGACCGCATGAGCGACCTGCAGCAACAGGCGCGGAAGCACCTCTGGCTCCACTTCACCCGCATGGGCGGGACCGACGAGATCCCGATCATCGTCCGCGGCGAGGGGTGCTACCTCGAGGACTCGAACGGAAAGCGCTACCTCGACGCGCTCGCCGGCCTCTTCGCGGTCAACATCGGCTACTCGCACGGCGACGAGATCGGGCAGGCAGCGCACGAGCAGATGAAGGAGCTGCCCTACTACACGAACTGGTCGTACGCGCACCCGCGCGCGATCGAGCTGGCGGCCGCCGTAGCGGAGCTCGCGCCGGGCGACCTGAACCGCGTCTTCTTCTGCTCGGGCGGATCGGAGGCGGTCGAGTCGGCGTGGAAGCTCGCGCGTCAGCACTACGCCGCCCGGAGGGAGCCGCAGCGGCGCTGGAAGGCGATCGCCCGCAATGTCGCCTACCACGGGACGACGATGGGCGCCCTGTCGATCAACGGCATCCCGGCTCTGCGCGCGCCGTTCGAGCCGCTCGTCCCCGACGTCGCCCACGTCCGCAACACGAACCGCTACCACCGGCCGAAGGAGGAGTCCGAGGAGCAGTTCACGGCGCTGCTGCTCGAAGACCTCGAGCACACGATCGAGTCCGTCGGGCCGAACACCGTCGCGATGGTGATCATGGAGCCCGTCCAGAACGCGGGCGGCGCCTTCACTCCACCCGAGGGTTACTGGCGCGGCGTGAGGGAGATCTGCGACCGGCACGAGATCCTTCTCTGCGCGGACGAGGTGATCACTGGCTTCGGCCGCCTGGGCAACTGGTTCGGCTCCGAGCGCTACGACATCGGCCCCGATCTCGTCACGATGGCGAAAGGCCTGTCCTCCGCCTACGCCGCGATCGGAGGCGTCGTCGCGACCGACCGCGTGATGGAGCCATTCCTCGAGGGCTCGACCATGTACACGCACGGGATCACCTTCGGCGGCCATCCGGTCATGTGCGCGATCGCGCTGAAGAACATCGAGATCATGAAGCGCGAGCGGATCGTCGAGCACGTCAAGGAGAACGAGGATCGCTTCCGCGAGACGCTGGCACAGCTCCTCGACCTGCCGATCGTCGGCGACCTGCGCGGCACCGGGTTCTTCTACGCGCTCGAGCTCGTGAAGGACAAGGAGACGCGGGAGACCTTCGACGCCGAGGAGTCGGACTGGCTGCTGCGCGGCTTCCTCTCCAGACGGCTCTTCGAAGCCGGGCTGATCTGCCGGGCGGACGACCGCGACAACCCCGTGATCCAGCTGTCGCCGCCGCTCGTCGCCGGGCAAGAGGAGTTCGACAGGATCGCGTCCGTGCTCGGCGAGGTGCTCTCGGAGGCGTGGGCCGAGCTGGAGAAGGGTCGCGGGAAGGCGTTAGCGCAGGCGTAGCTCGAAGTACGTCGTTCCGTGGACCGGGTTGGGGCGGTAGGCCTCGATCTCCTCGAAGCCGAGGGACAGGTAGAGGCCGCGGGCAGCCGCCATCGTCGGAAGCGTGTCGAGGCGCATGGCCTCGTAGCCGGCCTCGCGTCCGGCCTCGACGATCGCCTCGGCCAGCCGGCGTCCGAGGCCGGTGCCCTGGAAGGCCGGGCGAACGTAGAGCCGCTTCATCTCGCACAC
Organism: uncultured Actinomycetes bacterium; assembly: GCA_963827705.1. GTDB lineage: Bacteria > Actinomycetota > Thermoleophilia > Gaiellales > Gaiellaceae > JACDAN01. The sequence goes on from CAWHBN010000010.1 coordinate 165,441, forward strand.
GCCCGGCTCGTAGGCACGGAACGCGACGCAGCCGGCCGCGGCATCCCCCTCGAGCGCGAGCAGGAGCCGTCCCCCGGGCGGGAGGTAGTCGCCCGGGAGCTCCGCGAGCTCGCGCTCGAAGTCCTGAAACGAGAGGTCGACCTCGAGCGACGCTGCGTACTCGGCGAAGAGCTCCCGTACCGCCGGCAGGCGGTCATCCGCGTGGCCGTCGACGATCCGCAAACCCACCGAGCCGCGAGGGTATCTGCCCGCCAAAGTTGCGCCGGCGGCGGCTGATGTGACAATGAGCAACATGGCCCAGGTCGTCGAATCGCTGCAGGCCGCCCGAGACGCGGCCCTCCGCCAATCGTGGCGCAAGGCGTACGACGCCTACGCGGGGCTGGACCCGGACGAGTTGAGCGCCGAAGACCTCGAGCGCTTCGGCGAGGCCGCCTGGTGGACGGGGCGGCTCGGAGAGGCGATCGACGTGCGGCAGCGGGCATACCGGGGCTATGCGGCCGACGGGCAGAAGCGCGACGCTGCTCGCATCGCCCTCAGGCTCTCCTGGGACGAGTCGGGCCGCGGCGCGTTCGCCGTCTCGCACGGATGGTTCGCGAGCGCGCAGCGCCTGCTGGAGGACGAGCCGGAGGCGATCGAGCACGGCCATCTCGCGCTCGTCCGCGCGATCAACGCGCTCTTCGCCGAGGGCGATTTTCCGGCCGCGATCGCCCACTTCGAGCGTGCCTTCGAGCTGGGCCGGCAATTCGGCGACCGCGACACGCAGATGCTCGCCCTCGTCGGGAAGGGACGCGCGCTCGTGAAGAGCGGGGAGATCGACGCTGGTCTGGAGCTGCTCGACGAAGCGACCGCCGCGGCCGTAAGCGGAGAGCTCCAGCCGTACTCCTCGACGGTCGTCTACTGCATGACGATCAGCTCCTGCAACGACCTCGGCGACTACCGTCGGGCGGCCGAGTGGACCGAGGTCGCGAACCGCTGGTGCGATCAGCTCGACGTCACCGGGTTCCCGGGGGCCTGCCGCGTCCATCGCGCCGAGATCTTGCGCCTCCGCGGGGATCTCGAGGCGGCGGAGAAGGTCGCGATGGCGGCGTGCCGGGAGCTGCACGACTTCGAGCGCCAGATCACTTCGGGCGGGTTCTACGAGATCGGCGAGATTCGCAGGCGCCTCGGCGACCTCGCCGCCGCAGAAGAGGCGTACGCAAAGGCCAACGAGCTCGGCAGCGATCCCCAACCCGGGCTCTCCCTGCTCCGGCTCGCCGAGGGCAAGGTCGGCGCAGCAACGGCAGGGATCACGCGGAGCCTGCAAGAGGCCGAGCTGACCCCGGCCCGGCTCCGGCGCCTCCCCGCCCAGGTGGAGATCGCGGTCGCGGCCGGCGACCTCAAGACCGCCCGTGCGGCGGCGGCGGAGTTCGAAACGCTGGTCGACTCGTACACGATCGGCGGCCGTCGCGCTCCCGCTTTCGAGGCGATCGCAAATCTCGCCGACGGCCGGATCAGGCTCGCGGAGGGCGACGCCGCAGGCGCGGCACAGAGCCTGCGCCAGGCGCGCGATGGCTGGAAGGACCTCGGCGCGCCGTACGAGACAGCCGAAGCGCGGCTGTTGCTCGCGCTTGCATTCCGCAGGCAGGGCGACGAGCACGCCGCCAAGCAGGAGCTCGAGGCGGCCCTGGCGACGTTCGAGCGGATCGGCGCCCGGCGTGACGCGGAGCGAGCTGGGGAGCTCCTCGGCCGGCAGCAGACGACGCGGACGTTCCTCTTCACCGACATCGTCGGGTCGACGAAGCTCCTGGAGTCGCTCGGGAACGAGAAGTGGAAGAAGCTCCTGGCCCGGCACAACGACGTCGTTCGCGAGCAGATCGTCGAGCTCGGCGGCGAGGTCGCGCAGCAGACCGGCGACGGGTTCTTTGCCGTCTTCGTCACCCCGAGGTCGGCGATCGAAGCGGCGATCGCGATCCAGCGCGCCCTCGACGCGGAGATCGTCGCCCCCGACGTGAGGATCGGGGCGCACACGGGCGCGGGCTTCGAGGAGGACGGCGGCACGAACCGCTTCGGCGGCGAGGCCGTCCACCTCGCCGCGCGAATCGGCGCCGCCGCCGGGGCCGGCGAGATCTTCGTCAGCCGCGAGACGCTCGACGGCTCGGGAACGGGCTTCCGGCTCCTGGAGTCCCACGCGGAGACCGCCAAGGGCTTCGAGCAGCCGGTCGACGTCATCTCCGTGGACTGGCGCTAGGAGGGATCAGGCCTAGGCGGCCCGGGTCGAGGAGACCCCGAGCCCGACGAACACGATCCCGGTCACCCAGCGCTTCACGCCGAGGTACCAGCGGTTGCGGCGCAGCCACACTCCGGCGGTGCCGGCGGCGAGCGCCCACAGCGTGTCCGACGAGAGCGCGATCACGACGAAGACCAGGCCGAGCGCGAAGATCTGCAGCGTCACCGCGCCGGCATCGGGGTCGACGAATTGGGGCAGGAACGCGATGAAGAAGAGCGCCGTCTTCGGGTTCAGGACGTTCACGACCACCCCGTCGACGAACAGGCGCCTTCGTGACCTCGGTATGCGTATGAGGTCGTTCTCCACCGTCTCGTTTGTGAGCAGCCGGCGGATCCCGAGGAAGACGAGGTAGGCGGCGCCCAGGTACTTGACGATCGTGAAGGCGGTCGCCGACGAGGCCAGGAGCGACGAGAGACCGATCGTCGCCGCGAGCACGTGGACGAGGCCGCCGACGCAGATCCCGAGCGCGGAGACGACGCCGGCGAACCGGCCCTGGTCGACGCTCCGCGCGACGATGTAGAGCACGGCCGGGCCGGGCACGACCGCAAGCGCCAGTGCGGCAGCGCAGAAGAGTGCGAGGGTCGAGACGTCCACGCGCGAAGCTTGCCTACGCGTCGAGGACTACGCGCAAGGCTCGCCTATCCTTCCCACATGGCCCAGGGGAACTACGAGGCGCTCGCCCGCGAAAACGAGTACTTCCGCCAGGTGCTCGAGACCGGCGAGCATGCCCAGCTGGTCGTGATGACGCTCGCGCCGGGCGAAGAGATCGGCGAGGAGACCCACGAGGGCGACCAGATCCTCTTCTTCGTCGAAGGCGAGGGCGAGGCGATCCTCGAGGGCGAGTCGAGCCCGGTTCAGTCCGGCGACTACGTGTTCGTCCCGGCGGGAACGCTCCACAACTTCGTGAACACGGGTGGCGCGCCGCTACGGCTGTTGACCACGTACGCGCCGCCCGAGCATCCCCACGGCACGGTCCACCGGACGAAGGCCGAGGCGGACGCCGCCGAAGAGCACTAGCGCGGCCACACGCGACTGACCCGGCCGGTTATCTGGTCGACGCGCGAGATGGTTCCGCCGAGCGAGCCGACGAGCAACCGGCCCGCGCCGTCCGGCGCGATCGGGCCCGGCTGGTTGACCGAAGCGAGCGCTCGGACTGCACCGGACCGCTCGATGAGTGAAACGCGGTTCGCGGAGAACTCGGTTACGTAGACGCCCCCATCGGGAGCCGGCGCAGCGTAGGAGGGGTTGCCCAGACCGCTCGCGAGTGTGCGAGTGCCCTTCTCGGTCACGAGCAGGACGTTTCCCGCGTACGACTCGCATGCCACCACGCCGTCAACCGTCGACAGGATCCCGTGGACGCCGTTCAGGCCGTCGGCGAGGACGGCCCGCGACCCGTCGGCCGCGATGTGGACGATCCGCGACTGCTCCTCGACGACGTAGAGACCGCCGCCGGGCGCCGGCGCGACCCCCTCGAGCCGGCTCGCCGTCCGCACGCCGACGCGAAGAGCTCGTGTGCGCGGGTCGAGCTCGTAGACGTTCCGGCCCGAAGAGACGAGCAGCGTTCCATTCGCGGCCGGCCGTAGGTCGCGAGGGCGCGGGATCCGAGCGAAGATCGCTGCGCCACCGTGCGCCGGATCGAGTCGAAGGATGGCGTTCGATTGGTAGTCGGCGACGAGCAGCGCTCCTCCCGGCTGCCCGACGATTCCGTACGGTTGCTGCAGCCGGGGAACCGCCGGACGGACGAGGACGCTCCCGACGAACCGGTCACGTGTGCCGATACGGACGCCGTAGCGCCAGCGACCGGCCTCCGGAAACGTGACCCACGCACGGTGGCGACGGCCGGCGCGCACCAGCGGGAAGCGCGCGACCCGGGCGCCCAGCCGGACGACGAACCGGCTCGGGCGCGCCCCGCGCACGCTCACCTGGACGGCCCACTCCTGACCGACGCGCAGCGGCTGCGGCGGAGGGCGCACCGAGATCCGCGGCGCGGCCGCCTCGGCGGCGACGACGGCCGAGAGGACGAGAGCCGCGAGGAGGCCGATGACGACACGCATCTTCGCCATACTACGAATTTGAACTAGTTAGCTCAAGTCCACTACCGCATGCCCGAGCCCCGTCCCCTCATCTTCCAGCTGTACACGACGTATCAGCGCGCCGGCCGGCTCGTGGCGAGGGCACTCGAAGGAACAGGCATCCGTCCTGAGGACGCGGCCCTCTACAGCGTGCTCGACCGCCACGGCCCGCTCACGCCGAGTGCCCTCGCCGATCAACTCGGTGTCGGCCCGAGCACACTGACCTACCGGCTCAAGGCGCTCGAGGCGGCGGGCGTCCTCGTCCGCCGGCCGAACCCCAACGACGGCCGCTCGTCGCTCGTCGACCTCTCGCCTGACGGCCGGAGCCGCTGGCGCGCGACCATCCCGGACTTCGCGAGGGCGCTTCGGCGGGCCGAGCGGCGCGTCGAGCTTCCCCAAGGCGAGGTCGCGGCTGCGCTCGAGGCAGTGGCCGGCGCGATCGACGCCGAGCTCAAGGCAGGCGAACCGCAGTCCGGCCCGGCCAGCACGCAGTTGTCGTGAAGCCCGGGCTAGCGGATCGCCACGCCATGGATGTACGGCGCCGTGGTGATCGCGAAGAGCGACGAAGAGTGGAAGCCGCGCTCGAGGCGCTCGAAGTCGAACCCGGCGGCCTGGATCGCCGCCTCGGTGTCCCGCGTCGTCTCGCAACCGCCCAGTGCCCTCGTCCAGAAGAGCCGGTCGAGGACGCGCTGAAACGCCCGGAAGAGCACATGCCTCGATCGGACGTGCTCCCAGAAGCGGAGCTCTCCGCCGGGCCGGAGGACGCGCCGGAGCTCCTGGAGGACGACGTGCGGGTCGGCGACGCTGCAGAGGACGCCCATGACGACGACGGTGTCGAATGATCCGTCGTCGGCGGGCAGCCGCTCGGCGAGGCCGTCGACGATCTCGATCGGAACTACTGCGTTGCGCGCCAGCTGAGCGGCGGACTCCCTCGCCGTCGGGATCGGGCTCGACCGCGAGCAGCGCCGTGACCTCCGGCGGGTAGTGCTCGAAGGAGCGCCCGTCGCCCGAGCCGACCTCGAGCACGCGCCCCTCGAGGCCGGCAAGGAGCCTGCGGCGCAGCTCGCGCGCGCCGGGATCGGGCCGCCGCTGCTCGCGCCGCTCGAGGAAGCGGGCGAAACGGCTTTGCTGCGGCCCGTAGAGCGTCGAACCGGATGGCTCCGTCGCCGGCACGGCCGGATTGACGGTAGCTCAGCGCCCTGAGCGACGAGCGACGACGAAGGTGCTCTGACCGAGGAGCTGCCCGTACCGGCGCGCCGACGGTGCTCCGTATCCGGGCCAGACGTACCACCGGTAGCTGCCCGGCAGCAGCTGCTCCTTGCGGCCGAGGTTCTTCCATCGCATCTGGAGCTGGAAGCGGGTCTTCGTGGGCCACGCGCTGAGGACCTTCCGGCGGCCTCGATAGACCTGCACGTTGTAGTACCGCGCGCGGTTAGCCCGACGCCAGACGAGCAGCGGCGGCCGCGTCACCCGTGCGCCCGTTCTCGGTGCCATCAGCGCCGACTGCGCTGCCTTGATCACCGCCGTCTCGATCTTCCAGGCATGAACGGCCGGGGTCGCGTCGGCATTTCCCGCCGCGTCGACCGCGCGCACCTCGAACTGGTGCGTCGCCTTGCTCAGGCCCGTGTAGCTCTTGGGCGAGCCGCAGAGCGCGAAGGCCGCTCCGTCGAGCCTGCACTCGAACGTCCCGCCCTCGCTCGCCGAGAACGCGAAGGTCGCCGAGCTTGCGGCCCCAGACTTCGGCGCCGAGACGACAGTCGTCTCGGGGGCGGTCGTGTCGATCGTCCACGAGTGGGCAACCTGAGCGCTGACATTGCCGACGGCGTCCCAGGCCCGGACGGTGAACGCGTGTCCACCGTCGACGAGCCCGTGATACGCCGCGGGCGAGCTGCAGGGCTCGAAGCCGCGATCGTCGACCTTGCAATCGAACGTCGAGGGCTCGTCCGCGGAGAACGCGAAGCTCGCAGCACTGGTGTTGGTGAGGCCGGACGGGCCCGACATGAGCACAGCAGTGGGCGCGCGTGTCTCGATCGTCCAGCCGTAGGCCGTCTCGACCCCGGTGTTTCCGGCGACGTCAGTCGCCCGGACCGAGAACGCGTGCGGCCCGTCGGACAAGCCGTTGTAGCCCGCCGGCGAAGTACAGGGCGTCGCGCTGCCGTCGAGCAGGCAGACGAAGCTGGCGTCTTCGCTGGAGGTGAACGAGAAGCTCGGGGAGGGGTTGTTGCTCGGGTTGCCCGGCTTACCGGTGATGGCGGTCGTCGGCCCGACCGTGTCGATCGTCCAGGTGTACGTGGCCGCAACCCCGGTATTGCCCGCGGCGTCGGTGGCCCGGACGGCGAAGGCGTGCTGGCCGTCGGTGAGATTGGCATAGGCCTTCTGCGATGGGCAGGGCTCGAAGCCGCCGAGCTCGAGACGGCACGCGTAGACGACCCCGCCCTCGCTCGCGGTGAAGGCGAACATCGGCGAGCCCGTGTTGCTCGGATTGCCGGGCTTCAGCGTGATCGTGGCCGTCGGTGCCGTCGTGTCGATCCTCCAGCTGTAGCTCGCCTGCCCGGTGTTGCCGGCAGCGTCGGTCGCCGAGACCATGAAGGTGTGCTGTCCTTGAACGACGTTGACGTAACTCTTCGTTCCGCTGCAGCGTAGCGGCAGCCGCTGTGTCGAGCTTGCACTGAAGAGTCACGGTCTCGCTTGCGCCGAAGGTAAAGCTCGGCGAAGTGTCGTTGGTCGGGTCACCCGGTTTCTGGCTGATCGTCACCGTCGGAGTGGTGGCGTCGATGGTCCATGCATGCGTGCTGGACGCGCCGGTGTTGCCCGCGAGGTCGGTCGCACGAACCTCGAACGTGTGTGCGCCATCACCTAGTGCGGCGTAGATCTTCGGCGTCGCGCAGGCGGCAAAGGCCGCACCGTCGAGTCGGCACGAGAAGGTGCTGCCGGCCTCGCTGGCCGTGAACGTGAAGCTCGGAGTTCTACTGTTGCTCGGGTCGGTCGGTTTCTGCGTGATCGTCGTCGTCGGGGCTGCCGTGTCGATCGTCCACGTGTGGCTTGCCGGCGGCCCAGTGTTGCCGGCGGAATCGGTCGCCCTGACGCTGAACGTGTGCTGACCCTGCGCGAGTGTGGCGAGGCTGTTCGGCGAAACGCAAGACGCAAACGCCCCGGCGTCGAGCTTGCAGGCGAAGGTACTGCCGGCCTCGTCTGCCGAGAAGGAGAACCTTGGCGTTGTGTCGTTGCTCGGGTTGTCCGGCTTAGCGGCGAGCGACGTCGCCGGAGGTCTGGTGTCGACCGTCCACGCGTAGCTCGTCTCCGCGCTCGTATTGCCGGCTGGGTCGATCGCCTTGACTGCGAACGTGTGCAGGCCGTCGGCAACACCGGAGTAGACCTTCGGCGAGACGCACGCAGCGAAGGCCGCGGCGTCCAGCCTGCAGGTGAAGGTGCTGCCGGCCTGACTCGCCGTGAAGGTGAAGCTCGGCGAGTTGTTGTTGCTCACGGCAGTCGGCTTTTGCGTGATTTCGGCCGTCGGTGCCGCAGTGTCGATCGTCCAGCTGTAGTTCGCCTGGGGGCCCGTGTTTCCCGCCCTGTCCGCGGCCTGGACGGTAAAGGTGTGCGTGCCCTGTGGAACGTTGGGGTGCTGCGTCGGGGAGGCACAAGCTGCAAAGGGTCCACCGTCGAGCCGACAGCGAAACGTGCTGCCACTCTCGTTGGCCGTGAACGAGAAGCTCGGGGAGGTGTTGTTGCTCGGGTCACTCGGCTTGCCCGTGATCGTCGCCGTCGGCGGGACGCTGTCGATCGTCCACGTGTAGGTCTCCTCCGCACTCGGGTTGCCTGCCGGATCCGCCGCCTTGACGACGAAGGTGTGCAGCCCGTCGGCGAGCCCGGGATAGCCGGTCGGCGATGTGCACGGCGCAAACGCGGCGCCGTCGAGCTTGCAGAGGAAGCTGCTGCCGGCCTGGCTCGCCGTGAAGGAGAAGCTCGGGGACTTGACGTTGCTCGGGTCACTCGGCTTGCCGGAGATCGTGGCGGTCGGCGCGACGGTGTCGACCACCCAGGTGTAGCTCGTCTCGACCCCAAGATTCCCGGCAGGGTCGGTGGCGCGAACAGAGAAGGTATGAGAACCGTCGCCAAGAGCCGGTGTAGGTCTTGATGGAGACACACGGCGCGAAGCTTCCACCGTCGAGACGACACGCAAACTGGCTCCCCGCCTCGCTCGCCGTGAACGCGAAGCTCGGAGAGGTGTCGTTGCTCGGGTTGCCCGGCTTCTGCGTGATCGCGGTCGTCGGCGCGGTCGTGTCGATCGTCCACGTGTAGGTCTCGGCGGCACCGGTGTTCGCGGCGGCATCCGTCGCTCGGACTGAGAACGCGTGCGAGCCCGGCGCGACCGCGCTGTACGTCTTTGGCGAGACGCAGGCCTCGAACGCAGCGTTGTCCAACTTGCAGGTAAAGCTGCTGCCGCCCTCGCTCGAGGTGAACGAGAAGCTCGGCGAGCTGTCGTTGCTCGGGTCGGTCGGCTTGACCGTGATCTCGGTCCCGGGTGCCGTCGTGTCGATCGTCCAGGTGTAGGTCGCCGGGGCGCCGATGTTGCCGGCAGCGTCGGTTGCCCTGACCGAGATCGTGTGCTGGCCTGCGGCAAGCGCGCTGTAGGTCTGCGGCGACGAGCAGGACGCGAAAGCGGCGGCGTCGAGCTTGCACTCCAACTGGCCCGGCTCACTTGCCGTGAACGCGAAGGTCGGGGAGCTGTCGTTGCTCGGGTTGCCCGGCTTCTGGGTGATCGAGGTCGTCGGTCCGACCGTGTCCACCTTCCACTGGTAGCTCGCCTCGGGCCCGACGTTTCCGGCGGAATCGGTCGCCCTGACGACGAAGGTATGGAGCCCGTCGCCCAGGCCTGTGTAATCCTTCGGCGAGCCGCATGCCGCGAACACGGCGGCATCCAGCTTGCACTGGAACTGCGCGGGCTCGCCGGCGCTGAACGCGAAGGTCGGGGAGCTGTCGCTGCTGGGGTCGCTCGGCTTCTGTGTGATCGTCGCCGGCGGCCCCGCCGAGTCAATGGTCCAGCCGTATGTGACCGCAGACCCGGTGTTGCCCGCGGCGTCCTTGGCACGAACAGCAAAGGTGTGCGGCCCGTCTGCGACGCCGGCATATGTCCGGGGGGAACTGCAGGGAGCGAAGCCGGCGCCGTCCAGGTCGCACTCGGCTGCCGCAGACTCGCTGATCGTGAAGCCGAAGCTCGGGGAGCTGTCGTTGCTCGGGTCGCTCGGCTTGCTCGTGATCGAGGTTGCAGGGGCAGCGGTATCGATCGTCCAGCTGTGACTTGCCTGGCCGGCGTTGCCCGCAGCGTCGGTGGCTCTGACGAAGAAGGTATGCGAGCCGTCCGCGAGATCGGTGTAGCTCTTCGGGGAAGCGCAGAGTGCGAAGACCGCTTGATCCAGTCGACACTCGAGCGTGGCCGGCTCACTCGTCGTGAACGAGAAGTCCGGCGAAACGTCGTTGCTCGGATTTGCAGGCGGCGAGCCGATCCCGACCTGGGGTGCTGAGCCGTCCACTTGCACGGTCGGCTGAGAGCCCAGCAATGCGAACGGGGCGAGTCCGCGAAGGAGCTCGCTCGTCCATTCGGACGTTCCTTCCACGGCGCCCGAGGTGGCGGCGAAGTCAACGGTCAGCGTCGCGCCCGCGCACAGCTCGTCGCTCGAGCTGGTCCCGGCTCGCTTGAGATTGATCTTCGCGTCGGCAATGAGATCGCCGTCTGCGACCCAGACAGAGGGCTGGCAGGCACCCGCAGCACTGGTCGTGGCCTGCAGGCTCGGGGCGTCGACGACGAAACCCGGCGGGATCGCGATCTTGGCGCGATCCGCGCCCTCGGGGGACAGCGTGTCGTTCGTCAAACGGACGCTGTACGACGCCGAGGTCGATGGCTTGACGTGGGACGGGGTCGCAACGCCCGTGTACGTGTTGATCGGGTCGGCGGACGCTGCGGACACGACGAGCAGGCACGCTGTCGCGGCGGTGATGGTCGACAGACGGCGGCGGTTGAGCATGAATCCCCCTAGAGCAAGACGGCGGCGTTGAGGAAAAGGAAGGCAACGGCAATTGCGCCGATACCGACCGTTGCAAGGTCGCGGCGGTGCGCGTGGAGCGGCTCCGTAAACTCGGGCCACGGCACTCCACGAGCCGAGGCGAGCGAGGCCCCGAGTAGGAGAACGATCCCGAGGAGAACGATCCCGAGGCACATCAAGAGGAGAACCTTGGGAATCGCGGGCTTGGCGACGCCCTGTGATTTCGAGAGGACTGGCGCCGATATGAGTGCGAGATCGAGCGCCGGTTCCACGGGAGCAGCCGGTGTGCTCCGGATCGGAACCACCGGCTTCCGCCGGCGGACCGACGGACGATCGCGACGAACTCGGATGGTCGACCCGCGGCGTGCTTTACCAGGTGGCCGAACCGCCGGTGACGTTGCCGACCGCCTCGGAGGTACCGCTCCGAGCTGCCTCGTGCGTGCCTTGGGTGGTGCGGTCGGTGAGAGCGCAGTCGTCGCGATCGGTGGCCGAGCGGCACGCTCAACAGGCGGCGGTGGCGGCGGTGCCTTGGGAGGGACAGCCTGCCTCGGCCTGGCCGGCTTGGGGTCCGGCTTCGGAGCCGGCCTTGGATCAGGCGCGGGCGGCGGCGGCGCGGGCGCGGTCGCGACCGTCGTGGTCGTCGGCTCGGTCGGAGTCTGCTGCGGCAAGCCCTGCGCCACCGCCTCCGAGGTCGCGAGCCCGAGCATGCAGAGCCCGGCGAGGACGAGCGTCGTCAATCCCACGTTTCGCGAGCGCGACGGGGCGGCGTCGGCTCCGCGTCTCATCGTTCTCGCGGAGTTGCGTCCGGGCCCCTAGGCCCGAGACCGCTGACGACAGCTGATGCGTGGTGAGTGTGGGACATGGCGGCGATCGCATTCGCCCGGACAGGGCGTGTTCCGCTCCCACCAGGCAATAATCGACGCTAGAACTGTGGCCGCCCCCTCTCGACAGCCGTAAGGTCAGGATCCAACTAGCCCTTTGGCTAGGTCGCTATTTCATGCGGCGCTAGCCGCGCTCGATCAGCTCGACGCGGTACTGATCCGGATCGCGGACAAAGCAGATCCGCGACCCACCCTCGCGCACCTGGTAAGGCGGGCGTTCGGGCTCGATCCCCTGGGCGGCGAGCTTCTCGAGCGTCGTGTCGAGATCGTCGACCGTCAGCGCGACATGGCCGTAGCCGGTGCCGACCTCGTAGGAGTCGACGCCGAAGTTATGCGTGAGCTCGAGCTCCGGGATTTCCTGGCCCGGCACACCGAGGAAGTAGTTGACCGCCTCGTCGCGGATCGGCAGCTCACGCCGCCTCTCGAGGCCGAGCGCCTCGTAGAACGCAATCGACCGCTCGGGATCGGTCACCCGGTAACAGGTGTGGATCAGCTCCATGCGCCGGATCCTACGAGAGGCGGCGGAACAGCAGCGTCCAGACGACGCGGAGCTTGTGCTGCATCGAGCCCGTCGGCGGCTCGAAGGGGAGGCTCATCGTGTCCCGCGTTACGTCAGCACGGGCGACCACGGTGCGGCGGCTGCCGGCGAGCAGCACCTCTTCGTCCACCCGTCCCAGCGCCACGCTCAGCCACGAATCCGGAGAGCTCGACGTCCAGTCGAAACCGCACATGCGCAGCGGGATGCTGACCGAACGCCGCCGGAACGCGATCCGGTTCGCGCCGCTCCAGGCAAACGCGGGCCGGATTCGCCCTCGCTGCGTCCTCGCGCTGCACGTGCCCGAATCGGTGACGATCTCCTCGCCCAGGCACTGACGCCTCTCCATCCACGAGCCCTTCCCTCCGGACCTCGTGATACCCACGCGAAACAGCTGTCCGGGCCGGTAGCGCGCGCGTGAGCTCCAGCGCTCGACGCTGACGACGGTGGGACGTGTGCTCGCGACACGCCACTCGCGCGTCGTCTTGCCGAAACGGAACACGGTGCACTCCGCAGTCCGGTTGGCGTTCCCGTAGTTGTACGACTCCACCACTCGGCCGCTCAGCGTGACAGCCCAGCGTGTTGGCGGCTGTGCGGCCTCAGCGGCGAACGGCAGCGCCACGAGGGCGGCCAGGAAGCCCAGGACAGCGAGCCTCATCGGTCGAAATATGCCCGGTTTTGCCAGCTGCGTAAACCGCCGTCTGGAAAGCCGGGCGAGGGAGCCAACACGCGGCTGGCTCCCCCGCTCGCTGCTCCTTGTGACCCTTGGGGAGGGAGAAGGAACAACTTGACTTTCCACTATAGAGATTAAAAGATCAAGCTTCCTCTATCTCTAGAGGAACCGTTCCTGCACCTCCAGAGGGGAGAGACATGCGATCCAGATTCGTTGGCGTGGCCGTGCTGATGGCCGCAGTCGGCGTCTTCCTCCCCGGCTCCGCACTGTCGAACGTGAACCTCGACGGCGCCACTTCCGGCGCGCTCGAGTTCGACACCCGGGTCGGGACCGTGGCTCCGACGAAGGCCCAGCGCCGCCAGGTGAAACGGCTGAAGGCGAGCGTGACCTGGAGCCGGTTCGGAACCCCGTCGACGCTCGTGCGTCACGGCAAGTTCCTCGCCCGCGGCGTGCGCGGCAAGAACCCCGCTGACGCCGCCGGCTGGTATCTCAACCGCCACAAGGCGCTTTTCGGCATCAGCTCGCTGGACGCCCTCGCGTTCGTGAGCGCGAACAGGCTCGGAGACAGCACGGGCTGGGCCGTCACCTACCGTCAGGTCTTCGACGGCTTGCGTACGAGTGAGAGCGGCACCGTCACGGTGGGTGTCGTCGGGAGCCAGGCTCGAGGCTGGAAGATCGTCTCGGTCTCCTCGAACCTCACCCGGGACCGCGCACTCTCCGGCACCGCGAAGCTGTCGGCCGCCGCCGCATGGGCGACCGCCGCAAAGCGGGCCGGTCTGACCCGATCGGTCGCGAACATCCTGTCCCGTAAGAGCGTTCGCGGCTACTCGCAGTTCCGTGTCGCGGGGCTCCCGGGGACGCAGCTCGCGAAGCTCGTCGCCTTCCCGACGGTCCGGAGCGGCGTCGTGCCGGCCTACGAGACGATCGTGATGAACACCAAGGAAGACCTCGGCTTGCGCTCCTACGTGGACGCGCGTACCGGGCGGATCCTGGCGCGCAGCAGCATCGTCCACAACCTGAATCAGGGCTCGTCGAAGCTGAAGCTCGCGGCCGCCGAGTCGTACTCCTTCAGCGGTGAGGTCGCAGCAACGGACGGTGCATGCAACATCAGCGGACCGTTCACAATCGGCGCAGGGAACAGGGCACTCGACGGCTTCGTCAACGCCGACAACGCGGTGAACGACGTCGCCATCGACCTCATGTTCAACGGGGCGCTCGTCCCGGGCACGCACGCCGACACGTTCCTGACGCCGGAGCGCTTCCGCTACGAGCCCGCCGGCGGTGTCCCGCCGGGGAACTACAGCGTGCAGGTCTGCGACTTCGACGATGCTCAGAACACGGTCTGGGCTGCGCCTCGCACCTACCAGGGCACACTGATCGGCGATGCGTCATCGGCGCCGCCGGTCTACCTGGCACGGTGGAAGGCATTCGCGAGCCTGCCGCCTCTGTACACCCTCGACGCGGATCCGTGGAACATGCCGAACACGGACACGCGCCAGACGTGGTGCTGGGTCATGGCTCCCGGTTGTGACCGGCTCGCGGGAGGCGCCCTGGCCTCACGCGGGGCCTGGGACCACGACCACAGGACGAACTCGGCGACGCTAACGACCCGCGGGAACAACGCGCGGTCGGCCACGTCCTACTTCGATGTCAACTTCCCGAGCCCACCGCAGTACTCGCCGGTGAGCGCGGGACGCGACTACTCCTTCACGTGGTCGAACGACTTCGCGAACCGTGACTGCAACCCCGATCCGGGGCCGACGACCTGGGATCACGACGCGGCGTCAGTGAACCTGTTCGTCGCGCACAACCGGATGCACGACTGGGCCTACCACCTCGGCTTCACCGAGCGGAACTGGAACGCCCAGGACTACAACTTCGGCCTCACCGAGCGGCGGCAGGAGAACGACCCGGTGATCGGCAACGTCCAGTCCGGCGCCAACGTCGGCGGACGAAACAATGCGAACATGTTCTCGCTGCCCGACGGGATCTCGTCGGTGACGAACATGTACTTCTGGCAGCCGCAGGCGTCGACGTACTACCCGCCTTGCGTCGACGGTGACTACGACATGGGCGTCATCGGCCACGAGTACGGCCACATGATCGAGAACCGCATGATCGGCAAGGGCAACCTCCGTGCCGGCCACCACGCCGGCGCGATGGGCGAGTCCCACGGCGACATGTTCGGCATGGAGTATCTGTTCGGAAACGGGTTCGCCGGCGCGAGTGGGGAGAACCCCTACTCGAACGGCGCCTACGACACCGGGAACAAGCAGCGGGCGATCCGCAACTACGGGATGAACTTCCCGACGTCGGGCGGAATCCCGCAGCCGAGCAGAGAGCTGATGATCAACACGCTGAACTTCAGCGACCTGGGCTTCGACGTGACCGGGCCCACGCTGACGTCGAGCCAGCAGGTGCACGCGAACGGCGAGATCTGGAGCAAGACGAACTTCCTGATCCGTCAGCTGCTGATCGACAAGTACGACGACGACTATCCCGTGGGCGACAAGGAGCTCCAGGCCGAGTGCGCCGAGGGCTTCATGCCGGCTCACCGGTGTCCGGGCAACCGGCGCTGGATCCAGCTCGTGTTCGACGCGATGCTGCTTGCCCCGATCGGCCCGTCAATGCTCGAGGAGCGCAACATGATGCTCGCGGCCGACCTCGCACGCTTCGGCGGCGCGAACCAGAAGGAGCTCTGGCTCGGGTTCGCTCGGGGCGGCATGGGCGTCGGCGCCACGAGCTCGAACAACTCGCTCGCGGAGACGGACACCGACCCGGTGCCGGACTTCGAGCCCGTCGGGACGAGCCCGGCGACCGTGAAGTTCATCGTCAAGAACCTCGACGGTGACCCGATCACGAACGCCCGGATCTTCGTCGGGCATCACGAGGCACGCGTCTCGCCGATCGCGGACACCAATCCGGCCACCCCGGCCGCAGGGTCCCCGGCGACCGTGATCAACCTCGACGACACCGCGAAGTTCGCACCCGGCCGGTACGAGTTCTCCGTGCAGGCCAATGGATACGGCCTCGTTCGCTTCAGCGACCGGTTCCGGTCGGGGAAGAACGAGACGATCAAGATCGAGCTGGCCCAGAACTGGGCCTCCTCGGCGTCGGGCGCCACGGCGACCGGCGACGGCGGTGACACGCTGCCGAACCTGATCGACGACACGGAGCGGACGATCTGGACGACTCCGGGCGACCGGGTCGGCGGTCAGATCGTCGTCGCCGGCAAGAAGGTCACGATCGACCTCGGAGGGACGGAGTCGATCAACGTCAAGTACGTCCAGGTCAGCGCGATGCTGACGAACGGCCTCAACCGCTTCTCGGCGCTGCGGTCGTTCGAGGTCTGGACGTGCGACGCGAACAAGGGCGCGAACTGCGCCACCGACGCGGGGTACACCAAGCGGTACACGAGCCCGGCAGATGCCTTCCCCGGCACGTCGCCGCGGCCGGTGTCGCCGGCGTTGCTCCTGCGTCAGTTCGACATTCCGGACGCGAAGGCCACTCACGTGCGCTTCGTCGTGCGCTCGACGCAGTGCACGGGGGCGCCCTCGTACCAGGGTGAGCAGGACTCGGATCCCACCGCAGCGACGGATTGCGACACGGCCACACCGGCCTCGTCCGATCCGAACTTCGCCCGGGCCGCCGAGTTCCAGGTGTTCCGGATGCGCTCGAACATCCACGACTAGGCCTTCTGGCCCAGCCGGGAGAGGGCCGGCGTCGCCGGCCCTCTCCCGTTCTCAGGCGAGAGCGACGATCTCGTCGGCGACCTCGAGCAGGACCGGGTCGTGCGTGCTGAAGACGACGGTGGTCTCGGACTCGTCGACGATCCGGGCGAAGAGGTCACCGACCGCGACGGCGTTGGCCTCGTCGAGGCGCGCGCTCGGCTCGTCCGCGAGCAAGAGCGCCGGGGCGGCTACGAGAGCGCGCGCGATGGCGACACGCTGCCGCTCGCCCATCGAAAGCCTGTCGACCCGCTGCTCGGCCAGCTCTCCGAGCCCTACGGACTCGAGCGCGGCGATCGCGTCGCCATTCGCGGTCCGAACCTGCAGGCCGACCTCGACGTTCTCTCGCGCGCTGAGGAACGGCACGAGCGCCGGATCCTGGGTGACCACGGCCACACTGCTGCGACGGATGGCAGCCCTCTCGGCGCGGCTCAACTCGGAGACCCGGTGACCCAGCGCGATCACCTGGCCCTCCGTCGGGAGATCGAGACCGGCCAGTAGGTGGAGGACGGTCGTCTTCCCCGATCCCGACGGGCCCGTGATCGCGGTGATGCGGCCCGTCGGGAATTCCGCGCTCAGCCCCGTGACCGCCGCACCGGTCGCAAATCGGCGTCCGACGCGCCGGAGCTCGGCCGCGGGGCTCGACGGGCTCCGCGGCAGCCGGTCTCTCGGCAAGGGCGCCTCGGAAGCGCGTGCAGGCGCCCCGGCGGAAGTCAGCGAGATCGTGGAGTCCGCAAGCGAGGGTCGTGCCCTCGACCCGATGCCGGAACGCTCGAGGAGATCCTCCGGCAGCCGGACCCAGCCCGTCGGCGCCACGACGAGGGTCTCCTCGCCCGGAGGGCCCTCGGCGCTCACGCGGCCGTCCCGCACCTGGATCATCCGGTCGGCGATGGTGGCCGAGCCGATGTCGTGGCTGACGATCAACGCGGCCGACCGCTGTTCTCGCGAAAGGTCGCGGATCAGCGTGTAGACGCCCTGCGCCGTCGCCGCGTCGAGCTCGCCGGTCGGCTCGTCCGCGAGGATGAGCCGAGGGCTGCGCACGAGCGCGGCGCAGAGCGCGACACGCTGCTGCTCACCTCCCGAAAGCTCTGACGGCCGCGCATCGGCGCGATCGGCGAGGCCGACACGCTCGAACAGCTCGCCCGCACGCCTACGTCGAGCAGCCGGTCCGTCGCCCCGCAGTGCGAGCGGCAGCTCGACGATCTGACGGGCGGTGAGCTCCGGCGCGAGGAGGCGCGAATAGTGCTGGTCGACGTAGCCGATCACATCGGCTCGGAAGCGGTCTCTGGCCCGGCCCCGTAGCCGACGGAGGTCGACGCCGTGGACGCGCACCACGCCGGCTGAAGGCGCGTCGAGTGCGCCGACGATGCGGAGCAGCGTCGTCTTGCCGGACCCGCTCGGGCCGAACACCACCACGATCTCGCCTTCGGCGATCTCGAGTGAGAGACCCTGCAGCGCGG
Organism: uncultured Actinomycetes bacterium; assembly: GCA_963827705.1. GTDB lineage: Bacteria > Actinomycetota > Thermoleophilia > Gaiellales > Gaiellaceae > JACDAN01. The sequence goes on from CAWHBN010000010.1 coordinate 183,100, forward strand.
CGGCGCTTCCTTCGCGAGTGGCATAGACCCTGAAGAGATCCCTCGCCTCGATTGCGGGCGTCACGCTGCCTCCGGCCTGGCGGGAGCGGCAGCTCGAAACGAACGGCGCGCAAGGAACGCCACGATGCCGAGCGTGAGACCGCCGAAGACGATCGATCCGGCGGCGAGAAGCGGCCAGGGGAGGACAGGGACGAGCGGCGGCTCCGCCGGAGTCACGTTGGCGGTCACCGCGACCAGGTCGGTCACCAGCAGCGAGGCGAGTGCCCCGGTCACCAGCCCGCCGACAAGGCCGGCTACCAGGATGACGGCCGATCGGAGCCAGAGATGGCGCGCAAGCCTGGTGGGATCGAAGCCGAGACTCTCGAGGTCGAAGAGGTCGCCGGCGTCATCCCGTGCATCCACCGCGAGGGCGAGCACGAGCCCGGCCAGGGCGAGGAAACCGGCGAGGATCGCCGCTGCGAGCAGTGCGATCGCGGCGGCCCGCGAGACCGGGTCGGCGCGCAGGCTTCGCTCCAGCTCGACCCGCGACGTCACCTGGACCGGGAACGGCGCCTCCGCTTTCGGCACTGCGGAGAGCCATGCCTCGTCCGCAACCGCCGTTCCGGGGACAGCGGCATTGGCCGCGGTTGCCAGCGCTTCTCGGTCGGCGACGATGAAGTCGCCCGAGAGAGTCGGGAAGCGGCGGGCGGTCCCGACGATACGGGCCTCGACCGCCGCGCGGCCGACGCGGATCGGCAGTACCCGAGCCGACCCGGCACCGGCCACGATGGACGTCGACGCGATCACGGGAATCGGCGCGTCGTCGGTCGACTGGCGCGGCCTGATGCGGAACGTGCGCTCCTGGGAGAGGAGGTAGCGGATGCGCGCTCGCCTCGGAGACCCGCCGGTGCCGCGTCCCTCCGACGACACCCAGTCGCCGTAGTCGACTGCAAGCGCACGCTGTCCGGCCGGCAGGGCGACGCGCGGGCGGCCGAGCGTCAGCGTCCCTCGGAGGAGGACGTCGGGCGCGGCTCGGCTCCCCGTGGCTCGGTGCGCCGTCGTGAACTCGGCGATCGGCGGGAACGCGAGTGTCAGCCCGACGAGCGTCCCGCCGCGAACCGCCGGGGAGAGGGGTGCGCGCGCGACGTCTCCTTTGCCCTCCAGGTCGAGCACGGAAAAGCCGCCGTCAGGGCGGCGGACCTGGGCGGAGATGCGGATCGGGTCGCCGCGAACAGTTCTGGGAAGGATGAGCTCACGGCTCTGCGCCGGCAACTCGACGCCGCGCAGGGCCGAGCCGCGGTAGGTGATCGACCGGCCAAGCTCCTCGGGCGAATCGGCCGCATAGTCACCGCGCCAGCGCATGCGCTCGAACGCATCGGGGGGCAGCCCGAGCACCGTCAGCTCGGTCGAGCGATTGAGGGTCGGGGCGTCTCCGTCGCGGCGGATGACGCCGAGCGCGCCGTCGCCGTAACTCGGCGCCAGGTCGGCCGTCCGACCGGCACGAAGGCCGCGCGTCGGATCGCGCTTGACGACGTAGTCGAGAGGAACGGCGTGGGCCGCGGCGTCGCGCTGGTTCGCAGCGAGCGTGGCCCGGTAGGTGAGCGCGAACACCGCCATCCCAACCATGACCGTCAGGCACGCGACCGCCACGGCGGCCACGCCGGGGCTCCGGACGAGGGACAGGAGCGCCAGACGCAGAGACACGCCCGCCTTCCCCGCAGGCCGTTCGCCGAGCTTCAGGAGCGCAGGAAAGACGCGGGCGACCAGGAGCGCGCCGGCGAGCGCGACGAGCACGGGCAGCAGGACGAGTGATACGCCGATCCCGCCGTCCTGCGCAAGCGACTCCGCGTCGGTCTCGCCGAAGAGGAACGCGGCTGCGATCGCTGCCAGCACTGCGGCAATCGCAACATCCACGGGCGTGATCCCCCGGCCGCGAATCTCGAGCGTTGCCGCCCGTGTGGTTGCGATCAGGACGACGACCGCGACGAGCGCTAGCAGCGCAAGCGCCCAGCCCGACCCGGCCGACGTCAGCGCCCGCCCAACCGCGTCGCCCACGGGGCGGCCGGCCTCGTCGGCGACAACTGCGCCCGCGACCAGTCCCACAGCTCCCCCGACCAGCACGGCAGGCAAGGCGACCAGCACCGCATACCCGGCCGTTTCGAGGGCGATCTGCCACCGCAGCGCACGGAGCCGCCGAAGCCTGAACCGTGTCTCTCCGGCATTTCGGCGGATCCGGGACGCGGCGAGCACGGCGAAGGCGAGGAAGACCACGACGCACTGAGCGCCGACGAGGAGCTGGCGCCGGCTGGCGTTCGTCGCCCGGTCCCGTGCCTCCTCGAGATCCTGGATGGGCGCGCGCACGGCGAGCGCCGGATCCACCTGTCGCAGTCGAGTGTCCAGCTCGGCGATGCGCGTCGGAAGCTCCGCCGCCTTCGGAGAATCGAGCGCGTCGAGATCCAGCGGTACCGCCCAGGTGAGCGTGCGGAAGAGCCCGCTCACCTCCGGCCGTCGTGCGAGCTCCTCGACGCCGACGCCGACGAAGACGCGCTCGGCCGTGGTGGTCGAGCCGACGAGGGCGGCGAGCGGCGCCCCACTGGCAGCCGTCACGGACCCGGTCACGACGAGGCCCGGCGCGGCCAGCGGCGTGCGCGGCCCGTCGAGCGCGACGAGCTCACAGCGCCCCGGACCGCAGCGCGAGGGCAGTCGTCCCGACCGAAGCTCGAGAAGCCCCTTCGCGTCGTCGACGGCCGCCAGCCGAACGATCTCCGTCCCGAACCTGGTCGACCGAAACCCAACTGCACGCAGGGGCTCCCCGACCTCGAGAGCCCGAAGCCCGCTCCGCGCTTCGCGATCGAGTCGCGTCCACCCCCTCGTGCCGAGCCCGACCCAGCTCACACTGACCATGCGCTCATCGGCGGGAAGGCGCCCGATCGCGTCTGAGACCGCGCGGTCCTCGACGATGACCTGCCCGACGAGGAGGGTCGTGAGCGCGGCGCTGGCAAGCGCGATGCCCAAGCCGGTGAGCAGGACGGAGCCCGGCCTGGCTGCGATCCGCCGTGCGGCGACCGCGAGGGGAGCGACGAGCCGCCGCGTCATCGCGTAGAGCCTAGGTTCAGGCTTCGAGGTCCTCCCGGACCAGGCCGAAGAGGACGCCGTCGACCCACTCGCCGTGGCGGTGATACGCCTTCCGCTTCACGCCTTCGCGGACGAAGCCCGAGCGCTCGGCATGTCGGATCGCGCGCTCGTTGAAGCCGTAGCACTCGAGCTCGAGCCGGTGGAAGCCGAGGTCGAAGATCAGGTGGCGCTGGAAGAGACGCGCCGCGTCGTCCGAGAGGCGGCGGCCACGGAAGTCCGGGTGAATCGCCAGGCCGCTCAGATGCGCGATCCTGCTCCGGCGGTTCTCGAGCGAGAACTCCATCATCCCTGCGCGGGCCCAGCCGTCGCCGTCCGGCACCTCGATCACGAAGAGGCCGGAGTCGCCGGGTTGCTCCGTCGAAGCCGTCACGTCCTCGACGACTCCCTCCCGGTCCCGTGAGCGCGATGCGGCGAGAAACGGCGCCGTGCCCTCCTCGTTCAGGAGGCCGACGACGAACTCGACGTCGTTCTCCGTCGCCCTGCGCAGGCGGAGGCCGTCGCCCTCCACGGTCAAGGAGTCGGCGCGGGGACCGGCTGCTGGCGGCGGAGCGGCCGGACGAGCCCGGAAGCGATCGCCACCCCGGCGAGGATCAACGCCAGGCCGACGAGCGCCGTGACCCGCAGAGGCTCGTCGAGGAAGACGGCCCCGTAGAAGAGCGCAACCACCGGGAGCAGGTAGACGACCAGGCTTCCTCTGGCGGAACCGTAGTCCGCGAGCAGCCGGAGGTACATCATCAGCCCGAGCGCGGTGCCGAGCAGGCCGAGCGCTGCAACCGAGGCGATCGCCCCCCAGCCGGGCATGTCGCTCGGCCCCTGCGCAATCCCGAAGGGAAGGATCACGAGGGTTCCCCAAAGCACCGACGCTGTCGAGACGAGCAGCCCCGACGAGTCGCCGAGCTTGTGCTGGCTGAAGAGCGAGCCTGCCGCATACGAGATCGAGGCGAGGATCACCGCAAGCGTCCCAATCGCGCCGGCCCAGCCGCCCTCCGGGTTGACTCCGACGAGCACGCCCACGCCGATGATGCCGAGGACGAGCCCGAATGCTCGCACGCCGGTGACGCGCTCGTGCCGCGCGAATCGCATCGCGAGCAGCGCAACGAAGATGGGCATTGACGCGTTGCCGATCGCGGCGATTCCCGAGTCGATCCTGGTCTGGCCCCAGGCGATCAGCCAGAACGGCAGCGCCGTGCTGATCACGCCGAGCACGACACCGGCCCAGCCGAAATCGCGGAGACAACGAACCGCCTGGCGAAAGCCGCGCTTCGCAACGAGGACGGCTCCGAGCGCCGCAGAGGCGAAGAGCAGCCGGCCGGTCATGGTCGCCGCCGGGGAGAGGTCGTCGATCGCGATCTCGATGAACATGAACGACGAGCCCCAGATCAGGGCGAGGACCAGCAGAAGAGGGACGTAACCGCGCGTCACTTCTTCAAAGTAACGCGTCCGCCCGAACGACTATTCTCAACGCCCTGACGCGGGTCGCCGAACAGCCTCTCCACCGCGCCCTCGGGCTCACGGACGGCGAGTACGAGCGAATCCGCGAACTGCTGGAGCGCGATCCGAACGACTTCGAGCTCGCAGTGTTCTCGCTGCTCTGGTCGGAGCACTGCGGCTACAAGCACTCCGCGCTGCTGCTGCGACGTCTGCCGTCCGCAGGCGATCGCGTCCTCCAGGGGCCCGGTGAGAACGCGGGCGTGCTCGATCTCGGCGACGGGTTGGCGGTGGCGTTCAAGGTCGAGAGCCACAACCACCCGTCCGCGGTCGAGCCGTTCCAGGGCGCGGCGACCGGCGTCGGCGGGATCCTGCGCGACGTGATCGCGATGGGCGCCCGGCCGATCGCGCTGCTGGACGGGCTCCGCTTCGGCGAGCCCGGGTGGATGTTCGAGCGCGCGGTCGAGGGGATCGGCCACTATGGAAACTGTGTCGGGGTGCCGACGGTGGGCGGCGAGGCTGTCTTCGATGAGGCGTACGCCGGGAACTGCCTCGTGAACGCCATGTGCGTCGGGCTGCTGCCGGTCGAGCGGCTGACCCGTGCCCGCGCGACGCTCACGGGCGGGCTGCTCGTCCTGTACGGAGCGACGACCGGCCGGGACGGGATCGGCGGCGCGAGCGTCCTCGCGAGCGCCGAACTTGCCGAGGAGGACGCGGACAAGCGGCCGACCGTGCAGATCGGCGATCCGTTCACCGGCAAGAAGCTGATCGAGTCGAGCCTCGAGCTCGTCGAGCGTGGGCTCGTGGAGTCGCTCCAGGATTGCGGCGCAGCCGGGCTCGCGTCCTCCCTCGCCGAGATGGCGCGGGACGGCGCGGGCGTCGACGTCGACCTCGACCGGGTTCCGCTCCGCGAGGACGAGATGGAAGCCTGGGAGATCATGGTCTCCGAGAGCCAGGAGCGGATGGTCGCCGTCTGTGTCGCAGATCGCCTCGAGCAAGTCGAGGCAATCTGCGAGAAGTGGGAGCTGGCACATGCCGTGATCGGCGAAGTGACCGACACTGGGGAGCTCCGTTGCTTCCACGACGGTGAGCTGGTCGGAGCGATCCCTGCGGGGCTCCTGACAGACGAATGTCCCCGCTACGCGGTCGAGACGCGATCGAGAGAGACAACGACGGTGCGAGTTGCCGATTCGAACCTGACGAGCAGGCGCTGGATCTACGAGCGCTACGACCAGCTCGTCGGCTCGCGGACCGTGCGCCGGCCGGGGCTGGACGCGGCGGTGCTGCGGCTGGACGGGAACCGCGGCCTCGCCGTCTCGCTCGACGGGCCGCCGGCCGGCGAGCGGGATCCCTTCCGAGCCGGCGCGCTCGCCGTGCTGGACGCAGCGCGCAACGTCGCTTGTGTCGGCGGCGAGCCGATCGGGCTCACGGACTGCCTGAACTTCGGCAACCCGGAGAAGCCCGAGATCGGCTGGGAGCTCGAGCAGGCGATCGAAGGCATCGCGCAGGCTGCCGAGGCGCTCGGGATCCCGGTCGTGAGCGGGAACGTCTCGCTCTACAACGACACGGACGGCCGCTCGATCCCGCCGACGCCGGTCGTGGGCTGCGTGGGCCTCGTGCAGGACGTACGCCGAGTCCCGAGCGGCTGGCGCCGAGGGGACACGGTCAGCGTGGTTCGAGGAGCAAGTAACAGTCTGTTACTTGGAGAGATCGACCTGGCGCGCGAGGCCGAGCTGATCGGGCTCGTTTGGCGCGCGGCTGCAGGGCTTTCGCTCGCGCACGACGTCTCGGACGGCGGGCTGGCGGTGGCGCTTCGGGAGATGGCCGAATGGTCGGGGGTCGAGGCGGATCTGGACATCGCCGATCCGGACACGGTGCGCTTCGTTCTCGCCGGTGACCACGTTCCAGACTTCGCGGAGGAGGTGAGCGAGATCTAGATGTGCGGCCTGTTCGGGATCCGGGCGCCGGAACGCGACGTCGCGCGCGTCTCCTACTTCGGGCTCTTCGCGCTCCAGCACCGAGGCCAGGAATCGGCGGGGATCGCCGTGTCCGACCAGGAACGCCTGACCGTCGTCCGCGACATGGGCCTCGTTGCGCAGGTCTTCTCCGAGCAGACGCTGCACGGCCTCGACGGCCAGCTCGCGATCGGCCACACGCGCTACTCGACGACCGGCTCGACGCGCTGGGCGAACGCCCAGCCGCTCGTCCACCACGGCCGGGCGCGCACCGTCGCTCTCGGACACAACGGGAACCTGACGAACGCCGAAGAACTCCGTGAGGAGCTCGAGGCTGAGGGCGTGAGGCTCGGGTCGAGCTCGGACTCCGAGGTGATCGCCGCACTGATCGGCAACGACCCCGCCCCACTCGCCGAGGCGGTCGCCCACACGCTCGAGCGCGTGGATGGGGCGACGACGGGCGTTGCGCTGACGGAGGGGAAGCTCGTCGGCTTCCGCGACCCGTACGGTTTCCGGCCGCTCGTCGTCGGAAGCCTCGGAGACGACTGGGTGCTCGCGTCCGAGAGCTGCGCCCTCGACCTGGTCGGCGCCGAGCCAGTCCGGGAGCTCGGGCCGGGAGAGCTCGTCGTCGTGGACGACGAGCTCCGGATGGAGCAGGTGGCGCACCCGTCCCAGAGCCTCTGCCTGTTCGAGTTCATCTACCTGGCGCGGCCGGACTCGCGACTCGAGGGCGTCGAGGTTCACAAGGCCCGTGTGCGGATGGGCGAGCGGCTCGCCGAGGAAGCCCCGGCCGAGGCCGACTTCGTCATGCCGGTGCCCGATTCCGGCACGCCCGCCGCAATTGGCTTCGCCCGCGCTTCCGGCATCCCGTTCAACGAGGGCCTGATCAAGAACCGCTACGTGGGGCGCACGTTCATCCAGCCGGACCAGGGACTCCGTGAGCAAGGGATCAAGCTGAAGTTCAACCCGCTCGACGAAGTGTCCGGCAAGCGCGTGGTGGTCGTCGACGACTCGATCGTCCGCGGGACGACGATGCGCCAGCTCGTCGCAATGCTCTTCCAGGGCGGCGCGACCGAGGTGCACGTCCGGGTCTCGTCGCCGCCGATCGTCTCGCCCTGCTTCTACGGGATCGACTTCGGCGACGGCGACCAGCTCGTCGCCTCCGACCGGACGATCGAGGAGACTCGCGAGGAGATTGGGGCGACGACGCTTGCCCACCTCTCGCTCGAGGGCGTCCAGGCGGCGACGCGGCGGCCCGACAACGAGTTCTGCCGCGCCTGCTTCACGCGCAAGTATCCGACCCCCGTTCCTACGGGCCGGACGCTTGCGAAGCTCAGGTTCGAACCAGCCGCGGTTTAGCGGCTCGTCCGCGGAGCGGACCAGTGGAGGGGGTCTGGGGGAACAGGGAGGTTCCCCCAGCGGAGGCGAGCGGTTACTGCTCGAGCACGCGGCTCGCCTTGGCGATCCCGCGCGAGAGGATGTACGCGATCGTCGTGAAGAGGAAGAACTGGAACCACGAGTTCGCGGTCAGGCTGTCGGTCGACCAGGTAACGATCCAGGCGACGATCAGCGCGATCAGGTAAAGCGCGAACTCGGCGTTCCCCGGAATCGGTAGGCGAGCGACGTCGATCGTCATCGGCTGGCGCGGTGACGGCGGCGGCGGCGCGGCCTGCTGCTGCGTCGGCTGGTCCGGCGTGGACATAGGTGCTCCTTTCAGGCGGCTTTGCCCGGCATGTTCAGCGGGCGGATTCCAGCTCCTCCCCGCGTCCGTACCGAACGGCCCGCCGAACCGCCCGTGGGTCGTACCCCTCCTCCAGCAGCCGCTGCCGCAGCTCCCCCTCCTGCGCGAGCTTGAGGAAGAGCCAGGCAAGGGCGCCGATCGTGACGACGGAGCCCTCGACCATCATGATCGTGCCCGCGAGGCCCTGGTCCTGGAGCGCTCCGATCCCGAAGTGCTCCTCGCCGTGGTCGTAGACGTCGTAGATCACGTCGCCGGACCAGATGAAGACGTTGCCGAGAGCCGTCTCGACCAGCCGGACGACGGCGACGTACCCGAGCTTCCAGCCGGTGCCGAACCACTCCGGCCCCGGCAGCACCTCGACGACGGCTGCCCACATCAGCACGCCGGTCGTGAAGAAGGACAGATGCTCGAGCGCGTGGACGGCGCTGTGCTCGACCGCGGCCTCGTACAGCGGCGGCAGGTGCCAGAGGTAGAGGCTGAGCGCCCAGAGCGGCAGGGCGACGAGCGGGTGCGCGAGGTGGCGGAGCGGCGCGAGCCAGGGCACGGCGAGGATCGGCCGAAGCAACGGCCCGGTGAGCCCGAGCACGAACGCGAGCGCCGCGAGGTCCCCGAGCATCACGTGCTGGAGCATGTGGACGAAGAAGAGCTCGTCCTCGAGCGGCGTCAGCTGCGCCGCCGCGGCGAGGGTGATCCCGAGCGCGAAGCTGGCCTGCCGCCACACCGGGCACCGGCGCGCCGCGGGCCGAGAGCGTCCTGGCGCGCCGCCAGTACATGACCGCGACGACCGCGAGCGGCAGGAGTGCGGTCAGGGCCGTCATTGCTCCCTATTAGACTCGCCCGCAGGTGGAGGAACGGACGTACGCGGCCGCCGGAGTGTCCCTCGCGACCGCCGATTCGGTCGTCGAGCGGCTTCGGGCGGCCGTCGAGTCCACCGGGGCCGCCGGCTTCGGTGCGTTCGCCGGGGTCTACCCGCTGGACGACCGGCGCCTGCTCGCGGCCTCGACCGACGGCGTCGGGACGAAGCTGATCCTCGCGCGCGAGCGCGGCTCGCTGCGCGCCTGCGGCGCCGACCTCGCGGCGCACTGCATCAACGACGTGCTCACGACGGGCGCCGACCCACTCTTCCTCCTCGACTACGTGGCCGCGAACCGGATCTCGCTGGACGAGGTCGCGGAGCTGGTCGACGGCGCCGCCGAGGTCTGCCGCGCCGCCGGCGTCGCGCTGCTCGGCGGCGAGACGGCCGAGCTGCCCGGGATCTACCGCGACGACGAGCTCGACTTCGCCGGGACCTGCGTGGGGATAGTCGACCGAGAGCGCCTGGTCGACGGCTCGGCGATCGATGAAGGCGACGTCGTGGTCGGCTTCCCCTCCGCCGGCGTCCACGCGAACGGCTTCACGCTCGTCCGCCGCGTGCTCGAGGAGGAGGACTACACGGGCGACGACCTGCTCGCGCCGACCCGGCTCTACCTCGAGGAGGTTCGCGCGCTGGACGGCGCCCACGGCCTGGCACACATCACGGGCGGAGGGATCGAGGGAAACCTGGGGCGCGTCGTGCCCGACGGGCTCCGCGCGGAGATCGACTGGGGATCCTGGGAGCGCCCACCCGTCTTCCACTGGCTCGCCCGGCACGTCGAGGAGGACGAGCTGCGGCGTGTCTTCAACCTCGGGATCGGCTTCTGTGCCGTGGTGCCTCGGCCGGGCGGCGGCCGCGTGATCGGGCGGATCGTCGCCGCGTGATCGGCGTCCTGGTGTCCGGCGAGGGCACGAACCTCCAGGCGCTGCTCGACGCCGGCCTCCCCGTCGCCTGCGTCGCGTCGAACAGGCCGGCAGCGCCTGCGCTGGAGCGCGCGAGGAGGGCCGGTGTCGCCGCACGAAGCTTTCCGCTGGAGGACTTCGAGACGCGAGAGGAGCGGGACGACGCGATGGGACGGTGGCTCGAAGCGCAGGGCGTGACGCTCGTGGTCTGCGCCGGGTACATGCACCTGCTGCGCAAGCCGTTCATCGAGCGGTTCGCCGGCCGGATCGTGAACACGCACTCGGCGCCGCTGCCGGACTTCCCCGGTGCGCACCCGATCGAGGACGTCCTCGCCGCGGGAGTCAGGCAGACCGCCGCGACCGTCCACTACGTCGATGAAGGCGTCGACACCGGCGCCGTGATCGTCGCCGAGCCGGTGCCGGTCCACGACGGACGACACGGTCGAGACGCTGCGCTCCCGAGTCCAGGCGGTGGAGCACCGCCTCCTGCCCGAGACCGTCCGCGGCCTGATCGAGTGATCCGTCGCGCCCTCCTATCCGCCTGGGACAAGTCCGGGCTGGTCGAGTTCGCGCAGGGTCTCCAGGACCTCGGAGTCGACCTCGTCGCAAGCGGCGGCACCGCCGAGCATCTCGCGGAGAGCGGGATCCACGCGACGCCGGTCGAGCAGCTGACCGAGATCCCGGAGATGCTCGGCGGCCGAGTGAAGACGCTCCACCCGAGGATCCACGCGGCGATCCTGGCGCGCCGCGATCACCCGGAAGACCTGGCCGCGCTCGACGACCACGGGATCGAGCCGATCGACCTCGTCTGCGTCGCGTTCTACCCGTTCACGCAGATCGTCTCGCGCCACGGTGTCACCGAGACGGATGCGGTCGAGATGATCGACATCGGGGGGCCATCGATGCTCCGCGCGGCCGCGAAGAACTTCGCTCACGTCGCGCCCGTCTGCTCGCCGAAGCGCTACCCGGAAATCCTCGAGGAGCTCCGCACGACGGGGAGGCTCTCGGACGACACCCGTCGGCGCCTGGCGGCCGAGGCCTTCGCGACGACCGCCGCGTACGAGACTGCGATCGCGACCTGGTTTCTGGGACGCGAGGCGTTCCCCGACCGCTTCATCCCCAGCTTCACGAAGGCCGCCGACCTCTCGTACGGGGAGAATCCCCACCAGCGTGCCGCGTACTACGTCGAGGAGGGCGCGCGGCGGCATCTCCTCTCCCGGATCGACCAGCTGCACGGTAAGCAGCTCTCGTTCAACAACCTGAACGACCTCTCGGCGGCCCGGCGGCTGCTCGGCGAGTTCCAGCTGCCCTCGGCGGTCGTCGTCAAGCATGCGAACCCGGCCGGAGTCGCCGTCTCGCGCTCGATCGAGGACGCGTTCCGCCGAGCCCACGACGCGGATCCGGTCTCCGCGTACGGGATGGTGCTCGCTCTCAACCGGCCGGTGACCGCGGAGCTCGCGGGCGAGCTTGCCGAGCGCTTCATCGAGCTGGTAATCGCACCCGAGTACGAAGACGGCGCCTTGGAGGTGCTGCGTGCGAAGCCGGCGATCCGCATCCTCCGCGACCGGGAGCGGCGGCGCGGCGATCTCGGCGAACGGGACTACAAGCGGGTGATCGGCGGACTGCTCGTGCAGGACGGGGACCGCGAGATCGACGACCGCAGCGGCATGGAGCTCGTCTGCGGCGAGGCGAGCGAAGCGGTCTGGGGCGACCTGCTCTTCGCCTGGCGCGTCGCGAAGCACGTCGCCTCGAACGCGATCGTGCTCGCGAGAGATCTCCAGACGCTCGGGATCGGCGGCGGGCAGACGAGCCGCGTCGACTCCGTTCGGATCGCGGTCGAGAAGGCGCGGGAGCACGGCCACGACCTCGGCGGCGCCGTGCTGGCCTCGGACGCGTTCATCCCCTTCGCCGACGGCCCGCAGGTCGCGCTCGAGGCGGGCGTGACGGCGATCATCCAGCCGGGTGGGGCGAAGCGGGACGAGGAGGTCGTCGCCGCTGTCGAAGCAGCGGGCGGCGCGATGGTCTTCACGGGCCGCCGCCACTTCCGCCATTGAGCCAGGGCTAGGCTTCCGCCCGATGCCGTACCCGACCGCGCTCGAGCTCGTCGGCAAGACGCCGATCGTGCGGCTCCAGAAGCTCGCGCCGCCGGGCGGGCCCGAGCTGCTCGCCAAGCTCGAGTACCTGAACCCAGGCGGGTCGGTGAAGGACCGGATCGGCCTCCCGCTCATCGAGGCCGCGGAGCGCGACGGCCACCTCAAGCCCGGCGGGACGATCGTCGAGCCGACCTCCGGCAACACCGGCGTCGGGCTCGCCATCGCCGCCGCGATCAAGGGCTACCGCTGCATCTTCGTCATGCCGGACAAGATGAGCCAGGAGAAGATCGCGCTCCTGCGCGCCTACGGCGCCGAGGTCGTGATCTGCCCCACTGCCGTCGACGCCGACTCGCCGGAGAGCTACTACTCGGTCTCCGACCGGCTCGCCGAGGAGATCCCGGGCGCGTTCAAGCCGGACCAGTACTCGAACATGGCCAACCCGGACGCCCACTACGAGGTGACCGGACCGGAGATCTGGGAGCAGACCGGCGGCGAGATCGATGCCTTCGTCGTCTCGGTCGGGACCGGCGGGACGATCTCCGGCGCCGGCCGCTTCCTCAAGGAGCGGAACCCGGACATCCTCATCGTCGGCGCCGACCCCGAAGGTTCCGTCTACACCGCGCTTGAGGACGCGGACATCCACCCGTACCTCGTCGAGGGGATCGGCAAGGACACCTGGCCCCGGACGATGGCGAAGGACGTCGTCGACGAGTGGATCCGCGTGTCCGACCGGGACTCGTTCATCGTCGCCAGGCGGCTCGCTCGCGAAGAGGGGCTGCTCGCCGGCGGCTCGGGCGGCACATCCGTCTGGGCCATGCTCGAGATCGCCGACCGCTTCGGGCCCGAGGCGAGGATCCTGACGATGATCCCCGACAGCGGCCGCAACTACCTCTCGAAGTTCTACGACGACAACTGGATGCTCGACCACGGCTTCCTCGAGCGGCGGGCGCCGGCGCCGACCGTCGAGCAGGTGCTCCGGTCGAAGCAGACCGAGGAGCCGGACATCCCCGATCTCGTCACGATCGCCGCCAACCAGAAGGTGGGCGCCGCGATCGACCTCATGCAGCGCTACTCGATCTCGCAGCTGCCGGTGATCCGGGACGGCGAGGTCGAGTCGCTCGCCGACGTGATCGGGTCGCTTCAGGACCGCGATCTCCTCGACCGCGTCTTCAAGAACCCCGATGCACTCCACGAGGACGTCGTGGCCGCGATGCAGCCGCCGCTCGCCGCGATCGACGCGGGCGAGCCGCTCGACGAGGTCTTCTCCACGCTCAGCGGCCGTACGAACGCCGTCGTCGTGGCGCAGGGGGGCCGGCCCGTCGGCGTCCTCACCCGCACAGACCTGCTCGAGTACCTGGCGCACAACCGCTAGTTGCGAGTCGCGCTCTTCTCAGACGTCCACGGAAACGCGGTCGCATTCGACGCCTTCCTCGCCGACCTCGGCCGGCAGGACGTCGACCTCGTCGTCTGCCTCGGCGACCACGCCCAGGGTGGCGCGCAGCCGGCCGAGTGTCTGGAGCGGCTCCGCGATCTCGGGTGCCCGGCCGTGATGGGCAACTCGGACCACTTCCTGCTCATGGCGGACCCTGGCGACGAGCCCGCAACAGAGGCCCAGCTCGAGACCGTCCGCTGGTCGCAGGCACAGCTCTCGGACGAGCTGCTCGACTTCCACGGCGGCTTCCAGCCGACGGTCGAGCTCGACCTAGGCGGCGGTGGCACGCTGCTCGCATTCCACGGAACGCCGCGGTCGCGCAACGAGGTCATCGGCCCGTGGATGGAGGAGGCGGCCTTCCGCAAGCCGTTCGAGGACGTCGAGGCGACACTGCTCGCCGGTGGCCACACACACCAGCAGTGGGCCCGCCGCCTCGGTGATCGCTACTACGTGAACCCGGGCAGCGTCGGCCTCGCGTACGACCACCATCAGCCGGAGGAGAGCTTCCGCGCCGACCCCTGCGCGGAGTATGCGGTGCTCACCGTCGACGGCCCGGGAGTCGGCGTCGAGTTCCGGCGGGTCCCGTTCGACGCCGGTGCCGTGATCGAGGCGATCGAGGCCAGCGGGATGCCGCACGCCGACCAGGCTGCCCGCTTCTGGCGCTACCGCGGAACGCCGACGTAGCGAAATCCCAGGCCTGGGACCTCTACCCCGTCGACTGGGTACGGCCGCCATTCGAAGAACTGCTCCTCGAACCGCGCGTCGAGCTCGGCCCGCATCACGCCGTAGCCGTGCAGGCCTTCGTGCTCCTCCTCCCACTCGGGCGTCATCGGCTCGAGGCGGTCCCACGCGAGCTCGTTGACGATCAGCGGGCCACGCAGCAGACGGACAAGCTTGTCGAGCGCGACGCCGAGGTCGTGGAGGTGGTGGAGCGACATGCTCGCAACGACCGCGTCGAAGGCCCCAGGCTCGGCGAAGGCCTCGATCGTCGTCCGTCGGAAGATGTCGCCCTCGGGCGCCTCGGGATCGATCGCGACGACGTCGTAACCGGCAGCTGACAGCGCACGCGCAAGCTCGCCTTCGCCGCAGCCGACCTCGAGCACCCGGCACCGCGCGGGCGGGAGTTGCGAGAGTACGAAGTCGATGGGCGGCGGCACAGGGGTCGAGGTTACGCAGGACGACGCGCGCAGGATCGCGGTACGGGCGCAGCTTCTGGACGGCTCCGCGGACGGCGTCCTCGACACGGTACGCCGGCTCGGCTTCCTCCAGATCGACCCCATCTCGTCAGTCGCGCCGCCGCAGTACCTCGTCCTGTGGAGTCGACTGGGGCCATATGACCGGGCCGAGCTCGACCGCCTGCTCCGTGCAGCGGAAGCTCTACGAGTGGAACGCGTTCATCTGGCCGAGGGAAGATCTCCCGCTCATCCAGGCGCAGATGCGCGAGCGCTGGGGCCCCACCAAGCGCGACCAGTGGGCCATGGAGTTCCTGAAGGAGCAGTCGGGGCTCCGCCGCTATGTCCTCCGTGAGCTGAAGCGCCGCGGCCCGCTGCCCTCACGCGAGCTCCAGCACACGAGCGAACGGTTCCACGAGCGAACCGTCTGGTGGGGGACGCGCGCTCAGCTGATGTGGATGCTCGAGCTCCTGCACCAGCGCGGCGTCATCGCGGTCGCCGGCCGGGACGGGACACACCGGTTGTGGGATCTCGCCGAGCGCGTCTATCCGAAGGCCGAGACCGTGCCGGCCGCTGCCGCACGACGCGCCCGCGCCGACAAGCGTTTCCGGTCGCTGGGCGTGAAGCTCGAGCGGGGCCGGCTGCTCGCGCACCCGGAGGCCGACGCGCGGCCGGTCGACAACCGCGTCACGTTCCTCTCCCCCTTCGACCGCCTTGTCCACGACCGGGCCCGCGCCGAGGCGATCTGGGGCTTCTACTACCGCCTCGAGATGTACGTGCCGAAGGCGAAGCGCGAGTACGGCTACTACGTCCTCCCGATCCTCAGCGGCGACGACATCGTCGGGCGGATCGAGCCGGTCTTCGACCGCAAGACCGGTGTCCTGCGCGTGAACGGCGTCTGGTGGGAGCCCGGCAAGAAAGAGGTTCCGCTCGACAAGCCGCTCCGCTCACTCGCCGCGTTTCTCGGCGCCGATAGCATCGAGGCGTAGTGGACTTCGAGACCAGAGCGATCCACGACGGCCAGCAGCCGGATCCGGCCACCGGCTCGCTCACGGTCCCGATCTACCAGACGTCGACGTTCGTGCAGGACGCCGTCGGTGTCAACAAGGGCTACGACTACGCACGCGTCGCGAACCCGACGCGCACGGCGCTCCAGGTCTGCCTCGCCTCGCTCGAGAATGCGGAGTTCGGCGCCGCGTACGCCTCCGGGATCGCGGCCACGACGACGCTTATGCACCTGGTCCACCCGAGCGAGAAGGTCGTCTGCGTCAACGACGTCTACGGCGGCGTCTACCGGCTCTTCACGCAGGTGTACGAGCCCAAGGGCTACTCGTTCGAGTTCCTCGACGTGGACACGATCAACTCCTCGCTCGTCGAGCACATCGACGAGCAGACGCGAATCGTCTGGCTGGAGACGCCGACGAACCCGCTCCTCAACGTCGTCGACATCTCAGCGGCCGCCAAGGCGGCGCACGAGGTCGGGGCGATGGTCGTCGTCGACAACACGTTCGCAACCCCGTACCTCCAGCGCCCGCTCGACCTCGGCGCCGACGTCGTCCTCCATTCGCTGACGAAGTACCTCGGCGGGCACTCCGACATGATCGGCGGCTTCGTCGCCACGAACGACCCGACGGTCGCGGAGCGCCTGTATTTCCTCCAGAAGTCGCTCGGCGCCATCCTCGGCCCGATGGACTGCTGGCTCGTCCTGCGCGGTGTGAAGACCCTCGCGATCCGGATGCAGAAGCACTCCGAGAACGCGCGCCGCGTCGCCGAGTACCTGGCGGAGCACGCGGCCGTCGAGTCGGTGCTCTACCCGGGCCTGCCGGGACATCCCGGCCACGAGATCGCCGCGCGTCAGATGGACGACTACGGCGGGATGATCTCGTTCCTCGCCGAGTCCGAGGAGGAGGCCGTCGAGCTCGTCGCGCGGACGAAGATCTTCAAGCTCGCGGAGAGCCTCGGCGGCGTCGAGAGCCTGATCGAGCACCCCGCGCGGATGACGCACGCCTCCACCGCGGACGCGCCCTTCGCGGCTCCGAAGAACCTGATCCGCCTGTCCGTCGGGATCGAGTCGGCGGACGACCTGATCGAGGATCTCGAGCAGGCGCTCGTCCGATCGCCCAGTGCCTCGGTTTCTGGCTGAGCTGAAGCGCCGCGGGCCCGGCAACTTCGTCGACATCCCGTTCGACCCGCGCGAGGTCTTCGGCGAGGCACGCCCGCCGGTGCAGGGCACGGTGAACGGCTATCCGTTCCGCGGCCGGATCGCGAAGTACGGCGGCACGTACTTGCTCGGGTTCAAGCGCGAGCTCCGCGAGGCAGCCGACATCGAGGAGGGCGACGTGCTCGACCTCGACCTCGAGCTCGACACGGAGCCGCGGGAGATCGAGGTGCCGACGGATCTGGAGGCGGCGTTCGACGAGGAGACGCGGACGGCGTTCGAGCGGATGTCCTACACGCACCGCAAGGAGTACGCGGACTGGATCGAGGAGGCCAAGCGGCCGGAGACTCGCAAGCGCCGGGTAGCGAAGGCGGTCGAGCTGATCCGCGAGGGCAAGCCACAGCGCTGACTAGCCGCTGCTGACGCGTGACGGGCGAGGAACGTACCGGCAGCACCGAGCAGCCGGTGCATCCGTGGAGCTCCGAAGCGCGATCCGGTCGTTCCCTAGCCTCGGGAACGGCTCGGCCCCGCGCGGTGTAGACGCTGCGACGTGCCCGCGATGAGACGACTGATCCTGCTGCTCGCACTGGCCGTGCTGGCCATGCCCTCACAGGCGCTCGGCAAAGGCCCGAGCGCGGCGACGATGGAGGGCCCCGGCGGAGGTGGCGGCATCACCTTCTCCGGAGACGAGGGCAGCGGCCCGCTCGGCAGCCTCACCCAGCAGTCCGGCTGGTTCGCCGCCGTCTTCGAGCAGGAACCGAATCCCATGCTCGCCGCCCGCCCGAAGGGCGACCTCGGCCCGAAGTACACCGTGACCTACACCGTGCCGGGCCTGAACAACGACACGTTGACGATCACCCAGGACGTCTACCCCTACGCGAGCTCCGGGCCGGTGACCTACCTGGCTCCGGGACAGCCGATCTTCGACATGCAAACCCGGGGAGGCTGGTTCCAGGCCGGACCTGACCTGAAGGAGACGCTCGTCGCGGCGGGTCTTCCGGAGACGGCGCCCGGAGGTTCGTCCGATGACACGCCCTTCCCGACCACGACCGTCAGCCTGCTCGCCTTCGCACTGCTGCTCGCCGGAGCCACGGCCCTGCTCCTGCGGCGCCGCGCCCGCCCCGCAGCCGCCTGACCCCCCGCGTAGGATCGGGCCGAGTGCACGCGCTCGGCCCGATCGATCTCCGCCACCAGGGCGCCGAGCGCGTGATCGGCTGCTACCTGGTCGAGACCTCCGACGGCCTGGCTCTCAACGACTGCGGCCCCTCGGTCTGCTTCCCCGCCCTCGAGGAGGAGCTCGGCCGACGAAGCCTGTCTGTTTCGGACCTCGACCACCTGCTCCTGAGCCACATCCATCTCGACCACGCGGGTGCGGCCGGCGTCCTCGTCCGCATGAATCCCAAACTCCAGGTGCACGTCTCCGAGGTAGGAGCGCCGCATCTCGTCGATCCCTCTCGACTCGAGCGGAGCGCGCGGCGGCTCTACGGCGACTCCTTCGACCGGCTCTGGGGCGAGGTGGCGCCGGTGCCAGAAGAGAACATCGCTCTCCTGCAGCCCGACGTCCTCGGGCTCGAGGCGTTTCCGACCCCCGGACACGCGAGCCACCATGCCTGTTACCTCGCCCAGGACGGCACGCTCTACGCCGGCGACGCGGCCGGCGTTCGCATCCAGCCGGACCGGTACGCCTGCCCGCCCACCCCGCCGCCCGAGTTCGACCTCGATACCTGGCTGCGAACGATCGACGAGATCGAGCGGCGCGAGCCGACCCGCCTCGCCCTGATCCACTTCGGCGTCGTCGACGACCCCGGCCCGCACCTCGACCAGCTCAGGCGCCGGCTCCACGACTGGGCCGCCGAGGACCTGCCGGAGGAGGATTGGCTCCGCCGCCGGAAGGCGGAACGCGAGTCCGAGAGCGCCGAGCCGGAGACGTACGAGCGGGCAATGCCGCTCTGGCAGTCCTACGCCGGGTTACGCCGCTACTGGGACAAGCTGGAGGCCTGACCCGCAGCGACAGGCGAGCCGACGATCGCCTCCCGAAACGCCTCGACGTAGTCGTCGACCATCCGCTCCGGCGAGAACCGCTCCTCCACGTACCGCCTGCACTCGAGCGGATCGAGCGCGTCGGACTGCTCGAGCGCCGCGGGCATCTCGCGGTAGTTGTCGACGATGATCCCCGACCGGCCGTGATCGATCACTTCGGGCACCGCACCCCGCCTCGTCGCGATCACCGGGGTGCCGCAGGCCATCGACTCGATCATCACGAGGCCGAACGGCTCCTCCCATTCGATCGGGAAGAGCGTCGCACGAGCATCCTGGAGCAGCTCGACCTTCGTCCCGTGGGAGACCTCGCCGAGGTACTCGATCCCGTGCATGCCGAGATGCGGCTCCACGAACTCGGCGAAGTACCGCTCCTCCTTCGGCTCCTGCTTCTTCCCGGCGATCTTGAGCGGCAGCTCGAGCTCCATCGCGACTGCGATCGCACGGTGGCAGCCCTTGTCTGCGCTCATGCGGCCCAGGAAGAGGAGGTACTCGCCCGGGTGCGGCTTGCAGGGGTAGACGGAGAGCTCGAGCGCGTTGGGACAGTTCGCCAGCCACGGAAGGTCTGGCTTCGGCTTCCGCTGGTTCATCGAGATCGAGATCAGGTGCAGGTCGGGGACCAGGCCGTGGAGCGCCTCGTACATCTCGCCCGGCTCAGCGGTCAGCGGACCGTGGACCGTGTGGACGACGGGCGTGTCGACGAGGCCCGACATGACGATCCCGAACATCCCCGTGTGCTCGCTGATGACGTCGAACTCGTCGGCGTTCGTGTAGCAGGGCAGCGTGTGGAGGAGCTCGAAGTGCGAGCGGCCGATCCACTCGCTCGGCGCCGTCTCGAAGACGGCTGAGAGCTTCGCCTTCGTCTGCGAGTCGCCGGACGCGAAGAGCGTGACGTCGTGACCGGCCTCCGCGAGCCCGTCGGCGAGCAGTGCCACGACCCACTCGATCCCGCCGTAGCCGCTCGGCGGCACCGGGAACCATGGCGGGCTCACGACCGCGATCCGAAGCTGTTCGTCGCTCATCCCGGTTGCACCGTCGCCTGTCCGTCCTCCAGCCGAGCTTCCCAGAGCCGGTCGAATGCTCTCACGCTGGACAGTCTGAGGGATCCAGCCCACGCCGGGAGCTCTGGCGGCGCCACCGACACGAGCGTGTTCTGCTTCCGGTCGGGGCTGAGCCCGAGCAGAAGCTGGAGGAGGAGCACCGGCGTTCCGGCCGCCCACGCCTGGGGCCGCGCGGCCGTCGGATAGGCGATCGGAAAACGTGTCTCCGTCCGCGGCATCCCAGCGAATACCTCAGGGAGCTGGTAGTCGAAGTGCCGCGCCGCGGTCAGCATCTGGCGGACGATCCGGTGCGCCTCCGGCCAGCGGCCGTATCGCGCGAGCCCCCACGCGCAGAGCGAGTTGTCGTGGGGCCAGACCGTGCCGTTGTGGTACGCGAGGGGGTTGTAGGCGCGGTCGAGCGTGGACATCGTGCGGATCCCCCAGCCCGACCACAGGCTGTCGCCCATCATCTGGTCGACGACGGCGTCCACGCGCTCGTTCGGGACGATCCCGCTCCAGAGCAGATGCCCGACGTTCGAGCAGAGCGAGTCGACCTGGTTCTTCTCGCCGTCGAGCGCGAGCACGTAGTAGCCGCCGCGCTCATCCGTCCAGAACGCCTCGTTGAACCGCTCGCGGAGCTCCTCCGCCTCCCGCTCCAGCCGCTCTGCGAGCGCCCTGTCACGCCAGACCTCTCGCGCCAGCTCGGCGGCCCGGACCTTCGCGTCGTAGACGTAGCCCTGGACCTCGCAGGCGGCGATCGGCGGCTCCGCGGTCCGTCCGTCGGAAAACCGTTGGGAGTCGTGCGAGTCCTTCCACGACTGGTTGTCGAGCCCGCGGCGGCTGCGCTTCAGGTACTCGACGAAGCCATCGCCGTCGAGGTCGCCGCGCTTGTCGATCCACTCGAGCGCCCGCAGCGCCGGCTCCTTCAGGCTCTCGACGAGGCTCGCGTCGTCGGTCCAGTGCCAGACCTCGGAGAGCAGGACGAGGTAGAGCGGCGTCGCGTCGACGGTGCCGTAGTAGGTGCCGTGCCACGTGCGCGCCGCCTTTCCGCGGCGGAGCTCGTGGACGATCTTGCCGGGCTCGGCGTCGCGGGCCGGGTCGTCAGTCGTCGCCTGCAGGTCGCCGAGCACCTGCAGCGCGGTGACCGCGAGCTCCGGCCCGAACAGCAGTGTCTGGAGGCACGTGATGATGGTGTCCCGGCCGAAGACGGTCATGAACCACGGCATCCCGGCCGCCGGCAGCTTGCCGACCCCGTCCTCGCGGCCGTGCATCCGGAGAGACGCCAGGTCGGAGACGGAGCGGCCGAACGATTGAGCGAGATCGTCCCAGGTCGCGCGGAGCTGCGGAACGCGCAGCTGCCAGGCGGCGAGCGACTCCCGGACCCGCGCGAGCTCGTCGCCGAACCGCCGCTCCGCCATGCGAGGGACGACCTGCGGCCCGTCGAGGAGCGGGACGATGTCCAGCCGGAGATCCCAGCGCTCGCGCGGCTCGAGGTCGAGGCGGTACGACACCTTGCAGTCGTCGACTTCGCCCTTCCGAGACAGGATCACCTGCGTCCGTGCAGGCACGCCCGTCTCGTCCTCGAGCAGGAATTGGTTGTTCTCCTCGTCGAAGACGCACTTGACGATCGGCGGCAACGGCTCGGCATGCTCCGGGTCGCCGAGCGCGAAGTCGTAGTCCTTGACGGCGAAGATGTCCGCGAAGTCGCACGCAACCTCGATCCCCAGCTCCAGCGACACGGACCGCATCCCCTGGTTCTGGACCACGAGTCGGTCCTGCATCGCCTCGCCGATGAAGCGCTCGCGGATGATCGAGACCTCGTCCGCGTCGAGATCCTCCGTGCGCGGGTTGCGGAGGTAGAACGCGGCGGAGAAGTAGTCCACCTTGTCCGAGGTCAGCAGCAGCGGGCGCTTGCCGTCGATCGTGAGCTTCAGGCAGGACAGGAAGCGGGTGTCCTCTGCGAAGAGCCCGCTGGTCGACCAGGTGCCGACGTCTCCGACGTCATCGCAGATGCAGAACGTGGAGCCCTCGAGGATCGTGATCGCCATGAGCTACGAGTCGCGCAAGATCCTCGAGGGCGAGCTCTGCGCTCGTGCCTTGACCACGAGCTCGTCCACGTTGACGTGCTCCGGCCGGGTGACCGCAAACGCCACGCACTCGGCGATGTCGTCTGGGGTCAGCGGGTCGACGTTCTCGTAGACCTGCGCTGCGCTCTCGGCGTCGCCTCGGTAACGGACGAGCGAGAAGCCGGTCTCCACCAGGCCGGGATCGACGAGCGTGATCCGGATCGGCTGGCCGAGCAGGTCCTCGCGCAGCGCATAGGTGAAGCCGCGCACCGCGAACTTCGTCGTCACGTACAGCGCCGCCTTCTCGTAGGCCTGGCGGCCCGCGATCGAGCCGACGTTGACGATGTGGGCGCCGTCTCCGAGGTGCGGCAGGCACAGCCGCGTCATCCGCACGAGGCCGTGGACGTTCGTCTCGATCAGCACCTCCTCGTCCTCCTCCGTGCTCTCGTCGAATGGATCGCGCCCGAGCGCGAGGCCCTGCGTTGTTCACGAGGATGTCGAGGCCTTCCAGACGGTGAACGGCGCTGGTGACGAAGCTCGCGCTGCTCTCCGCATCCGTCACGTCCAGCTCCAGCGCGACGAAGCCCTCGCCGAGCTCGGCGAGCCGCTCGAGCCGGCGCGCGCCGACGGCCACCTGCGCTCCTTCTCTGGCGAGCGCACGGGCGGTCGCCGCGCCGATTCCGCTCGACGCGCCGGTCACGATCGCCCTCTTACCGTCGAGCGCCCCCACGGGCGCGGACTCTACGGATTTGACACGATCCGCTGTGCTACCGCCGTCGGCACAGAGGAGGCCAGGAGATGTTCGCGCGTGTTGCCCGCTACCAGATCCCCGAGGAGAACCTCGACGACGCCGTCGAAGGGTTCCGGGAGGCCATCGAGCAGCTCCGCGGGCTCCAGGGCAACTCGGGCGGCTACCTGCTCGTCGACCGCGACAACAGCACCGCACTGACGGTGACCTTCTGGGAGAACCGCGCGGCGCTCGAGTCGAGCGATATGGCAGCAAGCAGGCTGCGATCGCAGGCGGTGACCCCGCACGGGGGCGAGATCCAGGCGGTCGACCGCTGCGAGGTCGCGATCGACTTCTCCGAGCTCTCCAGAGCGTAAGGCCTCAGAAAAAGGTTCGCCCCGGACGGATCTGCGGCCAATCCGCCGGGGCTGACCCAGTCTTCGGCGCGGCGCCCGTGGGCTTGAACCCATTCGAGGGATGATGCGCGCGTGGAGTCGCTGGCCTACGTCCTGACCTCGGGCTGGGCGAGCGGGATCAATGTCTACGCGACGATCCTCGTCACCGGGCTTCTCGGGCGGTACGGGGGTGTCGAGGGAGTGCCGGACGTCCTCGAGCGAAACGCGGTCCTGCTCCCGGCGGCGGCGCTGTTCGCGATCGAGTTCGTCGCGGACAAGATTCCCTACGTCGACAACGTCTGGGATGCCGTCCACACGGCGATCCGGCCGACGCTCGGCGCGGTCCTCGGAGCCCTCCTCGCGGGCGAGGCCAACGACCTCGGGGAGGCGGCCGCGGCGGTGCTCGGAGGAACGACGGCGCTCGCAAGCCACGCCGCGAAGGCGAGCCTCCGCCTGGCGGTCAACGCCTCGCCCGAGCCCGTCTCCAACATCGTGCTCAGCCTGGCCGAGGACTCCGTGGTCGTCGCCGTCCTCCTCCTCGCGATCGACCACCCGTGGTGGGCGCTGGCCGTTGCGGCGGTGCTCCTCGTGGGCTCCGCCTCACTCGGCCTCTTCCTGATCGGGAGGATCCGGCAGTTCGTCCGCCGCCTGCGCGGCCCGCCCGCCCCCGAACCACCGCCGGGGCGGCTCTAGTCGGTAGCGGAAGCAAGCGAGGCGCACAGTCGTTCATGAGCCTCGAGCTCCGACTCGACGGGGCCGACCACGAGCTCCTGCGCGGCATCCTCGACCTGCCGGCGCAGAGCGCGTGCGGCCGCGCGCGAGCGTCGGCGCGCGCCGACGCGGTTGATGACCCGAGCCAGGAAGGCGAGCACCAGCCCGGCCAGAACACCTCCAAGCAGGAGCAGGGACGGAACGGGGATCCCGCGGAGCTCGGGCGTCGGGAGCACGTCGTCGATGCGGAGATAGCCGAGGACGCCGAGGATGAAGAGCCACACTGCACCGACCAGAACCGCGAGCGCCAAGAGGCGCTGAAGCAGGGACGCAAGACGCCACCATCGCGGCCGGGTCACGCGAAGATCCGCCCCGCTGACCGCACGTTCGAGCCGATCCGCGATACGGCCCTCATTCGCCGTGGCTGCGTCGCGGACGAGCGTGGGCCACGGTGCCGGCAGGCCGGCGACCGCGCGATCGGCGAGATTGCGAGTCGCCGTCGCAACCTGGGCATGCTGCACCTCGCTCGGCGGAGGAAGCGAGCTGCGGCCCGACTCCGGCGCGCCCTCGGGAGCTCGGTCGCGGAGACGAAGCCGTCGGAGCGGATCCGGCCGCAGGCGACGAACCCAGCGGACGAACGGCCAGCCGGTCGCGAGCGCCCCGCGATGCCTGTGCGCGGAATCGACGGCCCGAACGACCCGCGGGACCCCGGCAGCCTCCTCGAGCGCTGCAATGAGCCGCTCAACGTCGGCGCGCTGGATTCCAGCGGGCTTCCCGTCGCCGCACCACTCGCGCAGCGCGTCGGCGACGGCCGTGACATCCGCAGCGAGCCGAGCGACTGCCGCGGTGCGAGCCGCGACCCGCTCGGAAAGCAGCCGGCGTAGCGAGTCGAGCCCCTCGCCCGTCCGCGCCGAGACGACCAGCACGGGCATCGCGGGCAGTCCGTCGTTTGCCAGAAGCCTCGAGACGTCCTCACGCCAGTCGTCGATCTCGCTGGCAGACAGAAGGTCGGCCTGGTTCAGGACGACTGCCATCGCCGCCCCGTGCGTTTGCATCGGCCGCAGGTAGCGGTCGTGCAATGAAGCGTCCGCGTACTTCTGCGGCTCGACGACCCAGACGACGAGATCGGCGAGCTCGACGACCCGGTCGACCTCGAGGCGATGCGCGCTCTCGACGGAATCGAAGTCCGGCAGGTCGAGGAGCAAGAGCCCGCGCAGGTCGCCGTCGTCGAGGCGATGGCGCCGGGAAATCTCCAGCCAGTCCAGCAGCGCATCCGCGCCGTCACCCCACGCCGCCGCCTGACCCTCCGAGGTCGTCGGCCGACGGCGCCCGACGGTCGCGAGGTCGGTTCCGGACAGCTCGTTGAAGAGCA
Source organism: uncultured Actinomycetes bacterium (assembly GCA_963827705.1). Classification (GTDB taxonomy): domain Bacteria; phylum Actinomycetota; class Thermoleophilia; order Gaiellales; family Gaiellaceae; genus JACDAN01. Next base: position 208,296 of record CAWHBN010000010.1, read on the forward strand.
GCGACTTGCCGACGCCGGTCGGCCCTGCCAGCGCGACCACTGTCGACTCGACGCCGAGACCGAGGCGTGCTCCTGCCTTCTCCACGACGGCGCGCGCCGCCTGTACGGCCTCGGGCTCGAGGCGTCCATCCGCCACCTGGACTGCCTCCGCAAGCGCCGTCAGCCTGCGGTCGAGGCCCCGGCTCACGAGGCGCGTCGGACTGCGTCGACCGCCGCGTGGAGGCGGACAAGCCCTTCCGCCTCGGTGGCGGCGCCCTCGACCAGGGCGTCGAAGCGGGCCGCGTCGGCACGAAGAAGCTTGTCGGCGCGCTCGACGAGGTCCCGGCGGGCTTGCGCGGCGAGCTCGCGCACGGCCTGGTCGCCGAAGAGCGCCTCGAGGACCTTCTGGCCGAGGGCCGACGTCCCGCCCGCGACGACCACCTCGACGCCCGTGAGGCCTCCGGTGTGCGCGAAGACCGCCAGCATCACCGTGAGACCCGCGCCGTTGACGCCGAGCGAGGCCAGCCGCGCCGTCGTCCGCTTGGACTCCCCCTCACGGCGCACGAGCTCCATGACGTAGCCCTGCCAGGCCCGTACCTCCTCTTCCGTCTCCACCCGGAGGCTCTGCGCCGCCCGAGCGAGCTCGGGCGTGGCGTCGAGCAGCGCCTTGCCGGCGACGTGTTCGCGCCACGCACGCGATACGCGCTCCGCTGCGCGCTCTCCGGCCGCCTGGATGACCGCCTCGAGGCGATGCTCCACGGCGACTCGCAACTCCTCGTCGGCGCCCGGCTTGCCGGTGAGGATGCTCTTCAGGCGGTCTCGAGCCGATCCGATGCGCGTCTGCAGCGCCCGCATCACGTCACCGGTTCCGACGACGTCGTACCAGCGTGCGAGCACTTCACCTCGAAGGAGGGAGCCACTCCGCAGGGCATCCTCGATCTCGCGCCGCGCCCCGGCGTACGCCAAGTCGGTCTCGGCCCGAAGCTCGGCGGCGGCCGCGAGCTGTTCGGCGACGGCGCGCTCGACCGTACCCGCGCGGGCAGGGAGGCTCGTCAGCGCACCGGTCAACGTCCGCCTGATCAGATCACCGCGTGCTTGAGCGTCGGCAGCCAGTCCGTCCAGCCAGCGCCGGACGGGTTCGAGTGCACGCCGCGGAAGCAACCCGTCCTCGAGCGGAACCTCAGGGACGACGAGCAGATCCGCGTCGAGGCCCTGCGTACGCATCATCTCGCTCATGTGGCTCGTCACTTCACGCCCGGCGTCCTCGGGGACGCGGTTGAGGACCACGGACATGGCGGTCCCACGGTCGCGCGCCGCGCGCAGGAACTCCCACGGGACGGCGTCGGCGTACCGGAGAGCGGTGGTCACGAACAGCCAGCCGTCGGCGGCCGTGAGGAGTTGGTTGGCCAGGGCCCGGTTCTCCGCAAGCACGGAGTCGATGTCCGGCGAGTCGAGCAGAGCGAGGCCCGGGGGCAGCGTCGGCTCGGGTATGAGCTGCAGGGTGCCGGGTGCCGGCGAGCCGCCGGTCGTCCGGGCGAGGCGAGGGAGGATTCGGTCGTCCTCGAACCACCGTAGGTCGTCCGGATGGCAGGCCAGCACCGGGGCCTTGGTCGTCGGACGAAGGACTCCCGCGGGGCTCACGACCGAGCCGACGAGGCTATTCACGAGCGTCGACTTCCCAGCGCCGGTCGAGCCGCCGACGACCATCAGCACCGGCGCATCCATCTGAAGCAGGCGCGGCAGGAGATAGTCGTCGCTCTGCGCGACCAGGTCGTCGCGAGCTCGGCGTGCGTCGGCCGCCCCTGGAACCTCCAGTTCCAGGCGCGCGGCGGCTAGCTCGTCACGGAGGCGACCGACCGCTACGGGCAGCTCGGGTCTCATGAGGCTCCAGTACCCGGAAGAGCGTCGCCACGATCATTGCGTGGCGACACTTCAAGACCCGGCCGGCTACCGCACGAGGCCAAGCCATTCCATCGCGCCCGGAAGCTGGATCTTCTCGTAGCTCTCGAAGGAGTGGCTCCACGAGCCGGTCACGGCCTCGACGCGGCCCCGCGGACGCCGCTTGCGCAGTTCCCGGTAGAAGGCTCCGGACTGCTTCGCCTGGTCGATGACGATTTTGTCGGCCTCGCTCCACCAGAGCTGCAGCGGGACACCCGACTGGGCAATCGCCGGGAGCCAGTGGGTAGGGCTTCGGAGGACGTACCCGCGGGGATTCGTGCGCGGTGTGCCGCCGACCTCGACGCGTGCCAGCGCCTGCGCGGCGCGGCCACCAGGGCTGCGCGCGAAGTCGTTGTACCGGAGGTAGAAGTTCGTCACCGAGTCGAAGGCGACCGCACCGTCCAGCAGCTTCGGGTACTGGCCGAGCAGCAGCAGCGTCTCGTGGCCGCCCATGCTGCCCCCGACCGCGTAGATACGTCCCTTGTCCACCCTGAGCCACGGCAGGGCCGCCCGGACGATCTCGGGCATGCGGGACAGATCGGCGATCTGCCCGCGCCACCCCCAGGAGTGGAGGGGCAGCCGGCGTCCCATGCCGCCCGGGCAGACGACCGCGAAGTTCCCTCGCGCGGGCAGGTCGCTCCACTTGCTCGCGTTGGTGGCGGCGCGCACGTTCCGACCGTGCGGCGAGATCACGAGCGGGAGCGGCGGCGTCGGCCTGCCGGGCCCGTAGCGGGCCGGCAGGAGCACGACGGCGGGACGGGTGCGCCGGTTGTGAGCGCGGTAGCGGATGTTCAACCGCTTGATCCCGTCGCTCACGACGGTCAGTTCCGGATCGTGAGCAGGCGGTCGGCCTTCGTCATGTTGCCGGCCGTGTCCCAGACCCGGACGCGGAGGAAGTAGCGCCCGTTTGCCAGTCGCGTCGTGTCCCAGTACGGGCGTGGGAACAATCGAAACCAGTACGTGCCGTCGCACGCCACCGTGCGGTGGAAGAGCATGCAGCCGTTCGCCGGGAGGTTCTGCTCCGTCCCGGGCGCGAAGTGCTGGCCTGCCGGCATCTCGAGCATCTGCTCCGCCCAGAAGACGTCGCGGCGATGAACGACCTTGCGGGTCGCCACCTGGACGATCGTGACCGCCATCCGAAACGGGTGGTGCGGAGAAGCCAGGTGCGGGATCTGCTTGAACCAGCCGATGAACGACTGGGGATCGCTCGCCCGGACACGGATGTCGACCTTGCCGGAGAGGCGGGCACGATTGAGCCGCCGTCCCGCCTGCGGGAGGAGCGCGACGTTCGCCGGCCGGCGGCCCCAGCGCGGCGTCGCGGGCGCGTAGAAGCGGATGTCGTGCACGACAGGCTTCACGCGGTCGACGTAGGGGTGAATCTTCCCGCCCCGCCGAAGCGGGTTGACGATCAGGCGCCGCCCGTCGACCGTGAAGACGAACTCGCTGAGGTGGACGTGCCAGCTTCCCTGCCACGTCCACCCGACCGGCTGGCCGGCACGCACGACCTCGCCGGGCTCGACCATCGTCTCGATGTGGCCGTAGCCGAAGTGGCCGATCCGCGCGAAGCCCCGGACGCCGCGCGGAGTCGCCTCGTGCACGCGGCCGCCCTCGATCGCGTACACGCGGTGCGTTCGCCCGCGAGGCGCGCCGCGCTCGGGCCGGTCGTCGCGCACCGCCACGTCGACGCCCTCGTGGTAGATGGCGCCCCGTTTGCGATCGGGGCGCGGGTCGAGGAACGATCCCCGAATCGGATGCTGCCGGTTCAGCGGCAGCACCGGCCACCCTCGGTAGGAGTCGTTGTAGCTCTGGAAGGCCTCGAGCCGGCCCGGGATCCGTTGCGCCACTACAGGGTTATCTTTATCCCTAACTGCCTCTCGAGCGACAGTACGCTCGTTCACGCCACAGCCCTCAGTGGCCGGCGAGGAGCTCAGCTGGGAAGCGTTCCTCATACTCCCGGTCGTGACCGCCTATGACGCGGATGCATTCGATGCCTACGAGGCTTCTGGCTGGGAGACCGTCGCTTCCGAGTACGAGGAGCATTGGAGCTCGATCACGCGACGGGCGATCGACCCGTTGCTCGATGCCGCGGGTGTCGAGCGTGGCGCGCGCGTCGTCGACGTCGGAGCCGGCTCCGGAGACGCCGCGGGCCGCGCAGTGGAGCGTGGAGCGATTGCGACCGGCGTGGATGTTGCTGCTGCGATGGTCGAGATTGCTGCACGACGGCATCCGGCCGCGCAGTTCGTCCAAGCCTCGGCGACGCGGTTGCCGTTCGCCGACGGATCGTTCGACGCAGCCGTGGGCAACATTGTCATCCAGCACATCGGCGAGCCCGAGCGAGCGGCGCTCGAGCTTGCGCGAGTGCTCGTCTCAGGCGGACGCGTCGCGCTGTCGACGTGGGATGCCCCGGAACGCTCGCCGTTTTTCGCGACGATCCTCGGAGCGGTCGCCGACGCGGATGTACCTCCGCCCACGGGCATCCCGGCAGGCCCGTCGTTCTTCCAGTTCGCGGACGACGTGGTCTTCGCAGCGCTACTACAGAACGCTGGTTTCGCAGAGGTCCAGATCGACGCGATCTCGCTCGAGTTGCCGCTCGGCTCGGCGGAGGACCTGGTCGCGGGGCTAGTCGAGGGCACGGTCCGCACGGGTGCGCTGCTGCGAGCGGCAAACGAGGCGCAAGGTGCTCTCATCCGCCAGTCGCTGGAGGTCCGGCTTGAGCCGTGGCGACGCGGGGCGTCGTATGCCGTCCCGGCGTCGGTCAAGATCGCAAGCGGACGCAAGCCGTCATGAGCGCGCACCGGATCGACGAGGGCAGGCATGTCGAGTCGGCTCCTACATCGGCAGCGCGCTGACCTGGACCGACGGCTCAGGTGACATTCCCGCACACACGCTGGCCCACGCGGCGATGAACTCGTTGGGGTCGAGCCACACGGGAGATATCACGAATGCCTGCGCGCGAACCGCCGGCGCGAAGTTGTTCCGACTTACCTGCGCCTCGCCATCAATGAAATGATCGGCCGCGACAAGGAGGAGACGATGAGCCCGACCACCGACGTCTTTGCGGACGTCGATCGCATGGACGCAAAGGCATTCGCCTCGCATCTGGCCGAGGATTGTGTGCTTCGCTTCGGCAATGCCGACGAGGTCGTTGGCCGGAGCGCGATCGAGGAGGCGATCGCCGGCTTCTTCACGACGATCAATGGAATCAGCCATCAGATCGTCGACCACTGGGACGTCGACAACACGACGATCATTCAACTCGAGGCCACCTACACGCGGAAGGACGATCGCAAGGTCACGATTCCAGCCGTCGCAGTCTGGCGCCGCGGAGGTGAGCTGATCGACGACTACCGGATCTACGTCGATCAGGCACCCGTCTACGCGTAGGCATTCCGAGTGGCACAGGGGCGCCATTTCGCGCCCTGGTTCAGTCCGGCAGCTCTAGGTGGCCCGGATCGTCTCGCCGAATGCGAAAGGGCCTGGCGGAAACGAAACGCCCGTTCCTGCGCGGGTTTCTTGCCTACGAAGACGGCGGACAATCTTCGTGCGGACAAGGATCGTTCGCCGTGTCCGCGCCCGTTATCCGACGAGGTACCCGATGACGGCGAGTACGAAGATGATTACTGGCCACCCGACGAACGCCACGACCAGGGCGAGGACAGGTGCCAGCACAACCGTGCTCCCACGAGCGCCGAGCATGTAGGCCACGCCGGCGCTGACTGGCGCGGCACCGACCCATACGAGCCACGCGATGATCGATGCCCACGGGTCGGTAGGTACGTCGGCACCCACCAAACCACGGCAGCTGCCAACCCGATGAGGGTGGCAGCGATCCACATGAGGCGTGGTATCCCTCGTTGAGGTGAGGGCGCCGCTTGGGCGGGATCCATGAACGTCTAACTACCCGCGCCGGGCCACGATGATGCCGGCGGAGGCCTGCACCAGGGGGAAGGAGGGGTGAGCGCCTGCCGCAACCGCCGTTAGTTAGGCGCTCGCCCCAGCTAAAACGGCCGCCGCACCCTCCTACGAGCCACGGGGGCTGCCGTATCGAGGCTCAGAGTCGGTCTCGAACCTCGTCCTCGAGGTCCCCGGCCTTCTCTTTGGCGTCGCCCCAGGTCTCCTGAGCGCGCCCCTCGTTTTCCTTTGACTCGTCGTCGGTGAGTTTCCCGGTCTGCTCCTTGACCTCACCCTCGACTTGATCACGGTTTTCCATCTCGAACTCCTTCCTCGTCTACGACATGTGCACGGTTAGTGCGCTGCCCGGAGCGGGAGCGTTGAGGACTCCCACTGCGGCATGCGCGCCGCGAGCTCGGTGGGTGAGCGAGACGTAGGTACGTCGAGGCGGACTGCGGTGTGACCCGCGCCCCTCCAGCACGAGTCGACGACCTTGATCCGGCTGTTTGATGCGACGGAAGAACTCGCTGCCCACATGGCTCGTCGGGCACACTAAATACGGGCTTGTGAGCGTATTCACCGAGTCGTGTAGGGGTTCTCTCACAACTTTCAGACCGGCCGCAGAGGCTGTCGGCATTTCCGGAGTTTCCCTAGGGCTGGCTCAGCCGCGCGGTGGATACGGATCCTGCTTGTAGGTGTTCCGCTCCTGAATCTTGCCGTCCTTACCGTGGATCAGAAGTTCCGAGCGCTCATTCAAGGCGTTCTGTCGGCCAGCTCTTGCCGCTGACTCCTTCTGGTCATGGAGCGAGGAAGCACGACTCGTGCCCTCCTTCTCCACCGCCCACTTGGATTCGTCCGCCCGCCACACCACGTGAACATCGCCGTTAGCCATTCGGTCCCTCCCTCGGAGATTGGATGTGTCGAAAACTGCAGGGGCGGCGCGAGCCGCCCCTGTGTCGTCGTCGTTCGGCCGGGTTCAGCGAGCCGGCGCCGGCTCGTGCTCTGCGATCACTTCTGTGGAGGCCGTCCGGCTGTCGGACGTGCGTGCATCGACCTCCCCTTCGGCACGCTGCTTGCCCGTCTGTAGGTCGCGCTTGGCCTGTTCGGTTGCGCCCTGGCCCTTGACGTAGGCCCCGCGAAGCATCTCGCCTGCAACCTCGCGTCCTCCGAGACCGAAGGCAAGGGCAGAAGCGAGGGCGATCGCCCCGAGGAGTGCGGCGTACGTGATCACCACGATGTCCTCGGCGATCTTCAACTGGTCGAGGATCATGAAGGTCGCGATCGTCATGACCAGGATCGGCGCCGCTGTGGCCACGATCCGGCCTGTCGGCGTATCGCCCATGAACCTCGTGGCGAGCGCTGCCACCGCGGCCGCGATCGCGCCTGCGACGATGAAGATCAGCACCGCAGCGATGACGTTGGGCAGATACGCGTAGACGGAGGCCACGAAAGCGGTCAACGCCTCGATGCCCAAGGCGGTCGCTGCGAGCGAGATCGCCCCGAGGAAGATCGCCCAGAACGCGAGCTTTCCGACGAGCATCGATGGCGTCGCAGTGACTTTTCGCACCCAGTCGCCGGCCGTCCCGGAGTGCAGTTGCCGGTCGAGCCCCGCTCGTCCCAGGACGCGGGCGACCAGGTTGCCAACGATCTTGGCCACGAAGTAGCCGATGATCAGAGTTCGCGCATCGGAGGGTCCGTGATGCCGTGGCGGCGGTGTTCCGTTTCGGCGAGTCCGATGTCACTGATCCAGCCGACGCGGCTACCACAGTAATTTCGTCGGTGCCGCCAACGACTGTGTCCTCGCGGACGTTGGCCTCCTCGTCCACGATCGCGCGTGTCACACGCGCGCGAGCGCCGACATGGCTGTCATGGAGGAGGAACGGCGTCTCGAACCTCGGCGCCTTCCTCGACGACGACGCCGGGGCCGACTACCGAACGCGCGACGGTTCCACGGACGTGCGACCCTCCAGCGACGAGGGAGCCGTCGATAGTCGCCGACCCTTCGATCCGCGCAGGCGGCCGCTGCAGGCCCATGGTCAGGATTGGCCATGCCGGATCGTCGAGCGTCATCGGCGGCTCGTCGGCGAGCAGTTCCATGTGCGCCTCCCAGTAGCTGTCGATCGTCCCGACGTCGCGCCAGTATCCGTCGAGCTCGAACGCCCGCGCCGCGCCCTCGTCAACCAGTCGAGGGAGGAGCTCGTGCCCGAAGTCGCGGAGGCTGGAGCCGTCTCCCTCCTCGGCGAGCTCTTCGAGAGTTCGCAGCAGACTGCGCGCCTCGTATGCGAAGACCTCCGTCGTGATCACGTCGCTGCTTGGAGCTTCGGGCTTGTACTCGAATTCACTGACCTGTCCATCTTCGTCGACGCGAACGACCCCGTAGCGCGACGCCTCCTCTTTCGGGACGCTGGTGGTGACCATGGTCACAGCTGCGCCGGAATCGAGGTGGTGGGCGACCACTTCCGAGTAGTCGAGCTTGTAGACGTGGTCGGCGGAGAGCACGAGCAGCACGTCAGGATCCTGGTCGGCAATCACCTGGCGGTTGCTGTAGATCGCGTCCGCATTCCCCTCGTACCAGCCGCTCTCGGAATCACCGAGGTAGGGATGCAGGATCCGCAGCCCGCCGCGCGTGCGGTCGAGATCCCAGGGCCGGCCGTTGGCGAGCTGCTTTGTCAGTTCGTGCGGCTCGTACTGCTGGATCACCCAGACGGCGCCGATGCCACTGTGGAGGCAATTCGACAGTGGGAAGTCGATCAGCCGGTAAGTGCCGGCAAAGGGGAGGGCCGGCTTCGCTCGTTCGTCGGTCAGGGGGCCAAGGCGGCTGCCTTCTCCGCCCGCGAGCACGAGCGCCAGAACGCTCGGTCGGTTCATCTCAAGGCCGCCAGATAGGCGTGGTCAGCATCGCAAGGAACTCATTGTTCATGGCACGTCGTTCATGGCACGTCGTTAGGCCTACCTTGGCCCAACGACGCCCATGTCGCAGCGAGAACGCGCTAGGCGGGAGCCCGCCGCAAGGGCCCCGCCTAGCTCAGTGCTACGACTGGTCGTCGTCTCTGTCGCGATGGGCGCTGCCGCTCTTCGCAAGACTCCGGCTGACCATGTAGCCAATCGCTACAGCCGCCACGAGCGTCCACGCACGAGGCGCGTCGAAGTTGTCCGCCTGCTGCGCGGCCACGAGGATCGCAGCAATTACTCCGAGCATCGCCCAGAACTCGGTCGTCAAGAACGAGGCCTTTGTCTCCTCGCGTGTCACTCTCGCCTGGGACGTCGGCTGGGACTTCTCGAAACGGCGTTCGTCGGTCGTCATGTCGCGTGTTGCCATGAAGCTCCCCTCGGTAGTGGTGTCCTACCTGTGTGCCCAGGCGAGGATGGAAGTAACGGGTAATCATGTGCATCCAACCTGCATCCGATGTGGGTCTCTTCACAGAGGGACGACAGTGGGTTTCGTGCCTGGGGGCATGCGCAGACATGAGATTCGAAAGGACATTAGGCGACTCACCATCTAGCTAAACGGCCCGGTGGACCTACAGCGCTCGGGCGTCGGTTCGCGGCCGTGCCCGCGATCTCGGAGACCCCTAGGCCCGGCGTGACGATGCATCAGTCGTCGTCAATGTGAGACACGGCGGGTGTCGCGAACGGCGTCTCTTCGAGTCGTTCGAGAAGGGTTCGCGGCGAGTCGAAGACCGCAGCGGCGCCGGCCCCGCGAAGCTCGGACTCCGAATACCCACCCGTGAGCACGCAGATCGTTGAAATGCCGGCGCGGCGTGCTGCTTCGCAGTCCCAGGGCGTATCGCCGATCATGATCGCGTTCGAGGTGCGTGCCTTGGACAGGGCAGCTCGGACGAGGTCGGGGTCGGGCTTCGACGCTTCGACGTCGTCCTTGGTCGTCCAGGCATCGGCGAGTTCCCGGGCGTCGAGCTTGTCGTCGACGAAGGCGTCGAAGTGAGACTCGATCGCGGAGCTCGCGAGGACGATCGGATGCCCGAGGTCCTTTAGCCGCGCCATCAAATCGTACGCGCCGTCGAGGGGCTCGATCTCCGGCAGCAACTGGTCGAACAGCCGCTCCCAGCGTGCGCGGAGCTCGTCGCCTAGGTCCCGTTCGACAACGTCGCCGGCAACAGCGGCGACGTACTTCTCGCCGCCCATGCCGACGTGCCGGTGCAGGCGCCAGAGGGGCACGACGATGTCGTGTTCACGAAAGGCGCGATACCAGGCGAGCGCATGGTGGTAGTTGGAGTCGACCAGTGTGCCGTCGACGTCGAGAATCGCAGCGAAGCGCTTAGCCGTCACAGACGACATCGAGCCGTGACTGGCCGACCCGATCTGTGAAGGCTCGGGAACCGTGAGCCCGGCCTCGTCAAGACGTCGCTCCCGACCTTGCCGCATCGACCTCTTCGGCGAATGCCTGATGAACAGCCTCGAGGCGAAGTTCCTCCACCTCTTCGCGCTGCCTTCGAGCTCGCTCGATCAAGTGGCGCAGCTCGAATGCCCGGAGACGCCGGCGGGGATCCGGTACCCGCTGCAAGGTCTCCCAGAGCGCCAGCTTGCCTGCGATGCCGACCGACAGCGCCGGGAGCTCGAGCAGGCGAAGAAGCGTGTGAATAACCACGCAGTTCGACGTTCTGTTTCCGATGTCTAACCTGCTGCGTAACGCAGCAACAACCCCCTTGCTTGGAGTCGAAAAGACGAGAGCGGTCTACGAGCCGACGACGAGCGAGCCTGTCCTCGTCGATCTCGGCAGCCAAGCGTCGCAGAGTGTCACCCGTGCGAGTGCCCGTATTGTTGCGTGCCGCCCGGCTCACGAGCGCTACCCCTGCGGCCGCAGCGGCGAGGTGGTCAGCGAGATAAATCTCGAGAGACCGATCCGGTGGACGGGCCATCGCCTCCCCTTTCACCGGGGGTCGGTCACCTCGGCGACGCGCCGTGGGACGCCTTCGTTTTTTCTGACAATCGCATATTCCTCGCGTCGCGAGATCACCTCTTCTACGTCGGGTATCTCGTGGCCCGGCACGATCGCGAAATCCGCAGGCTCGGCGCGTAGCGCCTCATAATCGCCTGGCTTCATCGAAATCTGTTCGGCGCACGTGCCGTGACCGCACTCGCAGACCAACAGGAGCTCGTCGGTCAGCGTGGCGAACGTCTCGTTGACCTCCCGAATCCGCTCGTTCGCGTCACGGAAGACCGCTTCGTTTAGCCCAATACGTCGCTCGCGTTCGTCCATGGGCGCTACTCCTCGGAAGCAGCCTGGCAAGATCTTCAGCTGCGTCTCTCTGTAGAGTGACTCTGAGATATAGATAGAATGGATAATCTACTACAAGATGACGTAGATGTTCCGCTATTACACTACGACGCTCACCCCCTGGCTGTCTTCTGGTGACCGGACACGTTCAAGAAGCGACGGGAATCTGAGCGAATCTACTCGTACTGATCGAGCTCTAGGGTACGACCTCAGAGCAGATTGGATCGGCGCACTCGCAGATGAACGGCACTGGCGTGGCGACGTCGTAGACGCCCGCCGCCGCGCCGATGCGCTCATTGGCCGCGCGGAAAGTCGCCTGGTTTCGGGCGATCGCTCCTCCATCAGCCGCTCCATTTCCTGGGGCATTTCCCTCCGTGATTCGGCCTAAACCGCCGCCGGCCCCTCTGCACAGATCCCCACTCCCCGCGCGCGAAACGCCTAGGCTGTGAGCGACCTGCTGGGGGGTGCGGCAAGGACTCACGGACCCCAAACCTCGGTCGGTGCTGACCCCGCCGCACCGCCGCTATCCCCAGCGTAGGCAGTTCTATACGACTGTGGTGAAAGCGGACGTCGTCAGCGTGTGGATTCCATACACGAGAATCAAAGCGCCGTTACTCGCAGCCGGAGACGGGAGACCCGACTGGCCTTCACCCGAGATGCTCGAGAACGAGGACGGACAGGTGGGGTCACTGAAGAAGCGACGAGGGGTATCTTCATCGCTGTAGGAGAGCGCCGCTTCCCGGGGTCGGGTGCTCCTACGTTCCAGAGAGGGGCCGCTGCCGCCTTAGACCCCAGCGAGCGCGGCCCCTCATCCTGTCCCCCGCATGCGTGTTCCCGATGGTCGTAGTGCTCCGTGAAGGGGCGTTAGAACTTGCAAGGGATTCGCAGGACGCCGCGTACGACCCGCCCAGACTTCGCACAGTCGTACCGACATGGAACTCCCGGCGACACGATCCCACTGGGACGGGCCCGGACACTGGGCGTGATCGAAACCCGGCCAGGGACGGAACCGGACGGTGACCGGGTGCTAGTAGCCGAGTCCGCTTAGGTCAGTGATCGTCGAACGCCGAACTCGTGCCCCGTAGGGCGTGAAACCGCCGCAGCCGGGCTGGCTTCGTGTCGGTTTGCTCATACGCGTTTCCAAGGGATCGCGGGGGGTACCTGCCGCCGACTACTCAACGACGAGGAGAGGGGTCTCATGACCGAGATCACGCACGACCGCAGTGCTCCCGCCGACGGCCAGAAGGAGCAGTCGACGACGGAGCAGGCGATGCAGAAGGTGCAGGAGACCGGCGGCGAAGTCCGCCAACAGATGGGCGAGAAGGCGCAGGAGCTTCGCACACAGGCGGGAGAGGGAATCCGCCGCCAGCTCGATGATCGCTCCACGCATGCCGGCGAGGAGGTAACGACGACTGCGGATGCGCTCCGTCGAGTCGGCGATCAGCTGCGCCAGGAGGGCAAGACCGGAACCGCGCAGTACGCCGAGCGGGCTGCCGAGCCTGTCGAGCGGCTGGGCCGGTACCTGACACAGGCGGACGGCAATCGGCTCCTCCGCGACGCCGAGCAGTTCGCGCGGCGGCGGCCTTGGGTCGCCGTGATGGGCGGAGCAACGCTCGGGTTCCTCGTGGCGCGCTTCATCAAGGCGTCCAACACTGGTGATGGCGCCACCGAACAGAACGGTCGGCACGCGCAGGCGGCGCTGTCGCCGGCGCCCGCGCTCGAGAGAGGCGAGTTCGATGACCAGTCCCGTCAATAGCGACACTCGGCAGAGGGAGCTGAGCGACGAATCGACCGCCGACCTGGTTCGGCAGCTCGCCGAGGAGACGAAGACGCTGGTCAAGCAGGAGCTCGATTTTGCTCGCGCCGAGGCGACCCGCGTGGGCGAAGGCGTCATCACTCTTGCCCGCCAGGAGCTGGAGCTCGCGAAGGCAGAGATGAGCGAGAAGGGAAAGAAGGCAGGCGTCGGGGCGGGTCTGATCGGCATCGCGGGCGGAATCGCCTTGCTCGCGGGCGGTGCGCTTACCGCGTTCCTGATTCTCGCCCTCGACGGTGTGATGCCGAACTGGCTCGCGGCCCTGCTGGTTGGTGCGGCCTACGCGGTGGTCGCCGCCGTCCTCTTCTCGGTCGGCAAGAAGCGCGTGCAGGAAGCAGGACCGCTTGTTCCCGAACAAACCGTCAATTCAGTCAAGGAGGACGTCCAGTGGGCGAAGACACAAATCGGATCAGACAGCAACTAGACGAGACGCGAGCCCGGCTGGGCGACGATCTGCCCGCAGTGCGACGAAAACAGGGCCGACATAGATGACACCCGGTCGCAGATCGGCGACACGATGGGTGCGCTCGGTCACAAGGCTGATGTCAAGGGCCGTATTTCGGAGTCCGTCTCGAGGAAGAAGAACGCGATCTTCGGCGCGGTCGGTTCCGGGAAGGACGCGGTCGTCGGCGGCGCAGACCGCGTCGTCTCGAGCGTCACTGGCGCCATCCCGGACACGGACCAGGTTGCCGACGGCGCCCGTAAGGTGGGCGTGTCGAAGCAGAGTCCGGTTGGGCTGGTGGTCGCCGGAGGCGCTGCCGGGCTGCTCGTGGGGCTGCTCGTGCCGTCGACGCCGTATGGAGGACGAGCACATCGGCGAGATGGCCGAGCAAGTCAAGGACACGGTCAAGGAGACCGGGAGCGAGGCACTCGAGCGCGGCAAGCAGGTCGCTCAGGACGCCGCGAGCGCGGCGTCCGACTCTGCGAGCCAGCAGGGCCAGGAGCTGAGCGAGACGCTCCAGGACAACGTCAAGCAGCCGGAGACCGATGTCGATTGGGACCGGCGACCTGTAATAGCAACCGAGCTGGGCGGCAGCCACGAGCCGTACTGGGCCGACTCCAGCGATCTTCCGGGCGGCCAGGAGGGCGAGTAGGCGAAAGACCGGTCGGCGCGCGTGCTGCAGCGGCGCGCGCCGACCGGACTCAAATAAACGAACACCAACGAAAGGACTTTCATGATTCTCCGTCTCGATCGCCTCGGCGTCGAACTACCTCCACCGTCCGACCCTGACCCAGCCGGCGCCCAGGCCGTTCAGGAGCTGCTCGGTGGCAAGTTCGGCGAGATGTCCACATGGCTCAACTACACCTTCCAGTCCTTCAACTTCCGGGGTCGGCAGGGAGCTCGCCCGTTCTACGACCTCTTGTCGTCGATCGCGACGGAGGAGTTCGGCCATGTCGAGCTCGTCTCCGCCACGATCAACAACATGCTCACCGGTGCGACCCCGATCGACGGCCGCGCGCCGGACTCGGTGCTCGCCGACGTCAAAGGCGTCGGGAACCCGCACCACTTCCTCGCCGGCGGCCAGGGCGCCCTTCCCCAGAACTCGCAGGGCCGCCCCTGGAACGGCGACTACATCTTCAGCTCCGGTGACCTTGTCGAGGACCTGACCCACAACTTCTTCCTCGAGACCGGCGCCCGCAACAACAAGCTGAAGGTGTACGAGATGGTCGAGCACCCGGCGGCACGGGCGCTGACCGGCTACCTGCTCGTGCGCGGCGGTGTCCACCAGGTCGCCTACGCGCGGGCGATCGAGCATCTCACCGGCGCCAACCTCATGAAGATGTTCCCGATCCCGCGGATTCCGACGGACAAGATCCCGGAATCAAGGCCGCACATCGAGAAGGGCGAGCACACGAAGCTCTACCGGTTCTCCCAGGACGACTTCCAGGAGGTCGTGGCCGTATGGAATGGCGAGCATCCGGAGACGGGTGACGAGCTCGTGGTTGCCGACGTACCGCATCCGGTGGGAGCGCCCGCGCACGACCTGCCGCCGCAGCCGGCGGTGTTCGCGCCGGACTACGCGTACGAGGAGATCGCCGAGATCGCACAGAAGTTGCGCAAGTAGGCCGGACTGCCGGACAAGCCCACAGGCCTCGTCTCGGAAGAGTCCGACGATCTGGTCGAGAACCTCGTCGCCAGGACCGGGTCTTAGCACCGAGACGAGAGGGACACTCGTCCAACGTCGGGCGAGTGTCCCTCCACCGCCGTCTTCATGCACGTTCGAGCGTTGCTCTACTGATCACACGGCCTCCCAGGGATCTGACGCGAGGCCGGTAACCGCTCAACCAAGCGATGGGCGGTGCCGGGCTCGAACCAGCGACCTCCTGGGTGTAAACCAGGCGCTCTCCCAACTGAGCTAACCGCCCTGCTAGAAGGGTAGTCGCCCACCGGCACCGCCAGGCTCCCGCCGGTGCGAGCCGCCGCTCGCATTCCTCCCGTTGCTTCTCCTCGCCGGGGTCCGCGCCAACGGCTTCACCACCCCAGCCGCGAGTCCGCCGAGCCAGCAGTGCTCCCGATTTCACACGGCCTGGACGACTTCGTCACGAACATGTGGCGGGAGTACCGCAGTAGAGGCTGAGCGCGTCGGGCCAGCGAGTACTCTGCTTCCGGGCCCCCATCGACTAGCGGCCCAGGTCACAGCCCTTTCAAGGCTGTAGCGCGGGTTCGAATCCCGCTGGGGGCATCTAGACCTTCGTAGCCATGCGGAAACCGCATGGTTGGCACAAGGGGCATGTGCGAGAACGCCGTATTGCGCCTCGGTGCCGGACCAGAAACAGCGCCGAGTTGGGTCGAGGATGACCGACGGAACGTTCGAGTTCAACGCCAACTTCCGTGAACGCGTCGGGCGGTTTCCCAAGTCCGACCCACCGGATCGGCCTCGAGTTGCATCGGGAGCCGATTCTTACAGACTGTTTACTCAACTTACCGTCTCGTCGTAACAAGTGGTGTCGATGCCCCTGTCTCAGAGTCACTCCGGCGAAGGATCGACTTGCGGCCTCAGCTCTACCTCTTTATTGCACTCCTTGCTCTTGCGGCTCTGTGTGCGGCAGCGGCTGCGTCGGGCGCCGACCAGGGCCGGTTCATCAGGTCGGGAGTGGTACAGAACGTTGTCGATGGAGACACGGTCGACGTGCGTCTCACGAACGGGCGACGCGAGCGCGTCCGCCTGATCGGGATCGACACGCCTGAGCTTCGGCCGGCCGAGTGTCTAGGTCCACAGTCCAAGCTACGTGCGCAGCAACTCGCACGCGGCAAGCGCGTACAGCTGATTGGCGATTCGACTCAGGCCACTCGAGACCGCTACCGGCGTCTTCTCGCCTACGTCGTCCTTCCGCGCAACCGCGACCTAGGCAGACAGCTGATCGCGGAAGGCTTCGGAAACGTCTACGTCTACAACCGCCCCTTCCAACGGCTAAGCGCCTACCGAATTGCCGAACGGTCGGCCAAGACTGGTGGCCGAGGCTTGTGGGGCCAGTGCGTCGGCGCGCAGCCACCTGCACCTCAACCGCCGCCGCCGCCGCCACCTCCGCCGCCTCCCAGTGGGTCTTGCGCTGCTTCGTACCCGGACGTGTGCATCCCGCCACCGCCCCCGGACCTCGACTGCGGCGAGATCAGCCATCGGAAGTTCAGGGTTCGCTGGGATGTGCCGGATCCGGATCCACACAGCTTCGATGGCGACAGAGACGGGGTCGGCTGCGAGTCTTAGGGGCGACTCGGCGTCACTCGCCGGCTGTTCGGCCGACGCTGCCTGTGCTGGTCGTCGACAGCGTTGACTAGAGGCGAAAACAGGAGGACACTCCCGGTTTACCGCCCGTCTTATGCGTTCTCGGGGGGAGGGAGGACCGCTTGATGATTGGTAAAGCGCTTATGGCCGCCGTTGCTGCGGCTGCGGCCGCCGCGTTGTTTATTCCGAGCGCGTTCGCAGACAAGCCGGTGATCGTGCCGTCGCCGTTCCCGGATGCGACCGGCCGGTACTGCGAAGACTTCGATGTGCTCGTCCATGCGACGACGAACAAGGGACGAACGACGATCTTCAGCAGCGGAGCGATCATGTTTACGGGCTCGCTGAAGGTCGAGGTCACGAATCTCGACTCGGGCAAGACGATCGCGCTGAACATCTCCGGGCCGGGCACGATCTCTGCCGTAGGAGATGTGCTTACTGGGACGGGGCCGTGGCTCTTCTTCGGCGAGGCAGGGTTCTTCGGGCCCGGTTCGCCGCCAGAGCTGAGCACGAACAACGGCCGCATCGAGATCGATCTGACCGACGGCTCGTTCATCAGCCGTATCGGCCACAGCGTCGATCTCTGCCCGCTACTCGCCGCAAACTAGACCGCGAGCCCGGCGCCGCGTCTCCTTGAGCGGCGCCGGGTGCGGCGCCCTTCGGCGGTCCGGCAGACACGTGACAGACCCTTGTCGATCGACCACACTGTCGGCATGGCTCCAACGGCTGGCGGGCTGGCGGTCGGCGGCGACGCCGAGCAGGCGCTCGCCGGCATTCCCGTCCCGAGCTACGTCCTCGACACGGACGGGGTGGTCCGTTGGATCAACCCCGCGGCCGAGCGCCTCCTCGGCGACGTCCGCGGCCGGCACTTCACGTCGATTGTGGGCCCGGAGGACCGGGCGCGGGCGCGGGAGCTCTTCGCCCGCAAGGTGCTCGGCACGACCGCGGCGACCGAGACAAGCGGGGTCTTCGTCTCGTCCGACGGAACCCGCGTCTCGCTGGAGGTCAGCGCGGTGCCGCTGATGGGCGGGGAACGCGTGGTCGGCGTCTTCGGGCTGCTGACCGGCGCGCTCGACGACGAGGCGAGCACGCCGCCCGCGCACCTGACGCCCCGCCAGGCCGAGGTGCTGGGACTCCTCGAGCAGGGACGCTCGACAAAGCAGATCGCACAGGAGCTCCATCTGAGCACGGAGACGGTCAAGAACCACGTCCGCCATCTGCTGCGAGCCCTCGGCGTGAACTCGCGTCTCGAAGCCGTCGCCGCCGCCCGACACGGTAGGGCCTCCGAGGCACACGCAAGTTTCTGACGAGACGAAGCTCGGCACGGAAAGAAATGTCGATTTCGGTGCGGCGCGTCCGTCGTTCAAGGGAAAGCTGCAACCCAATGACGAGAGGAGCGACGATGCGATTCCTACTGCTGGTCTGCTGGGACGCCGAGAAGATGGACGCCCAGGCCGAGCCCGACCCGACCGACGCCACCGAGAAGGAGAGCTTCCCCTGGCTGGACGAGCTCCAGGCGCGTGGCATCTGGGTCACCGGCGACCAGGTGGCGCCGCCGCGACGGGCACGGTCCGTCCGAGTCCGCGACGGGAAGACGATGGTCACCGACGGTCCGTTCGCGGAGACCAAAGAGGTGGTCGGCGGGTTCGACATCCTGGAGTGCGGCAGCCTCGAGGAGGCCGTCGAGATCGCCGCCGAGCACCCCATCGCCCAGATGGGAACGATCGAGGTTCGGCCCTTCTGGGGCAACTGACGGAAGTTCGGGAGGGTCCCAGGCTCCTCCCCGTATCCTCCTTCGCCGTGGAACGGCGCGTCGCGATCATCGGGGCCGAGCTCGACCTCGGCGCAGGGCGCCGCGGTGTGGATATGGGGCCGTCCGCTATCCGCTACGCGGGCCTGGGCGAACGGCTCGTCGAGCTCGGGATCGCGTCGGAGGACCGGGGCAACGTCTACACGCGAGTGCGCGAGACGATGGATCCTGGGGACGAGAAGGCGCGCTTCCTCACCGAGATCCGCGAGACCTGCGAGCGAATCGCCGAGCAGGTGCGGTCGGCGGCCGAGAGCGGCTCGCTTCCGCTCGTGCTCGGCGGGGACCACTCGGTCGCGATCGGGACGATCGGCGGCCTTGCATCACTCCACGGCCCCGGCGGTGTCCTCTGGTTCGATGCGCACGCCGACTTCAACACACCGGAGACCACGCCGAGCGGGGCCGTCCACGGGATGCCGCTGGCGGCCGCGCTCGGGCGCGCCGGGGTCGGGTTCGAGAGCAACAGCTGGCCGCTCCCCGCCCTCGATCCCGAACGGGTGGCGCTGATCGGAGCCCGGAGCATCGACCCGGGCGAGCGCGATGCGCTCCGGGATGCAGGTGTGGCCGTGTTCACGATCTCGGACGTCGACCGGCGAGGAGTCGAGCCGGTCTTGAAGGAGGCGCTCGAGCGCGTATCCGGAGCGCGCTTCGTTCATGTCTCGGTCGACCTCGACCTCGTGGACCCGGTCGTCGCGCCGGGTGTCGGCTCCCCCGTCACGGGCGGCTTCTCGTACCGGGAGGCGCACCTTGCGCTGGAGCTCGTCGCGGAGAGCGGACTGCTCACGTCGCTCGAGCTCGTCGAGGTGAACCCGATCCTCGACCACGAGAACGCCACGGCCAAGCTTGCGGTCGAGCTGGCGGCGAGCGCGCTGGGAGCGCGGATCCTGTAGCGCTACGCTGGCATCGCGGGCCGGTAGCTCAGTTGGTAGAGCAGGGGACTTTTAATCCCAAGGTCGCAGGTTCGATCCCTGCCCGGCCCATCCGACGCGACAAGCGATCGCGCGCGGCAAGCCTGTCGGGTGCCGCCGTCCGATCCGAGCGAAAGGAGGCCGTTTCGATGTCACCCATCCCAGGCCTCCTCGCTGCGCCGGCTCGCTGATCCGCGCCGCGAGGACGCATACCTCGCGAAAGGATCCGCATGTCCCAGATCGTCGAAATTCGTCCGGGAACGGACGCCGACGTCATCCCGCTCTGTGAGTTCCTGAACGCCTGCACGCTCGTGCACCAGGGGGTTTCGCGCTCGTCTCCGGCCGACATCGTCGCCCGCCTGCACCTCGAAGGCGCTGATCCTCGGCTCGACTCGTTCGTCGCGGTCGTCGACGGCGCGATCGTCGGGTTGCACACCTCTGGGCCCACGGCCCCGACGAGGTCAAGCTCTTCGCCCGTACCCACCCTGACGCGCGTGGCCACGGCATCGGCAGCCGGCTCCTTCCTCGCGATCGCGTGGCGAGGCCCGGCGCGCAACGTACGACGACAACGTGGGCTGCGGACGCATCCGCACCCGCGCTGCTCCGGGCCCAGGGTTACCGACCGATCCGCTACTTCGTGACGATGGAGATCCGCGCGAGCTCGGTCTCCGAGCAGGCGACAGTCTGGCCCACCCGTATCGAGTGCGTCCGGCTCTCCGCGCGGCCCGACCTCGCCGGTGCGCTCTACGCGGCCTGGAAGGAGGCGTTCGCCGGGCACTGGGGGAGGCAGGTCGAGAGCGAAGCCGAGTTCTGGACGGAGCGCCGCGCCGCCAAGATCGGGTCCGCGTTCCCATTCGAGCCCGAGCTTTGGCTGCTCGCTCTTGCCCGTGGCGAGGTGGTCGGCTTCTGCCTGTGCGAGCTCAGCGCGAGCGATGCAGAGTCGGTCGGCCGGGTCGCCGAGATCGGAGTCGTCCAATCGCGGCGCGGGGCCGGGCTCGGCTTCGCGCTCCTGCACGATGGCTTCCGCGAACTGAGGGGGCGCGGAGCCACGCGGATCGTGCTCGACGTCGACGCGGAGAACACGACCAGCGCGCTCCGGCTCTACCAGAGCGCCGGCAGGTTCGAAGTTGGCCGTTAACGGTGCCGCGATGAACGTGTCACCGTAGCCGTCGGCGCCGCCGATCACCGGGGCAGGTCCTCACAAGGGGTCGCCCGGGGACGTGCGAGGGGGCCGGGCGTGCGGATCGGCACTCGGCACTGCCGTCATCCGTTCAAGTCGTCGCCCGGCGCTACGAAGTACGTACGGCTGATCACACCACCGCCATGCGAATTCTCAGGGTCGGCGTGGAGCAGCCGCCCACCCGCGGTCTCGAAGATTGTGACCATCTCTTCGTAAGGAATGCCCGACATGAGCATCTCCGGCTCCCAACCAAGTCGCTCGTATAGGAACCTTGGGCTTGCGCCGACCGCTCGAGCTGATCGCCAAAGGAACGTCCGGCGTACGCCAACCGCTCTGAGAACTCGTTTGCCGCGCGTACGTAGCGGCACGTACGGATCGTCGTCCGCACGCGGAACGCGCACAGGCAGCTGTACGACGGCAACGCCGCCTGAGCTGAGCACGCGGACGAACTCGCGCAGATAGCCCTCGATGACGTCTCGCGACGGAAGATGCTGGAGCACCAATAGGCACGAGAGGAGGTCAACCGAGCCCGACGCGAACCGCGACAGATCCTCGCGATCATGCCGCACAAACACGGCGCCTGATCGCCCGAATCGCGCGTCGAGCCGCTGCGCCCGCTTGACCATCGTCGACGCGACGTCGAGCCCGTAGGTGCGCTCGAAATGCGGCGCGAGGGCACGGGTGAGCCGACCGAGCCCGCACCCGAAGTCGAGCGCGATGCCGCGATGGGCCGGACGGCCGAAGTTCTGAGTGGCGGCGAGCATCGCAGCGACTTGCTCGACGCCGGTGGCAAAGAACCGGTCGATGTCCCACCGCCCGTGGCTAGCGTCGGCTTCGGTGAGGATCGCCCAGAAGGGGTCGATCCGGCCCCAGTCCTCCCACGCAGCGCGGTTCCGGTCGCGGGCCATCCCCGGGAACGTAGCGAGTGGGGGCCCTAAGACTCAGCGTTTGGCGTGCCGACCGAGCACCCGCTCGCCGAGCTCGTCAAAGACGTGCCGCGCGCCCCGTCTCGGATACGCGGGCGTGAGTGTTGCTTTCACACGAATCGCCCTTGAGCTGCGAACGGAGGCTCACGCTACGACACAGCTGCCCGTTGGACGCTCGTGGTCGCGTCTATGACGCTCCTCGTCTCGGTCGCGGGCGCGGGTGTGGGGAGGAAACGGGGGATCGGAGCGTCGACGGCATCCAGGCGCACGACGCGGATGTTCGCTCGTCTGTAAGTCCGAAACGGACATGAAGGTCGTGATCTTCGACGAGCGCCATCGGATCTGCGATTTCGTGCGGGTGCGGTCGCCCGACTCGGACATCAATGACCGGACATCGTCTCCGGCTTCAACTCCGATACTTTCGAAACGAGGGTCTACATTCACCTTGGGCGATGCCGATGAGCTGGGCCTCATTCGAGTTGGCCGCTGCTCATGGCTCGGCGGACTTGCCAGCATTACTTCGCCTTCGCCCGGAGCCAGACCTGGGTCCAGAACGGTGCCAGAAGCCGGAACGCGAGCGGCTCGGCGAAGTGCCAGAACACGTCTCGCGGGTTGTTCCCGAACGGGATGCCGCGGCTGCCATGAAACCGCTGCACGTCGAGGAATCCGGTGCGCCGCAGCAGGCGCTTCAGGGTTCGCGGCGTGTGGCCGAGCTCGGTCGTTCCGTACCGTTCGGCTGTCGCTCGGCCGCCCCAGCGGTGCACCCAGTTCGGCTCCGCCAGGACGAGGCGGCCCCCCGGCCGTAGCGCTCGCTGGGCGCTGCACAGCACGAGCTCGGGGTTCGGCGAATGATGCAGGGCGTCGTAGACAAGGCAGGCGTCGAAGCGGCGTCCCAGGTTGAGCTGCTCCATGTCCGCGACCTCGAAGCGCGGGTCGACCCCCTCGACGCGAGCCTGAGCCCGCGCGATCTCGATCATCCGCGGCGAGATGTCGTACCCCTCGGCTGCGACCCCGTGGCGCGTCGCAAAGCGCGTCATCCACCCGGTGCCGCACCCGAGCTCGCAGAGCGACATTCCGGGCGCGAGCTCGAGCAGCCGGACGACGTAGCCGAAGTCGATCAGCAACCGAGCGGTCTCGCCCGGGGTGTTCCGGAACGGCTTCGTCTCGAACCACGAGAGTCCGCCCTCCTCTTCGACGCGAAGCGGGTACTCCCGTTCGGCTCTCTTATGCGACTCCGCGGCCGCGGCCTCTATGCCCGTTGCGTTTTCGATCAGACGGGCAGGATACTCAGGGGTTCCGCGATCCCTGCGCCTCGAGTTCGGCACGGGCAGGGTGAGAGCTGCTCGACGCGCAAACGCCGACTTCTCCAGAACGTCATCCGATAGAAGCCCAGACTGCCAACGCTGGCCACAGCGTGGGCAAGAAGGAGTTAGTCGGCTCCTTCCCCTCGTTTAGGGTCTCCGCGCTAGCGCAGCTTCTTCAGGGCACGTCCGAGTGCTTGGCCGCCCGCGAGCACAGGCTCGAACAGGTCGCCGTGCTGCTCGACCCGATCGAGCGCCTCGCGCATCCCGAAGCTGCGCGGCGTCACATCCTCTGTCAGCTCGTCCCAGTGAAGCGGCGTCGAGACCGGCGCGCCCGGCTTCGGCCGCACCGAGTAGACCGAGGCGATGGTCTTCCCCCGCGCGTTCTGACGGTGGTCGACGAGCACCCCCTCGCGCTTGCGCTTCAGCCATTCGGTCGTGACCAGCCCTGGGTGCCGCTCCTCGAGCTCGCGCGCCACACGCTCCGCGAACGTGTAGGTCTGCTCGAAGGTCGCGCGGCGCGCAATCGGGACGAGCACGTGAATCCCGTCGGCGCCGCTCGTCTTGACGTAGGACTCGAGCTCGAGCCGCTCGAGCTCCTCGCGGATCAGATGGGCGACGCGGATCGCCAGCGCGAAGCCTCCGTCTGGCGGGTCGAGGTCGAAAAGCACGAAGTCCGGGCGGTGCGGCTTGTCGACGCGCGAGTACCAAGCGTTCATGTCGATGCAATTCATCTGCACCATCCAGAGCACCGCCTCCGGCGAGTTGACGAGCGGGAAGTCGACGAGCCGCGACTCGCCCTCGCGCGGGTAGGTGCGGAACGTGCGCGTCCGGATCCACGAGGGCATCCCCTTCGGCGCCTGCTTCTGGAAGTACGCCTCCCCGCCCACTCCGTAGGGCGATCGCTTCATCGTGAACGGCCGATTGCGCAGGTGCGGTACGAGCACCGGCGCGATCGCGCGGTAGTACTCGAACAGGTCCTGCTTCGTGATCCCTTCGTCGGGGAACAGGACGCGTTCCGGGCTCGAGAGGCGGACCGACCGCGACGCCACGCAGCGGTTTGTACCTGTCCGGGTGGATTGCGCAAGGTTCAACCCACCTCGGAGGAGGAAGCAGATGGCGCGACCAATGCTTCTGCGGCGGGGCTCAGGCGGTGCGAGGCCACACCCGGGATGGGGGTTGGTTCTCGCCGTTCTCGCGTGGGCGCTCCTGGTCGCAGTCCCCGCTGCCGGCGCCGGAACGCTCGACCAGTCTCAACCGGTGATCGGGAACGCCTCTGCGTTCGTGTCGAGCCACGTCTCGACTGCACAGACCTTCACGAGCGGCCTGACGGGACGCCTCGACCAGCTGGATCTGGCGGTGTCCCGGGCCGGGGCACCTGTCACCCTTCCGCTGACGATCCAGATCCGAACGACGTCCGGTGGCGTTCCAAGCGCGACGATCCTCGCGACCGCGAATCTCCCGGGTGCGTCGATCCCGATCGCGAGCCCGCCGGGATTCCTCTCCGTGGCGCTCGCGCCGTCCGTCCCGGTCACAACAGGCGTCCAGTACGCGATCGTGCTGTCGTCGGGCGATTGCGGCTTTCTGAATTGCTTCCACTGGGCGTTCCCGCCCGGCACGAATGCCTATGCGGCCGGAGCGGGCCTTCAAAGCCTGAGCGGCGGGCCGTGGGGCGCGTCCGGCTTCCTGACGAACAGCGATCTCGCCTTCAAGACCTACGTCGCCCAGGCGCCGGCGACCAAGGCCGAGTGCAAGAAGGGCGGCTGGAAGCACTTCGTGAATCCCCGCTTCAAGAACCAGGGCCGGTGCATCGCGTACGTCAACCACCACAACGGCAAGGGCAAGGACGACGCGAACTCCGGCGGTGCGAAGGGCGGCAAGGGCAAGAAGAAGAGTTAACGGCCGCCGAACGCCGTCCTTGCAGCTCCGTTGTCGGACATCCCCTGGATGGGGGGTGAGCGCTCGCCCTCTGCGACCGATGATGTGGCCCGAGGGGACGTTCGCCTCGAACGGCTCCACGGAAAGGACTGCGGCGGTTGGGAACCTTTCGAGTACTCGTGGCCGACGACCACCGGCTCATGCTGGTGGCGGTGCGGCGCGCACTCGCAGACGCGGAGGATTTCGAGATCGTGTCCGAGGTCTCGGTCGGCAGCGGCGTCGTCCCCGCCGTACGTGAGACGAATCCCGACGTCGTCCTGCTCGACATGCGGATGCCGGAGCTTGACGGGCTCACGTGCCTCACACGCCTGCGCAAGCACGATCCCACCATCGCGGTCGTGATCCTCTCGAGCTACGGCGACGAGGCCAACATCGAGGCCGCGCGCAAGGCTGGTGCGCTCGGGTACATCGTCAAGACGATCGAGCCCGTGGATCTCCCGGCGGCGCTCCGGAGTGCCCTTTCGGGCCGTCCCTTCGAGGTCTGGGGCAAAGAGGCACCGCAGAGCGTCGGTTCGACCGGTCCGGTCGAGCTCAGCGAGCGCGAGAGCGTCGTGCTCGAGGCAGTGGCACGCGGCCTGTCCAATCGAGAGATCGGTCGCGAGCTGTGGATCAGCGAGCAAACCGTCAAGTTCCACCTACGCAACCTCTATCGGAAGCTCGGGGTCTCGAGCCGAACAGAAGCGGCTCGATACGCGCATCGGTCGGGCCTCGTGGCTGCGCTGATAGCCCAATCGGCCTAGAGCCCGTCGGAGCATGAATCCACGCTTGAGGTCCAATGCGCGCGAACCGGGGCTGGCCGCGGCGAACGAGCGGCTGCTCGTTCGACTCGGATTCGACCTGCACGACGGTCCGCTCCAGCAGGTGTATGCACTCGCCCAGGACGTTCGGCTGCTCCGCGAACAGATGGTCGAGGTCGTCGGGAGTGAGCATCGCAAGAAGCTGGTCGGCCGCTTCGACGACCTGGACTCTCAACTCGCCGAGCTCCATCAGGACCTCCGCGACCTGGCGCACTCACTCGAACCGCGCTCGCTCCTTCGACAGCCGCTGCCTCAGGCCGTCGAACGCCAGCTCGCGGCCCTCAAACGGCGAACCGGTATCTCGACCTCCTTCGTGGTTCAGGGATCGTTCGACACACTCACCGCGTCCCAGAGGATCGCGCTCCTGCGCGTCCTGCAAGAGGCGCTGAGCAACGTCAGCCGCCACAGCGGCAGCCGCGAGGTCGCCGTGATCCTGCTCGACACGACGTTCAAGGGTGTCTCCATGGAGATCCGTGACGACGGCCGCGGCTTCGATCCCGCCCGCGTCGTGCCGGCCGAGGACGGAGAGAGCGGGATCGGGCTCGTCGGCATGCGCGAGCGCCTCAGGCTGCTCGGCGGCCGGCTCGAGATCGAGAGCGCACCGGGCGGCCCGACGACGGTGAGGGCCACACTGCCTCGGTGGCTCCCGCTCGCACAGTCAGCCTGACGCGGCCTCCCAAACGACACCCCACGCTCGGGTAGGAGCACCCGCCCGGAAATCGGCTGCGACGGCCGCGGCTACTCGCGCGCCGGCGACTACCAATTAGACGGGCACGAACTACCCGGATCGGCCTCGTGTGGCGGCCGGCGGTTCGCGACACTGGATAGGCATCCGATGAAGCTTCTGATCAGTCACCCAGAGCTCGCGCCCGCCCTGGCCTCCGCCTTGAACGAGGCCGATTGCGTCGCCACCCACATTGAGACCGACACCCTCGAGGTGCTCGTTCCTTGGCACCTCGACGGCGGCAACAGGGCGCAAACGGCGACGGAGTTGCTGTTCTTCGTCAAGGCCTGGGCGTCGAAGCACCCGGCGTTCAGGGCGACACTGATCGAAGCAAGCTAGGGCGCTAGTAGCGGCCTAGTAGACGAGCCGGCGGGCGCCGACGTAGACGCCGCCCCAGTAGCCGCGCAAGCTCTCGATTCTGACCGTGGAGCGGCTGTTTGGGGCGTGGATCATCTTGCCGCGACCGATGTACATGCCGACGTGGCCGAGCCGATTGAAGAAGACAAGGTCGCCGCGGTGAAGGTTGCTGGCCCTGACGCGATGGCCGCGGTGGAACTGGCCGGCGGCGACCCGGGGCAGGCGGATGCCGAACCGCCCGTACACATACCTGACGAGTCCCGAGCAGTCGAAGCCCGACCGCGGTGACGAACCGCCCCAGCGGTAGGACACGCCCAGGTAGCGCTTCGCGATCCGGACGACTCGCTTCGTCTTGCGCTCGACCTTCTGCTTGTGCGTCAGCCGCTTGCGCTTCTTGCGCGGAGGCTTCGGGTGCTTCTTCTTCACCTTCGCCGCGACCACCCTCGAGGGGCCGTACGCCCTGGCCTCTCCCTCGACCTTGGGGAGGCAGGAGAAGAGCACCAGTGCGATGGCGAACGCGAGAACGGGTTTTGTCAGACGGAGGCTCATTCGAGTGGGGCGCGGCGGCGGTCTCTCGCGCCTGGCGGCTCGCAACGAGATGAGGGCTGCCAGTCCAGATAACGGCCGCCGCTCGTTGTGTGCCGAGCGCGACTCTCGTCTGACGACCCCGGACTAACCTCGGTATCACGTCAGCAGTTGCCCTCCCTCGAAAGGGGTATTTCCCCGGGGCGTCGAGTTCGAGCTAG
>CAWHBN010000011.1:0-93466 GCA_963827705.1 uncultured Actinomycetes bacterium
ATCTTCCGCGGCGGCTCGGGCTCGGGCGTCAACCTCTCGACGCTGCGCTCCTCCAAGGAGCAGCTCTCGAAGGGCGGCCACGCCTCCGGGCCGGTCAGCTTCATGCGCGGCGCCGACGCCTCCGCCGGGACGATCAAGTCCGGCGGCAAGACGCGCCGCGCCGCGAAGATGGTCGTCCTCGACGTCGACCACCCCGACATCGAGGAGTTCATCTGGTGCAAGGCGCGCGAGGAGGAGAAGGCGCGCGTGCTCGAGGCGGCCGGCTACGACATGTCGCTCGACTCGGCCGACTGGAGCTCGATCCAGTACCAGAACGCCAACAACTCGGTCCGTGTGACTGACGGCTTCATGGAGGCCGTCGAGGCGGACGCTGACTGGAACCTCACGGCCCGCACCGACGGCGCCGTACTCGAGACGGTTCCCGCGCGGAAGATCCTCCACGACATGGCCGAGGCGGCCTGGCGCTGCGCCGACCCGGGCGTCCAGTACGACACGACGATCAACTCGTGGCACACGCTGCCGAACACGGGCCGGATCAACGCGTCCAACCCGTGCTCGGAGTACATGTCCATCGACGACTCAGCGTGCAACCTCGCCTCGCTGAACCTCCTCAAGTTCCGGCGTGAGGACGGCGAGCTCGACGTCGAGGCGTTCGAGCACGCGGTCGACGTCGTCTTCCTGGCGCAGGAGATCCTCGTCGGCTACTCGAGCTACCCGACCCCCGAGATCGAGGCGAACGCGAAGGCGTACCGCCAGCTCGGGCTCGGCTACGCGAACCTCGGCGCGCTGCTGATGGCGCGCGGGCTCGCCTACGACTCGGACGAGGGCCGGGCGTACGCAGCGGCGATCACGGCGCTGATGACCGGCCGCGCCTACCGCAAGTCGGCCGAGATCGCGAAGCGGATGGGCCCGTTCGAGGGCTACCGGCCGAATGCCGCGGCGATGATCGGCGTGATCGCCAAGCACCGGGCGGCGTGCGGGAACATCGAGCACTCCGACTCCGTGCCGGCCGATCTCCTCGGCCACTGCCGCCAGGCGTGGGACGAGGCGCTGGATCTCGGCGAGGTGGCCGGCTACCGGAACGCGCAGGCGACCGTGCTGGCTCCGACCGGGACGATCAGCTTCATGATGGATTGCGACACGACGGGCGTCGAGCCGGACTTCTCGCTCGTGAAGTCGAAGAAGCTCGTCGGCGGCGGCGAGATCACGATCGTCAACCGGACGGTGCCGATGGCGCTCGACAAGCTCGGCTACTCGCCGGACGAGTCAGCCGAGGTCGCCGCGTACATCGAGGAGAAGAACTCCGTCGTCGGCGCGCCGTACGTCAAGACCGATCACTACCCGGTCTTCGACTGCGCGATCGGCGAGCGCGCGATCCACTACATGGGCCACGTGAAGATGATGGGCGCGACGCAGCCGTTCATCTCGGGCGCGATCTCGAAGACCGTGAACCTGCCGGAGCAGGCGACGGTCGAGGAGGTCGCCGGGCTCTTCAGCGACTCGTGGAGGCTCGGCGTGAAGGCGATCGCGATCTACCGCGACAACTGCAAGGTCGCGCAGCCGCTGTCCGGGAAGTCGGACAAGGCCGAGGCGACGCCGCTGGTCGGGATCTCACCGGCCGCGCTGATGGCGGGCAAGCCGCAGCGCCGGCGCCTGCCGCTGGATCGCACCGAGGTCGGCCGCAAGTTCCAGGTCGGCGACTACGAGGGCTACATCCACGTCGGCCTGTACGAGGACGGCACGCCGGGCGACATCTTCGTGGACATCGCGAAGGACGGGACGACGCTCCAGGGCCTGATGAACTCGCTGATGATCGCGGTCTCGATGGGCCTGCAGTACGGCGTCCCGCCGGAGGTCTACGTCTCGAAGCTGAGCCACATGCGCTTCGAGCCGAGCGGGATGACGAACGACGAGGACATCCGCATCGCGAAGTCGATCGTCGACTACATCTTCCGCTGGTTCGGCAAGAAGTTCCTGACCGTCGACCAGCAGGAGGAGGTCGGGATCCTGTCGACCGAGGTGAAGGCGCGGATGGCGGCGAACTACGCCAACGGCGGCACCTCGGCCGCTGCTGCCGCCGCCACGGCGGAACCGCCGGCCCCGGGCCAGACGGCGCTGTTCAACGCGCACGACGACGCAGTCGAGTGCGCGAGGTGCGGCGGCCGGATGATCCGAACGGGCAGCTGCTACACGTGCCGAGACTGCGGCACCAACACCGGCTGCAGCTAGTAGCTCTTAGCTCGGATAGCGCTATCGGCCAACTCGAGCGGCGGGCTCCGCCTCCGACCGCGGTACAAACACGACGCGGCCTCCGCCGTCGGTGGTGCCAAACGAGTAGTAGAGGCCGGCCGGCTCGAGGTCGGCGTGCACGGGGCCGCGCCCAGGGGTCAGCGTCCGCGACCGGCCGTCCTCGAGTCGCAGGAGCATGACGGCCTTCTCGGTGAGCAGAACGGCGACGCCGCCGTCAACATCCACGAGCCCGAACCCACGAGGCAGCGGCCGCTGCTGCGTGCGTGCGCCCGTTGAGACGTCGTAGACGTCGATCAGGTCGCCGCGAGTGACGACGAGGCGGCCGCCGTCGAGGCGAACGGTCGTGACCTCGCCGGCCGCGAATTGGAAGAGGCGCACGAGCTCGCCGCGCTCGTCGAGGACCGCGGCTGCGCCCTCCTCGCGAACGGCGATCAGGCGGCCGGACACAGAGTCCACGACGGCGGCGTGGTCGCCACGGCGAAGCGTCGTGCAGATGGCTGCCGACGAAGGCCCTTCCTCCTGACACGGTTCACTGCCTGAGCCGACTCGAGCGAGCCTCGGGCCGTCGTTGAACACGAGGAGGTCTCCGTCGCCGTGCACGTGGAAGTCCGAGGGCGAGCCGACGTCTGAGCCTTCGAGCGCCAGCCGGTTGCGAGACTGCGCGCCGACGTTGCCCGAGTCGAGCGTGTTCTTGCAGGTATTGCCGCAGTCCGTCTGGGAGCCCCAGGCAAGCCGATCACCGGCCAGTTCCACGTCGTAGACGGCGCTGCGAGGCGGCCAGTCGCGGCACGGCGCGGGCCGCCCGCGGCGCGCCAGCGCTCTTGTCGCAGGGCTCCAGACGGCTGCGTGGCCGCAGTCCGCAGCTGTCGACTCCAGAGCGAACGCGACGCGCGCGCCGTCGGCCGAGAGAGCCGCGATCGGGCTGCGGGTCGCGACCGTCCGCGGTCCGGTCACACGCTCGCTCGGGAGCAGCGAGGGCAGCGGCCGGTGCGCCGGGGAGAGCCGCGTCCAGCCGACGAGCGAGCTGTTGCCGAGGCGGGTCACGCGGCGCAGTCCCTTCCCGTCCAGGCCGACGATCCAGATCTGGTTCGGCGGATAGCGCTCGACGAGCAGGCTCCGTCCGTCGGGTGCCCACAGAAGCTTCGAGATCTCTTGCTGTCCGGGCAGGCGCATGCGCCTCGAGACTCGTCCGTCGCGGCCGACGAGCCGGATGTCCCGTCCACTGCCGACGGCGAGCCTCCGGCTGTCGGGCGACCACGAGAACAACCCGCCGAGACCCACGCGGTGTCTGCCGCGGCCGTCCGGCCGAACGAGCCACATGCCTGACGACGAGCCGTACGCGATCCACCGGCCGTCGGGAGACCATGTGGGAGCGTTCGCGTTCCGCGCGAGGACACGCCGGCGGCCGCGGAGCGGCTGGATGACGACCGACGCACGGTTTCCATTGCGGGCGGCGTACACGAGCACCTTCCCGTCCGGCGACCAGTCGATTCCTTCAGCGGGCCCGGAGGCGAGGACTCGCCGTCCGCGCCCGTTGGTCCCGATCACGGCGAGCCGCCCGCTGGAACCGAAGGTGTACGCGACCATGCGACCGTCAGGCGAGAGCGCAGCCGTCCCGTAGGTTGCCGCTGTGACCCAGCGGAGACGAGTTCCGTTGCCCCGCGAGATGTAGATCGCGCTGAGGCGCAGGCGGTAGTACGCGACTGTTCGGCCGTCGCGCGAGACGTCGAAGGGGATGAGCTGCCGATCGGGTGAAAGGAGCGGAGTCAGACCCGAGCCGTCGGGGCGGATGGTGTACGCGCGGGTGTCGCGGTCGAGGTCGCTGGCGAGCACGATGCGGTACCCGCTCGGACGGGCGGCCGTCGCGTCGGCAGCGTCCGGGCTTCCTCCGAGCGGCAGCAGGGCGGCGGCCGCCAGGAGCGGAGCGAGGGCGCGCCGGTTCATCCGGCGCTCCGAGCGGGCTCGGCTTCCGAACGCGGCATGAACGCGACGCGGCCCCCACCGCCGGTGGTGGCATACGAGTAGTAGAGGCCGGACTGCTCGAGGTCGGCGTGGACGGGCGCACGGCCGGGAGTGAGCGTCCGCGACCGGCCGTCTTCGAGTCGCAGCAACAGGACTGAGTTGTTCCGAAGGAGGACGGCGATACCGCCGTCGACGTCGACGAGGCGGAAGCGGGCTGGTAGGGGCTGCTGGAACAAGCCTGCGCCGGTCGAGACGTCGTAGACCTCGATCACGCCGGCGCGACTGACGACGAGGCGGCCGGCGTCGAGCCGGGCGGCAGTGACCTCACTCGCCGCGAACGGGAAGAGGCGCACGAGCGCGCCGCGCTCATCGAGCACGGCGACGGCGTCGTTCTCCCTGACGGCGATCAGACCTTCCGAGACGGACTCGACGGGGGCAGCGTGATCGCCCCGCCGCAGCGTCGTGCAGACGGCCGCCAGCCGCAGTCCCTCCTGACACCGCTCGCGGCCCGAGCCGATCCGCACGAGCCTCGAGCGGTCGTTGAACACGAGCAGGTCGCCGTCTCCGCGGACATGGAAGTCCCAGGGCTCATCGGCGTCATGGCTGGCGGTCGCCAGCTGCTGCGTAGCCTTGCTCCCGAGCACTGCCGATCCGAGCGTGTGGTCGCAGAAGTTGCCGCATCCACCCAGACTGGCCCAGGCTGCACGCGATCCGGCGAACTCGACGTCGTAGAGGCTGATATCCGTGAGCCATTCGCCGCAGGTGCGGCGCGGGGCAGAGCGGGCTAGCGATCCTGTCGCCGGCGTCCACACGGCGACGTGGCTGCAGTCCGCCGCCGTGGCGCGGAGAGCGACGGCGACGCGATTGCCGTCGGCCGAGAGATCGACGATCGGCGTTCGCGTCACAACCATCCTCGGCCCGGCGACGCGCTCCGTCGGAAGCAGCGGGGGAACCGGGGGGCGAGTCGGGGAGAGTCGGGTCCAGCCGAGGACCAGGTTGTTGCCGAAGCGGGTCACCTGTCGGAGCCCGCGTCCGTCAACACCGACCGTCCAGACCTGCCGAATACGATCGCGGTCGAAGATGAGGGTCCGGCCCCCAGGGCCCCAGGCCAGCCTTCCCAGCTCGGAAAGGCCGGGCAGGCGGATTCGCCTCACGACGCGTCCGTCGGCTCGGAGGAGCGTGATGCCCCGCGGCGCGGCGCCGACCGCGAGGGTGCGGCCATCCGGTGACCATGAAAACGAGGCGGCGCCCGCTACGCGGTGCCGGCGCCGGCCGTCCGGCTGCACGAGCCAAACGCCAGTCCGGACCCCGTAGCGAGTCATGCTCGCGTAGGCGATCCAGCGGCCGTCCGGCGACCACTTCGGCCCGCTTGCCTTGCGC
This sequence comes from uncultured Actinomycetes bacterium, assembly GCA_963827705.1. GTDB lineage: Bacteria > Actinomycetota > Thermoleophilia > Gaiellales > Gaiellaceae > JACDAN01. The sequence goes on from CAWHBN010000011.1 coordinate 5,593, forward strand.
GCGAGAACCCGCCGGCCTCCGCGCAGCGGGTGCATGACCACCAAGGATGCCTCGCTGGGGCCGGTGGCGTACACGAGCGCCTTTCCGTCCGGCGACCAATCCATGTCCCCTGCTGCTTTGGGCCGCCAGGCGTCGCCGTCCGTGGCCGTTCGTCCCGATCACGCCGATCTGCGATTTCCGGCCGAAGCTGTACGCAAGCCGGCGGCCGTCGGGCGAGAAAGTCGGCTCGTAGGCCTCGCCCCGCACGACCCGCCGGAGACCCGTCCCGCTCGCGCGCGAGACGTAGATCGTGCCGCTGTAGCCGTAAGCGATCATGCGGCCGTCCCGCGAGACGTCCATCGGCCAGAAGTCACGGTTCGGCGGCAGCACCGGAGTCAGGCGCGAACCGTCGGATCGAATGGTGTACGCGAGGGTCGAGCGTTCGATGTCGCTCTCCAGCACGATGCGGTACGCGCCTGTGCGAGCGTCCGTCCCCTTCGCCGCGCCCGGATGGCCTCCCGACGCGAGCACGGCGACCAGCAAGGCGGCGAGCGCCGCCACCGCGGCTCCGCGCATCCTCATCCGGCCCTCCGAGCGGGCTCGGCCTCGGCCCGCGGCAGGAGCGCGACCCGGCCTCCGCCGTCGCCGGTGGCGTACGAGTAGTACAACCCGGCCGGCTCGAGCTCGGCGAGGACGGGAGCACGCCCGGGCGCCAAGGTCCTCGACGTTCCGTCGTCGAGCCGAAGCAGCGTGATCGCCTCGGTGGCGAGCAGGACTGCGGTCCCGCCGTCGACGTCCCCGAGCCGGAAGCCGACCGGGACGGGGTGCGACCGGACACGCGCCCCGGTGGCCACGTCGTAGACCTCGAGCACGCCGAACCGCCAGACGACGAGCCGGCCAGCTGTCGAGGCGCGCTGCCCCGCACGTCTGCAGGCGAGAACGGGAAGCGCCGAACGAGCTGCCCGCGGTCATCGAGTACCGTCACCGCGCCCGGCTGCCGAACGGCGATCAGCGCGCCGGAGACCGAGTCGACCGAACCCGCCTGGCTCCGGCGGAGGGTCGCGCAGATCTTGGGAGACGGGTTGCCCTGTTGGCATGACTCGCGGCCGCTTCCGATGCGAACGAGCCGTGAACCGTCGTTGAACACGAACAGCTCTCCGTCGCCGCGCAGGTGGTAGTAGTCGCGGGCGCATCCGTCTCGGTTGGGACCGGCCCCATGGAGCCACAATGGCTGCGGGCTCGTGAGTCATGGCTGTCACGACGGCGTTCGAACACTCGTTGACGTTCTCGGAGCGATGCACTGTCCACACAACACGGGAGCCGGCCAATGCCACCTCTCGCACTCGCGGCACCTCGAGCCGGCAAGGCGCCGGCAGGACGAAGCGCGCGATCGAGGTCTCTCCCGGCGTCCAGACCGCCGCGTGCGAGCAGTCGGCCGCCCTCGCGTCCGGGACGAAGGCGACTCGCGTTCCATCGGCCGAGAGAGCAGCGACCGGCGTGGCCGTCGCGACGGAGCGCGCGTCGAGGACTCGCTCGCTCGGCGGGATCGGCGTCGCCGGAGGCAGGACGGGCTCGCGCGTCGTCCAGCCGATCAGGGTGTTCTCGCCCTCGGCCGTCACACGGCGCGCGTCACGACCATCCTCGCCCACGACGAAGATCTGAGGGCGGTCTTCGCCGGACGAGGCTGCCACCGCGAGCCGTTGCCCGTCCGGCGACCAGGCCACCGTCTGAGCCGCAACTCCGAGCGGCAACCGCCTCAGCCCCCGCCCGTCCACTCCGACGACGCCGGGCTGCCCCTTCTCGAAGATGAATGCGAGTTTCTTGCCGTCGGGCGCCCAGGCCAGCGTGATGACCGCGCCGCGAACGATCCGGTGGAGTCCCGTGCCGTTCGGCCGGACGAGGTACAAGCCGATCTTCCGTTGTTGTCCTCCAGATTGAGATAGGCGATCCAACGGCCGTCCGGCGACCACGCCGCCCCGTCGTGGTCGGCGTGTTGCCCGGTGTTCTCGCCCATGCGGGCGACGATGCGGCGTTTTCCGCGGAGCGGCAGGACGGAGATGCGCTCGAGCATTCGTCCCTGCGAGTCGTCTCCACGCCCCCGTTGAGCACCACGGAACGTCCGTTCGGCGCCCAGTCGGAGACCCCGCAGTCGCAACGCTTCATGAGGCGGCGACGGCCGCGGCCGTCCGTCCGCACGATCGAGATCCCACCGCTGTCCGGCGAGAAGGCAAGCCATTTCCCGTCGCCGGAAAGCGCGGGACCCGATGCGTCGCCTTTCGCCAACCGGCGGAGGCCCTTCCCGCTTGCATCGGAGACGTGCATAGCGCCGTCGCCGTGCCAGGTGGTGCTGTAGGCGACCGTTGCGCCGTTCCGCGAGATCACGACCGGCACGAGCCGGCTTCCGCCTGGAAGGAGGTGCGTGAGGCGCGAGCCGTCGGCGAGGAGGCTGTACGCCCGGAGCGCCCGTCGCGATTGCTGCCGATGACGATCCGGGCTCGTCCGCGAGCGCCGCGGTGCGTCGGGCCGCAAGGTCACCTGCTGCCAGGGCCGCGAGAACTGTCCAAGCAAGCCCCGCGGCGAACAGCAATCGGACCGCCCGGAGCAGGGGGCTCGATGTCACCAGCGCCTTCATTGTGCTCCTCGAGAGTGCCGTTGAGAAGAGAACGCGGCGCCGTCGCGCGGATATCTGGGCGGCAACGATGTTCCCGCCGGCGTCCCGATCACCCCGCCCCAGACGAGCAGCTCATCGCCCGTCCAGGCCGCTGTTGGGTCGAGCCGGGCCTCCAGAAGGGCACTCGGAAGGCGCGACCACCGGTCGCCGCCCGGGTCATAGGCAAGCAGGCGCGCCAGGCGCGGTCTCGCCGCCGAAGACGAGCAGCTGCCTGCCCGTCCACACCGAGACGGCTTGCAATGCGCCGCCCTGCATCGGGGGCAACGACCGCCAGCGGTTGGTCGCCGGGTTGTAGGCATAGCCGACGGTCGCAGCCCTGCCTCGCGCGTCGATCCCGCCGACGACGAGGAGCTCCCGGCCGTCCCAAAGCGCCTTTGCGCCGTTGCGAGGCGACGGCATCGGCGCGATGCGGCGCCAGGTGTCGGTCGCGGGCCGGTAGGCGGCAGCACGGGCTGCGCCTTCGATCGGCCTGCCGTCCGGATCGAGTCCGCTCACGAACAGAATCAGTTCGCGTCCGGTCCAGGCTCCGAGCGGGCTCTGGCTCCCTGCGAGCGGCGACGGGGCGAGGCGGCGCCATGTGTTCCCCGCCGGGTCGTAGGCCGCACCGTCCCCGGTTGCGTCCCCGCAGCAGCCGCCACCCCAGCCGATCAGCTCGCGACCGGTCCAAACGGCGAGGCCTGGGGCACCGATGGGAGCCGTAGGGAGGCGCCGCCAGCGGTCGGCCTGCGGGTCGAAGGCAGTCGGCCCGCAGCCCCACACCAGCATCTCGGTGCCGGTCCAAACGGCACTCCGCCGGCAGGAGCTCTCGGTCTTCGGCGGCGCGCCGAGGCGGCGCCAGCCGTTCGTCTCGGGGTCATAGGCGGCGGCGACCTCGACGGCCCCGAGCAGGCTTCCGTCGGGCGCGGCCGTCAGGCCGGAGACGAGCATCTCCTCTCCGGTCCACACGCTCGTCAGGCCGGCGTCGATCTCGATCGGCGCCGAGGGAAGCATGCGCCACGGGTCCGCGGATCTGCTCTCGGACGACCCGAAGATCGAACCCGATCCGATGACGAGGACCGCGACCGATGCTGCGGCCGCCGTGAGGGGGAGAAGTATCGAGCGTTTTCCGTGGCTGCGAAGCTTGGTCATGGTCATGTCCCTTCCTGAGAGACGCAGGCTCCCAAGGGCCGGTCACATGGCGCTCACGCACGGCTCACGCGCAAAAGGGGCAACGCAGCTCGACCTCGGTTATCCGAGCTGTGCGAGGGCCAGTGGAGCGCGGCTCGCGCGTCATTCGAGGAGGCACCCGCGGGACGGCGCTGCGACTGCTTCGGTCGCAGCGCCTTGCGGTTCCCGATACCTTGTGCTTCTATGCATAGTACTTCGAGCCGTGGAGAGCGCTATGCACATCGACAAGGACCTAGTCGCGGCCGCGGCGACGCCGCTCGTGCTCGCAATCCTGGCGGAGGGTGAGAGCTACGGCTACGCCATCCTCAAGCGGGTACGTGCGCTCTCCGCGGGCGAGCTCGAGTGGACCGACGGGATGCTCTACCCGCTGCTCCACCGCCTCGATCGGCTCGGGCACGTGACGACGGAGTGGCGAACGTCACCTGAAGGGCGCCGCCGCAAGTACTACTCGGTTACCGACGCCGGAAGGAAAGCACTTGCGGAGCAGCGACGGCAGTGGGAGACCATCACCCGTGCGCTGAACGACGTCTGGCCGGGCTCGGGTGTGCTGCTGACGGCTCTCGAGGAGGTGTGAGCATGGCGACCGTGGAGTCACAGATCGCAGAGTGGCGGGCCTACGTCGCGAGCGCTCCGGGCGTCAACGGCCGCGACGTCGACGAGCTGGAGGATCATCTTCGCCACCAGATCGCCGAGCTGAACGCGGCCGGCCTCACGGACGACGAGGCGTTCCTGGTCGCCGTGAAACGGATGGGCGACTCGACGACCTGTCCCGGGAGTTCGCGCGCGAGCACAGCGGCCGGCTGTGGAAACAGCTCATCCTGAGCGGCGAGGACGAGCAGGCTCGCTCGGCCGGCGGTTGGCTGGAGCCGCTCGTCTTCGCCGTGGCCGCTGCTGTCGCGATCCAGATCGCACGCCTCGTTGCGGACTTCCCCGACGAGGAGCCGACCTGGTTCGCGCGCAACCTCAGTCTCTTCGTGTTGCCGTTCCTCGCCGGGTACTTCGCCCGCCGGCGGCAGCTCGACCCGCAGCAATGGGCGCTGGCGGCGGCGCCGTTCGCGCTCGCCGCGCTCGTGGTCAACCTCTACCCGTGGGACGCGGACTCGTCGACCGAGGAGCTCGTCGCGATCCATCTGCCCGTCGTGCTGTGGTTCGCGTCGCCTACCCGTACATGGGCGGCACGCTCCAGTCGCACGAGCGGCGCATGGACTTCGTCCGCTTCACGGGCGAGTGGTTCATCTACTACGTGCTGATCGCGCTCGGCGGCGGGGTGCTGATGGGTCTGACCGCCGCGATCCTCGAGCCCACGGGCATCGACGTCGACGAAGTCGCCGCGTGGGTGCTGCCGTCAGGGGCGGCGGGTGCCGTGATCGTGGCCGCGTGGCTCGTCGAGTCGAAGCAGCGGGTCGTGGAGAACATGGCGCCGGTGCTCACGATGCTCTTCACGCCGCTGTTCGCGGTGATGCTGGCCGTCTCCGCCGTCGTCTACGCGGTGACCGGGCTCGGGGACGCCTTCGACCGCGACCTCGTCAGCGTCTTCGACGCCCTGCTGGTGGTCGTCCTCGCGCTCGTCCTGTACGGGATGTCCGCGCGGGACCCCTCGGAGTCGCCGGGCTGGATGGACCGCATCCAGCTCGTCGCCGTCGTCAGCGCCCTCGTCCTCGACGTGATGGTGCTCGGCGCGATGATCGCGCGGATCGGCGACCTCGGGTTCACCCCGAACCGAACGGCAGCGGTCGGCCTCAACCTCGTCCTCCTCGTGAACCTGGCCGGGGCCGCCTGGCTCTCCGCCCGATTCCTCACAGGACGCACCAGGCTCCACCGGCTCGAGCGCTGGCAGACCACCTACCTTCCGGTCTTCGCCCTGTGGGCCGCCGCGGTCGTGGTCGTCCTCCCGCCGCTGTTCACCTTTGACTGAGGTTCAGCCGGCGCGCCGACGCACCATGGTCGCCAACATCGTCGCCACGTGCACGCGGTCTGCGCCTTGCTCGGCGTGCGCGTCGCCGCGGCAGACGGTCAGCGTGCGCCCGGCGCGGACGACCTCGCCCTCCGCGACGAGTCTGTCGCCGCTCGCCGGCGCCAGCAGATTGACCTTCAGCTCGACGGTCAGCACCTCCGCCTCGCTCGGCATCAGGGTCAGCGCCGCGTAGCCGCAGGCGCTGTCGAGCGCAGCGACGACGACCCCTGCGTGGAGGAAGCCATCCTGCTGGGAGAGGCGCGGCTCGATCGGCACCGCAATTGCGACGCGGCCGCTGGCGACGTCGGCGAGCTCGGCGCCGAGAGTCGCCATCGCACCCTGGCGAGCAAAGCTGGCGCGGACACGCTCGATGGTGGCAGCGTCGAGCGGCGCTGAGGCCGCGCTCACGAAAGCGCGCGCTCGAGCGCGGCACGGTCCGTCGGCGCTCCGTGCACCGGGAGCACGTGCTCGACAGGCAGCTCGAGCAGCGGACGCAACCCTTCGACGACCTGCTCGCGCGTCATGTCCGGAGGCAGCCACCGGGGATTGATCCCGAGCCCACTGCCGAAGTCGACGAGCGTGTCGCCGGCGATGACCGCGCGATGGCTCTCGATCCAGAGCACCAGGTCGTTCCGCTTCTGTCCGGGAAACGCCTCGACACCGAAGTCCAGTCGGTCGCCCGCCGCGTACAGGTGCGCCTCGCCGATCCCCTCCTTGAGGAGCCAGACGACGTCGGGGCTGCCGTCGCCCGCCTGCTCGGCGGTGATGCCGTACGTCCGCATGAGGTCTTCCGCGGTATCGGGCAGCGGCGTGTAGACGGGTACGCCGAGCCGCTCGACCAGGCGCTGCGCGTCGCGCTCGTGCCACGGCGCGGTCAGCACGACCGCCGTCTCGCGCTCGGCTGCGAGCGTCTCGATCTCGCTCGGCGGGGCGATCGGGTCGAAGAGCAGCAGGCGCTCGCCGTCGTCGATTGCGTAGGAGGAGACGTTCTGATCCCATGGCTCGTTCTGCGTCCAGCCCGGGTGCGGGGCTTGCCAGTGCCAGAGACCAGGCCGTAACTCGCGCACAGCGCCATGCTAAGGCGCCAAGGAAGGAGACTGATGCCCGAAGAGCAGAACCGGGCGCGCCTGCGCTGCGCGTAACTCCTGTCAGCCGCTCACGAGCCGCCTTGGCGCCTTTTGCTCCCAGGCATCGGTAAGGAGTTCGGCAAGGAAGCTGCGATCAGCGCGGGCAAGGGTGACGCCAACCGCCGCCAGCCGCTTCCCCCACCACACCTCCTCGCAGATCTCCGGCGCGGCGTGGACCGCCGTGAGTATTCCGCCCTCATCCAGCATCACGTTCATGCGGGCTTCGCTCCACAATGTCGCGAAGATCTTGCCGCGAACACGGAACGACGGACGTCCGTGATGATCCAATTCGACGGCTTCGGGCAGCGACAGGGCAAGAGCGCGGGCCTCGTCAGCAGAGACAGCCACGGCCCTGCAGATTACGGCTAGCCATCGCGCCGCTGGTTGCCGGTGAGGCGCCGTAGCGCCGCGCGAACGGCGCCGGGCGCCTCGACCCAGGTGAAATGCCCGGCGCCCTCGACGACCTCGACCCAGGCGCCCGGGATCCGCTCGGCCCCGTCCGTCGAGGCGGCGAGCGGCATCGGGCTCAGTGAGCCGTGGACGAAGCCGACGGGGACGCGAATCTCCGGCAGCCCCGCCTCGAGCGCCGGCAGCTCCGCCTGGATCGACGGCACCATCGCGCCTGAGCGCTCGCTCGAAATTCGCAGCTCGGGCATCGGCGGTGCGCGTTCCGGATCGGCGAAGTAGGCGGGCCACACGAGGCGCATCCCCTCGAGCGCCAGCTCGTCGTCGGCCTCGCCGGCCATCGAGAGCTCGTCGATCTCGCGCGCCCGCGCGCGGGTCTCCTCCGGCGTCCGGCGGAAGATCTCCTCGTCGAACTCCGGCCAACGTCCGTCGCCGACCGAGCCGAGAGCGTCGACGGCAAGCACGCCGAGGAGCCGCTCCGGCATCGCCTCCGCGACGTGGAGGGCGAGGTGCCCGCCCCACGAATGGCCGACGACGTACGCCTTCTCCCAACCGAGCGCGTCGAGGACGCGGCGGGCATCTTCGACATCCGCCGCCACCGTGTAGGGCCCTTCCACCGCCGACGGCTCCTGTCCTCGCTGCTGGTACCACGCGACGTCGTTCTCCTCCGCGAGCTCGTCGGCGAGGTCGCGCAGGTAGTCGAAGGCCATCCCCGGCCCGCCGTGCAGCAGGAGAACCGGCGGCCCACTGCCGGCGCGCAGGCCGGCGATCAGCGGCCCGTCGTCGTGCGTGGTGAACTCGGTCCACGTCACCGGCGACGATCGTCTCACGCCCCTTCCGGAATGGCGAGAGCCTGCGTCGTGCTCGCGACGTCCTTCGCCGCTCGCGTCGCGATGTGCCGCGCGACGTAGTCGGCGTCCCGCCCGCCGTTCGGGAGCACGTCGGAGGTCAGCGAGTACTGGAAGATCAGCCCGGCGAAGTACAGGCCGGGTACCGCGTCGACCACGCCACGCTCGTGGAGCGGCCGACCGTCGCCGTCGAAGGCCGGGAGGTCGATCCAGCTGAAGTCCGTGCGAAAGCCCGTGCTCCAGACGACGTTCGCAACCTCCAAGACGCGACCGTCCTCGAGCAGCGGCCGCCCGTCCTGCACCCCAGCCACGCGCCCGACGCGCTCGATGCCGACCGCAGAGAAGTCGGCCTCCTTGCGGCGGATCAGCGGTGGGCCGCTCGCCGCGATCTTCGGGCCGACCCTGCGGCCGATGCGCGTGTCCGTTCTGAGGACGTGGTGGCCGAAGAAGCGGATCGCGCGAAAGATCACACGACTTCGACGGCTGCCGTGCGGCACCGGGATCTCACCTTTGGCCGCTCCGGCCAGCAGGCACCGATGGGTCTCGGCAAGCTCGTAGGCGATCTCGGCGCCGGAGTTCCCCACCCCGACCACGAGCACCTCGCCGTCTTGCAGCTGCGAGGGATTGCGGTACTCGGCGGAGTGCAGCTGGTTGATCCGAGGGTCGAGTTGTGCGGCGAACCCGGGAAGCTTCGGTATGCGTAGGGCGCCGGTCGCGACGACGACATTTCGCGCCTCGAAACGCTCGTCCCGCGTCGACACGACGAACCGACCGTCCTCCTGCGCGACCTGCTCGACCCGCATCCCGGCTAGCACCGGCAACGCGAAGCGTTCCGCATAGGCCTCGAGGTATGCGGCCATCTCGTCCTTCGTCGGGAACGACCACTTCGGCGCCTCGAACGGCATCCCGGGTAGCCCGTTGAAGCGGGCCGGCGTGAAGAGGCGAAGCGAGTCCCAGCGGTTGCGCCACGCGTCGCCGACACCCTCGTTCTCGTCGAGGATGACGAACTCTTTGTTCCGCTTGGCGAGGTGGTACCCGACGCTCAGGCCCGCCTGGCCGCCGCCGATCACGATCGTCTCGTAGGCGTCTGTGTTCACGGTTCCTCCTTCGCTCGACGTTCTGAGAGCGACGGTAGGCCCGCATCCGTCTCACGACATCGCCCGGATCCGCCAACTTCGCGGCTCGACCGCGTGGTTAGTTCTGACTAGACGAGGTCGTGCTCGAAGGCGAATGCCGTCGCGGCGGTGCGCGACGAGACGCCGAGCTTCCCGAAGATGTTCTGGACGTGGCGGGCGACCGTGTGCTCGCTCACGACGAGCTCGGCGGCGATCGCGCGGTTCGTCCGACCTGACGCGACGAGTCGGAGCACCTCGAGCTCGCGCGCGCTCAGGCCGTGACCCCCAGTCTTCTCGGCGCGACCGGACAGGGAATCGACGCGCCTGACGTCGGGCTCGGCGCCGACCGCGTCGAAAGCCGCCCGAGCGGCCTCGAGCTCGAGCGCAGCTCCGTCCTCGTCTCCCAGCGCCCTGCAGGCGAGGCCGACGAGGAGCCGAACGCGTGCGCCCTCGTACGGCGCGTCGAGCTCCTCCCACACCTGCCACGCAGTGCGGAGCGAGCGCAGCGCAGCCTGCGGCTCTCCGCGGGCAAGCTCGACCGACCCGCGAACCTGCGCCGCGATCGCGCGGAGCATCGGGCGCCCGTAGTGCGCGTCGATCTCGTCGAGCTCTGCACTCGCCGAGGCGGCGTCGTCGACCTGATCCTGCGCCAGGGCGACCTCGACGTACGCGGGAAGGAGAACCGCCCGCTGCAGGGGCTCGGCGGTCTCGGCGAGCGCGCGGCGGAGCGCGCCGGCGGCGGCCTCCGCTTCCCCTTGTGCCACCCGCAGGAGCGCCAGGCCCGGCTGCGGCTCACGGCCGTAGCGGCTCGCATCGCGGTAGCGCGCCCTCGGCGGCCGCGTAGTCGCCGCGAAGGCGGTGGAGCTCGGCCTGCTGGTAGTACGCCTGCCCCGTTGCGGACCGGTTCATCGCCTGCTCACATCGCTCACGCGCGAGAACCGCTTCCTCGAGCGCGTCCGACCACGCCCCGTGCAGCTGCTTGATCCCTGCGCGGTGAGCGAGACAGCGGCCGGTGAACGAGACCAGCTGCGGCTGCGCTTCACACCAGCGCGTGAGCGCCTCGGTCCACTCCTGCGCGCGGCGAGGTTCGAACGCCTCCTCGCAGGACGCGATCACGCCGCAGTAGACGACACCTGCGAAGAACGGCGAGACCTCTCCGGAAGTGACGGCGACCATGGCCTCGTCGAGGACTTGGAGGCCCTCGTCCACCCGACCCAGCTTGATCAACGCCGCGCCCGCGGGATACGACACCGTCGCAAAGAGATCGTGGTCGCTGAACCGCTGGGCGATCGCCGCCGCCTCGGAAGCGGCGCGGTGCGCTCCCTCTGCGTCACCGGACGACAAGCGCTGGACGGCGACCGGCAGCAGCAGATAGCCCGGAACGACCGAATCCTCCCCAGCCTGGCCCGCCAAACGCTCGGCTCTCCCGAACCACCCCATCGCAGGCCCCATCTCGCCCGCGATCGCGAGGTTCAGCCCGAGGAGGACCGCAGCCTTGGCAGCAAGCTCCGTCTCGCCGGCGTCGAGCCGGAGCTTGTGGAGGCGCTCGAGCAGCGAGTGATGGGCGTCGCGCTCGCCGACGAGCGCCGCCGAGGTAGCGAGCAGCTCGACGTCTGCTGCTTCGAGCGGCGATTCCGCATCGGCGCGTGAAAGGGCCTCATAGGCATCGAGCCAGGCCCGGTTCGCATACGCCTCGCGACCACGCTGCAGCTCGTCGACCACGCTCACGCGCACATTTTCGTCCCTCTCGGCCGATCGGCCGACGGCGCGGCTACTCCGTCATGCGGAACGCGACCTGGTACTTCGCGACGGACGTGCGCTGACCGGGCGTGTCGCCGGCCGGCATCGCACTCAGGGCCGCGTCGCCGCGCTGATAGTCGTCGTCGGTGTCGAAGAAGACGACCACGAGCGACTTTTCGGCTTCCGGATCGTGGAGAACGATGATCTCCTTGGCCGGCACGTCGTCCGGGCGCTCGCTGCCCTCCATCTCGCGCTGCATCTCCGCCATTCGGTCGCTACTCACGCCATCGAAGGACACGACTCGTGCGAGCGGCATCACTACCTCCTTGTCGGGACTTTGCATGACTCTAGACCCCTCCGGTCCTCGGAGAGAAGCTGGGTAAGGTCGCGAGGGATGGCCGCGACGGCAGTCGAGCACGAGCACCGCGTCACGCCGCGAGAGCTCTTCTTCGACCTCGTCTTCGTGTTCGCGTTCACGCAGGTCGCGACGCTGCTCTCCGACGACCCGACGTTCGCCGGGATCGGGCGCGGCGTGCTCGTGCTGGCCGCGCTCTGGTGGACGTGGTCGGCCTACGCCTGGCTGACGAACACCGTCGACCCCGAGGAGGAGGTCGTCGGCGCTGCGCTGCTCGTCGCGCTGATCGCGATGTTCGTCGCGGCGCTGGTGGTGCCGGGCGTGTTCGAGGGCGACGGCGTGCTCTTCGGTGCCGCGTTCGTCGTCGTCTGGGCGATGCACACGGCGCTCTACGCCCTCGCCGGCCGCGGGAGCCCCGACCTCCTCGGCGCCGTGCTCCGGCTGGCGCCCTGGACGATGCTCGGCGCGATCCTGATCCTGGTCGCAGGCTTCACGGACGGCGCTCGCGTCTGGCTCTGGGTCGCCGCGCTTGCGTGCGCCTACGTCGGCGGCGTGGTGAGCGGGTCGACGGGCTGGCGCGTGCACCCGTCGCACTTCGCGGAGCGTCATGGCCTCGTCCTGATCATCGCGCTCGGCGAGGCCTTCATCTCGATCGGCATCGGCGCGACGGGGATCGGCATCGGGCCGGGCGAGGTCGCGGCCGCGATCCTCGGCCTCCTCGTCGCCACCTCGTTCTGGCTCGCCTACTTCGACTTCTTCTCGATCCGCGGCGAGCAGCTCCTCCACGACCGCGAGGGCGCGGAACGCGTCGCGCTCGCCCGCGACCTGTACGCGTACGGGCACTTCCCGCTGATCGTCGGCATCGTGCTCTTCGCATTCGCCATGAAGACGATCGTGGGCCACGTCGGCGAGGAGCTCGACGCCGTCGCGGCCTTCGCCCTCTGCGGCGGGAGCGCGCTCTACCTGCTCACGTACTCGGCGATCCGAGTGCGGATCGTCCGCCGGTTCAGCGCGAGGAGCGGCCGATTCGTGGCCGCGCTCGTGTTCGTACTCATCCTTCCGCTCGCGACCGCGATTCCGGCGCTCGCCGCCCTGGCGCTCGTCACCGCCGTCTGGCTGGCGTTGCACACGTACGAGCTCGTGTGGTGGCGGGAAGCCCGCGCGGAGTCGCGCTCGCTGCTCGCCTCGTCCTAGGTCTGTGAGGACGCGAGCGCCGCGCTGATGCGCGGCGCTCGCTGGTTTGAGCTAGGGCACGATCCGCCAGACCGCCCCGTTGCCCGAAGAGGCTCCGTTGACGGCGACGTAGAGCGCGCCCCCGGATCCCACGATCAGGCCCGTCGCGCGCGGCAGACCACCGGCCACGAGCGTCGAGGATGCGCCGCCGCCCGGCGGCACCTTCCTGATCGCTCCCGGTCCCGCGAACGGGAACGGGACGCCGAGGATCCCCGATGCGTGCTGGAGCGTGTACAGCGATCCATCGGAGCCGAACGCAAGATCCGTGACCATGGTCAAGCCGGTTGCATACGGCGTCGGCGCCTGACCCGGGACGACCCGATACACGCTCGCCGTTCCCGCGGTGAACGGGAAGCCCGTCAGCGTCGACACGTAGTAGGCGCCGTCGGGACCGACGACCACGTCGGTCGGCACGGCATCGCGCGAGAACGGGACGGGGACCTTCGGGAACGTCGCCACCGTCGAGATCGAACCGTTCGCAGCGACATCGAGAAGCGAGTTACCGCCGGCATCCGTGATCAGGCGATGGCCCGGCAGCGCGAGCAGGCCGAAGGGATTGCTGTCGACTTGCATGCCGTCGGGGTTGGCCGACAGCTCGTAACCCGCAACGTCCACGACCCGCTTCGCGTGTCCCGAAGCCGGAACGTGCATGAGATAGCCGAACCCGAGTCCACTGAGAGGGCCGGTCGTGAGGCTGGCGGGATTGCCGCCGAACCCGATGTTCACGAAGAGCCCGCCCCTGCCCTGGAACGAGATGTGCTGCGGGCCCGCCGCCGTATCGCCCAGCGGCTGTCCGGCGAGAGACGGCAGTCCGGTTGCGATCCGCTCCTGAGTACCCCGCCAAAGACGGGAAATCGCCCCGGTCGCGCCGTAGCATCGCGTCCCTGGTCCGTCCGGAAGCGGGACACAGACTCCTGAACCTCCTCTTCCTGCCTCGGCCACATAGAGGCCGCCTTCGGGGCCAAAGGCAAGCCCTCGAGGGTTGTCGAGCCCTGTCATGACGGGCTCGGGCACAGCCGCCTGTGCGGCGGCCGGTAGTGCGAACGCCGCAGCAGCGAGCGCGACGAACATCAATCTCCGCATGTCGTCTCCCTGTTCGCTGTCCGGGATACCGGGACAGCGCAAAATCTTAGGTCGGCCTGCGCAAACCTTCAATAACCCACATGGACTAGGTCCACTCTGCGGGTCAACGCCCGTGGCCGCTAGAAGTCCAGTGAGTGATCTCGCTCCGCCCCATCGATTCGAGCAACTACCGCGAGTGCATCGAGCTCTCGGTCGCGCCTGACCAGCAGCAGTTCGTCGCATCGAATCTCCAGTCGCTTGCCGACGCGTACGTCTGGCGCGAGGCCGCTGAGCCATACGCCGTCTACTCGGATGACGAGATGGTCGGCTTCGCACTGCTGTTCCCGCTCGCCGACGGTGGGGACGACGACTCCATACCCGAGCCCGGCACGGAACGCGGCTACATCCTCGTCCGCCTGATGATCGACGACCGCTTCCAGGGCAATGGGTACGGACGAGCCGCGCTCGACGCGATCGTCGAGCTCGTCCGTCGGCGCGGGCTCCCGACGATCCGCCTGTCAGTCGTGCCCGAGAACGAGCAGGCGCTCGAGTTCTACCGCCGGAACGGGTTCGCGGAAACCGGCGAGATCCACGGCGGCGAGATCGTCATGGAGCGCCAGATCTAGACTCGCCAGGAGGTATCGTATGGCACTGCGAATCCCCCGCGTCGTTCTGCGCGTCGGCCCCGGGCCGACCTGGACGAGCGGCCTGCCGGAGGACCAGCCGGGCTGGGACGAGCACGCGGCATTCATCAACGCTCAGATCGACCGCGGGCACTTCATCATGGGTGGCACGTGGGCCGGAAGGCTCGGCTCGATGTCGATCTGGGAGGGCGTAAACGCGGACGAGGTCCGGGAGCTGATGCAGCAGGACCCGTTCATCCAGAACGGCGTCTTCGTGATCGAGGACGTCGCCGACTGGACCGTCTACGTCGACACGAGGATCGAGTAGTTCACGGCGCGAACCTCGGTCGGCGACGGATGGCCGTGGAAAACTGCGCAGGCGAGGCGTAGAGTCGCCTGCGCCGGAAGAGGCGCGCCCGCTTCTTCCGTCCCGATGCCGGCCGACGACCTAGGGAGGGCCGATGGACGTTGCGATCACCGTCAACGGTGTGCGGCGAGAAGCCGACTTGGAGGCGCGGACGTTGTTAGTGGACTTCATCCGCGACCACGTCGGGCTGACCGGAACGAAGATCGCCTGTGACACGTCTCAGTGCGGGTCGTGCACGATCGACCTCGACGGCATGGCGGTGAAGTCGTGCACCGTGCTGGCGGTTCAGGCCGACGGCAAGGCAGTCAAGACCATCGAAGGGCTGGCGTCGAACGGGACGCTGCATGCGGTGCAGGAGGCCTTCCGGGAGAAGCACGGGCTGCAGTGCGGCTACTGCACGCCCGGAATGATCATGGCCACCGTCGATCTGCTCGCGGAGAGCCCGGATCCGACCGACGACGAGATCCGGTACGCGCTCGAAGGGAATCTCTGCCGGTGCACCGGCTACGAGAACATCGTTCGAGCCGTCCACGAAGCTGCGGGGGCGGCGCGATGACGACGACCGCAGACGCTCCGACCACCAAGCTCGTCGGCGAGCCCGTCAGGCGCGTCGAGGACCCGAGCCTGATCACGGGTGCCGCCAAGTACCTCGACGATCTCAAGCTGCCGGGAATGACCCACGTGGCGATCGTGCGCTCCCCATACGCGCACGCCCGGATCACAAGCATCGACACGACGAAGGCCGCCGCTGCTCCAGGCGTTGTCGCCGTCTTCACCGGAAAAGACTTCGAGGACCTCCCCGCCCTCCCGTGTGCGTGGCAGGCCGGCGGCGTCGAGAACTTCGTCAACACGCCGCGGGTGCTGGAGATCGACCGTGTCACGTTCACCGGCGCCGGCGTTGCCGCCGTCGTGGCGGAGACCAAGTACGCCGCCGAGGACGCGCTCGGGCTGATCGACGTCGAGTACGAGCCGCTGGACGTCGTCGTCGACGTCGAGGAGGCGGCGGCCGAAGGCGCGCCCCAGCTGCACGAGAACGCGCCGGGCAACATCGTCATGGACTGGTCCGTCGGCGACGCGGAAGGGACCGACAAGGCGCTGGCCGAGGCCGAGGTCGTGGTCAAGGAGCGGCTGGTCAACCAGCGCCTGATCCCGAACCCGATGGAGGCACGCGGTGCAGCCGCCACCTACGAGCCGTCCACCGGCCAGTACACGGTCTGGATGACCTCGCAGGACCCGCACATCATGCGGCTGCTGATGACGGCGTTCGTGTTCGGGATTCCCGAGACGAAGATGCGCTGCATCGCGCTCCACGTGGGCGGCGGCTTCGGCACGAAGATCTTCCTCTACCACGAGTACGTGCTCATGGCCGCCCTCGCCGAGCGAGTCGGGCGGCCGGTCAAGTGGATGGAGACGCGGAGCGAGAACTACACGGCGACCACGCACGGTCGCGACCACGTCGCCTACCTCGAGATCGGGGCGAAGCGCGACGGCACGATCACCGCGCTGAAGACAAAGACCTACGCGAACCTCGGTGGAGTTCTGTCCACGATTGCCCCGGGCATCCCGACGACGCTCTACGGGCGGATGCTCTCCGGCGCCTACCGCATTCCGAACATCCACTGCCAGGTGCTGGGCGTCTACTCGAACACCGGCATGGTCGACGCCTACCGCGGCGCCGGGCGACCGGAGGCGACCTACGTCGTCGAGCGGGCCGTCGACCTCGTCGCCCGGGAGCTCGACCTCGACCCGGTCGACGTGCGGCGCAAGAACTTCATCCCACCCGACGCGTTCCCCTACGACCCCGTCGGCATCCTCAAGGGGCTGAAGTACGACACCGGCGACTACGAGAAGCCGCTCGACCGCGCGCTCGAGATCGTCGGCTACGAAGACTTCCGCCGGGAGCAGGAGGAGGCCCGGAAGCAGGGCCGCTACCGCGGGATCGGCTTCTCGACCTACGTGGAGATCTGCGGCGCGGCGCCCTCCGCGTGGATCGGAACCGTCGGCGAGGGCTGGGGCGCCTCGATGTGGGAGAGCGCCAACATCCGCGTGCACCTGACCGGCAAGGTCGCTGTCACGATCGGCACGCAACCACAGGGCCAGGGGCATGCGACCACGGTCTCGCAGGTGGTGGCGACCGAGCTCGGGATCCCGATCGAGGACGTCACGGTCGAGATCGGCGACACGCTGAACACGCCGTTCGGCTACGGCACCTACGCAAGCCGCAGCGCCGCCGTCGGCGCGGTGGCCGTCTACAACAGCCTCCAGAAGATCAAGGCGAAGGCGCGCCGGATCGCCGCGCACATGCTCGAGGCGGACGCCGACGACATCGTGTTCGAGGAAGGCAAGGCGTTCGTCAAGGGCGCGCCTGACAACGCGAAGACGATCCAGGAGATCGCCGGCTCTGCCGCGCTCGCATACGACCTCCCCGAAGGCATGGAACCGTTCCTCGACGACACGACCTACTACGACCCGCCGAACTGCACGTTCCCGTTCGGGACTCACATCGCGGTCGTCGACGTCGACCCGGAGACCGGCGAGGTGACGCTCGACCGCTACATCGCGGTCGACGACGTGGGCAAGGTGATCAACCCGATGATCGTCGACGGCCAGGTGCACGGCGGCATCGCGCAAGGCATTGCGCAGGCGCTCTGGGAGTACGGCGCGTACGACGAGAACGGTCAGCTCGTGACCGGCAACATGATGAATTACGCGGTCCCGAAGGCCGATTTCTTCCCCCGGTTCGAGGTCGAGCGGACAGAGACGCCGACCGACGTGAACCCGCTCGGCGTCAAGGGCGCCGGCGAGACGGGGACGATCGCCTCGACGCCTGCGGTCGTGAACGCCGTCATCGACGCGCTCGCGCCGCTCGGGATCCGGCACCTCGACATGCCGCTCACGCCGGAACGCGTGTGGCAGGCGATGCGACAGGCGAAGGGTTAGGAGGGAGGCGCGATGTACACGATGCGTCCAGCCGAGTTCGAGTACCACCGGCCGACGAGCCTCGACGAGGCGATCTCCCTGCTCGGCGAGGTCGAGGGCTCACGCCCGATCGCCGGCGGCCACAGCCTGCTCCCGATGATGAAGCTGAGGCTTGCGGCGCCCGCTGCGCTCGTCGACCTGGGAGGAATCCCCGGCCTCGACGGCATCGAGGCGAATGGAGGCCTCACGATCGGAGCGCTCGCCACGCACGCGTCGGTGTTGGCATCCGAGGTGGCGATCGGGATCGCACCGGTCATCCCGGAAACGGCGGCGATGATCGGCGACAGGCAGGTGCGGAACCGCGGCACGATGGGCGGGAGCGTTGCCCACGCGGATCCGGGCGCCGACTATCCGACCGTGCTGAAGGCGCTCGGCGCGACGATCACGGCGACGGGAAGCGGCGGCGAGCGCGAGATCTCAGCGGATGACTTCTTCCGCGGCATCTTCGACACGGCGCTCGAGCCCGGAGAGCTCGTGACCTCGGTGAAGGTGCCGGCGACGGCGGCCGGGACCGGTGCGGCGTACCTGAAGCACGCCCATCCTGCCTCGCGGTACGCGGTCGTCGGCGTTGCTGCCGTGGTGTCGGTCGAGAACGGGAACTGCACGAGCGCGCGTGTGACGGTCGGCGGCCTGACCGCGCCTCCGGTTCACGTGGCGGTCGAGTCGCTCGTCGGCAGCCCGGGCTCCGAAGAGGCGATCGCGGCAGCGGCCGAGAAGGTGCCGGACTCGCTTCCGGATCGCGCTGGTGACACCTATGCGTCGGGTGACTACCGCGCACACCTGGCGTCGGTGCTCGCGAAGCGCACACTCTCGAAGGCGTTCGAGCGGGCGGCCTGATCCGTTAGGTCACGTCGAGCCGCGCCAGCTCGATTCCGAGCTCCTCGAGGCTCGCGAGGTTGTGCCCTGCCGCGAAGACGTCCACGAACGGGAGCGCCGCGTGCATCCCGCGCGCAAGCGGCTCGTAGGCTGGATCGCCCTTCAGCGGGTTGAGCCAGATCACCCTGTGGGCGAGCCGTGAGAGCCGGGCCATCTGCTCCCCGAGCAGCTCTGGATCTCCGATCTCGAGCCCGTCCGAGCAGAGCACGACGACGGCGCCACGCACGAGCCCGCGGTGCCCGTACTCGTCGAGCAGCTCCTTGATGCACTCACCGATCCGCGTGCCGCCGTTCCAGTCGACGACCTCCTCGGCCGCGCGGTCGAGCGCCTCGTTCGGCCGCGTGACCGCAAGTGCACGCGTGACCCGGGTCAAGCGCGTGCCGAAGCAGAACGCCTCCCAGCGGCGGTCGGCCCGCAGCGCGGCGTGCGCGAAGACGAGCAGCGCCCGCGAGTAGTCCGCCATCGAGCCGGACACGTCGAGGACGAGGACGAGCCGCCTGCGACGGCGACGGCGCGCTCGGAACCGGCGCTCGAGCGGCTCGCCGCCGCTCCGGAACGAGCGACGGAGCGTCCTGCGGAGGTCGGGAACGCCCGAGCGGGCGGGCGCAAAGCGGCGGGTTCGCCGGCGCGGCACGGTCAGCCTCAGTTGCGCCAGGAGCGCGGCGAGCTGGTCGAGCTCCTCCCGCGAGCAGTGAGCGAAGCTCTTGTGCCGAAGCAGCTCGATCGGACTGGCGAGTGCGAGCTCCTCCTCGACGACCACCGCGTCCCGGCGGGGCGGCGGAGCCGGAACCTCCTGAGGGCCGAAGAAGGCGCCGAAGACGCGGTCGTAGACCGGGATCTGGTCGCGGCGCCCGATCAGGGTCGCGCGACCTGCCCAGTAGAGGTCGTCCGGGGAGAGAAGCGCCGCCGCCCGGCAGAAGACGGCGATCCGGCCGCTGCCGACCGGGACACCTTCGCGGCGTAGCGTCCGCCCGAAGGCGGTCAGCGCGCCGACGCCGTCAGTCACGGAGGAGCTCGGTCAGGACCGGCTCGACGCGCCCGAGGTCCTCGCGGTTCTTGACCACCCACCCGAGCGTCTCGCGGCCGTGGTCGCCGTCCGCTGCCTCCGCGCCCAGGTGGGAGAGCGCCTCCGCCCAGTCGATCGCCTCGGCCGCGCCCGGCCGCTTGATCAGGTCGAGCTCGCGTAACCGCGCGACCGCGTGTGCGACCGACCGCGCCAGCGCGTCGGAGACGCCGGGTGCGCGGAGCCGGATGATCGCCGTCTCGCGCTCCAGGTCCGGGAAGTCGATCCAGTGATAGAGGCAGCGCCGCTTGAGCGCATCGTGCAGCTCCCGCGTGCGGTTGGAGGTGATCACGACCGCCGGCGGCTCGGGCGCTGCGATCGTGCCGAGCTCGGGCACGGTGACGGAGAAGTCCGAGAGCACCTCGAGCAGGAACGCCTCGAACTCGTCGTCGGCCCGGTCGAGCTCGTCGATCAGCAGCACTGCTCCCTGGCCCGAGCGAATCGCCCGGAGCAGAGGACGCTCGAGGAGGAACTCGGCGCCGTACAGCTCCGCGACCCGCTTGTCAGGCTCGACCTCGCCCGCCTGAAGGGCCCGTGCGTAGAGGAGCTGCCGGGCGTAGTCCCACTCGTAGAGCGCCTGCGACGCGTCGATCCCCTCGTAGCACTGGAGCCGGATCAGGTCCGCGCCGACGATGCGGGCGAGCGTCTTGCCGACCTCCGTCTTGCCGACGCCGGCCTCCCCCTCGAGCAGAAGCGGGCGCCGCATCGCGAGCGCCAGGAAGACTGCGGTCGCAAGGCCGCGATCGGGGAGGTACGACTCCTCGGAGAGCGCCCGTTCGACGTCTTCGACGGATCCGAACGACACGCCGAGATCGTATGGCAGAGGGCCTCAGGCCCGAACCGGGCTCGCGAGCCGGTAGGCCGGCTGCGCCCCGTCGAAGCCCTTGAGCTCGAGCTGCTCCGGCTCCGCCGTCAGGCCGCGCTCCGCCAGCCAGGACGACACCCGGCGGAACGCCTCGTCGCTGAGCAGGATGTCTCCCCCGCCGGCGGCCGTCTGCAGGCGCGCGGCGAGGTTCGTCGTCGAGCCGAGGACGCTGACGTTCCTCTCGTCGACGGAGCGGCTGACGACGGCCGGGCCGACCGCGATGCCGATCCCGACCGGAAGGTCCATCAGGGCGGCCTTGTCGCGGAGCGCGAGCGCCGCGTCCAGCGCAAGCGCCGCATGATCGACTCGCGCGCCTGTGACGTTGAAGGTCGCCATCACCGCGTCGCCCGCGAACTTGTCGACGACGCCCTGCCGCTTGCCTACCTCCGCGGCGGCCCAACGGTGGAGCGTCGTCATGCGGTCGGCGAGATCCTCGGGCGCACTTGCCGCGGCGATCGGCGTGTAGCCCCGAACATCCGCAAACATCGACGTCACCATCCGTTCACCCGCCGTGAGGACACCGGGCGTGGCGAGATCGGAGTCCGCCTCGTCCTCGAGACTCGGGACGTCGATCCCGAAACGTTCGGCCGTCGCGAGAGCGGTGTCTCGAGCCCGAACCGCGCCCGCGCGGTGGGCGTCGCGGATGCACGACGCGAGCAGCGAACGCGCTGCGTTTTCATCGCCGGACTGAGCGGCCGCCTCACCCGCGAGTGCCCCGGCGCGCCAGGCCCAGAGCCGGAGGCCGGATCCCTCGAAGGACGCGAGGGCACGCTCGAGGAACGGCCGCGCTTCTGCTGCCCGTCCGGCTGCAAGGAGAATCCGCCCATCGGCGAAATCGAGCCCCGGCTGCCCCAGGTCGACCTGCGCGCCTTTGGCTCGGTGGACCACGGCTTCCGCCTCCTCCAGCCTCCCTCCCGCCAGCAATCCCTCCACCGCGTGCACCACCGTTCCACGGATGCGGAGCAACTCGTCGTCGCTTGACGCACGCCGGCCGTGCTCTGCCGCTTCCTCGCCCCGCTCGAGCGCGATCGCGACCCCAACTCGTGCCGGGGTGTCGTACACGATGTCTTGGAGATCGCTCCCCGGTGAAGGCGGCGGCAACGCCTCCGCCGCCTCGGAGCTCCTGCCGAGCTCGAGAAGCGCCTCCGCGACAGCGAGGTGAGCACGCCAGGCGAACTTGGGGTTTCCCAGGTTCTCGTGTCGCTCGACCGAGCGCTGTGCTTGTTCGAGCGCGGTTCGCGGATCCCCTTGGGCCAGCTCGGCCCAGCTCTCGGAGATCTCGACACCGAGCGTCCGCGCGAGGAAGGGCACCTGCTCATATCTCTCGGCAGCCGCGCGAGTCCCGCCGGCAAGGGTGTGCACGCGGTCCCAGATCTCGTTGTGAACAGTGTTACCGGCGATGATCGAGTAGCCCTTCTCGATCGCTTCCCGGTAGATCTGGTCGAAAAGGACAAACTCGTGTGCCGTGCCGAAGTGGCCGAGTGCAACGAACGACAGGGCCCACACGCGCTCGAAGTCGGCCGAGGCCTGCTCGGCGATCTCGGCACCCCGCTCGGCCGCCTCGCGGCAAAGGTCGTAGTCGAGCCGGAAGGCATGGAAACCGGCGATGCGGATGTAGGCAAGCGCCAGCTCGGCCGACGGGCCCTCACGTTCCAGTGCCTCGCGGGCCAGTTCGACAGCCTGCATCGCCTCGTCGGGCCGCTCCAGCTCCCAGTAGCAGCGACTCAGGTGAACCCGCGCCTCCGCCGCCTCGGTGGCGAGCCCCAGCTCGTCGAGGCGCCGAACCGCATCGACCAGGAGCTGCTCTCCGGCCGCAGGCTCGCCGTCGAGCCAGCGAAGACGGCCCATCCTGTAGAGGAGCAGGGCACGGTCGTGCGGATCCGAGACATGGGGCAGGACTCGCTCGATCAGCCCGTTCGCCTCGTCGAACCCCGAGGCCCGCTCGGCCTCGTCGGCAGCTCGAAGGCACGCGTCGAGCGCCTCCTCCGCACGTCCGGCTGCGATGAGGTGGCGTGCCACCTCCAACGGGCTGCCTCCTGACTCCAGCAGAGTGTCGGCCGCTCGCGAGTGCGCACGGAGCCGCTTCGGGAGCACCGTGTCGCCGGCGATCGCCTCGTGGGTCAGCGCGTGTCGCCACATGTACCGATCGCTCCCGCCCGTTTCCTCGTCGAGAAGCTGCTGCGCAACGGCCTGCTCGAGCGCGGCCAGCACGGTCTGCTCGTCCGACTCCGCCACCTCGACGAGCAGCCGATAGTCGAACGAGCGCCCGAGAACCGCTCCAGCCCGCAGGACGTCGATGTGCTCGCCGTCCAGCCGCCCGAGACGGAGGAGGACGGTCTCCCGCACGGTCTCCGGGAGCTGGAAGGCGTCGAGCGAGCGCCGGTCCCAACCCGTGTCCGACTGAAAGACCTCCCCACGGTCGATCGCCTCCCTCAGCATCTCCTCGAGGACGAAGGGGTTCCCTTCCGTGCGCTCGTGGACGAAGGAGGCGAGCTCCGGGCTCACGTCGTCGGCGCTCAGGATTGCCGCGATCATCTCCGCGACCTGCGCCTGCGTCATCGCCTCGACCGAGACCGTGTCGGCGAGCCCGCCGCGCCGCCAGGTCTGGACGGCGCGCGTCAACGGGTGGAGCCGGTCGAGCTCGTCGCTTCGGTAGGTCGCGAGGAGCAGCACACGGCTCTTCGCGAGGCGCCGGGCTGCGTACTCGAGAAGCTCACGCGTGGAGCTGTCGGCCCAGTGGACGTCGTCGAGGACGACGAGGAGGGTGTTCGCGCCGGCCCAGAGGTCGAGCAGCGCGACGAACGACTCGAAGAGACGCAGCCTCGCCTGCGCTTGGTCACCCGTTTCCGGAGGGGACTGTCCCTCCCCGAGCTGTGGGAACACCTGGGCCAGCTCCGCCACCATCGGGCCGAGCTCGGCGCGCAGGGCGTCGAGGTCCTGCTCGTCGAGCTGCGTCCCGATCGCCTCGACGAAGGGCAGGTAGGGGAGCGAGAGCTCGGCCTCCGAGCAGCTTCCCCAGAGGACGTCGCACCCGAGCTTGCCCGCCCGCCGTGCGAGCTCGCGCGCGAGGCGGGTCTTCCCGATCCCGGCTTCCCCGGCGAGCAGAACGAGGCGGCCGTCGCCACGGTTCGCCGCGAGCAGAGCGTCCTCGAGCTCGGAGAGCTCGTTCTGCCGTCCGACGAGGACAGGAGCCAGAACGCGACTGATCACCCCGCGATTCTGCCCAGCAGGGCTGTGGCGCGGCAGAGACTCGTAAGGATTTCGTTATTGCAGGAGCTTTTTGCCGCGACCGGGAACACCCTGTAGAGAGAACGCACACAGGAGGCTCAAGAACATGCGAACGCTCTTCATCGCGGTCGCGGCCGCCCTCGCGCTGACTGCGCTCGGGTCCGCCACGGCCGCCAACCAGACCGTCACGATCACGCGCACGGGGTTCGTGCCGGCGGACGTCACCATCAACGTCGGCGAGACCGTCACGTGGCGGAACACCGACGCGAACTCGCACCAGGTCGTCTTCGACCGCGTCCCCTGCAACCTGACGATCTCTTCCGGCCAGAGCGCGTCGTGCACCTTCCGCTCCGGCGGCAAGTGGAACTACCAGGATCGGTCGCAGCAGCCACGGCTGCGTGGGACCGTGACCGTCAACGGGCCACGTGCGTCCGTCACCCTCGTCGCACGCACCACCGCGACGTTCGCCGCGCCCGTCACGCTCTCCGGCGTCGTCTCGAGTCAGGCGGCCGGTCAGTCGGTCGCGATCAACGCGCAGGAGTGCGGCAAGACGTCCTTCACCCGCTTGGGCTCTGCGACGACGACCGCGAACGGCAACTGGACGTTCACCGTCAGGCCGACGATCAACACCGTCTATCAGTCGCGCTGGCGCACGAACGACAGCTCGGCCGTCACCTTGAAGGTCCGGCCGGCGATCCGTCTGACCCGCGCCGGCTCGCGCTTCACCGCGCGGGTAACCGCGGCCCAGTCGTTCACGCGCAAGACGATCGTGCTCCAGCGCTACCGCGCCGTCCTCCGGCGGTGGGCGACGCTGAGGCGTGTCACCCTCAGCGGGTCGACGACACCGACGGCCGGCACGTTCGTCACAACGGCGAAGTTCCGCTCGCAGATCCGCCGCGGCTGGCGGCTCCGGGTGCTCCTGCCGCAGGGACAGGCAGGCACGTGCTACCTGGCCGCGCCGAGCAACACGCTCCGCGTGCGCTGACCATCGAGGTCGTGAGGGGCGTCCGCAGGGCGCCCCTCACGTCGATTCAGCGCGGCCTCACGACCACGAGCTTGTCCACACCCGATTCTGCACCCCAGAGCTCGCCCGCGCGGCCGAGGAGCTGCCGTACATTGGCCGACGAGCTCGGCAGCCTGATCTGCGTGAACCGATGGCTGCGCGGATCGAACCGGACGATCGAGTTCGAGCCGAAGTCGCTGAGCCAGACGATGTCGCGGTTGTCGACATAGACCGCGTACGGCTGCGGATTCGGGCCGGGCAGCCGCCACTCGCCCCAGCGGCGCCGGGCCGGGTCGTAGACACCCAGCCTGCCCGCGTTCCACTCGCTGATCCAGATCCGGCCGCGGGAGTCCGACCAGACCCGGCGAGCGCCCTGCCCCCGCCTCCGCGGCTGGAGAACCGTGATCCGAGCGCTGCGCGTGTCGATCCGGCCGACGTAGCTCCCGGCGAGCGACGCGAAGTAGACCGCTCCACGTGGAGTGGTCGTGATCCCATACGGGCCTTCCCCGCGCGGCGCGGAGAAGACGCGCACGCGACCGACCTTCGGGTCGAGCCGGCCGATCAGCCCGCGCTGACCCGTGAACCAGAGGACACCGCGCCGGTCGAACGTCGCGGTGTTGAGATTCGCGTCCGCACCCGCCGCTGGGAGGGGGAACCGGCGAACCCGCCCCGTCCTCGGCTCGACGCGGACGATCGCGTTCAGGCCTCCGTCGGTGATCCAGGGAGCACCGTCGGGACCGACGATCACGCCGTGTGGAGCGGATCCCGGCCCCAGGGGCACCTCGCGAACGCGGCCTGTCCTCGGGTTGAGCCAGCCCAGCTCACCGGAGCCCTGGGCCGTGTACCAGACGCCGCCGTCTCGCGCGGGCGCGACGTCGTGGGGCCGCGAGCCCGCGGGCACCGGATATTCGCGGACGCGGAAACCGCCCTGCTGGCCGGTCCCTGCGGCCGCGAGGGGGAGCGCACCGGCAAGCGCGAACGCCGCCAGTGCAGCGGCTGAGAGGCGAAGCAGGTGCACGGGACCGACGCCCGAGCTAGCCGGCCTTGCCGATCACGTGGTGCAACGGGCCCCACCAGCGCGTCAGGCCCGCGTGGTCGCTTCCGCCCTCGCGGGCGATGACGAGGATGTCCCGGTGCGTCGGCTGGTCGCGACGCTCGTGCGTCCACACGATGACGGCGTCGTTGCCGTCGAAGTAACAGAAGAACCGGCCGGCCGGCCTCCCCGGGCCGTGACTCCACACGCCCTCGCCGCCCCAGACACGGGCGTTGCACCTGCCGCTCGACGGGCGGATGTCCGCCCGGTTTCCGAGTGCGCTCCGGTAGGCAGTGGCGAGCGCGCGGCCGTTCGGGTACCGGGAGATCTCCCAGCGATCCGGGACGCCGGTCGCGGGCACGCAGGCGGCCGTCTCGTCAGCGCCGGGGTTGGCGATGGTCTGCAGGTGGCAATCGACCCAGGCCGCCGCGGGGACGACGGATGCCAGGTTGGTGGCCGGGACCTCGTCCGCTTGCCCGGGCAGGGGCGATGCCGCCCCGCTCGGCTCGGCCCCTTCGCCCGCCGTCAACATGACGACTGCCAGCGCAGTGCCGGCGGCGATCAGGGTGACCAGCAGCGCCAGGCGCCAGCTGAGGCTTCGCCGCTCCTTGCCGAAGAACATGACGGTCCAGCGGTTCGCCGGCCGCGCATCGAGCTCGGAATAGACCTTGTAGACGTGGATCGGCTCGGGGATGTTCTTGAGCCGCACCCTCCCGCCGTCGCTGTAATGGAGGCCGCCGAGGCGACCCGCCAGCCGCGAGGTCGAGTCGCTGATGATCACTTCGCCGCCCGAAGCTCTCCCGCACAGGCGGGCGGCGACGTTCAGCGCCGCTCCGCGGAAGCTCCCGTCCTCGAGCTGCACCGCCTCGCCGGAGTCGATGCCGATGCCGACGCGAAGCGGGATGTCGAAGTCCCTCGCTGCCTCCTGGAATTGCGCTTGCAGGTCCACGGCGGCGCGGATCGCCTGACGCGCCGACGAGAAGACGACGAGCGCCTCGTCCCCGCGCATCTCGACGAGCTCGCCGTCGTGCGCCGCGACGTCCTCGTCGACGATCTCGGCGAATCTCTTCGACAGCGCGGCGGCAGCCTCGTCGCCGCACTCCTCGGTGTAGCGGGAGTACCCCCGGATGTCGGCGATCAAGAATGTGCGAACGCCGCTGGTGCGTTCAGTCACGGACATGGCTCTTCAGTATGCCGCCAGGGGCGACCGTGCCACAAGGCGTCGCGGTCGATCTAGGCTGAATCCGCGGCCGGGAGCAGGGCCCTGAGATCCGGCACACGGCTGTGCGCCTTCCGAAGGGCCGAGTCGGAGTTCGTCGTCAGCACGCCGATGACCGTCATCCCGGCCGCGACTCCCGCGTCGACGCCGGCCGGTGCGTCCTCGAGCACGACGCTGTGTGCCGGATCGACGCCGAGCAGGCACGCAGCGCGCAGATACCCGGCGGGGTCCGGCTTTCCGCTCTCGACCTCGTCCGCCGTCACGAGAACGTCCGGCACCGGGAGCCCGGCGGCACGTAGTCGCGACTCCGCGAGCGGCCGCGATGCAGACGTGACGATCGCGAACCTCCCCGCCGG
Source organism: uncultured Actinomycetes bacterium (assembly GCA_963827705.1). Classification (GTDB taxonomy): domain Bacteria; phylum Actinomycetota; class Thermoleophilia; order Gaiellales; family Gaiellaceae; genus JACDAN01. The sequence goes on from CAWHBN010000011.1 coordinate 32,861, forward strand.
CACCGACTGCACGAGCTCACGCGCCCCCGGAAGCGCGCGGAGCCCGTCCACGTCTGCGATCTGCTCCCGGTCGATGGCGGCGGCCTCGGCCTCTGCATCCAGGTGCGGCGCGACCGATCGAATCACGTCGATCGTCGGCCGCCCGTGGCTCGCCCCGAGAACGACCTCTGGATCAAGGCCGTGGCGCTCCGCGAACTGCCTCCACGTCCGTTCGATGGCTGCCCAGGAGTCGACGAGCACGCCGTCCATGTCGGACAGGACTGCCCCCGGCTCGAACATGAGGCCGCGGAAGTCGCGGCGGCGGCGCGGGCTCGCGCTCCCCGCGAGAAACGCAAGCGCGAGCGTCGCAACGACCACGATCGCGAGGGAGCTGCGGAGGCCGATCGCGTCGGCGGTGACACCGATCGCCGGCGGGCCTGCAAGGAATCCGAACCAGCCGATCGTCGAGACGGCGGCGACGCCGGCGGCGGCGGACACGCCGGGAGTCGATCCGGCTGCGCGAAACAGCACCGGGACGACGACGCCGAGGCCGGCACCCATCGCCGCAAACCCGGCGAGCGCGACGACCGTGGAGCCGCTGACGAGCGCGAGTGTGAGTGCGGATGCGGCCAGGAGACCCCCGCCTCTCGCGAGCGCGACCGGGCCAAGACGAGTGTTGAGGCGGTCGCCGAAGACCCGGCTCGAGGCCATTGCGAGCGAGAACGCGGTGTAGCCGAGCGCAGCCGCCGCGGCGCCGGCGCCGAGCGAGTCGGAGAGGTAGACGGCGCTCCAGTCGGCGGCGGCTCCCTCGGCCATGAGAGTGAAGAACGCCGCGGCGCCGAGCACGAGGAGCGACCGTTGCGGCCGGGCGAGAATCGGAGTCGGCTCCCGATCGTCAGCCTCCGGCGGGAGCAGCCGCGCACCAGCGACGAGCGCGCTCAGCGCAATCACGACGGCGACCGCGCCGAAGTGCTCCACCGGATCGATGCCGGCTGCGGCGGCGATTGCGCCGAGCCCAGCGCCGGCAAGGCCGCCGAAGCTGAAGGCCGCGTGGAACGACGAGAGGATCGAGCGGCTGCTCAGCCGCTCGAGGGCGATTCCCTGCGCGTTTGCGGCGACGTTGACCGCGCCGAACCCGGCTCCGAACAGGAAGAGCGCGGCGGCGAGCCCGGCAAGACCGCCGGCAACCGCGGTCAGGAGGAGCGCTGCGCCTCCTCCGAGCAGGGCAGCGAGCGTGACCGGCCGGCTGCCGATCCGCTCGGACAGCCGTCCGGCCGTCGGCATCGCGAGGAGCGCGCCGAGCGACATGGCGAACAGTGCGACCCCGAGCTTCCCGCTCGTGAGCTCTGTCTGCCGCTGAACGGCCGGGATCCTCGCCGCCCAGGAGCCGATCAGGAGACCGTCGGCGAAGAAGACGAGCGTGATTGCGGCCCGAGCTCGAGAGCATCAGGCTGGCACCACCTCGATGCCGAGCTCTCGGTACTGCGCGAGCGTGTCCGCCGGCACCGACCGTTCGGTGACGAGATGCGTCAACTCGTCGAGCGGCGCGACCACGTAGGGGGCCGCCGAGCCGAGCTTCTCGGCCGAGGACACCGCGACCACCTCGGCGGCGTTCTCGATCATCGCCCGCTTCACGTACGACTCCTCGAGATCCATCACGGTGATTCCGATCTCGGGATGGAGGCTGCAGACGCCGAGGACGAGCACGTCGGCCCGAACGGCGTGCAGTGCCTCCACGGTGGCGGCGCCGACGACGGCCTGAGCGTCCTTGGCGAGCCTCCCGCCGAGCATCGTGACCTCGACGGCAGGATGCTCCGCGAGCGCGACCGCGATGGGAGGGCTGTTCGTGATCACGGTCGCGTTCAGATCCGGCGGCAGGCCGCGGGCGACCTCGAGCGTCGTGGTCCCGGCGTCGAGGAGGATCACCTGTCCCTGACGCAGGAGGCCGCTGGTCGCACGAGCGATCGCTTCCTTGGCCGCCGGGGCCTGTTCGCGCCGAACGGCATAGGGCCTGGCACCGACCGCGGCGGGAAGCGCGCCGCCGTGGACGCGCCTGAGGAGCCCGGCGTCCGCGAGCTCGCGGAGGTCCCGGCGGACAGTGTCGGGTGAGACTTCGAACTCGGCGGTCAGGTCGGCCGCCACGACCTTGCCGTCGCGGCCAAGACGGTCGAGGATCAGTTTTCGTCGCTCTTCGGTCAGCAAGACGCTCATACAAGCATAAACGTGCAGATTCAGGCGATATTCCGCAATTACGCGCAATCGGGCAGAAAACCGAGCCTTCGAGCGTTTAGTACCTGTAGATCGGCGCGCCGGGCTGAGCAGCGTGCGCGCGCCGCACCTCACGAACCAACGGAGAACCAGATGACTGAACTGACCCTGAGCACCCCCGAGACGAGCGCGGCCGTCGCCGCCCTCGTCCAGAACGCGCAGGAGCGCGGCTTCGTCAGCACGACGGAGCTCGACGCCCTGCAGACCGAGCACGATCTCGACGAGGAGGCCCTCGGCGCGCTTCGCGCTGCGCTCGATGAGGCCGACGTCGAGATCGAGGAGGACTCCGATGCCGACGACCCCGAGCTCGACCTGACGCCCGGCGCCGGCGGGTCGACGGACTCCCTCCAGCTCTTCCTCACCCAGATGGGCCGCTATCCGCTTCTGACCGCCGCCGAGGAGGTTGCGCTCGCGAAGCAGGTCGAGCGCGGCGACCGCGCGGCCAAGGAGCGGATGGTGAACTCGAACCTTCGCCTGGTCGTCTCGCTGGCCAAGCGCTACCAGGGCCACGGCGTGGCGCTCGGAGACCTGATCCAGGACGGTGTGATCGGCCTGAACCGCGCAGTCGAGAAGTTCGACTACCGCAAGGGCTTCAAGTTCTCGACCTACGCCACGTGGTGGATCCGCCAGGCCTGCCAGCGCGCGGTCGCGAACCAGTCCGAGACCATCCGCATCCCTGTCCACGTGCAGGAGCGTCGAATCAAGCTGCGCCGCGCGCGGCAGAAGCTCGAGACCCAGCTCGGACGGGCTCCGACGGTGGAAGAGCTTGCCGAGGCGGCCCAGCTCGACCTGAAGCACGCCGAGGAGGCACTGGAGGCGGTCGAGGTCTCGGCGTCGCTCAACCAGACGGTCGGCGACGGCGACGCGGAGTTCGGCGATCTCTTCGCCGACGACAACGCCGAGGACCCGATCGAGCTCGCCGACGCCTCGCTCGAGCGCCGGCGACTGCGCGAGGCCCTCGCTCTCCTGGAAGAGCGCGAGCGTCGCGTCCTCGAGCTCCGGTTCGGCCTCGCCGGAAGCGGCGAGATGACGAGCCTCGAGGACATCGGCCGCGAGCTGGGACTGACGCGTGAACGGATCCGTCAGCTCGAGGCGAACGCTCTGCGGCAGCTCGAGGAGCTGCTTCAGGACGCTGAGCTCGCAGCCGCATAAGGCTGATTAAGACGCCGCATAGCGCGGATAAAGAGCTGTAAAGCTTTCGTACGAATCCCCCGCAAGGGGCAGAAAAATCGGCGATAGGCCGTTAGAACCAGTAGACCGGCGCGCCAGCCGCAGAACAGGTGCGCCCGCCGCCCCTAGCGAAACAACGGAGTACACAAATGCTGACTGAACTTGCCCTGGGCACCGAAGCCCACGATTCCAACGCGGCCATCGCCGCATTCGTCCACAACGCGCAGGAGCGTGGCTTCGTCCGCACCACGGAGATCGACGCGCTGCAGCACGAGTTCGAGCTCGACGAGGAGGCGCTCGCCTGGCTTCGCGCGCAGCTCGAGGAGTTCGACGTCGAGATCGACGACGACAAGCCCGACCTCGACCTGACCCCCGGCGCCGGCGGCACGACCGACGCCCTCCAGCTCTTCCTGAACGACCTCGGCCGTTATCCCCTCCTGAACGCCGCCGAGGAGGTCGCGCTCGCGAAGCAGATCGAGCGCGGCGACCTCGCCGCCAAGGAGCGGATGGTCAACTGCAACCTGCGCCTCGTCGTCGCGAACGCGAAGAAGTACCAGGGCCACGGCGTCTCGCTCCTGGACCTGATCCAGGACGGGATCATCGGCCTGAACCGCGCGGTCGAGAAGTTCGACTACCGCAAGGGCTTCAAGTTCTCGACCTACGCCACGTGGTGGATCCGCCAGGCCTGCCAGCGCGCGGTCGCGAACCAGTCCGCGACGATCCGCATCCCCGTCCACGTGCAGGAGCGCCGGGCGAAGCTGCGCCGGGCGCGCCAGCGGCTCGAGCTTCAGCTCGGCCGGCCGCCGACCGTCGAGGAGCTCGCCGAGGCCGCTCAGCTGAAGCTGAGCCACGCCGAGGAGGCGCTCGAGGCAGTCGAGGCGTCGGTTTCGCTGAATCAGACGATCGGCGACGGTGACCAGGAGTTCGGCGATCTCTTCGCCGACACGACCACCGAGGATCCGATCGAGCTTGCGGACAGCGCGCTCGAGCGCGAGCGGCTCCACAAGGCGCTCGCCCAGCTCGACGAGCGGGAGCGCAAGGTGCTCGAGCTCCGGTTCGGGCTCGGCGACACCGAGGAGGCGACCAGCCTCGAGCAGATCGGCCGGGAGCTCGGCTTCACGCGCGAGCGGATCCGGCAGATCGAGACCAACGCGCTCCGCCGGCTGCACTCGCTGCTCGCGGGCCAGGTCGAGATCGCCGCCTAACCAGATCCATCGCCGAAACGCAGAGGGGCGGCCCGAGCCGCCCCTCCCTATCTAGCGAACGCAGCTCGCAGAGTCGGCCGACTACCTGACGCGGAAGCTCCCCTTCATCACGCTGGAGTGGGGGTCGCACACGAAGCGGTATGTGCCCCGCTTGAGCGTGAAGGTCGCAGACTTCTTGCCGACGTAACCCACGCCGGTGATCACCCGATTGACGCCCGGCCCGCTGAGGTGGAAGTCGTGGGCTCGACGACCTGTCCGTGATCTCGAATCGGTAGCGGACGCCGGCCTTGAGCGACGTGACCTTCTTGCCGCCTTTTGTCAGCGAGATCGTGAAGCCCGGGCCGACCGTTCCCTTCACCACCGGCGGCGCCGCCGCGATCGGCCCCGTCGCCACCAGGGCGACTGCGGCCGCGAGTCCGCGAGGAGGATGAACGAGATGCGGATCATTGCTGTCCTTTCGCGAGTGGCTGTGTCGCTGGCCACTGTCGCCACGCGCACGCCGCCGTCGCTTCGGGCGATCCCCTAGGAGGACGCCTAGGTCCGCCCGATCCCGGACTCCCCTAGGTCCAGGGGTTCCTCAGAAGCGTCAGCCCGCCCTCGACGCCGACCATCGAACGCTGACGCGGGCAGCAGGGCCCGCACACCGATCGAGGAGGAGACAGTGCAATCCGTATCCGCGTTTCTCTCGAACCAGAGACGGGACGACGGTCTACGAGGAGTGATCGCCGTGGTCGCGGCGCTCCTCGTCGTCCTCGTCGCCCTCGCGTTCTCGAGCTCGCCGTCCTACGGGGCGAGTCCCAAGCCGCCGAAGAAGGCGGCCAAGAAGGCCAAGCCGAAGGTCAAGGCGTTCGTCCACCGCGGCCAGCTGAACGTCCTGGGAACGGCCCGGAGCGACAGGATCACACTGCGGCTGAAGCCGGGCAACCCGTCGCGGGTCCAGGTGGACGTCGGCAGCAACGGCTACGCCGAGTTCACGTTCAAGCGCTCGCGTTTCAACCGGATCGTCGTCCGCGCCGGCAAGGGTGGCGACACGATGTCCGTGGACGAGCGCTACGGCGTCTTCGTGAACACCGAGGCGACGACGCTCTTCGGTGACCGCGGTAGTGACATCGTCGTCGGCAAGGGCTCAAACGCCGTGGAGAAGTTCGAGCTCTCCCGAGCCGGCTCGTACCTTCGCTACGCACGGAACGGCCACGCGTTCCGCTCACGGATCGAGCGGTTCGACCTTCGCCCCGGCGGCGGCGCGGACAACCTGGTCGTGAACTACCTCGCCGGCGCTGGGCTCGGCCGGCTGAATGCCGACCTTGGGAACGACAACGCCGCGGACGTCGTCGACGTGAAGGGCTCGTCAGCTGCAAACGAGCTCCGTGTCGGCGCGCGGCAGCGTGGTCGTCCGTGGAATCGGCGCGGTGCTGAGCATCTCACGCGCCCAGGCCGCGAACGACAAGCTGAACCTCGATCCCGGCGCGGGCATCGACCGCGTGGTCGTCGAGGGCACGGCCGGGAACGACACGATCGGTGTCGCTCCGGCCGCAGTCGCACCGCACATCGCCGTCTCGGGCGGGCCGGACGGCCTGCCGATCGACGTCGTCAACGCCGAGGCGCTCGCTATCGAGGCCCTGGCCGGGAACGACACGCTCAACGGCGCAATCGGGCTCGCAGCGCTGACCCAGCTCACGCTGGACGGCGGAGCGGGCAACGACGCGATCAACGGCGGCGACGGCAACGACTCGTTGCGCGGCGGCACCGAGAACGACGCGATCGACGGCAACCGCGGAGACGACACCGGTCTCCTCGGCGCCGGCGACGACTCGTTCACATGGGATCCCGGTGACGGGAGCGACAAGGTGGAAGGCGAGGCCGGCACCGACACGCTGGTCTTCAACGGCGCCGGCGGTGCCGAGAACTTCGACTTCTCGGCGAACGGCAACCGCCTGAAGTTCTTCCGCAACGTCGCGAACATCACCATGGACGTCGACGACACCGAGCGGGTCGACCTCCGGGCGCTCGGCGGCATCGACAACACGGTCGTGAACGACCTGTCCGCGACCGACGTCAGGAACATCGAGCTCGACCTCGAGACCGCGATCGGCGGCGGGGCAGGCGACGGCGCCGTCGACACGACCACGGTCAACGGCACCGCAGGCAACGACACGGTCAACATCGCGCCCAACGCGGGTGCGGTCGACGTGACCGGGCTTGCGGCCGCGCTGAAGATCGAGCATTCGGAGGCCGCGAACGACGTCCTGAACGTGAACGGGCTCGACGGCAACGACTCGATCTCCGGAGCAGTCGGCCTCGCGACCCTGATCAAGCTGGGAATCGACGGCGGCGCCGGCAACGACACGATCAACGGCGGCGACGGCAGCGAGGCGCTGCTCGGTGGTGACGGCGACGACGCCGTCGACGGCAACCGCGGAGACGACACCGGTTTCCTCGGAGCCGGCAACGACTCGTTCCGCTGGGATCCCGGCGACGGAAGTGACGTCGTCGAGGGCCAGGCCGACACCGACACCTTGCTCTTCAACGGTGCCGGAGTGGCCGAGAACTTCGACGTCTCGGCCAACGGCTCGCGGGTGCGGTTCTTCCGCGACGTCGCGACGATCACGATGGACCTGGACGACACCGAGCGGATCGACGTGCAGGCGCTCGGCGGCGTGGACAACGCGGTCGTCAACGACATCACCGGGACCGACCTCAAGCTCGTCGCGTTCGACCTCGAGGCCGCGATCGGCGGTGGGGCGGGCGACGGCGCGGCCGACTCGGTCACCGTCAACGGGACCGCCGGCCCTGACGTGATCGACGTCACGGCCGACGGAGGCGTCGTCGACGTCGACGGCTCTCCGGCGGAGGTGACCATCGACCACTCGGAGGCCGCGAACGACAAGCTGACCGTCAACGGGCTCGCCGGTGCCGACACGATCACGGGCGGCCCGGGCCTCGCGAGCCCTGATCCAGCTCGTGATCAACGGCGGCACCGAGGTCGACGTCCTCACCGGCGGCGACGGCCCCGACCGGATCGTCGGCCAGCAGCAGAACGACTCGATGTTCGGCGGCGCCGGCAACGACACCCTCGTGTGGAACCCCGGCGACGGCAACGACCTCGTCGAGGGCCAGGCGGGGGCAAACGACACGATGGAGTTCAACGGCGCGGCCGGAGCGGAGATCTTCGAAGCCTCGGCCGTCGGCGGGCGGCTCCGCTTCACCCGCAACCTCGGCAACATCGTCATGGACGTCGACGACACGGAGGAGGTCGACCTCAACGCGCTCGGCGGTGCTGACCTGACCACGTCAACAACCTGACCGGCACCGACGTGACCAAGGCGAACATCGACCTGGCCGCCGCCATCGGCGGCGGCGCAGGGCGACGGTGCGGCCGACATCGTCACGGTCAACGGCACCGACGTCGCCGACAACGTCGCGGTGGCCGCGAACGCAGGCGTCGTGGACGTGACCGGGCTCTTCACCGCCGTCGGGATCAGCAACCCGGAGCTCGCGAACGACACACTCGCGATCAACACCCTGGGCGGCAACGACAACGTCGCGATCGGCGGCGGCGTCGCGGGGTTGATCCAGACGGCTGTCGATCTGGGCGCCGACGAGTAGCACCACCCTCCCTCCAGGGCGAATCGGGGCTCCTTCGGGAGCCCCGATCGCGCCTAGGCGGACGGCGTGGGCGCTTCAGCCGCCTCACGCGCGAAGCGGCTGATCAGCTCGGCGCGCGAATGCATGCCCAGCTTCCGGTAGACGCGGCCAAGGTGGAACTCGATCGTCTTGTGCGAGAGGAAGAGCGCGGCGCCGACCTCCCGGTTCGTCATCCCGCGCGCGACGTGGAGCGCAATCTGGAGCTCCTGCGGCGTTAGCTCCTCCGCTTCCCACGACTTGCGTCTGCGAAGCGTCTCGCCGCTCGCGCGGAGCTCTGCGCCGACGCGCTCGACCCAGGCATCGGCGCCCTGGTCCTCGAAGATCTCGAGCGCCTCGCGGAGCTGTTCGCGCGCATCCAAGCGGCGGCCGGCCCGCCGGAGGCGCTCGCCGAACGCGAGCTGGGTGCGGGCGAGCGACCACCGATCGTCGGAGTCCTCGTGGAGGTCGAACGTCTCTTCGAAGGCCTGCTCGAAACCGTCGTCAGGCGCGAGCAAACCTCGCGCTCGGGCCGCCGTCGCCCGGGCGACCGGGCTCTGAGGCTCGCGCGAGGACTCGTAGGCGGCAAGCGCGGCCTCGGCCGCCTTCTCGTTGCCGACGCGGGCGTGGACCTCGGCCAGTTCCGAGCGCGGGACGATCACCCTGGAGTGAATGCCGAATTCGTCCAGCCCCTTCGCGACGGACTCGAGCTCGCGGATCGCCTCGTCGTGCCGGGAAAGGCTGACAGCGAGCAGGCCCTGCGAGTGCGCGAGCCAGACTCGGTACCCGACGAGACCGGTCTCCTCGAGCGGCGTCTTGACCTCGTCGATGTAGGCCATGCACTCGGATTCGGCTCCGCGACGCGCCGTGATCGCAGAGAGCACGAGAAGCGACTGGAGACGCGGCAGCCACAAGTCGAGCTCCCGCGCCAGGCCGAGCCCCTCCGACGCCGCGGCGTAGGCCTCGCTGAGAAGACCCGCGCGGCCGGCGTGCCAAGCCTGCTGGTACAGCAGAAACGGGAGCATCCCGACGGCGCCGTCCTCCCGGGCGCGACCCACGTCGCGAAGCGTGTATCGGTAGGCGTCACGAGAACGGTCGAGCCACTCCAGAGCGCCGGAGATGCGCATCAGGCCCTGGGGGTCGAGCTCGGCACCTTCCGCAGCCTCGACGGCCTGGCAGAGGAGCGGCACTCCCTCGTCCGACCGCCCGACGTAGCAGAGGACCCAGCCGCGCGTGAGCGTCACCAGGTTGCGGAGGTGGTCGTTCGAGATTCCCGAAGCAAGCTCCTCGGCCCGCTCGGCGGAGGCGAGCATCCCTTCGGCGTCGGCTACCCCGAGCCGGGCGCTACAGGACTCAATGCAGATTTCGACCGCTAGCTCGCGGTCGATCTCCTCGAGCAGCTCGGAAGCTTCGACCAGCACTGCGCCCGCCTGCTCGGGTCGGCCGTTGAAGTACTCGATCCGTCCCTGGAGGCGGAGTGCCGCTGCGCGCAGGCAAGGCTCCTCCTGCGCGAGAGGCTCGGCGAGGTAGGTGAGCGCCTCCTCCGACCGCCCGGCGCTGAGCGCCGCGTCCGCTGCGGCAAAGAGGCGCCGTGGTCGGGCTTCCTCGTCCGCCGTCAGGGAAGCCGCACGCGCCAGCGCTGCCGCAGCAGCCGCGTAGCTCGAGCGTGCGCGGGCCTGGTCCGCCGCCCGCTCCAGCGCGATCGCAGCCTCCTCGTCGACGCTGATCGCGGCGCCGGCAAGGTGCCAGGCGAGCCGCTCCGGATCGTCTCTTTCGCGAAGCGCCCCCGCCAGGGCCCGATGGGCGGCGCGGCGCTCCGACGGCGCCGCAGCGTGGAAGACGGCGGAGCGAACGAGCGGATGGCGAAAGTGGACGTGGCCGTCGGTGAGCGAGATGAGCCCGGCGTCCTCCGCGGGCTCGAGGGCGTCGTGCTGGAGGCCGAGTGATTCGAGGGCCGTCCCGATCGTCTCCACGTCGTCGGACAGCGCGACAGCGGCGACGACGAGCGCCCGCCGCGCGTCCTCCGAGAGCCGCTCCGCCCGCCAGGCGAAGGCTCGCTCGAGCGTCGGCCCGGCCGGAACCGGATCCGGCAGAGGCTGCCGTCCCGCGAGCTGCTCGGCGGACAGGACACCGCCGAGCTCAACGAGCGCGAGCGGGTTGCCGTGTGTGGCCTCGCACAGCCGACGAGCCACGTCGGCTGCGACCGGCCGTGCCTCCTCGCCGGCCAGGATGATTGCGGCGTCCTCGGGACCGAGCGACGTCAGCTCCAGCTGCTCGATCGCAGGCGCTTTGAACGTGCGCTCGCCGCCCTCTCGCACGGCGATCAGGATCGCGACGGAGTCGGCGACCAGCCGCTTCGCCGAGAAGAGCAGCGCGTCGTCGGTCGCGAGATCGATCCAGTGGGCGTCGTCGACAAGGATCAGGAGCGGGTTGGCCTCCGCGGCCACAGCGATCAGGCTGAGCGTGGCCGCGCAGATCGTGAAGCGGTCGTACGGCCTCGACTCGGCCAATCCGAGCGCGCTCTCCAGGGCATCGGCCTGCTGCGGCGGGATCTCCGGGAGATGCTCGAGCAGGGGCCTCACGAGCTCGAGTAGGCCCGAGAACTGGAGCTCGATCTCGTACTCGACGCCGATCGCCCGGACGACGGTCATTCCGCCGGCGCACTCGGCGGCGTAATCGAGGAGAGCGGTCTTCCCCATCCCCGCCTCAGCGCGAAGCACGAGCGCGCCGCTACGCCCCCGCCGTGCGCGATCGAGCAGGTCGTCGATGCGCGCGCAGTCGGGTTCCCGACCGACGAGCACGGCTCAAAGGTAGCCCTTCGGCGGTCCCTCCCGCCAACGATTAGGGCATGCCCGGAAGCGATTCGGCGCCCATTGAGGGCACGATCGGGCCATGAGCGGCCTCCTCACCTACTCCCTCGAGTTCCGTGGGGAAGCGACGGAAGACGGCGACCGGCTCGTCCTTCGTGCCAGCGCCCCTTCATGGGTGCACGAGACGCGGCTCGAGAACGGAGGAGTCGCCGTTCGCTTCGACTTCGACGAGGGATCCGAGGAGGCGCTCCTCGTGGCTGACCTGACGTTCAAGGCGAACGGCTACTTCTCGGCGGTCGCGACGATCGACTTCGGCCACGGGCATCGCCTGTACGTGGAGACCGACGACGACGGGCGGGTGAACGGCTCGGCTGACGAGCATCTCCGCCACGGAAGCGCCGTTCTGTACGTGGTCTCCGGCACCGGTCAGTTCGAGGGCGCGACCGGGCAGGTCACCTGCAACTTCGTGCTCAGCGACACCGGCGACCTCACGGACAACCAGCTCGGGATGGTCTTCCTCGGCAAGGAGGCCGTCACACGGCCTGCGTGACCGACGGGTGGAGGAGCGGTACGGCGCCTTCCCATCCGACGCGGAGCACCTCGACCAGCGACGGCGGCGTGATCACGAGGCCGCGCGCCGGCATCGGCCTGCGCCCCTCGTAGCCCGCCGGCGTCCAGCGCCGGAGCCCGCCGTCGAGAACGAGCCACGACTCGTCTTCGACCAGCACGAACACGCCGTCCGGCAGGTCGCCGAGCGCCGCTTCGTGGAGCCGCTGGGTGCGGCCGTCCACTCGCTCCGTGTGGAGCTGCGCGTCGATCGCGTCCGCCCCGACCGCGTCCGGGATGGATCGCGCTCCAGAGCTCGCCGAAGCGCACGTAGTCCTCGCGGCGGCAGAGCGCGCAGGGACGGTGCCCGGCCGCGAACGCCGTGGCCTCGTCCAGGAAGAACAGCTCGGTGAACTTGCCGGGCTGCATCAGCGGCTCCCGGTGCCAGCCGCGGAACTGGAGCCTGCACGCGATCCAGCGCCTCGTCGCCCACCGCCGGCGGACCCGTCCCTGCTCGTCGTGCAGGCAGCCGCGGTTTCCGTAGACGAGCCCGCGGGCGGGGTGCGCGATCAGATCGCTGCGCGGCGTGACGCGGTTCTGACGCGGCATCCGTAGAGAAGAACACCATCGCGGGCGGCGATGTGAGACGGCCTGGTGGCAAAATCGAGGCCATGGCCGATCCCACCGTCGACCGCGAGGAGATCGAGGCCGCGATCGAGGCGCGCAAGGAGCTCGGCGCCGAGCTGGAGCCCGCCGTGATCGACACGTTCGTCGAGCGGATCGAGAAGAGCATCGTCAAGCGGGACGACCAGCGCGAGAAGGCGCTCAAGCGCCGGCGGGATCATCAGAAGGAGATGGTGCTCGGCGCGATGGCCCTCTCCATTCCCCTGATGGCCGATCGCGGCGATCTTCACGGGTCTCGCAGGCGTGATCGCGGTCTGCGTGGCGATCGCAGTCATCGCGATCGTCTCCGCGCGGCAGTCGTAGCCAGTTAGGGTTCCGGCCGCACAGCCGCCAACCGAGGAGGTCTCACGATGCTCGGACACCGACGTTCAGGGGCGATCTGGGCCGCGCTGGCACTCACCGCCCTGCTCGCAGCCGCCGTACTCGCGCCCGCCGCCACCGCCAAGAAGGGGAAGCCCCACAAGGGAGCGCCGACGCTCGAGTTCCGCGGCCAGGCGATCATCCCGACCGGAACGAGCTTCATGGGCACGACCGTGGGCGGCCTCTCGTCGATCTCGTACGCCGGCGGCAAGAGCTTCTACGTCATCTCCGACGACCAGGCCAACGCGCGCTTCTACAAGCTGCGCGCCCGGATCTCCGACGGCGAGCTGGCGAACGACGACATCACGTTCACGTCCGTCACGACGCTGAAGCAGCCGGACGGGACGCCGTACCCGACCGGCAGCCTCGACCCCGAGGGGTTCACGCTCACGAAGCACAACCGGAAGGCGGTCATCACCTCCGAGGGCTTCGCGAACCGGCTCATCAACCCCTGGATCCGCGTCTACCGGCTCGACGGCACGTACGTCCGTGACGTCCCGGTCCCGGCGGAGTTCAACCCGAACGCGGCCGGCACCCAGGGAGTCCGCCTGAACCTCGGCTTCGAGGCGGCGGCGACGCGCGGCAAGCACCTCTACACCGGCACGGAGAACGCGCTCGTCCAGGACGGCCCGGCGGCGACGCTCGCCGCGGGAAGCCCCGTGCGCATCCTCGAGTACGACCTGAAGCGGAACACGCTCCGCCGCGAGTGGCGCTACTACCAGACCGACCCGATCGCCGAGCCGTTCACCGGCTTCGGCGTCAACGGGCTCGTGGAGGTGCTCCCGCTCGGCAACCGGCGCCTGCTCACGATGGAGCGGTCGTTCTCGGTCGGCGCGCCGGACACGGGGAACACGATCAAGCTCTTCGTCACCGAGCTCCGGAAGGACGGGACGACGAGCAAGAGCCTGCTCCTGAACCTCGACACGCTCGGGATTCCGCTCGACAACGTGGAGGGAATGACATTCGGGCCGCGGCTCCGCGGAGGGAAGCGCACGCTGCTGCTCGTGAGCGACAACAACTTCGCCGCAGCGCAGTTCACGCAGTTCCTGCTCTTCGCCGTGGGCTCAGGCCACGGCCACAAACGATGACTGGCTAGGGGCGCTGCTCGCCGGGGGGCGCGACACCCGTCTCGGGCTCGTTCTCCGGCGGCGCGCCGTCAGGCGGCGCGCCGTCCGACGGCACGGCGTCCGACGGCACGGCGTCCGGCGATCTGTCTCCGTAGGGATCCTCGGCGAAGGGATCGAGTCCGGCCTCGATCATTGCTTTCCGCTGGTCCTTCTTCTCCTGCTTGCGTGCGCGTTTCTCGGCCCGCTCGCGCTCACGGATCATCTTCCCGAAGGTCTGTCGCTTCTTCGCCATCAGGTACTAGGGTAGTCGCCAGAGCGGAAGCCCGGCTGCTCAACTAGCCCCGTCGGATTGCGCCGAGCCAGGCCTTGGGCAGGCGGCGACGCGCCGTTCTGAGCGCCTCCTGGAGCGCCGCAGGGGCCTCCTCGCCGTGGATCCCGGCCCCGTGGCCGCACAGGATGTGCCGCGGTTCGTACCGGCCGAGCGTCCTCGGCGGCCTGAAGCGGAAGAGCGGGTGGACGCCGAGCTGCTCGCCCGGAGCCCGGAAGTAGCCGACGGTGCCGAGCGCGTCGGCGACGACGAGGGCGCGAAGCTCCGGGATCCAGGCCGCGACCTCCTTCCAGAAGCGCGAGCGCGCGAGCGGGACGATCTCGAGCGGCGAGGCCGTGATCCCCTGCACGGGAACGGCGTAGTGGGGAACGCCCAGCGCCGAGGCGACCTCGGCGCAGTCGCGGGCGTGGCGGTCGAGCAGCTGGACGACGCCTGCGGGCTCGCCGAGCTCCGCGATCCGCTCGATTGCGGGCGCCCACAGGGCGGGATCGAAGATCCAGACCTCGCCGCGGCTCTTGAGCGCGTGGGAGCAGCGGCCGAGCTTCTCCTTCGCGATCCAGCCGAAGCCCTGCTCGAGCTCGTCGCAGAACTCGAAGCTCTCCGGATCGGGGGCTGCCGGGATCCGGTTCAGGACGCGTTCCGTGTAGCTGCTGCGCTCGGGGTCGAAGTGCGAGGCGGCGGCCTCCCCGTACGGACGTGACACGCGGCGGGCGTAGGCGGCGAAGCCCTCGTCGCGGAGCGGCTCCCAGTCCTCCCGGTACGGGCACCTTCACGTGCCTGTCGGAGATCGTGCGGGCCGAGGTGACGAACGCCATCCCGATGCCCTGCGAGATCTCGAGCAGCGACCGGTCCTCGGCGGCGGCGGTCCGCCGCAGGCCGTCGTAGAGGCGGGCGAGCTGCTCCGGTGACGGGAGGTCGGTCGCGCCGTCGGCCAGCTCCCTGAGCGACACCCGGAGCTCCGCGAGCTCGACCGGCGGGATGTCGATCAGGCGCGCTGTACGCCCGGAGGTGCCCTCCAGGATCCCGAGCAGATCGTCCACCGACGAGACGTCGACGTCATCCCTGATCACGCCGGAGGCCTTGAGGTCGTCGGTCAGCGCGTGCAGGTAGACCCTGGAGCCGTGGGTGAGGTCGGCCGCCGCCGCGAGGAGCCAGAGCGGTGAGAAGCCGAAGGCCGCGATCGAGCCGAGCTCGACGATGTTGCCGACG
Source organism: uncultured Actinomycetes bacterium (assembly GCA_963827705.1). GTDB lineage: Bacteria > Actinomycetota > Thermoleophilia > Gaiellales > Gaiellaceae > JACDAN01. The sequence goes on from CAWHBN010000011.1 coordinate 48,108, forward strand.
CCCTTGCGGATCGCGAGCTGCTTCGGCGGCGGGGCGTTCGGGTCCGGAGTCGTCGGCGTCAGCGGCTCCACGTCTCCGACGCCCTCGATCAGGATCCGCAGGAGGTTCTTCGCGCTCGCCTCGTAGAGCCGGGAGCGCCGCGCGAGCCGCGGGAGCAGGAGCTGCGCCGTCTCGTGGACGGTGCCGCCGAGGACCGCGGCCGTCGAGCGGACGAGCCGCTCGGGCAGGGAGGCGGCGAAGAAGGTGAGTCTCCGGCGCAGCGTCATGGAGCGGCATCCTCGTCGAGGAACCGCCGGAGCTCCGCGTGCAGGGCGTCCGGCGCCTCCAGCATCGGGACATGGCCGCAGCGGTCGAGCACGACGAGGCGGGAGTCGGGCAGCTCAGCGCTGAAGATCGCCCCCAGCGTCGGCGGCAGCAGCCTGTCGTCCGCGCCCCAGACGATCAGGGTCGGCGCCTGGACGCGGTGAAGCGTCGAGGCGATATCCGATCCGAGGAGGTCGCTGCCGACCTGCCAGAGGCGGATCGGGCCGACGCGCCACGCATCGCGGGCGAGGTACACGAGGCGAGGCGGCGAGCGCAGGACCGAGCGGGCGAGCGGGAGAGCGAACGCTCGACGCGCCTGTGTCGAGAAGATCCCGGCCGGCGCGATCAGCGCGAGCTTTGCGACCAGATGCGGCCGCTCGGCGGCGAGGGCGAGTGCGACGGTGCCGCCCATCGAGTGGCCGACGACCGCCGCGCCGCTCAGTCCGTGCTCTTCCTGCCACTCGCCCAGCCAGGACGCGGCCTCCCGGTAGCGGAAGCCCGGCAGGCGGACAACGTGGACGTCGTGGTCCCGCTCGAGCGCGGCGACCGTCGGCCGCCACCAGTCCGTCGAGGCGGTGATGCCGTGGACGAGCACCACAGGCGGGGCGGGGCTCACCGGAAGAGGTCACGGTCCGGCGGCATCACGAGCTCACGGGCGCTTCCGTCGCCCTCGAGCTGGAGGCCCCGAACGATCGCCGCGGGGATCCCGGCGGCCTTGCCCATCACGAGCTCCGCGGCTCCGGCGATCTCGTCGGCGACGGCGATCTGGGTCGTCTTGAGCTCATAGCCGGACCGGTCGCGGGTGCCGCGCAGGTCGCGGAGCGGCGGGAGGCCGGCGACGCCGATCGCGACGTCGGTCGTCCCGTGCCGAAACGGGCGCCCGAAGGAGTCGCTGACGATGACGGCGACGCCGAGCCGTTCGTGGAGCGCGCGGGCGGAGGCGTCCGGGTCGACGGGGAGCAGGACGACGGTGTCCGCGCCCGGTGCGTTCGAGGCGTCGACGCCGGCCGAGGCGCAGACGAAGCCGTGCCGCGTCTCGGCGATGATGAGCGGCGGCCGGCTGCGGACGACGCGCGCGGTCTCGCGGAGGATCACCTCGACATGGCGAGGGTCGCCGTCTCCTGCGTGTGCGCGCGCCTCCTCGGACGGCTCGATGTCGGCGAGCGCGACCACTCGTCCCTCCACCTTGGACACTGCCTTCTGGGCCACCACGAGGACGTCACCGGTCTCGAAGCCGCCCATTCGACCCGCTGCGTCCGCGAGCAGCCCGGCGAGGTCGTCTCCCTCCTCGATCTCGGGGATGCCCTCCAGCGGGAGGACCTGATTCCGGTCACTCGAGCCCGGTGAGGCGGATGCCCGCGTGCGCCTTGTAGCGCTTGTTCACGTTCAGGATCACCGCCGTCATCCCCTCGAGCGCGCGGGCGTTCGCGAGCGGGCCGGCGTCGATGGCACGGCCCTTCACGAGGCGGCCGGCGAGCTCGAGGGTCAGGTCCTTTGCGGCGGAGGGGGCGCCGCAGACGAGGACGTCCTCGTCCGGCGGGTCGGGGCTGGTGAGGTGGACGGCCGCGAGCGACTGAAGCCCGGCGGCGACGGGGGCGTCGACGATGCGCTCGATCTCCTCGGCCAGCGAGTACCCGTGCTGACCCGGAGCGATGCCGTCGTCGGTGAACTCGAGCGCGCTGGCGACCGAGAGGAGCGGTGTGGTCCCGATCGCGGGCGCGAGCTCCCGGGCTGTCTCCAGCGCGGCGTTCGAGCGGACGGCCAGGATCACGAGGTCGGCGTTTCGCACGGCCTCCTCGTTCGTCGCGCCCTCGACGCCCAGCACTGCGGCGATCTCGCTCGCGCGGGCGGCGTCGCGCGAGCCGATCACGACGCTCTCGCCGAGCATCGTGATGCGCTCGGCGAGCGCCCGGCCGAAGGTTCCCGTGCCGCCGACGATCGCGATCCTCATGGCCGTGTCCGAGTGACTGTCACTGGGACACGGCCGCCAGGGACAGTGCGGCCTCCGCGAGCCGCCGGCGGGCGTCCGCGTCGCTCATCAGAGTCCGCGTGACGATCGGCCGCACCGCGCCGAGATCGACCTCACCGTCAGCCTCGTCGTACACCAAGGCGTCGATCAGCCCCTTGTAACAGTCTGTTACTTGCAACGGAGTGGTGCCGCCTGCGAGCCGGGACAGCATCCGATCGGCCGGGCCCTTCACTGCCCGACCGGCGATCAGTGGGCTCACGGCGACCGAAGGGACATGTCGGTTGGTGATCGCGTCCCGGATCTCCTGGACGGCGAGGACCGGTCCGATCGAGACGAAGGGATTGCTCGGCGCGATCACGATCAGGTCGGCCGCGCCAAGCGCCTCGAGCACGCCGGGCGCCGGCCGCGCGGTCTCGGCGCCCTCGAAGCGAACGCCGGTCACCTCGTCCCGGTGCCCGCGCCGGACGAACCAGTCCTGGAACGAGAGCTCGCCCGCGTCGGTCTGGACGAACGTCCGCAGCCGGTCGTCCGTCGCCGGGAGAATCGTCGCCTCGACGCCGAGTGCGCCGGCCAGCCGGCCGGTGATCGCCGAGAGCGGCTCCCCCTCGCGCAGCCACTGCGTCCGGACGAGATGCAGACCGAGATCCCGGTCGCCGAGCTTGAACCACGCCTCACCGCCGAGGTCGGTAACCGACTCGAGGGCGTTCCAGGTCTCGCCCGCTCTCCCCCAGCCTCGTTCCTCGTCGTTCAGGTCGGCGAGCGCGTAGAGGATCGAGTCGAGGTCGGGCGAGACGTGGACACCGAGCACCTCGAGGTCGTCGCCGACGTTCCCGATCACCGTCACGCCCGAGGGATCCACGGCGTCGACGAGGCCGCGCACGAACCGCGCGCCACCGACGCCGCCGCTCAGGACGACGACGTTCACGACCGAAGCTGTTCGAACTCCGCGACCGTGTCCACGTCGTCAGCCAGCGCGGGCACGTCGAGCGTCACGACATCGACGCCCTGCGAGGCGGCGTGGGCGCGGAACCGATCAGCGCTTCCCGGCCCGTAGAGAGGTGCGAAGAGGCCGGGCTGCGAGAGAGCGAGCGCGTTGGTGGTGCCGTCCTCCGCCTCGGTGATCGCGATACCGCCGGGCGGCATGGCGCCGAGGAGCGCGAGCAGGTCTCGCGGCCGCGCCGCCGGCACGTCGGCGTTGACGACCAGCACCGGCCACTCGTCGACGACCGCCAGCGCTGCGGCGACCGCTTCGCCCTGGCCCTTCCCCGGATCGTCCACGACCTCGACTCCGTGCTCGGCGGCCAGCGCGCGAGCGCAGCTCGCGTCGGCTTCGGTCACGAGGATCGTCGGGCCGACGGCCACGGCGGAGGCGAGAACCCGGCCGAGCATCGCGTGCGCGACGTCGGTGCGCTCCGCCTCAGGGAGCTCGAGGCGCCGCTTTGCCGAGGCAGCGCGGAAGGGGACGACGACGCTCGCCACGGCGGGGACACTACCCAGGTGAGCGGTCCTCGCGATCCACAGAATGCGGAGATTGCGGCGAAGCTCGATGCCTTCGCGACGCTGCTCGAGCTTGCGGACGCCAACTCCTACAGCGTGCGCGCCTACCGACGTGCCGCGGACGTCCTGCGCGACTCCGCGGTGCCGGTCGCGGAGCTCGTCCGGACCGGCCGGATCCGGGAGGTTCGCGGCATCGGCCCCGCCATCGAGGCCCGCCTCCGCGAGCTCGTCGAGACCGGCGACCTGCACGAGCTGAAGGAGCTCGAGGAGCGGGTCTCCCCCGATCTCGTCGGCGTCGGGCGGCTGCTCGGGCTGAGCGCCAAGCGCTCGATGGACATCGCGCAGACGCTCGGCGTCCGCACGCTCGACGAGCTGCGCGAGGCGGCGTCGCAAGGGCGCCTGCGGGAGGTGCCGGGAATCGGGCCGAAGTCCGAGCAGAAGCTCCGGGCGGCGCTTGCACAGGATCTGTCCCGCCCGCCGGCACACGCGCTGCTCCTGAACCGGGCGCTGGCGCTGACGCACGAGATCGCCGAGAGCCTCGGCGCGGAGCCCGCCGGAGACGCGCGCCGCTTCCGCGACCGCTGCGAGCAGCTCGCGGTCGTCGCGCCCGCGGAGGATCCGGCGCGATGCGATCCGGCGCTTCGAGGAGCTGCCGCAGATCGTCGCGCTCGTCGAGCGGGAGGACCGGCGGGCCGTCGGCGTCACCGTCGAGGGCGTTCCGGTGGAGCTGCTCGTTCCGGAGCCCGGAGGGGCGGGTGCCGGGCTGATCCGCGCGACCGGCGCGGCGGCGTACGTCGAGGCGCTCGAGCCGCTGCCGGACGGCGAGACCGAGCTCGAGGTCTACGGCGCCCTCGGCATCCCCTGGTGCCCGCCAGAGCTCCGGGAGGAGCCATTTCGGGGCGAGCCGCCGCCGCTCGTCGACCTCCCTGACATCCGCGGGGACCTCCACTGCCACACGACGTGGTCGGACGGCCGCGGCACCGTCGAGGAGATGGCCCGGGCTGCGATCGAGCGCGGCTACGAGTACCTGGCGATCTGCGACCACACCGTGGCGGTCTCGGTCGTGCCGGGGCTCGACGCAGACGCCGTCCGGCGACAGGGCGAGGAGATCGCCGCGGCCAACGAGCGCCTGGCGCCGTTCCGCGTCCTGCGCGGGATCGAGTGCGACATCCGCGCCGACGCGACGCTCGACCTCCCGGACGACGTCCTCGCCGAGCTGGACTGGGTGATGGCGAGCGTCCACGCCGGCCAGCGGGGGAGCCGCGACGAGCTGACGAAGCGCACGGTCGAGGCGATGTACCACCCATCCGTTTCGGCCATCAGCCACCCGACCGGAAGGCTGATCGACCGGCGTGCGCCGAACGCGCTCGACCTCGACACGGCCTTCGCAGTGGCGCTCGAGACGGGCACCGCAGTCGAGACGAACGGCCTCCCCGACCGGCTCGACCTGAAGGACGAGCACGTCCGTCAAGCGGTCGAGGCCGGCATCCCGATCGTCGTCTCGACCGACGCCCACTCGACGCGTGGGCTCGGGAACATCGTCCTCGCGCTCGGGACGGCCCGCCGGGGGTGGGCCACGGCCGCGGACGTCGTCAACACGCGCCCGCTCGAGGAGATCCTGGCGTCGAGGAAGCCCGGGCTACACCGCTGAGCCCGGCCCGGTGGCCGTCCACTCGCGGAGGTCGTACCAGTGGCTCTCGCGCAGCGCGTCGGCGACCTTCTCGTCGGTGTGCTCGTCGTTGAAGACGTGCTTGTCGATGTCGCAGCAGATCTCGATCGAGTCCAAAGAGATCTCGGCGAGGCTGCTGAGCACCTCACCGGGAAGCTGCGCCTCCGCGACGGTGTAGTGCTTGAAGATGAGATCCGGAGCCCGCTCGAGGAGATCCGGCCAGTCCGGACAGCTGCGGGTGCTCACGCCGGCGACCGTAGCAGCGCGGTTCGGACCAGCGCCGCCAGCGCGCCGATGAATGCGGGATCGTCGTTCAGGGACTCGATCCGATCCAGTTCGAGGTCGAGCTCGGCGGCCCTCTCGCGTGCTTCGACGTCGATGTCCCAGAGGATCTCGAGGTGGTCCGAGACGAAGCCGACCGGGGCGACGAGCACCTTGCGGACGCCGCGCGCGTGGAGGTCGTCCAGGTGCTCGACGATGTCCGGACCGAGCCAGGGTTCCCCGGTGGCGCTCTCGCTCTGGAACGCGAACGACCAGTCGTCGAGCCCAGCCCGCCGGGCGACGAGCTCCGACGTCCGCAGCAGCTCGTCCTTGTAGGGATCGCCCATGGCCAGGATCCGCTCCGGAAGAGAGTGGGCGGTGAAGACGACGTGGGCGTCCGTCCCGCGCACCCGGCCGGCCAGCACGTCGAGGAACGGCTCGTGGTCGTGCCAGCTCTCGACGAAGACCAGCTCGGCACGCCCGGCGAGCCCCGCCTCGAGCCGCTCGCGGTAGCCGGCGATCGAGAGCCGGGAGTAGTGCGGCGCGAGCACCAGGCCGACCACTCGCGTTGCGCCTCCTTCGACGGCCCGGTCGGCGGCTTCCCCGATCCGCGGTCGCCAATGCTTCATCCCGAGGTAGACGGGGATCCCGAGCTCGCGCTCCAGCGCGGCCCGCTGGCGCTCGGTGATCTCGTCGAGCGGCGAGCGGCCGCCGATGCGCCGGTAGCGCTCTGTGAGCTCTTCGACGGCCTCGTTGGAGACGGGCCTGCCCTCGCGGATGTCCTCGAGGTACGGACGGATGTCCTCCGGCGCGGACGGCGAGCCGTACGCCATCAGCACGACGGCGTCGCTCAATTGCCTAGTAACAGTCTGTTACTAGCGTCAGCAGCGCCCGCTCCGCCTCGATGGCTCGGGGGTTTCCGGCGCTCGCGCGTTCCAAGTAACACTCTGTTACTTGGCCACTGCGACGGCGGCCGTCCGCTCGTGCACGAGCTCGCGGAGGCGGCGCAGCAGCGCCGGATCGGTGCTCGGGAGGACGCCGTGGCCGAGGTTGAAGATGTGCCCGGGACGCCCGCCGGCTGCCTCGAGGATGGCGCCGGTAGACCGCTCCACACGGTCCCACGACCCGAGGAGCAGCGCCGGATCGAGGTTCCCTTGGACGCCTCGGTCGGATCCGACCCGCTCCCAGCCCTCGCCGAGTGGGATGCGCCAGTCGAGGCCGATGACGTCGCCTCCGGCCGCCGCCATCGACTCGAGCAGGTGCGAAGTGCCGGTACCGAAGTGGATCGTCGGCACCGAGAGCCCGCCGAGAATCCGCTCCGAGTACGGCGCGACGAACTCCTCGTAGTCCTCGACCGTGAGCGCGCCGACCCAGCTGTCGAAGAGCTGGATCGCGTCGGCGCCCGCCTCGACCTTGGCCCTGACGTAGCGGAGGAAGGTCTCGCTGAGGCGCTCCATCAGCTCGTGCCACACCTCGGGCGTGCCGAACATGCAGGCCTTCGTCTTCGCGAACTCCCGCGTCGGCTTCCCCTCGATCAGATAGCCCGCGACGGTGAAAGGGCCGCCGCAGAAGCCGACCAGCGCCCGGTCCGCCACCAACGACTCGCGGACGATCCGGACTGCTTCGAGGACGAAGGGCACCGCATCCTCCGGCTCCGGCACCCGAAGGGCGCGAACGTCGTCGAGCGACTCGATCGGCCGGTCGATCACCGGCCCGACGTTCTCCACGAGCTGGACGTCGACGCCCATCCCGATGACCGGAAGCATGATGTCCGCGAACATCACGGCCGCGTCCACGCCGTGCGCCTCGACCGGCTCGAGCGTCACCTGCGCGCAGAGCTCCGGCCGCCGGCAGACCTCGAAGAGGTCGTGGCGCTTCCGGATCGCGCGGTAGCCGGGCAGCGTGCGGCCGGCCTGGCGCATGAACCAGACGGGCGTCCGCTCGACCGGCTCCCGGCGAGCGGCCCTGACCAGCAGAGGCGGCATCAGAGCTGGGCTGCGACCTGGTCGTCGATCCGGCGCGCGACGAGCACGCCGACAACGAGCGCCGCGAACGAGGAACGACGACACAGGGGAAGGCTGCCGAGCCACTCTCGTCGGCCACACCCAGCGGGTCGTCGAAGTTGTAGAAGACCGGAGTGAGGAAGAACCACGGGAGGAAGATCGTGAGGAGCAGATGCTCCACGTCGCGGTAGACGACAGTCACGTACATGACGAAGAGCACGAGGCCGACGACAAACCCGCGGTACTTACCGTGCGGCTCGCGACGGACGATGTCCAAGAAAACGTCCGGGTAGCGGCGAACGTCGGCGTAAAGGCTCACGGGCGGCCAGTGTAGAGCCGTGAGGCTCGTCTTCGACGTCACGCCGCTTTCCCACCCGCTGACCGGGATCGGGAACTACATGCTCGGGATGCTGCGGCGGGATCGCCGAGGCATCCGACGATCGCCATGAGGTCGTTCTCTTCGCCGCCACCGGGCCGCAGAACTCGAGACGGGTGCGTTGCTGCGCTGGACGGCATCGCCGGCGAGCGCCGCATCGTGATCATGCCCGCCGCCTTCGAACCTCTGGCGAAAGGCCTGGAGTCGGATGCAGCGCATGCCGGTCGAGTGGCTGGTGGGCCGGCTCGACATCTTCCACCTCTCCGACTGGATGTACCCGCCACAGCGCGGAGGCCTGCGCACAACGACTGTGCACGACCTAGGCCCGCTCCACCACCCTGAGTGGGTCGACGAGCGGACCGCGCACTCCACGTCCCGAAGGCGCTCCATGCCGCGAAGACGTGCGACCTCACCTTCGCGAACTCGCGCTACACCGCCGCCGACGTCGTCCGGACCCTGGGCGTGCCGGAGGACCGGGTGACCGTCGCGTATCCAGGAATACACGAGCGGTACCGGCCGGACGGCCCGGCGGCGGAGCGGGAGGCGCCGTATCTCCTGACGACGGCGACCCGCGAGCCGCGGAAGAACCTGCAGGTTCTCCTCGACGCGTTTGCAGTCGTCCGGGCCCGGCGGACGGAGCTCGCGCTTCGCGGCGCGGACGAGCAGCGGCGTCGGAGGGAGTCCGGTTCCTCGGCTACGTCGGCCCGCGACGACCTCGCGGCGCTCTACCGCGGCGCCGAGGTATTCGTCTTTCCGTCACTCTTCGAGGGCTTCGGCATACCAGTGGTGGAGGCCCTGGCGTCCGGCACTCCGGCCGTCGTGTCCGCCATCCTTCGCTGGACGAGGCGAGCGGCGCCGCTGCGATCCGCGTCGACCCCGCGAGCCCCGAGGAGATCGCGACCGGCATCGAGCGCGCGCTCGACGACGGTCCGACGCGCGTCCCGCGTGGCATCGAGCACGCGAGTCAGTTCACCTGGCGCCTGTGTAGTAGAGGCAGCGGCGCGGCAAGTCTATGGATGATCTCCGACTCGGAATCGACGTCTCGCCGCTCGAGTTGACGGAGGCGGGCACCGCCCGCTACCTCCGCAACCTCCTGAGCCATCTCGACGGCGTCACCGTCGAGCGGTACGCCGTTCCCGGCAGGTCCCGCTCGGCGAAGGTCAGGCGCGACCTCCTCTGGTACCTCCGGACTCTGCCCCGGAAGGCGGCCCGCGACGGCGTCGACGTCCTCCACTGTCCGGGCCACCGCGGCCCGCAGCGCTCGCGGGTCCCGCTCGTCGTCACCCTCCACGACCTCGCCGTCCTCCGCCATCCGGAGACGTTCAACCGCTGGACGCGGTCGTACAGCCGGATCATGCTCCCGCGGATCGTGGAGGCGGCGACGCGGGTGATCGCCGTCTCGGCGTTCACGGCCGGCGAGGCGGTGGAGCTGCTGGGCGTGGACGAGGGCAAGGTTCGCGTCGTGCCGCACGGGGTCGAGCCGCCGTTCCTCCCCGAGGGGCAGGAGGTCCGGGGCGAGTACGCGCTTGCCGTCGGCACGGTCGAGCCGCGCAAGAACCTGCCCCGCGCCGTCGAGGCCGCTCAGCGCGCGGGGATCGAGCTGCGCGTCGTCGGCCCGGAGGGGTGGGGTCGACGTCGGCGTCCAGTCGCTCGGGTTCGTGAGCGACGAGGTGCTCGCGGCGCTCTACCGGGGAGCCCAGTGCCTCGTCTACCCGTCGCTCTACGAGGGGTTCGGGCTGCCGGTGCTCGAGGCGATGGCGTGCGGGACTCCGGTCGTGACGAGCAACTTCGGGGCGACCGCGGAGCTCGGGCGCGATGCCGCCGTCCTCGTCGACCCGTACGACGTGGATGCGATCGCCGAGGGGATCGCGGAGGCGCGACGGCGGCGGGACGAGCTGCGCGCGGCGGGGCTCGAGCGCGCAAGCCAGTTCACCTGGGACGAGACCGCGCGCCTGACGCTGGACGTCTATCGAGAAGCCGCCGCGTGATCGACGTCCTGCTCGACGCCGACGTCCTCGGCCGCCAGCGCACCGGCGACGAGACCTACGTCCGGAACCTCCTGCGCGCGCTTCCCGAGCGCCGCCCCGGACCTCCGCTTCGCCGCCGTCACCCGCAAGCCGACGCTCGTCCCTGACGGCGTCGAGCCGATCGAGCTCGCCGCCGACTCCCAGGAGTGGCGGATGGCGTGGCGCCTCCCCCGCCTCGTCCGGCGGCTCCAGCCGCGCCTCGCCCACTACCAGCACTCGCTGCCGCTCCGAGCGGGCGTCCCCTCGGTCTTGACCGTCCACGACCTCTCCTTCGAGCGCGAGCCCGACCTGATGCCCCGAAAAGACCGGCTCGTCTTCCGCGCGGTCGTGCCGCGCTCGGCGAAGCGCGCCGACCGCGTGATCGCCGTCTCCGAGCGGACGCGGGAGGACCTCGAGGACCTCTACGGGATCCCGGCGAAGGACGTCAAGGTGATCCCGCACGGCATCGATCCGATCTTCACGCCGGACGACGCCGCGCACGACGGCGGGTACCTGCTGGTGGTCGGGTCGGTGCAGCGCCGCAAGGATCCACGTGCGGCCGTGGACGCGGGAAACGAGCTCGGAATGCCCGTGGTCGTCGTCGGCCCGGAGCGGGAGCCGGCGCTCGCAAACGAGCTGCGCGCGCTCGGCGCCGACGTGCGCGGCTACGTGGATCACGAGGAGCTCCCGCGGCTCTACCGCGAGGCGTCCGCGCTCGTCGTCCCCTCCAGGTACGAGGGCTTCGGCCTGCCGGTGCTGGAGGCGATGGCGAGCGGGACGCCCGTCGTCGCCGCGCCCGACCCCGCGCTCGTCGAGGTGGCGGGCGACGCCGCGGTCTTCGCCGACCAGGGCGACCTCTCCGGCGCGATCCTGCACGCGCTCGACCGGCGGGTGGAGCTGCGCGGGGCCGGGCTCGTGCGGGCGTCGCGCTTCAGCTGGGACGAGGCGGCGCGGCGCACGGCCGGCGTCTACCGGAGCCTGCTGTGAGCATCGCGGGAGTCGTCGTCGTCCACGAGCCGGTCCCGGAGCTGGAGCGCTGCCTCTCGGCGCTGAAGCCGCAGGTGGACGAGCTCGTGGTCGTCTCGAACCTCGGCCTGGAGCTGCCGGTGCCGGAGGGCGCGAGGCTGATCCGAAACGACGAAGCCCGCGGGCTTCGCCGCGAACGCAAACCGCGGGATCGCCGAGACGGGCGGCGAGTTCGTCGTCGTCTGCAACCCGGACACCGAGGCCGATCCCGGCGCCCTCGCGGTGCTCCAGGCGTTCGCGGAGTTCCACCCGCGCATGGGAATCGCCGGCCCGGAGCTGCGCAAGCCGGACGGCTCGTGGAACGCGTCGCGCCGCCGCTTCCCGACCGTGTCGGGGACGATCGTCCGCCGAACGCCGCTCAGGCGCTGGCTCGGCGGCACGCAGAAGGCCCACTACGGTCTGGACGAGCAGCCGACGGAGCCGGTGCAGGCGGACTGGCTCCTCGGCGCCTTCCTGTTCCTGCGCCGCGAGATGCTGGACGAGCTCGGCGGGTTCGACGAGGGCTACCGCCTCTACGGCGAGGACATCGACCTCGCCTACCGCGCCTCGAAGGCGGGCTGGGAGCGCTGGTACGTCCCGGCTGCGAAGGCCGTGCACGCCCACGCGGCCGTCACCGACAGGCGCCTCTTCACACGCCGGACGCTGTGGCACTGGCGCGGCATCCCCCGCTTCGTGCGCAAGCACCCGGAGCGGCTGAAAGCCCTCTGACCTGGAGGCTCGAACGCCCCTGCGGCCTTGGCTCGGAACGACTATCGCACCCCTACAGCGCACACTCCCGCCAAACCTTCCTAGACTCGGCCGGCCGTGGAGCGCCTGCAGACTCGCCTCGAAGGCCCGATCCTCTTCAAGCCGACCGTCCACGGCGACCACCGGGGCTTCTTCCTCGAGACATATCGAGCGGATGCATACCGCGAGGCCGGAATCACGGACGACTTCGTCCAGCACAACCACTCGCGCTCCAAGCGCGGGATTGTGCGCGGCATGCACTTCCAGCCCGGCCAGGCGAAGCTCGTCCGCTGTGCGCAGGGTTCGATCTTCGACGTCGTCGTCGACCTCAGGCGAAGCTCGCCGACCTTCGGAGAGTGGGAGTCGTTCCGCCTCGACGACGAGGCGAACCACCAGCTCTACGTCCCGGACGGGTTCGCCCACGGCTTCTGCGTGCTGAGCGAGGTGGCCGACCTCGTCTACCTCGTCTCCGCCTACTACGACCCCTCGGCCGAGTCCGGCTTCGCCCACGACGACCCGGAAGTCGGCATCGAGTGGCCCGACTTCGAGCTGACCGCGTCCGAGCGCGACCGCGCGGCCCCGCCGCTGCGCGAGCTCGCCGACGGGCTGCCGTTCACATATCCCGCTTGAACAGACGAACACCCTTGTAGGTAGCTACGAGCCTGAACCCGGCCTTCCGGAGGTAGATCGGAATCGCGGGGAACGCCGTCGGCTGGACCACGACCCACCCGACGTTGAGGTCTCTGGCGTTGCGGCGGCCGGCGACCGGATCCTCTGACAGCGGAATGGCCGCATAGAACACGGAACCTCCTTGAAGAAGCATCAGGTCGTCATAGAAGCGGTTCGTCGCCTGGGCCACGAGGAGGTCGGAGTGCGCCCTGCCCACGACGCCGTAGGCGATCGGGTGCTCGTGCTCGGCCGCGCGCAGCATCGCTTCGTTGTTGGATGGATTCCCGATCCAGCGGGGACCGGTCACCATGGCGAGCGGTACGTCGACGACGATGCTGTCCGACTTGTCCGCGCGGATCACGTCATAGAGATCCGGCCTCGAGATATCGCCCCGAAACGCCATGGGATCCCCGAGGTCGAGCGCGGCAAGCACTAGGGCCAGAGCGAGGAGACCTCGCGCAGCGTAACCGCGACGTGCCAGTGCCGCGACGCCGAAGCCCGCGAGGAGAACCGCCGGCAGGAGAGCGAGGATGAGATAGCGCGCGGCAACGCGCTGATCCGCGAAGACCGGGAGCTGGACAAGCCAGGTGTACGGCGTGACCGCAGAAAGCTCTTGTCCATAGCGCTCGATCGGGGCCGGTACGTAGGTCGACCCGGCGAGCTTGAGTGTCGGGCCGAGCGAGATAACCGTCGCTGCCGCCCAGAGCGCGGTCAGCCAGAGGACGAGTGGCCTCCGCCAGGCAAGCGCAACACCCGCTACTGCGAGGATCAAGAGACCCCAGCCGTATGCCGGCATGGATTCGCCCGAGGCTCTGCTCAGTTCGCGGATCGGCTCGACGAGACGAAACGACGGCGAAGGAGCGACGAGGGACTCGAGCGACTGTCCGTAGAGTGGCCACGAAGGTGCCAGGAAGAGCACATCGGTCGAGTACTGCCCCGAATCGACCTGGTTCTTCATCGACCAGAGCTGGGGGCTCGCAAAGACGAGAGCCGTGATCGAGGTGAGGACGACCGCCAACGCCAGCCGCTTGATCCCGACGAGGCGCCTGACGGCTATGGCGAGCGCGTAAGCGGCGCATGCCAAGATCGCCAGGAGCAGGCACGTGGGATCGACGAGCATCCCGGCCCCCAAGACCACACCGAGCGCCAGGGCTTCGCGAAGGCTCTCCGTCTGGCGATAGCGCACGGCAAAGAGCAGCGCGAGGGGTGGGATCAGCGCGCCGGCAGCGAAGTTGAAATGGACGTCGGCTCGATAGACGAGGTGGGCCGAGCACCCGTAGAGGACTCCGGCGGCGAGCGCCGGCAGCGTCGTCAGGCCGATGCGTCGCGCCAGCCGGTACGTCACGTACGACAGGAGCACGGGCAGGAAGAGCTTCGTGAGATTCAGCGTCGCCGCGGGGCCGAGAAGGGCAGTGAGGGGGCTCAGTAGGAACCCGGCGAGCGGGACGTACGCGCTGAACGCGACCATCGTCCCACGTGGAGCGAAGAGCTCGGTCGCTGTCCACGGATCCTCGAGCGCGAACATTTGCTCCTTGAACCACCACAGCGCCCAGGCATAGGTCGGCGAGTCGGACGTGACGGTGAAGTGCGAGAACAGCTTGCCGCCGAGCGGCCAGGTGAAGATGAACGCCGTAAGTAGGAGGCCGATCAGGATCACCGTCTCGCGGACAACCGGAGCTCGGTCGAGGGCACGGAGACGCCGCTCGACCTGAGCAACGGCCCCGAGGCGGCCGGCGGTCGAGGTGATCATCGGAGCGGCGCTGACCACCCCGCGCGCGGCAGCCCATCCCGGATCGGCTTCCCGATCAGCATGAGCGCGAACACGGCGGTCGCGAGCGTAAGCGCAGCGAGCGACAACAGCGAGATCACCGCCGCGTCGCTCGTGTGCACGCCTGCCTGTGTCAGGAGGAGGACGATGCTCCCCTCCCGGATCCCGAGCCCGCCGACCGAGAGCGGGAGAAGCGTCGCAACAAGGACGAGCGGCAGTACGGTGGCCAATACTGCGAGCGGCACCTCCACACCGATGGCACGCGAAAGCAGCCACATCTCTGCGACGACGAGCGCCTGGTACGCGACGCTGAGAGCTCCAGCCGCGATGAGTGCTCCTCGATCGCGCGAGTACTCGCGGAAAGCGTCCCGAAGCTCCCGCAGCGGCGGCTGGGCTCGGGCCGGGATCACTCGGCGCAGTCTCCCGCTCTTGTCCTCCGTGACGAGCAGCGCAACGAGGAACACGACGCCCGCCCCGATCGTCGCCCACGCCAACGCAAGCAGCATCGACCTCGGGACGTCGCCCGGCGCCGCCGCGACGACGAGCCAACCGACGACGAACACGGCCGCAAACCCGAGCATGCGATCCGCGACCACGCTTGCGAGGACGCGCGGGAATGGCACCTTCGCGTCGCGGGAGAGGATCCACGAGCGCGCCATGTCGCCGCCGAACGACGTCGGGAGAAAAACGTTCGTGAAGACGCCGGCCGAATACGCATACGCGACCTGACCCGTCCCGATGCCCCGCTCACGCCAGAGCAAGACCCGCCAGCGGGCGGCACCGAGCACGAGCGCGGCGATCAGCAAGCAGACCGCGAGTCCGAAGAGCTCCCACCGTCCGGCCTCCAGGCGGTCCACCGCTCGATCCCAGTCGACCCGCGCCGCGATGAAGGCGAGGACGCCGAGCACGACCGCTGCTCGAAGCCACGGCGATCCCACAGCGCGGCCAACCACGGGAGTAGGGTCAGACGCGGGCGCGCTTGCGGCGGC
The DNA here is from genome assembly GCA_963827705.1 of uncultured Actinomycetes bacterium. Lineage (GTDB taxonomy): Bacteria > Actinomycetota > Thermoleophilia > Gaiellales > Gaiellaceae > JACDAN01. Next base: position 63,370 of record CAWHBN010000011.1, read on the forward strand.
GCGTGCGGGAGGTCGTGGACTCGGCGGCGTCATCCGGCCGCACCTCCGGATCGCCGGACCGGGGCCGCCACGTCCAAGCCGAGTCGCGCCCGACGCCGACCCTCCGCAGCCATGCGAATCGGCGAGCGAGCGTCGCCTTGGCGAGCACGCGGAAGAACTTCATCGCCTGCTGGGAGAACACGAAGTTCGAAGCGCCCGAGACGCGCCGGCCCTGAGCGCCGGTCAGCTCCGCGATCCGCGCGCCCCGAAGCCAGGCCTTGAGCGTCACCTCGGGCGAAATCTCGAACCCGCCCGACTCGAGGTCGAGCGAACGGACGAACTCGACGGAGAACCCTCGGTACGCATACGTCGGGTCCTTGTGCGGGAGCCCCGTTCCCAGCCGGCAGATCGTCCGGAAGATCCACTGGTAGACGCGGTAGGGCCAGAGCGGAATGCTCTTCCGGTGCTCCGGGATCGCGTGGCGATTCAGCAGGACGAGGTCGTATCCCTCGTCGACGACGAGGCGGTGGAAGTCCGGAATCGCGGCGAGCGGATCGACGTTGTCGCCCATCACGATCACTCCACAGCGACCCCGGGCATGATCGAGGCCGAAGCGGATCGCGTTGCCGATCCCACGCGGTAGGCCTTTGTGCAGAGCGACGACCTCCGGGTACCGCATCGACAGCATCAGCGCCTCGCGAAACGTGTAGTCGTCGCTGCAATCGTCGACGATCAGGATCTCCGCGCGAAAGTTCGCCTCGTCCATCAGGCGCACGAGCTTGTCGACGAGCGTCCCGACGTTCTGATCCTCGTTGAGGCACGGGACGATGAGGCTGACGTCGTACCCCGCGCTCGGCCCCGCGCCGTCACCGTTGGTCGAGCGGACAGTCGTCCTCGCGGCGATGGCGGTCGCGGCGCGCTTCGGGTCGAACCGCTCTGCGTACGCGCGAATGGAAGGGCCGAGGTCCTCGTCGGCCCTCAGCCCGAGCAGCGCGCGCGCAGGACGTGGGTCGGGGACGAACTCGATCGGCTCTTCGGCCTCCGCCGGATCCGTCTCGATCTGCGGCTGGATCCCAAGCGCGGCGCCGACCTCGTTGACGACTTCGACCAGCCTCTTCCCGCCTCCGCGACAGATGTCGACGACGAGCCCGTCGGCCTCGATGCCGGCCGCGGCGGTGATCGCATCGGCCACGGACTGGACGGGCTGCACGTCCATCAGGGTCCGGCCGTCACCCCGCACGGTGAAGCTGGGCTCCGCCTCGGTGACGAACCGGGTCAGGAGCTGGGGGATGAGCCGCGAAGGGCGCTCTCCCGCGCCGAATGGATGGAACAGCCTGAGAATGACGAGGCCTGAGAGCCGACCGGCCGCGGCATGGGCGAGCGCGAGCCTCTCCGCGGCGAGCTTCGAGACGGCGTAGGGATGGAGCGGAGTCAGCGGCGTCGTCGGCGTAACCGGCCCCCGGAGGCTGTGGTAGACGGCGCCGCTCGAAACCAGCACCAGCTTCCCGCGGAAGTGTTCGAGGAACCGGCCGAGCAGCACGCTGTTCGCGGTCAGCTCGCCCGCCGGGTCCGTCCACGCCGCGCTGTGATCGGACCGTCCGATGCACCAGATCGCCGTGTCGTGGCTGACGAGCGTCGCCAGCTCGTCCGTGAGCACGTCGAGGCGGCGGTAGTCCACCCCGGGGACGCGGGCGTCCTCGCTGAGGGGCCGCCGGTGCGTCGCCGTCACCGACGCGCCCACCTCGGATGCCCCACGGGTCACGTGCCGCCCGATGAACCCGTTCCCCCCGAGGACGAGGACGCGCAGGCCCGCCAACTGCTCCCTTCGGGCGACCGGCTCGATGGTCACGCGACGACGGCGGTCTCGATCGGCACGTTCTCTCGCTGCCACTCGATCGTCCGGCGGATGCCTTCCTCGAGGTCGATCCTCGGCTCGAAGCCGAAGTGGTCGCGGATCTTGTCGAACGAAGCGAGCTTGACACGAGTCGTGAACGGGCCGGGCTCGACGACCTCGACGAGGTCCTCTGAGGCGTCCGCGAGGCGACAGACGAGCTTCGCGCACTCGACGGTGTCGATGAGGCCCGCGTTGCCGAGGTTGTATGCCTGGTAGCCGCGGCTGGCATCGAACCCCTCTTTCGCCAGCCGGCAACCTTCAACGATGTCGTCGATGAAGCACCAGGAGCGCGCCGTGCCGCGATGCGCGGTGATCTGTTCGCCGCGAAGCGCTCGGTGGATGAAGTTCGTCATCGCGCTCCGGAAGGGATTCGGGTACTCGGGCGGTCCGTAACACATGAAGAACCGGAAGGACAGCGCCTCGAGGTCATAGTGGTCGACGAAATGAGCGATGTACTGCTCGGCTTGGAGCTTCGAGATGCCATAGCAGTTGTGCGGCAGCACCGGTTCGCGATCGACGAGCTCCTCGGTCAGCAGGGTCTCGGCGCCCCGCTCGCCGTAGACCTCGCTCGAGCTCGCGAAGTACAGACGGGCGCCGTGCTCACGGCAGAGCTGGATCAGGTTGAGCGTCCCACTCACGTTGATGTCAACGCACCGTCGCGGGAAGAGCTCGCCGTTCTCGCGGCCGACTTCGCCTGCGAAGTGAAACACGTCCTCGATCGGCCACTCCCGGAACACTCGGTCGAGCTCGTGGTATTCGCAAACGTCGGCTCGCATGTAGCCCGGCTGCTTCAGGATTCGATGATCAGTGACCTTCACGTCGTAGCCGTGCCCTCGCAGCGCGGCCGCCAACCGCGAACCGATGACGCCGAGACCACCCGTGATGAGGATCGCCATGGCGGCGAAGCGTACTAACGTGCCTCTCGTCTCGCCGCCTCTGACGCTGGAATTACTTCCGCGTGGTGGCCCCCGACCTACCTGTCAAGTACGATCGCCGACGGTCTCGGCGAGTGACCAGTTTCCCTCGAACTGGACGAACCCGCGAGCGTCACCCTGTGGCAGTACCGCGAACTCCGCCGCCTTCTCCATCGTGTGGTAGCGCTGGCTGCCGGCCAGGTCGGAGAGGGCGACGTTGAACTGGAAGCGGCCCTCGACGAGCGGGAGGCTTCCGACCTCGAACCGAACCTCAGCGCGGCTCGCGCCGTCCCAGCCGAGCTCACCGAGCGCGCGATCGGAACGGCCCAGCAGCGCTCCTGAAACGTCGCGGAGCTCGACGGCGAGCAGCGGCGGGTCGATCGCTTCGCGTGCCTCCAGCCCGATTCGCAGCACTAGTGGATCGCCTGCCGAGAACGCGTCGCGCGGCGCCCCGTCGAGCCCCTCGAGACGAACATCGGTGACGTGGGCCTCGCCGCTCCCCCACTCGCGGAGGCCGGCAGCCCGCTCGGCCGGGTCCTCCTCGCCCGCAAGCTGTTCCTGATACCGGCGGATGGCTTCGCTCGTACGGCCGTCGTATTCGAGGTGGCCCTGACGAAGGAGGACGGCACGATCGCACATGCGCTCCAGGGCGGCAGCGGAGTGAGAGACGAAGGCGATGGTCTTGCCCTGCTCCTTGAACTCGAGGATCCGGTTGATGCACTTGCGCTGAAAGGCCTCGTCGCCCACCGCGAAGACCTCGTCCAGCAGGAGGACGTCCGCATCGACGTTCACGGCGACGGAGAATCCGAGCCTCATGTGCATCCCAGCCGAGTACGTGCGAATCGGCAGGTCAATGAAGCTCTCGAGCTCGCTGAACGCGATGATCTGGTCGAGCCGGCGATCGACGTCCTGGCGCCGTAGCCCGTAGATCGACGCGCTCAGATAGATGTTCTCCCGGCCCGTGAAATCCGGGTGGAAGCCCGCTCCGAGCTCGAGCAGCGAACCGACACGCCCTGCAACCGTCAGCGATCCGCTTGAAGGGCGAAAGACGCCGGCAATGACACGGAGCAGCGTCGTCTTACCCGATCCGTTCCTTCCCATGAAACCGACGGACTCGCCGGGCTCGATGCGGAACGAGACGTCCTTGAGAGCCTCGACGATGACCGGGCGCAGGTGACGCCGGCGGACGATGGCCTCCTTGAGCGTGACGTTGCGTTGCGGGTAGACCTTGAATCGGCGGCTGACGTTCTCCGCGACAATCGTTCCGGGCTCCATGCCGGCGAGCGTAGTCGACGCCTTAGAGTTGCGCCGCTACCTGCTCGTCCAGGCGACGCGCGACGAGACCGCCGAGCGCAAGCGCCGCAATTGCCGCGACAACGCAGTAGACGACGTCGCCGGCCTCAGGGAACTCGCCGAAGAAGATCGGATCTCGGATCGCTTCCACGAATGGGGTGACGAAATTGACGTAGTGCAGGACGTCGGCCAACCACTCCCGATCCTGGATCCCGGGGAGATTGTCGAGCGTGTAGAAGATCGGCGTCAGGAAGAACCAGGGTAGGAAGATCGTGTTCATCAGATGTTCGACGTCGCGATAAACAACAGTGAGGTAGCCGAATACGACGGCGAGGCCGCTCGCGAGCGCGAGGAGCGGGACGAGGAGGGGGAGCGCCACCCAGAACGTCGTCCGCGTCTCAGGCACAAAGATCAGGTTGAGGGCGAGGACCGCGGTGAACATGACCAGCAACGTCACCCCGTTCGTCGCGACGACCGCGAGCGGAAGCATGTGGCGCGGAAACCGCCCCTGCTTCACGAGCGTCGGCTGTGCGAACAGGCTCGAGCACGCCATTTGCACGGCCGACTGGAAGAAGACCCAGGTAACGAGTCCGCTGAGCACGAAGAGCGGATATGGGTCGAGGGTCTCGCTGAACGCCCTCAGCAGCACCGAGAAGACGAGCGTGTAGACCGCCATCAGCGCGAGCGGGTTGATCAGCGTCCACAGCAGGCCCAGGACCGAGCCGCGGTATTTCCCGTGCAGCTCGCGTCGGAAGATGTTCATGAACAGGTCCGGGTAGCGGAGAACGTCGACGTAGAGGCTCACGGCGACCGAGTCTAGTTTGCGCCTCGTTTTCGATGTGACGCCTCTCTCCCACCCCCGCACGGGGATCGGGAACTACATGCTTGGGATGCTGGGCGGGCTCGCTGAGATCGTTGGAGGCGAACATGAACTCGTGTTCTTCGCGCCGACGGGGCCGCGGAACGCGGCCAGGGTCCGGGAGGCGCTCAAGGGGATCGGCGGCGAGCGACGGATCATCACGCTGCCGCCGCCGTCGACCGTCTGGCGCAAGCTGTGGAGCCGAGCGCAACGTCCGCCGGTCGAGACGCTCATCGGACGACTCGATGTCTTCCACTTTTCCGACTGGATGTCGTCACAGCGCGCCGGTCTGCGGACTACCAGCGTCCACGACCTCGGGCCGATCCACCATCCCGAATGGGTGGACCCGCGCACCCGAGCCCTCCACGTCCCAAAGGCACTGCATGCGGCCAAGACCTGCGACCTCATGTTCGCGAAACTCGCACTACACGGCGGACGACGTCGAGCGCACTCTCGGCTTCCCGCACCAACGAATCGTCGTCGCCCCGCCGGGCATTCATGAGCGCCTGCGGCCGGAGGGTGAAACGGCCGACTTCGGTTCGCCGTACATCTTCACCGCGGCATCCTTCGAGCCTCGCAAAACCTGGAGACCCTGCTGAACGCCTTCGCGCTCGTGCGAGCCCAACGGCCCGAGCTGCAGCTCGTGATCGCCGGCGCCGCCTCGGAGATCCCGGCCGAAGGCGTGCGCCTGCTCGGATACGTGCCGGATGTCGAACTGCCACGCCTTTACCGGGGCGCCGAGGCGTTCGTCTTCCCGTCGCTCTTCGAAGGGTCCAGAATCCCGGTCGTCGAGGCCATGGCATGCGGAACACCCACAGTCGTTTCTTCCCATCCTTCCCTCGACGAGGCAAGCGGTGTCGCGATTCGCGTGGAGCCGAGCAGTCCCGAGGCGATCGCGGCCGGCATTGAGCAAGCGCTCACCGGTGGCCCCGCATCGATCGCGCAAGGTCTCGAGCACGCGAGGCGATTCACGTGGCGCGCCTGCGGCGAGGCGATGCTACGCGGCTATGAGGGCGCCCGTGGGCCGTGACGCCGCATCGCTGCTGAGCCGTGCTCAAGCAAGCGTCCGGGCGGCGCGCCGACGACGCAGTTCTGCGCCGCCGAAGATTTTGGTGGTCGGCCCGTCATCTGGCGAGGGGTGGGCTGACTTTTGGCGGTTGCGAGCCGGTGAGATCGTCTCGAGCCTCCGACGAGCCGGAGCCGACGTGTTCTTTCTTGGCACCGAGGCCGAGGCGCAGCCGGAGAGCCCTGTTGCGAGTGCGGCAGTCGCGTTCAACCCGGATGTCGTTGTTGCGACGACGTTCAACCAATACGTCCTGTGCATCGCGGGCGACGGCGTCGTCCCCCGCCTCCGGAAACCCGCCATTCAACTGTGGGAGGACCCCATGGGAGCGCTGGCGCTCTGGAGTTTGGCCCAACGCGGAGGTGAGCTCGGATCGCTCGGCCCGGTACGCACGGGCAACGAACTCGACAGGTTTCGGGCGGTCATGGATGTAGTGCCGATGCACCATCTCGCCTGGGACACGGCTCACATCGAGAGAGTGTGCGAGCTCGAGCTAGCCCGCGGATCGTGCGTGACCTGGTATCCGATGGTCTCGTACCCGCCTTTCGCCGAGCAGGGCGAAGTCGAGGCGACGCAGGACGTCGACGTGTCGTTTTGCGGAAACGTCTATCCAGCTGCGGTCGAAGCGGCGAGCTTCTCCAAGGATGACTTCTTCTCAGACCTCACGGCGACGGTGTGCCGACGAAAGGCAGACATGCCGGAGTTGTCACCGTGGGAGATCTTGTGGGAAGCCATTGACCAGATCGAGGCGACCGAACGGCACGCGCGAGGTCTGACGATCTCTGAGACTTCGTTCTGGGACTACTACCTGTACGCCGTATGGCTGGCGATGAACACCCACGTCAGGCTCCGTCTCCTTACCGCGATCCCTAGAGAGGTCGCGATCTTCGGCGTCTTTGCAGACGCCGCAAGCATTGCCCGCCTCGAAAGCCTGCCGAACTTGCGGTACGCGGGTCACGCCGCGCCGTTTGCCGACTTGCCTCAGACCTACGCACGAACGAAGGTCAACGTCTGCATCAGCAACGGACTCATTGACGCGGGCATCCCCGCGAAGTTGATCGAATGCTTGGGCAGCGGCGGGTTTGCGCTGGTCGACGCCAAGCCGGACCTCGTGCGACTGTTCGGCAACGAAATCGAGAAGATCTTCTTCCGGAACGCAGACGACCTGAACGCGAAGATCGAGTACTACCTAACTCGACCGGCTGAAAGGCGCGAAATAGTCGAGGGGTTACGCGCAACGATCAACGCCCAGTGCAGCATCGACAAGCTCGCAGACCTGATCCTCCGGGCCGCGGCAACCCTCTGAAGCTAGTTCGCGCCATGATCGGACAGGTGGAGCGAGCGCGCAATCCTAGGCGGAGCGCCGTTATAGGCTTGACACTCCGCGGCGCGAAGGCTTTCTAGTGCAGAGAATTGAAACGAATCCTGTGTTCTGCGGCGAGGTCGTAGAGCGCAGCCTGCTCACGGAGCCTCTTCGCCTCCTCGATCTCGGCGCGCGGGGTGGAACACCATCGCAGTGGCTTGTCTTTGGCGATCAGCTTGAGGTCATCCCGATCGACCCTGACGAGCGCGAGCCGGGGATCACGGCAATCGTCGGGCGGACGCGTGAGCTTCGACCGTTTTTCCGGCATGAGTACTGGCCCGCGGACAGCCTGTATCGGTCAGAGGAACTGTTTGAGGGAACGGATGCCAGCGAAGTCCATGAGCTGAGCAGGATCGAGACAGTCGAGACGCAGCCGCTCACCGACCTCGTGGCATCGGAGCGGCTCGCGAGAATCGACTTTGCGAAACTCGACGTGGAGCAGGCCGAGATGGATGTGCTCGTTAGCTCCGGCCCGCTCCTGGATGCGGTCTTGGGACTCGAGTTGGAGGTGCACTTCCCAAAGCGCCCGGCCGAGTCCGCATGCTTCGCCGAAGTCGACATGTACTTGCAAGGCCGCGGTTTCGAGCTCTACGACCTCGACGTCTTCCGGTACACGCGTCCGCAGTGGCCGACACCAACCTTGTACGACGTACGCGACGACGACGGACGGCCCGTACCAGCGCCGACAGTTGAGGGCCAGGTCTTGACCGGTGATGCGCTCTACATTCGACGCGCCTGGCCAACCGAAGGAGACCGTGCACTCAAGCTAGCGTGCATCTTCGAACTACACCGGCTCCGGGACTGCGCGATCGCGCTCCTTGAGCGGGCACACGACCTTGTCCCCGATGACGTCTCCAGACTCCTGTTCCAGTCGCACGACTCGCTCCACGCCGAGGACGGGCGATCGTGGGGGCCCAACTACCACATCTTCGAAGAGCTTTGGCGGCAACGGCCGCATGGCTACCGGGACCCGACGCTCACTGTCGGGCGACCTAGCTCCTGAAGCAGACCCGGCCTAATTCCCCGTCGTTTCTTGGCGGAAACCGGCGCCACAGCCTGCGGGCCTTGGCCAGTTCGACATAGTCAGTCCTACCCGGGGCGGTTATCGAGCACTTCGGCACGCGTTAGGCCTCTCCTCGAGACGCTCTACGGTGCCGTCCGACCCGATGGCCTCCCCATCTCGATACAGCCGAACGTCGCTCGATGGCGAGTACACCGCCGCAGAGCTCCAACGGATGCCTGAGCACATCGGCTGCGAGGACGTCGCCGTCGAATCCCTCGTTTTGACAACATGCTCCAATTCGAGGAACTCTCTGCCGAGCACATCGACTGCCTCGCCACGATCGTCTACCCCGGCCAGTGGGACACGCTCCTGGCCGCCGGCCGCCGGCCGGTCAGATGAAGCTACCGCGCCAGGCGGCTCCGGAGGTTCGCGGACTTCTCACGAACGACGTCCCAGAGGCGTCGCGCGCCAAGTGCGCTTTCTGACCACCAGCCACTCCAGATACAGCCCGAGTCTGCGAGGGTCGTCGCCCAGCCCCAGATCGATCGGCCTCGCCGGGTCGGAAAGGCGGAGCTCGAATGGCGTTCGACCTGACTCAGTGCCCGCGGCCGTCGGCCAAGGAATGCGGAGGAGGCGCTGAGCCTCGCCGTGACGGAAGCCTCGGCCGGCGAGTTGCTGGTCGAGCGCCGAGACCTTCACTTCGAGCTCGGGATGCTCAGGCGTCACGAACGCGGAGACTGCAAGAACGAGCTCGGCAGCTGCAGGCGGGAGCTCCGTCAGCGTTGAGGACGAGGGATGCTCGTTCGCCGTCCGTCCAGACTCCTGTCGGCTCGAGAAAGGACCACCCCTCGCCCAGCAACCGCTCGGTCCCCGAGCCCTCGGAAAAGACGATCCTTTCTCCGGGCCGCACGGAGCGGTCCACCTCTTCGAGCGCTACGGCCTGGAGCCGGATGCCGAGGCGCCGGTCGTCGTCCGACCAGCCGGCTTCGGCCGGCGACTTGGGCTCGTCGATCACGAACGCGAGATCCACCTCGGCCGGCACAGGCGCGGGCAGCTCGATACGCCACTCCCGGATCGCCGTAACTGAAATCGCGGACTCGCGACGCGCTCGCCGTTCACCAGCGCCTCGACCCTCAACGACCCGTCTGCCTCAACGCAAACGCTGCCGAGCGAGAGCGCGAGGACGTAATCGGACTCGCCGATGCCGTCGAGCGCGAGCGCAAGCTCGGAACGCGAACCCTCGGTCCAGATGCCCGCTTCCTGTGGATAGACCACCCAGCCGTCTCCGAACGCGCCGTAGTCGTTCAGCTCGTCCAGCTCGACGGCCTCCCCGACGCCAACTTGAAGGCGCCGCTTCTCAGCGTCGCCCCGCGCGGCCCAGCGGGCGAGCCGACGTTCGCGAGCAAGCCCCGACTGCGCGGCGTCGTCGTCGGCCGGAAGCAGCGTGGCCTCGCGGAGGAGGATGCCGATTCGACGCTCGTCGGACGACCAGCCGAGCTCGAGCGGCGAGCTGGGCTCTTCGACCTCGAATGTGAGGTCGACCTCGCCGTCGGCCGTCGCGCGTGCGGCAACTCGATGTGCCAATCCGGATCGCCGTAGCTGAAGTCCCGGGCAGCGACGGCGCTCGCCGTTCACGAGCGCCTCGACCCTGAGCGACGCGCCAGACGCGACGCAGATGCTGCCGAGCGAAAGCGCGAGGACATGGTCGCGCTCGCCGATCCCGTCCAGCGCAAGCGCGAGCTGGGAACGCGAGCCTTGGGTCCAGATGCCCCTTTCGTCCGGATGGGCCCAGCCGTCTCCGAACCCGCCATAGTCGCTCAGGTCGGCCAGCTCGACGAGCTTGAGCGGGCCGAAGGTGGAGGCGCCGTTCTCCCGTCTCGTCCCGGGCGGCCCAGCGAATCAGGCGGCGTTCGCGCACGAGCGCTTCCCTGGTCGCCTCGTCGTCGATCGGAACACGCCTGACGGTCGCACGGCGGACGCGAGAGTGGGCGGTCGTGTGGCTGCAATCCAGATGCGCCAGGACATACGCGTCCCAGAAGACCGTCCAGCTGTGGACGAGCACGAATCGGCGCGGATGCTCTCCGACCTCGAGACGGGCCCGCTCGAGCTCGATGAGCCGCTCGAGGGCTTCAAAGGCTGGATCGAGCCTCTCCGGAAGCGGCGCGGGCTGGTGGTCGTCGAGCCGGGGACGAGCGAGGCGTCGACGAGCGACGCATCGACGCCGAGGTCGACGACGAAGACATCCGCGGTGCGAGCGAGCTCCTCCACCGAGCGCAAGTCGTCGAGCTTGGCCACCTCCAAAGGCCGCTTGAAGCCGAGCCGCTCGACCGCCGTCGCGAGCATCCGCTCGAGGACGGGGTTGGCGCCCATGTACCCGATCGTCGCGTCGGCGGACGAAACGGCGAGCGAGTCGGCGACGAACGGCAGGACGTGGCCGGAGTCGTACGTCAGCTCGAAGGGCACCCGGGCTGCGTCAGAAGGCATTCGAGGCGCCCGGATTGTTCGGAATCGCGGCGACCAGGGCGGCGGCGAAGCCCGGTCCGGACCGCTCGTGGACCGACACCTCCTCGAGCTCGACGTCGGCGAAGGCCCCAAGTATCCCGTTGAGCCGGCAGCTCGGCCCGATCGACTTTGGCGACGAACCGATCGAGATCGTTCGCGACCTTCCCCGTCCCGTGGTAAACGGTGTGCTCGCGGTTGTGGTTGCAGTGGTACCCGGCGAGGCTCTCGCCAAGGCTCTCGATCGAGCCGCGCTGGAAGAGCATCCGCCTGCTCAGGTTCGAGTCGACGTGATAGCCGAGCAGCATCTCCTCGTCGAGCCCGTCGATCGCAAGGAAGTCCTCCCGAAGAATCAGCTGAAAATCGCCGGGCGCATCGAAGCGGATCCACTCGTTGCTCACAGTCGGCTCGTCCAGCCGCAGGCCAGTGCCGAGGCGCTCGACCTCGGCCATCGCGCGGATGGGGTCGCTCCTCGGCAGCCGTTCCCAGAGCCACTCGGGGAGCTCGAATCGCGGCAAGCCGTAGAACCCGTCCGGGAGCTCGCTGCAGATCTCGCTCAGGCTCCCGATCGGCTCGCGGCAAGAAGATCATGTCCGTGTTCGTCGAGAGGAGCCAGCGGTTCGAGGGGTTCGCGCGGCGCACGCCGGCATTTCGGGCCACTGGCTCGATCGCGGGAAGGTGCGTTCGAGCGGCGAAGCGCTGCTCGTGTATCTCGGCAGGCACACGAAAGACCCGGAGCAGTCCGAGGCAGCGATCCGTCAGCGTGTCGGCAAGAGCCTCGACGAACGTCGGTAGCTCGTCAGGCGTGTTGTAGTCGACGAAGACGATCTCGTCGTCGGGATCGGTGAGGACTTCGGCGATGCAGTTCAGGCTCAGCGCTGCACGCCGGTGGAGGTTGTAGCCGTGCGCGTCGTTCCGGCCGTAGACGATGACGGAGATCACGGGCCTGCGGCCGCACGCCGGCGGTGGGCACGGAACATCAGCCAGATACGGCAGCTCGACGAGACGGCTGCGCAGACGCCGTCAGCTCGTCGTAGATCCACGCGTAGGTCTTCTCCATGCCGACCGAAAGCGGTGTGCTTGGCTCCCAGCCGAGACGTTCGAGGATGAGCGTGTTGTCCGAGTTGCGCCCGCGAACGCCTTTCGGCGCGTCGAGGTTGTATTGGCGCTTCAGCCTTACCCCGGCGATCTCCTCGACGGTGTCGACGAGCTGGTTGATCGTCACGAGCTCGGACGAGCCCAGGTTGATCGGGTCGAGGATGTCGCTCTCCATGATCTTCGTCGTCCCCAAGAGGCAGTCGTCGACGTACATGAAGCTCCGCGTCTGCTCCCCGTCTCCCCAGATCTCGATCTCGTTGCTCGCCGGTGAGCTTCGCTTCGGCAACCTTCCTGCAAATCGCGGCCGGTGCCTTCTCGCGCCCACCGGCGTACGTTCCGTGCGGCCCGTAGACGTTGTGATACCGGGCCACGCGTGTCTCGATTCCGAAGTCGTCCTGGAAGTTTCGGCACATGCGTTCCGAGAAGAGCTTCTCCCACCCGTAGCCGTCTTCGGGAAGCGCGGGATACGCGTCTTCCTCACGCAGAGCCGTCACCTCGGAGACCTGCTGGAGCTCCACGTTGTAGACACATGCCGACGAGGCGTAGAAGTGCCGCTTGACGCCCTCGTCCCTGCCCGCGATCAGGAGGTGGGTGTTGATGAGGACCGAGATCATGCACGCGGCCCTGTTCGCCTCGATGAAGCCCATGCCCCCCATGTCGCTGGCGAGGTTGTAGACGTGGCCGACGCCGCGAACCGCGTCCCTGCACGACTCGAGCGAACGAAGGTCGGCTACTCGGTTGTCGACGCCTTCGATCACCTGATGCCACTCGTCGAGAGGCTTGATGTCGATCGCGCGAACGTCGGTGAAGCCGTTCTCCCGCAGGTAGCGCACGAGCCAGCCGCCGATGAATCCGCCGGCGCCGCTCACGAGAATGGGATCGGTCCGCGAGATGCGACGTCATACCGCTGGAGCTCATACGGCTCGCTCCTCGAGCGCTCGACCAAGCCGCACGATCTCGATCGGTCCGCCATCGGCCTCGTCGGGGAGCACGCGCCAGCAGTCGATCACGACCGTACGCCTTCCCTCCCGCTCGAGCGCCTCGGTCGGAAGCTCGGCGAACTCGGGCCAAGGAGTGGCAATCACGGTTACGTCGGACTGTGCAAGGAGCTCGGCGACCGACGAGGAGCCCTGCGCGAGACCGCCCAGGGCGTCGAGGCCGGCCTCCGTCGCAACTGGGTCGTACACCCGGACCTCGTAGCCGGCGTTCCCCAGAAGCCGCGCAAGCGCGATCCCGGGACTCTCCTCGATGACGCCCGTATCGGGTTTGTAGGTCAGGCCGAGAATCCCGACTGTATTTCCCGCTTCGAGCCGCGATTGGACGACGCGCGCGAGCCGATCCGTCTGCGCGACGTTGACTGCGTCCGTTGCTTCGGCCAGCAGCGGCTCAGTACCAAGGTCACGGGCCAGCACGCCGAATGCCTTGTTGTCGCGCGGGAAGCATGGCCCGCCGTACGCGAGCCCTCCGCGGAGGTACTTCGACCCGATCCTGGTATCGAGACCGAGTGCATCCGTGACAGCCTCGACGTCGGCGCCGGGAAGCCGCTCGCACATGTCGGCGAGTGCGTTTGCGTACGAGATCTTCATCGTTACGTAGGTGTTCACGGCGATCTTCGTCAGCTCCGCGTTCACGAGGCTCATCCGGCGGAACGGAGGATCGTTCTCGCACACGCCGGCGTACAATCGCTCGAGCACGTCTCCGGCGCGAGAATCCGACTCTCCGATCAGCACCATGTCGGGCTCGAGCATGTCGCGGATCACGCTCCCGAGCGCGATGAACTCAGGGCTGTAGCAGAGGCCGAGGGTCTCTCCGACACGGCGGCCGGATGCGCGCTTTCGAGCGCCGGTAGGATCTCCGCGTCGCACGAGCCGGGCATGACCGTGCTCGCCACGACGACCACGTGGTAGTCATCACGGTCGGCGAGCCCGCGGCCAAGCTCGTCGACTGCCGCGAGGACGTACTCGTTCGAGAACGCTCCTCGGTCGTCCGACGGGGTCGGGACGAGGAGGATGGATACCTCCGCACCGGCCGCAGCAGCGAGATCCGTCGTAGGCGCTGAGCCGTTCGTGCGAATTCGTCACGAGATCCTGAAGCCCGGGCTCCTCGACCGGTGCGCGACCCTCGTTCAGGAGTCGTACGGCTTCCGGGTTGACATCGATCCCCCGAACCTCGTTGCCCTTGCTCGCAAGCACAGCGGCGAGCGGCGCACCGAGCTTTCCGAGTCCGACGACCGCGATCCGCATCGTTGCTACACGGCTTCCGCGGTGACGAGGAGATGCCAGCCGAACCGGCGCTCGAACGCTCGGAAGAGGTGACTCTGGCATCCAGCGAAAGTACGGCTCCTTCACGTATCGATACTCGACGTAGTCGCGAATCCGGTACGGGAAGACGTGATCGACGTGGAGATCCTGCAGACGGAAGCCGCTGTTCTTCACCAGCTCACGCGCCTCGCTCCGCGTGTACGAGAAGGTCACGGGACAGCCGGTCTGGGCTTCGGAGTGCTCGGCGACGAGCTCGTCGGTCTTCCAGAAGCGCCCATGCCCCTGCGCGGCGACGATCCAGAACACCTTCCAGGAGCGGCGGTGGTAAATCATCAGCTTGAGGGTGCCGCCCGGCGCCACGAGGGCGCGCATCTCGGCCAGTGCCCGTTCAGGGCGCGGCGTGTGGTGGATGACGCCGAACGAGTAGACGAGGTCGTACGGTTCGTTGTCGAGCGCCGATGTCAGCTCCTCCGCGTTCGCCTGGACGAAGCGGATGCGGTCCGCGACGCCCATCACCTCCGCGCGCTCCGCTGCGATGCGAAGCGACTCGCCCGAAAGCTCGACCGCCGTCAGGTTGCGCGCCGGCGCGGGCGAAGTTGATCGAGTCGGTCCCGATCCCGCAACCCACCTCGAGGACCCGTTTGCCGTTCCAGCGCTCGAACTCGGCGAAGGCGGGAATGTGCGGCTCGACGAGGTACTTGCGAGCTTCGACCTCGTCGAAGTACTCCTTCGACCCGACCGGCTTCGCCGAGTGGCGGATGTTGCAGGGACGCGCGTCCCAATAGCTGCTGGACATCCGACAATGGACTTGTGGGTCGAGCTAGAATCATGCAACAGGCCCCGGAATCCTGACGGTTCGAAGGGATGTCATCCCATCGACCATTCGGCGCTGGACAGTACCTTACGGCCGGGAGCGCCTTCTCAGCCGTAGTGGCATGATGCGAAGCCGTCTACGCGTCGCGAATATCGAAGGCGATCTGCTGTTCGGGCAGCTAGCCTCGCTTCGTCGACAGCTGGCGCATTGACGAGTAAGGAAGCCGCCATGATGGTGAAACTGACAATCTGCGACCGAGGACGGACGCCGCCACGACTGACTCACGCCTGACCCCGCACGGAGCGTCAGTGGATGAGCATCTGCCCGTCCTTCGACGAGGCCCGTATGCAACGCCGGGCCGCCTTCGTCGACGCGCGGACGGGGCCATCCATCGTGAATGGAGACGCGCGAACGAGCCGTCGGGCTCACCGTCGGAGGCGTCTACGCGCTTCTTGTGGCTGCCCTGTGGGCGCCGTTCGGCCCGAGGAGTGGCATGGGCTACGAAACGACCCTCGTATATCTCAGCGAGTCCCACTCGTTCTTCGACGGCTTCCTCTACTCCGACCCCCTGCGACGCTTCACGCAGCTCTTCTACCAGTCCGGGTACCAGCTCTCGAACGTCCTCGGCATTGACGGGAGCTTCCTGGGCAACCAGCTCGTCTACGCGGGCTTTGGTGGGGCCGCGGATTTCTCGCCTTCCTCATCTTGCGCCGACTGTTTCCGTCCGTGCCGCTCCTCGCCTACGTGGCCGGGGCGCTCGTGATCGTCCACGCGTCCGACCACGCACTCAACTGGGTCGGCCAACTGAATCAGTTCGGCGTCATCTTTTGGATGATGCTCGCGCTCTACCTGCTGGTGGTCGCGCTTCAGCAGACAAGGCCGACCAGCGACTGCACTGTTCGCTGGCGGCGCGGCGGTTGCCACGTACCTCTGCTTGTGGAGCTACGAGAGCCCGCTTTTCATCCTTCTTCTTGCGCCGCTGCTATTCCTTCCGCTTGTCGGGTTGTCGCGACAGACTGCGGCGGTATTGGGCGCCTTCTACCTGTTCCCGCTCGTGTTCGTGAAGAAGCAACGTGGATCGGTACTTCGGAGGTGACGGCGGGACATACCAAGAGACCGTCCTCCGCGATGACATCACACCAACCGGTCTCGCCACGGACCTCGCCTACAACGTTGAGGCGAGCGCCCAGTTCTGGAAGTGGGGCGACCTACTTCCGCCTATCGAGAATCCGAGCCGTGCGATCCTGGCCGGTGTAGCGGCGCGCCGCAGTGTTCGCAGTTGGCGTACTGCTCGTCGCCTTCTTCACACGCCACAGTGAAGATCCATTCCTTACCGACGTATTGCGATCGTTTTCGGCGCCGGTGCGCTCGTGCTCGTTGCGAGCTTTCCGGCTTACATCGTCCTCAACGACGCGCGCAGTCTGTGGCGGACGCAGTTCCTCTCGGGCGTCGGGTTCGGAATAGCCACTGCCGCACTCCTCGTCCTTGCCGTGTCGTTCATTGACGCCAGGCGGATCCGTGTCGCGGCGATCGCCGCGGCAGGAGCCCTGGTCGCCTACGCCGGCGGTTCAGCTGCTTACAAAGCGGCTCATTATCACTATGAAGTTTGGGAGGCGCATCGGGAGGCGATTGAGCAGGTACTCGAGGTCGCGCCACGCGTGGAGCCCGAGACGGTCATCGTCCTGACAAATCTACCGAAGGAACGCCGACCCCTTCGGCCACAACATGTGGTTCGACGTTGCGCTTCGGCTCGCGTATCCCCACACCGCGGTTGCGGGTATCTACTACCGCCGCGACGGCGCCCCCGCCCCTGGCGCGAACCTCATCGTCCGGGGAAACGCGTGGAGCCAAGAGCCCACGGGCTACCCGACGCTCCTGTACAACGAGCCCTTCTCACGCACGTTGATTATTCGCTTCTCGGCGTCAGGCGAGCCGCGCCTACTTCGGCATGTGCCGCCGTTCCTGAAGGCCGGGATCAAGGCGCGCGCTGCCTACAATCCACGCGCGGTGATCGAGGCCGGTGATCCGTCGCCGCTCGCCGAGCGACGCTACGGCGAAGACGACAGAGGGACCCTGAAGTCGAAGGCCCGGAGGAGCGCCGAACCCACACCGGAAGACGAAAACGCGGCCTCGTCTCCTCGTCTTCATCGTCGCCTACAACGCCGAGAAGACGATCGAGGGCGTCCTCAGCCGCATCCCTTCGAGTCTGCTCGACGACTACGACGTCGAAACGCTGGTCATCGACGACTCGTCCCAGGACGCGCACGTTCGACCGCACCGAAACGGTCCGGCGAGGCAGCGAGAGCTCCCATTTCCCCTGCACGTTCTCTTCAACCCTGTGAACCAGGGCTACGGCGGAAACCAGAAGATCGGGTTTCACTTATGCGATCCGCGAGGGCTTCGACTATGTGGCGCTCGTCCACGGAGACGGGCAGTACGCGCCCGAATTCCTGCCCGACCTCGTTCGCCCGGTACGAGACGGCGAGGCGGACGCGGTTCTTGGCTCGCGCATGCTGGAAAGGCGCGAAGCCCGTCGCGGTGGGATGCCGCTCTACAAGCTCGTCGGAAACCGGATCCTGACGCCGCTTCCAGAACACGCTGCTCAAGACGAACCTCAGCGAGTTTCACTCCGGCTACCGCGTCTACTCGACACACGCTTGCGAGGCATCCCGTTCGATCTCAACACGAACGACTTCCACTTCGACACCGAGATCATCATCCAGCTCCTGTATGCGGCGGAAGCGGATCCGTGAGGTACCGATCCCGACGTACTACGGCGATGAAATCTGTCACGTCAACGGGCTCAAGTATGCAGCCAACGTGGCGCGCACAACGCTCAAGCGCGCGTCCAGGAACTTGGCCTGCTGTACGAGCGGAGGTTCGACGTCGCTCGCCCGAGGTGAAACGCCCAGTACGTCCCGAAACTCGACTATGAGAGCCCGCACACGTTCGCGCTGGAGACCGTCAAGCCCGGCTCGCGCGTCCTCGACCTCGGTTGCGCAGGTGGCTCAGTGGCCGTAGAGCTTCGCAAGCAGGGCTGCTACGTCGTTGGCGTCGATATCCGTCCGCCTGAGGAAGGCGTCGAGCTCGACGCGTTTCATCTGCACGACCTGAACGCAGGGATTACCCGCTATCGAACTAGGCGACTTCGACTACATCCTGCTGCTCGATGTGATCGAGCATCTAAAAGCCCGGAGCGGTTCCTCGAAGAGTTGTACGCGAAGCTGTCCCTTGAACCCGGCGCACTGTCGTCATCAGCACTGGCAACATCGCGTTCGGGATGACGAGGCTGCTCTTGCTCGCCGGGCAGTTCAACTACGGCACCCGTGGGATTCTGGACCTGACCCATACCCGACTCTTCACGTTTTCGACACTTCGGCGTGCGCTCGACGGTGCGGGTTTCCGAGTCGTCGGCTGCGTGGAGTTCCCGCGCCATTTCCCCTCGCGACTGGGAGATTCCGGCCCGGCTCGGGCACTGATCTCACTCAACAGCACCGGCAATCGGTGCTGGAAGAGGTTCTTCGCTTACCAGATCTACGCGATCGCCCAGCCCAGACCGTCGCTCGACTTGCTGTTGCGCGATGCCACATCACCTCAGAAATTCGCGCCGAAGCGATGGCCCGGGATCGCTGACGCGACTCAGTTGGGCGCGAGGCGCACGCTCTACCCTGTGGCGCTTGGCAAGAACAGGTGCGGCTCCTGCTCAAACGTCGAGATGTACTCCCGGTAGGTCAATCTCTGGCCCAGAAGCGGCGGCGTCAGCGCGTCAAGAAGTGGCTCGGTGTCACCAAAGACAGCCAAACGCGACTGAAAGTGGTTGAGCACCTCCGCAGCGCAGTCCGGAAGCCCGACCAACTCATAGACGCAAGCCAGCTTGACAAGCTTGTCCGCCGCGAAGGCGTCGGCCAGTTCCCGTTGGTCGGGCGCCGCCAGATCGCGGACGTAGATCGCATCACCCTGATAGGGCTGGCCGAAGCGCGTCTCGGCGTAGAGCTCGCGTAGGAAAGGCGCGGGCAAGTCCGTGCGTGAGTACGGGCGAACGGTCACTCCGAACAACGTGTACCCGTCCCGTCGCATAAGGAGGTCGACGTTGTGAAACGTGGGTTCAGAGGGATTAGCCGACCCGAACCAGTTCACCTCGACCGCGACGCCCAGCGACTTCTTGTCGGTCAGCACTTCCCGAGCGGATTCGAGCACATCGATGTCCGGCCCGTCGATGTCGACCTTGAGGAAATCAACAGTCGCGAAGCTGCTCCCCGCTTACGATCTCGTCCACGCCTATTACATTGGAGACGTTGGCTAAGCGAACCGCCGCCTCGGCGTCGCCGGCGCTGGCCTCAGCTTGCTTGGTGGCAATGTATCCGGCGGTGACACGCCCCCAAATGTTGGTGTCGGGCCAGTTGACCGCCTCAGCGCGACGCCGCTGGACAACCGGGTGCGACTCTGGCAGTCCAACGGATCGCGCGTGGTAGCGCACGCCCGGGAAGACCTCGCGCGCCTGAGCCTCTTCGCAGGCATCGACGTCTGGGTCGTAGCCATGCGCGACCAACGAGGGGCCGAATGCTCGCCAGGGCTCGGCAATGCCGCCCGCGCAGCCCACGTCGATGAGCACGAACGGATGACGGTCGAAAACCCCGCGCTCACGCAACAGGTCCGTCATGGGTGTGTGAGAGACCAAACCCTCCATGACCGCTCTAAGTACTCATACGAGGCGTTCCTCCCTGCCCCAGGTGGTATCCGATCCGTCCGCAAGACACAAGCCCAAGGCGGCTGGCGGTAGGCTCGTCGCAATGGTGGAGGAGCCGGCACAACGACCCCTTAACCTCGAGCAGCTCACGGCCGAGCTGAAGGAGCGAGTGGAGAAGGAGCGGGCCGCAGGTGCATACGCGGACGACCTGTCCGAGCTCGAGCTGCGGCCGATTCCGCTGACCGGGGGCGCCTCCGGTCCGCGAGTACGGTTTCGACCGGAGCTCGGGTTTTCGTCCAAGCCAGTGGTCGGTCCGGTGATCACGCTGGTGAAGCGTTTCATTCTGCGGCTGCAGTTCTACGTGCTCGACGACCTTGCGAAACAGGCGGATGCGGCGATCGCGGACGTCGAGGCCAGGCTCGCCGCCGAGATCGCGACGCGTGGACGGCTCGAGGGTGAGTTGGAGGGGAAGATTCGCGAGCTGGAGGACAAGATCCGATTTCTCGAGGAAGACCGGCCGGAGGAGAAAGGCGCCTAACGCCGCGCGAGGTAAAGCATCCAGTCCTCGCCGACCCGCCGGCGCAGTAACTGATCGATCGTGACTTCCTTGACCTCAGCGTCGAAATCGATATAGCGCAGACGGAATCCCGCGAGCTCGATGGCTTCGAGGAAGCTGCGCGGGTCCTCGTAGCGGTCCACATTGAGCTCAAGGATCAGCACGAGGCCAGGGTTCTGCGCGATCGTTTGCTGCATTCCCTTCCAGACGCCTTCCTCCGCGCCTTCGACGTCGATCTTGATCAGGTCGACGCGCGGCCAGTCGCGGGTGAGAGTGTCGACTGTCACGGTCTTGACATGGACGGCGTCGTCGGTGGGGCCTGCGACCTCGGAGAGACGAGCATTCATGCTTCGGCGCGCCGGGACGACGAGCTGCAGCGTCTCCCCGTCGGTATCGGAAGCAGCCGTAGCTGCAACCGTCACACTCGGAAACCCGTTGACGTCGAGCGTCTGGCGAAGCAGGTCGGCGAGGCGCGGGGTCGGCTCCACTGGGATCACTCGACCCTCCCGACCGGCCGCGTCGGCCATGATCAGCGTGTAGTAGCCGTGATTCGCGCCGACGTCGAGACAGTGCCAGCCCGGCCGGAGGATGCGCGCGATGGCGACGGTGATCCAGGACTCCCAATAGCCGGCCATGCAGAGATGCGGCGTGATTCCGGTCTCCTGTGCGTCGGCGTACATGAGGTACTTGCCCAGCACTCGACAGAGGACCGTCTGCTCGCCCAGGTACACGGCGCGAGACTCCTGACGGGACACGGCCTCGAGCATTCCTTGATCCAAGAGGTGCGGAGGCAAGGCCGATTTCGGCCGGACCATCCAGGCGGTCGGGCTCGCAGCCGAGTTCGTCC
The DNA here is from genome assembly GCA_963827705.1 of uncultured Actinomycetes bacterium. Classification (GTDB taxonomy): domain Bacteria; phylum Actinomycetota; class Thermoleophilia; order Gaiellales; family Gaiellaceae; genus JACDAN01. Next base: position 84,500 of record CAWHBN010000011.1, read on the forward strand.
GATTGGCGCCGGTCGGCTCGCCCGGCGTGCGGTCAGCGGATTTCAGCAGGCTCAGGGTGCTCTGCCGCGCCGCTCCCAGCAGGCGACGAACAGGCCTCCGCGGGTCTCGTAGTCTCGGGTCGTTGATGGCGTAGGACTGTATGCGATACGAGCCAAGTCCTTAGGAAAGAGACCGTAGTTCCTTAACTTCGTTCGCTGAAGCTACCGACGTGGTCACGGGACGAAAACCACTCGCCCCTAGTCCAACGCGCACCGAAGCGGGAGATACCATCTCGCCGATGCGCGCCGGGGCGGAGCCGAGGACGACGCCGGCTGCGGGGGACGGCGAGAGGGTTGTGCCGGAGCTCTCGGTCGTGATGCCGTGCCTGAACGAGGCGCGCACGATTGGGACGTGCATCCGCAAGGCTCAGGCGTCCTTCGAGCGAATCGGAATCGCCGGCGAGGTGGTCGTAGCCGACAACGGCTCGACAGACGGCTCCCAGGAGATCGCCGAGGAGCTCGGCGCTCGCGTCGTACCAGTGCAGGAACGCGGCTACGGCGCCGCGTTGACGGGCGGGATCGCGGCCGCCCGCGGCCGCTGGGTGATCATGGGCGACGCCGACGACAGCTACGACTTTGCAGACCTTGAACCATTTGTCCGGCAGCTCCAAGAGGGCTATGACCTCGTTGCCGGCAATCGGTTCAAGGGCGGCATTCATCCAGGTGCCATGCCGTGGCTTCACAGAAGGCTCGGCAATCCCGTGCTGTCGTTCGTCGGCAGGACCCTCTATGGGACGCCGTGCGGAGACATCTACTGCGGGTTGCGCGGCTTCGACCGCGAGAAGGTCGCAGCACTCGACATCCGCTCGTCCGGGATGGAGTTCGCGATCGAGATGATCGTCAAGGCGACGATGCAGGGTCTGCGGGTCACGGAGGTACCCACGACGCTCTCGCCCGACGCTGAGGGCCGCGAGCCGCACCTCAACACGTGGCGCGACGGCTGGCGGTCGATCCGGCTGCTGCTGCTCTACAGCCCGAAGTGGCTCTTCCTCTACCCGGGGCTGTTCTCCCTCGTGGTCGGCCTCCTCGGCATGGCGTGGCTGATCCCCGGGAACCGCTCGATAGGCAGCGTTGGGTTCGACGTGAGCACGCTGCTCTACTTCGCACTCGCCGTGATCGTCGGCTTGCAGTCTGTCTATTTCTTCCTGACAGCGCGCTGGTTCGGAATCACCGAGGGCCTTTTGCCTGACGACCCGCGGATCAGACGGCTGGTCGAAAGGCCGCGTCGTCTCGAATGGACGCTGTTGGTCGGCATGGTGCTCGTCGTTGGTGGCCTCGGCCTCTCCGTGTATGCACTCGCGACATGGAACGAGGCCGGGTTCGGGCAGCTGAATTACCCCGACACGCTTCGGATCGTCATCCCGGGAGCGACCTTGATTGCCTGCGGCATGCAGACGGTGCTTTCGGCGCTCTTCCTCAGCGTGCTCGGGCTGCGGCATCGCTGAGGGACCCGGTCCGCATGACAACGAGAGTCGAGCAGCAGAGGAAGACAAAGCAAGTCGGGGGCCTCGTGACCGGTCTCGAGCGGATCTCGATCTGGGGCTTGCTGGGAGGGCTGATTCCGTTCGCCCTCGCGTTCGCGGTCTATCTGTTCGCCTTTCTCGAGATACGACCGGGTGCGACCGGCGACGAGCCGCACTACCTCATCACTGCCGAGAGCATCGCGTACGACCTCGACGTCGATCTCAGGAATGACTACGCCAGCGCTGAGCGGGTGCTCCGGATGGTGAACGTGTTCCCGCTCGGACCCGACGCCTTCGTCTACAAAGACTCCGGCGAGCTGCGGCCATTCCGTGGCGTTGGTCTGCCTGCTGTGCTCGCGCCGGGAGCCGCTCTCGGCGGGCTCACCGGAGCACGCATCGTCATGGTGCTCATCGCGGCGCTCCTGGCCGATCAGCTCTACCGCCTGCTTCGAGACCTCCGGCTCCGATGGCGGTATCGAGTTCTTGCGTGGGCAGCAGCGGTTTTCTGCCTCCCGGTCGTCGTCTTCACCAGTCAGATCTACCCCGAGCTAGCCGGTGCATTGCTAGTCGTCGCCGCATTTCGAGTGATGATCGTCGGCGCGTCGAGGCCTATTGCACTCGCCCTGGGGTCGAGTGCTGCCGTTGCTCTCGTCTGGCTCCATGTGCGCTATTTCCCTCTCTCCGTCGGCCTTCTCTTCGGGCTCACCCTTGCTGCCTGCCTACGGGATTGGAGCCCCGGTCGTCGAGGCCGCGGACTCAAGGGGACCATCCAGGCCGCTTGGGCGATCGTGGTTCGGTGTGCCGTCGTCCTCACCAGTCGCTGGCGCTCGATCACGCTGCCGGTCCTCGCGCCCTACGCGATCGGATTCGTGCTGCTCGCCCTCGCTTTCCAGCACTGGTATGGGAGTCCCGATCTCCATGCCCCATACGAGGCATACGGAGATCCCGCGGTCGGGACCGGACGCTGGGACTTCTGGTACCACTACGCGCTGAGGGACCTCCTCGACCCAGTCGTCGGTTGGATTCCCTTCGCGCCGGTGCATTGGCTCGGATTCGCCGGCCTCGGATGCCTCGTGGTGATGTTCGGCTGGCCCGCGGCAGGGGCGATCGCAGTGGCCGCCGGCTACGAGCTGCTCATCTCAAGTGTCGGAACCGGAGTCGGCTTTGGCTTGCCCGCGCGCTATCCGATGATCGTCGTTCCGCTCATTGCCGTACCGCTGGCGGTCGTGATCCAGAAGATCCGGATCGCGCTGGTGATCTTCGTGCCGCTGTTCGCCGTCTCGCTCGTCTTCGCCCTGGCTGCCGCGCGTAACTTTGGGCAGCTCTATCCCGGCGACGTGCAGCGGATCTTCGGAATGCGGAGCACGGCTCCGGCTTTCCCGGAGCTGGCCGGGGTTCTGGCTCCGCTGTCCTTCACCCTGGCGCCGGACGCACCGCCGGCGCCCGCGACGGGGAGGCTTGAAGGAGCCCAGGTCGTCGGAAGGGCGGGCCGAGACAAGCCCGGGTTCCTCCGGTACGGGCCGTACGTCGGGCTGAAGGAAAACGAGGCATATCTGGCGACGTTCTCCCTTGCAGCCGCGGGGATCGATCCCGACGAGATCGTCGGGATAGTTGAGGTCACCTCGGGAGGGGCCGTTCTTGCCAGCAAGCCGCTCACCGGCCGTCAGCTCTCGCCGTTTCCCAGCCTCATCAACATCGACCTGCCATTCACGACCCCGGGCGGCTTTGTCGAGACGCGCGTCTACTACCGCGGTCGGGGTACGCTGCGAGCAGGTCTGATCAGCGTCCAGCCGATCGCACCGGTCGACCCGCCAACCCGCTTTCGCGACTGGCCTCTCGTATTCATGTGGTAGGCGACGTCCTTGCCGCGTGGTTGTTCGCCCAGGTCATGATGCTCAGGCGACAACGAGTGAGGTCGAACGAGAACGATTCGGAGCATTCGGCCGGCTCGGGAGGCCCGCCGACCCAGGCCTCCGACGCCTGACGCTCTGAGCGCCCGTACGCTCGAGCCCGGCATGCACATCTGCCTCGTCTACGACCTGCTCTATCCCTACACCATCGGCGGCGGGGAGCGCTGGTACCGCAGCCTCGCCGAAGCTCTCGCCGGGGAGGGGCATCGCGTCACCTACCTGACGCTGCGTCACTGGCCCGATGGCGAGGTCGTGGAGATACCGGGAGTCGAGGTCGTGCCCGTCGGGCCGAGACTCGAGTTCTACACCGCAGGTGGACGGAGGCGGATCGCCCCAGCTCTTCGCTTCGGCTGGGGGTCTCTCACGACATCTAGCCCGCGACGGTGCTCGCTATGACGTGGTCCACACTGCTTCGTTCCCGTACTTCTCGCTGCTCGCGGCTGCGCTGGCTCGGCGGCGGCATCGATTTCGGATCGTCGTCGATTGGTTCGAGGTCTGGTCGAGTGAGTACTGGCGCGACTACCTGGGACCAGTCGGGGGGCGAATCGGGCTCGCGGTGCAACGTCGCTGTATCCGGGTGCCGCAACAGGCCTTCTGCTTCTCGCGGTTGTTCGAACAACGGCTTCGGGAGCAGGGCCTGCAGGGCGACGTGACGGTGCTCGAGGGAATCTACGCCGGCCCCGGCGGCACGCCGCCCCGAGCCCGCCGAGCCGGTCGTCGTCTTCGCCGGGCGACACATCCCGGAGAAGCAGGCGCCCGCCCTTGTACCCGCCATCGCTCTTGCGCGCGCAGCGCGTGCCCGAGCTTCGTGGCGTGATCTTCGGCAATGGTCCCGCTCGACCCGAGGTGCTGCGCTTGATCGCCGAGTACGGGGCTCGTTGGTGCGGTGCAAGCCCCTGGGTTCGTGGCGGGGAGGACCGATTGCGCGCCACGCTTCGACGTGCGCTCTGCCTCGCGTTGCCCGTCCAGGCGCGAGGGTTACGGCCTCGTGGTCGTCGAAGCCGCGGCACTCGGCGTGCCGACCGTGGTCGTGAGGCGGCCCGGACAACGCCGCCACCGAGCTCGTCGAGGAAGGCGAGAACGGAGCCATGGCCAACTCCGTCCAGCCCTCTGAGCTGGCGGCCGCAATCCTCCGCGTGCACGCGGCCGGGCCGGCGCTGCGCGAATCCACCGCCGCCTGGTACGGCCGCAACGCCGACCGGCTCTCCCTCGATCGGTCGCTCGAGACCGTACTCGCCGCGTACGTTCGAAGTCCGGCGTGAACCTCGCGGTCGGCCTGAACGCGCTTCACCTCGTGCCGGGAGAGACAGGCGGGTCAGAGCTGTACGCACGCCGCCTCGTCGGCGCACTCGCCGCCGCAGACGACGCTCCTCGGCTGGTCGTGTTCGCCGCAAATGAAGCGGCCGCATCGCTCGCGGCCGAGCCCTGGGGGGAGCGCGTCGAGATCGTTCGAGTCCCCGTTCACGCACGCAACCGAGCCAGGCGCGTCCTCGCCGAGCAGACGACACTGCGCCGGGCCGTCGCACGCGCCCGCGTGCGAGCTTGTTGGCGAGAACCTCTTCACGACGGCGCCGGCACTTCCCGGGTGTGCCGCAGGTGACAACGATCCTCGACGTCATCTACAAGCGGATCCCCGAGGCGCACCCAGGAGTGCTCACCTTTTACGGCATGCGCCTACTCGTTCCGCTGGCCGCCCGCCGTTCCCGTCGCGTGCTCACGCTCTCGCAGGCCGCGAAGGACGACATCGTCCATTTTCCTGCATGTGCCATCCGAGCGTGTCGACGTGACCTATCTCGGCCCCTGCGCTGCCCGCGACCGACCGGGTCCCGGCCGAGGAGATGCGGCAGCGGCTCGGGCTCGGGAACGAGCCGATCGTCCTCACGGTCTCGGCCAAGCGCCCGCACAAGAACCTCGATCGACTGTTCGAGGCCTTCCTCGGGATCGCCAACGAGCCCGGCCTACGCTTCGTCGTACCGGGTTACTCGACCTTCCACGAGCCCGCGCTACGAGGAGCGAGCCGAGGATCTGGGTGCCGGCGGGCGGATCCGGTTCACGGGCTGGCTCGAGGACGATCTCCTCGACGCGGCTCTATCGCGCGGCCTCGTGTTTCGTCTTCCCCTCTCTCGCGGAGGGCTTCGGCCTTCCCGTGCTCGAGGCGCTCGCCCGCGGCACGCCGACTGCCTGCTCGAACGCCTCATCGCTGCCGGAAGTCGCCGGCGACGCTGTCCTACTACTTCGACCCCTTGGACGTGGGAGAGATGACCCGGGCGATCGAGCGCCTGCTGACGGATGAAGCTCTGCGCGAGCAGTTTGCGCCGAGCTGGCCCGGAACGGGCGCGAACGTTCACATGGGAGGGGACCGCTCAGGCGACACTCGCGAGCTACGACCGGGCGCTGCGAGGCTGACGGATACGCCCGAGCTCTGCGAGTAACTCCTCGGGGATGATGTGCAGTGCGAGGGCGAGGGCCACGTAGACGACGACTCCGGCGATCGCGAGGACCACGTTCGGTACCCCGGGGATGGCGGCGAGGACCGAAGTAGCGAGCCCGGCGGCCAGGACGCGCGGCAGGAACGACCACGCCGGACTCAATGCAGGAGAGCTCCGCACGAGCAGCCAGACCGCCCCGACAGCCAGGCACAGCTCGGCACCCACCACGGCGGTGGCTGCGCCCATCCCACCCCACGCGCGGCCGAGAACGAGCGTTAGAGCAATGCTGACCGAGAGCGCGATTGCGTTTGCGAGAGAGGAGCTCTCTGTGTAGGCGAAGGCTGAGGAGTGCGTACGTAAAGACGGATGTGACCACCGCGACTCCGAGACCGAGCGCCTGGACTCGGAGCATGTCCGCCGCTCCCGCAAAGTCCGGCCCGGCGACGACGGCGATGGCGAACGGGGCTCCGATTGCGAGGACGACGGCGAGGCCACAGCCGAAGACCGCGGCGGCGCGGAAGGAGCGGTCCACGCCATAGGCGAGGCGGTCGTGGTCGTCGCTCGCCGCTCGCGCGAGAATCGGCAACAGCGCGCCGACAGCCAACTGCGGAACGATCATGAGCACCTCGACGATTCGAACGCTGCGGAGTAGAGACCCGTCTCCCGCTCCGTCGAGACGAGCGACATGAGCACGACCGCGACGCGGAAGTAAAGGAGTCCCGCAGCCGTTGCGAGAGCGTACGGCACGACATCGCGAAGGAGCGGTCGCCAACGGCTCGTCCGGAAAGAGGGCACCAGCGCGACCGCGCTGTGGACAAGCAACATCGTCCAGACGACGGCCACGAGGGTGATCGGAATCGGAACCGCAAGAAAGGCGAGCAAGCCAAGACCGGCCCACACGAACGCGAGCACCAGGACCACTGTGATGGCCTGGCGGAAGAGGTCGATAGCCGTAACCCAGCCCAACCGCAGGCTCGCGACCAGTGGGGCAGCAAGGATCAGGTGGACGCTCCAGAGCACGAGCCCGACGCTCGCCAGGACGGTCCCACGACGAGCGATCGCTCGTAGCCCGCAGCGGCCGCGAACGCGGCTGCAAGCACGACTGCTGCCCCGCCGAGTACCAGGCGCATGCCCAGGAGATCGGCGATGACCGCGCGCCGGTCGGCGTCTCGGCGCACCGACGTCTCACGAACGGCAAGCGAGTGTAGGCCGCCGTCGAACATGCTCCCGACGATCGCGACGATCGCGAGGACCGTGACGTACTTGCCCGCGTCTTCCGGTCCGAGGTAGCGGAAGAGGCACCGCAGCCGATATCACCGTGAGCAGAACGCCGCCAGGTAGCCCGCTACCCGCAGCACCCCTCCGCGGATTGCTGCTCCCCCGCCCCGGGACTCGCCAGAATGTCGAATTCGACCTGGGCGGGGAGGATCGGCCCGCTCGGCCTAGGGCCGCTCTGAGTCACCCGGGCTAGCCGGGCGGCTTGGTCATCGCCAGGCCGACGGACGTCCACCTTTGGGTATGTACGCCCATGCCTCCCAGACTCCGCTTGGCGCGCACAACGACATGCGGGTACGCATCGCCGCTTGTCGACGTGATCCGGTTGTCACTGTCCAGTTCGATCACGTTCACGGCCCCAGGCGAGAGCGTCGTATCGAGCGGCTGCACGAGCTCGAGCCCACTGGCTCGACAATCTCGGAGACGAGCGTCTTGGGCGTGAAGACACGCATGGCCCCGAACATGCGTCCGCCAGTCGCGCGGCTACCTGCCTCCTGGACACTGCGCGTGACCAGACTGCGCCCGAGGAAGCACTCGGTCGCGATGAATGCGGCTCCTCCTGGTCGAAGAACGCGGCCGATCTCCGAGCCGAGCGTCGGATGTCTGCCCACGACCCGAAGTGCTCAATCGATGAGAGCGAGAAGACCGCGTCGAACGAGTCGTCCGGGAACTCAAGTTCCTTGGCATCCATATGCAGCACCTTGAGGTGCTGCTCCCGGAAGGGGTACGGCGAGAATGAGGCAGGATCCGTGAGCATCGTGCGGTCAGCCTCCTGCGCGCCGAAGGCTCCCTCACCGTAGATGTCGGTCGCGACGACCTTGCCGACCCGATTCGCGAGCCAGAACAGCGCGGTCTCGTGGCCGGCGCCGACCGAAAGGAACTCAACGTCCTCGCGAAGAAGCCCCCAGTCCTCGAAGAACAGCGTTAGCATCGCGTATTCCCAGTTCTTGCGGTGCTGGCGACAGCCGGCTCGAGATCGGGAACGATTCGTCGATTCGCGCCCGCACAATCGGATCGTCAAAGTCGCGGACATCGCAGAGCTTGACGTACTGCCGTTGCAACTTCATGTCGGCGATTTCTGCAGTCATCGGGGGATGCCCGTCCCCGTACTCCGCGTGAGCCGTTCGAGGTCGGCGTCGGGGATTATCTCCACGAGCTCGCGGAACGATACCGCGGCTGCGGGCCCAGCATTCGTTTGCGTTTGAAAGATCGCCGAGTTCCCGGGATGACGAAAACGCCTGAACATACGGCCACGTGACCGCAGTCCACAGATCCTGCCGGCGGCCTCGCCCCACGACGCCATTACGGGTCAGGCCTTCGCTTGGCGCGACCTGCTGCGCGGTTGGGGCTACGAGAGCGAGATCCTCGCTGAGCACGTCCACCCAGACCTGACGGGCACCGCATATACGCTCGACCGGTCGGGCAAGCGCCTCTTGAGCCAAGGTGGCGTATCCTGCACTACGCGCTCTGGAGCGAGACCGTCGAGGTAGCACTGCGGCAAAGGGGCCTGTCGGGCTCTACTACCACAACATCACGCCTGGTGAGCTCTTGCGGGACTTCAGCCCGGCCGCCGCCGATCTGTGCGACCGGGGCGCGCCGCCCTCGCTTTCTTCCAGGGGCGCATCGAGTCGCTGATTGCCGTGTCGAGCTTCAATGCCGTGGACCTGCGTGAAGCGGGACTCGGCGAGGCGATGGTGGTCCCACTCCTCCTCGAACTACCCACCGAGGTGCCGCGGCGTGATCCGTCCCCGATCCGGTCGTGCTGACCGTGGGCCGGATCGTCCCCAACAAGCGGCTCGAGGATGTGATCAAGGCTTTCACGCTCTACCAACGCCACCACGCGCCCGACGC
>CAWHBN010000012.1:0-48580 GCA_963827705.1 uncultured Actinomycetes bacterium
TCGAGCGGCGAGCGGCCGCCGATGCGCCGGTAGCGCTCTGTGAGCTCTTCGACGGCCTCGTTGGAGACGGGCCTGCCCTCGCGGATGTCCTCGAGGTACGGACGGATGTCCTCCGGCGAGGACGGCGAGCCGTACGCCATCAGCACGACGGCGTCGCTCAATTGCCTAGTAACAGTCTGTTACTAGCGTCAGCAGCGCCCGCTCCGCCTCGATGGCTCGGGGGTTTCCGGCGCTCGCGCGTTCCAAGTAACACTCTGTTACTTGGCCACTGCGACGGCGGCCGTCCGCTCGTGCACGAGCTCGCGGAGGCGGCGCAGCAGCGCCGGATCGGTGCTCGGGAGGACGCCGTGGCCGAGGTTGAAGATGTGCCCGGGACGCCCGCCGGCTGCCTCGAGGATGGCGCCGGTAGACCGCTCCACACGGTCCCACGACCCGAGGAGCAGCGCCGGATCGAGGTTCCCTTGGACGCCTCGGTCGGATCCGACCCGCTCCCAGCCCTCGCCGAGTGGGATGCGCCAGTCGAGGCCGATGACGTCGCCGCCGGCCGCCGCCATCGACTCGAGCAGGTGCGACGTGCCGGTTCCGAAGTGGATCGTCGGCACCGAGAGCCCGCCGAGAATCCGCTCCGAGTACGGCGCGACGAACTCCTCGTAGTCCTCGACCGTGAGCGCGCCGACCCAGCTGTCGAAGAGCTGGATCGCGTCGGCGCCCGCCTCGACCTTGGCCCGGACGTAGCGGAGGAAGGTCTCGCTGAGGCGCTCCATCAGCTCGTGCCAGACCTCGGGCGTCCCGAACATGCAGGCCTTCGTCTTCGCGAACTCCCGCGTCGGCTTCCCCTCGATCAGATAGCCCGCGACGGTAAAAGGGCCGCCACAGAAGCCGACCAGCGCCCGGTCCGCCACCAGCGACTCGCGGACGATCCGGACTGCCTCGAGGACGAACGGCACCGCGTCCTCCGGCTCCGGCACCCGAAGGGCGCGAACGTCGTCGAGCGACTCGATCGGCCGGTCGATCACCGGCCCGACGTTCTCCACGAGCTGGACGTCGACGCCCATCCCGATGACCGGAAGCATGATGTCCGCGAACATCACGGCCGCGTCCACCCCGTGCGCCTCGACCGGCTCGAGCGTCACCTGCGCGCAGAGCTCCGGCCGCCGGCAGACCTCGAAGAGGTCGTGGCGCTTCCGGATCGCGCGGTAGCCGGGCAGCGTGCGGCCGGCCTGGCGCATGAACCAGACGGGCGTCCGCTCGACGGGCTCGCGCTTCGCGGCGCGGACGAGCAGCGGCTCGGACTGTGTAGTAGAAGGCACGGCGCGCCAGTCTATGGATGATCTCCGACTCGGAATCGACGTTTCGCCGCTCGAGTTGACGGAGGCGGGCACCGCCCGCTACCTCCGCAACCTCCTGAGCCATCTCGACGGCGTCACCGTCGAGCGGTACGCCGTTCCCGGCAGGTCCCGCTCGGCGAAGGTCAGGCGCGACCTCCTCTGGTACCTCCGGACCCTGCCCCGGAAGGCGGCCCGCGACGGCGTCGACGTCCTCCACTGTCCGGGCCACCGCGGCCCGCAGCGCTCGCGGGTCCCGCTCGTCGTCACCCTCCACGACCTCGCCGTCCTCCGCCATCCGGAGACGTTCAACCGCTGGACGCGGTCGTACAGCCGGATCATGCTCCCGCGGATCGTGGAGGCGGCGACGCGGGTGATCGCCGTCTCGGCGTTCACGGCCGGCGAGGCGGTGGAGCTGCTGGGCGTGGACGAGGGCAAGGTTCGCGTCGTGCCGCACGGTGTCGAGCCGCCGTTCCTCCCCGAGGGGCAGGAGGTCCGCGGCGAGTACGCGCTTGCCGTCGGCACGGTCGAGCCGCGCAAGAACCTGCCCCGCGCCGTCGAGGCCGCTCAGCGCGCGGGGATCGAGCTGCGCGTCGTCGGCCCGGAGGGGTGGGGCGACGTCGGCGTCCAGTCGCTCGGGTTCGTGAGCGACGAGGTGCTCGCGGCGCTCTACCGGGGAGCCCAGTGCCTCGTCTACCCGTCGCTCTACGAGGGGTTCGGGCTGCCGGTGCTCGAGGCGATGGCGTGCGGAACTCCGGTCGTGACGAGCAACTTCGGGGCGACCGCGGAGCTTGGACGCGATGCCGCCGTCCTCGTCGACCCGTACGACGTGGACGCGATCGCCGAGGGGATCGCGGAGGCGCGACGGCGGAGAGACGAGCTGCGCGTGGCGGGGCTCGAGCGCGCAAGCCAGTTCACCTGGGACGAGACCGCGCGGCTGACGCTGGACGTCTATCGAGAGGCGGCCGCGTGATCGACGTCCTGCTCGACGCCGACGTCCTCGGCCGCCAGCGCACCGGCGACGAGACCTACGTCCGGAACCTTCTGCGCGCGCTTCCCGGCGCCGCCCCGGACCTGCGCTTCGCCGCCGTCACCCGAAAGCCGGAGCTCGTCCCTGACGGCGTCGAGCCGATCGAGCTCGCCGCCGACTCCCAGGAGTGGCGGATGGCGTGGCGCCTCCCCCGCCTCGTCCGGCGGCTCCAGCCGCGCCTCGCCCACTACCAGCACTCGCTGCCGCTCCGCGCGGGCGTCCCCTCGGTCTTGACCGTCCACGACCTGTCCTTCGAGCGCGAGCCCGACCTGATGCCCCGAAAAGACAGGCTCGTCTTCCGCGCGGTCGTGCCGCGCTCGGCGAAGCGCGCCGACCGCGTGATCGCCGTCTCCGAGCGGACGCGGGAGGACCTCGAGGACCTCTACGGGATCCCGGCGAAGGACGTCAAGGTGATCCCGCACGGCATCGATCCGATCTTCACGCCGGACGACACCGCGCACGACGGCGGGTACCTGCTCGTGGTCGGATCGGTGCAGCGCCGCAAGGATCCGCGTGCGGCCGTGGACGCGGGAAACGAGCTCGGCATGCCCGTGGTCGTCGTCGGCCCGGAGCGGGAGCCGGCGCTCGCCAACGAGCTGCGCGAGCTCGGCGCCGACGTGCGCGGCTACGTGGATCACGAGGAGCTCCCGAGGCTCTACCGCGAGGCGTCCGCGCTCGTCGTCCCGTCCCGGTACGAGGGCTTCGGCCTGCCGGTGCTGGAGGCGATGGCGAGCGGGACGCCCGTCGTCGCCGCGCCCGACCCCGCGCTCGTCGAGGTGGCGGGCGACGCCGCGGTCTTCGCCGACCAGGGCGACCTCTCCGGCGCGATCCTGCACGCGCTCGACCGGCGGAGTGGAGCTGCGCGGGGCCGGGCTCGTGCGGGCGTCGCGCTTCAGCTGGGACGAGGCGGCGCGGCGCACGGCGGGCGTCTACCGGAGCCTGCTGTGAGCATCGCGGGAGTCGTCGTCGTCCACGAGCCGGTCCCGGAGCTGGAGCGCTGCCTCTCGGCGCTGAAGCCGCAGGTGGACGAGCTCGTGGTCGTCTCGAACCTCGGCCTGGAGCTGCCGGTGCCGGAGGGCGCGAGGCTGATCCGAAACGACGAGCCCGCAGGCTTCGCCGCGAACGCAAACCGCGGGATCGCCGAGACGGCCGGCGAGTTCGTCGTCGTCTGCAACCCGGACACCGAGGCCGATCCCGGCGCGCTCGCGGTGCTCCTGGCCTTCGCGGAGTTCCACCCGCGCATGGGAATCGCCGGCCCGGAGCTGCGCAAGCCGGACGGCTCGTGGAACGCGTCCCGCCGGCGCTTCCCGACGGTGTCGGGCACGATCGTCCGCCGGACGCCGCTGAGGCGCTGGCTCGGCGGCACGCAGCGGGCCCACTACGGGCTGGACGAGCAGCCGACGGAGCCGGTGCAGGCCGACTGGCTCCTCGGCGCCTTCCTGTTCCTGCGCCGCGAGATGCTGGACGAGCTCGGCGGGTTCGACGAGGGCTACCGCCTGTACGGCGAGGACATCGACCTCGCCTACCGCGCCTCGAAGGCGGGCTGGGAGCGCTGGTACGTCCCCGGCTGCGAAGGCCGTCCACGCCCATGCCAGGCCGTCACCGACCGGGCGCTCCTCACGCGCCGGACGCTGTGGCACTGGCGCGGGATCCTCCGCTTCGTGCGCAAGCACCCCGAGCGCCTGAAGGCCCTCTGAGTACGATCGCGCGGTGGAGCGCCTGGAGACACGCCTGGAGGGGCCGATCCTGCTCGCCCCGACCGTGCACGGCGACAACCGCGGCTTCTTCCTCGAGACCTACAGGCGGGACGCGTACGCCGAGCTCGGGATCACCGACGAGTTCGTCCAGGACAACCACTCGCTCTCGAGGCGGGGAATCGTCCGCGGCATGCACTTCCAGCCGGGCCAGTCGAAGCTCGTCCGCTGCGCCCGGGGCTCCGTCCTCGACGTGGTCGTCGACATCCGGCGGGGGTCGCCGACGTTCGGCGAGTGGGAGGCGGTCGAGCTGGACGCCGAGCGGCACCTCCAGCTGTACGTCCCGGACGGGTTCGCGCACGGCTTCTGCGTCCTGAGCGACGTCGCCGACCTGACGTACAAGGTCTCGACCTACTACGACCCCCAGGCGGAGTCCGGCTTCCGGTACGACGATCCGGAGGTGGGCATCGAGTGGCCGGACGGCGAGCTGACGCCGTCCGAGCGGGACGCGAACGCGCCGCGGCTCGCGGAGATCGCGGACTCGCTGCCGTTCAGCTACGAGGGCTGAGGCTCTCGGCGAGCGACCAGTCGCCCTCGAGCAGGAAGAAGCCGCGCGACTCGCCCTGCGGGAGCACGCCGAACTCGGCCGCCTTCTCCATGCTGTGGTACCGCCGGCTGCGCGCCGTGGTCCGTCAGCGTCAGGTTGAACTGAAAGCGCCCCTCGACGAGCGGCAGGCGCTCGATCTCGAACCGGACCTCGACGTGGCCCGTGCCGTCCCAGCCGAGCTCGCCGAGCGCCTGGCCGGACTGCCCGAGCAGCGCGCCGGCCGCATCGCGAAGCTCGACGGCCAGCACCGGCGGCGGGATCGTCCTCGTGGGTCTCCACGCCGATGTGGAGCACGAGCGGGTCGCCGGCGGAGAAGACCTCGCGCGGCTCACCGTCGGGCCCGTCGAGCCGGACGTCGGTCACGCGCGCCTCGCCGCTGCCCCACTCGCGGAGCCCGGCCGCCCGCTCGGCGGGATTCTCCTCGCCGGCGAGCAGCTGCTGGTAGCGCCGGATCGCCTCGCCGGTCTCGCCGTCGTACTCGATGCTGCCCTGGCTGAGCAGCATCGCGCGATCGCACATCCGCTCGAGCGCCGACGCCGAGTGGGAGACGAACGCGATCGTCTTGCCCTGCTCCTTGAAGCCGAGGATCCGGTCGATGCACTTGCGCTGGAACGCCTCGTCGCCGACCGCGAACACCTCGTCGAGGAGCAGGATCTCCGCGTCGACGTTGACCGCGATCGAGAAGCCGAGCCGCATGTGCATGCCCGCGGAGTACGTGCGGATCGGCAGGTCGATGAAGCGCTCGAGCTCGCTGAACTCGACAATCTCGTCGAACCGGCGGTCGACCTCCTGCTTCCGGAGCCCGTAGATCGAGGCGCTGAGGTAGATGTTGTCGCGGCCGGTGAAGTCCTGGTGGAAGCCGGCGCCGAGCTCGAGCAGCGAGCCGACCCGACCCGTCGACGGCGAGGCTCCCGCTCGTCGGCCGGAAGACGCCGGCGAGCAGCCGCAGCAGGGTCGTCTTGCCGGAGCCGTTCCGGCCCATGAAGCCCACCGACTCGCCCGGCTCGATCCGAAAGGAGACGTCCCTCACCGCCCAGACCTCGACCGGACGCAGGTGGCGGCGGCGGACGATCGCCTCCTTGAGCGTCACGTGGCGCTGCGGGTAGACGCGAAAGCGTCGGCTGACGTTCTCCGCGACGATCGAGCCAGGCTGCATCGGATCAGGCTAGAGGGTCGCCGAGACCTGGTCGTCCATCCGGCGGGCGACGAGCACGCCGAGCATCAGCGAGACGACGCCCGGCCACGACGCAGTAGACGACGTCTCCCAGGTCGGGAAACTCGCCGAAGAAGATCGGATCGCGGATCGCCTCGACGAACGGCGTCACGAAGTTGACGTAGTAGATGAGATCCGCCACCCACTCGTTCCCCTCGAGCCCTGGAAGCTGATCGAGCGTGTAGAAGATCGGCGTGATGAAGAACCAGGGCAGGAAGATCGTGATCATCAGGTGCTCGACATCCCGGTAGACAACCGTGAGGTAGGCGAACGACGACGGCCAGGCCGCTCGCCAGCGCGATCAGCGGCACGAGCAGCGGGATCGCGGCCCAGAAGGTCGTCCTCGTCTCGGGGATGACGATGAGGTTGATCCCGATCGTGATCGCCAGCATCGCCCCGAGGGTCACGATGTTCGTCGCGACGACGGCGAGCGGGAGCATGTGCCGCGGAAAGCGCACCTGCTTCACGAGCATCGGCTGCGCGAACAGGCTCGAGCACGCCATCTGCACGGCGGACTGGAAGAACACCCAGGTGACGAGCCCGGAGACGACGAAGAGCGGGTAGTGCTCGATCGAGAACGCCTTCAGGAGCACCGAGAAGACGAGCGTGTAGACGGCGATCAGCGCCAGCGGGTTGAGCAGCGTCCAGAAGAGCCCGAGGACCGAGCCGCGATACTTCCCGTGCAGCTCGCGGCGGAAGATGTTCAGGAACAGGTCCGGATACCGGATGACGTCGGCGTAGAGGCTCAAGGCGTGGCAAGTGTAGGCGCGGCGTGAAATGGCTCCGTAAAGACCGGCCGAGCGGAGGCCGCTTGCCGAGCCTGGGCCAGGACTACGGCGAGGCGCATCGGCGGTACGTCGAGCGCATCGGCCGGGACGCGGAAGCGTGGCTGCGGACGAAGCCGTTCAGCGCTCCCGCCCGGGCACGAGCTCGTCGAGTGCCTGCGCACCTTCTCGCACATCGTCGGGCGGCTCGGCCTCGGCCTCCGCGCGCAGGTGCTCGACGTCGGCTGCGGCCCCGGCTGGCTGAGCGAGTTCCTCGCCCGCTGCGGCTACTCGGTCACCGGTGTCGACGTCTCCGAGGACATGGTCAAGATCGCGCGCGAGCGCATCGCCGCAATCGAGGAGCCGATCGGCGACGGCATCGACGCGCTCGCGGAGTTCCACGCGATGCCGGTGCTCGAGCTGCCGTGGAGCGAGCGGTTCGACGCGGCGATCCTCTACGACGCGATGCACCACTTCGACGACGAGCTGGAGACCCTGCGCGTCATCCGCCGCACGCTCGTGCCCGGCGGGCGGATCTTCATCCACGAGGGCGTGCGTCCCGAGCCGGGCTCGCAGGGCGAGCAGGAGCTGATCGCGGAGATGGAGGCACTACGGGACGCTCGAGTCGCCGTTCGACCCCGGGTATCTCGTCGACGTCGTCGGCGAAAGCCGGCTTCACGCAGGTGACGCGCTTCGCGGCGGTGGACGAGCTGCTCGACGTCTCCGCCGAGGACGAGGAGCTCGGCGCGTCGAGACGCTCCTGGCGTACCCGCCGATGAACACGGTGATCGCCTTCAACCCGCTCCCGCGGGGACGGAGAGCGTGGCCGAGGAGTTCGCGGCCCGGATCGAGGCGGCGGGGCCGTGGATCGAGGACGGCGAGCACCTCACGCTGCCGCTCACGGTGACGAACGCGGGCCGCGCCTTCTGGCCGGCCGGGGTCGGCTCCGATGTACGGGATCGTCACGCTCGGGCCCTACGTGCCCGGGGACGGTGGCGCGCGTCGAGCTTCCCCGCCAGGGTCTCCCCCGCTCGCTCTCGCCCGGCGAATCCGCCGAGGTCGCGGTCCGCATCCCGCGTGCAGGCGTCGAGGGAGCGTCCGAGATCGGGATCGACGCGGTGCGCGAGGGGATCTCCTGGTTCGCGGACTACGGCTCCCCGCCGCTCGTCGTCGCGGCTTCCGGGCGACGCGTAGCGCGTTGCGCATCGTCGTCGACGTCACGCCGCTCGCCTTGCCCCGGACCGGGATCGGGAACTACATCCTCGGGATGCTCCGCGGCCTGGCGGAAGCGGGCGCGGAGCACGAGATCGTCGCCTTCGCCGCCGTCGCGCCGCCGGGCAAGCGCCGGATCGAGCAGGCGCTCGACGGCGTGCCGGTGAAGCGGCGGCTCGTCTTCTTTCCGCCGAAGTCGCACTGGTGGCGGACCGGCTGGAGCAGGCTCGGCCACGGTCCCGTCGAGTGGCTGGCGGGGTCGCTCGACGTCTTCCACTTCTCCGACTGGATGTACCCGCCACAGCGCGGAGGCGTCCGCGCGACGACGATCCACGACCTCTTCCCGCTCCGCTTCCCGGACTGGGTGCACCCGCAGACCTACCGCATGCACGCGCGCAAGTACGCCCACGCAGCCCGGACGTGCGACCTGATCGTCGTCAACTCGGAGTTCACGGCCGGCGAGGTCGTCGAGCTGCTCGGGTTCCCGCGCGAGCGGATCTGCGTCGCGCATCCCGCGATCAACCCGATCTTCCGGCCGGACGGCCCTGAGCGGGACCTCGGCGGCCCGTACCTGCTCACGGTCGCGACGCTCGAGCGGCGCAAGAACCTCGAGACGCTGCTGGACGCGATGCCGCTCGTGCGCCGGACGCCACCCGGAGCTCCGCCTGGCGGTCGTCGGCGCGCCGGGCTGGCAGGGCCCGAGCCTGGAGGGCGAGGGCGTCGTGCCGCTCGGCTACGTGGACGACGAGGAGCTCGCGGCGCTCTACCGCGGAGCCGAGGCGTTCGTCTATCCGTCGCGGTTCGAGGGCTTCGGCATGCCGATCGTCGAGGCGATGGCGTGCGGCACGCCGGTCGTCGCCTCGGCCCACCCGTCGCTCGACGAGGCGAGCGGCGACTCGGCGATCCGGGCCGATCCCGCATCGGTCGAGGACATCGCCGCGGGGATTGAGCGGGCGCTGGACGATGTGGAGGCGCTCGTTCGGCGCGGGCTCGGGCACGCGAAGGGGTTCACGTGGCGCGCGTGCGGGGAAGCGGTGCTGACGGCGTACGAAAGTGGCGCCGCCGTCCGCCCAGCCTAAGCTATCGCCGGTGCTGAACCGTGCGGCACTCCACGAGAAATTCTTGTCTGGCGCGGGCGTCGCCGCCGCAGCGCACCGTGCGAGTGTCCTCGCGCGGGTCCACGCACCTTTCCTCGTCGTTCTCATGGCGGGCCTCGCGCTGCGGGGCTACATCATGTCCGTCTACCACCCGGTTGCCGCCGGCTTCTTCGACTCGATCACGTACCTGCATACAAGCCGAGACCACCTTTTTAGCGACGAATCGCGCATGGCCGGGTACCCACTTTTCCTCCGAATCGCCCGGTACGTCGTCCCCGATCTCACGTTCGTCACGTTCGTCCAGCACACGCTCGGGCTCGCGACGGCCGCCCTTCTTTACATGACGGTCCGACGCGTCACCGGCGGACGGTGGCTTCCGGCCGTTCCCGCTGGCTTCGCCGCGCTTTCCGGCGACTATCTCTTGTTGGAACACAGTCTCCTGACAGAGAGCCTGTACATGTTCCTCGTCACGGCAGCCGCATGCGCTCTGGTCTTTGGCGTAACCGCCAAGGGGTCCGGTCGGACGCCTCGCGCCTACGCCGTCTTGGCTCTAGGCGGCGTGCTGCTTGCAAGCGCATGGACGATCCGAAGCGTCGCGCTTTCACTCGTCGTCTTCGCAGCCGTGTGGCTCTTGGCCGTGGCTGGCCCCGAATTGGGCCGGCGCTTGCGAACGGCTGCGGCGTTCGCGGTGCCGGCCTTGGGCGTCATCTGTGCGTACGTCATCCTTCAGGCCGCCTTGACGGGCTTCTGGGGTGTGCTGCCCGGGAGCGGCTGGATCACCTACATGCGGGTCGCACCGTTTGCCGACTGCAGAGAGTTCGACTCACCGGACGAGACCGAGTTCCTCTGCGAGACGAGTGCTCCTGACACGCGTTCCGGCCCAGGCTACTACCAGTCGTTCGGCGGTCCCGGCATCGCGCGGTTCGGCGACCCGCTGAACCACGACGCCAACGGCAGCGAAGTCGTGGGATCGTTCGCCCGCGCTGCGATCCTTGGCCAGCCGCTCACATATCTCCGTGAGGCCGGACGAGATGCGTTGCGTCACATCGCCCCTTCGGCCGGTCGCGATAGGACATACGCAGGGCCCGGTCCCGACGAACTGGACATCGCACGACGGAGCCCTCCGATCGAGGTCGCGACGGTCGACGCGGCAGCCGCCGTCGGCTTCCACAGAGAGACGTTCACCGTCGATACCAGCCTCCATTCCCTCGCCGACCTGCAGGGGGTGCTTCGACTGTCGGGCGGTGCCATCCTCGTGCTCCTCGCACTCGCGGCGCTCGGCGTGGGAATCGGTCGCGGACCGCTTCGCTGGGCTTCCGCGCTCCTTCTCGGCATCGCGGTTCTCCAGCCCGTTACAGCGGCGGCGACGATCTCTTGGGGTTACCGTTACGGCGTTGTTGGTATGGGCCAACTCGTTGCGGCGGCAATGATCGGGGTCGCCGCGCTCGCCGCGCGAGACGCTCAGGGTCGGCGCGCGACCGCCCAGAGCGAAAGGCCGAATCCGACGTCAACCCGGTCGAGTTGACGCAGCAGCGGAATCAGGCGGTCGAAGAGGCCGAGGGGCCCCTCCGGAATCTGCTCGCGTCGGAGAACCCGGCCTGAGACGAGCCAGCCCAACGCCCCGACCGGATTGACGTAGCGCAGCACCACTGGCATGAGCCCCACTCCCTCTAGGGCCGCCCTCAGACCGGTCTTTGCGTACCGGCGCTTGTGCGCCACGGTCGTGTCGAGAGGGCTGAAAAGAAAGGGATGCGCAGGAACGACGAGGAGCGCGTGCCCCCCCGGCGTCAGACGGTCCCGGAAGGCTACGAGAGCCGCCCCGTCGTTCGGAATGTGCTCGAGTACGTTGAAGCAGACGAGCGAGTCGAAGCTTGCCGACCCTGCGGAGCTCGCGAACGACTCCACGGTCTCGGGCATGAGGGTGATGCGCTCGTTGGCCCCGAGTCGTTCGCGGAGGATCTCGAATAGGGCCGGATCGGGTTCGAGGGCAGTTACCTCGCGACCAGGCGCGAGCTGTTCAGTGAACGTTCCTGTCCCGGCGCCGACGTCGAGCACCCGAACCCCGAGGTACGGACGGCTGCGGTCCAACAACCATTTGTTGTAGTTGTTGGCCTGGCTCATTCGCCTGAGCGACTCGAGCTGACCATCGGGGAAGACTTTCCTCTGGTTCATACGGTCCGAGCACCCAAGCCGCCTATCGTACGCGCGCATGAAGGTCTCCTTCATCGTCCCGGCCTACAACGAGGCGAAGACCCTCGACGAGGTTCTCTCGAGGGTCCACGAGCTCGAGCTGGATAAGCAGGTCGTCGTCATCGACGACGGCTCGACCGACGCGACTCCTGAGATCCTTCAGCGCTGGCAGGACGGGAATGGCGTCGTCGTGGTCAGCCAGCCAAATCGGGGAAGGGAGCGGCGATCAGAGCCGCACTGCCGCACCTCGACGGTGAAGTCGCCGTCATCCAAGACGCGGACATGGAGTACGACCCCGCTGACGTCCCAGCATTGATCGAACCAATTCTCCGGGGTTCCGCGGACGTGGTTTTCGGCTCTCGCCTGTCGGGCGGCAGACCCCAGCGCGCCTACATGTTCTGGCACCTAGTAGGAAACCGCTTTCTCACCCTCGTGACAAACATCCTGTTTAACACGACGCTCTCCGACATGGAGACCGGGTACAAGGCCTTCCGGACGGAGATCCTCCTTTCGCTCGATCTCCGCGAGAACGACTTCGCGATCGAGCCGGAGATCACAGCCAAGGTCTGTAAGCGGAACCTGCGCATCTACGAGCTCCCGATCGCCTACTACGGCCGCACATACGACGAGGGCAAGAAGATCACTTGGAGGGACGGCTTTCGCGCTCTATTCGTACTATTCCGCGTGCGGGTCCTTGGCTGAGAATCACCATTCTCGGACGCAGCCCAAAGAGGTGGGAGCGTCGGCTAGCGGACCCGCACGGTCACGGTTGCTGCCGGGCCAGGGAAGGACGCTCGTATGTGGCTCACCTCGTTCGGCTGCGCCGCTAGGACGGTCAGCGATCGCGGGTCGTATCGTTCGGGACTACGCGTACCCCCACTCCCACGGTCTTGGAGGCCCACAACGAGCCCGTCGGTAGGTGCGTCGTGATGTAACCGCAGCGGCCCTCGGCATCCACGCTCTTGTAGAGCGAACCACGGTCAGCGCTGCACTGCCACACCCAAGAAACCCAACATCGACTGCTCACTGACCTGGAGGGTTAGGATATTCGTCCGTTCGGGCAGTAGTGCACGGACGTAGATAGGTTCGCCCGGAGCCGCCGAAACCTGGAAGGTCAGCGGATCGAGTTGGCCCGGGTAGACGCGGAGCTCCATTGGGCGACTGTGGCTCTGAAAGCCCGCGACGATTTCGTCAGTCGGCCGATCGAGGTGTGCCCCGAGACTCGACTGCGGCCCTCGAATGAGCAAGGTGTCCCACTCGGTCAAGTCGACGCCCTCGCTGTTCGTGGTCTCGAAGGCCCAGGGCTCGAAGAATCTGCGCTGCCGAGGCGGTGTCCCGGCGATCACGACGTCGATCCAGTACCGGCTGAAGGACGGCGGGAGATCGGGACGGATATGTCTGAGCAGCCGAGCGAGGGTGAGCTCTTCCGGATGGATCTCTCGAACGTCGAGGAGCTCCGGCTCGTAGCTGCAGGCGACCACGTTGCTCGGGAAATCGCCAAATACCAGCTCGAACTCGTGGAAGCTGACTCCGCGACCCCACCGGATGAGCTGCTCCCGGCCTGACGCCTCGCTCTCCGCGAGCGCGCCGGCGACCGCCTCTCTGAAGTCCTCCCTCTCCACGCGATCGAGGTAGCGAAGAGCGAGCTCGTCCGGCAGCAGCCCGAAGAACGGCAACTGCGACGTGTGGTGGTCCCAGGGCAGCAGGCGGTTGGGGCTCTCACAGACCACGATGAAGCCGTCCCCCCCGACGACATCACGCGCGAGTGCAAGCGTCGTCAGCCGTTCCTCGATCGTCTGGTGCTCAAGGACGGCAAAGAGCAGGAAGACGTCGAACCTCCCGCGAGTTCGAACCTCCTCGACGAGCTCGTCGAACTCTCCGGCGAGGAACTCGACCGATTGTAAGCCCTGCTCGGCGACTCGCCGGCGTCCCTCCTCGACGGCTCCGGCGTCGATGTCGAGCGCCAGCACGTTGCCCGACCTCTCTGCGAGCGCGGAGGTCACTGGTCCGTTTCCACACCCGAAGTCGACAACCGAGAGGCCCTTGAGCGGTACGACTCGCTCGACCCACGGAAGCATGTAGTCGCGGGCGTAGGCGTAACGCTCGTCCCAGGAGAGGGTCATCCGCTGTTGTCAGCCGCGGCCGAGGAGTCGTCCGATCCAGTCACGTACCGCCCAGTAGCCCCGGCCGAGCTGCCAGGCCTTGGTGTTGCGCATCGCTTCGATCGTCTGCTCGCGCTCCGCGATCTGTCGGTGAAGTTCGTCGATCCATTCCTTGTGCTCGAGCCTGCGGGCGTCGTTCAGCTCGGCTTCCAGAGCTCGGACGCGGCCGGCCAGCGCAGCAGCGGCGGAATCCGCAGTTCCGAGCTTTTTGCGAGCAAGCCGGACGTTCGCAAGTCGAAGCTCCTCGTTCGCATATTCCAGCCCACGCACATAACGATGGTGCACCGGCTCTGCCTGAAGCTGCATCAAGGAGGAGAGTTCAGCGCGGGCTCCGTCGTCAAAGTTGACCAGTGCAATGAACTGATTGGCGTACTCGCGCTCGCCTTCGTCGGCCAGCGTCAGCTCTCCCTCGTCCGCTTCTTCGCCACGGATCAACGAGCCCTCGGCGATGAACTGATAGAGGAAACGCCGATTCGAGAAGGTGGCAAACGCATCATGCACCTCGTCGAAGCCGAAGCTGGTGAGGTGGTAGGGGTTGTCCTCCTCCAGGACTCGACTGTTCGGGACCGACACGAGCAGCTTGATTCCCTCGTCGGCCAGCCTGCGAAGCGAGACCAGAATGCCCTCGGTGTCGTCGAGGTGCTCGAGTGTCTCGAGCATCACGACCGCGTCAACTCGACCGACGATGCCGTCTTGCAGAAAGTCGCGCGCGTCCGCAACCTCGAACTCGAGGCCGTCGACGTCGCCGAAATCGCGCCTGGCCGACTCGATCGTCGCAGCGTCCATGTCGACGCCGACGACCTCGCGACATGTGCGCGCAAGGATCGCGCTGCCGTACCCGGTGCCGCAGCCGACGTCGGCGACGCGGAGGCCGCCGCAGAGGCCCGCGGCCACCTCATACCGGTGCACGTGCATCGACCCGATCAGGGTGGGTGCCCGCGCCTCGTCCGCAGTCAGGCGTTCCTTGGCGTCCATTCGACCTCTCGAGTTCTCAGGTGACTCTGCATCTCTGTGAGAAGGCGATCATGCTCCCGAACCGCCACAGTGCGGACCATCGAACCGCGCCGGATCCTGTACGAGAGAAGCGGCTCGGGAATCACGTAGCCCTCGAGCCCCTCAGCCTGAAGCTGGCGGAAATGCAGCCAGTCTTCATAACTCGTCAGGTCATGGCTGTACCAGTGACCGAGGTCGAAGACCCGCCGATCGAACACGGCTTCGGCGCTTCCGGCGACATTGAGCTCGTCCAGCGCCCTGGCGCCGTTCCCCAGCGGACGGTAACCCGCTGCCGGGTCGGGCTGCAGCGCTCCGTCCCCGTCGACGAAATTCGACCACGAGGTGACATATGCGAGACCGGGATACTCCAGGAGCACCTCAAGGCACCGCTCAACGAACGTCGGCGCCATGAGGTCGTCGGCATCGAACGGCAGGACGTAACGACCCCGCGACTGGGAAATGCCAAAATTTCTCGCGGCGCCGAGCCCCGAGTTCGGCTGGGTGATCACCCGAAACGGGTAGGAGCGAGCAAGGTCGTCCAGGATGACGTCGGCTGGTCGAAGCGAACCGTCATTGACAACGATCACCTCGACGTGACGATGAGTCTGGTCGAAGATCGCACCGAGCGTTTCCTCAACAAAGTCGTCGAGCTCGAAGTAGGTGACCACGATGGAGACGAGCGGTTTCCCACGTCGTGGAGCGATGCTTCGCCGCGCCGATCGGTGCTCGTCGACGAGCGCAACGTAGCGGCTGCGTACGACATCCCGATCGGTCAGCTGGTCGAAGCGCGCGCGAGGCGACTCCGCGTCGGACAAGGCTCTCACACGCTCAGGCTCATCGAGTAGCCCGTCGATTGCAGTCTTGAGAGCGCTCGCGCTGACGTCCCCGCAGAACCACCCGGAACGATCCGGCTCGATCATCCCGAGCAAGCCCCCCACGGGCGAGGCCAGCACCGGACGGTTCTGGCTCAGCGCCTCCAATGCGACGTTCGGCCAGCACTCCCACAGAGAGGGGACAACGCAGAGGTCGTGCTCTCGTACGAGCTCGGGAACTGCGTCGTTTGGCACTCCGTCGCGGAACACGATCCGTGGATCGTCTGCTGACATCAACTCCAGCTGCGCTCGCATTGAGGTGCCGAGCGGCGCCGTGGCGGTGTCCCCGCCGACCAGGGTGAGCGTCCAATCGTCCCGAGGGAGAGAAGTCACCGCGCGCAGGAGGTTCTGGACCCCCTTGCGGCGTTCCAACCGACCCGAGGTAAAGCAGCTTGAGCGCGCCGTCGCCGGGGGGGCCCGCTGCCGAAGGCGCCAGCTTGGCCGGGACTGCGTGCGGAATCTCCCAACCCGACGCGAGCGCGTCGGGGAGATAGAAGCGACGGAAGCTTTCGTAAACGTCACCGCCCGGCCAGACGATTCGATCTGACTGGCGCAGCGCGAGGCGCTCGAGATCGAACAGAACTCGAGCGTCGAATGTCTCGGGGAGGCTGCCGTTGAGAACACCGGTCATCTCGGTGGTGGTGTAGAGCCGGATGCAGATGCAGGTGTCCCTTAAGGTGGAGTCCAGGGCGCGGCGCGCCTGAACGGGGACACACGCTTCCCCCAGGTAGTCGGGAAACTCGACGAGGTCGGGACCACGATCCCCGTACTCGGCGCGCAGCGACTCGTAAACCCCAGCGCTCCAGACGTGTAGGTGGTGGTAGAACGCGCCGCGGTCCTCCTCCGTCGGCTCATCGACAAACACGAACCGGACGCCAGCGGGGAGGTCGGACGATCCCGCAGAATCAAGCTGGTCGAACCGGCGCTTGTGCTTGGAGGTCGTGAATATTACGACCTCTCCGAGGGTCGCTAGCGTCTCGGCGGTCGCAGTCACGTAGCGGCTGAGTCCGCCGCCAACGAACGGGTGGACCTCCCGCGAGACGAGCGCGACTCTCATCCGGCCGAGCTCCGATCCGCCTCTTTCAAGTGCACACGAAGCGCCGCGTTCTCCTTGAGCAGGTCGTACACCTGGCGGGATCGTTCCTCCAGGATCTCGTACGGGTCGCCCACTGCGAGCGTCGCCAGGCGCGGATCGACACGGAGCTCGAGCGGATAGAGATCGCCGGGGACGATCTCGAGCAGCCCGTCCTCGGCGTACGTCTCCAGGTCGTCGCGACGGACGCGATCCCCTCCAGCGCTCTAGGTAGCGCTCGGCGTTCCTGCGGAAGAGGCCGGGGTCGTCACCTCGCGTCGCCGCCTCTTGGTGGACGAGGACGCTGTCGGCGTAGTAGTGCGTCTCACCGCCGGCCTCCCACACGAAGGCACAGATCCACGTCGTCGAAGCCGTTCGTGAAACCGGTGTCGAAGCCACCGATCTCCTCGAACACATTGCGCGTCACGAGCATGCACGCCGCCGTCGACGGCCTGGAATCGCCTGGATCTCGAGACCGCGGGATGCTCCCTGGGGAACGTGCGGTAGACGTGTCTGGGAAGCAAATCGGCGCCGAACACGATGCCGGCATGCTGGATCGTCCCGTTCTCGTACAGCAGGCGTGCGCCAACGATCGCGGCCTTGTCGTTCCCGTCGGCAAACGAGACAAGCCCGTCGAGCCACCCCTCTTCGCCCAGCGTGTCGTTGTTGAGAAACACGATGTAATCGCCCGAACCGGCCGCCGCTCCGTCGTTGCATGAGGCGGCAAAGCCGGCGCTCTCGGCGTGCTGTACGAGCCGCAGGCCAGGTGCCTGCTCGAGGTATGCGGTCGTCTCGTCAGTCGATCCATCGTCGACCACGACGAGTTCGACATCGTCGCGGTCGCCGTACTCCGCCGCGAATGCCTCGACGCACTGCTGCGTCAGTGCAAGGCGATTCCGGACTGGAACGACAACGGTCGTCCTCGTGGTCATCGAGCCAGCCTTCCGAGCCTACGGACGAAGCGCCAAGCTCGTGTCGCCTGCATCTCTTGAAGAGTCGACTCGAGCTCCAACGCCCAGGCCTGCGTCTCCGCAAGTTGCTGACGGAGCTGCTCGGTCCGCACCTCGCTGAAACGGAAGGCGGTGTCCCGCTCGAGGAGCTGCCGGTGGGCCTCGTCGAGATGGCGGCGGAGCTCCTGTTCGTCCACGACCGCTATCCAGCCTTTGCCGGGAGCGGCCTGAACCTCACCTGAGCACCGAGCTCCCGCTGATCCGCGAAGCCGACATCGGCCGGAGAGAAGGTTGGGTCGATCCCTACCGTCACAATGTACGGCGGCCTTGGAGTCTTCAGGACGAAGCTGACCTCCTGGAGGCGGCCGACCGAACCCGTCGCGGTCGCGAATGGCTTTGCTCCTTGCGCCGCGCCGACGGGCTGGATCGCGATCTGGACCTTTCCGGGCTCGGCAGGACCGCCCCACGCCGTGCGGGAAAGTGACACGCGGACTCGGCCGGGACGACCCGTGGGCGTCCAGGACTGGGTGTGAGATGCCGACGACCCCATCCAGCCGTCGGCGTAGACGCCTTCCGTGCGGCCTGCGATTCGCAGAGGCCCGGACACCCGGTACAGGACCTGTGGGCCGTTGCTGCGCAATCTCTTCTCCGACGAGCGGGGTGCTGAGATCGCTGATGACGTATTCCGGAGAGCTCCTGGGCGGGTTCGGCGCGATGACGCCGTCCGCAAGCACGTTCGCGTTGTGCTGAGGCAGCGAGAGCAGATCGACCGGGATCGTCTTGAAGACCGTGTTCAGGCTCCTGTTCCAGAACCACGTGTGGAGCAGAGCGTTCCTTCCGCCCTCCGGCTGCGCCCCGCCCGTGTACAGCGCACCGACATCGGCGTCCTCACCGAGCCTGCGATCGATCCAGCTGACGTCATTCCCAGCGCCGGCGGCGGCACGGAAGTCAAGGGCATATCGCTCGATGCCTCTGAAAGCCCAGATGGAGAGAACGAGCAACGCCGCGCCCACGAACAGGGGCATGAGGACCCGACCTGGGTCGCGAGGCAGGACCGCGAACATGATCCCGGCGCTCAGAGCGCCGAGTGCGAGCAGAAGCTGAGCGGCAGCGATGCCTCCGCTCGGGTTGTTCACGACGGTGAGGAAGGGGATGAAGGAGAACGTGTCCGAGAGGACTCCGACGTTCAACAGGGTCTCGAGCGGCAACGTCAGGAGGAGCGCGATCGGAACGACCGCAGCCACTGTCGCGAGCCTCAGCGGCCGCGGCATCCCTCGCTGAAGCCAAAGCGCGAAGGCGAGCAGCACGAGCGGCGCGACGTGGAACATGTTGCGCTCCTCGATGCGAGAGATGAAATGGGAGGCGTAGAGCCCAACCTGCGCGGGCACGACCAGGCACGCTGCGACCGCGACTGCGAGAAAGGCCCGCTCCGCGGCGGTCGTGTCCGCCCGACGGCTCAAGGCCTGGCCGACGACGACGATCATCGCGCTGGCAGGAATGACGGCGACGAGCAGCATCAGCTCGCCGAAGTGGTAGGTGATCCATTCAGCGGCCCTCCGCAGCGTGTAGTCGGCCTGGGTGACCCCGTAGTAGCCGCCCAGCACAGAGTTCAGCGGCCTGCCGCGGACCTCGGCATAGACGAGGTAGCCGACTGCGCCGACGGAATAGACGATCGCCCAGGGCAGATACACCCGCGCCCGACCGACGGCCTCGCGCAGTCCGCCGGGGAGTGCTCGCGCGTCGAACAGAATCTTGAGCGCGACAGCGAGCGGCAGGATCCCGAGCAGGACCACCGCCTGGGTCCGGACGAGCCAAGTCAAGGCGATCGGAACGAACACGAGCAGCTGTCGCAGCAGCGTCGGCCGCTCGAGCGCCACGGTGATCGCGAGGATCGAGAGCGTGAACGCGGGGAAAAACGCGTTCTCGGTCATCAGGACACTGGAGTAGAGAAGGGGCGGAAGGAGGAGCGTCAGCGCCGCCGCGGTGAGCGCGAACCGGCGCTCGAGGAAGCGGCGGCCCAGCACGTAAACGAGAACGACCGCGATGGTCATCAGCAGGCCGTTGATGACCTTGGCGGCGGCGTATGGAGTGCCAGCCGAGTCGAAGAGCAGCCAGGCCGGCGAGATCAGGCGGGGGTAGATGCCCGGAAACGTCGTCGGGATGTCCGAGAACAGCCCCGAGAACCCGTTGGCGGCGGCGTCGCGAGCAGCGCGTGCGTACGTGTACTCGTCGCTGACGATCCATGGAGAGACGATCTTCCGAGCCAGCCAGAGGTGAACCAGGAACGCTGCCGCAAAGAGGCCGACAACGCCGAGGGTTCCCAGCCATGCCCGGTCTCGCGTAACCGCCGTGAAACGGCCGTCCGGGAACTCTGTGGTCGGATTGCGGCGCCCTGTCCTGGCGCCGCGACTCAACGGACAAGACCGGACTCCCGCATTCGCCTCGCCGTCTCGCCGAGCTCCGGATCGAACGTGCCGATGCCGACCTCGTGCGAGGCGCTCGCGACGTCGCCGAGGAGCTCCGTCTCGACCGCGAGCCCGCCGACGTATTCGTCGCAGGCGCGCGCGTAGAGGTCGGCGACCCGCTCGAGATCGTGCTCCTCGCGAACGAAGCTCTTGCGCAGCCTCGCCCATGCGGTCGCGGAGCTCAGGGTCGGCGCTCAGCCGCTCGAGCACGCCGGTGAGCACCTCGACCTCAGTCTCGTCAACGGGGATCTTCGCGCGACGCTCGTCAGGAAGCTCCGAGAACCAGCCGACGTCGCTGACAACGAGCGGGCGCCCGAGACCGAGTGCGCGGATCACGATGCCGGAGGTCTCGCCCATGGTCGGCGACCGCAGGCTGACACAGACGTCACAGGCCGCGAGCACTGCACCAGAGCCGGTCCTCGTCGACGTGTCCGAGGACGAGCACATCCTCTCCCGCTTCAAATCGAGCTGCTCGAGCGCGCGTTCGAGTCTGGACGCCGCGGGCCGCGCCGGCGAGCACGAGAACCGCGCCGGGAAAGCGCTCGCGGAGACGAGCGAAGGCAGGGAGCAACTGTCCGATGCGCTTGGACGGAACGAGGTTGTCCGACGCAGCCGATCAGCGGCGAGCCGCGGCGATGAGATCTGGATCAGGCTCGACATCGGCTCCGGCCAGGCCGGCATGCGGGACCCGCCAGATCGGGCCGACGAAGCCGGCCGCGCGTGCCTGATCTTCGACGTAGCGCGAGTGGACGATCAGACCGCCAGCGCGGCCGAGAGATCGGTCGGCGAGAGCGGGAAGTCGTGCGGCCGCACCTCCCAGAGCGGCGGGACGAGGCCATCGATGACCCCGTGCGCGAGCATTCGCCCGACGGCTCCGGCTTCGCGCTGCATGCGCGCCGAGGTAGCCCTCCTGGTCGCCGCGTCCCAGCGTGAGCCCGGCCACGAGATGGTGAAGCACGAACTCGTGGAGAACGACGAGCCCTCGCCGGCGCTCGAGCGCATCGACGATCCAGCCGTGCGCGTCTGGGTTGTTTCCAACGTGGTAGAGCGCAAGGTCGGTGCCTCGCGGCGCTCTCCGCCGGCCGCGGCGGACGACGCGTGACGTCGAGACGGCGCTCGAGCGCGGGCAGCAGCAGCGCGCTGTAGTCGGCGATGCCAGAGCGCTCGGGTGGAAGCGGTGAGAAGTAGGCGACCTTCACGCGGCGAAGCAAGCGTTCGATGACACGGTCCCAGGTGATCTGCTCGGCCAGCTCCTGACCCGGCGAGCCCGAAGGCGCGAGCCTGGCCGCGATGCTCGGAAACCACGAGACACGCTTCGGCCACGTCGCGCGCGGCTCGGCTCGCAGACCCGGCCGTTCTCGCCGTCGGCGACGATCTCCAGCGGCCCACCCGCATCCACGGTCGTCACGACCGGCTTCTCTGACAGGAACGCCTCGTACGGAACGAACCCGTGGTCCTCGTCGATCGGGCGCGTAATAGACGGCGAGGCAACGCGCATAGAGGTCGGCGAGCTCGGCGTCTCCACGCTGCCCGCGAACTTGACTCGCCCGTCGAGCCCGAGCTCCTGGGCGATGCGCTCGAGCCGGTCCTTGTCGGGACCGTCGCCGGCGACGACCACCTCGAGGCCGTCGCCCGCCGCCGCCGCCTCGAGCAGGAGGTCGACGCGCTTCGCGCGATCGAGGCGGCCCACCGAGAGGACGAAGTCGCCGTACTCGTCGCAGCGGTAGTCCAGTGCAGGAGGAGGTGGATGGAGCACCTCCGCCTCGAGACCCGTCGAGGCCGCGGAGCCGCTCCGCGACGTTGTCGGAGATCGCAAAGAGACGCGCGGGCTTCACCGAGCGTCGTGCGGTCGAGGCGCTGCACGCTACGGCGAATCTCCCGGCCGGCGGGATCGTCCGCGAACTGCGCCAGCTCGGTCCCGTGCAGGTCGTAGGCCTGGCGGAACTGATGAACGAGCCAGACGACCTTGTTCGGATGGCGAACGACGTATGAAGGGAACTTCGTCGCGATCACGAGGTCGATCGGCTCTGCCATCGGCCTCCTCGAGATCGAGCAGTGCGCCAGAGGAGCGCCTGGCTGAGCACCTTGGCGCCCGGGTACCACTTGAACGGGACTGTTACGAGGTCGACCGTGTGCCCCCGCCGCCGGAGCTCGACGACCAGAGACTCCGCGAGGACTTCGGCGCCGCCGTGCGCGAACGGCACCTGCGGCAGGCAGACGGCGATTCTCATCGACTGCTCGGAATCGGGCGACTCGGCGTTCCTCCAGGCGGGTGACGCGCTCTTCCAGTTGCGCGATCGCGGCAGCTCGATTGCGCGTGAGCTCGTCGACGAGACGCAGGACGGCAGCGTTGAACGTCCGCTGGTCGCTGAACGCGGGCTCCACGTACCACCGCATCAGCTTCTTGAGGACGAACTTGAACGGGGTGAGCAAGGACGCCGCGAAGCCCGTCCCCAGCTGCCCGGGCTTGGAAAGGAAGGGCACGATCCGAGGCTGACCGCCCAGAGCTCCTCGGCCTCCCGCCGTGTGCGCAGCGGCGCAAGAGCCCGCTTCCGAGTCCGGCCGCCTGATCTGGAAGTCCGCTTGCCCGCGCCTCCGCGCGGAGACGCGCGATGAGCGCCGCGACCTCGTCGCCGGCCGCGGAAGCGCGCTCGGTGGACACGGTCAGGAGCTCCGGCGCAGGCCGAGGATGGAGAGCAGGAACGAGGTGAAGAAGATCTGGATGCCGACGATCACGAGCGTGGCGGCGAGAATCGCGAGCCTCGCTTCTGCGAGCTCGCCGAACCCGCCCTCGCCCCACCTCGCGACGATCGAGCACGGAGAGCACGAGCCCGACGAGCATCACGATCGCTCCGGCGAGCAGCCCGTGCTCGAGCTGCAGGCGCGGCCTCAGGCGCTCGAACCACGGATCGCGCTCGCCGAGGACGTAGACACCGTAGGCCCGCGCGGCAAGCCCGAGGGCGATCACCTGGCTGCCGACGATCATCAGCAGGGCGCCGGCGATCATCGTGTGGACGTCCCACGTCCGGCCGAAAACGTTGATCTCGGCGATGACGGTGATCGCGGTCAGGGCTCCGAGGATGCGTCAAGACGGCTCCGGGAACCAGGAAGAGATAGGTCGGCTGGTGGACGAGCAGGAAGCGAAGGTGCCGCCAGCCGTCCCGGAAGCTCGAGAGCTTGGACTCGCCTTCTCGCGGGTGGTACTCGATCGGGATCTCGCGGATCTCGAGCTTCTCCTTCGCCGCCCGGATCACCATCTCCGAGGCGAACTCCATCCCCGTCGTGCGCAGGTCGAGCTGGGGCAGCACGTCTCGGCGAACGGCCCGCATCCCGCAGTGCGCGTCTCGGACGCCGGTGCGGAAGAAGAGGTTCAGGACCCCGGTGAGCACGGGGTTGCCGATGTAGCGGTGGTGCCACGGCATCGCGCCGGGCTGGATGTTCGTCCATTCGGTTGCCCATGACGAGCTGGGCGCCGCCGTCGAGCTGGTCGACGAAGCGCGGAATGTCGGCGAAGTCGTACGTCAGGTCGGCGTCCGCCATGACGATGTAGTCGCCTCGCGCCGCGTCGAAGCCGGCGAGATAGGCACTGCCGTAGCCTCGACGGCGCTCGTGGACGACCCTTGCCCCTGCACGCTCGGCGAGCTCTGGGCTTCCGTCCGTCGAGCCGTTGTCGGCGACGATGACCTCGCCGTCGAAGCCGTTTCCGTCCAGCACGGCCCACGCCTCGGTCACGCAGCGCTCGATCGAAGCCGCTTCGTTCAGGCACGGAATGACGATCGAAATGAAGGCCCCACCGTCTACCCGATCGGGAAGCTTCGGGGTCTGCTCGGGACGCTGTTCGAGGGTTTCAGTCGGAGCCGTCATCCGGGGTCGCATGATGCCGAGATCGTATTAGTGCTGTGTTAGGGCCGCCGTCCGGGGACTGACGACGGAGCGTGACCGTCTCGTTTGCGAACGATGAAGCAAAGAGGTCGTCATGCAGTCGCATCGGCCTCTGGGACTCGAAGTACACCAGGTCGATGCGCTCGAGCAACTCCGGCCGAATCGCCGAGACAGTCTCCGCTTCCAGGCCTTCGGTGTCGATCTTGAGCACGTCGATCGCGCCTTCTCGAGCGAGCACGTCGTCGAGCACGTCGTCGATCGACAGGCAGCGGACTTGGATCGTGTCCGGGGTCGAGGCGCCAACGGCGCCGTAGCGCCCGGTCGGCTCCCGCCCGAACGAGACGACGCCGCCGGTCGGGCCGACGGCTGCCTCCTCGACCGACCAACGGCCGTCGAGCCCGGCGAGGTTCTCCCGAAGCCGCTTCACGTTGCGAGGGTCGGGCTCGAACAGGTAGCAGCGACAGTTCGCGTTACGGGTCATGAAGTACAGGCCCGAAAGTCCGATGTTCGAGCCGACGTCGACGACGACCTCAGTCTCGGGACTGGCGCGATAGTCCTCACGGCAGAAGATCTCGCTCAGCGTCCAGACGTCGTGGTGCGAGTAAAGGGTCGGACGGACCACGCCAAGCGGGGTCCGCACCCCACAGACAAAGGGGTAGTCGCCGACACCCAGCAGATAGCGCCGGGCGACCTCGAGCGGGCGCTCGCAGACGCGGGCCATTCGAGCGAGCGCCGCGTAGTTCCGAGGAGCGACGAGCTCCTTCAGGACGAACGACAGCGGGCGACCGCCGAGCACGCCAATCACGCTAGCCCAAGGCGCCCCTCCGACATACTCCTCGCGAGCTTCGCCGTGCGCGTCTGCATTGTCTACGACTGCCTCTATCCGCACACGTCCGGTGGCGCGGAGCGCTGGTACCGCAACCTCGCAGAGCGACTCACCGACGCGGGCCACGACGTCACGTACCTCACGCTGCGCCAGTGGGAGGGTGACGACGCCGGCCTCCCGGGAGTCGAGGTGATCGCGGTCGGTCCCAGATTCGGCCTCTACACGGAGAGCGGTCGACGGCGAATCTGGCCCACGGTTCGGTTCGGCTTCGGCGTTCTCCGCCGCCTGCTGTCGCGGGGCCGCGACTACGACGTCGTCCACACCGCGTCCTTTCCCTACTTCTCACTCCTCGCCGCCGGGCTGGCTCGACGGCGCGGCGCCTACCGGCTCTCAGTCGATTGGCACGAGGTCTGGACGAGGGAGTACTGGCGCGAGTACCTAGGCCCGATCGGCGGGCGAATCGGCTGGTCGATCCAGCGCCGCTGCGCGCAAATCCCACAGCAAGCCTTCTGCTTCTCCCGGCTCCATCAGGGCCGGCTCCGCAAGCTCGGCGTTCCCGATCCGACCATGCTCGAAGGCGAGTACGACGGCGCAGGCCTGCGCCCGGGCCCAGAGCCGCGCGAGCCGGTCGTCGTCTTCGTGGGTCGTCACATCCCGGAGAAGCGGCCGGGCGCGGTGGTGCCGGCGCTCGCCCGCGCTCGGGTGGACGCACCAGAGCTCCGCGCGGAGATCTACGGCGACGGCCCAGAGCGTCACCGCGTCCTCGAGGCTGTCCGGGCGGAGGGTCTGGATGACGCGGTCGAAGTTCCGGGCCGGGTCGAGGACGGCCGAATCGACGATGCCCTCGGGCGGGCGCTGTGCCTCATCCTTCCCTCCCGTCGCGAGGGTTACGGGCTGGTGGTCGTCGAGGCGGCCGCGCGTGGGACACCCAGCGTGGTGGTCGAGGAGCCCGACAACGCCTCGACCGAGCTCGTGGAGGACGGCGTGAACGGTGTCGTCGCTTCGTCGGCAGAGCCGGACGAGCTTGCCCGGGCGATCCTCCGAGCTCATGATGCCGGGCCGGAGCTCCGGGCTTCGACAGCCGACTGGTTCCGGCGGAACGAGCGCCGGCTTTCCCTGGAGCAATCGCTCGAGACGATCCTCGCCGCCTATGCGGGCTGAGGCCGGGTGGCGACGAGGACGAGGAAGGCGGCGTGACGGCGGTCGATGCGGGCGAGCAGTCGAGCCGCCCCCGGCGGAAACGGGTAGTAGCCGGCTCCCTTGACGGCCTTGACGTCCAGCCCGTGATGCGTGGCGAGGTCCGCCAGGGCACGGCCCGTGAAGATGCGCAAGTGCGTCTGTCCTTCCACGGGCGCCTCCGAGCCGCCGTACGGGTTCGCCGGGTTGCCGAGAATGATCTCGTCGCTGACGTGTGCCGGCAGCGGCTGCCAACCGAGGACGAGCGCGAAGACGTTGTGCCAGCTGGCGAGGTTGTTGGTCGAATGGATGACCACCCCGCCCGGGCGGACGACTCGGGCGGACTCGCGCAGGAAGTTGTCGGTGCCGCGCAGATGTTCGATCACCTGGTTGGAGTGGACGACGTCGAAGTGGGCGTCGGGGAAAGGGAACGGCTCACCGAGGTCGGCTTCCTCGACGTCGAAGCCGCGCGTCCTCGCTACAGCCGCGTGGTCGGGCACGAGCTCGATCCCCACGACCTCGCCGGCCCCGGTCCGAGCGGCAACCTGCTCGGTGAACGACCCGTCGCCGCAGCCGAGGTCGAGGAGGCGGCAGCCCGGTGAGTGCGGAAGGCTCTCGAGAATGACCCGCTCGTTCTCGGCCGCAGTCGCGCGAAAGACTCCAACCAAGGACGACTTGATCATCGAGGCGGGCACTCTAAGGTGCCGATGAACGTCGGGCTCAACCTCCTCCACCTCGTCCCCGAGGAGACGGGAGGGTCGGAGCTGTACGCGCGTCGGCTGATAGCGGCGCTCCTCGAGCGTTCGTCGGAGCTGCGTCTGACCCTGTTCGCAACGCCGGCGTCGGCGCCTTCGCTCCGGCAGGAAGCCTGGGGTGACGAGGTGGAGATCGTCCAGCTCAACGTTGACCCGCGCAACCGCCTCAAACGCGTCCTGGGAGAGCAGACGCTGCTGCCGCGAGCGGTGCGCGGCGCCGGAGTAGAGCTGCTTCACAACCTGTTCTCCACCGCGCCGGCGGCTCCGGGCGTTCCTCAGGTGACGACGATCCTCGACGTGATCTACAAGCGGTTTCCGGAGACGCATGCCGGGCTGCTCGGGAAAGGGCTGGGAGCACTGGTGTGGACCTCGGCGCGGCGCTCGGAGCGCATCCTCACGCTCTCCGAGGCGGCGAAGACGGACATCGTCCGGTTCCTCTCGGTGCCCGCCGAGCGGGTGGACGTCGCCTACCTCGGGCCCGGCCTGCCTCCGGTCGTGGCGGTGGGCGAGGCGGATCTGCGCGATCAGCTCGAGCTTGGCGAGGCCGCCGATCGTGCTCACCGTCTCGGCCAAGCGGCCGCACAAGAACCTCGAACGGCTCTTCGAGGCCTTCGCAGAGGTGCCAGGCGATCCCGTGCTCGTCGTGCCGGGCTATGAGACGTTCTACGAGGAGGAGCTCCGCGAGCGCGCCGGCGAGCGCATCATCTTCACGGGCTGGCTGGAGGACGCGGTCCTGGCCGGGCTGTACGACGCCGCCGCCTGTTTCGTCTTCCCTTCGCTGGCGGAGGGGTTCGGATTGCCGGTGCTCGACGCAATGGTGCATGGCGTACCGGTCGCCTGCTCGAACGCGTCGTCCCTTCCGGAGGTTGCCGGGGATGCCGCCCTCTACTTCGACCCCTACGACACCGGCGCGATCACCGCGGCGATCGAGCGCCTGCTGGACGATGGCGAGCTGCGCGACCGGCTTCGTGAGGCGGGTCGGGCTCAGGCGCGGAAGTTCGACTGGGCCGAGACCGCGGCTCGCACCGTCGAGTGCTACGAGCGCGCTCTCGCGACCGCCCGCTCGTAGACGGCGAAGGTTGCCCGCGCGGCCTTCTCCCAGCTGAACCCGCCCGCGCGCTCGCGCCCCGCCTGGACTCTGTCGCCGCCGTCCATCGCAGCGGCGATTGCGGTCGCGGCGCTCATTCGGATCGCGCGGATCGAAGTAGAAGGGGACGTCGCCGCCGACCTCCCGCAGGACGGGGATGTCCGAGCAGGCCACCGGGACGCCGCGAGTCATGGCCTCGAGGACGGGGAGCCCGAAGCCCTCGCCGAGCGTCGGGAACGCAACGCAGGCCGCGAGGCGCCAGAGTGCCTCGAGCTCGGCGTCGGGCACGAAGTCGATGAACCGGATCCTCTCGGCGACGCCGAGCTCGGCGGCGAGCGACCGGAGCTCCGCGTCGTAGGTCTCCGGATGCCCGACCAGCGCGACGATGGCGTCCTCGGGTAGCGACGGTAACGCTCGAACGAGGAGCTCCTGGTTCTTGTGCGGCCGCTTGGCACCGACGCAGAGCACGAGGCGCCCGCCGCCAAGGGCATGCTCCACTCGCACGCGTTCTTCGTCTGCTGCCTCGGCGGGCGGTCGGCCCGGACCGTGAGGCACGACGTCGAAGCCGGCCGGGTCGAGGCCGAGGAGCGAACAGATCTCGTCACGCGCCGCAGCCGAGCCGGTAAGCAGGGCATCGGCTCTCTTCGCCGCCGGCCCGACCGTCAACCGAAAAGCGAGAGTCGTCGCACGGGAGAACGTCTGCACCCGCAGGAATGTGACGTCGTGCAGCGTGATCACCGAGGGCGTCCCGGGAGTCCAGACCGGCGCGACGCTCGCCAGGCTGTGCAGGAGGTCGAAGCTCTGCCGCCGCGCGCGCCAGGGAAGCCATGCCTGCTCCACCATCAGCCGACGGGCTCGCTGACCCTCGTCGAGCGGCAGGTCCTGGATCTCCGCAAAGTCCGCCCAACCATCCCGCCGAAGCGCGTTTGCCCCGGCCCTCGTGGTCACGACGACGAATCGCGTGTCGGGAAACTCCGACGCCAGAGCAGGAACGAGCCCGCGCAGATACGTCTCGGGGCCGCCTGACTGCCCGGGGCCGAGGAAGAGAGCGTTCAGGCCGACCGTGCCGATGCTGGACGCCATTGGCGCGCAGACTAGGCTCCCGCCCCGTGGGCTACGTCGACTGGCACGACCAGCCGGGCTATTTCCGGGACGTGACGCGGCATTTCCGGGCGGACGCGAAGGTGCTGGACATCGGCTGCGGAAGCGGCTGGCTCTCCGAGCACTTCGAGCACTACACCGGAGTCGACTCCCTGCCCGAAGCGGTCGCCGCCGCTCAGGCCCGAGACCGCAACGTCCTCCAGGCCGACGTCGACGAGCCACTGCCGTTCGACGACGCGTCCTTCGAGGGCGTGATTCTCAAGGACGTGCTCGAACACGTCCGCGACCCGGTTTCGGTCGTCCGCGAGGTCCTCCGGCTCCTCCAACCCGGCGGTCGCGTCTTCGCATCCTCGCCGGACGCGCAGCGCTGGGTGTGGGACGACTACACGCATCGTCGTCCGTTCACGCGCAAGAGCCTTCGCCTGCTCTTCGCCGACCAGGGGTTCGAGGTCGAGCGGGTCGGCTACGAATCCGTGATGCCGGGGATCGGCATCGTCTCGCGCCGCACGCGGACGGAAGCGCCGGCCGCGGACGCTCGGCGCCCTCGCACGACTGCCGATCGTACGCCGGAACGTCTGGCTCCTGGCCCTGCGCCCGTCATGAGCAAGCCGCGCGTGGTTCTCGTCCGGGGGCATCAGGCCAACTCGTGGCACCTGCGCCCTTGGAGCCACCTCTCCGACCGCTTCGACGTCGTCCTCCTGCAGACGAAGGGCAACTGGTTCGACACGGACGCGGCGGATCTCTCGCCGCTCCCGGTCCGCACGCTCCGCGACTACTTGCCACGAGGCCGGGTGGGCGAGCTCGCCGTCCGCGTCCCCGGGGACCGATACCTGGGCCTACGTGACCGTCTTGCCGGAGCCGACATCGTCCATCCCCAGGACCTCGTCTTCTGGTACTCCGCCCAGGCTGCCGAGCTCAAGCCTGAGCTCGGCTACAAGCTCGTGCTGACCGTCTGGGAGACGCTGCCCTTCCTCGACGCCTACAGGAACTTCCGGACCCGTCCGTACAGGCGGCCGATCCTCGAGCAGACCGACCTCTTCCTCTGCACGACCGAGCGTGCGAAGACGACGCTGCTGCTCGAGGGCGCAGCGGAGGAGCGCATCGTCGTCTCCCCGCCCGGCGTCGACCTCGATCTCTTTCAAGCTCGTGTACTCGAGGAGCCGGATCACCACCTGATCGTCTCGGCCGGGCGGCTGGTGTGGGAGAAGGGCCACCAGGAGCTGCTCCGCGCCCTCGCGCTCATCGACCGGCCGGACGTCCGCGGGCTCATCATCGGCTCCGGGCCGGAGGAGAAGCGGCTCAAGCGCCACGCGGACGAGCTCGGGCTCGGCGAGCGGGTGGAGTTCCGCCGCGAGGTTCCATACGCGGAGATGCCTTCGGTCTATGCGCGGGCCTCGTGTCTGGTTCTCGGCAGCATCCCGACCTGGTTTTCGGACGAGCAGTTCGGCATGGTGCTCGTCGAGGCGATGGCCGCCGGGCTCCCCGTGATCGCCACCTCGACCGGCGCGATCCCCGAGGTCCTCGCCGGAAACGGTCAGCTCGTCGCCGCCGGCGACTGGATCGGCCTCGCGCGCGCTCTCGAGGAGGGCCCTCTCGCACGCTCACCCGGCGAGCGCGTCTCGTACGACGAAGGGCTCCTCCAGCACTATTCGAGCGCCGCCGCGGCCGAACGACTGGCCGACGCGTACGACCGGCGTGTTGGGCTAGCCGGTGCCCGCGCGGTGCTCGTCGACGACGTCGGCGAGGATCTCGTCCAGCGACTTCGTCGGCTCCCAGCCGATGCGCTCGCGGATCCTGGTCGTGTCGGGGATCCGGCGCTGCATGTCCTCGAAGCCCTCCTCGTAGGCCTCGTCGTACGGGACGAGCTTGATCTCCGACGACGAGCCGGTCGCGCTCCTTCACCCGGTCGGCGAGGTCCAGGATCTCGACCTCGTCCTGCGAGCCGATGTTGAAGACCTCGCCGTAGACGTCGTCGCGCTCCATCAGGTCGGCGAGGGCCGCGGACGACGTCCGAGACATGGCAGAAGCAGCGTCGCTGGGTGCCGTCGCCGTAGACCGTGAGCGGCCGGCCGGCGAGCGCCTGCGTGACGAAGTTCGGGATCACCATCCCGTAGCGGCCGGTCTGCCGCGGACCGACCGTGTTGAAGAGCCGGCCGATGACCGTCGGCAGCCGGCGCTCCTTCCAGTGCGCGATCGCCAGGAACTCGTCGATCGCCTTCGAGCAGGCGTACGACCAGCGCCCTTTGACGGTCGGGCCGAGTGTGAGGTCGCCGTCCTCTCGGAACGGGAGGTCGACGCTCTTGCCGTAGACCTCGCTCGTCGAGGCGATGAAGACCGGCTTCTTCTTCTTGCTCGCCTGCGCGAGGACGACCTCGGTGCAGTGGACGTTCGTCTCGATCGTCCGGACGGGGCTCTCGACGATCAGCTGGACGCCGACGGCGGCGGCGAGGTGGTAGACGACGTCCGCCCCGTCGACGAGCTCCGCGACGACGGGTGCGTTCTCCGCGGAGTCGATCGTGTACGCGAAGCCGGGCTTGTCCTTGAGGTGCCGGATGTTCTCGATCGAGCCGGTGGAAAGGTCGTCGAGGACGTGGACCTCGTGGCCGCGCTCGAGCAGCTCGTCGGAGAGATGGGAGCCGATGAAGCCGGCTCCGCCGGTGATCAGGTACCGCATGCGGACGAATAGGGTACGGCGAACCCGTGGTGTCGCTCCGGCCTGCCGACCTGTCCGACGAGGCGCGCCTCCTCGAGTGGCGCAACGAAGCGACCACGAGAGCCGCATCGCTGACAGCAGGGGAGGTCTCGGCGGACGACCATCACCGCTGGCTGACCCGGAAGCTCGTCGACCCCGATACCGTCCTCTTCGTCGTCCTGGACGGCGCGGAGCCGATCGGCCAGGTTCGGCTGGACCGGCTCGACGACGATCTCGCAGAGGTCAGCATCGGCCTGGCGCCGGAAGCGCGTGGGCGCGGCGTCGGACGGGAAGTTCTGAGGCTCGCGGCCGGTGAGGCGCGCCCCCGGCTCGGCGTGACGCGGCTCAGTGCGCGGGTAAAACCGGACAACGAAGCCTCCCTCCGTTCCTTTGCCGCTGCTGGCTACACCGAGGTCCGGCGCGAGCCGGACGTGGTCGAGCTACGCCGCGCCGTCGACTGACTGCCGGATGCCGCTCTCCGCCGCGCGCCGAGCGGCGCCGACGACGCGGAGTGCGTCAACCCCCTCCGCCGCGGACGTCCGCGGCTCATC
Organism: uncultured Actinomycetes bacterium; assembly: GCA_963827705.1. Taxonomy (GTDB): domain Bacteria; phylum Actinomycetota; class Thermoleophilia; order Gaiellales; family Gaiellaceae; genus JACDAN01. Next base: position 31,717 of record CAWHBN010000012.1, read on the forward strand.
GCCGGCGAGAAAGTCCTCGAGCACGGCCCGATAGGTCTCCTGGACGTCGCAGGTGACGTCGATCGTGCGCTCCTCGTCCCCTCGTCGCACCGTGATCTCGCCGCCGTTCCAGTCCCAGTGCGCGACGGCGTCGGAACCGACGAGCAGGCACTCCCGCCGGTAGGACGGCTCGACGAAGTTCAGGTCGACGGCGCCGAGGGCGCCGGAGGCGAAGCGCAGCGACAGGAGGGCCGTGTCCTCCACGTCGATCTCGAGCTCGGAGACGTGGTCGAGCTCGGCGGCCACCGACTCGACAGGGCCGAGCAGCCAGAGCAGATAGTCGAGCTCGTGGATCGCGTCCAGGAGGATCCCGCCGCCGAGAGCCGCCTGTGCGCTGTACGACGAGCGATAGTCGGTGCCCGGTCGCCAGAGCCGCAGGTCATAGCCGAACGAGCTTCGCGCGAACCGAAGCTCCCCGAGCTCCGCAAGCAGGTCCCGCAGACCCAGGATCCCGCGGTGGAACCGAAGATTCATCGCGACGCCGCAGACGACACCGCCTTCTCTGGCGACTCTGGCAACGCGCTCCGCATCGTCGACCGTCGCGGCGAGCGGCTTCTCGACGAGCGTCGGCTTGCCGGCTGACAGCGCCGCGACGGCCTGCTCAGCGTGGAGCGCGCTCGGGCTTGCCACGACGACGGCGTCAGATTCGGCGATCGCCTCCTCCATCGACGCGGCTGCGCCGGGGTTGGCAGGATCGAAGCCGACGACCTCGTGCCCCAGCGCGCGAGCGTTCTCCGCATGGCGGCGGCCCGCAGAGCCAAGGCCCAGGACGGCGACCTTCACCCAAGCTCCTCGACCAACGCGGCGACTCGGCGCGCGCCCTGGCCGTCGATCGCCGCCTGGGCGCGGGCGCTCAATCGACGCCTCCACTCGGGATCGGAGGAAACGGCCTCGACCTCGGAGGCCAGTGATCGCGGATCGGCGAGCACCACGGCTTCGAGCGCGGCAAGCCGCTCTGCCTGACGGCGCTGGTTGTCCACGAGCACGACGGAGACGGTCGGCGTGCCCGCCGCGGCCGCCTCGAGCATGGTCTGGCCGGCTCCGACCACGGCGATGTCGGCCTTCAGCAGCACCTCCGCGAGTGATTCGGGCGCCTCGAGGACCTCGACCTTGTCCGGTGGGTCGCCCTCGGCGTACGGACCGCGTACGGCAACCACGGTCGCATGGGGCAGCGCGCGCCGCACGTGCCCGGGATAGTCGGCCCACGCTCCTCCTCCTCCGGTCGATACGGCCACAAGCTCGACAGCGTCCGAGATCTCGCGAGCGGGGAGGTTCCAGAAGGCAGGCTTGCAGACAGGCGTGCTCGAACTTCGTGCCGTCGACAACCAGCACGGCGCCGTCGGGCGGGTCGCCCGCATCGTGGAATGCGACGACCGGAGCCGTCGTTGACAAATCCTCTGGCTGCAAGCGATAGCTGTCCATGACGACGACGTCGGCCGTTTCCAACCTCTGAACAGGCTCGGTCGGCTCGAGCATCTGCACGTCCACCTCCACACCACGTTCGCGCAGGGCGGCGGTCAGCCCCGTTGCCCGGCTCACGTGGCCCAGGCCGGCCTCGGGACCACCGTCGGCGAGGATGAGAACCCTCACACCGCGAGCGCGTCCGGCAGCACGAACTCGGCGCCGTCGAGAATCCGGTCGCAGACGAAGTCGAGGTACGGGTCAGCGCCGGGTTTGATCCGCTCTGGGTCGCTCGGAACGGCGGTCGCGAAGCCTTCCTTCGTCGGCACGGAGGGGAACGGGATCATGCAGCGGAAAAAGAAGGTGAACGCGTATCGACGGGCGAGCTCCACCTGGTCGTCGTTGGGTGCGCGCGGGGCGTCGAGCGCCCGCTCGAGCTCCTCGTGCGACGTCACGTCGATCGTGAAGCCGCACTCTCGGTAGTGCGTGAGGGCGGCGACGGCGACCGGCAACCCCCGTACCGCCGCCTCGAGGCCGATCGTGCTCGCGTACGTGAGAACGACGTCGCCCACGTCGAGCAGCGCGTAGGAGCTGATCGGGTCGTCCGGGCCGACGACGCGAACGTTGCCGGGCAGCGATCCTGTTTGGAGGGCATCCCAGACCGGCTGCCGGGTGCCCCACGAGTGCTCGGCGGGGTGGATCCGGATCACGAGGGTGAGCTCGGGTCGTCGTCCGGCCGCCTCCACCGCCGCATCGATCCACTCGAGCATGGAGCCGTAGGCGAGGTCCCGGTGTAGCACCGCACTGTCCCACGAGAGGTTGGTGAACAGCGTCGCCACCCGAGAGTCCGGCGGGATCGAGAGCCTGGCCCGCACGGCGTCCGCCTCGTCAACCGTCTCGTCGAAGTACCGCTCGTGGGCGCCGACGCCGCGAGCCCGGTCGTCCAGCAGGCGGTCGATCGCCGCCGCCTGCTCCTCGGTGAGCGGTCGGTCGCGGACGGCGCTCCACGCCGCAGAGGTGTCGTAGAGAGGCGCGGGCACGCCCTGGGAGAAGACGAGCGCACTTCCCCTCGGGGCGATCTCATAGGTCGGCGCTCGGATTCCCCTGGAGTCGGCGACCTGACGAAAAACCCGCTCGGCCGCGAAGAGGCCGTTGACGAGGAAGAGCACGTCGGGCCGGAACCGTCCGAGGATTCGCTCGGCTGCACCCTCGACGGCCGCGGCCGAGACGGCCATGTCGTTCCCAGCCGCCCGACCCTCGGGCGCCGACTCAATCTCCGGCGTGCGCAGCACCCACGGCACGCTGATGTTCGCGGCCTCGCGCGGGTCGACGTGCGTGGTCTCGATCAGGTCGGGGCTCTCGGGTGCGCGACGGCCGTCGGAGTCCCACGCGAACTCGTCGGCGAGGCGATAGGTCTCCATCCGCGCGGCTCGCGCGATCCGATCGGTGAACCATGCGCACCTGTCGCAAGGAAGCGGATAGACACGGCGCGACCAGCCGAGCTCGCAGAGAGGCTGACCTCCCCCGCAGGTCACGAGACCGACGTGCGCGCCCCGAAGGCGCAGTGCCTGCGCGATCACAGACTCGTAGGCGGTGTGCGTCGTCCAGTTGCGTAGCGCCGCGACGAGCACGCGCGGACCTCCGTTGAAGGGGGCTCCCGCGGAGCTCCGTCCGAGCTCTTCCAGCTCCCGCACATGGCCGTGCCGAAGGAGCACTTGGCGACCAATCGGCCGGCGCAGCCGCGCTGCCAGACGCTCCCAGCTGGCGGTCATCGCATTCGACCCGAGACCGACTGGTTCAGGACGCTCATCGCCCCTGCCCGTCAGACGGGCGCTGACCGTCCTGGCCCGCACGGTCCGTAGGATACGGGCGTGATCCTGAGGGACAAGACGGTGCTCGTCACCGGGGGAACGGGGTCGTTCGGCACGAAGTTCATCGAGGTCTTGCTCGAGCGGCACGACCCCAAGGCGATCCGCGTTTTCAGCCGCGACGAGCTCAAGCAATCCCAGCTCCAGCGCCGTTTTGCCGACGACGGGCGGCTTCGGTACCTCATCGGCGACGTCCGCGACCTGCCGCGTCTGATCCGGGCGACGAAGGGCGTCGACGTCCTCATCCACGCCGCCGCGCTGAAGCAGGTGCCGGCGTGCGAGTACAACCCCTTCGAGGCGGTGCAGACGAACGTCCTCGGCGCGGAGAACGTCGTCAGCGCCGCGATCGAGAACGACGTTCCTCTGACGCTCGCGCTCAGCTCGGACAAGGCGGTGAACCCGGTCAACCTCTACGGGGCGACGAAGCTCTGCGCCGAGAAGCTCGTCACGCAGGGAAACGCCTACGCGGCGGACTCTCGGGCACGCTTCGCGAACGTCCGCTACGGGAACGTCGTCGGCAGCCGCGGCAGCGTGATCCCGCTCTTCAAGGCGCAGGCGGAGCACGGCGTCCTCACGATCACCGACCCGCGCATGACTCGCTTCTGGATCACGCTGCGAGCAGGCGGTGGACTTCGTCATCTCCTGCTTGAGCCGGATGGGCGGCGGCGAGATCTTCGTCCCGAAGATCCCGAGCATGCGGGTCACCGACATCGCGGAGGCGATCGCACCGGACGCCGAGCAGAAGATGATCGGAATCCGTCCCGGCGAGAAGCTGCACGAGGTCCTGGTGACGGAGGACGAGTCGCGCCACGCCTACGAGCTCGAGGACAGCTTCGTGATCATGCCGGAGTACGCGTCGTGGCAGCTGCGGCCGGTCGACGACGGGCGCCCGCTCGAGGGCGGCTTCCGGTACTCGAGCGACATGAACGACGTCTGGCTCGACACCGACGCGCTTCGTGGCATGGCGGCGGACGTCGCGGCCGTGCCGTGAGCACGCGAACGTTCCTCCCATACGGCCGTCAGCACATCGCCGAGGAGGACATCGAGGCGGTGGTCGAGGCGCTGCGCGGCGACTTCATCACGCAAGGGCCGACGATCGCTCGGTTCGAGGAAGCGGTCGGGGAGTACACCGGCGCGGCGCACGTCGTCGCCTTCGCGAACGGGACCGCCGCCCTCCACGGCGCCGCCTTCGCGGCGGGAATCGGCGAAGGCGACGACGCCGTCACGACACCGCTGAGCTTCTCCGGCTCCTCGAACTGCGTGCGCTACCAGGGCGGCATGCCGCGCTTCGTCGACATCTCGCCCGAGACGTGGAACCTCGACATGGCGGCCGCCGCCGAGGCGATCGGCGAGCGTACGAAGGCCGTGATCCCGGTCAGCTTCGCAGGGCTGCCAGTCGACTTCGGCCCGCTCGAGAGCGTCCGCGACCGGGTCGTGGTCATCGAGGACGCCTGTCACGCGCTCGGTGCCCTCCGCGAGGGCCGGCCGGTCGGGGCTCCCGGCGGGGCGGACATGACGGTGTTCTCCACGCATCCGGTGAAGGCGATCACGAGCGGCGAGGGCGGCCTGGTCGCGACCGAGGATGCCGAGCTCGCCCGTCGGCTACGCACGTTCCGCACCCACGGGATCACGAAGGAAAACGTCGCTCCCGGCCCGACGGACGGAGGCTGGTACTACGAGATCCAGGAGCTCGGCTTCAATTACCGGATCACCGACTTCCAATGCGCGCTCGGCCTGAGCCAGCTCCAGCGGTTGGACGAGAAGGTCGCTGAGCGGAACGAGATCGCCGCCCTCTACCGCGAGCTCCTCGCCGACGAGGAGCGGATCGAGCTGCCGCCCGCGGCGCCCGAGGGGTCGCTGCACGCCTACCACCTGTTCGTCGATCCGGGTGCGGGAAGGTGCCGAGGCGCGTCTCGCCGTCTACGACGCGCTCCACGCCGCCGGGATCGGCGTCCAGGTGCACTACATCCCGATCTACCGGCTTCCCTACTACCGCGACACGCTCGGCTTCCCGCAGGACGCGTGGCCGGCGACGGACGAGTACTACGCCGGCGCATTGTCGCTGCCGATCTTCCCCGGGCTGGCCGAGTCGGACGTCGAGCGGGTGGTCGAGGAGCTGCGCGAGGCGCTGCCGTGAAGGTCGAGCGGCGCCTCGAGGAGTCGGCGCGGCTGCTCGAGCGCGCGAAGCGCGTCATCCCGGCCTACACGCAGACGCTCTCCAAGAACCCCACGCAGTGGGTGCAGGGCGTCGCGCCGGCGTACGTCTCGCGCGCCGAGGGCGCGTATGTCTGGGACGTCGACGGCAACCGGTATCTCGACTTCCCGATGGCGCTGGGCCCGATCATCCTCGGATACGGCCATCCCGCGGTGAGCGAGGCGATCGAGCGCCAGCTGCGCGACGGAATCGTCTTCACGCTCCCGCACCCGGTCGAGGTCGAGGTAGCCGAGCGGATCGCCGCCCTGGTGCCGTGCGCGGATCGCGTCCGCTTCGCGAAGACCGGCTCGGATGCGACGACGGCGTCGGTGCGCCTCGCGCGGGCCTGCACCGGCCGGGACGGCGTCATCGTGTGCGGCTATCACGGCTGGCAGGACTGGTACATCGGGACGACCTCGCGGGCGATCGGTGTTCCGGAAGCAGTTCGGGCGCTCTCCGACTCCTTTCTGCTCAACGACCTCGGCTCGCTCGACGCCGCGCTCGAACGGCAGGCCGGGACGACGGCGGCAGTCGTGCTGGAGCCCGTGGGCGCCGAGGAGCCGGCGGAGGGCTTCTTGCAGGGCGTCCTCGACCGCGCGCACGCCGCCGGCGCGCTCGTCGTCTTCGACGAGATCATCACCGGTTTCCGGCTCGCGCCGGGCGGCGCGCAGGAGCGGTACGGCGTCGTCCCGGACCTGGCCGCCTTCGGAAAGGCCCTCGGGAACGGCATGCCGATCTCGGCGCTCGTCGGGAAGGCCGAGTACATGGACCGGCTCGAGGACGTCTTCTTCTCGGGGACGCACGGCAGCGAGGCGCTCTCGCTGGCTGCGGCGAACGCCGTCCTCGACGAGCTGACACCCGAGCTGTACGAAGCGCTTGTTCTCGCGCGGAGAGCGGCTGCGCAGCGGCGTCCAGGAAGGGATCGACGAGGCTGGCGTCGGCGAGCTCGTGACGATCGACGGCGCGGCGCCGAGGACGGTGACGGTCGTTCGCGAGCCGGAGAGCTCGGATGGGCAACTGCTCGCGCGGAGCATCGTCCAGCAGGAGCTCCTCAAGCGCGGCGTCCTCTTCAACGGCTCCAACTTCATCTGCGCCGCTCACACCGACGAGGACATCGACCACGCCGTCGAGTCCTATCGCGAGGCGTTCGGAGTCCTCGCCGACGCCCTGCGGACGGGCGACCTGGAGGCTGCGCTCGACGGCTCGCCCGGTCCAGCCCGCCTTCCGCGCGCTCTGATGGCCGCGACGAAGGTCCGCTTCCGCCGCTCGTTCGAGATCGCCGGACGGCAGGTCGGCGACGGCGCGCCCGCGTACGTGATCGCAGAGGCGGGCGCCAACCACAACCGCGACCTCGAGATGGCGAAGCAGCTGATCGACGTCGCCGCCGAGTCGGGCGCGGACGCCGTGAAGTTCCAGACCTACACGGGCAAGGATCTGTACTCGAGCAAGACGCCGCGCTTCGAGTACCTGGACGACGATCGCAGCCCGCAGGAGCTGCTCGACGCGATCGCCCTGCCACGCGAGTGGCAGCCCGAGCTCGCCGAGCACGCGCAGGGCCGCGGGATCGCTTTCTTCTCGTCCCCGTTCGACCGGGACGCGGTCGACAGCCTCGTCGAGGCCGGCGCGCCGGCGCTGAAGATCGCGTCGTTCGAGCTCGTCGACCTGCCGCTGATCACGTACGCGGCGCGGACGGCGCTCCCGGTCATCCTCTCGACAGGCATGGCGACCTACGGTGAGATCGAGGACGCGCTCGGCGCCGTGTCGGAGGCCGGGAACGACCAGGTGGCGCTGCTGCGCTGCGCCTCGGTCTACCCGGCCGAGCCCGAGATCATGAACCTGCGCGCCATGGGGACCATGCGCGACGCCTTCGGCGTGCCGGTCGGGCTCTCCGACCACACGAGAGGGATTGCCGTCGCCGCGGCAGCCGCCGCTCTCGGCGCCGAGCTCGTCGAGAAGCACTTCACGCTCTCACGGGAGCTGGAAGGCCCCGACCACCCGTTCGCGCTCGAGCCCGGCGAGCTGAAGGCGATGGTCGAGGGGATCCGCGAGGCGGAGGCTGCGCTCGGCAGCGGCCGCATCGAAGGACCGTCGGAGGCCGGAGTCCGGCGAGATGTACCAGCTCGCCCGCCGCTCGGTCATCGCCGCCACCGAAATACCTGCAGGCACTGTGATCACCGAGGAGATGCTCGACAGTGAAGCGCCCGGGCTACGGCATCAAGCCGAAGGACCTCCCGATCCTCGTCGGCCGAACGGCGAAGGTGGACATCGAGTTCGACGACGTCATCACCTGGGAGATGGTCTGATCGAGCCCGTCTGGGCGGTCGTCGCGGGGAGAATGGGGTCCTCGCGACTGCCGGGCAAGACGATGGCCGACCTCGCCGGAAGGCCGTCGCTCCGGCACATCATCGATCGTCTGAAAGCTGTCCCAAGCCTGGAGGGGATCGTCGTCGCCACGACGATCGATCCCAGAGATGCCCCAATCCGCGGTTGCGCCGAGGAAGCCGGCGTGCCTTCGTACTCGGGGAGTACCGAGGACGTCCTCGGTCGCACGCTCGGAGCCGCCGAGAGCGTCGGAGCGGCCACGATCGTCCAGGTGACAGCGGATTGCCCGCTCGTGGAGCCGTCCCTCGTCGAAGAAGCCCTCGCGGTCTACCGAGAGGAGCAGCCCGACTACGTCTCGACGGTGCTCGACGGAGAGACCTTTCCCATCGGCCTAGACGTCGAGGTCTTCTCGACCGCCCTTCTCAAGGAAATCGACGCTGCGACCTCCGATCCGTACGACCGCGAGCACGTCTCGACATTCATCTACAGACAGCCGGACCGCTACCGCCTCCGCAAGATCGAGGCCGAGGGCGCACGCCGTCGGCCCGACCTCCGACTCACGCTCGACACCGAGGACGACCTCGAGGTGATTCGCACTGTCTACGAGGCTCTCTGGCCTGAGAATCCCACCTTCTCGATCGACGACGCAATCGAGTTCCTCGACCGGCACCCCGAGCTTCCGCAGCGCAACCAGGAAGTGACGACGTGACCGAGCTGACCGCCGTCGTGGTGGGCTGCGGCGCCGTCGGCTCGGACTACGACGCGGGTCGCGAAGGGGAGCCGCCGCTCAGCCACGCCGGCGCCTACCGCGCGCACGACGCGACGAAGCTCGTCGCTGGCGTCGATCGCGAGCCCGAGGCGAGACGCCGCTTCGAGCAGCGCTGGAGCGTTCCGGCATACGACGAGGTCGGCACCGCACTCGCGGAGCACGGCCCCGCGCTCGTGAGCGTTTGCACCCCGGTTGAGACCCACCTCGAGGTCGTTCGGAACGCCGTGGCCGGCGGCGCGAAGGGACTCTGGGTCGAGAAGCCACTCGCGCCGACCCGCGCGGAAGGAGCCGAGCTTCTCGAGGCGGCTGCCGGAGTCGCCCTGCAGGTGAACTTCCTCCGCCGCTTCGATCCGCTTCATCGCCGCGTCGTCGAGGTCGCCAGCCCCGACCTCGTCCATGCCGACATCCGCTACAGCGGCACGTTGAGCAATTTCGGCAGCCACGCAATCGACTTGTTTCGCTGGCTGGCCGGCGAGGTCTCCTCAGTGGAGACGCTCTGGGCGCCCGATGGGGAGCCGGTAATCTTCCTCGGCTCGGAGCGCGGGCCAACTGCCTCGCTATCCCGGGTTCGACCGGGTACAACGGAGATCTTCGAGGCGTACCTGTTTACGAAGCGTGGACTCATGACCTTGACGGGCCTCGGAGAGCAGCTGACGACGCAGGTAGCAGCTCCCTCGAGCCTCTTCGCGGGCGTGACCACGCTCGGTCCGCCGGTCATCGATCCGGAGCGTGGCCTGATTGCGGCGATGACCGGAGGGGTCGAGAGCCTGGTCTCGCACTTGCACTCGGGAACGCCGCTTCTCTGCGGTGGCGTGGAAGGGCTCGCGACGCTCGATGTCATCGAAGAGGTCAAGCGATGACGGCACGTCTGGCCATCGCCGGCGGCTCGCCGGTTCGTAGCCGGCCGTTTCCCCCACAGAACACCGTTGGCGAGGAGGAGCGGAGAGCCGTACTCGAAGTGCTTGACTCGGGCGTCCTCTCGCAATTCCTCGGCGAGTGGAGTGACGACTTCCTCGGCGGCCCTCGAGTGAAGACCTGCGAGCAGGCGTTCGCCGAGCGCTTCGGCGCGAAGCATGCGGTCAGCGTGAACTCGGCGACCACGGGTCTCCAGGTGGCCGTCGCGGCCGCCGGCATCGAGCCGGGCGACGAGGTGATTGTCTCGCCGTACACGATGTCCGCCTCCGCCGCCGCTGTCGTGCTCCACGACGCGATTCCGGTCTTCGCGGACGTCGAGGACTCGACGTACGGGCTCGACCCGGCCGCGGTCCGGGCCGCGATCACGCCGCGCACTCGCGCCGTGCTCTTGACTCACCTGTTCGGCCACCCTGCCCGGATGGACGAGTTGCTGGAGATCGGCCGAGACCACCAGCTCGCGATCGTCGAGGACGCAGCCCAGTCGATCGGTGCTACCTGGCACGGCAGCGAGACGGGGACTCTCGGAACCGTAGGCGTCCTCAGCCTCAACTACCACAAGATCATCCACTCGGGCGAAGGCGGGATGGTCCTGACCCAGGACGACCGGGTCGGGCAGATCGCCAGGCTGGTGCGGAACCATGGCGAGGCCGTCGTGGACGAGCTGGGGCTTGACAACATTGCAAACACAGTCGGATCGAACTACCGCCTGGGCGAGATCCACGCGGCGATCGCGGTCGAGCAGTTGAAGAAGCTCGACACGCTCCTGGCGCACCGGCGGCAGCTCGGGGAGGTCATCACAGGCAGGCTTCGGGAGATGCCCGGAATCGAGCCGGCGGAGGTCGCCGACGGCGCGACGCACTCGTACTACGTGTATCCGATCCGACTCGATTTCGACCAGCTCGAAGGCGTGACCCGGGACGTGGTCGCCAAGGCGCTGGAGGCCGAGGGAATCCCGGTCTCCCAGGGATACGTCCGGCCGCTGTACCTCCAGGCCATGTACCAGCAGCGCATCGCGCGAGGGGCAAAAGGCGCTCCCTGGACCTCCGGGCACTGGCAGGGAGAGGTCTCGTACGAGGCCGGAATCTGTCCGGTCGCCGAGCGGCTCCACGAGCGGGAGCTGCTCTTGCTCGACGTCTGCCGGAATCCACTCGAGACGCGGGATGTCGAGGACGTCGCAGACGCCTTCGAGAAGGTCGTTGCGAACCTCGACGCCCTGCGCGGGATCGAGGTCGCCTGAATGGCGGCACGGGCCCTTGTCATGGCGCGCGACGCCGGTGCCGCGGCAGCACTCTCGCCAGTCGCCCGAGCGCTGATCCGGGAGGGCCGTCTCGGGGTCTCGATCGTGGCCTTCGGTCAGGCGGCCGGCGTCTTCCGCGAGCGCGGCTTGCCGGTGCTGTCGTTCTCAGAATCCCCCACGCAGGAGCAGATCGAGTCGCTGCTCGCCCGTGAAGGCGCACGCGTCGTTCTGACAGGCACGTCGATGCAGGCGGCGGAGGACGCGGCCTTCTGGGACGCGGCGCGCCGCGTGGGAATCCCCTCGATCGCGCTCGTGGACCACTGGTGCAACTACTCGGAGCGCTTCACGTCGGAGGCTCCCTTTGACGCAGTTCCGGACACAATCGCCGTGATGGACGACGCCGCCGCGGCGGCACTGGAGGCGGAGGGCTGTCCAACCGGCCTCCTGCTCGTCACCGGCCAGCCGCACTTCGACGAGCTGATTCGGGACAGCGTGACGCTCTCGAGGACCGAGGTCCGCCAAGAGCTCGACGTCGACCCCGGCCGACCGCTGCTCGTTTTCGCCTCCGAGCCGCAGGGCCGCTACTACGGCGATTCTCTCGGCTACGACGAGCAGGATGCGCTGCGCGCGCTTCTCGAGAGTGTGGCCGAGGTTGCGCCGGACGCGGAGTTGATCGTGAAGCTGCACCCGCTGGAGCAGCCGGACGCCTTCTCCGACCTCCCGGAGACAGAACGACGAGTGGCGGTTCGGGTCGTGCGCGCCTACCCGCCGGAACACCTGATCCGCGCAGCGGACGTCGTCCTCGGCATGACCTCCGTCCTCCTGCTCGAGGCGGTCTTGACCGGTGTGCCGACGATCAGTATCCGGCCCGGCGGCGGCGAGGACCACTTCCTGTCGGTGCATGCGGAGAAGATCGTGTCCGTGACCGACCCGAAAGCGTTGCCCGAGGTCCTTGAGCGAGCGCTCAGTCAGGGCGTCCTGGAAGCTCCTCGCGGAGGCGGCTTCGGCGAGCGGGCGATCGAACGCACGGTGCGGGCGGTGTACGAGCTCGCTCGCGTCCCCGAGGCGGCCGCGCGATGAAACCGCTCGAGCAACCCTTCATTCAGGGCGAGCGGTGCTACCTGCGGCCGCTCACCCGAGAGGACCTGGACGGCAACTGGAGCAAATGGCTCAACGACCCGGAGGTGACCCGCCACATGTTCCGCGGCGCCTTTCCCGAGTCGGAGGAGTCCAACAAGGCGTTCTACGAGTCGGTCCGGAACAGCCCGAACGACCTCGTACTCGCAATCGCGGCAGCCGACGACGACGTCCACGTGGGAAATGTGGGACTGCACCGGATCGACTGGGTCAACCGGTCGGCGGAGTTCGGGATCCTCGTCGGTGAGAAGGAGTACTGGAGCCGCGGGATCGGCAGCGAGGCGACGGAAGCGATCGTCCGCCACGGGTTCGACAAGCTAAACCTGCACCGCATCTGGCTCGGGGTGTTCGCGGACCACGACGGGGCGATCAAGGTCTACGAGCGAATCGGCTTCAAGACGGAAGGGAGGCTGCGCGAGGCGATCGTGCGCGACGGCGACGCGCAAGACCAGCTGATCATGGGACTGCTGGCACACGAGTTTCGCGGTACGTAGCACTGATGAGACTGGTCTGCGTCGACCACTACTTCGAGCAGGACATCGGGGCGCTTCAGGCGGCGTCCGGCGCGAACCGCTGCTTCTCCATTGACTACGAGCCGTTCCTGGAGCTCGCGCGAGGGTTCTTCCCGGACGAGGTCTTCACCGGCATCGAGGCGTACTTCCGCCCCGAGCACGCCGACGCGCGAGCTGCATATCGGAAGGCGATCGACAGAGAGCTCGACCGTCTCCAGGCTGTCTACCGTTTCGACGCGCTGCTCGCCCCGTCCGACACGTTCTTCTGGATCCGGTCGTTGATCGAGGCCGCACTGGCGCGCGGCATCCCCTTTGTCGTCCTCCAGAAGGAGGCGACGATCCCTCCGGGCTGGCTCGAGGGTCCAGCTCGGGAATGGGGCGACATCTCACCGTTCATCGCCGACCACATGCTCGTCTCGAGCGAGCATCACAAGGCCTTCTGGGTGAACTCAGGGGTTCGGCCCGAGCAGATCACCGTCACCGGGCAGCCACGCTTCGACATCTATGCGCGGCGCGGGCAGAGCCCTGTCCGTTCGGGCGAGATGCCCACCGTCCTCTTCCTGACCTACGACGAGAATGCGTACCTGCCGATCATCGACCGGACTGGCCTCGCGCCGTGGCGGCGGATGCGCGACGAGACCGAGGCCGTGCTGCTGGACGTCGCCCGGCGAGGCACCGCAAGAGTGCTCTTCAAGGCTCACCCGCAGCCAGCCGAGGATCAAACTGAGCATCTGGCCGAGCTGGCGGGCAACCCGGGAGTCGAGGTCCTCGATCCGCGAGGAGACGTGCGTCACTACATCCTCGACTCCGACGTCGTCGTCGGGTTCCAGACGACCGCGCTCCTGGAATCCCTCGCTGCAGGAAGGCCCACGGTCTATACCTGGTGGACGAACGAGGTGGAGCGTTACGAGCGCGACCTGATCCCGTTTCACCGGGAGCGTGGGGCGCTCGTCGTGGCCGAGTCGCCGCGACAGCTCCAAGACGCCATCGAGCAAGGCGTTAGCCCGGCGCCGCAAGACGCGAGAGCGCTCGTCACCCGTTATCTCGGCCCCATCGACGGCAAGGCGGCGGAGCGCTCCTGGAACGAGCTCGAGCGGCTGGTGGCGACCGCTGAGCCTGCTCGTGTGCCCGGCCGGGGACTGCGGGCCGCGGCAGCGTTGGCGGCCGGTATCGCCGCGGCGACATGGACGGCCGCGACATTCCTCACACCGCTTTCGTACTCCGGCTACAGACTTCTTAGGCAGGCCCGCGGAGGTACCGTTCTGGCCCGGTCCGACTTCGAAGCGCAGCTCGCCCGCCGTCGGGGGCGGGCGGTCCAGCGCCTGATGGCCGCCTCAACGCGATAGCGATTCGGCAGCCTCCCTCGAGGCGGTCTCGCGACGCCGCACCGCATCGCGCATCGTTGAGAGGAGCAGAGCCCGCTGTTCGCGCGAGAGACCGATCAGCAGGAAGCCCGCGATCGACGAGCCGACGGACATGATCCCGAGCAACGCGATCATGCCGAGATTCGTGAAGCGCTCGGCCACGAGGAGCAGCGGATACGCAGTCGCAGCCTGAATCGCAAGCCCCGGAAGGCTCGGGGCCAGGATGCTGCGGACCCAATCCATGGTCGCGACACTGAACTCACGAAGGAAGAACCACAGAAGCGGTGGGAAGGCGAGCGCCTGCGCGATCAGCGTCCCGAGGATGACGCCCTCGACGCCGAATGGATGCACGAGCGCGACGGAGATTGCGAAGTTCACGATTAGGTTCGCCGTCGTGACGAGCAGCAGGAACCGGAGCTTGCCGAGCGCGATCGCCATCGTCGCGCCGACGATGTGGAAGACCACGAAGGTCAAGTAGACGAGGAAGAGGCGTGTCGGCTCCACCGCCGGAAGCAGAATGTCGCCGAGCCAGGCCTCGATTAACGGGCCGGCGAACACGAACGCCGCGACGACGACGGGCAACGAGATGGCAACGGTGTACGACGTGCCGCGGACGAACATGTCGCGGAGGATCTCCCGCTCCCGTCGCAGGTACGCGGTGGCCGGTGTGAGTGCCGAAGCGGCGATCGATTGCACCGTCGCGGCGGCGAGATGGATCTGGTTGGCGATCTCATAGATCGTCACGTAGCGAGGCCCCATCGCGATCCCGACGATCAGCTTGTCCATGTGGCGGTAAAGGGTTCCGACGATGCGCATGAAGAAGAGCCCGCCGCCAAAGCTGAAGAGCTTCCGGAGTGAAGCGCGGGACACGTAGCGGCGGCGCACGTGAAGCTCCGGCACCGCCCGCTTCGCCAGGATCCAGGCTGCGAGGAACATCACCCCCGAGCTGATAAAGCTGACAGCGCCCAGGCTGCCGATCCCGAGGTCGGCGAGGATCACGGCGACAAAGAGCGCGGCCTGCACGAGCGCCCGCGCCAGCAGGACGAGCTGGAAGGTCGCGAACTGTTGCGCTCCTTCGAGCACGGCGAAGAAGGCCCTCGCAGGCAGATCGAAGATGAGTTGGGCAGCCACCAACGTGAACACATAGATCGCTGATTGGTGGTAGACCGGGGCGACGTTGAACAGCTCCGTGAGCGGCTCGGCCAACAGGATCAGGACTGGTGTAAACACAACCGCGGCCCCGGAGAAGAAGACCATCGCGGAGGTCACGGTCTGGTTCAGGGCCTCGCGATTTCCCTCGGCCCGCGCCTCGGCGACGTAGCGAACCGCGGCCGTCTCGATGCCGAGATCGGCAATCGCCGCGTAGCCGCCGAAGAACGTGAGGCTCTGCGCCAGCACCCAGATCCCGTACGCCTCCAGACCCAGATGGCGGATCAGAAACGGCGTCAGGATCAGCGAGATGGCGATGCCGGTGAACGCGCCGGCGCCGTTGGCCAGCGTGTTCCGGACCACGCGGGCGCCCGTTCCCTCCTTCGCCATCGCCCCCGAGGATACGGCCTCGTACGGCTACTTCAGCGCCGTGACGACGAGCTCGTCCCCGCCGGCGTAGTGACTCCGCGTCCAGCCCTCGAAGAGCTCGAGATCGCGGAAACCAGCCTCCTCGAGCAACGCCGTGATCGACTCGGGCGTGTAGAGCTGGAGCCGCTCTCGCCGGCCGGAGTCGACCTCACCGGTTGTGCGGTGGACGAACGTCTTCTCGTGGGCGAGCACGTCGCCTTCGAGCCGAAGATGGCTGAGGTAGAAACGCCACGGGTCGTCCGGACCAACTCTGTCCAGGTTCTGGCCTCCCCACCGGTTGCGGCTAGGAGAGCGCGCTCGCGCGGATGAGGGTAGAGCTCGAGAACGAGGAGCCCACCCGGCTCGAGCGCATCGTGGAGAAGTCGTGCCAGTCGAAGGCTGGAGCCGGGGTCGACAGGCTCGAAGTATGCGAATGCGCCGGTGATGCAGATGACGGCCGAGTAGGACTCCGTCTCATACGCGCGCTCGAAGACATCACCCGTCTCGAAGCCGAGAGTCGTGAGGCCGAGCTCCGCTGCCCACTCGTGCGCGAACGCGATCCGCGACCGCGCGAGGTCGATGCCGAGCCCCTCACCGACCGCGCCGCGCCGACCGAGCTCGACGAGCAGCCTCCCGTTGCCGGTCCCGACTTCCAGCACGCGCGCGTCCTCGGCGAGCCGGTCGACGAGGAAGTCCGCCTGGGGCGCGCTTCGCGCGAGCATGCTCGCCCGGTAGGACTCGAGCGCCCCGCGGTCGGCGAAGGACTCCTCAAGGCCTTCGTAGGCTGCCGCCAACTCCTCGAACTCACCCACCCACGACCTCCAGGATCTCCGCCAGGCCGGCGGTATAGCGCCGGTCACCGAGTCGCTCCACGATCGTGCGAACGAACTTGAGGTCATCCTCGGTGTCGACAGTCCAGCGTAGGTCCCCCAGATCGGGATCGTGGACGACATGCGCGGCCGGGAAGTGGTCCGGATCCCGCCGGATGGCGGTCGTGACGTGCTCGCGATCGCGGGGATCCTCGACGGTCTGGGCCGCCTCCCGAAGTGCGGCCGCCGAGACGACCTCCACGTCGAGCCCGTCCGGGAACGTCCGAGGCTCGACGTTCGATGCGTACGCCACTGCGGCTGACCGATGGAGCTCGACGACCTGGTCGACGAGCGCCGGGTCCGTGAGCGGGCAGTCCGCCGTCAGCCGAACGATCTCGCCGTCGTGGCTCTCCGCGGCGCCGGCGACCCGCGTCAGGACGTCCTCGAGAGGGCCGCGGTGAGAACCGGCGCCGGCCTCGCGCGCCACTCGCTCGATCTGGTCGTCATCGGGCCGGTCGCTCGTGGCGACGACGGTTCGCTCGACCGTGCTCGCGAGTGCCAGCCGCCGGAGCTGGAGGGCCAGCATCGGCTCGCCGCCGACGTCCATCAGCACCTTGCCCGGGAGCCGCGTTGAAGACATGCGCGCCTGCACGATCGCGAGAGCGCCCACGCCTTGGAGCTACGGCGCAGGGATACGCACGGATGCTTGCTTCGACCCGGACAGCCGTTCGAGATCCGCG
>CAWHBN010000013.1:0-423427 GCA_963827705.1 uncultured Actinomycetes bacterium
GGCCTCCTACACCGTGAACGAGGCTGCGGTGGCCAAAGCTCGGAGCCTTATCCGCGGCCGCCAGTACGTCCTCGATAGCGACTGGGGCGACGTCCAGCCCAATGCCAAGGACGAGAACGCCTTCCTCGCCTCACACCCCTGGAGCGAGTACGCGCGAATGGCACCTCGGCCTCACCGAAGGCGCTTCGGAGGAGACGAAGGCGCGCTACGCATTCGTCTACGGGGATTTCCGCCGCCTGCACCGCACGGGCCTGATCGCCTGCCACTACCGCGCCGCCGAGTGGCGGCACAAGGAGATCGAGCTGGCGGCGCACGAGCTCCTCCAGCTCCTGGACAAAGCCAGCGCGTAGCTCGCCCGGAATAGGATCGCCGTCGATGAGGGTCAGAGCCGCGGTGCTGGAGGAGTTCGGGCAGCCGCTCGTCGTCCAGGAGCTCGAGCTCGCGGAGCCGAAGGCCGGCGAGGCACTCGTCCGGCTCGAGGCCTGCGGCGTCTGCCACACGGACCTCTACTCCGCCTCGGGCGCCGACCCGACCGGATACACGGCCTGCGTGCTCGGGCACGAGGGCGCGGGCGTGGTGGAGAAGGTCGGGCCCGACGTGAGGCTCGTCGCGCCGGGCGACCACGTCGTGACGCTCTTCGCGCCCGAGTGCGGCGAGTGCCTGCACTGCCTCGATCCGCGCACGAACCGCTGCGTCGCGATCCGCGACCAGCAGGGGGTCGGCTTCCTGCCGGACGGCACGACGCGCTTCTCGCGAAACGGCGAGGACATCCGGCACTTCATGGGGACGTCCACCTTCGCCGAGTACACGGTCGTCCCGGAGATCGCGCTCGCGAAGGTGAATCCCGAGGCGCCGCTCGCCGCCTGCGCGCCGTTCGCGTGCGGGCTCTCGACGGGAATCGGCGCCGCGCTCTACACGGCGCGCGTGACGCCCGGCTCGACGTGCGTCGTCTTCGGCTGCGGGCTCGTGGGCCTCGGAGCGGTGATCGGCTGCCGGCTGGCGGGCGCAGACCGGATCGTCGCCGTCGACCTGTCCGAGGGACGGCTCGAGGAAGCGCGCCGTCACGGAGCCACCGACACGCGCTTGGCGGCCGACGACACGGTGGACTGGATCCGCGCCGAGACGAGTGGCTACGGCGCCGACTTCACCTTCGAGGCGACGGGGAACGTCCGGGTGATGCAGCAGGCCGTCGAGGCGGCGCGGGAGGCCTGGGGCCTGGCGACGATGATCGGTGTCGCGGGCAAGGGGGAGACGCTCGACGTCGTCCCGAGGCTCCTGATCACCGGCCGCCGCGTCGCCGGCTCGTCGTTCGGAGGCGTCAAGGGCCGCTCACAGGTGCCGGAGCTCGTCGATCGCTGGCTCGCGGGCGAGTTCGACGCCGAGGCGCTGGTCACGAACCGGATCCCGCTGGAAGAGGTCAACGAGGCCTTCGACGCGATGGAGCGTCAAGAGGGCATCCGGACCGTGATCACCTCCTTCGGCTGAGCGTTAAGCCACGATCAATACGGCGCGGCGTACGCTGACCTCGTGACCTTGCGATCGGCGGTCGCGCTCTCGATGCTGCTCGTCGGGCTCCTGGCTCCCTCGGCGGCGGCGGTGACGGGCGAGATGCGCACCCTCTACGTGCTCGCCACGTGGGGGCCCGTGCCGTTCTCCAATGACGACCTGCTGCGCGTCGGCACCGAGACCGACGCCTTCTTCCGCGCCTCCTCCGGTGGGCGATTCTCCATGCCGCCCGCGGTGGCCGGCCCGGTGCAGCTGCCGCGGGGAGTCTTCTCGAACTGTGACGCGACCTCGCTTCGGGTGGCGATGCCGGCGTCGATGTTCACGCCGTACGAGCGGATCACGTTCGTGACACCCATCGTCGACGGGTGTCCGTTCTTCGGCGAGGCGAACCCGACCGAGGTGCTGCTGAACGGCCGACTGTTCAGGGCGCTCGCGGCGCATGAGCTCGGCCACACGCTCTCGTTCGGGCATGCGAGCCGTTGGACCTGCAATCCGCGATGCTCGATCGACGAGTACGGCAACGCGTTCAGCGTCATGGGCGGAGGGGACGGCGACCTCAACGCGTGGGAGAAGTCGGCGCTCGGGTGGCTCGGCGGCATCGTCCGTCCGAGGGGGAACGGGACGCACGAGCTCGGCCCTGTCGAGGGGCCGACGATGCTGCCTCAGGCGCTGGTCGTCAGGACAGCGGCGAGCGAGTTCTGGTTCGAGTCACGCGGGCAGGCGACGCCGTCGTTCACCGGCGACGCCGTGCAGCCGGCGGGTATCGCCGTGGTTGCGGGGCCAGCGGCTGGGGGGGAGCTCTCCCTTTATCCGCGCGAGAACCTCTTGCTTCCGAACCCGGGAGGCGGGGCGCGCTACGCTTACGCGCCCGGCGAGGCGTTCGTCCGTCCTGGGATTTTCCGGGTGACCGTCGAGCGGCACGCGCTCGAGAGCGCAGCGCTCCGGTTCGAGTGGCTCGACCGTGTCGCGCCGGCTCGCCCTCGACTCCGCGTTCGGACGACGCGGGGCCGCGTCCGGCTCTCTTGGGACGCCGCGCGCGAACGCGGCGGCGGCATCGACAGCTACACGGCGGTCATCGACGGCCGCGCGGTGCGGAGGTTCCGCTCCGAAATCCAGCTCACGACCTGGACGGCGGCTTTCCGGGTCGCGCGAGGCTCCCATCGGGTGGGCGTCTACGCGACCGACCGGGCCGGGAACCGCGGACGACTGGGGTCCGCCCGCATCCGCATCCGCTAGAGGCTTGATGTGAAACTCGGCAGCATTCTGGCCCGAGACGCTACTCAGGTGATTGCGGTCTCGCCTGCGCCATTGCTCGGCATGTCCCCCAGCGGGGCTTCGCCGTTAGCCTCATCAGATGCGAAAGATCCTCCTGACACGCCTGGAGAATGGCAGCTGATGGCAACTGTGCAGGAGTACCTCGACGCGTACGACCGGCAGCTTCGTACGGACGCCGAAACCCCGAGTGCGGTGGCCGTGACGCGGCTCGGCCCGCTGAGGCTCGTGACGTTCGTGGGCGGTCGTGGTTTCGTCACCTACCGGGATCTCGGAGGTGCTGATGGCGCGGTGATCGCCCGGTGGGTGGAGGGCGCTCTTGCGCACTACCGTGAGGATCCTGGGATCACCCGCGTCGAGTGGAAGACGCGCGCGCACGACCGCGCGCCGGCGCTTCACGACGCGCTCGTGCGAAATGGGTTCGTGCCGGGAGAGCCGGAGTCGATCATGATCGGCGAAGCCGCTCTCCTGGCGGTTGACGTTCCGTTGCCGAAGGGGATCCAGCTCCGGCGGGTCACGAGCGAGCCGGACGTCCGCGCGCTCAGTGCGATGCAGGAAGAGGTCTTCGGGGGCGGGTTCGCCGAAGAGATGGCAGATGCGCTGCTCCGAAGACTGGGCTTCGGGGATGGGATGGAACTCTGGGTGGCAGAGGCCGACGGAGAGATCGTCGGCTCCGGGCCGCCTGGAGCCGGTGCCCGCCACGGAGTTCGCCGGTATCGGGGCGGCGCCACACGACTGGAATGGCGTGGGCGCGGGATCTACCGAGCGCTCACGGCGGCCCGTGCACGATCAGCGCTTGTGCTTGGCAAGAGGCTGATCCACAGCGACTCGACCGAAGACTCGCGCCCGGTCCTCGAACGAGCAGGACTAGTGAAGGTCTCGACGACGACGCCCTACCTGTGGAGCGCCAGCTAGTAGGCGCTCGGGGAAGCGCCTGCTGCCTCGCATGGGCGAGCATGCTCTCCTTCGGCCGTCTGTTCTGCCCTGTTGATCCACGCTCTGAGCTACTCAGAGCCCTGCTCGACGACGTATCGCCTTCGCGCGCTCTCTTTCGCCTCCTCAACGCTCATTCCACAGCCGTAGTTAGCGGCGAGCACCTCGCCCCTTCGAATCGAGACGAGATCGGCCCAGTATGTGCTGCCCCGAGTTTGAGCGGACTTGGGTAGCTCGTGGTCCAGCTCCGCGCTCAACGCGAAGCAAGAAGCCCCGCTTCTCGAATAGGCGTCGGCCTCCGCCACGAGTCCGAAGCGTAAGGCGTTCCGCCCTACTGATCCGTGCTACTCGCCGCGTTCCGGCCGACTACGAGGGCTTGGCGCTTGGCAATCCCAGTTCGCGTCGCTTCGAGATGACGGCAAGCGCCGCGGCAGCGAAAAGGAAGGCGGCAGCGAAGACCCAAAGGGCGCTCTCGACAACGAATCCCACGGCGGCGGTGGAGGCGCTCGCGACGGGAAGGAGGAGCGGCCATCCCCTTGCAGCGAAGACGGCTGCTAGGACGATCGCGCCCAGCGTAAGTACGACGTACCCAGAGGTCGTTGCCGCTTCGCCCTCGGGATTCTCGGCGAGTCCGGCGAGGCTGCCAAGGACAACCAGTAGTAGACCCTCCACGACTGCGAGGGTCCCGCCATAGCCGCCGCGACGATTGCGGCCTTCATCACGCCGCGTCCATGGTACGGCGGTACGGCCTGGGCCGACGCTCCAGGCCTCTGCCGCCTGATTCGTTCTGCCCTGTGCTACTGAGCGTCGAAGAGCCTCAGACGCCGCGAGACGCGATGAGTTTCACGTCAAGCCTTAGCTGACCCCTCAGGGCCGGATGTTCTGGTTCAGCCGGAACACGTTGTCCGGATCCCACTCGCGCTTGAGCGCGACCAGCCGCTCGGCCTTGGCCTCGCCGTAGATCGACGCCAGGCGCTCGTCGGTCTCGGAGACGTCGTTCACGTAGCGCCCGGTCGACGCGAACGGCGCCATGCCAGACATGGCCGCACGGCACCACTCGCGGCAGGCGTCGTCCAGCGCCGGGTCGTCCCATTGGATCTCGGCCGCCAGCCAGAAGCTCGCGTCTCGGCCCGTGAACGCGGTCGCGTCGTCGGGCACGCTCGCGATCGCACCGCCGCAGGCCCAGGTCGAGAAGCCGCCGTCCGCGCCCGGCGGCACCCGCGGAACCTGCTCCGCGGCCAGGTCGACGAGCTCGTCCGGCAGCGCTGGGAGGAACGCGCTCTTCATGTAGAAGCGATGCCCCCACGCCTCCGCCTCGTCGGCGAGCTGCTGAGCCGTGAGGTACCGAGTCCTCCCGATCGAGTCGTCGAGCGGAGTGCCGAAGGCTCGGAGCTCCGCGAGATCCCGATCCGCCTGCTCCTCCGGCCCGCAGTGGTGAACCGTGACCGTCGCGACCGGACGACCGTTTGCCGCGCCGAGGCCGAAGCTCATCCAGAGCTCGTCGGGCCCAGCATCGAGTGTGTCGCGATAGACGGCGGCCAGCCCCCGGGCGTGCTCGACCGGGTGGACGACGGTGCCGTGCGTGATCGTGCCGTCGAGCGGGTGAAGGCGGAAGGTGAGCGACGTCGCGATCCCGAAGTTGGCGCCGGCACCGCGCAGGCCCCAGAAGAGCTCCGGGTTCTCGTCCTCGCTCGCCCGGACTCTGCGGCCGTCCGCCGTCACGAGCTCGACCTCGAGCAGGTTGTCGATCGTGAGGCCGTACGTTCGCTGGAGCCGGCCCATCCCACCGCCGAGGGTCAGTCCGGCGACGCCGGTGTGCGAGACCACGCCGACAGGGCAGACGAGGCCGGCGGCCTGCGCCTGCTCATCGAGCTCCGCGAGGAGCGCGCCGCCGGCGACGCGGGCCGTCCGCTGCTCGGGATCCACCTGTGCGCCTCGCATCCGGGACAGGTCGATGACGATGCCGTCGTCGCACGTCGAGAAACCGGGGATGCTGTGGCCGCCGCACCGGACGGCGACGAGGAGATCCTCCTCGCGCGCGTACCGAAGGGCCGAGACGACGTCGTCGGCATGCGCCGGCCGGACGATCAGCGCGGGGCGCCGGTCGACCAGCCCGTTCCAGACGACCCGGGCGGCGTCGTAGCCCGGGTCGCCGGGCCGGACGATCTCGCCGTCGAAGCTGCCGTCGAGCTCAGGCAGCGGCGAAGCGCTTCTCGGCGCGAGCCCGGCGGCGCGCCGCCTCGACCTCGCGGTCCTTCGGCGCGGCGTTCGTGACCAGCTCGCCGAGGAGCCGCATCGAGGCGGCGGTCACCTCGTCGACCGCCCGCTCGAACGCCTGCTCGTTGGCCTGCGACGGCTTCGTGAAGCCGCTGATCTTGCGGACGTACTGCAGCGACGCAGCGCTAACCTCGTCCTCGGTCGCCGGCGGCTCGAAGTTGAAGAGCGTCTGGATGTTTCTGCACATGGCCCCGATCCTAGATCGTCTCGAGCGTCGCGCGTCGGCGACCCTCGATCTCGAAGATCCGGAAGAGCGCGTACGCCACGGCTGCGTAGGCCGCGCCGATCGCGAGCTCCGTCCACACAAGGTTGGAGACGTCACCGAGCGAGGCTCCGGCGGCGATCTCACGCGCCGCCTCGATCCCGTGGGTCAGGGGCAGCGCCCGGCCGACGGCCTCCATCCAGTCCGGCAGGGTCTCGAGCGGGACGTTCACGCCGCAGAAGAGGAGCAGCGAGAAGACGACGAGGTTCGCGAGGAAGAAGACGTCCCGCGCCGCGCAGCCCGATCGCGCCGACGAGCAGGCCGAGCGAGGTGCAGGCGAACGCGCTCACCGCGACCACGACCGCCAGCGCCGGGAGCTGCGACCGGGTGAGCTCGAAGTCGAGCAGGAGCCAGCTGACGAAGAACGCGAACGCGGACGTGATGATCCCGTTGACGATCAGCGGCAGCGATCGGCCCAGGAAGAGCGGCAGGCGGTTCGCCGGGCTCGCCATCAGCGGTGACAGCGTCTGCGTCCACCGCTCGCCGCCGATCGTCATCGCCATGCCGTACACGCCCGCCATCGCCGTCAGCTGCACGGCGTTGCCGGTGACGAAGAACGTGTCGTCCTTCAGCTGCGCGAAGCGGCCGATGTAGGCGAAGAAGAGCACCTGGAAGACGGGCGCGCCGAGCATCGTCGGGATGTAGTGCGTCGGGTGCATCCAGTTGAAGAGCGCCCTGTACGACAGGTAGCCGCCGACGAAGAAGACACGAAGGTTGTTGTCCGTCATGCGAGCGCCAGCGTCGCCCGCTCGCGCGCGAGCCGCTCGAAGTGCCGCAGCGCGTAGTGGCCGATCACGAGGTAGACGGCGCTGAGGAGGAGGCACATCCCGATCTCCGGCCAGGCATTGCCCTCGATCGCAGCCTCGCGGAGGGCGTTGATGCCCCACGTCGGCGCCAGCACCCAGGACAGCGGGCCCACCCAGCCCGGCAGCAGCGACAGCGACACGAGCAGGCCGGTCACGAGCCAGACGGGGAACTCGAGCAAGTTCGAGAGCGCGTTTGCGTTCCGGTAGAGCACGAAGGTCGAGGCCAGCACGAGGCCGAGCAGCCCGAGCCCGAGCACCGCCGCCGGCAGCGCCACGAGGAACGCCACCGGGTGTGCGACCTCGAGCGGCACGTCGAAGAACAGCCAGCCCCAGAACAGGGTCGCGGTCAGCGAGTAGAGCCCGATCGTGGCGGTCGCGATCGTCAGCGGCACGATCACGAGCAGGAGCGGCGGCGGCACGGCGATCGAGTACTCGAGGACTCCCTGCCACCGCTGCCACTGGATCGCGCCGCCGGACCCGAACAGCGTCGACGACCAGATCCCCATCATCCCGGCGCCGAGCGCGACGTAGAGGAGCGTCCCTTGCCGCGCGCCGGCCTCGAACATGAAGTAGGCGACCGACGCGAAGATGATCGGCTGCAGGACCGACGTGAGGATGTAGAAGCTCGACAGCGTCAGGTTCTTCACGTAGAAGCGCCAGCCGACCCAGAGGAGGCGGAGGGTGCTCATGCGATCTGGATCGAGGCCCGTTTCCGGCTCTCGTGTTCCATGTAACGAAGTGCCCCGTAGCCCACGATCGTGTAAACGACGCCGATCGCGAATTCAGTCGCGAGCAGGCCCGAGACGTCGCCGAGCGACGCGCCGTTCGCGAGATCCCGCGCCGCCTCGATCCCGTGGGTGAGCGGGATCCGGTTCGAGATCGCCTGCATCCAGCCGGGCAGCTCGTCGATCGGGACGTTCGCGCCGGTGAAGATCAGCAGCAGCCCGAAGATGATGTTGTTCAGGACCGCCGTCTCGCGCACGCGCAGGCCGGCAGCGGCGCAGATCAGCCCGAGCCCGGTGCACGAGAAGGCCGAGATGAAGATCACGAGGGCGATCGGGCCCCAGGCCGACACCGGGATGTCGATGCCCAGGATCAGCGCCGACACCACGAGCGCGAAGGCGGCGACGAGCATGGCGTTGCAGATCACCGGCAGCGCCCGCCCTAGGAAGAGCGGCAGTCGGCCCGCCGGGCTGACGAGGATGTAGGACAGCGTCTGCTGGTAGCGCTCGCCCGCGATCGCGTGGGTCATCGCGAACAGGCAAGGGATCGAGGCGTACTGGACGGCGTTCCCGATCACGAAGAACTCGTCCGACTGCACGCCCGCGCTGCGCCCGATGTAGACGAAGAGCAGGATCTGGAAGATCGGCGCGACGATCATCGTGGGCACGTAGATCCAGGGCGAGAGCCAGTTGATCAGCCCGCGGTATGCCGTCAGGCCGCCGATGAAGAAGATCCTGAGCGACACGGTCATGTCAGCGAGAGGCTCGCCCTCTCGCGTGCCGCGCGAAGGACGCGGTCGGTGAGCAGGAAGCCGATCACGACGTAGGCGAGCCCGAGCACCGCGCACATCGCGATGTCGGGTAACGGCGATCCGCCGGTCGAGGACTCGCGGATCGCGTTCATCCCCCAGGTCGGCGCGAGCAGGTAGGAGATCGGCGGCACCCACGCGGGGAGCAGCGCCAGCGGGATGAGGAACCCGCAGATCAGCCACATCGGGTACTCGGTCATCGATCCCAGCGCCCACGCGTAGCGGTAGCGGGCGAACGCGATCCCGATCAGGAAGCCGAGGGCGCCGATGGACAGGAGCGCGGCGAGGATCGCGAAGCCCATCAGCACCGGGTGCTCGAGCGGGAGGTTGATGCCGAAGACGACCCGGCCCCAGAGCAGCGTCGTCGCCATGCAGTAGACGCCGATCGTGGACGTGGCGAGCGCCGACCGGGAGGATGACGAGCGCGAAGTGGGAGGGAGCGGCGACGAGCAGCTCGAGCGTCCCCAGCCAGCGCTCCCGCTGGAGCGCCGTGCCGGCGGCGAGGCTCGTCGCGCTCCAGATGCCCATCACCGCCGCGCCGAGGGAGGCGTAGATCAGCGAGTCGGGATCGCCGCCCTGGCGGAACATGAAGAAGGCGACGGTCGCGAAGAAGAGCGGCCAGAGGATGGCGAGGAAGCTGTCGAACGAGGACCGCCGCAGCTGCTTGAACTGGTACAGCCAGCCGATCCCGATCAGGCGCAGCGCCCTCACGAGCGCTCCAGCGTCGCGTGGCGCCGGCCCTGGTACTCGAAGAACCGGAGCAGCAGGTAGCCGGCGACGAGGTACGCGGCACCGATGGCCAGCTCCGCGCCGACCAGGTCGAGGACCGAGGACGCCGAGGCACCGTCCACCAGCTCCCGCGCGGCCTGGATCGAGTGCGTGAACGGGATCCACTGCGAGACCGTCTCCATCCAGTCCGGCACCTCCGAGAGCGGGATGTTCGCGCCGGTGAAGATGAGCAGGAAGCCGAAGAGGACGTTCGAGAGCACCGCCGACTCGCGAATGCGGAGCGCAAGGGCAGCGTTGATCATGCCCAGCCCGGTGCACGAGAAGGCGGCGACGAGGATCACGAGCGCGAGCGGCGGGATCGCGGAGGCGGGGATCTCGACGTCGAGGAGCAGCGACCCGACCAGGAGCGAGAACGCCGCGACGAACGCGCCGTTCAGCACCACGGGCACCGCGCGGCCGAAGAAGAGCGGCAGCCGCGGAGCGGGACTGACGAGGATCGCGCCGAGCGTGTTCTGGAACTTCTCGCCGCCGACGAGCTGCATCATCGCGAACAGACACGGGACCGCCGCGTACTGGATCGCGTTGCCGACGAGGAAGAACTCGTCCGAGGCGAGGCCTGCCGACCGTCCCATGTAGGCCATCAGCAGGATCTGGAAGATCGGCGCGACGACGAGGCTCGGGATGTAGATCATCGGCGTCAGCCAGTAGAAGAGCGCGCGGTAGCTCATCAGCCCGCCGACCGCGAAGATCCGCACCGCGGTCATGTCAGCGAGAGCGTCGCGCGCTTGCGGGCCGCGCCGAGGACGCGCTCCAGCGCCAGGATTCCGGCTGCGAGGTACACCGCGCCGAGGGCGAGGCAGAGCGCGAGGTCGGGCCAGGGAGAGCCGCCGAGCGCCGACTCGCGGATCGCGTTCATCCCCCAGGTCGGCGCGAGCGCCCAGGAGATCGGGCGCACCCAGTCGGGCAGGAGCACGAGCGGGACGAGGAACCCGCCGATCAGCCAGACCGGGTACTCGAAGAGGTTGCCCAGCGCCCAGGCGGCGCGGAAGCGGACGAACGAGACGGCGAACAGGAAGCCGAGCGCGCCGAAGGAGAGCACGGTTCCGACGATCGAGAACCCGAAGGCGACCCAGTGCTCGACCGTCAGGTCGATGCCGAAGACGAAGCGCCCGAAGGCGAGCGTCGCGACGAGGCAGTAGATCCCGATCGTGCTCATCGCGAGCGTGATCGGGAGCAGGATGAGGGAGAAGTGCGGCGGCGACGCGACGAGCGCCTCGAGCGTCCCGTGCCAGCGCTCCCGCTGCATCGCGCCGCCGGCCGTCGTGCTCGTGGCCGACCACATGCCCATCACCGCCGCGCCGAGGGACGCGTACAGCAGCGTCTTCGGGTCGGTGCCGGCGCGGAACATCAGGAACGCGACCGTCGCGAAGAAGAGCGGCCAGATGATCTGGAAGAGGCCTTCGAAGGGCGAGCGGGCGATCGCCTTGAACTGGAAGTACCAGCCGAAGGCGAGGAGCCTGAGGATTTTCACTCGTCCGAGGAGACGAGCGCGACGTACGCGTCCTCGAGCGTCGGCTCGCGCCTGGACACCCGGCCGACGTTGGCGCCGTTCAGCCGGCCGAGGATCGCGTGCGTGAGCTCGACGTCGGCGCGGCGTCTGGACGATCAGCACCTGCGCCTGCTCGCGCTCCTCGACCGAGACCGCGCTCACGCCGGGGAGCTCCCGGACCCGGTCGACGGTCCCCTCGGGGATCCCGAAGATCTCCACCTCGACGACGGCTCCCTCGGCGACGTTCTGCTTCAGCTGCGCCGGCGTGCCGTGCGCGACGATCTCGCCCTTGTTGATGACGGCGATCCGGTCGCAGAGCGCGTCTGCCTCGAACATGTAGTGCGTCGTCAGCAGCACGGTCTTGCCGGCGTCGACGAGCGAGGCGATGGTGGCGCGCAGCTCGCGCGCGCCGACGGGATCGAGCCCGATCGTCGGCTCGTCCAGGAAGACGACCGGCGGATCGTGGAGGAGCCCTCGGGCGACGTGCAGCCGCTGCTTCATCCCGCGCGAGTAGCCCTCGGTGCGCTCCTGCTCTCGGCCCTTGAGGCCGACGAGCTCGAGCAGGCTCTCGATCCGCGGCTTCTGCTCCTTCGGCGGCACGCCGTAGAGCTCGGCGAAGTAGCGGAGGTTGTCGTAGCCGGAGAGCCGCTCGTAGACGCCGCGCTCCCCGCCGAAGACGTAGCCGATGCGCTTGCGCACCTCGCGCGCGTCCTTGACGACGTCGTAGCCGAGCACGCTCGCGGTGCCCGAGGTCGGGATCAGCAGCGTGATCAGCATCTTGATCGTCGTCGTCTTTCCGGCGCCGTTCGGTCCGAGCAGCCCGAAGAGCTCGCCCTTCTCGATCTCGAAGCTGACGCCGCGGACCGCCTCGACGTCCATCCACTTGCGGCGGATGGTCCCGGTGGACGTGCGGTAGGTGCGGTGGAGGTCGAGTGCCTCGACGACGGCCATGCCGCTGAGACTAGTCACAGGCGTGGCCGCCGCTCCACCAGGATTTCCGATCGGGCTACTCGGCGGGGCGCCCCCAACCGCCTCCGCCGGGCGTCTCGATCCGGAGGACGTCTCCGGGCTCGAGATCGACGGTTGCCTTCGCCGGCAGCTCGCGGCCGTTCAGGAGGTTGCGGCCCGGTGCTCCGGGGCCGCCGCCCTCGGCTCCACCCGGCGCGACGGTTCGCCGCTCGCTCAGGATCGACGCCCGGCAGCCCTCGAGCGCCTCGACCTCGCGCACGACGCCGTCGCCGCCGCGGTGCCGTCCCGCGCCTCCCGAGCCGAGCCGCAGCTCGTGCCGCCGGACGCGCAGCGGATACGCGAGCTCGAGCGCCTCCGTGGGCGTCGTCAGCGTGTTGGACATCGTCACGTGGACGCCGCTCGGGCCCTCGCCGTCCGGACATGCGCCCTGGCCGCCGCCGATCGTCTCGTAGTAGGTGAAACGGTCGTTTCCCAGCGTGAGGTTGTTCATCGTCCCCTGACCCTGGGCCGGTACCGGAACGGCCTGGCCCAGCGCGGCGAAGAGCACGTCGACGATCCGGCAGGAGGTCTCGACGTTGCCGCCCGCGACCGCGGCTCCCGGCTGGGCATTGACGAGCGACCCCGGCGGCGCCGCGACCTGGACGGGCGAGAAGGCACCGGCCGAGGCGGGCACGTCCGGCCCGGTCAGGCAGCGCACGACGAAGTACGCCGCCGAACGCGTGACGGAGATCGGGCAGTTGAGGTTTCCGTCGTGCTGTGGGTCCGTGCCGGCGAAGTCGACCTCGAGCTCGTCATCGGCGACGGTGACCGCGGCGCGGATCGTGAGCGTTGCCCTCGGGCGCCTCGAGGACGTCGCTCGGCCTCGTAGCGACCGTCGGGGAGACGGGCGATCCCGGCGCGGACGATCCGCTCGGAGTAGGCGAGGAGCTCGTCCATCGCGGCGCGGACGCCGTCGGCGCCCTGCCGCGCGCAGAGCTCGGCAATCCGTTCGTCGGCGAGGCGATGAGCCGCGAGCTGGGCGCGGAAGTCGCCCCTCCGCTCGTCCGGGTTTCGCATCCGCGCCGTG
This sequence comes from uncultured Actinomycetes bacterium, assembly GCA_963827705.1. Taxonomy (GTDB): domain Bacteria; phylum Actinomycetota; class Thermoleophilia; order Gaiellales; family Gaiellaceae; genus JACDAN01. Next base: position 12,901 of record CAWHBN010000013.1, read on the forward strand.
AGCTCGTCGAGCGTCTCGGCGCCGAGCCGTGTCGGCGGGATCACGACGCCTTCCTGCTCGAGCGTCCGCGATGCGGCGGGCATGCTGCCCGGCTCGATGCCGCCGACGTCCGCGTGGTGCGCGCGCGTGACGGCGAACCCGACGTCCGTTCGCGAGACGAGCGTGATGTCGGGCAGGTGCGTGCCGCCGGCGAACGGGTCGTTGAGGATGAACACGTCGTCCCGGCCCGGGTCGTGCCGCATGACGGCCGCGACCGCGTCGGGCATCGCGCCGAGGTGGACGGGGATGTGCTCCGCCTGCGCGACCATGCGGCCCCGCTCGTCGAACAGGGCGGTGGAGCAGTCGCGCCGTTCCTTGATGTTCGCGGAGAACGCCGACCGGATCAGCGCCGCGCCCATCTCCTCGGCGATCCCCCGGAGTGCGTGTCCGAGAACTTGGAGCTGAATGTTCACGCTTCGTCACTCTTCGTGAGCCTCCAGATGCCACCATCCCTAGCCCCCACCCACCCGGGGGGAACCCAGCACGTGGCGCCGTCGAGCTCGACCGTCGCCGGGCCGGCGACCGTCTCGCGCGGCGTGGCGGGGAGGACGAGCGGTGGCCCCGGGCGGACTTCCGCAGTCCGGACGGCCACGAGCTCGAGCGGCCTCTCGCGATCCGCGTAGCCGTACCGCTCGTCGTGCAGCGCGTGGAACCGGTCCGCGAGGCCGGCGCCGAGCGGCACGGCCAGCTCGAAGGACTGGCCGCGGTAGCGGAGGTCAGCCTCTCCCTCCGCCGGGAGATCGTCGCACGTCGTCGAGCGGCCGAACCTCGCTCCGAACGTGGTCGCGGCGCTCGTCGCCGACGGCGAGCCCGAGCGCCGAGAGCACACCCGCCGCCTCGGGCACGAGCACCGTGGTGATGCCGAGACCGTCGGCGAGGTCGCACGCATGCAGCGGCCCCGCGCCGCCGAACGCGACGAGGGCGAGGCCGCGCGGATCGCGCCCACGCTCGACGGAGACGACCCGAAGAGCGCGCAGCATCTCGGCGTTCACGACCTCCACGACGCCTGCAGGGTCGAGGCCCTCGAATGCCCGCTCCGCCGCAGCACGGTCGGGCTCGAGGCCGTCGGCGAGCCGCGGAGGGATCCGACCGAGGAGCAGGTTCGCGTCGGTGACGGTCGGCCGGAGCCCGCCCGACCCGTAGCAAGCCGGCCCGGGCACGGCGCCCGCGCTCTCGGGCCCGACCCGGAGCGCGCCGCCCTCGTCCACCCAAGCGATCGACCCCCCGCCGGCACCGACCGTGTGGACGTCGACGCTCGGGAGCCGGATCGGAAAGCCGGCGACGGTGCGCTCCGCCGACCTTTCCGCCTGGCCGCCCGAGATCAGGCAGACGTCCGTGGACGTGCCGCCCATGTCGAAGGCGATTGCGTCCGGGAAACCGGCGAGCTCCGCGATCCGCGCCGCGCCCACCACGCCGCCCGCCGGCCCCGACAGCAGCGCCCAGGAAGCATGCGCGGCAGCCTCGTCCAGCGAGGCGACGCCGCCCGACGAGCGCATCACGAGCGGCTGCGGAAGACCAGCCTCGCCGCAGCGGTTGCCGAGAGCGCGCAGGTAGCTCCCGAGCCGCGGGCCGAGGTACGCATCCGCAGCAGTCGTGGAAGCCCGCTCGTACTCGCGGAACTCGGGCGAGACCTCGTGCGAGGCGACGACGTGAGCCGCAGGGAGCCGGCGTGAGATCTCGGCGGCCACCGCGCGCTCGTGCCGCGGATCGCGGAACGAGAACAGCAGGCAGACGGCCACCGCCTCGGCGTCGAGCTCGGGGAGCGAGTCGAGGTCGAGCGGCTCGACGACGCCGTCCGGCCCGATCCGCTCGCGCACGCCGTGGCAGCGTTCGAGGGGGACGAGAGGCTCGGGATGCGCCTCGCAGAGGCGATAGAGGTGTGCCCGGTCCTGCCGCCGCAGGTGCAGGAGGTGCTCGAACCCGGCGGTCGCCACGAACGCCGTCCGTGCGCCCTTGCGCTCCAGCAGTGCGTTCGTGGCAACCGTCGTCCCGTGCGTGAAGCGCTCGGGCTCTCCGGCGCCGACCGCCGCCGCAGCGGCGAGCACCGACTCCTCCTGCCGCTCCGCGGTCCGCACCTTCGCGGTCCGGAGCTCGCCGTCCGCGATCAGCACCGCGTCGGTGAACGTGCCGCCGACATCCACGCCCAGGACTGCCATCCGTCGCCCGGCATCTAGTCTCGCGCCATGGCGACCGTCCATGGAGATCGCACTGCGCGGCCCCTCCGGCGAGCCCGTCGATCTCTGGCGGACGATCGTCTCGCACGGCGTCGCGTCGCTCCCGCCGGCCGACCTGGACGAGGACGCCGAGGTGATGACGGTCACGCTGCCCGTCGCCGGAGCCAAGCCGCGGACGGTCCGGATCCGCCAGGGCCGGAAGGGCAAGGCGAAGGTCGACGTCCTCGGCCCGCCGCTCGGCGCGCGCACCCGCGTCGGGCTCCGCCAGTCGGTCCGCCGCGTCCTCAACCTCGACGAGGACCTCTCACCGCTCTACGAGGTCGCGAAGACCGACCCCGAGCTGGCCTGGATCGCCGTCGGCGCCGGCCGGATGGCTCGCGGAGCCACCGTCTTCGAGGACGTCGTGAAGACGATCTGCACGACGAACACCACCTGGTCGGCGACCGTGCGGATGGTCACCGGGCTGGTGGAGAACCTCGGCGAGCCCTCCGCCGGCGGCCACGGGCGCGCCTTTCCCGACCCCGCAGGCGATGGCCGCCGCGCCCGAGGCGTTCTACCGCGACGTCGCGCGGGCCGGCTACCGCGGCGCGTACCTCCGCGCGCTCGCCGCCTCCGTCGCCGACGGCTCGCTCGACCTCGAGGCCCTCGCGACCGCCCCGCCCACGGAGCTGCCGGACGACGAGCTGGCGAAGCAGCTGCTCGCACCTTCCCGGCGTCGGGCCCTACGCCGCCGCCCACATCATGATGTTGATCGGACGCCACTCACGCCTGATCCTCGACTCCTGGACGCGGCCGACGTACGCCAGGCTCAACGGCGGGCGGAAGGCGGGCGACCGGACGATCGAGCGCCGCTTCCGCCGCTACGGCCCCTACGCGGGCCTCGCGTTCTGGCTGTATCTGACCCGCGACTGGGTGAAGGAGACGTAAAGCCGCCGGCGAAATACAAACGTTTTCGCGCCGCCTTGCGTATCGTTTGTCGGCGTGAAACTCCTGCTCGCCGTCATGTTCGTCGCAGCCGTCAGCCTCGGGGTCGCAGCACCGGACGCCGCGCGCAAGCCCGTGGTCATCGCCCCGGGCGTGACAATCGGCGGTGTCCCTGTCGGCGGCAAGATGTCCGAGGCGGCGAGGACACGCGTCGAGGCGGCATTCGGCCGGCCGCTCCGCCTGCAGTTCCGCGACAAGCGCTGGCGGATCAGCCCGCGATACCTCGGCGCGAGCGCCGGCATCGACGGCGCCGTCTCCCGGGCGCTCCTCGCACCGCCGAACACGCGCGTCCGCGTTCAGGTGTCCTCCGACGCAGCCGCGGATCCGCCGCTACGTCAACCGCCTCGACCGGCTCTTCTCGTACGAGCGCCGTGGACACCCAGGTCGTCGGCGCGTCCGGCGGACGCCCTCAGTTCACGGAGGCGAAGACGGGCCTCACCGTCGAGAAGGACGGGATGGCGAAGGCGATCACGCGCGCCCTTCGCAGCACGAACAGGCGCAGGCCGATCGAGCTGATCGTCAGCACCATCGAGCCGAAGGTCACGCCGGCGAACTACGGGCCGGTCGTGATCATCTTCCGCGAGTCGAAGCAGGCTCTCGCTCTTCGACGGGCCGGCGAAGATCTCGTGCGCCGGTTCGGGGTCGCGACCGGCAGCTCCGAGTACCCGACACCGCTCGGCAACTACAGCATCGCGACGAAGCAGATGAACCCCTGGTGGATCCCGCCGCCCGACTCGGAGTGGGCGAAGGGCGAGAAGCCGGTCCCGCCCGGGCCCGGCAACCCGCTCGGAACCCGCTGGATGGGTCTCACGGCGCCGCTCGTCGGCATCCACGGGACGCCGGACGCGGCGTCGATCGGCTACTCGGCCTCCCACGGCTGCATCCGCATGCGCGTGCCGGAGGCGGAGTGGCTCTTCGAGCCAGGTGAACGTCGGCACGCCGGTCATGATCGTCTCCGCTGCTGGCCGCAGGGCGCTGCCGCCAGGACTGCGTCCCAGTCGCGCCCGTATCTCATGATACGAACGCTCCCGCGTCCTTGCCTGGAACGGCATCGCCCTGGACGAGCGATTCCGTCCTCCTAGAGCGCGTCCAGGACGCGCCGGGGCATCTCCTCGAGACGAGCTGAGATACTCCGCGTAGCGGATCTTGCGGCGGCCGCCGCTGCCCATGAAGCGCCGAAGCTGCTCCTCGACGGGCTGGCCCTGCCACGCCGGCTGTTTCTGCAGTGTTCGAAAGGCCTGGAGGTCGCCTTGAGTCTCGGCGATCCGCTCGACCGACGCGGCGCCATGGGCCCGAATCAGCTCGTCCTCGAGATCCCGGACGCAGACGTAGAAGCCGAGCCGCTCCATGTCGGCCCGGGTCAGGTTCGAACCGAGGCCGGCCCGCTCGAGGCCCCGCCGGAACTCGTCCTCCTCCTGCACGTCGCAGAGACCGGCCAGCTCGAGGCCCTGGCCGCGCGGGCCGTACAGCTCGAGGAAGCGGCCGATCGCCTGGGCGCCTCCCATCGAGACGACAGCGACGCCCTCCGCTGCGAGGTCGCGACCCTGCCGCTGGGCGAGCGCCTCGACCGCGTGCCGGTCGCTCACTCCCTCGACGAGGACCACCGTTCGGGCGTCGAGTTCCATATGCTTCACTCCTAGCACCGGCGCCGACCAAGGAGAGTCATGCGTCCAGCACTCATGTCCATCGCGAAGGGCTTTTCGACCTATTCGGAGGGTATGAGGCTTGCTGGAACGAACGCTCAACTTGGGAATCCTGGCGCATGTAGACGCCGGTAAGACGACTCTCACCGAGCGGCTGCTCTACGCCGCCGGCGTCATCGACGAGCTCGGACGCGTCGATGACGGCACCACACAGACAGACACGCTGCCGCTGGAGCAGCGGCGCGGGATCACGATCAAGTCCGCCGTCGTGTCCTTCGCGATCGACGACGTTAGGGTCAACCTGATCGACACGCCGGGCCACCCCGACTTCATCGCCGAGGTGGAGCGGGTGCTGAGCGTGCTCGACGGGGCCGTGCTCGTGATCTCCGCGGTCGAGGGCGTCCAGTCGCAGACGCCGCTGCTGATGCGGGCGCTGCAGCGGCTGGGCGTTCCGACACTGATCTTCGTGAACAAGCTCGACCGCGTCGGAGCGGACCCCGACCGCGTGCTGGAGGAGATCTCGGCGAGGCTGACCCCGGCGATCGTCCCGATGGGTCGACGACCGCAGGCAAGGCTGGCCGAGGTGCTCGCCGACCTGGACGAGTCCCTCCTGGCCGAATACGTCGAGGGCGACGGGCTCCCGTATCGGCGCTTGCGAGAAGAGCTCGCGGCGCAGACCGGCCGGGCGCTCGTGCATCCCGTGTTCGTCGGCTCGGCGAAGACCGGAGAGGGCGTCGACGATTTGATGTCCGGGATCGCCGAGCTGCTGCCCGCGGTCCGCCGGTGACGCCGAGGGGGCAGCCTCGGGATCCGTCTTCAAGATCGAGCGCGGGACGGCCGGCGAGAAGATCGCCTACGTCCGGATGTTCTCCGGCACCGTCCACGCGCGGGAGCGGTTGAACGACGAGAAGGTGACGGCGATCAGCGTCTTCGACGCCGGGGATGCCGAGCAGCGCGCGTCGGTCTCCGCCGGAGAGATCGCGAAGCTCTGGGGCCTCGGGAGCATCCAGATCGGCGACCGGATCGGAGAGGCGCCGCCGCCGCGGCGGGAGTTCGCGCCGCCGACGCTGGAATCGGTCATCGTCCCGACCGACCCGGATGACGGAGCTGGGCTCCGAGTCGCGCTCGGGCAGCTCGCCGAGCAGGACCCGCTCATCGAGGTCAGGCAAGACGACGAGCGTCACCAGATCTCCGTGTCTCTCTACGGCGAGGTGCAGAAGGAGGTCATCCAGGCGACGCTCGCCGAGGACTACGGCATCGACGTCGAGTTCCACGAGACGACGCCGATCTACATCGAGCGTCTGCGGCGGCTGGGTGAGGCGATCGTGATCCTCAATACCGAGACGAACCCGTATCGAGCCACGATCGGCCTGCGCGTCGAGCCTGCTCGTGAGGGCTCCGGTCTCGAGTTCCGACTGCAAGTCGACCACCGCCGGGTGCCGCTCTACGCCTTCAAGAAGCTCGAGAGCTTCGGGTCGGCCATGGAGGAATACGTCCGCGAGCAGCTGCAGGAAGGTCTCTATGGATGGCGCGTGCCGGACTGCGTCGTCACCATGACCGACTCCAACTACAGCTCGCCGGACGGCCCGCAGTCGACGCGCGGGCCGCTCAGCACGCCCGCCGATTTCCGCAAGCTCGCTCCCATCGTCGTGATGCAGGCGCTCGAGTCGGCGGGGACCGTGGTCTGCGAGCCGACGGCCCGCCTGGTGCTCGAGGTCCCGACGCACGCCGTCGGAGCGGTCATCCCGGCGCTCGCGCGGCTGGGAGCGACGTTCGAGACGCCGGCACCCGATGGTGAGAGGTCCACGATCACCGCGGTCCTGCCGGCCACCCGAGCGGACGAGCTGCATCGCGAGCTGCCCGCGCTGACGGGTGGAGAGGGCGTGCTCGATTCCAGCTTCGCCGGCTACCAGCCGGTGGGCGGTGACCCGCCGACCCGGCGCCGGACGAGGCCGAACCCGCTCAACCTGGGCGAGTACGTGGCGCGGGTCGAACGCCGCTTGGGCCCATGAGCGTCGCGGGCCGGGCGTCGCAGCTCGTTTGCGCCTCGCCCTCGCAGCACCCGAGCTTGAACCTGCAGCGCGCGCACTGCCAGGTTTCGTGGCGCCACTCCATGGTGGCGCCGCACCGCAGGCATCGCTCCGCCATGGAGAAAAGGCTACGAAGGAACGCGGACGAGTCGCTACACTGCGGCACGCGCGGCGGCGTAGCTCAGTTGGTTAGAGCGTCGGACTCATAACCCGAAGGTCGGTGGTTCGAATCCACCCGCCGCTACCTTCCGCGTAAAGAGGAAACGAGGACATGGCTACTGGCGTCAGAGTTGGAATCACGCTCGCCTGCACCGAGTGTCGGCGGCGGAACTATCAAACCGAGAAGTCGAAGCGGAACACCCCGGACCGCTTCGAGGCGAAGAAATACTGCCGCTGGTGCGGCAGGCATACTCCGCACCGCGAGACGAGGTAGGGAGTGGCCCGGAGCACCCGCCAGCAGCGCCGCCGGAACCGGCAGCAGAAGCAGCAGACTCAGCAGCCCGACGGCCAGCAGCAACAGCAGGCGAGCGTCTCGCAGCGAGCGCGCAGCCGCCAGGCGCAGGTGCGCCCGGCCGCGCAGCCGCCGAAGACGCAGACCGGCCGCCGCGGAGGCGGGGGTGGAGGCCGCCGCTTCATCTCCGAGTGCTGGGCCGAGCTGAAGAAGGTCGACTGGCCGAACCAGCGTCAGGTCATGACCGGAACCGTCGTCGTGATCATCGCCTGCGGCATCGTCGGCACCTATCTGTGGCTCCTGGACCTTGGGATCCAGCCGCTCGTCGAGCGCCTCCTGCTCGGCCGCTAGGGGCTTTCCCATGTTCCGCTGGTACGTGATCAACACCTATTCGGGGCACGAGAACAAGGTGAAGACCAACCTCGAGCACCGAATCGTCTCGATGAACCAGGGGCCGCGCTTCCGCCGCGTCGTGGTCCCGACCGAGCAGGTGATCGAGACCAAGGACGGCCAGAAGGTGCAGGCCGAGAAGCGCGTCCTCCCGGGTTACGTCCTCGTGAACATGGACCTGGACGACGACGCCTGGGGCGTCGTCAAGAACACGCCGGGCGTGACTGGGTTCGTCGGCGCCGCCGGCAAGCCGATCCCGCTCTCGCAGCCGGAGGTCGACCGCATCCTCCGCACGGGCACGGCGACCGGCGAACGGCCGCGCGCCCAGGTGGAGTTCTCCCTCGGCGAATCGGTGAAGGTAACCTCCGGGCCGCTCTCGGACTTCGACGGCGAGATCGTCGACGTCCAGCCGGACTCCCAGAAGCTCAAGGTCCTCGTGGACATCTTCGAGCGCCAGGTTCCGGTGGAGCTCGGTTTCGACCAGGTGAAGAAGATCGACTGACGCGTATGGCCAAGAAGGTTCTGACACTCATCAAGCTGCAGATCCCGGGCGGGCAGGCCAACCCCGCACCGCCGGTCGGCCCTGCGCTCGGCCAGCACGGCGTCAACATCATGGAGTTCTGCAAGGCGTTCAACGCCCAGACGCAGCAGGAGAACGGCCGGATCATCCCGGTCGAGATCACGGTCTACGAGGACCGCTCGTTCGACTTCATCACGAAGACGCCGCCGGCCGCCGTCCTGATCAAGGAGGCGCTGCGGATCGAGAAGGGCTCGGGAGAGCCGAACCGCGAGAAGGTCGGCCGGCTGACCCGCGCGCAGGTGCGCCAGATCGCCGAAGCGAAGATGCCCGACCTGAACGCCCGCGACGTCGACGCGGCCGCCGAGATCATCGCCGGCACCGCGCGCTCGATGGGCGTGGAGGTAGGTCCGTGACCCAGCACGGCAAGAACTACCGCAATGCGCGAGCCGAGATCGACCGCGAGGAGGTCTACAGCCCGGCGCAGGCCGTCCGGATGCTGAAGGCCTGGCCGGAGCGCAAGTTCGACGAGACCGTCGAGGTGCACTTCAACCTCGGGCTGAACGTCCGTCACGCCGACCAGCAGCTCCGCGGCACGCTCATGCTTCCGCACGGCACGGGCCGGGACACCAGAGTCGCCGTCTTCGCCGAGGGCGAGAAGGCGAAGGAGGCGCAGGACGCGGGCGCCGACATCGTGGGCAGTGCCGATCTCGCGAAGCAGGTCGAGGAGGGCTTCGACGACTTCGACGTCGCGATCGCGACACCCGACCAGATGGGAAACGTCGGCAAGCTCGGACGGATCCTCGGCCCGCGCGGGAAGATGCCGAACCCGAAGACGGGCACGGTCACGTTCGACATCGCGAAGGCGGTCACCGAGTCGAAGGCCGGCAAGCTCGAGTACCGCACGGACCGCGGCGCCAACGTCCACGTCGCGATCGGCAAGCGGAGCATGGACGAGAAGACGCTCCTCGAGAACTACGCCGCGCTGATGGATGAGATCAACCGCGCGAAGCCGTCTGCGGCGAAGGGCAGGTACATCCGCCGTATCACGCTCACGAGCACGATGGGCCCGGGGATCCACGTCGATCCCTCGCGCACCAGAGGAATTGTCGAAGAGTTGGAGGAGGAACAGGCCGAGCCTGTTACCGCGTAAAACCGCCCGTCGCCAGAGACAGTTGGCAGCCGCCGTCGCGCGGCAGAAGTCCAGCCGAGGCGCGGCCGAGAGAGTGGCAGTCACCTGCCTCTGCTCGGGCCCGCCTGTACGGCGGGCCTGATTCGTTCGAGGAGGTGATTCGATGCAGAAAGCCGACAAGGAACGCCTGGTCGCCGAGTTGAGCGACCGGCTGAAGAACACAGAGACCCTGATCGTCGCGGACTACCGCGGCTTGACGGTCACGGACATCGACAAGCTGAGGGGCGAGCTCCTCGAGCACGGCGCCCGCTTCCAGGTCGTCAAGAACACGCTCACCCGTCGTGCGGCCGAGGAGGCCGGGGCGGACGCGCTGCTCGCATTGCTGGAAGGACCGACCGCAATCGCGTTCCTGGAGACCGACGGCGATCCCGTCGCCGTCGCCAAGGCGCTGAGCAACGCGGCGCGCGACACCAAGGTCCTCCAGATCCGCGGGGGAATCCTCGACGGGTCGACGATCGGCGAGGACGAGGTGAAGAGCCTCGCAACGCTCCCACCGACGGACGTGCTGCGCGCACAGCTGGTCAGCGCTGTCGCGGGTCCGCTGATAGCCGTCGTCGGACTGTTCACCGCGCCGCTCCGCGACCTGGTGAACGTCCTCGACGCGCGCATCAAGCAGCTCGAGGAGCAAGGCGAGACCGCGCCGGAACCACAGGCGGAAGCGCAGGCGGAGGAAGTGACTCCAGAGGCACCGGCCGCAGAAGCGGCATCGCCGGAAGAAACGCCAGCAGCAGAAGAAGCACCAGAAGCAGAAGAAGCACCAGAAGCAGAAGAAACGCCCGAAGCAGAAGAGACCACCACAGACGAAGCAACTTCGGCCGAGGCCGAGCAGGCTTCGGCAGAGACCGAGGAGGAGTCGTAAATGGCGACGAAGACGGACAGCGACAAGGTCGTCGAGCAGCTGGGCGGGATGACCGTCCTCGAGCTCGTCGAGCTGAAGAACAAGCTGGAGGAGGAGTGGGGCGTCACGGCCGCCGCTCCGATGGCGGTCGCCGCACCGGCGGCTGCGGGCGGCGGCGACGGCGCTGCCGCCGAGGAGAAGACGGAGTTCGACGTCGTCCTCACGGGCGCCGGCGGCCAGAAGATCCAGGTGATCAAGGTCGTGCGCGCCATCACGGGCCTGGGCCTCAAGGAGGCCAAGGACCTGGTCGACGGTGCGCCGAATCCGGTCAAGGAGGGTGTGCCTCAGGAGGAGGCGGACTCGATCAAGGCGCAGCTCGAGGAGGCCGGCGCAGCGGTCGAAGTCAAGTAGCTCCGATCCAGCTGGAACACGAGGGGCCGCCGAGAGGCGGCCCCTCGTCGTCCTGAGGTGGCGAAAAACCGCAATTTGCGAGGGAATACCTGCCCCGCGCAGCCCATCGACAGGTTGCTACACTGCCGTGACTGCGCCAAGGGCTACCCGGCCCTTGCGCAGGCTTGTCCTGTTTCGGTAAGCTGGCCGGTTCCGGCCGTCCACTGTCCGCCTGCATTTTCCACATCACCTCGAGCCGTTTTCAAGGGAGGCTTCATCATTGAGTAGAGGGGTTGTTGCGCCTCGCCCGCGCAAAAGTTTTTCGCGCCTGAAGCACGTTCTCGACCTCCCCAACCTGATCGACATCCAGAAGGCCTCCTTTCGGTGGTTCATGGACGAAGGTCTTCGGGAGACAATCGACGACATCTCGCCAATCGAGGACTACACCGGCACGCTCGCGGTGGAGTTCGGCGAGTACAAGTTCGGCGATCCGCCGTTCTCGCAGCAGGAATGCCGCGAGAAGGATCTGACCTACCAGGTTCCGCTCTCCATGACGGTCCGCTTCGTCAACAAGGAGACGGGCGAGATCCGCGAGCAGACGGTCTTCATGGGGGACTTCCCGATGATGACCGACTCCGGCACGTTCATCATCAACGGCACCGAGCGCGTCATCGTGACGCAGCTCGTGCGCAGCCCGGGCGCCTACCTGATGGAGCCCAAGGACGCGACGAAGCAGGTCTTCACCGCGAACCTGATGCCGTCGCGAGGCTCCTGGCTCGAGCTCGAGATCGACAAGAAGGGCATCGTCTACGCCCGCATCGACCGGAAGCGGAAGCTCCCGATCACCACGCTCCTGCGCGCCTTGCCGGCGCAGGACCCGAACACGGGCTTCGAGCTCGACACGAGCACGAACGAGGCGATCCTGAAGCTCTTCGACAACTCGATCTACATCCAGCTCACGCTGGACAAGGACACGACCGAGAGCGAGGAGCAGGCCCTCGTCGAGGTCTTCAAGAAGCAGCGGCCGGGCGAGCCGCCGACGGTCGAGAACGCCCGGAACCTCCTCAACTCGCTGTTCTTCGACCCCAAGCGCTACGACCTGACGAAGGTCGGCCGCTACAAGCTGAACCAGCGGCTCGAGGTCGACGTGCCGGACGGCACGCGCGTCCTCACGACGCAGGACATCCTCTCGCTCGTCCGGAAGCTGGTGCAGCTGCCGTCGATGCTCGGGGTCCCCGAGGACTCGAAGGACTACGCCGCCGACGCGATCACGCTCTCGCGTGAGCCGCTGCGCGGCGAGCTCGACGAGTACGAGGACTTCGGCAACCGGCGTCTCCGGACGGTCGGTGAGCTGATCCAGGAGGCGTTCCGCGTCGGGCTCTACCGGATGGAGCGCGTCGTCCGCGAGCGGATGACGACCGAGGACGTCGACACGATCACGCCGCAGACGATCATCAACATCCGTCCGGTCGTGGCGGCGCTGAAGGAGTTCTTCGGCTCCTCGCAGCTGTCGCAGTTCATGGACCAGACGAACTCGCTCGCCGGGCTCACGCACCGGCGTCGCCTGTCGGCGCTCGGTGCCGGCGGCCTCACACGCGAGCGCGCGCCGATCGAGGTGCGCGACGTGCACCCGACGCACTACGGCCGGATGTGCCCGATCGAGACCCCCGAGGGCCCGAACATCGGCCTGATCGGGTCGCTGGCCTCGTTTGCGACCGTCTCCGAGTTCGGCTTCATCCAGACGCCGTACCGGAAGGTCACGAACGGCAAGGTGACGGACGACATCGTCTACCTGGACGCGGCCGAGGAGGCGCAGTACACGATCGCGCAGGCCTCGGAGCCGGTCGACGAGAAGACGGGCAAGTTCCTCCGCGACCAGGTCCTGTGCCGGTCGAAGGAGGGCGAGGCCGTCATGGCCGCGCCGAAGGACATCGAGTACATGGACGTCGCTCCGGCCCAGATCGTCTCGGTCGGGACGGCGCTGATCCCGTTCCTCGAGCACAACGACGCGAACCGCGCCCTCATGGGCGCGAACATGCAGCGGCAAGCAGTGCCGCTGATGATCACCGAGCCGCCGCTCGTCGGCACCGGGCTCGAGTACCGCGCCGCCGTCGACACGGGTGACGTGGTCGTCGCCGGGAACGCCGGCACCGTCGTCGACGTCGACGCCGAGAAGATCGTCGTCGAGACGAAGGACGGCAAGGACTCGTACGACATGACGAAGTTCATGCGGTCGAACCAGGGCACGCTCATGCACCAGCGGCCGATCGTCGGCCTGGGCGAGCGGGTCAAGGCGGAGCAGGTGCTGGCCGACGGCAGCTCGACCTCGCTGGGCGAGCTGGCGCTGGGCAAGAACCTGCTCGTCGCGTTCATGCCGTTCGAGGGCTACAACTTCGAGGACGCCATCGTCATCTCCGAGCGACTCGTGAAGGACGACGTCCTGTCGTCGATCCACATCCACGAGTACGAGATCGACGCGCGCTCGACGAAGCTGGGCGACGAGGAGATCACGCGCGACATCCCCAACCGCTCCGAGGAGTCCCTCAAGGACCTCGACGAGCGCGGGGTGGTTCGCATCGGCGCCGAAGTCGGCTCCGGCGACCTGCTCGTCGGCAAGGTGACGCCGAAGGGCGAGACCGAGCTGACCGCGGAGGAGAAGCTGATCCGCGCGATCTTCAAGGAGAAGGCGCGCGAGGTCCGCGACACCTCGCTGAAGGTCCCGCACGGCGAGGGCGGCAAGGTCATCGACGTGAAGACGTTCTCGCGCGAGGGCGGCGACGACCTGTCGCCGGGCGTGAACGAGCTCGTCCGCGTCTACGTCGCCAAGAAGCGCAAGATCGCCGAGGGCGACAAGCTCGCCGGCCGCCACGGGAACAAGGGCGTGATCGCGAAGATCGTCGCCGAGGAGGACATGCCGTTCCTCGAGGACGGCACGCCCGTCGACGTCGTCCTGAACCCGCTGGGCGTCCCGAGCCGGATGAACATCGGCCAGATCCTCGAAGCCCACCTCGGCTGGGCCGCCGCTCGGGGCGTCTTCAACGAGAACGGCGACAACGAGGACGGCTACCCGACACCGGTTGCCACGGCAGTGTTCGACGGCGCCACGCCGGAGGACGTCGACGACGCGCTCGTCGAGTGGACGAAGCAGAACCCGGACTCGCCGATCAAGTTCGTGGTCGACGAGAAGCGGCCCGTGGGCCGGAAATGCTCCGGGAAGCTCCGCCTGTTCAACGGCAAGAGCGGCGCGCCGTACGAGAGCAAGGTCACCGTCGGCTACATGTACATCCTGAAGCTGCTCCACCTCGTGGACGACAAGATCCACGCGCGGAGCACCGGCCCGTACTCGCTCGTCACCCAGCAGCCGCTGGGCGGAAAGGCGCAGTTCGGCGGCCAGCGCTTCGGCGAGATGGAGGTCTGGGCGCTCGAGGCGTACGGCGCCGCCTACACGCTCCAGGAGATGCTGACCATCAAGTCCGACGACACCGTCGGACGAGTGAAGGCCTACGAGGCGATCGTCAAGGGCGAGAACATCGCCGAGCCTTCGATCCCGGAGTCCTTCAAGGTGCTGCTGAAGGAGATGCAGTCCCTCGCGCTCGACGTGGACGTCCTCTCGGAGGAGGGCGCCGAGGTCGAGGTTCGCGAGGAGGAGGACGAGCTGCTCCGCGCCGCGGAGGAGCTGGGCATCGACCTCTCGCCGGGATCGCTCCGCGCAGCCGCGCGCGAGCCCGGCGCCCAGGAGTCGGAGGAGGGCCAGGAGCGCGTCGACCAGGACGGCGAGATGCGCCTGCCCGCCGACGAGACGCTGGTCGATGTGGCCGACCCGAACCTGGCACCGGCCGAGGAGGCCGCGGAGGAAGCGCAGGACCAGGCCGGGCCATTGGCAGAAGAAGTGGAACTAGAGGAGTAGAGGGAGCGCTTTGATCGACATCAACGAATTCGACGCCATCCGGATCGGGCTCGCCTCGAGCAAGCAGATCCGTGACTGGTCCTCGGGCGAGGTCACCAAGCCCGAGACGATCAACTACCGCACGCTCAAGCCCGAGCGCGACGGCCTCTTCTGCGAGCGCATCTTCGGTCCGACGAAGGACTGGGAGTGCTACTGCGGCAAGTACAAGCGCGTCCGCTACAAGGGCATCATCTGCGAGCGCTGCGGTGTCGAGGTCACGCGGCAGAAGGTGCGCCGCGAGCGCATGGGCCACATCGACCTGGCCGCGCCGGTCTCGCACATCTGGTTCTTCAAGGGTGTCCCGAGCCGGATCGGCTACCTGCTCGACATCGCTCCGCGCGAGCTCGAGAAGGTCCTCTACTTCGCCGCCTCCATCGTCACGACGGTGGACAACGAGGCGCGGGAGAAGGACCTGAACGACCTCGAGGACAAGGTCAACGCCGAGTACGAGCGGATCGACGTCGACCGCGAGGAGGCGCTCGCAGCGCTCGAGGACCGCCTCAAGCGCCGCCGCGAGTACTTCACCAAGGGCAAGGAGCGCAACTTCGACGAGGACGACGACTTCTGGGTCCGCGGCCTGAACAACTGGGCCGAGGAGCAGGGCATCCCGACGCTCGAGGACTCCCGCGGGCTCGTCGGCGGCATGTTCGTCGACGTCGCCAACCAGATCACGACCGAGGACTCCAAGAAGATCCGCGAGCTCGTTCGCAGCTCCGCGATCCGTGACGACCGCCGGCTCTCGAACCGTGAGCTCGAGCAGGTCGCGACTGCCGCGATCCAGATGGAGGAGGCCCTCCGGAAGCTGTTCAAGGACGCGGGCAAGGCGACCGGCTCCAAGAAGGGCGCGATCACCAAGCACATCAAGAAGATCGAGGAGGCGCTGCTCACGGGCGGCGAGCTCGAGGGCGACGACGCGGAGCTCGTCTCCGGCGTCGACGCCAAGAATCTCGAGAAGGCACGGGACCTCGGCAACGGGCTGCTCCGCGAGCTGCTCGAGTCGCTGCCCGAGCTCGGCTCGCCGGACGAGATCCGCGAGAAGGCGAACGACCTCTGCCTGCGGACGGACGGGAAGATCCAGAAGGAGGATCTCGACGCGCTCGTCCAGTGGGCGCTGAAGGTCCGCGAGATGTACCTCGACATCGAGTCGCGGCGCGGTGACGCCCGCGACGCCGGCGAGGACGCGAAGACCCGGCTGAACGAGACCTGGGACACCTTCCGGGAGCTCGCCCCGAAGCAGATCGTCAACGACGAGCAGATCTTCCGCGAGCTCAAGGACCGGTTCGGCTCGCCCTACGGCTTCGGCCAGTACTTCACGGGCGGCATGGGCGCCGAGGCGATCCGCGACCTGCTCAAGGACCTTCCGCTGGACGAGGAGGCCGCCTCGCTTCGCGAGACGATCAAGACCTCGAAGGGGCAGAAGCAGCAGCGGGCGACCAAGCGCCTGAAGGTCGTCAACGCCTTCATCAAGTCCGACAACCGGCCCGAGTGGATGATCCTCGAGGCGGTCCCGGTGATCCCGCCGGAGCTCCGCCCGATGGTCCAGCTCGACGGCGGCCGCTTCGCGACGAGCGACCTGAACGATCTCTACCGCCGCGTGATCAACCGGAACAACCGGCTGAAGCGGCTACTCGACCTCGGAGCTCCGGAGATCATCGTCAACAACGAGAAGCGGATGCTCCAGGAGGCCGTCGACGCCCTGTTCGACAACGGGCGCCGCGGTCGCGCGGTCACCGGCCCGGGCAACCGGCCGCTGAAGTCGCTCTCCGACATGCTGAAGGGCAAGCAGGGCCGCTTCCGTCAGAACCTGCTCGGGAAGCGCGTCGACTACTCCGGCCGTTCGGTCATCGTCGCCGGTCCGTACCTGAAGCTCCACCAGTGCGGCCTGCCCAAGCTGATGGCGCTCGAGCTCTTCAAGCCGTTCATCATGAGCCGGCTCGTCGAGCGGAAGGCCGTCCAGAACATCAAGGCGGCCAAGAAGTACGTCGACTCGATGACGCCCGAGGTCTGGGACGTCCTCGAGGAGGTCATCGCCGAGCACCCGGTGCTGCTGAACCGAGCGCCGACGCTCCACCGCCTGGGTATCCAGGCCTTCGAGCCGGTGCTCGTCGAGGGCAAGGCGATCCAGGTCCACCCGCTCGTCTGCCACGCGTTCAACGCGGACTTCGACGGCGACCAGATGGCCGTCCACCTCCCGCTCTCGGCGGAGGCGCAGGCCGAGGCGCGGATCCTCATGCTCTCGGCGAACAACGTCCTCTCGCCCGCGAGCGGACGCCCTCTCGCGACGCCGACGCAGGACATGGTCCTCGGCGGCTACGTCCTGACGTACTCGGAGCACGACCTCGTCGACACGACGTCGGAGAAGATCGCGAAGAAGCTCGGCCTCAAGGGCCTCAAGCGCTTCCAGTCCGAGGAGGAAGTCGAGTACGCGCTCGAGTCCGACCAGATCAAGCTGCAGGACCCGATCGAGTACCGCGAGAGCCCCGAGCAGCTCAGGCTGACCACTGCGGGCCGCGTCATCTTCTCGCTCGAGGTCAAGCGGGCGCTCCAGGAGGCACTCGATGAGGGCGAGCGAGAGCTCGACGACTTCCCGTTCGTCAACCGCACGCTGTCGAAGAAGGAGATGGACGACTTCATCTCCGACCTCGCCGCTCGCTACGGGCCGCACCTGATCGCGGGCGTGCTCGACACGATCAAGTCGCTCGGCTTCAAGCACGCGACGGAGGCCGGCGTCACCGTTTCGAAGAACGACATCGTGATCCCGCCAGACAAGAAGGAGATCCTGGCGTCGTTCGAGCAGCGGGTCGGGCTGGTCGAGCAGCAGTACGAGCGCGGCCTCATCACCGAGGAGGAGCGCAAGGAGTCGATCATCGACATCTGGACGGAGGCGACGGACGCTGTCGCCGACGCCATGGAGGCGAACCTCCACAAGCTGAACCCGATCTTCATGATGGCCAACTCGGGAGCCCGCGGCTCGTTCAAGCAGATCCGCCAGCTCGCCGGGATGCGCGGCCTGATGGCCAATCCGAAGGGCGAGATCATCGAGCGCCCGATCCAGGCCAACTTCATGGAGGGTCTGTCGGTGCTCGAGTACTTCATCTCGACGCACGGCGCGCGGAAGGGTCTCGCCGACACCGCGCTCCGCACGGCCGACTCGGGCTACCTGACGCGCCGTCTCGTCGACGTCGCGCAGGACGTGATCATCCGTGAGGAGGATTGCAAGACCAAGGAGGGCGTCGAGCTCCCGCTCTACAGCGAGGGCCAGCTCAACAAGGGTCTCCTCGGACGGATGGTGCTCGAGGAGGTGCACAAGCCGCTCGCCAGTCCGGCAAGCCCGGCAAGACCGTGCTCGCCGAGAAGGGCGCGCTCGTGACGATGCCGCTCCTGCAGGACATCGCCGAGCAGCTCGCTGAGACGGCGGAGGAGTCGACGCTGCCGGTCCGCTCGGTTCTCAAGTGCCGCAGCGAGTTCGGCGTGTGCCGCAGCTGCTACGGCATCTTCCTCGCCACCGGCGAGATGGCCGAGATCGGCGACGCGGTCGGGATCATCGCCGCGCAGTCGATCGGCGAGCCCGGCACACAGCTGACGATGCGGACCTTCCATACGGGCGGCGTGGCCGGCGCGGACATCACGCACGGTCTCCCGCGCGTCGTGGAGATCTTCGAGGCGCGAAGCCCGAAGGGCGCGGCCAAGCTCGCCGAGGTGGGCGGTCGTGTCGAGATCGAGCAGACCGAGCGTGGCCCCAAGGTCCTGATCTCGACGCCCGACGGCGAGGAGCCGACGAGCTACCAGCTCCCGCGGCGCACGCGGATGCTGGTCGAGAACGGGCAGGAGATCGAGCCGGGCGACGCCCTCCACGAGGGCTCGCGGACACCGGCGGACCTCCTTCGCCTCAAGGGCTCGACGGCGACGGAGCTCTACCTCGTCTCCGAGGTCCAGCGCGTCTACAAGTCACAGGGCGTCGAGATCCACGACAAGCACATCGAGCTGATCGTCCGGCAGATGCTGAAGAAGGTGAAGGTCGACACGCCCGGCGACACCGAGCTCCTGCCCGGGCAGCTCGTCGACAAGGTCGTCCTCGAGAAGGAGAACGCCCGCGTCAAGAAGGAGAAGAGCGAGCAGGCGACGTTCGAGCCGCTGATCCTCGGGATCACCAAGGCGTCGCTCGCCACGGAGTCGTTCCTGTCGGCCGCATCGTTCCAGGAGACCACGAAGGTGCTCACGGACGCTGCGATCGAGGGCAAGGTCGACAAGCTGCTCGGCCTGAAGGAGAACGTGATCATCGGGAAGCTGATCCCGGCGGCGACGGGCCTCAAGCAGTACCGGGCCGTCGAGATCAAGCCGTCCGAGAAGGTGCCGCTGTCGGCCTACCGCCGGCCCGAGTCCGAGGAGCAGCTGCTCGCTGCGCTGCAGGAGATCGGGGCGGACGGAGGCGACGGCGCGTCGCTCCTCGACCTGAACATCGACTTCGGAGGAACGATCGAGCCGGACGGCGACCTCGGGACGCTCGAGGCCGGCGAGGCCGTCGAGAATCCGGAGATCAAGTCGCCGCTGGACGACGACACCGCCTAAGCGGGTCTCCAGCCGAATCGAACGAACGACGGGCGCCCATGAGGCGCCCGTCGTCGTTTCAGAGAGGCTTGGGCATCTAGAGAGCCGCCCGGCCGCCCGAGGCGCTGCCGCCGTTCGGGTCGGCGGGTGGAGTGGAGGCGGCGACGACCTCCGCTTTCCCGTTCTCCTTCGCCTGGTACAGGGCGTCGTCGGCCCGCTTGAAGAACGTCGCGCCGTCGTCCCCGGGGCGGAGATCCGCCGCGCCGGCCGACAGGCGCAGCTCTTCGACGTCACCGATCGGGCGTGAGGCCACGGCCTGCTGCATTCGCCGCGACAGCTGCTCGGCGTCGGCCAGCGTCGACTCCGGGAGGATGATCCCGAACTCGTCGCCGCCGACCCTGCACGCGATGTCCGCCGAGCGCACCACCGAGCGGACCCGCTCAGCGACCTCGGCCAGCACCGCGTCGCCGGCGAGATGGCCGATGCGAGTCGTTGATCGCCTTGAAGTCGTCGAGGTCGAAGACGACGAGCGCGAGGCGACGCCCGTACCTGTGCGCCCTCGCCACCTCCCGGCTGAGCGTGTCGTGGAAGTACCGCCGGTTGTGCAGGCCCGTCAGCGCGTCGAGGTCGGCGAGCTGCCGCGCCTCGCGGAACCGCCGCGCGTTGTCGATCGCCGGCCCGGCGCGCTCCGCGAGCTCCTCGAGAGACCGGCGGTCGCCGTCGGCGAACGCGTGCGCCCCGGAGCGGCTGAACACCGACATGAACCCGACCGGGCCTGCCTCCGCGGGGATCGGGACCGCGAGCCCGTGGCGGCTCAGGTCGCCGTCGTCGATCTCCGCGCCCACCGGATCCTCGTACGAGATCGTTCATCGACCGAGCCTCCCGCCCGTCCGGCGGCCCCGCCACGGCCTCGAGCTCCGCTTCCTCCGCCGACAGCCCCACGGTCGCGATGATCGGCTTCTCGCCGGCAGGCCCCGGCAGCAGGACGAGGGCCGCATCGACGCCGCGGATCGCGCCTGCCGCCTCCAGTACGCGCGTCAGCACCTCGTCGAGGTCGATCGTCCCGCCGAGCTCGCCCATGATCCTGCCGCGCCGCTCGTCGTCGCTCGTCCGGTCGGCTGCAGAGCGCAGCTCCTCCAGCATGCCGTCCAACCGGCTCGTCAGCTCGTCCATCACCTTCTCGAAGCGCCGCTCGGCCGCCCGGCGCTCGCGGCGCAGGACGACGAGGAAGACGACCGCGAGCACGGCGAGAATGCCACCGAAGATGGCCCAGCCGAGGGCGTCGCTCACGGGAGCACGCCCGATGTCGTCGGTTTCCCTGTCACCATCGCTCGTTCAGGCCGCCGCGTCGCCTGAGTACCGGCCCAGGCTCACTGTAGTTCCGCATCGGCGATCACGCTACGGGTCCAAACCTCGAAACCATCCTTTGGATAGGGCGTTTTTGGCCATTTCATGCGTTTGACGGCCTATCCCGCCTTCGCTACCATGCGGCGGTTTGGTTGGCAGGGCGTAAAGCCCGGCCAACTGTTGCCCTGTCAGGAAGTCCTCGAAGGGATTCATGCCCACCGTCAATCAGCTTGTGCGCAAAGGCCGGGTCAAGCCCAAGTCCAAGACCAAGACCCCTGCCCTCCGCGGCGCTCCCCAAAAGCGCGGCGTCTGCACGCGCGTGTACACGACCACCCCGAAGAAGCCGAACTCGGCTCTGCGGAAGGTCGCGCGCGTCCGGCTGACGAACGGCATGGAGGTCACGACCTACATCCCGGGCGAGGGACACAACCTCCAGGAGCACTCCGTCGTGCTGATCCGCGGCGGCCGCGTCAAGGACCTGCCGGGCATCCGGTACAAGGTCATCCGCGCGGCGCTGGACACGGCCGGCGTCTCCGATCGCAAGCAGGGCCGCTCCAAGTACGGCGCCAAGAAGGGGTCGTAATGCCGCGCCGTGCCGAGATCCAGGTCCGGGAGCTCTCCCCGGACCCCGTGTACAGCTCACGCCTCGTCAGCCAGCTGACCAACAAGGTGATGCTCGACGGCAAGAAGGGCACTGCCGAGAAGATCGTCTACGACGCGCTCGCGATCGCCGCGGAGCGGTCCGGGAAGTCGCCGGTCGAGGTGCTCGAGGCTGCCGTCAAGTCCGTCACGCCGGTGCTCGAGACCCGATCGCGCCGCGTCGGCGGCGCCAACTACCAGGTGCCAGTCGAGGTGCCGGCGCGCCGCGCCCGCACGCTCGCGATCCGCTGGCTCGTGACGTTCTCGCGCGACCGGCGCGAGAAGGGCATGGCCGCGAAGCTCGCCGGCGAGCTCCTCGATGCGATCGAGCAGCAGGGCGGAGCGTTCAAGCGCAAGGACGACCTCTACCGCATGGCGCAGGCCAACAAGGCCTTCGCGCACTATCGATGGTGATGGTTGGCGTGAAAGTGTTCGGTGCCCGGCGGTGGAACCTCCCGGTTCCCCCGCGCCCCCTCCCCTGGTCCGCTGGCGCGGACAGGCCGCTACGCGGCCGGTGAGCTCGATGGCCACGCAGGCAACGAAGGCTCCCGCCACGCTCGAGAAGGTCCGCAACATCGGGATCATGGCCCACATCGACGCGGGCAAGACCACGACGACCGAGCGGATCCTCTACTACACGGGCCGCATCCACAAGACGGGCGAGGTGCACGAGGGTGCCGCGACGATGGACTGGATGGCGCAGGAGCAGGAGCGCGGCATCACGATCACGTCGGCTGCGACGACGGCGTTTTGGCGCGATTTCCGCATCAACATCATCGATACGCCCGGGCACGTGGACTTTACGGTCGAGGTGGAGCGAAGCCTGCGCGTGCTCGACGGCGCGATCGCCGTCTTCGACGGCGTCGCCGGCGTCGAGCCGCAGTCGGAGACCGTGTGGCGCCAGGCCGACCGGTACCACGTTCCGCGGATCGCCTTCATCAACAAGATGGACCGCACCGGCGCGGACTTCTTCGCCTCCGTGCAGTCCATGGTCGACAGGCTCGGCGCCCATCCGGTGCCGGTGCAGCTGCCGATCGGGCAGGAGGAGCACTTCCGCGGCGTCGTCGACCTGATCGAGATGCGCGCGATCACCTACAGCGACGACCTCGGGACGAACATGGAGATCGGCGAGATTCCTGCGGAGCTCCTCGAGCAGGCGAACGAGTACCACCACCAGCTGATCGACTCGGTCGCCGACCATGACGAGCAGCTGATGCAGACCTATCTCGAGGAGGAGGCTGCCGTGACGCCCGAGATGCTGCGCCGCGCGCTCCGCGCCGCGACGCTCGACATCACCGTCACGCCGATCCTGCTTGGCTCCGCCTTCAAGAACAAGGGCGTGCAGCCGCTCCTCGACGCCGTCATCGACTTTCTCCCCAGTCCGCTCGACGTCCCGCCCGTCCACGGCGTCGACCCGCGTACCGAGCACGAGCTCTCGCGCCGGCCGGCGCTGGACGAGCCGTTCTCGGCGCTGGCCTTCAAGGTCATGTCCGACCCCTACGTCGGGAAGCTCACCTACATCCGGGTCTACTCGGGCCAGGTCAACGCGGGCGACCGTGTCGTCAACACGACCAACAACAAGACCGAGCGGATGGGCCGCATCCTCCAGATGCACGCGAACCATCGCGAAGAGCGCCAGGAGATCGGCGCGGGTGAGATCGCCGCGATCGTCGGCCTCAAGCAGACGACGACGGGCGAGACGCTCGCCACCGACACCGCACCGATCGTGCTCGAGTCGATGACGTTCCCCGACCCGGTGATCGCCGTCGCGGTCGAGCCGAGGACGAAGGGCGACCAGGACAAGCTCGCGACTGCGCTCCAGCGCCTGGCCGAGGAGGATCCGACCTTCCGCGTCCAGTCGGACGAGGAGACGGGGCAGACGCTCATCTCAGGGATGGGCGAGCTGCACCTCGAGATCATCGTCGACCGCCTCACGCGCGAGTTCAACGTCGACGCGAACGTCGGCCGCCCGCAGGTGGCCTACCGCGAGACGGCCTCGAACCCCGTCCAGAAGATCGTGGGCAGGTTCGTCCGCCAGACCGGCGGCCGGGGCCAGTTCGGCCACGCGGTCATCAATCTCGAGCCGTCCGAGCCGGGCGAGGGGTACGAGTTCCTGGACAAGATCGTCGGCGGCAAGATCCCGCGCGAGTACATCCCTGCCGTCGACCTGGGCATCCAGGAGGCGATGGAGTCGGGGATTCTGGCCGGTTACCCGGTCGTCGACATCCGAGTCGAGCTCGTCGACGGGTCGTACCACGACGTCGACTCGAGCGAGATGGCCTTCAAGGTCGCGGGGTCGATCGCCTTCAAGGAGGCGATGAAGCGCGCGAAGCCGAAGCTGCTCGAGCCGGTGATGGCCGTCGAGGTCGTCACGCCGGAGGAGTACCTCGGCGACGTCATGGGCGACCTCAACTCACGCCGGGGCCGCATCGAGAATCTGGAGCCGCGGGGCAACGCGCAGGTCATCCAGGCCCGCGTCCCGCTCGCCGCCATGTTCGGCTACGCAACCGACCTGCGCTCGACGACGCAGGGCCGGGCGACATTCACCATGCAGTTCGAGCGATACGAGGAAGTTCCTCAGTCGATCGCAAGCGAGCTCGTCGACTCGCAGACGACCTGAACGCTACGCGTCCTGGAGTGATTCCAATGGCAACAAGGAACGGGAGGAAAGGGTAGAGATGGCCAAGCAGAAGTTCGAGCGCACCAAGCCGCACGTCAACGTCGGCACGATCGGTCACATCGACCACGGCAAGACCACCCTGACCGCTGCGATCACGAAGGTGCTCGCCGAGCAGGGCGGCAGCGACACGCAGGTCCGGTCGTTCGAGTCGATCGACAACGCGCCCGAGGAGCGCCAGCGCGGAATCACGATCAACACGTCGCACGTGGAGTACGAGACGGAGAACCGTCACTACGCGCACGTCGACTGCCCGGGCCACGCGGACTACATCAAGAACATGATCACGGGCGCCGCCCAGATGGACGGAGCGATCCTGGTCGTGTCCGCAGCCGACGGCCCGATGCCGCAGACGCGTGAGCACATTCTGCTCGCCCGCCAGGTCGAGGTCCCCGCCATGGTCGTGTTCCTGAACAAGGCCGACATGGTCGACGACCCGGAGCTGCTCGAGCTCGTCGAGATGGAGGTGCGCGAGCTCCTCTCCGCGTACGAGTTCCCGGGTGACGAGATCCCGGTCATCGCCGGGTCGGCGCTGAAGGCGCTCGAGGGCGACGAGGAGCACTCCAAGAAGATCCTCGAGCTGATGGAGGCGGTCGACTCCTACATCCCGGAGCCGACGCGCGACACCGACAAGCCGTTCCTGATGCCGATCGAGGACGTCTTCACGATCACGGGCCGCGGCACCGTCGTCACCGGCCGGATCGAGCAGGGTCAGATCAACTCCGGCGAGGAAGTCGAGATCATCGGCATCCAGGAGCAGACCCAGAAGACGGTCGTCACCGGGCTCGAGATGTTCAACAAGACGCTCGACTTCGCCCAGGCGGGCGACAACGCGGGCGTCCTCCTGCGCGGAACCAAGCGCGAGGAGGTCGAGCGCGGCCAGGTCGTCGCGAAGCCGGGGTCGATCACCCCGCACACGCACTTCAAGGCAGAGGTCTACGTCCTCTCGAAGGACGAGGGTGGCCGCCACACGCCGTTCTTCAACGGCTACCGGCCGCAGTTCTACTTCCGGACGACGGACGTGACCGGCTCGATCGCGCTCCCGGAGGGCCAGGAGATGGTCATGCCGGGCGACAACACGAACATGGTGATCCAGCTGATCCAGCCGATCGCGATGGATCAGGGCCTCCGGTTCGCAATCCGCGAGGGCGGCCGCACCGTGGGTGCGGGCGTCGTCACCGAGATCGTCACCTAAGGCCTAGGGCCCCTAGTCACATGGCGCAGAAGATCCGGATCCGACTGAAGTCCTACGACCATCAGGCGCTCGACAAGTCGAGCGGCCAGATCGTCGAGACCGTTCAGCGCTCCGGTGCAACCGTCACCGGCCCTGTTCCGCTGCCCACGGAGAAGAACGTCTACACCGTGATCCGCAGCCCGTTCAAGGACAAGGACTCGCGGGAGCACTTCGAGATCCGGACGCACAAGCGGCTGATCGACATCCACAGTCCCACGCCGAAGACGGTCGACTCGCTCATGCGGCTCGACCTCCCGGCCGGGGTCGACATCGAGATCAAGCTCTGAGGTCGTGATGAAGGGCATCGTCGGCAGAAAGCTGGGCATGACGCAGGTCTTCGACGAGGAGACCGGCGTCGTCACGCCTGTGACTGTCATCCAGGCGGGGCCGTGTCCCGTCGTCGCAATCAAGACGGCCGATGCCGACGGCTACGACGCCGTGCAGCTTGCCTTCGACGAGGTGCCCGAGCGGAAGGTCTCGAAGCCTCGGCTCGGCGTCCTGAAGAAGGCCGGCGTCGGGCCTCACCGGCGCCTGCTCGAGATCCGCGGCCCTCACGTCTACACGGAGGGCGAGACGGTCACGGTCGAGACCTTCGAGCCCGGCGACAAGATCAAGGTGTCGGGAATCTCGATCGGGAAGGGCTTCGCCGGGACGATCAAGCGGCACAACTTCAGCCGCGGCCCGGTATCCCACGGCTCGCACAACGTTCGCGCGCCCGGCTCGATCGGTGCGTCGGCGACGCCGTCCCGCGTCTTCCGGGGCCAGAAGATGGCCGGCCAGATGGGCTCCAAGCGGGTCACGCAGGTCGGGCTGCGCGTCCACTCGGTCGATCCCGAGGAGAACCTGCTCCTCGTCAAGGGCGCCGTTCCGGGCCCGAAGAACGCCATCGTCGAGATTCGCGAGGAGGTGCATGGTGGCGGCTCCTAAGGCACCGCTCCTCGACTCGGCGGGCAAGAAGTCCAAGGATTTGACGCTCGAGGCTGGGATCTTCGGCGCCGAGGTGAAGCCGCACCTCGTCCACGAGACGGTTCGCGCCGAGCTCGCAGGCGACCGCGCGGGCACCCGGGCCGTGAAGAGCCGCGGCCTCGTGGCCGGCGGCCGCGGGAAGCCGTGGCGCCAGAAGGGCACGGGCCGTGCCCGCGCCGGCACGACGCGCGCTCCGCACTGGACGGGCGGCGGTGTCGCCTTCCAGCCGCGCACGAGCTTCGGCGTCAAGGTCAACAAGAAGGCCCGCAAGGCGGCCTTCCGCGCCGCGCTGTCCGCGCACGCGAAGGAAGGCACCCTCGCGTTCGTGGACGGATCCGCCTTCGACGAGCCCTCGACGAAGCAGGCAGTCGGCCTGCTCGAGGCCTGGGGCAAGCAGACCCCGGTCCTGGTCGTCGTGACGGACGAGGAGGAGACGCTGATCAAGTCCTTCCGGAACCTCGAGCGGGTGCTCGTCATCACCCCTGCGGAGATCGAGGTCGCCGCGATCGTCTGGGCGCGCTCGCTGCTGGTCACCGAGGCCGCGCGCGAGGCGCTCGAGAAGCGAGGTGCCGCGTGAGCCTCCATCCGAACGAAGTCCTGCTCGCGCCGGTCGTCTCCGAGAAGAGCTACAGCCTGATCGAGGACCGGAAGTACTCCTTTCGCGTGCATCCGGACGCGCACAAGACGCAGGTCCGGCAGGCCGTCGAGGAGCTCTTCGACGTGAAGGTGCAGGCCGTCAACATCATTCAGGTCCGGTCGAAGCCGAAGCGGCGCGGGATGGTCCGCGGCCGCAAGCCGGGCTGGAAGAAGGCGATCGTCCAGCTCCGCGAGGGCCAGTCGATCGAGATCTTCGAAGGGGCACAGGTTTAGGTCATGGCGCGCAAGTTCAAGCCCACCAGCCCCGGCCGCCGACATATGACTGTCTCCGAGTTCGCGGAGGTCACGAAGGCAGTTCCGGAGAAGAGCCTCGTCGAGCCGATGAAGAAGACGGGCGGCCGCAACAACAAGGGCCGCATCACGACGCGCCACCGCGGAGGCGGGCACAAGCGCCGCTACCGCGTGATCGACTTCAAGCGGACGAAGGACGGCGTGCCTGCGAAGGTCGCCGCGATCGAGTACGACCCGAACCGGTCGGCCAACATCGCGCTGCTCCACTACGCGGACGGCGCGAAGGCCTACATCCTCGCCCCGGCCCGCCTGCGCGTCGGCTCGACCGTCGAGTCCGGCCCGGCAGCGGACATCAAGCCCGGCAACGCGCTCCCGCTCCGGAACATCCCGACCGGGACGCTCGTCCACAACGTCGAGCTGAAGCCCGGCCAGGGCGGCAAGATCGCGCGCGGCGCCGGCACGGGGATCCAGCTCGTCGGAAAGGACGAGGGCCACGGAATCCTTCGGCTACCCTCCGGGGAGCTTCGGCGAGTGCTGCTCGCCTGCCGCGCCACGGTGGGGCAGGTCGGCAACGTCGACCACGAGAACATCACCCAGGGCAAGGCAGGACGCTCTCGGTGGCGTGGAAAGCGCCCCACGGTGCGCGGCTCGGCCATGAACCCGGTCGACCACCCGCACGGCGGCGGCGAGGGCAAGTCGAAGGGTGGGCGCCACCCGGTGACGCCCTGGGGCGTGCCGACGCTCGGCAAGCGCACCCGCTCGAAGCACAAGGAATCGGACGCACTGATCATCCGGCAGCGCCGGAGAGGCAAGGAGAAGCGCTAGTTGAGTAGGTCATCCCGCAAGGGCCCGTACGTCGAGGAGCGGCTGATGAGCCGCATCGAGCAGATGAACAACTCCGGATCGAAGAACATGATCCGGACCTGGTCGCGCGCCTCGACGATCTTCCCCGAGATGGTCGGGCACACGATCGCGGTCCATGACGGCCGCAAGCACGTCCCGGTCTTCATCTCCGAGCAGATGGTCGGCCACAAGCTCGGTGAGTTCGCGCCAACGCGGACCTTCCGCGGCCATTCCGGCGACAGGAAGACGGAGGTCAAGCGCTAGTGGCTCGCCCGAGGTCGCAGACCGTCGAGGAGCGCCCCGAGGTGCGCGCGTCCGCGCAGTACCTGCGCGTCGCGCCGCGCAAGGCGCGGCTCGTCGTGGAGCACATTCGCGGCCGGCCGGTCCCGGAGGCTCGAACCGTGCTCGCGTTCACACCGCGCGCCGCTGCGCGCGAGGTCGAGAAGATCCTCGCGTCGGCCGTGGCCAACGCGGAGGCGAACCACGGCCTGATCGGCGACGACCTGATCGTGTCCGCTGCCTACGTCGACGAGGGCCCGGTGATCAAGCGCTGGCGCGCCCGCGCGCGCGGCCGCGTGGCCCGGATCCAGAAGAAGACCTGCCACGTCACGATCCGGCTCGCGCCGGCGGAGGCCGACGGCGCAGCCGCCCGCCGACCGCGGACGACCGAGGACACGGCGGTGGAGCCGGAGGCGCAGCCCACGGAGGAGCCGAAGGCCGAGGAGAAGCCCAAGCGCGCGAGCCGTGCGAGGAAACCTGCGACGGCCAAGGCCGAGGCGACGGAGAAGCCCAAGCCCAAGCCCAGGCGCGCCCCGCGCAAGAAGAAGACCGAGGGAGAGGAGTCCTAGTGGGCCAGAAGATCCATCCCGGCGGGATGCGCGTCGGAGTCATCCACGACTGGAAGTCCAACTGGTACACGAACGACAAGGACTTCGCGGACGCGCTCCAGGAGGACATCAAGATCCGCCAGCACATCATCGGCAAGCTCTCGCATGCCGGCCTGTCCGACATCCTGATCCGCAAGGACAAGCAGCGGATCACGGTCGACATCTACACGGCGCGCCCCGGCATCGTGATCGGCAAGTCCGGCGCCGAGGTGGATGCGCTGCGCCGCGACCTCCACGCGCTGACGCAGAAGAACGTCCACATCAACATCAACGAGATCAAGCGTCCCGAGCTCGACGCGAAGCTCGTCGCCCAGTCGATTGCCGAGCAGCTCGAGAACCGCGTGAGCTTCCGCCGCGCGATGAAGCGCTCGCTGGCTTCGGCGATCCGCTCCGGCGCGCAGGGCGTGAAGGTTCAGTGCGGCGGCCGGCTCGGCGGCGGCGAGATGAGCCGCTCCGAGAGCTACTCGGAGGGCCGGGTCCCGCTGCACACGATCCGCGCGGACATCGACTACGGCTTCGCCGAGGCCAAGACGACGACCGGCCGGATCGGCGTCAAGGTCTGGATCAACAAGGGCGAGATCATGCCGGAGGGCTTCGAGACCGTCGACGGCCGGCGAGACGCCCGGCTGGGCGAGCAGGACACTGCCCGCCGCCGCGGCGGCAAGAACGAGGGCCTGACGGCCTCCCGCGAGAGCGGGCGGCGTGGCGGCAGCGGCGACCGCGAAGGCCTCGGCCCCGTCCGGGACCGCAAGCCCCGCCGCGGACGGCGCGGCGGCGCGGGTGCTCCGGGTCGCGGCGCGCGCCAGGACAACGTCGAGAAGCCACGCACCGACGAGGAGGCGACGACCGCAGAGGGCCGCGAGCTTCCGGAGGTCCAGCCCGAGACGCCCACCACGCCCGAGGCCGTCGCCGAGGCCCCCGAGTCGACGACTCCAAAGACCCAGCAGGAAGACCCGACCAAGCTCGACCAGTCCGGCGACGAGTCGGCGGAGAAGACTGACTGATGCTGCTCCCGAAGAAGACGAAGTACCGCAAAGTTCAGCGCGGACGCCGGCGGGGCCAGGCCAAGGGCCAGACCTCCGTGCAGTACGGCGACTACGGGATCAAGGCGCTCGAGGCCGGCTGGGTCACCAACCGTCAGATCGAGGCTGCCCGAATCGCGATGACCAGGAAGATCAAGCGAGGCGGCAAGGTCTGGATCAACGTCTTCCCGGACAAGCCGGTCACGCAGAAGCCCGCCGAGACGCGGATGGGCTCCGGCAAGGGCTCGCCCGAGCACTGGGTCTGCGTCGTCAAGCCCGGACGCGTGATGTTCGAGCTCGCCGGTGTGCCCGAGCCACTGGCCAAAGAGGCGCTTCGCCTTGCCGGCAGCAAGCTCCCCATCAAGACCAAGATCGTGAAGAGAGAGGCTGATCTGTTTGCGGGCTAAGCAGCTGAGAGACATGAGCGACGACGAGCTCGAGCGCGCGCTCAGCGAGCGCCGCCAGGAGCTCTTCAACCTGCGCTTCCAGTCGGCGACGGGCGCCCTCGAGAACCCTGCGCGGCTGAAGCTGGCGAAGCGGGAGATCGCGCGGATCCTGACCGTCCGGGTCGAGCGCGAGACGAGCCCCGCGGGAGGTGAGAGCTAATGGCGGACGAGGAGAAGAACGAGCAGGAGGAGGCCGTGGAGACGCCTGAGGAGCAGGCGCCGCCGGTCGAGGCATCGGAGACGCTGCCCGAGCCCGATCCCGAGGCTCCCCCCGAGGAGCCCGGCCCGCCCGTGCCCGAGCCTTCGGCCCCCGAGCCGACGCCCGAGCCTGCTCCCGAGCCGGTCGCCGAAGGCGAGCCCGAAGCCGCTGTCGCAGAGGCCGAGCCCGAGGCCGCCGCCGAGCCCGAAGCGCCCAGCCGAGGACGAGGAGGCTCCCGAGGAGGCTGCAGAGGTCGGCGCCGAGGAGGAAGCCCCCGCCCCGGCAGCGTCGACGAAGAAGAAGCGCAAGCGCGTCCCGCGCAGCGAGCGCCGCAAGCGCCCGAAGACGCGCGAGAGCGCGACCGAGCGCAAGCCGATCACGCGGCTGGAGAAGCCGGAGCACGAGCGCGGCCGGCGCCAGGAGCGCCGCGGCGTCGTGGTCTCGGCGGCGATGGACAAGACGATCGTCGTCCGGGTCGACGTCGTGAAGGCGCACCCGAAGTACAAGAAGGTCGTCCGACGCTCCCAGCGCTTCCACGCGCACGACGAGCAGAACCAGGCGAAGGCCGGCGACGTCGTCCGCATCGTCGAGACGCGTCCGCTCTCGAAGACGAAGAACTGGCGGCTCGCAGAAGTGGTGGAGGTCGCTCAGTGATCCAGCAGGAGTCTCGCTTGAAGGTGGCCGACAACACGGGCGCCCGCGAGCTGCTCTGCATCCGCGTGCTCGGCGGCTCTCACCGCCGCTACGCGCGGGTCGGCGACGTCATCGTCGGGACCGTCAAGACCGCGACGCCGCAGGCCGCTGTCCGCAAGGGCGAGGTCGTGCGCGCGGTCGTCGTGCGGACGAAGAAGCCGTACGGCCGCGACGACGGAACCTCGATCGCGTTCGACGAGAACGCCGCCGTGATCATCGACGCCGCCAGCAACCCGCGCGGCACGCGCATCTTCGGCCCGGTGGCGCGCGAGCTGCGCGAGAAGAACTTCATGAAGATCGTCTCGCTCGCACCGGAGGTCCTTTGATGGCGGCCCCCACCCGCGTGTCTCGCACTCTCCAGGGCGCTGCAAAGCGCGCTCTGGCCGCGTCCTCAGTCGCGCCCGTAGCCTCCGGCTACGAACGCTCCCTGCGTCCTTGCCAGAGCGGCTTTTCGCGGCTGGAGAGCACGAGCCCCACGGGAGGTGACCGCTAGTGGCCCAAACCATGAAGATCAAGAAGGGCGATCTCGTCCAGGTGCTGAGCGGCAAGGACCGCGGCAAGCAGGGCCGCGTTCTCGAGGCGCGCCCGAAGGAGGGCCGCGTGCTCGTCGAGAACCTGAACATGATCAAGCGGCACACGCGGCCGCGCCCGATGAGCAACCCGAGCCGGATGGGCGCCCCACAGATCCAGCCGGGCGGCGTGATCGAGAAGGCCGGCCCGATCCAGATCTCGAACGTGATGGTCGTCTGCCCCGCCTGCCGGCGCCCGACCAGGGTCGGCACGATCATGCGGGAGGGGAAGACCGGCAACGGTTCGCGTCGCGCGTCTGCAAGCGCGCCGACTGCGGCCAGGAGATCGACCGCTGATGGCCACGGCAACGAAAGAGACGATCGTGCCGCGCATGAAGCAGGCCTACAACGAGGAGATCCGCCCGCGCCTGAAGGACGAGCTCGAGCTGAGCACCGTCATGCAGGTACCGCGCGTCTCGAAGATCACGCTCAACATGGGCGTCGGCGAGGCGAAGACCGAGGCCAAGGCGCTCGACGGCGCGATCGAGGAGCTGACCACGATCGCCGGCCAGCGGGCACAGGTCCGCCGGGCCCGCAAGTCGATCGCCGGCTTCAAGATCCGCGACGGGATGCCGATCGGCGCGCGCGTCACGCTGCGCGGCGACCGGATGTGGGAGTTCCTCGACCGCCTCGTGTCGATCGCGCTGCCCAGGATCCGCGACTTCCGCGGCCTCAATCCGGCGTCGTTCGACGGGCGCGGCAACTTCTCGCTCGGCATCCGCGAGCAGATCATCTTCCCGGAGATCAACTACGACGACATCGCCACCGTCCGGGGTCTGGACGTGACGATCACGACCACGGCGCAGAGCGACGAGCACGGCCTGGCGCTCCTCAGAGCACTGGGCATGCCGTTTGCGACAGAGGAAGGAAGGGAGCAGTAGTGGCCAAGAAGTCCCTGGTCCACAAGGCGCAGCAGCCGCAGCGCTACAAGGTCAGGCAGTACACGCGCTGCCGCCGGTGCGGCCGGCCGCGTTCCGTCTACCGCAAGTTCGGTCTCTGCCGGATCTGCCTGCGCGAGCTCGCGCATCAGGGCCAGATCCCCGGCATGACCAAGTCCAGCTGGTGATCGCGAATGCTGACTGACCCGATCGCAGACATGCTCACCCGCATCCGCAACGCCAACAAGGCGCTGCACGAGACCGCGGAGATGCCGACCTCCCGCCAGAAGGAGGAGATCGCGCGCCTGCTCCAGGACGAGGGCTACATCGTGGGCTTCCAGGTCGTCAGCCCGGCAGACCACAACAGCCGGGAGCCCGACGCGAAGAAGCATCGGTCGTACGGCACGCTCGTCATCCAGCTCAAGTACGGGCCGAGCCGGGAGCGGATCATCACCGACCTCAAGCGCGTCTCCAAGCCGGGCCGCCGCGTCTACGCTAGAAAGGACCGGCTGCCGCGCGTCCTCGGAGGGATGGGGACGGCGATCATGTCGACGTCCAGGGGTCTCGTCACGAGCAAGACCGCCGAGCGCGAAGGCATCGGCGGCGAAGTCATCTGTTTCGTCTGGTAGAGCCATGAGCCGAATCGGAAAAAAGCCCATCGAGTTGCCCGCCGGCGTGTCGGTGTCGATCGACCCTGGCCGCGTGATGGTCAACGGTCCGCTCGGCGAGCTCACGCAGCAGGTGCCGCAGCGGATGACGATCGAGCAGGGCGACGGCGAGCTGACCGTCACCCGTCCGACCGAGAGAGGCGACGACCGTGCCCTGCACGGGCTCACCCGATCGCTGGTCGCGAACATGGTCGAGGGTGTCACGAAGGGTTTCGAGCGGAAGCTGGAGATCCAGGGCGTCGGCTACCGCGCCGCGCTGCGCGGCACGTCGCTCGAGCTCAGCGTCGGGTTCTCGCACTCGGTCGTGATCGAGCCGCGCCAGGGCATCTCGTTCGAGGTCCCGACGCCGACCGAGGTCATCGTCAAGGGGATCGACAAGCAGCAGGTCGGGCAGACGGCAGCCGAGGTGCGCCGCGTCCGGCCGCCGGAGCCCTACAAGGGCAAGGGCATCCGCTACGAGGGCGAGTACGTCCGCCGGAAGGTCGGTAAGAGAGCGTGAGCCAGCTCACCATGAGACAGCGCCGCGAGCGCCGCCACAAGCGGGTGCGGAAGGACGTGTTCGGGACCGCCGAGCGGCCACGCTTGGTCGTGTTCCGGTCGAACCGGGGCATCGGCGCCCAGCTCGTCGACGACGTCGAGGGCAAGACCCTCGCCGCCGCCAGCTGGCTGGACAAGAAGAACGCGAAGGGCGCGAAGACCGACCAGGCCGCCGAAGTGGGCAAGCTGCTCGCTGCGAACGCGAAGAAGGCGGGCATCGAGCGCGTGATCTTCGACCGGGGCGGCTACCTGTACCACGGGCGTGTGAAGGCGCTCGCCGACGCAGCCCGCGAAGGGGGATTGGAATTTTGAGCGACTACGAACAGACCCGCGAGCTCAAGGAGCGCGTGGTCGAGATCAACCGCGTCGCCAAGGTCGTCAAGGGCGGCCGGCGCTTCTCGTTCACCGCGCTGGTCGTGATCGGCGACGAGGTCGACCGGGTCGGCGTCGGTTACGGCAAGGCCCGCGAGGTGCCGCTGGCGATCTCGAAGGCCGTCGAGGACGCGAAGAAGAACCTCTTCACGGTCCCGAAGCACGGCCAGACGATCACGCACGAGATCCTGGGCCGGTTCGGCGCCGCGAGAGTGCTCCTGCGCCCCGCGAGCGAGGGAACCGGCGTCATCGCCGGCGGCGGCGTGCGCGCCGTCCTCGAGCTCGGCGGCGTGCGCGACATCCTCGCGAAGAGCCTGGGGACGACCAACCCCGTGAACATGCTCAAGGCGACCGTCCAGGGCCTGCAGAGCCTCCGTCGTCCCGAGGAGGTCGCCAAGGCCCGCGGGAAGACGATCTCCGACGTGCTTCCGATCCCGAAGAAGCAGCCCGAGGAGGAGGCAGCGGCGGAGGAGGCCGCGCCGGCCGAGGAGCCGGTCGCTGTCGCCGCCACGGAGGAGAAGACCGATGGCGAATAAGACCCTCCGCATCACGCAGGTGCGCAGCCAGATCGGCCAGAGCGAGCGCCATCGCGGCACGCTGCGCGCGCTCGGTCTCGGCAAGATCGGCCGCTCCGTGGAGCGCCCGGAAAGCCCGGAAGTCGCCGGTATGCTGAGGAAGGTTCGCCACCTCGTCCGGGTCGAAGGCGAGTAGCACATGCCCGAAGAGCTCAACCTCTCCAACCTGAAGCCCGCGTCCCCGAGCAAGGACCGCAAGCGCGTCGGCCGCGGCATGGGCTCGGGCAAGGGCCGCTACTCCGGCCGCGGGATCAAGGGGCAGAAGTCGCGCTCCGGCTCGCACAAGATGCGCGCGGGCTTCGAGGGCGGCCAGATGCCGATCTACATGCGGCTCGGCAAGCAGCGCGGCCCGTACTCGAAGGACGCGATGCCGATGGGCCCGCACCGCACGCAGACGGTGCCGGTGAACATTCGGGACCTCGACCGCTTCGACGACGGCGCCGAGGTCACGCCGGAGGCGCTCGTCGAGGCCGGGCTGATCAAGAACACCCGCGTGGACGTGAAGATCCTCGCGAACGGCGAGCTGAAGAAGAAGCTCGCCGTTACCGCGCACTTCTTCTCGGAGGCAGCCCGCGAGAAGATCGAGGGCGCCGGCGGGTCGGCGACCGCGCTCAAGGAGGTCAAGCCGAAGCGTCGTCGCAGGAAGGCGGGCAAGGCCGCTCCAAAGGCAGCGGCGCCCGAGGCCGAGGCCGCCGAGGAGACGCCCGAGGCGGAGGCGTCCGAGCCCGAGCCCGCAGCTGAAGAAGCTCCCGCCGAGGAGGAGTAAGACGTGTTTTCCTGGCTGACGAACGCGTGGCGCGTTCCCGAGCTGCGCAAGCGCGTGCTCTTCACGGCGGTGATCCTCGCCTTCTACCGTTTGGGATCCTGGATCCCGGCGCCGGGCGTGAACGCGGACGCGATCGAGAACTACTTCAACGCGTCGGGCGGCGGAACCGTGCTCGCCCTGCTCAACCTCTTCTCGGGCGGCGCGCTCTCCCAGTTCGCGATCTTCGCGCTCGGGATCATGCCCTACGTCACCGCCTCGATCATCCTCCAGCTGATGACCGTGGTCATCCCGCGGCTCGAGCAGCTTCAGAAGGAGGGCGAGGCCGGCTACGCCAAGATCAACCAGTACACGCGGTACCTGACGGTCATCCTCGCGGCCGCCCAGGCAGCGGGCTTCGCATTCCTGTTCCAGCGCCAGGGCGCGCTCGACGCGAACTTCGGCCGCGGCGCGCTGATCGTCCTCACGCTGACCGCCGGCTGCGCGCTCCTGATGTGGATGGGCGAGCTGATCACGAAGCGCGGGATCGGCAACGGGATCTCGCTGCTGATCTTCGCCTCGATCCTCACCGGGCTCCCGCTCGGCATCAACGCCTGGGTCGAGGGCGGCATCTTCGAGCGCCTGTTCTTCCCGATCATGGCGGTCGGCATCGTCGTGGCCGTCGTGTTCATCCAGGAGGGCCAGCGCCGCATCCCGATCCAGTACGCGAAGCGGATGGTGGGCCGCCGGATGACCACGGGCGGCTCGACCTACATGCCGCTGCGGGTGAACATGGCGGGCGTCATCCCCGTGATCTTCGCGGCGGCCGTCATGGCCTTCCCGCCGACGGTCGCGCAGTACTTCCCGCAGACGCAGACCTTCATCAACAAGTACTTCTCCTACACCGACTGGCCGTACCTGCTGCTCCAGGGCGCGATGATCGTGATCTTCACGTTCTTCTACACCGCCGTGCAGTTCAACCCGGTCGACCAGGCCGACAACCTGCGGAAGCACGGTGGCTACATCCCCGGCATCCGTCCCGGCCCGCCCACCGCCCAGTACCTCGACCGGGTGCTCACGCGTCTCACGCTGCCGGGCGCGATCTACCTGGCGATCGTCGCCACGCTGCCGAGCCTCTTCATCGCGTACGCCGACGTCTCGCAGGCGCTGGCCGGAGCGCTCGGAGGAACCTCGGTGCTGATCGCCGTCGGCGTCGCGCTCGACACGATGCGCCAGATGGAGTCGCAGATGATGATGCGCTCCTACGAGGGCTTCCTGAAATGAACGTGCTCCTCCTCGGTCCTCAAGGGTCGGGGAAGGGAACCCAGGCGAAGCGGATCCAGGCCGAGTACGGGATCCCGCACATCGCGACCGGGGAGATCCTTCGCGACGCGATCGCAACGGAGTCGGAGCTGGGCCTTCGCGTCAAGCCGATCGTGGAAAGCGGCAAGCTCGTCCCCGACGACCTGATGATCGAGCTGATCCGGGAGCGGCTCGGGGAGGACGACGCGGAACGCGGCTTCATCCTCGACGGCTTCCCTCGCACACTGCCGCAGGCGGAAGCGCTCGACGGGATGCTCGCCGACATCGCGCGGGAGCTCTCGATCGTCTTCGGCTTCCAGCTCGACGACAGCGTCGGCATCGAGCGCATGCGGCGCCGCGCCGAGATCGAGCATCGCAAGGACGACACGCCGGAGGCGATCGCGCAGCGCCTGGAGCTGTACCACCGTGAGACGGAGCCGCTGATCGGCCACTACCGAGCGCAGGGCAACCTCGTCGGCATCCACGCCGACAACGCCGTGGACCGGGTGTTTGCCGAGATCCAGGAGGCACTCGAGCAGACGGCGGCAAGGTCCGCATGATCATCCGCAAGTCAGCAGCCGAGCTGGACGTCATGCAGCAGGCCGGCGCGATCGTCGCCGACGCGCATGCGCTGCTCGGCGAGCACGTCCGTCCTGGAGTCACGACCGCGGAGCTCGACCGCCTCGTGGACGAGTTCATTCGCTCGCGCGGCGGAGTTCCGACCTTCCTCGGCTATCCGGGGCCGTACCCCTATCCGGCTTCGATCTGCGCATCGCTGAACGAGGTCGTCGTCCACGGGATCCCGAACGATGAGCCGCTGTCGGAGGGGGACGTGCTCTCCGTGGACGTTGGCGTCACCTACGAGGGGTTCGTCGGCGACTCGGCCTACACGTACAAGGTGGGCGAGGTCGACGGCGAGGCAGAACGGCTCCTCGAGACCTGCGAGGCAGCACTCTGGGCCGGGATCGAGAAGGCACGCTCAGGCGCGCACCTGTCCGACGTCTCGCACGCGATCCAGGCGGCCACCGAGGACGCCGGCTTCTCGGTCGTCCGCTCGCTCGTCGGCCACGGTGTCGGACGCGACATGCACGAGGACCCGCAGATCCCCAACTTCGGCGACCCCGGCCAGGGGCCGGTGCTGGCCCCCGGGATGACGCTGGCGATCGAGCCGATGATCACCGCCGGCGGGCCCGAAGTGGTCGTTCGCGACGACCGTTGGACGATCGCCTCGCGGGACGGCTCGCTGGCTGCACACTTCGAGCACACGGTCGCCGTGTCCGACGGGGAGCCGAGAATCCTCACGGCTGCGCCGGTTCGGGTCAGTTAGGGCGCTTTTGCTACCATCTTTTGCTCGGCGGAAGCCGCGTTTCGCCGTGTTCGTTGTCCGTCCAAGACCGCGCTCGTAGAGCGCGGTTGCCGTGTGGAGGTATGGCCCAGAAGGAAGAGAAGATCGAGGTGGAAGGCGAGGTCGTGGAGGCCCTGCCGAGCACGATGTTTCGCGTCCAGATCGACGAGGGGCATCAGGTGCTCGCGAAGATCTCCGGGAAGATGCGCAAGCACTACATCCGCATCCTTCCGGGAGACCGCGTCAAGGTGGAGCTCTCCCCGTACGACCTCTCCCGAGGCCGGATCACTTTCAGGCACAGGTAGGAAGGTAGAGATGAAAGTACGCCCGTCCGTCAAGCCGATGTGTGAGCGCTGCCGCGTGATCAAGCGGCACGGTCGAACCATGGTCATTTGCACGAATCCGCGACACAAGCAAAGGCAGGGGTAAGTGGCACGAATCGCAGGCGTCAACCTTCCACGCGAGAAGCGACTCGAGGTCGGCCTGACCTACATCTTCGGGGTCGGGCGCTCGACGGCGCTCCAGATCTGCACCGCGACCGGTCTCTCGCCAGACGAGAGGGTTCGGGACCTCACGGATCCCGAGATCACGAAGCTGCGCGAGTACATCGACGGAACCCTCCAGGTCGAAGGTGACCTGCGGCGGGAGCGCCAGCAGTCGATCAAGCGGCTCCAGGAGATCGGCGCCTACCGCGGCATGCGCCACCGCCGCAGTCTCCCGGTGAACGGCCAGCGCACGAAGACGAACGCCAGAACCCGCAAGGGCCCGAAGAAGACCGTCGGCCGCGGCAAGAAGGCAGCAACCAAGACTTGATGACGGCCCCCTCCGGCATCCGCCGCACCCGCTGCGGCGCTGCAATGCGCCGCCTCGCGGCGTCCTCAGTCGCGCCCGTAGCCTCCGGCTACGAACGCTCCCTGCGTCCTTGCGACGCGGGCATTTCACGGGCAGCGGGCACGCCGGCTACCGGAGGTGACCGCTGATGGCTCCTCCACGCCGACAGGCCGCCCGCGGGCGGACGCGCCGCCGTGTGCGCAAGAACATCGCCATCGGCCAGGCGCACATCAAGACGTCGTTCAACAACACGATCGTGACCCTCACGGACAAGGACGGGAACGTGATCGTGTGGGAGTCCGCCGGCTCGGCCGGGTTCAAGGGCTCCCGGAAGTCGACGCCGTTCGCGGCGCAGGTCACGGCCGACGCCTGCGCGCGGAAGGGGATGGAGCACGGCCTTCAAAAGGTCGAGGTGTTCGTCAAGGGGCCTGGCTCGGGCCGCGAGACGGCGATTCGGTCGCTCCAGGCGGCCGGGCTCGAGATCCTCGGCGTCAAGGACGTCACTCCGCAGGCGCACAACGGCGTCCGCCCGAAGAAGCGGAGGCGCGTCTAGTGGCCCGCACGCTCGGCCCGAAGTGCCGCTGGTGCCGCCGCGAGGGCATGAAGCTCTTCCTGAAGGGCGAGCGCTGCCTCACCGAGAAGTGCTCGGTCGAGCGTCGCAGCTACCCGCCGGGCGAGCACGGCCGCGGCCGCATCAAGCAGTCCGAGTACCTGCTCCAGCTGCGCGAGAAGCAGAAGGCGCGCCGCTACTACGGCCTGCTGGAGAAGCAGTTCCGCAACTACTACACGAAGGCCGCGAAGGGCTCGGGGATCACCGGCGAGACCCTGCTGCGGATGCTCGAGACGCGGCTCGACAACGTCGTCTACCGCCTCGGATTCGCCGCCTCGCGCGCTCAGGCCCGCCAGCTCGTCCGCCACGGGCACTTCCACGTCAACGGCCGGCGCGTGAACATCCCGAGCTTCCAGGTCAAGCCCGACCACATCGTCACGATGGCGCCCGGCAGCTCCGCGGAGCAGGTGATCCGGGACGCGACAGACCTCACGGCCTCCGTCGCCCCGTGGCTCCAGGCCGACCACGAGAGCCTCACCGGCAAGGTGCTCAAGTGGCCCGAGCGGAGCGAGATCGACACGCCCGTCCAGGAACAGCTCATCGTCGAGCTTTATTCGAAGTAACGCGAAGAAGGAAGGATCGCTTTGGCTACACGCACCAGCCTGATGGATTTCCAGATTCCGCGGATCGTCCACGAGGAAGTGGACGAGCGCCGCGGTGTCTTCGTGATCGAGCCGCTCGACCGCGGCTTCGGCCACACGTTCGGCAACTCGCTGCGCCGCGTGCTGCTCTCGTCACTCGAGGGCGCCGCGGTCACCTCGGTGAAGATCGAGGGCGTCGCGCACGAGTTCACGACGCTGCCCGGCGTCCGTGAGGACGTCGTCGACGTCATCTCGGCCCTGAAGAACCTCGTCGCGCGGCTCCACGGC
Organism: uncultured Actinomycetes bacterium; assembly: GCA_963827705.1. Taxonomy (GTDB): domain Bacteria; phylum Actinomycetota; class Thermoleophilia; order Gaiellales; family Gaiellaceae; genus JACDAN01. The sequence continues at coordinate 53,182 of CAWHBN010000013.1, forward strand.
GAGTCGCCCGAGATCGAGGTTCGCCTCAACAAGCGCGGCTCCGGCACGGTCACCGCCGGCGACATCGAGGCGCCCGCCGACCTCGAGATCCTCAACCCGGACCTCGAGATCGCCCACCTGTCCGACAAGGGCCGGCTGGAGCTGACGATGACGATCGGCCGCGGCCGCGGCTATGTGCCGGCCGAGCTGAACCGCGGGCCCGAGCACACGATCGGCGTCATCCCGATCGACTCGCTCTTCTCGCCGGTGCGCCGCGTCTCGTACGACGTCGAGGCCGCGCGCGTGGGCCAGCGCACCGACTACGACAAGCTGACGCTGGATGTCACGACGGACGGCTCCGTCGATCCCCGTGAGGCGATCGGCGAGGCCGCCGACATCCTGATCCGTCAGCTCGCGATCTTCACGGACATCGAGAAGATCGAGGGCTTCGGCGAGGCGGCCGCCGCGCAGGCGGCGACGCAGGAGGCGCCGCTCGCGCACGGGATGGAGAACTTCCCGATCGAGGAGCTCGAGCTCGGCGTCCGCTCGTACAACTGCCTGAAGCGGGTCGGTATCGAGACGATCGGCGACCTCGTCACGAAGTCCGAGGGCGAGCTCGCTGCGATTCCGAACTTCGGCAAGAAGTCGATCGAAGAGGTCAAGGAGACGCTCGCCACGCACGGTCTCAACCTGCGCGGCGACGACTCCTTGTAGGGCTGCGGCGGTGCGCCACCATCGCTCCGGAAAGAAGCTCGGCCGCGACTCGGCGCACCGCAAGGCGCTGTACTCGAACCTCACCGGCTCGCTGATCGAGTACGGCCGGATCAAGACGACCGTCGCGAAGGCGAAGGCCGTCAGGCCGATCGCCGAGAAGATGATCACGCTGGGCCGGCGCGGCGATCTCGCCGCCCGCCGGCAGGCGCTCGCCTACCTCCGCTCGAACGACATCGTGCACATCCTCTTCGCCGAGGTCGCGCCGCGGTTCACGGACCGGCCGGGTGGCTACACGCGAATCACCAAGCTCGGCCCTCGTCAGGGTGACGCGGCTGAGATGGCGTACCTCGAGTTCGTGGACTACGTGCCGCCCGCTCCGGTGGTGCGCCCGGTGCGCGAGCCCGAGGAGCAAGCCGTGGCTCCGACGGCGTAAGAGACGCGCCTCAAGCTCACACTCGAGTACGACGGCACCGGCTTTCGCGGCTGGGCGGCGCAGCCGGGGCTCCGCACGGTCGAGGGTGAGATCCGCCAGGCGCTCGGCCGGGTGTTCCCCGCCTGGTCGGAGCTTGCGGTCGCCGGACGGACCGACACCGGCGTGCACGCGCTCGGGAACGTCGCCTCGGTGGAGGTGGGCGGCGGCCCGCCGCCCGAACGGATCGCCGAAGCGCTGAACGCAGAGCTTCCCTCCGACGTCGCGGTCCTGTCGGCGGAGGAGGCGGCGTTCGACTTCCATGCGCGCCACGCGGCTGTCTCGCGCGCCTATCGCTACCGCGTCTACCGTCGCCGCGAGCCTTCCCCGTTCGAGGAGCGCCGGAGCTGGTGGTATCCACGGCCGCTCGACGAGGAGGCGCTTGCCGAATCTGCCGACCTGTTGGTCGGGGAGCACGATTTCCGGGCGTTCACCCCCGCCCAGACGCGACACAAGGTCTTCGCGCGCGTCGTGAGGAACGCAGCCTGGCACCGGCGGGGTGAGGTCCTCGAGCTCGAGATCGAGGCGGACAGCTTCCTCCGGCACATGGCCCGCACCCTGGTCGGGACCATGATCGAGCGACGGCCGGCGGAGCTCGAGCGGCTCCTGGCTGGGGGCCACGGCCGGGAAGACGCCGGAAGTACAGCACCCCCGTGGGGTCTGTACCTCGACCGCGTCCAGTACTGACACACATTCGGCGCGATCTCCGTGTCCCCACGAGCCAGGTCCGAGGGACAGTCCCTCGCGCCCGGCGGGCGGCGCGCCCTGAAAAAGAGTCCCAGCGGTCTGCAGCCAACCGCCGGGACTCCGCAGGCGGGGGGAGAGGCGTTCCGCCTGCTGCGCGTCATTCAACGCGATTGCGAGGAATCCCGTCGCCGATACGATCGGCGCCATGGCGACCCGCACCCGCGCCGACGCCGCTGAGCGCGTCCAAGAGCTGCGCGAGCGGCTCGACCACCACCTCTACCGCTACCACGTGCTCGACGACCCGGAGATCTCGGACGCCGAGTACGACCGGCTGTACGACGAGCTGAAGGAGCTCGAGGCGGAGCACCCCGGGCTCGACGACCCGAGCTCTCCGACGCACCGCGTAGGGGCTCCGCCATCCGAGAAGTTCCAGAAGGTCGAGCATCTCTCGCCGATGGGCTCGCTCGAGAAGGTGACCACCGACGAGGCCCTGCAGAAGTGGGCGCAGGACGTCTGCAAGCGGCTCGATGTCCCGCCGGAGGAGGTCGCGTGGTTGATCGAGCCGAAGATCGACGGGCTTGCCGTCAACCTGACCTACGAGAACGGCATCCTCGCGCGCGGCGCGACACGCGGCGACGGTGTCCAGGGCGAGGATGTCACCGTCAACCTCCGCACGATCCGCGCGATTCCGCTCCGCATGCGTGGCGACGATCCGCCGCCGTTGCTCGAGGTGCGTGGCGAGGTCTACCTTCCCCTGTCCGGCTTTCGGCAGCTGAACGAGCAGCTCGCGGGCACGAACCAGAAGCTGGCCCCCAACCCACGCAATGCGGCAGCGGGCTCGCTCCGGCAGAAGAACTCGGCGATCACGGCCTCCCGGCCGCTGTCGCTCTGGGTCTACGGCGTTGGCGTCCGAGAAGGAGTGGAGGTTCGAACGCACTCGGAGACGCTTGAGTGGTTGCGCGAGCGCGGCTTCCGCACGAACCCCCATGCAGAGCGCCTCGAATCGATCGAAGACGTCGCGCGGAGGTGCAGCGAGTGGGAGACGGCGCGGATCGATCTCGACTACGAGATCGACGGCATCGTGATCAAGGTCGACTCGCTCGATCAGCAGGCGGAGCTCGGCGCGTTGCACTCCAAGCCGCGCTGGGCCCGGGCGTTCAAGTGGGCGCCGATGACTGCGACGACGCGCCTGAACAAGATCCTGATCCGGGTCGGGCGGACGGGCGCCCTGAATCCCTGGGCGATGCTCGAGCCTGTTGAGGTCGGCGGCGTCACCATCTCGCGCGCCACGCTCCACAACGAGGAGGACATCAACCGGAAGGACATCCGCGAGGGCGACGAGGTGATCGTCCAGCGTGCGGGCGACGTGATCCCGCAGATCGTCGGCCCGGCCGGAGCCCACCGCAAGGGCACGCGCCGGTTCAAGATGCCGACCCACTGCCCGCTGTGCGAGGTCGAGATCGTCAAGCCGGAGGGCGAGGCGATGCACCGCTGCCCGAACCGGGCCTGCCCGTCCAGAGGCCTCGAGACCCTGAACAACTGGGTCATGGCCGCTGCGGACATCGAGGGAGTCGGCGAGCAGCTCGTGCGCCGCCTCTGGGATCTGGGGCTCGTCCGCTCCCTGCCGGACCTCTACCGGCTGACGAAGGAGCAGCTCCTCGAGCTGGACGGCTTCCAGGAGAAGAGCGCGACGAACGTGGTCTCCTCGATCGAGGCCTCGAAGCAGATCCCCTTCAGGCGCGTCCTCTTCGGCTTGAACATCCCCGACGTCGGTTGGGTGACGGCGCAGAGCCTCGCGCGCCACTTCGGTTCGGTCGACCGGCTTGCGGCCGCCTCGCAGGAGGACATCACCGAGGTCGAGGGCCTCGGGCCCGAGCGCGCGGAGAAGATCGTCGAGTGGTTCGCGGAGGAGGACAACATGCGCCTGGTGGCCGAGCTGCGCGAGCTCGGCCTTCGCTTCGAGTCGGGCGCGGAGGACCGTCCGCCCGAAGGTCCGCTCACCGGACAGACCTACGTGATCACGGGGACGCTCGAGGGCTGGTCACGAGACGAGGCCCAGGCCGAGCTGGAAGCACGCGGTGCGAAGGTCACGGGCTCCGTCTCGAAGAAGACCACGGGCCTCATCGTCGGCGAGGAGCCCGGTGGGTCCAAGCTGAAGAAGGCGCAGACCTCCGGCGTGCCGCTGCTCGACGAAGCCGCCCTGGCTGACCTACTGCGCGGCTAGAACCGAGGCGAACCGGTCCTGGGCCCTGCGCGCCCAGAACTGCGACAGGGGCCGACCGTTCTGGATCACTGCGAAGGCCCAGCGCCCCTTCACGTATCCGGAAAGGGCCGACGACTCCCGGAGCGTCCCCGTCTTCGCAAGCACCGCACCGCGGGCCGGCGGGCGCTCCAACCGGTGTTCGAGCGTCCCGCTCACGCCCGCGACGGCGAGCGAGCGGACGAAGTGCGATCGCAGGGTCGGGTCGTTCCAGGCGACGACCAGCATTCCGATGACGGCGGCCGCCGTGAGCCGGTTTCTCGGCGAGAGCCCGGACCCGTCGACGATGCGCACACCTGCCAGCGGCACGGCGGCTTCCCCGAGCGACCGCCGAACCGACTCCGCCCCGGCCGCGCTCGTACCCGCGCCTCCGTCCACGGCGCCGATCTGCTTCAGCAGGAGCTCGGCCGTGAAGTTGTCGCTCTCGTGGTTCATGAACGCGACGATCCGGGAGAGCGGGGCGGACTCTATGCTCGCAAGCTGCATCGCAACGGGGTCCGCAGCGCCCATGACCACTCGTCCGCGCACACCGACACCGGCGGCACGCAGCGCGAGGCGGAACTGCGTTCCGGCCGCGATCGCCGGCCTGCTGGTCAGGTAACCGCGGAAGCGCGCGCGATCGACGGTCAGAGCCGAGAGCGGCGGGGACTCGTTCATGTAGTAGTGCGACCGCCAGGCCGGCCCGACGCGGCGCGAGTCGAAGTACGACTCGTCGGCCTCGATCCTCGCCGGTCACCTGCCGGATCCCGTAGGCCCTGATCTGGCGAGCCAGGGCGCGAAGATCCCCACGTGAGAGTGTCGGATCGCCGAACCCCTTGAGGACGAGGTCGCCGTTCCAGGTGGAACCTGTCAGCTGTCCCTCGCCGAAGACCATCGTGTCGATGCGGAAGTCCGGCCCGAGCACGTGGAGCGACGCGTACGCGACTGCGAGCTTGGCGTTCGACGCGGGGACGAGCGAGAGGGTGGGGTGGCGGAGAAAGACGGTCTGTCCCGACGCGAGGTCGAGGGCGACGGCCCCGGACTGGCTCGCCCGGACGTGCGGCACCGCAAGTGCTCTTGCAAGTTTCGTCGCAAGCGCCGGCCTGGTGGGCTTCGCGGGGGCAGCGGCGGCGACGAGCGCCGCCGTCGCGAAGACAACGAGGGCAGCGAAGACTCGGCGCGGCACCGAGGCATTGTAGGTCCTGCGAACCCGAAAGATGGGCCGGTCGGCCTATAGGCAACGACCCGTGGTGCGCCGATAATCGAGCCTGGAAGTCGGGAGACGAAATGTCACAGCCGCTCGCATCCCTCAGAAGCCGCCTGGAAAAGCTCTTGCACTTGCTCGAGAGCGGCCGCCATCCTGGCCGTGCGCGCCTCGAGGAGACACTCACGGACGGCTACGCCTGGGCGCTGAAGCTCGACGCGGAGTGTGCGCGCCTCGAGCGCTCGATCGGGACGCTGGCCGCAGAGCTCGACCAGGGAAGCAGCGAGCAACAGGCCAAGGAGCTCTCCCACACCGCCCGGCGCCTGGCGCGCACGAAGCGTGATCTCGCCGCCCTCAGAGGGCTCCTCGCCGCGCTTCGCAGCGAAGCGGCCGAAGTGAAAGTCGCTTAGACCAGCCCGCTCCTGACGGCGTAGACGGCCGCCTGGATGCGGTTCTCGATCTGGAGCTTCATCAGGATGTTCGAGATGTGGTTCTTGACCGTCTTCGGGCTGATGTGGAGCTCCTGGGCGATATCGGCGTTGTCCTTGCCGTTCGCGATCAGCCGAAGCACCTCGGTCTCGCGGTCTGAGAGCTCCGTCCGGGCCACGGAGCCTCCCGCCTCGACGCTGGCCGCCCGGATCCGCTGGAGGACCTTCGACGCGATGTGTGGCGAGATCAGCGACTCGCCGACGGACGCGGCTCGGATGCCCTGCATCAGGTCCTGAATGGACGAGTCCTTCATCAGGTAGCCGCAGGCCCCGGCGAGGATCGCGTCCATCACGTCTCCGTCCTGATCCGAGATCGTCAGGACGAGCACCCTGGTGAGCGGCGCAAGCCGGGTGATCTCCCGGGTTGCCTCGATGCCGTTCATCCCCGGCATGTTCAGGTCCATCACGACCACGTCGGGCGCGAGCTCGCGGACGAGCTGGAGCGCGAGGTTTCCGTCGGGCGCCTCCGCGACGATGTGAACCCCCTGCTCCTCGAGCAGGTTCCGGAGACCTGTGCGGAAAAGGTCGTGGTCGTCGACGAGCATCACCCGAAGGAGCTCGGGGCTGACGCCATCGGTCGTATCGGCAGAGTCGGTCGCGATGGTCACGGAGTCGTATTGTCGGGGCACGGCGCCCGCCTGTCTAATTCGGGTACACGGTCACCGTGACCGCGCGGCTTCCCCACTCGTGCGCCTGCGCGTCCGACGGGAACCAGAGGTCGATCCTGGCGCCGGCGATGGCGCCGCCCGTGTCGGCCGCGACGCCCATGCCGTAGCCCGGAATCGCGATCCGCGAGCCCATCGGGATCACCGACGGGTCGACCGCCACGACGCCCCAGCCGACGGCGCGGCCGCTCGCGGTCCGCCCGGGGAGGGAATAGCCGGTTGCGACAACGGTCAGCGAGCGGACACCGGCCGAGGCCGGCCCTGCGGGAACGCTCGGCGCTCCGGGGGTGACGACCGGAGTCGACGGTGCGGCCCGTGCCGATGCGAGCGTGCGTGCCTTCTCGCCGAGCTGCGCGATCCGGTCAAGGTTGACCGACCTCGTCGCGCGGAGGGCCGCGATCGCCCGCAGCCGCTCCGACCGAGCGCTCACGAGCGAGGCGGTGGCGGCGGCCTTGACCGCGGCGAGCTGGTCGAGCTCACGCTGCCTCGCGGCGAGGGACTTGCCCAGTCGCGCAAGCCGCGTCGCGGCGCCGCGCGCGCGCTGCACGAGATCCTCGTCCTGCCGGGCGGCGAGATCGAGTGTCTCCACGGCGCTCAGCGCCTCGTCCAGCGACCGCGCGCCGAGGACGACGGCCAGGACGTCCGGGTTCCCCTCCTCGTAGAGGTTCTGAAGGCGAGTCGCAAGCGCTTTCCGCGTCAGGCGGACGGCGGACCGCGTGATCGCCAGCTGCTCGCTCACGGCGCGCCGCTGCGCGCTCACCTCTGCGGATCGCGCCCGGAACGACGCCAGCTCTGCCCGCGCCTGCGCGAGGCGGCTCTCGATCGCCGTCAGGCTCGCCAGAGCAGACTGCGAGCCTGCCGCGAGGGATTCGTTTCGGGCACGGAGGGCATCCGCCTGGGCTTCGAGATCGTCGGGCGTCTGCGCGCCGCCGGCTGCGACGAGAGATGCGCCGACCGCAGCTCCGCAGAGCACGACGGCGCCAAGCGTTCGCAACCCCCTCCCTGGCCCGCGCACGAGCGGCGACCCTAACACAGGTCTTCCTTTACCCCGTTGCAGCTATCCGGAACCGTTGTTAGGGTGCCGTGCTTGCGCCGATCCAGTCCACCGTCGCGCTGCGGACGGATGGGGGGCGGATCGGCTTTGTGGATGCGTAGGTCTCAGCTAGCAATCGTCAGCGCTTCGTTTTTCGCCGCTCTCGCCGTGGCCGGCAGCGCGACCGCTGAGCCGGCTTCCGTGTCGTCCAAGCAGGCCCAGGCGGAGTCGGTGATGGCGCAGATCCAGGCCCTCGACGGCTCGCTCGAGCACGCCGTGGACGCCTACAACCTGGCCAACGAGCGGCTCGAGGCGATCAGGGGCGACCTGAACGAGAACCGCGTGAACCTCCGCATCGCGGCCGAGAACCTCCGCACCGCCGAGAAGGTCCTCGCAGCACGGATGGTGGCGATCTACACCACCGATCAGAGCGATTCGACGCTGGACGTGCTCGTCGGGTCCCGCAGCCTCGAAGACCTCCTCGAAGGTCTGGAGACGGTGTCGCGGGTCTCCGAACAGGACACCGACGTCCTCACCGACGTCACCGGGTTCCGCGCCGACATGCGCCGCGCGCGGACCCGGCTGCGCCACGCCCGTGACCGGCAGGCCGACCTTGTGGCCGAGCGTGCCGCCGCCAAGGCGTCGATCGAGAGCAAGCTCTCCGAGCGGCAGCAGATGCTGTCGTCGATCAAGTCCGAGATCGCGGCGATTCGGGCGGCCGAGCAGCGGCGACAGGCCCAGCTCGCGGCGCAGGCGCGCGCCAGGCTGGCGGCGCCGCAGCCGCTGATCCCCGATCTGGCGACCTCCGAGCCCTCTACGCCGGCAGCGCCGACCGTGGTGCCACCCGCTCCGGCCGCCAAGTACGGCGGCGTGGTCGGCATCGCGATGCAGTACCTCGGCATCCCGTACGTGTACGGAGGTGCGAGCCCGTCGGGGTTCGACTGCTCGGGCTTCATCATGTACGTCTTCTCGCAGGTCGGGGTCTCGCTCCCCCACAACGCCGCGGCGCAGTACGGCTACGGGACGCCTGTCGACCGCAGCCAGCTCCAGCCCGGCGACCTCGTCTTCTTCAACGGGCTCGGCCATGCCGGGATCTACGTCGGCGGTGGGTCGTTCATCCACTCGCCGCACACGGGCGACGTCGTGAAGATCTCGTCGATGTCCGGCTGGTACTCGTCGACGTACGTCGGCGCACGGCGACTCTAAGCTCGACCGGCTACCCTCCGCCTCCGTGCACGACCATGCGCACCACGACCATGCGCACCATGCAGCACGCGCATGACCAGGGCTCGCTCAACCGCGTCGCCCTCTCGGCGACCGCCCACTGCCTGACCGGCTGCGCGATCGGCGAGGTCCTCGGCGTGATGATCGGCACGGCGCTCGGCTGGGGGAACTTCGAGACGATCATGCTCGCGATCGCCCTCGCGTTCCTCTTCGGCTACTCGCTGACGATGCTGCCGCTGCTTCGCGCAGGGCTTGCGTTCGCCGCGGCCGTCCCGCTGGCTCTCGCCTCCGACACGCTCTCGATCGCGGTCATGGAGCTCGTCGACAACGCGATCCTGCTCGTCGTCCCGGGCGCGATGGAGGCGGGACTGGACACGCTGCTCTTCTGGGCTTCACTCGCCTTCGCGCTCCTCATCGCGGGCATCTGTGCGTACCCGGTCAACCGGTACCTGATCGCCCGCGGCAAGGGCCACGCGGTCGTGCACGCCTACCACGGCCACTAGGAGGGGATGGCGAAATACCGGCTGTGCCGCCAGGCCGCCCTGCTCGCCCCCAGGACTGCGTCCTCAGTCGCGCCCGTATCGAACTGATACGGGCGCTCCCTGCGTCCTTGCCTGGGAACGAGCATTGCACCCTGGCGACGAGCGCTATTCCGCCAACCCCTCCTAACGCGGCTGGGCGTACAGCGCCTCGATCTCCGAGGCGAAGTGCTCTCCGACGATCTTGCGCTTGAGCTTCAGCGTCGGCGTGACCTCGTCGTGCTCGGGTGAGAAGTCCCGCTCGAGCACGACGAACCGCTTGACCTGCTCGAACGACGCCTTGCCGTCGTTCACCTCGTCCACGACCTCCTGGACCAGCCCCTGGGGGTCGCTCAGGCCCATTGCCGCCTCGTCCAGGGTGATCAGCGCGGTGAGGTACGGCCGCCGGTCGCCGATCACGAGCGCCTGCGACACGTACTTGGAGGCCTTGAGCTCGTTCTCGATGTTCTGCGGCGAGACGTTCTTGCCGCCGGCGGTGACGATGATGTCCTTCTTCCGGTCGGTGATCGCCAGGAAGCCGTCGTCGATCGACCCCACGTCGCCCGTGCGCAGCCAGCCGTCACCGTCGAGCACCTCGCGGGTGGCGGCCTCGTCCTTGTAATAGCCGCCGAAGACGTTGGGCCCGCGGATGAGCACCTCGCCGTCCTCCGCCGTCTTCACCTCGATCCCCGGGATGGCCGGCCCGACGGTGCCGAACCGGAAACGGCCCGGCATGTTCACGTTCGAGGCCGTCGTGCACTCGGTCTGCCCGTAGCCCTCGCAGATCAGGATGTCGATCGTGTGGAAGAACTCGGCGATCTCCTTCGCGAGCGGCGCGCCGCCCGAGATCGGCAGGCGCAGCCGTCCGCCAAGCTTCGCCTTGACCTTCGAGTAGACGAGCTTGTCCGCGATCCGGTGCTGCAGCGCGAGCCAAGCCGGAACCGATTCCCCCGCCTGCTCCTTTGCGCTGACTCGTTCGCCGACCCGGAGGGCCCAGTCGATCAGCTTCCGCTTGACGCCCGTCGCCTCGTCGAAGCTCGCCAGGACGGCCGTGTGAACCTTCTCGAACACGCGCGGGACGCTCGGAAGGACAGTCGGCTTGACCTCGGTGGCCACTTCCCCGACCCGTAGCGTGTCGGGACAGAAGGCGATCGAGGCGCCCACGTAGCCCGCCAGCAGGTGCAGGCAGCGGCCGAAGTTGTGGGCGAGCGGGAGGAACAGGAGGATCAGGTCGTCCGGGCCGATGAACGACGGGACGTCGTCGACGGCGCCGACCATCGAGTAGTAGTTGCGGTGCGAGATCATGCAGGCCTTGGGCGGCCCGGTCGTCCCCGACGTGTAGATGTAGGTGAAGAGGTCGTCCTCGCCGACCTCGGCGCGCGCCCTCTCCAGAGCGTCCGGGTTCTCGCCTGCGAACTCGCGGCCCTTCGCGCGGAGGTCGTCGAGGTCCTCGAACGAGAAGACGTGGCGCAGCTTCGGAAGGTTCGACCGCTCGGCGTCGACCTTGGCGCGTTGCTCGTCGTTCTCGACCAGGACGGCAACCGCGTCGGAGTGGTCGAGGATGTACGCGCAGTCCCCCGGCGGCAGGGATGGGTAGATCCCGGCCCCGATGACGCCGATCGACCCCAGCGCGTAGTCGAACAGCACCCACTCGAGGTTCGTCCTGCCCAGGATGCCGGCCGCGTCGCCTTTGCCGATGCCGAGGGAGAGGAGCCCGTTCGCGATCTCGTCGACGGCGCGCGTCGCCTCTTCCCAGCTGACCTCGCGCCAGCCGTCGTCGCCCTCGACGAGGTAGGCGGTGCCCTTGCGTGAAGCGGCGCGCCGCCACAGCTCCGCGATCGTCTTCGTACCCGCCGCCTGCTCCACGATCGCCATCCCGAGGATCGTAGTGTGTGGAGGAAACAGTGCGTTGGGAGAGAAAATCCCCGGTCCCTCTACACTTTGGAGACTTCGATGCGGACGATCTGGAACGGCTCGATCAACTTCGGCCTGGTCAACATCCCGGTCGGATTGGCCCTTGCGACCAAGCCCGCGGCGCGGCAGTCCGACGTCAGCTTTCGCACGCTGCACCGCGAGTGCGGGACGCCGATCAAGCAGAAGCGCTGGTGCCCGGTGCACGACCGCGAGGTCAGTAACGACGAGCTCGTGAAGGGCTGGGAGGTCTCGAAGGGCGAGTTCGTCTTCGTCGAGGACGCCGACCTCGAGGCGATCGCCCAGTACGACGACTCACGCGCGATCGAGATCACGAGCTTCGTGCCGCTCGACCAGATCGACCCCGTCTTCTTCGACCGGACGTACTACCTGGCGCCCTCGTCGACGCCGGCGCAGCGCCGACCCTATGTCCTGCTGCTCCGCGCGCTTCAGGAGAGCGACATGGGCGCCGTCGGCCGCTTCGTCCTGCGTGGCCAGGAGCATTTCTCGCTGATCCGCCCGCGCGGCGACGCGCTCGCGCTGGAGACGCTGTTCGTCGCCGAGGACGTCCGCTCGCAGGCGGAAGTCGAGGAGGCCGTGGGCGACACCGAGGTGAAGGAGGCCGAGCTCGAGCTGGCGCGGCAGGTGATCGACAGCCTGGCGGGCGACTTCGACCCGACGGGGCTCGAGAGCGAGTACCGGCAGGACCTCAGGCAGATGCTCGAGGCAAAGCTCGACGGCCAGGAGATCAAGCGGCCGGAGCCTGCCGAGGAGGAGACGCCGGTCATCGACCTCATGGAGGCGCTTCGCCAGAGCGTCGACGAGGCGCAGAAGCAGAAGAAGCCCGCCGGCCGGTCGAAAGCGAAGAGCAGTACGGGGACCCGGAAGAAGGCCGCCGCCGGCGGCCGCAAGTAGGGCGTTTCCGCTGGTCTAGTGTTGGTGGACGGTCGGTGCGGCGCCGACTGCCTGAAGCTGCGCCGCGAACAGTGTCTTGTCGATTTTCCCCTGGTAGATCGGGACGCCCTCCTGCACGCAGAGACGGATGATCTGCTCGCGCTCGAGCCCCATCTCCTTGGACAGTTCCTCGGGCGTCAGGTGGTTCGGCATGTGGAGTCCTCCTCGGTTGGTTCAGAGCACGAAAAAAGCCCGCCGCCGCAAGGCGTGACGGGCTCGAAAGCTCGCGTGTCGGCTGGGCGGCTCATCACTCGCTCGACCTCCTGGCAGACACGCCCAAAGCTTACACCGGGACCGGGACGTCGACGAACTCCCAGTCGAGCGAGAACTCGACGGCGAGCTTCTCCGCGAGCGCCTTGATGCCGAACGTCTCCGTCGCGTAGTGGCCGCCGGCGAGGAAGTGGATCCCGAGCTCGCGCGCGAGGTGCAGCGTCGGCTCCGCCGGCTCGCCGGTGACGTATGCGTCGTAGCCCGCGGAGGCAGCTTCCCGGACGAGCTTCGCGCCGCCGCCGGTGACGATCGCGACGCGTTCGATGCGCCGCGCCCCGCCCTCGAAGACCTGCGGCTCACGGCCCGTGATCGACTGGAGGCGGTCGGCGAGCTCGTCGATGCTGGTCGGCTCTCGAAGCGCGCCGCCGAAGCCCCATTCGAGGAAGCGCTCCGGCTCCGAGATCCCCAATTCCCGCGCGACGATGATGTTGTTCCCGATCTCCGGATGCGCGTCGAGCGCGAGGTGGTAGGCGGCGAGCGTGATGTCCCCGTCGAAGAGGGTCTGGAGGCGCCGCTTCATCGCGAGGTCGACGATCCGCGGCTCGTTCTCCCAGTACTGGCCGTGGTGGACGAGGAGCATCTGCGCCCCGGCGTCCTTCGTGCGCTGAAAGGCCTCGAGGGAGGACGAGACCGATGCGGCGATCTTCGTCACCTCGTCGGCTCCGACGACCTGGAGGCCCATCGGGCCGTAGTCGTGGAAGCTGTCGAGGTCGAGCACCTCGCGCGCACGGTCGAGGATTGCGTCGCGTGAAGCCATCGCCGCTACTCTGTCCGCTCTCGGGGTGTGGCGCAGCCTGGTAGCGCGCTCCGTTCGGGTCGGAGAGGTCCCCAGTTCAAATCTGGGCACCCCGATTAGATCTCTCCATGGCGCCGTGGACGACGGCGGTGCAGAGGTCCTCGACATAGTCGAGGCCGCCTTCCGTCGCGATGCGGCGCGCTTCCTCCGACCGGATCCCCAGCTGGAGCCAGAGCGCGTTCGCGCCGGCAGCGACCGCCTGCTGAGCATGCGCCGGGGTGTGCTCGGGTCGGCGGAAGACGTCGACGAGATCGATCGGACGGTCGATGTCGGCGAGCGTCTCCACGCACGGCACGCCGAGCACGTCGTCGCAGTCGAGCGGGCGCACGGGGATGACGTCGTAGCCCTGCGCGAGGAGGTACCGCATGACGCCGTGGCTCGGCTTCGCCGGGTTCGGCGAGGCGCCGACGAGTGCGATCGTCTTCGTGTCGCGGAGGATCTCCTCGGGGCTTCTCATGCGGCCGTGCGCACCCGCTTCGATGCGAGCGGAGCGATCCAGAGGATGGCCGAGAGCGTGAACCCGACGAACAGCAGGGTTGCGGGCGAGAACGACCCTGCCACGACTGCCGTGAGGGCGTAGCCCACGGGGATCAGCGCGAAAGATCCGAAGAAGTCGAGGCTCGTCACGCGCGCAAGCTTGGACGAGGGGACCTGCTGCATCAAGAGCGTGGTCCAGACGCCGATCCCGTAGCCGATGCAGACGCCCCGTAGCGCAACGAAGGCGCACGCAAGGCCGAACGAATGGGTGAGTGTCATGGCGATCACGCAGATGTCATTGGCGGCGAAGAGCAGATACATGATGATCACGCGCCGCCGACTCGGGTTCGTCTGGCCGAACGCAAGGCTCCCGATCGCCATGCCGAGCGACTGGAGCGTGAAGAGCGCGCCGTACGAGCCGACACCGCGGTCGAACTGCTCCTCGACAAACGCCGGCAGCAGCGCCGTGTACGGGGCCATGGCGACCATGAGGATGAACGAGGCGAGGAAGATCGTGATCCAAAGCCACGGGACGCCGAGGACGTAGCGCAGGCCGTCGGCGATCTCCTTGAAGGTGCCCTGCGGCTCGTCGCGCTCGAACCCGCGCGGGCGCGCCATGGCCATGAGCGCGGCGGCGACGACGAAGCTGACCGCGTTGAGCGCGAACACGGAGGACGCTCCTGCGACGCCGTAGAGGACGCCGGCCACGGCCGGTCCGACGACGAACGCCGCCTGGCGCGAGAGGCCGGTGAGCGCGTTCGCCGACGCGAGATGGTGCTCGTCGACGACCAGCGGAACGATCCCGCCGTAGGCCGGGTAGAAGAACCCGTCCCCCGCCCCGTAGAGGACGGCGAGCGTGATGAGGCTCCAGAGCTCGAGGTTGCCGCTCACGTCCACGGCGAAGAGGACGACCATGCACGCGCAGCGCGAGAGGTCGGAGATGATCATGAGCGTGCGGCGCGGATAGCGGTCGGCGAGCGCTCCGCCGATCAGCAGCGTCGAGAGCATCGCCGCGCTGTGTCCCAAGAGGACGAGCGCGAGGGTGCTCTTCGATCCCGTCAGAGCGAAGCTCGTCCAGCCGAGCGCCACGAGGAAGGCTCCGTCGCCGACGAGCGAGATCGTCTGGCCGCTCCAGAGCAGGCGGAAGTCCCTGCTGCGCAGCGCGTGGAGGGCACGTGCGCGCCCTGGTCTGTCCGCGGCTACTTCCAAAGGCGGGGCTATCCTGCCAATGGATGTCGGAGACGCTTCGGGTCGCTTGCGTCCAGCTCACGAGCCGGGACGACAAGGCGGCGAACATCGAGAAGGCGGAGCAGCTCGTCGCGCGCGCGGCGGCGACGGGTGCCGACGTGGTCGTCCTCCCGGAGAAGTGGAACGCGATCGGCAACCCCGAGGTGCTCCACGGCGCAGCGGAGACGCTCGAGGACGGCGAGTCGGTGCAGGCGATGGCGGCCTGGGCGAGCGGCCACGGGATCACGCTCGTCGGCGGCTCGATCACCGAGCGCCGGGAGGGGCGCGAAAAGCTCTCCAACACGAGCATCGTGTTCGAGTCGGACGGGTCGATCGCCGGCCTCTACCGGAAGATCCACCTCTTCGACGTCGAGGTCGGCGGCCATGTGTATCGGGAGTCGGACGCCGAAGAGCCTGGCGACGAGCCGGTCGTCCTCGACGTGGAAGGCTGGGCCACCGGGCTGACCGTCTGCTACGACGTCCGCTTCCCCGAGCTCTACCGGATCCTCGCGCTCCAGGGCGCGCACCTGGTCACGGTTCCGGCGCATTTCACGCTCTACACCGGAAAGGATCACTGGGAGCTGCTGCTCCGCGCCCGTGCCGTCGAGAACCAGTACTACGTCGCGGCCGCGGCCCAGATCGGCGAGACGCTGCCGGGCCGTCTCAGCTACGGGCGTTCGCTGATCGCAGATCCGTGGGGGACCGTGGTCGCGTGTGCGCCGGACGAGGAGACGGTGATCTCCGCAGAGCTCGACAGGCGTCGGCTCGAGGACGTCCGCGCGAAGCTTCCCTCGCTGGCCAGCAGGCAGGCAGATGCCTACCGGTGGCCAACTCCTACGCCGTAACGGGTATGCACATCCAGGCGGTTCTCTTCGATCTCGACTTCACGCTGGCCAAGCCGGGGCCGGACCTCGGCCCGGAGGGGTATCAACGGCTGGGTCGTCGCTTCGGCCTGGAGCTCGATCCGGCGCTGTACCGGGATGCCCGCGCGAATGCCGTGGAGGGGCTCCACAAGCATCCGGACTTCCGCCACGACGAGGAGATCTGGGTCGCGTTCACCGAGAGGATCATCCGCGGCATGGGCGGAGACACGGATCGCGCCTACGAGGCCGCGGTCGAGATGACCAGGGCGTGGGAGCAGGCGCACAACTTCGACCTCTTCGACGACGCGCTGCCGGTGCTCGACCACCTGCGGGAGCACGGGCTGAAGCTCGGCCTCGTCTCGAACACGGGCCGCGACGTCGACGAGTTCCTCGCACACCACAGCATCCGCGTCGATGCGGCCCTGTCGTCGCGCGTGCACGGGAAGGTGAAGCCCCACCCGACGATCTTCCAGGCCGTGCTCGACCGGCTCGGCGTCCCTGCCGAGCGGGCCGCGATGGTCGGCGACTCGCCCGAGGACGACCTCGAGGGCGCAAGGGCGCTCGGGATGCAGGCGTTCCTCGTCGACCGGGAGGACGTCTATCCCGACGCCGAGGACCGCCTCCCGGACCTCTTCGCGCTACCGGCCGCGATCGGGCTGGCAGCGATCTGAGTCGGGACAGGCCGCGAGGACCCGGACGGCGGGCGCGCTCCTCCTGCCCCGGGGCCAGGCGATCCGAATCGCGACGGACGCCGCGTTGTTCTCGTACCGCAGCTCGTGGAGCTCGGCGCTCGGGTTCGCACGGTTCACGAGCACGTAGCGGCCGGGCGCCACGTTCGTCAGGTCGACGTTCTGGCCGTCGAGGCGAGAGTGGTAGCGGTCCGAGAAGCCGACGGAGGTTCCGGCGTCCACGTCCGATGCGCCCGGCTGGTAGAGGTTGCAGAAGCCCCGGAAGACCGGCCGGAACGTGCGGCCTGCGACCCGGCCGGGAGCCACGCCGTAGCGGTCGCCGATGCAGAAGCCGCTCTTGCGATCGCGGACGACGACGGAGCCGTCCGCGCGCCGCAGCTCGTAGCGCTGGAAGGCGAAGAGGTGCCAGTGGGAGTGATCCGGGGTCGCGTTGTAGCGCCAGACGCCGACCTCGGGGTAGGTTCGGAGCGATCCGCCGGTGAGCCGGACCCGCTGGCTGGCGCGCATTGCGCGTGCCCCCCGTCGTCGGCCGTTGACGATGAACGGGCCGAGCCCCAGGTTGTCGGCCGCCGAGGTGAACCACAGGAGGAAGCGTCTCCCGGTCCGGCGCACTTGGAGATCCCGCGGAGGCTGCTGGTCGAAATCGGGCAGGAGCTCGAGCGGACGCTGGATGGGCCGGGCGGTCGGGTGTGCCGGGAGCTGGATCGCCGAGACGAGGGCCGCTGCTCCGCCCGAGGCAGGAGCGCCGACGATCTGCTCGACCCCGGTCCGGTCGCTGACGAACACAACGCGCTTGCCGTTGCTCGAGAACGCGGGCTCGGAGTCGACTGCGGGATCCGCGGTGACCTGCACGACCGCCCGGCTGCGAAGGTCGAGGACGCGGATGTCGGCGGCGCCCGTCTCGTCCGTGACGTATGCGAGCCGCCGGCCGTCGGGAGCCCACGAGGGGCTCGACTCGGACGCCGGCGAGCTCGTCACGTTCAGCGGCCGACCGCCCCGGGTTCGGACGACGAAGAGGTCGCCGCCGGCGGAGAACGCGATCCGCTGTCCTCCGGGCGACCAGGCCGGCTCTTCACCGCGCGCGAGCGTTCGGCCCTCGACGCCGTCGGCTCGCAGGAGGACGATCGACCCGTTTCGCTCGACCGCAAGTCGCCGTCCGTCCGGGGCCCAGGTGGGCGAGGCTTCCTCGAGCTCGGTTACCGTCAGGCGGCCGCGGTTCGTTCCGTCCGCGTCGGCGACGTAGACGTCTGCCGCGCCGCCCGCACCGGGAGCGAGATACGCGAGCCGGCGGCCGTCCGGCGACCACGCGGGATCGGAGGCGGCTGGAAGGATGAGCCGCGCGCGGCCCCGCCCGGAGACGTAGACGCCTCCGCCCGCCACCTCGGACTTCGAGAAGGCGAGCGTCGCCCACGGGACCGGCGAGCGCACGGTCGCAGGGCTCGCGAGCGACAGCGTGAGCGCCGCGGCGCCCGCGGCAGCCAGCGAGAGCATCAGCAGTGCGATCCTGGTCGTCACGCGAGCTCCACCGCGGCTTCTTCGATTGTCGCGACCGGGCCGACGGAGACGTCCTCGCCGTCGAAGAGCTCGAGCCAGGCCGCGAGCGGCTTCGACGCGATCCGCTCCGCGAGGGCGTCGCCGATCTCCACCTGGGCGTCCGGGTCGAAATGCCGGTCGGTCAGGTCCGACAGCTCGAGCAGTTCGCACAGGCGCGCAAAGAAGTGGCTTTCCAGCGCGGCGATCGTGAGGTGGCGCCCGTCGGCCGTCGCGTAGATGCCGTAGCAGGCAAGCCCGCCCGGTCAGCAGCCTGGGGATCGGCTCGCCGCCGAGTCGGTGCGAGACCAGCCTGTGCGCGCTGTGCGTCATCGAGACGACGATGCGCGCCCCGCGGCCCGTTCGCTCACGCTGGAAGAGTGCGGCGAGGATCCGCGTGACCGCCGTCAGCGCTCCGCCGGCGAGGTCGGCGATCTGGGTGGGCGGCAGAGTCGGAGCCGTGTCCGCGAGCACACCCGCCCAGCCGAGGTAGTTGAGGTCGTGGCCGGCGCGGTTCACGTGGCGGCCGCGGCTGCCGAAGCCGGTCAGCGAGCAGTAGACGACCGATTCCGGGAGCTCGTCCGGCCCGACGCCGAGACGCTCGACGACGCCCGGCCGGAAGCTCTCGAGGACGACGTCGGCGCCGGCGCAGAGCGCGCGACCCTGCTCGGGCTCGGTCTTCAGGTCGAGGAGCACGGTCTCCTTGCCGGCGTTCATCGCCTCGTGCCAGGTCGGCGCGAGCTCGGCCATCGGGTCTCCACCCGGCGGCAGCAGCCGGATCACGCGCGCGCCCAGCTCGAGGAGCTCCCGGCTGGCGAACGGCCCCGGCAGGTGGCGGCTCAGGTCGACGACGGTCACGCCATCCAACGGCCTCACGGCCGCGGGGAAGCTATCAGCGGCGTTGGGCGTTCTCATCGCCTTCAGGCGGCCGCGATGAACGTCGCCTCGTGGCCGCGGCGATTCGCGTCCGAGAGCCGGTCCTCGTCCAGCGCTCCGATCTTCAGCAGCAGCTCGAACTCGTCGCGCAGATGGGTTCGCATCATCTCCGGGCCGTCGGTGGCGATCGTGAACGGCACCTCGTGCTGGGTGAAGGCGCGGAACGTGTCCCGGACGGCATCCTCGTTCTCCAGCGCCTTCGTGAGCAGGTTCGACGTCGGGCAGATCTCGAGGACGATCTCGGCCTCGCGAAGCTGCTCCATCAGCTTGGGATCCTGGGCGGCGAGGATGCCGTGACCGATCCGGTCCGGCCGCAGGGTCGAGACCACCTCGCGGATCTCCGCGATTCCGAACTCGCCGCCCTCCTCGCCGACGTGGATCGTCACGCCGAGGCCGGCCTCCCGCGCCTGCTCGATCAGCGGAAGGAGGTCGCGGTACGGGTACGGCCCCGCGCCGTCGGGGCGGGGCCCGGCGATGTCGATCCCGACGATTCCGCGCGGTGCGTAGCGGATCGCCTTTTCCACGATGATCGCGTTCTGCCGCTCGGTGAACGTCCTGTCCATCATCAGGATCAGCCCGGCGCGCACCTGCGAGTACTCGAGGCTCGCGCGGTCGAGCCCGCGGATCGCGGCGACGATGATGTGGTCGAGGTCGCGCTCACCGCCCCGGTTCCGCTTCATCGGGTTGAAGCGGAGCTCGAGCGTCGTGATCCCCTGCGAGCGGTACGCCCCGCCGATCGCCGCATGCACCGACCGCTCGACGGCGAGGGGACTCGACTGGATCAGCTCCGTCCACTTGTAGATCTGGTCGAGCGCCGCCAGGTCGGCGACGCCCCGCGGGTCGGACACGGTGACCAGCCCGTCGAACTCCCAGTAGTCCTTGACCGGAAGCGAGATGCCCTGCTCGTGCGCGAGCGTCCACATGATCTCGGTCGCGACCGAGCCCCCGAGATGGGTATGGAGCTCCGCGAGGCCGTTCGGAGTCGGCATCGCGCGAGCCTAGCGGCCCGCTCAGTCAAGCTATGCCCATGAAGAAGGACGACCTCTACGCGCGTCCGGTCGAGGAATTCACGAAGGCGCGCGACGAGCTCGCGAAGGAGCTCCGCAAAGCGGGCAAGAAGGAGGCCGCCGACGAGGTCAAGTCGCTGCGGAAGCCCTCGGTCTCCGCCTGGGCGGTGAACCAGGCCGTCCGTCGCCGCCCGCAGGAGGCGAAGGCGCTCGTGAAGGCCGGCGACGAGCTGCGAAAGGCGCAGCGCGGGGTCGTCAGCGGCCGGGATCCCGCACAGCTACGCGAGGCGAACTCGGCGCACCGGCGGCTGGTCGAGGAGCTGACGGACGAGGCACGAGCGGCGCTCGAGGAGCGCGGCGCCGCAGCGGCCGGCACGGTGACCCGGGTGGCGCAGACGCTGCGCGCCGCGTCCATCGACAAGGAAGCCTCGAAGGCCCTGACTGCCGGAACGCTTGCCGAGGACGTCGAACAGGCGGGATTCGGGCCGCTGCTCGCCGCGGTTCCGTCCGGCGCCGGGTCGCGGCCGCGCCGGGCGAAGTCGGCGCCGAAAGCCAAGCCGGCCCCAAAGCCCAAGCCGGCGCCGAAGCCGAAACCCGATCCCAATGCTGCAAAGCGGAAACGGCTCGAGGAGCAGCTCGCCAAGGCGCAGGCCCGCGTTCGGGAGCTCGAGGAACGGCTCGAAGGGCTGAAATAACCATGCGCCGAAGGCCGAGCCGCACCACGCCTGGGTAGGGTCCCCGCCGATGAAGGTCGGGATCGTCGTCCCCTTTTCGTGGTCCTTCTGGGGCGCCGTCGTCGAGCATGCGGAGCTCCAGGCCGAGGCGCTCCGGGGGCTCGGCATCGAGACCCGGACGATCATCGGCAACGACCCGCCGGGCCAGTTCACGCGGGCGCTCCACCCCCGCGAGGGGCGTGACGGGCCGCCGCCGCCGGACGTGATTCCCGTGGGCCGCTCAGCGATCGTTCCGGCCAACGGGTCGCTCCCGAACATCATCCTCGGCCCCCGCTCGGTCTGGCGAATCAAGCAGGCGCTCGAGCGGGAGCGGTTCGACCTGCTCCACCTCCACGAGCCGCTGACGCCGACGCTCTGCATCGCGTCGCTCGCGATGGCGAAGTGCCCCGTCGTCGCGACGTTCCACGCCTCGGGCGAGCTCGTCTGGGCGAGGTGGTCGATACCGGTCTGGGGCTTCCTGCTCGACCGGATCGATGCCCGTATCGCGGTGTCGGAGCAGGCGAGGGCCTCGGCGAACCGGTACTCGCCCGCCGACTACGACGTGATTCCGAACGGCGTGCTGATCCCGCCTGAGGCCGACCCTGCCGGCCGCGAGAACCGCATCCTCTTCGTCGGGCGCCAGGAGGCTCGCAAGGGCCTGTCGATCCTGCTCCGCGCCTGGCCGGAGATCCGCCGCCGGACCGGCGCAACCCTGCGTGTCATCGGCGCCGACCCACTGGCGGTCAGGCTCCTGATGGCGAAGCTCCGCACGCCGTCCGACGGGATCGAGATCCTCGGTTTTCTGCCCCAGGAGCGGCTGACGGAAGAGCTGCTCGGCGCCAAGGCGATGGCCGCGCCGTCGCTTGGCGGCGAGAGCTTCGGGATGGTGCTGACCCGCGCCTTCGCCTGCGCGACCCCGGTTGTCGCCTCGGACATCGAGGGATACCGGGAGGTCATGACGAGCGAAGTCGGCATCAGCGTCCCACCCGGCGACCCTGCAGCCCTTGCCGACGCCATGACGAGGCTGCTTGCCGACGAGGAGGCTCGCTGCCACGCCGGCCTTGCGGCTCGCCGGCTGGCCGAGGAGCGCTATTCCTGGGACGGGATCGGCCGCCGCCTCGCCGGCGTGTACGAGCAGGTGCTCGAACGGGTGCCGGTCGCCGCGTGACGATCTCGCGGCGTCACCTCGTGCGCGCGGCTCTCATCCTGCCGGGGATCGCTGCGCTGCTCCTGCTGCTCTGGTGGCGGGGCCCCGACTGGGGCCTCGTCGGCGACGCCTTCGAAGCCGTCTCCTGGCGTTGGGTGGGCGTCGCCCTCGTCCTGAATCTCGCGTCGGTGCTCGTGCGCGCGGTCTCGTGGAACGTCGTGATCCGGCAGGCGATGCCTCGCTCGCAACAGCCGCCGTTCGCGAACGTCTTCTCGGCGTTCGCGGTCGGCCTCCTTGCCAACGCGGTGCTCCCGGGGCGGATCGGCGAGCTTGCCCGCGTCGGCGTCCTCGCCAGGTGGACGCCTCGGGGCCAGGGGACGACCGGCCGGCTGCTCGGGACCGTGTTCGCGCACCGCCTGTTCGACCTGGTTCCAGCTCTGCTGTTGACGGCGTTCGTGCTGGCGACGACGCGGATCCCGCACTGGGCGGTCACGAGCCTCGAGCTCGTCGCCGTCGTCGGCATCGCGCTCTTTCTCGCCGCGATCCTGGTTGCGGGCCGCGAGCTGAGCCCGCTGCCGGAAGGAGCACTCGCCATCCGTCGACTGCTGGCGATGGCCCAGCGCGGGCTTCACGTCCTGCGCAAGCCAAGGGCTGCGGCAGTGGCTGCCGTGCTGCAGACGACGGGCTGGCTGATCCAGCTGTTCGCCGTCTGGTCGATGATGGCGGCGTTCGGCATCGACGCACCGATCTCTGCCGCGGCCGTCGTCCTGCTGTTGATGAACGTCGCGACCATCTTCCCGCTCTGGCCGGGGAACATCGGCCTGCTCCAGGCGGTCGTCGCGCTGCCGCTCGTCTCCTACGGCGTCGCCTACTCGACCGGCCTCGCCTTCGGGCTCGGCCTCCAGGTGCTGGAGATGTCGGTCGGCGTGGGCGTTGGCCTGATCTTCCTCATGCGCGAGGGTCTGTCGCTCGAGACCCTGCGCCGGATGCCGGACGAGGAGTCGGACGAGTCAGTCGTCGAGGAGCTCAGGCCGGCGGCGCCGCGTGAACGCGCTCGCATGTCCGGCTAGCCTCAAGGGCGTTCTCTCCGCCCGGGAGGCTGCAGCCGCCCTCGCGGAAGGGCTCGGAGGCGCAGTCGAGCTTCCGGTCGCCGACGGCGGGGACGGGACGCTCGACGTGCTCGCGCCGGCGCTCCGCGGCGAGTGGCGGGAGGCAGAGGTCTCGGATCCATTCGGGCGGCCGGTCGTGGCGCGCTGGCTGCTCCATGACGGCTCCGCGCTCGTCGAATCCGCGCAGGCGGTGGGGCTGGGCCTGGTCGCAGAGGGCGAGCGAGATCCGTTGCGGGCGTCGAGCCGAGGCCTGGGCGAGCTCCTCGCCGAGGTGCAGGACGCCGATCCTGCGGAGATCGTCGTCTTCCTCGGCGGCACGGCGACCGTGGACGGCGGCGCGGGGCTCATGGAGGTGCTCGGCGGTTTCCGCGTGCCGGTTCGGGCCGCCTGCGACGTGCGCGCGCCCCTCGTCGACGCAGCTCGGATCTTCGCCGCCCAAAAAGGCGCCACGCCCGAGCAGGCGGCCGAGCTGGAGCGGCGTCTCCTGGAAAGGCGGTCGCTCGCGCCCTTTCGCGAGCTTCCTGGGGCCGGGGCGGCGGGCGGGCTCGGCGCCGCATTGGCGGCCCTTGGCGCCGAGCTCGTAGAGGGCGCAAGTCTCGTCCTCGACCTCCTCGGCTTCCGGGCCCGGCTGGACGGCGTCGATCTCGTCGTCACCGGCGAGGGGACGGTGGACGGGACGACCTGGATGGGCAAAGCGCCGGGCGAGGTCGTCCGGCTTTGCGCGGAGCTCGGCGTGCGCTGCGCGCTCTTCGGCGGCCGAGTCGCGGAGCTGCCAGACGGCGTCGAGGTCTACGAGCTCAGCGGCGATCCCGCGCAGGCGCGCGAGGATCTCGTCGCGCTGGGTCGGCGGTTGGCCTAGGTCTCGTCCGGGCCGTACGTCTTCGCGAAGGCCTGGAGGAGCTTCCATGCGATCGAGGCATGGCCCTCGACGAGCGGCCGGAAGTCCCAGAACGTCATCCCGTGTGCGGTCAGGTCGCTCTCGGCCGTGACGGACGCGGTCCTCGCGCTCTGAGCGATCAGCGCGATCTCGCCGAAGTAGTCGCCCGGCCCGAGCCGGCGCTTCTCCTCACCGTGCACCGTGACCTTGGCGTTGCCGTCCTCGATCACGAAGAAGCCGACGCCGCTCTCGCCCTCGCGGGCGATCTCCTGGCCCGCGGAGAACTGGCGGCGCTTCATCGTCGCCGCGATCTGCGCGAGCTCCTTGTCGTTCAGATCGGAGAAGAGCGGGACGTCCTTGAGGAGCTGGGTGGTGTTCTGGTCGGCCATCGGGCCGGATTCTAAGCAGACTCTGTCGGACGCACCGCGTCCACCCTGCGGGCGAGCTCCTCGATCTTGCCCTGCGCCGAGTCGAGCTTGTCGGAGCAGAGGCGGTAGAGCTCCTCGCCTCGCTCCCAGAGCGTGATCGCCTCGTCCAGGTCGGCCTGCCCGCTCTCGAGCTGCTGGACGATCCGCTCCAGCTCCTTCTGTGCCTCCTCGAACGTCACCGAGTCTCCTCGACCGTTGCGCCGAAGCCGCCCTGTCCGAGCTCGACGTCCACCCGCGAGCCGGCCTCGACCTCGCCGGAGCTCCGGACGATCCTCCCGTCGCGGCGGACGATGGCGTACCCACGCTCGAGCGTGGAGGTGGGGGAGAGTGCTCGTAGCCGTCCATAGGCTCCATCGAGCCGCGAGCGCTTCCGCTCGACGGTGAGAAGCGGCGCGCGGCGCAGCCGGTCACGGGTCTGCTCGAGGCGCTCGCGAAGCTCGTCCGCGTCCGGGACGACGAGCCGGGCGGCGACGCTCGGGGTCGACGCGCGGACGTCGGCGGCGAGATCCGTCAGCGGCGTGTCCTGCTCGTGGCCCACCGCGGAGACGATCGGAACCCGGCAGGAAGCCACGACTCGCACCAACCGCTCGTCGCTGAACGGCAGGAGGTCCTCGAAGCTCCCTCCGCCACGGGCGAGGACGATCACGTCGACGTCGTCGATCTCGCAGAGAGCTCCGATCGCCTCGACGATCGCCGGCGCAGCGCGGGGGCCCTGAACGTACGTCTCTGCGACCACGACACGCGCCGGCGGGAAGCGAGTTGTGAGCGCGGTGAGGACGTCGCGCTTCGCGGCAGCGTCGTTGCCGGTCACGAGCCCGATCCGGCGTGGGAAGCGCGGCAGCGGCCGGCGTCGCTCGAAGAGCCCCTCTGCGGCGAGCTTGCGCTTGAGGCGCTCCAGCGCAGCCAGGTGGTCGCCGAGGCCGAAACGCTCGATCGAGAGCGCCCGGAAGCGAAAGTCGCCGCGCGCCTCGAAGAGCTCCGGCCGGCCGTAGACGTGGACACGCTCTCCGTCGCCGAGGTCGAGCCGCAGCGCGTCGAACTGGCTGCGCGGCATGGACACCCGCAGGCAGGAACCGTCAGCCGGATCCTTCAGCGTGAGGAAGACGCTCGCCCAACGCTGCTGGCGCCGAAGCTCGGTGACTTCGCCCTCGACCCAGACCGTCGGCAGCCGCGACAGCCAATCAGCGACCCCGTGGTTGAACGCGGAGACGCTGTAGACCTTGCGGTCGCCGTACTGCGCAGCCTCGACCTTCGCCATGCCGCCAGGATGCCAGCAGCCGGCGCAGGCAGGTAGACGGCCCGTTTGGCCAGTCGCGCGGGGCGCTAGAGAAGGATCTCGGCGGCGACCTTGGCGTCGCAGCCCTGGCGGACGAGTTCCGTCGCGCGGTGGAGGTCGGCGTCGCTCTGGGCGAGCCGCTCCGCGAGATGAACCGGATAGCCGGCCTCGATCAGCTGGTGGAGACGCCAGCTGGCGACCTTGTCGCGGTCACTCTGGTTGTACTCGACGATCTCGGTCATCTCTACGCCTTCGATCGGCTCTGATTCGTCTTTTCGTAGACGAACCCTCCCCGCCGAAGTTGGAATCAAACGCGCCGGATGACACAAATGAGCTAGCGGCGAACCGGCTCGCTCGTCTCCGCACGACGTGAGAGCTCCTGGAGCCGGCGGTCGAGAACCGACCGTTCCACCTCCGCTTCAGCGGCGAGCGTGCGCAGCCGGTCTCGCACCTCGTGCTCCATCTGGCTCAGGCGCTGCTGGAGCTCGGCGATGAACTCGTCTCGCTGCCGCTCGAGGCCGGCGGTGACCTGGAGCAGCCGCTTCTCGACGCGCTGGGTCCCGGTGTCGGCGACCTGCGCCAGCCGCTCTGCGAGGACGGTCTCCGCCTCCCGGGCAAACATGTGGACGGCGCGGTCGAGCTCGCGGGCAAGGCGCCGTGCGGCGTCCTCGCGCGCGGACTTCACCGCCGCGTCGAACTGGAGGACTGCGGCTTCGGCGAAGCGCCCGGCGGCGTGCTTGGTCGTCCGCTCGAGCGCCTCCACCTGCCGGCGCTCGATGTCGACGAAGCGGGCCTGGATCCGGCGCACGACGTCGGTCTCCTCGCGTTCGACGCGCTCTGCGAGCTGGCGCTCACGGGTCTTCAACCGCTGGCTCATCTCCTCGAGCGCGCGTCGGCGCTCAGCGCCGTGCGCGTCGAGCTCGGCGCGGAGCTCCTGCGCAGCGAGCTCCGAGGCCCGATGCAGCTCTTCCCTGAGCTTCTGGACCGCGGCGACCTGAAGCTCGCCCGCCTCGTCGATCTTCTCGCGGTCGTCCTGGAGCCGGGACTCCGCCTGGCCGACGAGGACTTTCTGGCGTTCGGCGAGCTTCTTCAGCTCGGTCGTCAGCGCCTGGTGCGTGCGGTCGAGGTCGGCGCTCCAGCTGGCATAGCGTTGCTCCACCCGCTCCTGCGCCTCGGCGAGCTTCATGTTCAGCTCCGAGCCGGCCTGTCGCTCGCGCTCGAGGATGTCCCGTCGCCGCTCCTCGGCGATCTTCCGCTCCTCCTCCTCGAGGCGGGACAGCGTGTCGGCTCGCTCCCGAGCGAGCAGGCGCTGGATCTCGGCGGTGCTTTGCTCGGTCTGCTCGCGGATGACGCGCGTCAGCTCGTTTCGGGCGCGGTCGAGCTCGGCTTCGACGTCGGCGATCCGCTGCGTTTGCTGCCGTCGGCGGGAGAAGAAGCCCATCGGATCACCATCGTAGGGCGAGGAGCGCGAACGCGAGTGCGACCATCGCGACGGTCAGCGCTCGCAGCGCTCGTTCCGGCCCGACGATCGTGCTCGGAGGGTCGTCGCTCCGGCCCCGCCGCACCGCTCGAACCGGGGTCGAGAGGGCTCGCTGGGCGAGGCTCGTCGCGACCGCGAAGGCGGCGGCCAGCAGTGCCTCGGCCGTCAGCTCCTCGGCGACGACGAAGTAGCCGGTCAGCAGTGGGAAGGCGCCCCAGGCGAGCGCGAACCAGAGGTCCGTGTGGAAGACGCCGCCATAGAGCTCGAGGTTGTACGCGAAGACGAGGAAGGCGCCCACCACGACGAACGGGAGGAGCCAGAGCGTCCACGCCAGTGCCGCGCCGATGCCGATCGCAACTGCTCCGCCGATCGAGCCGAGCGCGAGCGTCCAGAGCACCGGGGTCGGGATCCGAGTCGCGAGGGGGCGGCCCTGGAGCTCGTCCAGCGCGTGCGCGCAGACCCCGAGCGCGAGGAAGAACGCCGCCAATGCCGCGAGCAGGCGGTCCGTGTGGAGCTCTGGTGCGAGCGCGGCCCCGATCGCGACGTAGCTCAAGTGCCAGGCCGTGTACGGGAGGTGGAGGAGCGTGACGTAGTCGCGCCAGCCTCCCGAAGCCAGCGCGTAGAACGCCGGGCGGCTCACTCCGTGCGACCCCACATCACGAGGCCGCCGCCAAGGCTCATCCGCTGCGACTGCACGCCTTCGAGCCCGGCCGAGCGCCACAGCGAGGGAAGATCGTTCGCCCGGTGGAAGTCCCGGATGCTCGGGCCGAGGAACGAGCCGACTTCGCGCCAGCCCGGGGAGATCAGCATCCCGGCGGCGGGCAGGCCGATCCGCACCCAGAGCTCCCACGCCGGACGCGCAACGCCTCGCGGGACGCCGAACTCGAGCATCGCGATCGTTCCTCCCGGCCGGACGACACGTGCCAGCTCACGGAGCGTCGACAGGGGATCGGTCACGTAGCGGAGGAGGTACGTGAACGTGAGCCCGTCGAACGACGCGTCGTCGAACGGCAGCCGCTCGGCCTCGCCCTGGACGAGCTCGATCCGGTCACTCAGGGCGGCGGCGTCGACGCGCCTCCGTCCCTCGGCGAGCATCTCGCTGCTCTGGTCCAGCCCGACGACGCGGCACCCAGAGCGGCGCGCGAGCTCGATCGCCACTGCGGCCGTCCCGGTTGCCACGTCCAGCACCCTGTCGTCCGGTCCGACGTCCATCCGGGAGACGAGGAAGCGGCGCCAGCGCGGATCCTGTCCGAAGGAGAGGAGGGCCGCGTACCGGTCGTAGGTTGGCCCCAGCGGGGCGAAGAGGTCGCGAGCCTGATCCTTCACGAGGTCTATTTTCCCCGCATGAGTCTTGCGGAGGACCTCGAGCGGATTGCCGCTTCGGCGACACGATTTGCTTCCGGCGAGGAGCTCGCCGGCGTTCTCGCGGCAGAGCCGGCCCAGGGCGGCCGCATCTACCTGTGTGCCTACCGCTCGGGAGAGGACGTTTCGTGGCTTGCGCTCGACGATTCCGGCGAGCCGGTGACCGACCGGGAGCGCGTGCGCGAGGCGGCTTCGCTCGTCGCGCTCTCCGAGCTGGCGGAGGAGAGCGCAGGAGGAGGCGAGCTGGACGAGCTCCGCTCGCGGCTCGTTGCGTTACGGCTGACCGAGAGCCCCGACGGGATCGCGGAGGCAGAGGAGGCTGTGCTCCACCTTCAGCAGACCCTCGGCGCGCCGCCGCGCCTGGCCACGGCGAGGTATCTCGACGATGTCGGAGCGGCGACCAAGCGTCTGGAGGACGCGCTCGGCTCGCCGGGCTCCTCGCCCTTCGCCGAGGCGATGAAGGCGTCCGCGGGCGCCGTGCAGTCGTTCACGAGCGACGTCGAGTCGAACTACAAGGAATCGCTACGGTAGGGGCATGGAAGGCGGCTTCGGCTTCCCGATGGGCGGCGATCCCGACGATCTGATGCGCGGGTTGCGCGAGTTTGCCGAGAAGCAGGCCGAGTCGGTCGCCGAGGCGCAGCGCGAGCAGTTTGCGACGCTGACGCTCAACACGGCGGTTCAGCTCACCGCCGCTGCTCTCGGCCAGATGCAGGCTCAGGGCGGCCCGGACGAGCAGGCGATCGCGCTTCGCGACGCTATGCGCGTCCTCTTCCCCGAGGCGGTGGCGCTCGTCAGCGCCGCGCGCCAGGGGTTCATGCGCGAGTCCTCCTCCTAGACTCCCGCGCGTGGCCTTCCTGAGCCGCGCCATCGTCCGCACCCTGCCGGCCGTTCCCAAGCCGATCGTCCGCAAGATCTCGGAGCGCTACATCGCGGGCACGCGGGTCGAGGATGCGTGTCGGGTCGTCAAGCACCTCAACACTGACTCGAAGATGGCGACGATCGACGTCCTCGGCGAGGAGATCACGACCTGGGAGGAAGCCAGGCACATCGGCTACGAGTACGAGAACGTCTTCCGGGCGATCGACGAGCAGGGCCTCGACTCGAACGTCAGCGTCAAGCTGACCGGCCTCGGCCTCAAGCTCGACCACGGCCTCTGCCGCGAGATCCTGGAGCGGCTCGTGCGGCAGGCAGCCGACCGCCGCAACTTCGTACGGATCGACATGGAGGACTCGACCTGCACAGACGAGACGCTGCGCCTCTACCGCGAGCTGCGCGAGGCGGGGCTCGACAACGTCGGCATCGTGCTCCAGGCGTACCTCCGCCGGACGCTGGACGACATCGAGGCACTCTCGGACCTGAGCCCGAACGTCCGGCTCTGCAAGGGGATCTACGTCGAGCCGGAGGAGATCGCGTACCAGGGGTTCGACGAGGTGCGCGAGAACTTCGTCCGCGCGCTCGGCGCGCTCTTCGACGGCGGCTCCTACGTCGGGATCGCGACGCACGACGAGTGGCTGATCGAGGAGGGAGAGCGGCTCGTCCGCGAGGCAGGGCGGTCGCCGGCCGAGTACGAGTTCCAGATGCTTCTCGGGGTCAGGCCGCAGCGAGGCACGGAGCTCGTGGATGAGGGCCATCGGCTGCGCATCTACGTCCCGTACGGCGAGGAGTGGTACGCCTACTCGCTGCGCCGCCTGCAGGAGAACCCGAAGATCGCGGGATACATCGCGTCGGACACGTTTGGACGGCTGCTCCCGAGCCGCAACGGCCGCTGATTTAAGGATCGCGAAAGGTGCCGCGTCCTACGGTGTGCTCGTCACCCCGCTCAGGAGGACCGAGATGAAGACGCTGCTCGTACTGCTCGCCGCCGCCCTCGTGCTCCCGGCTTCCGGTGCCGGCGGCCCGGCGAGGACGGATTCCGCCGGGATGGACCTGCAGCTCGCGCTCAAGGCGCGGAACACGCGCTACGGGCCGATCCTCTTCGACGCCAAGGATCGCGTGCTGTACGGCTTCACCCGCGACAAGCGCGGTGGGAAGAGCACCTGCTACGGAGCGTGCGCCCGTGCGTGGCCGGTGTACTTCTCCAAGGGCAAGGTGAAGGCGATGCGCGGCGTCAAGCAGTCCCTGATCGGCACGGTGCGCAGGCGAAACGGCCGACTCCAGGTCACCTACAACGGCTGGCCGCTCTACTACTACGCGCACGAGGGGCCGCGCGAGGTGAAGTGCCAGAACGTGAACGAGTTCGGCGGCCTCTGGCTCGTCGTGAAGCCGAGCGGACGGCTGGTTCGCTGAATCGCTAGGGAGGAGGCGGGGCGCCGGGGGGCGGGCCTCCGACTTCCTCTTCCTCGTGCACGACTCGACGACGGCCGTCGTACGAGTCGGCCGCCGGCGCAGCCGTGCCGCGGTCGTCGACGTAAGTGCGGCGGGAGGTAAAGGCGCCGGGGCCCCACCAGGACCGCCACATCATCAGGCTGAGCAGGAAGGCGACGAAGCCCACGACCATCAGGATCACGCCGACGGCGTCCTTGTTGAAGTCGGTGCTTTCAGCTTCGACGCCCCAGATGAGGATCGCGCCGACGGCGATCAGGATCAGGCTGACGACAACGCCCATGGCATCGGAGTACCCACGATCGCCAGGGTTTAATCCCTCCAAATCGGCCTACTCGTTGTACGGTTGCGAGTCCTGTGGAGCCGTACCTCGATCCGAACGACCGTTTTCGCCAGCGACGAGCGCAGTCGCGCCGGCGCAAACGGCTTCGCCGTACGGTCGGCGCGATCGCACTCCTTCTCGCCGCCGCCGCCGTCGCCGTCGGCGCGGGAGCACTCCCGGAACGCGGTGACGGAACTTCCGCCGAGCCTGTGGCGGCGAAGAGGAAGGCCGCCGCCCCGCCGAAGCGCACGGGCCCGCCGGTCCCGAAGGAGATCCGCGGCGTCCACGTGACGATGGCGCTCGCCTCGCTCGACGGGAAGCTCGCGGAGTACACGCGGATCCCCGGGATCAACACGATCCAGCTCGACGTGAAGGACGAGAACGGGGAGGTCGCGTTCCACCGCCTCGCCCCGCCGCTCGCCAAGCGGGTCGGCTCGGCGATGCGCTACTACGACCCGGTCAAGGCGGCGAAGCAGGTGCACGGCGAAGGGCTTTTCCTGATCGGTCGCGTCGTCTGTTTCGAGGATCCGATCCTGGCCAAGGGGAGGCCGGACCTCGCGATTCGCACGGCCGGCGGCGCCGTCTGGCAGAACGACGCCGGCCTGGGCTGGACGAACCCGTACGAGAAGCGGGTCTGGGACTACAACCTTCGCATCGCGCAGGCCGCCGCCAGGGCGGGCTTCGACGAGATCCAGTTCGACTACGTCCGCTTCCCCAGCGACGGCGACATCGAGTCCGCGGTGTTCCCGGGGAAGCGGAACGAGGCTATGGGCTTGACGATCGCGCGCTTCGTCCACTACGCGACCAAGCGCCTCAGGCCGTTGGGCGTCCGCGTCTCCGTCGACGTCTTCGGCCTCTCGGCGACGCGCGACCTCGGCATCGGACAGTCGCCTCGCCGACTGTCGAAGATCGTCGACGCGATCTACCCGATGGTCTACCCGTCGCACTACGGGTCGGGTGAGTACGGCCTCGCGAGCCCCGTCTCCGTCCCGGGACGGACGGTCGGGCGATCGCTCCGCGACTTCCGCCGCCAGATGCGGCGCGGCAAGGCGGAGCTCGTCCCATGGCTGGAGGACTTCAGCTTCAGCGGCACGACGACGCTGACACACGTTCAGGAACAGATCCGCGCCGCTCGGCGCTGGAAGTCCGGCGGGTTCCTGCTCTGGAACCCGTCCGGCGTCTACACGGAAGGAGCGCTGACCTCGCAGTGAGTCACGAAGCCACGCTGAAGGAGCTCAAGGAACGAGTCGGGACGATTCTCGACCTGAGGCGCGTGAGCGCGCTGGTCGGCTGGGACCAGCAGACGATGATGCCGCCCGCGGGCAACGACGCCCGCGCCGACCAGCTGGCGACGATCGACCGGTTCTCTCACGAGCTGTTCGTCTCGGACGAGACGGGCAAGCTCCTCGACCAGCTCGCCGAGCACGAGTCCGAGCTCGACCCGGAATCGATCGACGCCGCGCTCGTCCGCGTGACCCGGCGCGACTGGGAGAAGGCGCGCCGCGTCCCGCCCGAGCTCCAGGCGGAGCTCACGAAGGCAGAGGTCCTGGGCGTCATGGCGTGGGCCGAGGCGCGCCGCAACTCCGACTTCGAGGCCTTCCTTCCCTACCTGGAGAAGAACGTGGAGCTGAAGCACCGCTACCTCGAGTGCTTCAAGGACATGGGCAAGTCGGACTACGACATCCTCCTCGACGACTACCAGGAGGGCGCCCGCAGCGAGGAGATCACGGCGATCTTCGAGCGGATCAAGGAGGTCGTGATCCCGCTGATCCGCGAGGTCAAGGCCGCCGAACCCGTGCCGTCGGACTTCGCGCACGGGCACTTCCCCGTCGAGAAGCAGGAGATGGTCGGGCGGGAGATCCTCGAGCGGCTCGGCTACTCGTCGGAGTCCTGGCGGCTCGACCCGACCGTGCACCCGTTCGCGACGTCGATCTCGGTCGACGACATTCGGATCACGACGCGCTACTCGGAGGCGGATGCGGAGTCGATCTTCCACACCGCACATGAGTTCGGGCACGGCATCTACGAGAACGGGATCGACCCGGCGCTCGAGCGGACGCCGCTCGTGGAGCTGAACTCGATGGTGCTCCACGAGTCGCAGAGCAGGCTGTGGGAGAACCTCGTCTGCCGGTCGCGGCCGTTCTGGCGCTACTTCTTCCCGCGGATCCAAGAGGTCTTCCCGGAGCAGCTGAACGGCGTCACGGAAGAGATGTACTGGCGCTACGTGAACCGCGTGGAGCCGGGCTTCATCCGCGTGGAGGCGGACGAGATCACCTACGGCATGCACATCATCCTGCGCTACGAGCTCGAGCAGGAGATCATCGCCGGCCGCTTGGAGCTCCGCGATCTACCGCGCGCCTGGAATGAGAAGATGCTGGATTACCTCGCGCTTGATCCGCGCGACGACGCGCACGGCGTCCTCCAGGACGTCCACTGGTCGGGCGGCTCCTTCGGCTACTTCCCGACGTATCTCCTCGGGACGATCGCGTCCGTGCAGATCTGGGAGAAGGTGCGCTCGGAGCTGCCGGATCTCGACTCGCAGATGGAGGCGGGTGAGTTCGGCCCGCTGCGGGAGTGGCTCGGCGAGCACATGTACCGCTGGGGCCGGCGCTTCACGCCGGACGAGATGCTGGAGCGGATCGTCGGCGGTCCGTTGGACGTCGAGCCGTACCTGGCGTATCTGCAGTCGAAGGTCGAAGCCATCTACGGGGTCCGCGTCTGAGCCTTCAAAGGCACGTCGAGCGGTTCAACGTAGGAGTTCGGTCGGGCGACTTCGGCCCGATGGTTGCGGCGTTCTCCGAGGACGCCGAGCTGGTCTTCGAGGGCATCCCGGTCGGCCCGTTCGCCGGCCGGGAGGCGATCGGTGCGGCCTACGCCGCGCAGCCGCCCGACGACGAGATCGTCCTACTCGACGGGGATGGGACGTACGCCTGGGCAAGAGAGCCCGAGGTGCCCGCCGGTCAGATGTTCCTGACCGAGCGCGACGGAGAAATCGCCAGGCTCGTGATCCGTTACGACCGCTAGCGCTTCTAGGCGCAAGCTGACGCCAAGCCGCATCGCGCCGATTCTGGCCGTTGGATGGCGAGGGACTGTCCCTCGCCGGACGAGGCGTTACGAAGTTGGCACGATGGACACGGCCACGCCCGTCAGGCGAGGAGCGAGAAGCCGCCGTCGACGATCAGCGTCTGGCCGCGGACCATGTCGGCCTCCGGCGAGGCGAGGAAGACAACGGCGCCTGCGATGTCGTCCGGCGTGACCATCCGACCGGCCGGTGTGCGGCTCTGGGCGGCGCGGAGCATGTCGTCCTTGTTCGGGAAGTGCTCGAGGGCGCCGGTCTCGACGAGGCCGCCCGAGACGGCGTTGACGCGGATCCCGCGCGGAGCCAGCTCGACCGCCAGATACCGGACGAGTGACTCGAGGGCCGCCTTCGAGGTTCCGACGAGCACGTAGTTCTCCATCACGCGCGTCGACCCGAGACTGGAGATCCCGATGATCGAGGAGCCCTCCGGCATCGTCGGCGCCGCCACTCGAGCCAGCGAGAGCAAGGCCCGGGCATTGGCGCTGAGCGTCCAGTCCCAGTGCTTGTCCTCGGTCTCGAGCGCCGGCCGGATCACGCCGGTCGCGGCGTTGTGGACCACGACATTCCACGGACCGTGGCTCTCGACCTCAGCCAGGACCCGCTCGGACGTGACGTTTCCGCGGATCAGCAGCGGCTCCGCGCCCAGCCCACGCAGGTCGTCGGCCGTCTGCTCGGCGGCCGTGTCGTTCCGCATGTAGCCGATCGCGACCCGCGCAGCGCCGAGCTCGGCGAAGCGCAGCGCGATCGCCTTCCCGATGCCCCGCGAGCCGCCGGTGACCAGCACCGAGGCTCCCTCGAACCGCGTCATCCCTTCGGCGGAAGTGGGCTGTCCGCGGGCGCCGAGCTCGGAACACCCTCCCAGCCGATGCGCGTCCGCGGCTCGGGCGGGCCGTCCTCCGCCTTCGACGAGGCATAGCCGAGCCGGTCGAGCAACTCGATCTGCTCCTCGCCGTACTGGCGGACCGGATGATCCTCGGGCAGCCCCTCGATCAGCTCACGCACGCGCGCGCGAATCTGGTACGCGAAGTGCGGCGTTGCCGGCCCGACGAGCGCGTCGATGTCCTCCCTGGTCGGCTCGGTCTCCACTGAGCCGGAGCGTACCGTCGCTCAGGCCGCGTAGAAGCGCTTCGAGGCCTCGGGCAGGAAGAGCAGCGCGACGGTGCCGGCGCCGAGCGCGGCCACGACCAGCGAGCCGATAATCGCCGAGGTGGGGCCGGTGAACAGGTAGACGACGCCCGCAACGGCGCCAATCGCCCCGAGCAACGCGACAAATGCGCGTCCTGGACGGCTTCCCCGCCAGGCCAGGTATGTCGCTGCGAGGACGAGAATCCCGAGGATCGTCGCCCCGACGCCGACCGCGTCGTCAAGGGCGTCCCAGATGAAGAAGCCCAGCAGCCCCATGAGCAACAGTGTCGCGGCGAGCGCGTACGCGCCGACGAGCGCCAGGAAAACCGGGGCAGGCGGCCCCGCGTCGTCGAGTGCCTGCACGTCGCTCACCGGTCAACCTTAAGGCGAGCGCACAGCGAGCGCCACGAGGATGCGACCTACCGCCCCTGGCGTGTGTAGTCGTGAACGACGATCGAGCCGTACTGCCGGTGGTCGGTCAGGTCGAACACGATCTTGTCGTCGAGGTCGTCCGGGAAGATGCGCTTTCCGATTCCGAGGATGACCGGGAAGATCATCAGGCGCAGCACGTCGACCAGATCTCGCTCGAGCAGGCCGTGGACCAGCGTGTTGCTCCCATGGAGCAGGATGTCCCCCTCGATCTCGTCCTTGAGGCGCGCAACGTCGTCGACGCTCCGCAGGATCGTCGTGTTCTGCCAGTTCGCCTCGTCGAGCGTCGTGGAGACCACGTACTTCGGCATCGAGTTGAACCGCTTGGCGAAGGCGGCAGTGGCCTCGTCGTCAGCTTGCTCGCGCTCCGGCCATGCGGCCGCGAAGCCTTCGTAGGTGACGCGGCCGAGCAACATCACCTCGGCCTCGTCCGTCTCCTTCGTCTTGACCTCGTACTGGCCCTTGTCGGGGAACTCGAACGTCCACGCCGTGTGCTTGTAGCCCTCTTCACCGCCCGGCGCTTCCATGACGCCGTCCATCGAGACGAACTCCGTGACGATCAGTCTTCCCATCGCTCTACCTCCTCCTAGCTCGTTTGCCGTACTGACCCCTTGGAGCCGCAGAACTCATCGGTAGGGTCGCGACGGTGCGAAGGATCAGCGCGGCCGAAGGGATGCTCCTCGCCACCGTCACGATCTGGGCATTCAACTTCACGGTCACGCGCTATGCGGTCACGCACGGGTTCCAGCCGCTCGCGTACTCCGCCCTCCGCTTCACCGCAGCCGCCCTCGTGGTCTCGGGGATCACCTACCGCTGGGAGGGCTCCTTGCGCTTCCAGCGCCGCCATGCGCTGTTTCTCGCCGGAGCGGCGTTCGTCGGGATCTACCTCAACTCGATCGGCTTCATGTACGCGATCGACCTCACGAATGCCTCGACGGTCGCGCTGATCTTCGGGAGCCTGCCGATCATCACGGCGATCGTCGCCTACGCCTTCGGCGTGGAGCGCCTACACCGACGCTTCTGGATCGCGGCCGCCATCTCGTTCTTCGGCGTCGCGCTCGTGGCCGCAGGGTCTGCCGGCGGCGTCTCCGGGAACTTGCTCGGAAACCTGCTCGCCTTCCTCGGGGCGGCGACGTGGGGCTTCTACTCGGTCGCGATCGTCCCGCTGCTCCGCCGCTACTCGGTCTGGCGCATCAGCGCCGGGGCGCTCGTGTTCGGCGCCGTTCCGCTCGTGATCACCGGGATTCCGCAGCTGCTCGACCAGGACTGGGATCTCGAGCCGCTCGTCTGGGCCGGGTTCGTCTTCGCGGTGCTCGGCCCGCTCGTCCTCACGAACTTCCTCTGGTTCACGGCGATCGAGCGGGTCGGGCCGTCGCGCGCGACCCTCGTGACGAACCTGCAGCCGTTTCTCGCCGCGCTCTTCGCCGTCGTGCTGCTGTCGGAGGAGCTGACGTGGCTGCAGGTCGCCGGGGGCGTGACGATCGGGCTTGCACTCTTCCTCGCCCGGCGTCGACCGGCGCTGGAGTCGGCGTGATCGAGGAGCGCGTCGCCGCGGCCGTCCGCCGCCCGGTTCGCGCGCTGAGGCGCGTCCAAACTCGCGGATACGCGCAGGCGTTCCATGCGATCGCCGAACTCGACGACGGTTCGACTGCGTTCGTCAAGGCGGGGGCGGAGGACGTGACGAGCGGGTTTCTGCGCCAGGAGATCCGCTTCTACGAAGCCGTGGAGGGCGCGTTCATGCCGACGCTCCTGGGCTACGACACCGGGAATCCACCCCTGCTCGTGATCGAGGACCTGAGCGCGGCGCGCTGGCCCCCTCCGTGGGACGCCAGCGCGATCGATGCAGTTCGGGCGACACTCGGCGCGGTCTGGTCGACGCCGGCTCCGCCCTGGGTCCCGCCGGTCACGGAGGACCGGGAGAAGCTCGCGGGCGGCTGGGCCGAGATCGAACGGGACCCGGTGCCGTTCCTCTCGCTCGGCGCCTGGTCTGCCGAGTGGCTCGATGAATGCCTGCCGACGCTCCGGGCCGCCGCAGAGCGTGCTCCGATCGAAGGAGATGCGCTTCTGCATCTGGACGTCCGGAGCGACAACCTCTGCCTCGCCGACCGCGGAGCGGTCCTCGTCGACTGGAACTTCGTTCATCTCGGGAACCCCGACCTCGACCTCGCCGCTTGGGCTGCATCGCTCCATCTGGAGGGCGGCCCGCCGCCACACGAGCTCCTTCCGGGCGCGGGTGGGCTGGCCGCCGTGCTCGCAGGATTCTTCGCGTCGCGCGCAGGGCTCCCGCCGCCGCCCACGGCGCCCGGCGTTCGAGCGTTTCAGCTCGCGCAGGCACGCGTGGCGATCCCCTGGGCTTTGCGCGAACTCGGACTAAGATCCGACACATGACGGACTTCATGCCGCTTCAGGGCTGGGACCACGTCGAGCTCTGGGTCGGCAACGCCAAGCAGGCGGCCTACTACTACGAGCAGGCGCTCGGATTCACCCGCACGGCGTACGCGGGCCCGGAGACAGGCGTCCGCGACCGGGCTTCCTACGTGCTCGAGCAGGGCGACATACGCTTCCTGCTGACGAGCGGGCTCCGGGGGCAGAACGAGGTCACGGAGTTCGCCTGCAGGCACGGGGACGGTGCAAAGTCGATCGGGCTGCAGGTCCCGAGCGCCGAGGAGGCGTACCGCCAGGCCGTCCAGCGCGGCGCACGCGGGATCTTCGAGCCGCGCTGGGTCGAGGACGAGTTCGGCCGGGTCGAGCTGTCCGCGATCGGCACCTACGGCGAGGTCATCCACACGTTCGTGAACCGTGAGGAGTACGCGGGGCCGTACATGCCGGGCTATCGATCGACCCTCGAGAACGGACAGCCGGCAAGCGGCGTCGGGCTGATCGCGCTGGACCACGTCGTCGGCAACGTCGAGCTCGGCCGGATGAACCACTGGGTCGAGTTCTACGAGCGCGTTTTCGGGATGACCAACATCGTCCACTTCGGCGACGACCAGATCCAGACGGAGTACTCCGCGCTGATGTCGAAGGTGATGTCGGACGGGAGCGGGAAGATCAAGTTCCCGATCAACGAGCCGGCCGAGGGGAAGCGGAAGAGCCAGATCGAGGAGTACCTCGAGTTCAACGCCGGCCCAGGCGTCCAGCACATCGCGATGCAGAGCGAAGACATCGTTCGCACGGTCGAGACGTTGAAGGAACGCGGCGTGATCTTCCTGGACACGCCCGAGGCCTACTACGAGGAGGTCGAGGGCCGCGTGGGCGACATCTCGGAGGACTACGACGACCTGAAGCGGCTGCGGATCCTCGCCGACCGCGACGAGGACGGCTACCTGCTCCAGATCTTCACGAAGACCGCCCAGGACCGCCCGACGGTGTTCTTCGAGGTCATCGAGCGCCACGGCGCGACGACGTTCGGCGAGGGCAACTTCAAGGCGCTCTTCGAGTCGATCGAGAGAGAGCAGGCACTCCGCGGCAATCTCTGAGCCGCGCTGAGGAGCGGCTCGTTCAGCGGGCGTGCATGGTCTGACGCACTGTCCGGTTCCGTAGGGTGCCACGGACGATGGGCGGCGCACTCTCCCGGAGCCTCCTGGACGCCGTGCAGGCACCGGCCCGGCAATCGGCCTCGCTGGAGAAGACCGATCACCGGCCCTGGCCGCTGCCGGAGAGCTCGTGGGTCATGGGCCAGACCTGGGACGAGCTGCTGTTCGCCCACTGGCGGGCGCCGGCCGACGCATTGCGTTCGCGGCTTCCGGAGGGTCTCGAGCTCGACCTCTTCGAGGACGAGGCCTGGATCGGCGTCACGCCGTTTCGCGTCACCGGGCTGAGGGCGCGCGGGCTTCCGCCGCTGCCGCTGATCTCGTCCTTTCTCGAGGTCAACGCGCGTACGTACGTGACGGCCGGCGGAAAGACCCGGGATCTGGTTCTTCAGCCTCGATGCCGAGAGCGACCTCGCCGTGGAGGCGGCGCGGCGCATCTACAAACTCCCGTACTCCCGCGCCGAGATGCGCGCCGAGTGGCGCGATGGCCGGCTGGAGTACGAGAGCCGGCGGCGCAGGGGCGAGCGGGCGGCGCTTCGGGTGGCCTATCGGCCGATCGGCGACGTCGTCGACGCCGATCCGAGCTCGCTGGCCCACTTCCTGACCGAGCGCTACTGCCTCTACACGGAGGACTCAGGGCGCTTGAAGCGGGCCGAGATCCACCACGAGCCGTGGCCGCTCCAGCCGGCCGAGGCCGAGATCGAAGAGAACACGATGGCGCCGGCCGGGATCGAGCTCCTCGACGAGGCCCCTCTGCTGCACTTCTCGGCCCGGCAGGACGTCGTCATCTGGCCGTTGCACGATGCCTGACGCCGTCGTCGTCGGATCGGGCCCGAACGGTCTGGCAGCGGCGATCACGATGGCGCGCGCAGGCCGCTCGGCGCTGGTCGTCGAGCGCGCGGAGACTGTCGGAGGAGGGACCCGCTCGGCAGAGCTGACCGAGCCCGGATTCGTGCACGACGTCTGTTCCGCGATCCATCCTTCTGCGGCCGGATCGCCGTTCTTCACTGAGCTGCCGCTTGCGGAACACGGACTGGAGCTCGTCCACCCCGATGCGCTCCTCGCGCATCCGCTGGACGACGGAACCGCTGTCACGCTCGAGCGGTCGGTCGAGGCGACGGCCGCCGGGCTCGGCGCGGACGGGCCGGCCTACCGGAAGCTGATCGAGCCGCTCGTCCGGGAGCACGACTGGCTCGTGCCGTTTCTGCTCGGCCCCCGCCCGTTTCCGCGCCACCCCATCGGCGCCGCCCGCTTCGGCCTCAATGCCTTCCGCTCCGCCGCAGGGCTGGCCGGCCGCTTCGAGAGCGAGCGGGGGAAGGCGCTGTTCGTGGGGCTCGCGGCGCACTCGATGCAGTCGCTGCGCCGCAGCCCGACTGCGTCGTTCGGCCTCGCACTCGCCCTGCTCGGCCACGCCTACGGCTGGCCCGTAGCCCGCGGGGGTTCGCAGGCGATCGCCGACGCACTCGTCTCCTACCTCCGGTCGCTCGGCGGCGAGGTCGAGACCGGACGGCCCGTCGCGTCGGTGGACGAGCTCCCGCCGTCCATGGTGACCCTGCTCGACCTGGCGCCGAAGGGCGTGATCGGCGTTGCGGGCCACTGGCTGCCCGATCGGTATCTGCGGGCGTTGCGCCGGTATCGCTACGGCCCCGGCGTGTTCAAGCTCGACTGGGCGCTCGACGGCCCCGTGCCGTGGACGGCGGAGGAGTGCACGCGCGCGGGAACCGTGCACCTCGGCGGCACGGCGGCGGAAATCGTCGAGTCCGAGGACGCCGTTTGGCGCGGCGAGGCGCCGGACCGGCCCTACATGATCGTCGCGCAACAGAGCCTGTTCGACGAGACGCGGGCGCCGCCCGGAAAGCACACACTCTGGGCGTACTGCCACGTCCCGAACGGGTCGACGGTGGACATGACGGAACGGATGGAGGCGCAGATCGAGCGCTTTGCTCCGGGCTTCCGCGACCTGATCCTCGCGCGGCACGCAATGAGCCCGGCCGACGTCGAGGCGCGCAATCCGAACTACGTCGGCGGGGACATCAACGGCGGCGTCCAGGACCTGCGCCAGCTCTACACGCGGCCCGCCGTGCGCCTGAATCCGTACTCCACGCCCGCCGACGGGCTCTACCTGTGCTCGTCGGCGACGCCGCCGGGCGGAGGCGTTCACGGCATGTGCGGGTTGAACGCCGCCCGCTCGGCGCTCCGGAGCCTGCAGTGACGCCGCAGCGCCGAACAGCCCTCGTCTCCGTCGTCGCTGCCCTGGTGCTGATCGGGCTGAAGCTCGGCGCCGGCCTGGCGAGCGGCAGCCTGGGGCTCGTCTCGGAGTCGATCCACTCGGGGACGGATCTGGTCGCGGCGCTCCTGACGTTCTTCGCTGTCGGCGTGGCCGTGCGGCCGGCGGATCCCGGTCATCCGTACGGCCACGGCAAGGCCGAGCACCTGGCCGCGCTCGCGGAGGCGTCGATCCTCGTCCTCGCCAGCCTCTTCATCTCCTACAGGGCCATCGAGCACCTGGTCGGTTCGGCCGAGCGAGAGGTCGACGCGGCCTGGTACACGTTCCTGGTGATCGGGGTCGTCATCGCCGTCGACGCGAGCCGGACGCTGGTCTCGTGGCGGGCCTCGCGGCGCTACGGGAGCGCCGCACTCGAGGCGAACGCGCTTCACTTCGGCGGCGACCTCGCCGGATCTGTGGCCGTGCTGATCGGGCTCGCTCTCGTGGCGGGCGGATACGGCAAGGCGGACTCGCTGGCGGCACTCTTCGTCGCCGTGCTCGTGCTGATCGCCGCCGCGAGGCTGATCCGCTCGAACATCGACGTGCTCATGGACACGACGCCGGACGAGGCGCAGGAGGCTGCCCGCGAGGCGATCGCAGGCATCGACCCGCCCGTCGAGCTGCGGCGGCTCAGGCTGCGCAGCTCGGCAGGCCGCCACTTCGCGGATGTCGTCATCGGCGTCCCTCCCGGCGCTGCAGTGGGGCAGGGGCACGCCGCTGCCGATCGTGTCGAGCGCGCGGTGCAGGACGCCCTCCCCGAGAGTGACGTCGTCGTCCACGTCGAGCCGCGGACGGAAGAGGCGCTCCGTGAGCGCGTCCTGGCCGCCGCGCTCGGTGTCCCGAGAGTCAGGGAGGTGCACAACCTCCGGGTCGTGACCGTGAACGGCGGCGTGGAGGTCGGGCTCCACCTCAAGCTTCCCGGCGAGCTGCCGCTGGCCGAGGCGCACGAGGTCGCGTCGCAGGTCGAGCGTGCGATCGCGCAGGCGGTTCCAGCGGTCGTTTCCGTGCAGACCCACCTCGAGCCGCTTCGAGAGGCCGGCCCCGGCGAGCGCGTGGCCGAGGCTGACGAGCGGGCAGTGGCGGGGATCGTCCGCGAGCTGACGGGCAGCCGCCGCGCGAGGTGCGCTTCATCGAGACGCCAGGACGGCGTCCTGCTCTTCGTCACCGTCAGGATCGCGGGCGGCTCGCTGGCCGATGCGCACGAGCGCGCGAGCGAGATCGAGGAGCGGATCCGCGCCGAGCTCCCGGAGGTCGCCGACGTCGTGGTGCACACCGAGCCGTGAAGCTGTGCATGTTTTCTCCGAAGGGCGCTGATCTCCAGCGCGGGTGGCCGGGCCGGATCGAGGGCGACCGCGTGATCCAGCTCGCCGCGCAGACGCTCCAGTCGTTCTTCACCGGGGGCGGAAAGGCCCGCGAGCATGCCGAATACCCGCTCGCCGAGGTCGAACTGAGGCCGCCGGTGCTGCATCCGCCGTCCGTCCGCGACTTCTACGCCTTCGAGCAGCACGTCAAGACGGCGCGCGCGAAGCGTGGACTGGAGGTGCCGGAGGAGTGGTACCGGATCCCGGTCTTCTACTTCTC
The DNA here is from genome assembly GCA_963827705.1 of uncultured Actinomycetes bacterium. Classification (GTDB taxonomy): domain Bacteria; phylum Actinomycetota; class Thermoleophilia; order Gaiellales; family Gaiellaceae; genus JACDAN01. The sequence continues at coordinate 96,111 of CAWHBN010000013.1, forward strand.
GAACCCGAGCGTGATCTACGGGCCGGAGGCCGTGATCCCGTACCCCGGCGATACGAACGAGCTCGACTACGAGCTCGAAGTCGCGGCGGTGATCGGGGCCGACGGGCAGATCGGCGGCTTCACGATCATGAACGACTGGTCCGCGCGGGACGTCCAGCGCGACGAGATGAAGGTCGGCCTGGGGCCCGCCAAGGGCAAGGACTTCGCGACGAGCCTCGGCCCGGTCGTCGTCACGCCGGACGAGTTCGACGGCTCTTCGGCCGTCATGGTCGCCCGCGTGAACGGCGAGGAGCGCTCACGCGGGGATCTCGCCGACCTCTACCACCCGTGGGATCGCATCGTCGAGCAAGCAAGCCGGAACACCGAGCTCTGGCCCGGCGACATTCTCGGCTCTGGCACGGTCGGGACCGGCTGCATCCTGGAGCACGGCGACGGGCGCTGGCTCCAGCCGGGCGATGAGGTCGAGCTCGAGGTCGAGGGGATCGGCATCCTCAGGAACACGATCGGCCCGCGGTAATCTTCGCGCCATGCCCACGTACCAGGTTCGCGGCGACGTCCCGCGCAAGCGCCACATCCAGTTCCGCGACAACGGAAGCCTGCTGACCGAGGAGGTCATGGGCCTCGAGGGCTTCGCGGGGAACGAGTCGATCCTGTACCACCTCACGTCGCCCTGCCGGATCAAGGAGCTCGGCGACTTCGAGGCGATCAAGCGCGAGGAATGGATCCCCGAGGCGCATGCTCACCGTCACTTCAAGACGATCGGGATCGAGCCCGAGGGCGACGAGGTCTCCGGCCGCAAGCTCCTGATGTGGAACAACGACGTCGAGATCTCGCTCGTGCGGCCGTCCGAGTCGATGGACTACTTCTTCCGGAACGGCGAGGGCGACGAGGTCTACTTCGTCCACGAGGGGTCGGGGACGCTGCACACGACCTTCGGCGACCTGTCCTACAAGGAGGGCGACTACGTCGTCATCCCGCGCGGGACGACCTACACCTTCGAGCCGTCAGGCCCGCAGCGGTACCTGCTCTTCGAGACGCCCGGGCTGATCGAGATCCCCAAGCGGTACCGGAACCAGTACGGGCAGCTGATGGAGCACGCGCCCTTCTACCACCGGGACATCCACCCGCCCGCCGAGCTCCAGACCGTCCGCGAGCGTGGCGAGTTCCGCCTCAAGATCCGCGTCCGCGACGGCTACCAGGACTACGAGATCGACTACCACCCGTTCGACGTCGTGGGCTGGGACGGCTACCTCTACCCGTGGACGTTCAACATCAACGACTTCGAGCCGATCACGGGGCGCATCCACATGCCGCCGCCGTCGCATCAGACCTTCTCCGGCCCCAACTTCGTCATCTGCTCGTTCTGCCCGCGAAAGCTGGACTTCGACCCGATGGCGATCCCGATCCCGTACCACCACTCGAATCTCCAGAGCGAGGAGATGATCTATTACGTCGACGGGAGCTTCTCGTCGCGGAAGGGGATCGAGGTCGGCTCCGTCACGCTCCACCCGTCGGGAATCCCGCACGGGCCGCACCCGGGCCTCGCGGAGAAGTCGATCGGGATGGCGGAGACGCACGAGCTCGCCGTCATGTGCGACACCTTCCATCCGCTGAAGCTGACGAAGCTGGCGAAGGCGCTCGACGACGGGCAGTACGCCTACTCCTGGTACACGGAGGACGGCGTTCCGGCGTCGTACGACGCCGACCCGGCGGGCGCGACCTCGCACTTCTAGAGACGCGTCAGTCGGGGTGACCGAGGATGGCGTGGGGCCGGTACGGCGCCTCGAGCCGCCTCGACTCCTCCTCGGTCAGCCGCACATTCCGTTGCGGCGATCGCGTCCTGAAGGTGGCCGAGCTTCGTCGCCCCGACGATCGGCGCGGTCACTGCGGGCTTCCCGAGTAGCCAGGCGAGCGCGATCTGCGCAGGCGGCAGGCCTCGCGCTTCGGCGACCTCGCGAACGACGTCCACGACGTCGAAGTCGGATTCCTCGTACATGTCGGCGACCGGATCACTTCCAGACCTGAGCGTGGTCTCCGCGCCGTCGCGCGTCCTGCTTCCCGAGAGCAGGCCGCGGGCGAGCGGGCTCCACGGCAGGACACCGACGCCCTCGTCGACGCAGAGCGGAATCATCTCTCGCTCCTCTTCCCGGTAGACGAGGTTGTAGTGGTTCTGCATCGACACGAAGCTCGTCCAGCCGGCCGCGCGGGCGGTGTACTGGGCCTTCGCGAACTCCCAGGCGTACATGCTGGACGCGCCGATGTAGCGCGCCTTGCCGGCCCGGACGATGTCGTGGAGCGCCGCCATCGTCTCCTCGATCGGCGTCTCGTAGTCCCAGCGGTGGATCTGGTAGAGGTCGACGTAGTCGGTGCCGAGCCGCCGGAGCGACGCGTCGACGGCGGCGAGCAGGTGCTTTCTCGAGAGGCCCCGGTCGTTCGGGCCAGGGCCTGTCGGGAAGTAGGCCTTCGTTGCGAGCACGTAGTCGTCCCTGCTCGGGAAGAGCTTCGCGAGCAGCCGTCCGGTGATCTCCTCGCTGCGGCCGCGCGAGTACATGTCGGCGGTGTCGAAGAACGTCACGCCCGCCTCGACCGCGTGCCGCACGATCGGCTCCGCATCCTCCTCCGGGAGCTGCCAGGCACGAACGGTCGGATCGCCGTAGCTCATCATCCCGAGGCAGATCCGCGAGACCTTGAGGCCGGACGTGCCGAGGCGCACGTACTCCATCAGTCCGCCGGCCGCGCCTCGCGGTGCACGGCCACCGCCGCGACCACGAGACCGACTCCGACGACCTCGGGCCAGGTCGGGATCTGCGCGAGCACGACGATCCCGACGACGGTCGCAGTGGCGGGGAGCAGCGAGACCATCAGCGAGTAAGCCGCTCTGGTGAGTCTTGCCATGGCCAACTGGTCGAAGACGTACGGGATCACCGACGAGGAGATGCCGACGCCGACGGCGGCTGCGACGGCGATCGGATCGAGGAGCGCCGGCACCGCGCTCCAGAAACCGATCGGCGTGATGACGACCGTGGCGACGAGCATCGCCGCGCCGAGGCCGTCGATCCCGCCCATCCGGCCGTGCTGGGCGACGCGGTGGGCGAGGACGATGTAGGCCGCGAACAGGGCGGCGTTCGCGAAGGCGAATGCGACCCCCATCGGTTCACCCTCGATGCGCACGTCGGTCAGGAGATACACACCGGCGACGGCCGAGCCGAGGGCAACGGCGTTGCGGGCCGAACGCATCCCCACCGCGGCGAGCACGATGACCGGCAGGAACTCGATCGCGGCAACGGTTCCCAGCGGGAGGCGGTCGATGGCGATGTAGAAGCAGGCGTTCATGAACGCCAGGACGACGCCCATCGCGATCACGGTCCGAAGCCCGGCTCGGTCGAGCGTGTGCAGCACGCGCCACGGCTTCCGCCAGAGCGCGAAGATGACGGCGGCGGTGACGATCCGCAGCCAGGCGACACCGAGCGGCTCGACTAGCGCGAAGAGGAGCACGGCGAACGCCGGCCCGAGGTAGTGAAAGACCGCGCTGCCGACGAAGAACGCCTCGGGCGGCGTCCGCGCCGCGACGCGCGAGACACGTCTCGTCGGGAGGACAGCCGCCTGCTGCACCCTGAAATCGTCGCGAGAGCGGCCGGAATCTGCCACACTTGGACGAAGCCGTTTCGGCTCTCCAGCCTTCGAAGCCAAGGACATCGGTGGCCGTCGCCAACGAAAACCAGCTCCTAGACGAGATCAACCGGCGGCTCCTACAGGAGCTCCAGTCCGATGCACGAGTGACGATGGCCGAGCTCGGGCGGCGTATCAATCTCTCTGCGCCGGCGGTGGCGGATCGGGTCCAGCGGCTCGAAACGGCGGGCGTGATCACGGGCTACCGCGCGGAGGTCGATCCGAAGGCGATCGGCTTTCCGATCGCAGCGGTCGTCAGAATCCGGCCGACGACACGGCAGCTGCAGAAGATCCCGGAGCTTGCTCGTGAGATGCCGGAAGTAGTCGACTGCTACCGCATTACGGGCGAGGACTGCTTCTTCGTGAAGCTGCACCTGCGCTCGATGGACGATCTCGAGGAGATCCTCGACCGCTTCATCGTCCTCGGGCAGACGACGACGTCGATCGTGCACTCGACGCCGGTCGCCGGGCGGCCGCTGCCGCTCGATCTCTAGGAGCGGTTCACGCAGGCGCGAGAGCGCGCTCGAGCTGTTCGCGTGCCCCGTCGGATACGGGGCCGCCGTGCGTGAGCAGAACGAGCTCGATGTCCTCGTCCAGCAACAGGCGGAGAGCATCCGCTACGCCCTGCCTGGTCATGCCCTTCTCCAGCCAGCTTTCGGGGAGCAGGCGGACGCCGTCGAGGACGGCGTCGCCGAAGACGATCGCCTTGTGTGACGGCAGGTACAGGGCGCGCTCACCCGGCATCCCGGCGTCGAACACCCGGATGCCGGCGGGCAGCTCGTCACCGGTGGCGTAGGTACGACTGTGATCGACTTTGCCCTTGGTCCCGTCGTCGTCCGCCGGCGCCCAGATCGAGCTGTCCTCGTAGCGGCCGGCGATGTCCTCGGCGCTCCGTGCGTGGTAGTGGACGGAGATGAGGATCGCAGGCGGGCCGTGGGCCTCGACGTCACGGTCGAGCGCATCCCAGAGACGAGCGGCGTCGGCCTCGTCGGTCGGCACCTGCGGATCGATCAGCACGAACGTGTCGTCGCCGACGAGCGCGTAGGACGAGACCATCTGATCCCACCCTTGCCCGTCCTTGCCGTGGTTGGAAGGCTTCCACTCCGGATGTGGAGCAGCCCAGTGCCAGAGGTGCGGGGCGATCTCCTCGACGTCCATGCCGCGGACGTTAGTCCCTACGGTTCGGGCTATGGCGTTTCTGGCCGTGCCGCAGCCGTTCGACTTCCAGCTGACGACCGAGCGCTTCCGCGTCTTCGGCCCTGATCTCGTCACGCTCTGGAGCGAGGGTGGTCTCCACCGAGTCGTGGCTGGGCGGGAGGTTCGGGTCGAGGCCGCGCCCGGCGGCGTAGACGTCGAGCCGCTCGACGAGGAGACGGGGCGGGTCGTGCTCAAGCTTCTCGGCGCCGAGTTCGACCTCGTGGGGTTCGAGCCCGATCCGGTGCTCGCGCCGGAGGTCGCCCGGCTCCGAGGTTTCCGGCCGGCGCTCGCGCCCGAGCCGTTCGAGATGCTCGTCGGCGCGATCTCAGCGCAGCAGATCTCGCTGAAGGCAGCCCGCGCAGTCCTCAATCGCTTCGTCGAGCGCTTCGGCGTTCGGGCAGAGCGCGCCTATGCGTTTCCGGCGCGCGACGCCGTGGCCGGCGCCTCGCCCGAGGATCTGACGACTCTCGGCTTTTCACGGGGCAAGGCGCGTTACGTCCTCGGGCTCGCCCGCTCCGACCTCGACCTCCATGCGCTCTCGCCCCTCTCCGACGACGAGGTCAAGGCGGAGCTCACGAGGCTCCCGGGAATCGGCGAGTGGACGGCCGACTGGTTCCTCGCGCGGCATCTCGCGCGGCCTCGCGCCTGGCCAGCCGGCGACCTCGCCCTGCGGTACGCGGTCTCCGCCTTCTATGGTGACGGCCGCGTGCTGACGATCGACGAGACACGACAGCTCGGCCCCCGGTTCGAGCCCTTCCAGAACCTCACGGCCCACTACCTGCTCCTCGCGAACAGGAATCCGGGATGAACGTCCGTCGAGAGGGCGACTCGTTCGTGGCCGAGGAGGACGGAAAGCTCCTGGGATCGCTGCGCCGAGACACGGACGGGGTCGTGCTGGAGCTGAAGGAGCCGAGAGAGGGAGTCGCGCTCGCCCTGCTCCGCGCCTCCGCGGCCGACGACGATCAGGTCGCGCAGGAGCTCGAGGAAGGATCGTTCGGCTCCGTCCACCTCCAGACGGACGACCAGGGAGACGTGGTCAAGCTCGTCGAGCGGCTCGTACCGCGGGTGCTGACCTCCCGCGAGACGGTCGTCTCGCCCGCGCGGAACGGCTGGGTTGCCGTCTACGACGAGGTCGCTGAGCGAGACCCGGACAAGCTGCGCGCGCTGGGCCGGGAGCTCTCGAGCGCCTCCGCGCACGTGAAGATCACGATCGGCGTCGAGTACGGCCGTATCGTCCACCTGATCGCAATGGATCGCGGGCGGCTGATGGACGAGTACGTGTCGGTCCCGAGTCTCCGCAACGTCGCTCCCGGAGACGCGATCGCGCTGCGCGCGAATCCGACCGTGTTGTCGCGGCTGACCGGCGCCGACCCGGGTCGGATTAGGTCGGTGGCGCGTACGGCCGAGTCGCCGGATGAGCTTCCTTCAGCCGAGGACATCCTCGCCGATGTCGCAGCGGCCCTCGGCATCGCAGGCGCCGAGCTGCGGTTCGACCAGGCGCGGGAGCTGCCCGGCGCGATCCTGGTGACACACGAGTGAGGGTCGTCCTCCTCCACGCCTTTCCGCTCGGGCCCGAGATGTGGGCGCCGCAGCGCGACGCGCTCGAGGGGTACGACGTGCTGACGCCGAATCTCTACGAGCTGGGCGGCAGCTCGATCGACGGATGGGCCAAGCAGATCTGGGACGGATTCGACGACGACTTCGCCGCAGTGGGCCTGTCGATGGGCGGGTACGTCGCCCTCGCGCTGGCGAGGCTGGCCGGCGAGCGGGCCCGCGGGCTCTTCCTGGCCGGTGCCCGCGTCGGCGCCGACGACGCCGACCGCCAAGCCGCCCGCAACGCGGCGATCGAGACGCTACGGGAGCAGGGCATCGACGCCTGGGCGCCGAGCGCGCCCGCGCCGCCTCCGCCAGAACGGACCGTGGAGGAGCTGATCCGCTCGACCGAGGCGCTGCGCGACCGCCGTGACTCGACCGAATTCGTCCGGGACTACGAACGCCCGCTCTGGGTCGTCGTCGGCAGCGAGGACCCGTTTCTCCCCGAGGCCGAAGCGCGGGAGATCGTCGAGTCGGCGCCGAACGGCCGCCTCGAGGTGCTCGAGGGCGCTGGCCACTTCACGAACGTCGAGCGCCGGAACCGCTTCAACGAGCTGCTGACGGAGTTTCTGCAAGCAGTCCGCTGAGCATCTGCGCGTTCGCCGCACCCTGCGCGACATACCCGCCGTAGCCGCCGTCGCCCGGGGACCGGTTGTTGTTGTTGAAGAACGCGTACGCGTTCTGCGCCTGTCCGGCGAGCTCCCGCAGCGGCTCCACCCACTCGCGCAGCTCGTCCTCCGAGTAGAGGTAGTCGAACCGCTCTGCGGCGCTCCCGCCGCGGGCGTTCCAGGTCTTCTCGTTGCGCCCGTGGAACCGGAGGTAGACCGTCGGGCCGGTCACTGCCAGCAGTGTCCGCGGGACGTTCTTCGCCTCCACCTTCGGCGCGTCGACGACGACGAGCGACATCCCGTGCTCCTCGAGGAACGAGAGCACCTCGTCGCGGATGTCCTCCTCGTACCAGCTCGAGTGGCGGAACTCGACGAGCATCTCGTCGTCGCCCATCTGCTCGCCGGCCCACGCGAGATAGTCGAGCGAGAGGTCCTTGTAGACGACGTAGGGCGGGAACTGGAAGAGCGTCCCGCCGAGCTTCCCGGCCGAGCGCAGCGGCTCGAGCGCCTCGCGGAAGCGGGTGAAGACCTCGGCCCGGAACTCGCGCGGCGGGCGGTCGATCCGGCCCTTCTCGTCCACGGGAGCCGCCTCGCGCAGGTCGGTCGGGAGCTGCTCTTTCTTCACCGGGTGCCGCGTCATCACTCCGAAGGCCTTGACGTGCATGACGAAGTCGTCGGGCGTCTGCTCGGCCCAGCGGGTGGCCATCGACTCCACGGGAAGCCGGTAGTACGTCGAGTCGAGCTCGACGGTGTCGAAGTGCTCGGCGTAGTACGCGAGCCGTTCCCCGGCCTTCAGCCCCGGTGGATAGAAGTGCTTCGAGAGCGCCTCGTCCGCCCAGGAGCAGGTCCCGACCCGGATCCGTTCGGCCACGGGACCAGGATAGTGAGAGGGCCCAGGTCGGGGCCCTCTCGGTTGCGTTCTCTCTAGCGGCGAACTCGTACTGTGGTTCGGCTGAACAGGTTCAGCGCGGGAGCGAGCGTCGCCGAGGTGCAGCGCGCAGCGAGCCGCGGCGTGCAACCCGGTGCGCTCGTGACGTCCCGTTCCGGCACCGTCGTGGAAGCCCGGATGAACGTCGTCCGATAGCGGAGCCGGATCGTCCGCGTCAGGCATCCGCGCGAGTTCGTTCGGCCGAATGCCACGCGGCCCGTCCGGCCTGCAGTCCGGCCGGCGAGGATGTTGACTGGGACGCCGCGAACGCGCTGTCCGGCCTCGCTGAGGCAGGTCGTGACCCGCGCGTACTTGCGCTTGCCCTGGCGGACTTTCTTCGCAGTTACGGCCAACTGGACCGGGAGCCGCGTGTACGACGTGCTCTGCACGGCGTTCGTCAGGATCGGCGTGCTGGTTCCTGGTGCATAGGGGACGAACAGCGAGTTCCACGGATAGGTACCGCGGGTGTTCGGGTTGCTGAAGACACCGCCCACTGAGAAGGCCGCGAGGATCAGCGTTGATCTCGTGGCCGAGGCCTGCTCCGAGGGAAGACAGATGCGCATCTTCGCGGATGCGAACTGCGCCTCGGCGCCGCTCGTGACCCGATCCACGAAGATCGGGATCTGGATCAGCGTGTTCTGGAGCGTCCCCTCGATCAGCCAGACGGCCTCGTGCCGGACGCCTTCGCCGCAGGGGTACTGAGTCGCGTTCACGTACGCGCCCGGGTCCCGAGCCGTGACGGTGCCCTGGAACTCAATGCGCGCCCCACCCAGTGCACCGACTCGGAAGATCGCCTCCAGGTCACCGATTCTCGTGGCCGGCGCCTGCGTGAGTCTGACGCCGTAGCCGAGCGGTGAGTAGATAGTGGCGACGGCCGTTGTGTCGTCGTTCTGATCCTGGCCGACCCCGATGACGATGGGGCCACCGCTCCTCGTGGAGTGGCTGGTGCCGGCCACGAGCAGCGACGGGTTGTACGCAGCGAGTGCGTTGCTCCCGAAAGCGAGCGCGACTGCGCACACCGACGCCAGCAGGATGAGGCGAACCGTTTTCGTCAAAGTGAGAGACCCCTTTCGGTGGGATGAGACTCCGAAATCGCCTATGAGTTGTCGGCTGTTCGTCCCCGAAGGTTGATCGAGAACGGTGCCAGCGTCTCAGCGCGAGACAGGCCGCCGCAGCACCGGCAGGACGATCCTCGCCTCGCCGATTGACAGGCGTAGCCCGGCGTCAGGTCCGGCGAGGTAGAGCAGGTTGGTCGGGCTCTGCGCGGTGGAGGCACCGGCCAGGGTCAGTCGGAACCGCGAGCCGCGCGGGATCGTCGTCGCCTGGCTCAGCAGGCGGATGGTGAGGTTCCGCGTCGTCGAGCGCAGCGTCGTCGTCGGGACGCCGCCCTGGCTGACCACGATCTCCTCGCCGGCCGGCGTGATCGCCGAGAGGACGGCGACCAGGTGCGACCACCCCGTTGGGGTTGACGCCTTCACCGAGACAAGCGCGTGGCCGAAGGTCTCGTTGAGGCGCCGGGTCGGAGCCACGGTACGGACGACCTTGCCGATCCCGTCGATCGTCCGCCGGCCGCGGAACTTGAGCCGGAGCACCCTCCGGGCCGGGACCTGCGACGCCTGGTAGGTGCGCGAGCGCCACGGATCCGGCGCGAGCTCGATCCTGGGGCGCTTGTCGATCCCGTTCAGCTGGCCCTTCAGGAACCGGTCGAACCACATCCGAATCTGGCCGAAGTAGTACGGCTGCTCCGCCGCTGGGTTCGCCGACGGTGCGTGGCCGAGATCACCCAGGTAGATCCGCTTCGGGCCGCGCAACCGGCCGAACGCCGTGAGGGCCTCCTGCATGTCGAACGCGTAGTCGCGGCGGCCCTGGAGCATGAAGACGGGCGTCCGGATCCTGTCGAGGTCGGCACGGACGGAGCGCTGTGCTGCGAATGCTCGGATCGCCGCGTCGTTGCGGCCCTGGAGCGCGTCGTCCCTGAGCGCGGTCACCGCGGGATCCCAGCGTTCGGGCGGCAGCAGGTTGTGGAAGTAGGCGATGAGCCCCGACTTGACGAGGCCCTGCGGGAGCAGCGCGTCGTAGAGGCTCGTCCACGTCATCACGGGAACTGCAGCGGCGAGGCGCGTGCCGGGCGCGGTCAAGAGCTTCCAGACCGAGCCGCCGCCCAGTGAGAAGCCGAGCGCACCGACCCTTGCGTCGGCCACGCCGGGCTGGAGGCGCAGCCACTGGAGCGCAGCAGCGTAGTCGGTCACCTCTCGCGGCCCGACGAGAGAAGACTGCCCGCCAGACGCGCCGTGCCCGCGCGCGTCCACCGTGAGGACCACGTAACCGTGCGGCGCGAGGTGCGCCTCGGCGACGGCGTTCATCACGTTGCGGTCCTGACCGAGGCCGTGGAGCGCGAGAACTGCCGGCCAACCGCCCTGGGGCGGAGCGCCGTCCGGTCTGTAGAGCGTCGCGGCGAGCGAGACCCCGTCGCCCATCGGCAGCCGGTAGTCCGTCTTGGTGAAGGCTTGCGCTGTGCTCGCCTGGAAGGCGAAGAAGACCGCGACGAGCAGGAGAAAACGGCGACCCACGGCGAAAGAGGGTAGATCACGTTTGACGCTCCTTACAATCGCCAGATGAATTCGCGGCCGATCGGCGTCTTCGACTCGGGCATGGGCGGGCTGACCGTCCTCCACGAGTGCCTGGTGACGATGCCGCACGAGGACTTCGTCTACCTCGGCGACGGCGCGCGCCTGCCGTACGGCCCGCGCCCGCTCGACGAGGTCCGCCGCTTCTCACTCGAGATCGCCGGCTACCTCGCCTCTCAGGGCGTCAAGCTGATCCTCGTCGCGTGCAACACGGCGACCTCGGCGGCGCTGCCGGATCTCCAGGAGCGGATCTCCGTCCCCGTCGTCGGCGTGATCACGCCCGAGGCCCACGCCGCCGTCCAGGTGACGCGAAACAGGCGCATCGGCCTGATGGCGACCGAGGCGACCGTGGCGGCCGGGCGGTACGCGGAGCTCGTCCATACGCTGGACGCCGGCACGCGGTTCTTCCCACTCGCCTGCCCGGAGCTCGTGCCGCTGATCGAAGGCCCTGAGCCGTTCGGGGCCGAGACCACGGCGGCGGTCCGTCGCTACGCGGAGCCGTCTGAAGGAAGCCGAGGTGGACACCGTGATCCTCGGCTGCACGCACTACCCGCTGATCCGGCCGATCTTCCAGCGCGTCTTCGGGCGCGACGTCACGCTCGTCTTCTCGGCGGAGGAGACGGCGCGAGAGGTGGCCGAGACGCTGACGCGGAAGGGGATCGAGAACGACCCACGGCGCGAAGGTGGCTACCGATTCCTGACCACCGGGGACACGGACCGGTTCAAGGAGCTCGGCCAGCGCTTCCTCCAGCTTCCGCTCGACGGTGTCGACCGGGTCGAGATCGCCGAGCTCGAGGCGGCTGCCGCATGAGGGCGGACGGGCGCCGAGCGGATGAGCTGCGGCCGCTGGAGATCGAGGTCGACTACCTCGAGCAGCCGGCCGGCTCTGCCCTGATCTCCGCGGGGAAGACCCGCGTTCTCTGCACGGCGTCGATCACCGAAGGCGTGCCGCGCTGGCTGATGGGCAAGGGCAAAGGCTGGATGACTGCGGAGTACGGGTTGCTGCCCGCGTCGACGGGCGAGCGCACCGCGCGCGAGGCGAGCTCGGGCCGGCAGAAAGGGCGCACGGTGGAGATCCAGCGCCTGATCGGGCGGTCGCTCCGCGCGGTGACCGACCTGGACGCGCTCGGCGAGCGCACGCTCTGGATCGACTGTGACGTGCTCCAGGCAGACGGCGGCACACGGTGCGCTGCGATCTCCGGTGCCTACGTCGCGTCGCGCCGGGCGCTCGACCGCTTCGGCCTCGGGAAGGCACTGACCGACTCGGTCGCGGGCGTCTCGCTCGGGATCGTCGACGGCGAGGCGCTCCTCGACCTCGACTACTCGGAGGACTCGCGTGCCGAGGTCGACCTCAACGTCGTCATGAGCGGCGACGGCCGTCTGATCGAGGTGCAGGCGACCGCGGAAGGCGAGCGCTACACCCGCGACGCAGCTCGACGAGCTTCTCGATCTGGCGGCCGCGGGCATCGAGCAGATCGGCGAGGCGCAGCAGCAGGCGGTGGAGGCGGTGCTTGCCTGACCTTTCGTGGGTCGAGGTCGTCCTCCGCATCGTGCTCGCGGCGGCACTCGGCGGCGCGATCGGCCTGGAACGGGAGCTGCGGGAGCGCGAAGCAGGGCTACGCACCCACCTCCTCGTCTCCGTCGGCGCGGCGCTCTTCACGATGGTCTCCGCCTACGCCTGGACCGACTGGCGCTTCTCGAACGAGGAGGGGGTCGTCTTCGACCCGACGCGCATCGCCGCCCAGGTCGTGACCGGGAATCGGCTTCCTCGGCGCCGGCGCGATCATCCGCCAGGGCCTGTCCGTGAAAGGCCTGACGACGGCCGCCACGCTCTGGGTCGTGGCCGCAATCGGGATGGCTTCCGGGGTCGGTTACTACTGGGCGGCGCTCGTGACGACCGCGCTCGTGCTGGTCAGCCTTTGGCCGCTGCGAATCGTCGCGTTCAGGCTTTCGGCGCGGTCGCGGCCCGAGGAAGGACGCCTCGCTGTCGAGCTGCCGGCGGGCACGAGCGCCGTCTCCGTGCTCGAGGCCGTCGAGAATGCCGGCGCCGACGTCAGCTCGCTCGAGTTCGAGGAGGAGGGCGACCGACGCAGGGTGGACGTGCGCGTGCGGCTTGGAACGGGCAAGACCGCAGCCCAGCTGATCGACGCCCTCACACAGGCAGAAGCAGTCCGCGGCGCCCGCTGGAATCCGTGAGAGCAGTCCTGGCTTCGGCGAACCCGGGCAAGCTCCGGGAGCTGCGGCGCGCCCTCCCCGACTGGGAGATCGAGCCGCTCGACGCCGACGACTACCCGCCCGAGACGGGTGAGACCTACTACGAGAACGCCCGGGCAAAGGCGCTGTTCGGCCGCGAGCGCGAGCCCGGCCGCTGGGTGCTTGGCGAGGACTCGGGCCTCGAGGTCGCCGGCCTCGACGGCGCGCCGGGGATCAAGTCCGCCCGGTTCGCCGGTGGCCTGCACGTCGAGCGCCTGCTGGCAGAGCTCGACGGGGTGGAGGGCGGTGAGCGCCGAGCGCGCTACGTCTGCGAGCTGGTGGCGCTCTCGCCGGAGGCCGAGGAGCACCGCGGCACGGGGATCCTCGACGGCCGGATCGCCGAACAGCCGTCCGGCTCGGAAGGCTTCGGCTTCGACCCGGTCTTCATCCCGGACGGCGAGGAGCGGACCGCAGCCGAGCTCGGCGACGCGTGGAAGGCGGAGAACTCTCACAGGGCGCGAGCCGCGCGGGCGCTCGCGGAGGCGCTGCCCTAGGCGAGCCCCGGGACCGCGTCCTCTTCCTCCCGGGCCTGGCTCCTCCACCAGTTGATCTCGGCGCCGAACACGATCGCGTTGGCCATCAGGTAGAGCCAGATCAGGAGGATCACGGGTGCGCCCAGCGCGCGCAGCGTCAAGGCTTCGTCCCGCTGTGAGAGCGCCACATACAGCGGGAGGATCTGGAAGCTGACCTGGAGCAGGATGCTCGCCAGGATCGCCCCGGGGAGGACGTCGCGGATGCTCAGCTTCTCGTTTGTCAGCAGGTAGTAGCTCGAGACGAGGAAGATGAACACCGCGCCGGTCGAGAGCAGGAGCGAGAGGACGTATGCGACCCAGCGGTTCCCGGTGAAGCCTGGGGCGGCGTCGTGGATCAGCTCGAAGCCCACGGTGCCGATCACGAGCCCGGCGAACAGCGTCACCAGCGTTCCGAGCATGAACACGACGGCGATCCCCTTCCCGTGGAGGAAGGATCGGTTCGGCCGCCCGTAGACGATGTTGAACGCGGACTCGAGCACACTGAAGAGCGAGAGCGACGTCCAGAGCAGGAAGACGCCGCCGATCAGCCCGAGAGTCGCGGCGTTGTCCCGAATGTTGTTGACGACCTCCACGATCTGGGAGATCGAGGCCGACGGGAGGACGTTGTCGAGCTCCTTGACCAGATAGGTGGACTCGTCGACCCGTCCGAAGACGCCGAGAAGCGCGAGCGCGAGGAAGATCAGCGGCACGAGCGACAGCAGCGCGAAGTAGGCGATCATCGCAGCGAGGTGCGGCCCGCGGTCGGCGAAGAACTTGCGGAGCGGCTCGTGCATCGTCGCAGTATGTTCCCGACGTGACCGGCGATCAGGCTCTGGCGGAGCTGCTTGACGTTTCCGAGGACGTCTTCGCAGCGGTAATCCTCGACGCTCAAGGGCGACCGAAGGCGGCGACCGTGGGGGACGCGGAAGCGGCGAAGGTCGCCGAGATCGCGGCGGCGATGCTCGCCTACGGCGACGCCCTGCGCACGGGCGTCTCAGCCGCGAGGCTCGAGGCGGTGACTGCGGACGGCAACGTGTTCGCCCTGCGGGAGCGCAGCGCCGCGATCGTCGCCGCCACCGGCCGCGACCCGGTTGCCGGCCTCGTCCTCCACGACCTGCGGACGACGCTGCGGAAGGTCGGGCGCCGCACGAAGGCAAGGGCGAATGCTCCCTCGTAGGATCACGATCCCGCTCGCGATCCTGGTCGGGATCCTGCTCTGGCGGCGGGCGATGCGCCCGAAGGAATACGTCGAGGTCATCTACGACGACGCGTCCCTGCTGCGGCTCGAGCGAGGCGTCGAGGCCGACGATCTGCTCGACGACGCCCGCGAACTGCTCGAGCTCATGGCGTGACCGACGACGAGCTGCGGTCGGCGCTGCGCGAGCACGCCCTCCTCGAGGGCGACTTCGTCCTTCGCTCGGGCCGCCGCTCCTCGCACTATTTCGACAAGTACCGCTTCGAGACGAGGCCGGAGCTCCTCGAGGCGATCGGCGCGCGGGTCGCCACGGTCGTCGGCGAGCACGAACCTGACGCGGTGAGGCTCGCAGGACCCGAGCTCGGCGCGGTCGCCCTCGCCGCAGCCACCTCGCTCGTCTCGCGGCTTCCGTTTCTGATCGTCCGCAAGCAGGCGAAGGACTACGGCACTTCCAACCGCATCGAGGGCGCCTTCGAGACAGGCGAGCGGGTCTGCCTCGTCGAGGACGTGGTGACCTCTGGAGGCGCCGCGGTCGAGGCCGTCGAGGCGCTTCGCGAGGCCGGCCTCGAGTGCCGTACGGCGGTCTGCGTGGTCGACCGGGAGGAGGGCGGAACCGACGAGCTCGCGCGTGTCGGGGTGCGCTTGAGGGCCCTTTTTCGGGCAGGAGAGCTGCTCTCGGCGTAGAAAGTCCCGCAAACCGCATGGTTGAGCGGAAACAGGATCGCTGTTAGGGTCCTTAGAGGCACTGGCAGTCGCGACGAGGGAGGAGATTCTTTCGTGACAAAACAGGAATTCGTGGGCAAGGTCGCGCAGAAGAGCGGCCTCAGCAACAGGGACGCCGCCGAGGCCGTTGACGCGTTCCTCGACTCGATCACGGACGCGCTGCAGGGCGGCGAAGAGGTTGCGTTCACCGGTTTCGGCAAGTTCACGGTGCAGAATCGCGCGGCACGTCAGGGCGTGAACCCCCGCAACCCGACCGAGCGCGTGCACATCCCCGCATCGAAGGTGCCCAAGTTCTCGGCGGGGAGCAAGCTGAAGGCCGCCGTCAAGAGCTCGATGACGACGTCGATGTAGCACCGCCCCCGGCGGAAGTTCGAACGGGGGCCGGAAGGCCCCCGTTCCATGTCTGGGGGCGCCAGTACGCTCAACGCGATGTCCGAGGTGGAGGCCGTGAACGTCCGTGAGACGACCTTCGGCGACCGCATCGCGGACGCCGTCGACCGCAAGCAGTCCCAGGTGCTCGTGGGTCTCGACCCGAGGCCAGAGCTCTTTCCGGTGGAGCTGCGGGGCGAGCCGCCGGCCGAGGCGTCGGCGCGCTTCTGCCGCGGGATCATCGACGCGGTCGCGGCCTACGTGGTCGGCGTCAAACCGCAACTGGCCTTCTTCGAGGCGCTCGGCGCGCAGGGGATCGCCGCCTTCGAAGAGGTCTGCGACTACGCGCGGGCGGCCGGCCTGGTTGTGCTCGCGGACGGGAAGCGAGGCGACATCGGCTCGACCGCGCGCGCCTACGCGGCGGCATACCTGGAGCCCCGTGGTGAAGGTGCCGAGCCGGTCGCCGACGCGCTGACGGTGAACCCGTACCTGGGGCGGGACTCGGTCGATCCGTACCTGGCGGCCTGCCGCCGGCACGGGCGCGGGATCTTCTGCGTCGTCAGGACCTCGAACGCGGGCGCCGGGGAGATCCAGGACCTCGTCCTCTCCGACGGCAGGCCGCTCTGGCAGCACGTGGCCTCGCAGGTCGCCGAGTGGGGAGCCGACGTCGTCGGCGAACGAGGCCTGTCGAGCGTCGGGGCCGTCATCGGCGCGACCCACCCGCGCGCGGTTGCCGAGGCGCGGAGGCTGCTCCCGCAATCCGTGTTGTTGCTCCCAGGTCTCGGCGCCCAGGGCGCGAAACCCGGAGACGTGGCCAGAGCATTCACGAGCGGACCGGCCAGCGCGCTCGTCGCAGCTACGCGTTCGATCATCTATGCCTATCGCCAGGGTGAGGACGACTGGCGTTCTGTCGCCGCAGCCGAGGCGGCGCGCCTGCGCAGCGAGGTCTGGGCGGTTGCGGGATGGTGACGATCCCCTGGTGGTTCGTCCGCTACGGCGTTCCAGCTCTAGCGCTGGCGGCGGTGACGATGGTCGTGCTGCTCGCCCGGCCGGCGCTCCATGGAGGTGAAGCGGCGCGGCCGAAGGTGACGGCGCCGCAGGTCGAGCAGGCGCCGAAGAAGGCGCGCGTCAAGCCGGCCCGCACCTCGACGTACGCGGTCCGGAGCGGCGACACGCTTGCCTCGATCGCGGAGAAGTTCGGCACGACGGTCGACCGCCTGATGGAGCTGAACCCAGGGGTCGACCCTACGGCTCTCACGGTCGGCATGCCGATCCGCGTCGACTAACCTGACGCCCGTGAAGCGACTGGCGGCCCTCGTCGCTGTCCTTGCCTGTTCGACCTCAGCCGCGTCAGCGGCGACCCCTGAGGTCGACGCTCGCGCCTACCTCGTGGAGGAGGCGCAGACGGGCGAGGTGCTGCTTGCCCGCCGGGCTCACGACCGGCTGCCGATCGCGAGCATCACGAAGCTGATGACCGTGCTCGTCGCGCTCGAGCGCTCGAAGCCTGGCGCGATGGTCTCCGTGGACCGGGACGCGGTCGGCGTCACCGGATCCACGATCCGGCTCCGAGCCGGTGAGCGGCTGCCCCTCCGCGATCTGGTCGCCGCCGCGCTGATCCAGAGCGCAAACGACAGCGCGGTCGCGCTCGCCGAGCACGTCGGCGGAGGAGACAGCGGCCCGTTCGTCGAGTACATGAACCAGCGCGCGAAGGCGCTCGGCCTCAGCGAGACGCAGTTCGCGCGGCCCGACGGCCTCGACACGCCCGGCCACTACTCGTCGGCGTCGGACGTCACGCGGCTTGCGCTCGAGGCCATGAAGAGCCCGGTGGTGCGTCGGCTGGTGCGCCAGGAGTCGGCTTCGATCTCCGGCGGCCGGACGCTCCACACCTGGAACGACCTTCTGGGCGAGTTCCCCGGCACCTTCGGCGTGAAGACCGGTCACACGTCAGGCGCCGGGTGGAACCAGGTCGCGGCCGCCCGCGGCAACCACGTGACGATCTACGCGACGATTCTCGGAAGCCCGTCGCGCGCCGTCCGCAACGCAGACCTCGAAGAGCTCCTCGCCTGGGGCATGTCGCGCTACGCCTATGTGCCGCTCGCCTCTCCCGATCGCGTCTACGGGCGGATCCCCGTCGAGTGGGGCTTCGATCCCGTGCCGGTCGTCGCCGCCCGGCCGATGCGGAGGCCGGTCCGGATCGGACGGCCTCTCGTGGAGCGCGTTGTCCTACCGTCCCGGCTCGACCTTCCCGTCAGAGAGGGACAGGTGGTCGGCGAGGTCCGCGTCTACGACCGCAAGCGGATCCTCGGACGGACGCCGCTCGTTGCTGCCGAAGCCAGAGACGACCCGGGCTTCTTCGACCGGACCGGCTGGTACGCCGGCCGCACCATGGACCACATCGGAGGCTGGTTCTCCTGATCGTGACAGTGACCATGAACGCGGCCCTCGACCGGACGGTGACGGTCCCAAACTTTCAGCCCGGCCAGCGCCACCGCGCGAGCGCCGGCCTCACGCTCGCCGGTGGCAAGGGCGTGAACATCGCCCGCGCGCTGAAGCGGATGGACGTCCCGGTCGTGGCGACCGGGCTGGCGGGCGGCCGGACGGGCGCGCGGGTCGTCAGCGAGCTCACGCGCGAGGGGATCCTCAACGATTTCGTCCGAATCGGCGAGGAGTCGCGGACATCCACCGCCGTGGTCGACCCCACCGGCGGCACATACACGGAGATCAACGAGTGGGGCCCATACGTGACGCCGGAGGAGCTCGAGCTCCTGCTCGAGAAGCTTCGCTACCTCTCGCGCGGCGCGGACATGGTCGTCTTCGCCGGCACGCTGCCCCGCGGTGTGGACGATGGTTTCTACGCGGAAGCGATCCGCGAGCTCGCGCGGCGCGGGATCCGGGCGGTGCTCGACGCGGAGGGACAACCGCTCCGGCTCGGAACGGAGGCGGAGCCGTTCCTCGTCACGCCGAACGAGCGGGAGGCCGAAGGGCTCGTCGGGCAGGAGTTCCACGACCCGCAGGATTTCGCCCAGGCGCTCGACCACATCTCCGACCTGGGCGCGCGGAACGTCCTGATCACGCTTACCTCGGGCTGCTACGCGCTGCTCCGAGAGGAGCGCGAGGTCGAGCGGTTCTACGCCGCCGTCCCGGAGGTTGCGACTGTCTCGCCTGCCGGATCGGGCGACGTGCTCCTCGCCGGCTACATGGCGGCGCGGCTGGACGAGCTACCGCCCGAGGAGGCGCTGCAGCGCGCCGTGGCAGCCGGAGCCGCAGCGGTGCAGGAGGTTGGCGCCGGCCGGTTCGAGCCTCGCGAGCTCACCCGGCTCGCGGAGGGCGTGAAGATCGAGAAGCTCGAGCGCGTTCCCTCGGAGTTGTGATGGGGAGGGCGGCGCTCCTGGCGGCTGCCGCCCTTTTCTGCGTTGCTTACGGGACTGGTGGCGGGGCCGCGCCGGTCGCCGCTGTGCCCTCCAAGCACCTCGTCTACACGAAGGCCGTCGGAAAGCCACAGCAGGCGGTCTGGATCGGCGACGCCAACGGCACGCGAATGAGACGACTGACGCGCGGGGCCTATGGGCTGGTCTCACCCGACGGCCGGACGATCGCGATCTCGCGGCGGGGCGGGATCTACACGGTCGACCTCAACGGCCGCGGCGAGCGCTTCATCGCTTGGGCGAAGCCAGCGGGATGGCTACCCGACTCCCGCCATCTGCTGGCCTTCCAGCGAAGGGCATTCGTCAACATCGACCTGGACGATCGAAGCGTGGACGTGATCGAGGGACGCGAGGTGACGACGTGGAGCGTCGCGCCGGACGGCGCCACGCTCGCCTACGACGTCTACCGCGCTCGGCCGCCCTCCGGCGAGTGCGGGTTCGACATCTATAGGGCGCAGATCGACGGGAGCTCGAAGCGCCGGCTGACTACGGGTGGTCGGAGCAGTCACCCCGTCTGGGCGACAGAGTCGATCGTCTTCGCCTACCGGCCGGTGGGCACCGGCTGCTTCAGGCCACGGATCTGGCAGATGGGAACCGAAGGAGGGCAGCGGGCGCCCGTGATGCGGACCCTGCCGAATCGGTTCGCGATTCTCGGCCGCTACGGCGTCAGACCATTCGCCTGGGTCTCCGGTTCCTCGCTGCTGTTGGCAACGATCCCCACTGAATGGGGCGCAGAGCTCGCGCTCGTGAACGCACACTCGGGCCGCGCGCGTGTACCGGACCTCGATCCACGGCCGCGGCGAGAGCAGCGGATGTACGCCGACCACGCGTCACGCGACGGGCGCTACGTCGTCGGCGCGGCCTGCGGAGCAGAGCCGCCGTGCACGATCCGCATTTACTCGGTCGCCACCCGCCGGGCGCGCGAGCTGATCACCGGAAACGTCAGGTACCCGCACTGGAACCGCTGAGGATGCCGTCGGAGGGCGCTGTTACGATCGATCCTCGATTGAAAGGATTGACACAGAGACGTCTCCCGGCCCAGGCCAACCGCGAGGAGCCTGGGCCTTTGTGCTTCTAGGAGGACACGATGGAGATTGAGATCGGGCGAGGGAAGAAGGCGCGTCAGGCCTACGGCTTCGACGACATCGCGATCGTGCCGAGCCGTCGGACGCGCGATCCGCAGGACGTCGACATCGGCTGGAAGCTCGGGCCGCATCTGCTCGAGCTGCCGCTGATCGGCTCGGCGATGGACGGGGTCGTCTCGCCGGAGACGGCGATCAAGCTCGGGGAGCTGGGCGGTCTCGGCGTCCTCAACCTCGAGGGGATCTTCAGCCGCTACGAGGACGCCGACATCCAGCTGACCAAGATCGCCAAGGCGCCGAAGGAGAAGGCGACGGCGATGATGCAGAAGATCTACGAGCAGCCGGTCGAGCCGCGGCTGATCGCGCGGCGGATCGAGGAGATCAAGTCGAGGGGCGTCCTCACGGCGGGGTCGCTGACGCCGCAGCGGGTCCGCGACCACTACGAGATCGCGCTTGCCGCCGGGCTCGACGTCCTCGTCATCCAGGGAACGGTCGTGTCGGCCGAGCACGTCTCGTCCAACGGGGCCGCCCTGAACTTGAAGGAGTTCATCGCCGACATCCCGATCCCGGTGATCGTCGGCGGCTGCGCCTCGTACCAGACCGCGCTGCACCTGATGCGGACGGGCGCCGCGGCGGTGCTCGTCGGCGTTGGGCCGGGAGCCGCCTGCACGACGCGCGGCGTGCTCGGTGTGGGCGTCCCGCAGGCCACGGCGATCTCGGACGCAAGCGCGGCCCGCGTCCAGCACCTGCTCGAGACCGGCAACTACGTCAACGTGATCGCCGACGGAGGGATGCGAACCGGTGGCGACATCGCGAAGGCGATCGCCTGCGGCGCCGACGCCGTCATGGTCGGCTCACCGCTCGCCCGCGCAAAGGAGGCGCCCGGCCGCGGATACCACTGGGGGATGGCGACGTTCCACCCGACGCTTCCCCGCGGTGCACGCGTGCAGGTCGACCAGCCCGCCACGCTGGAGGAGATCGTGATCGGCCCGGCGACCGAGAACGACGGGACGCTGAACCTGATGGGGGCGTTGCGCACCGCCATGGCCACCTGCGGCTACGAGTCGATCCACGACTTCCAGAAGGCCGAGATCATGCTCGCGCCGGCGATCAAGACCGAGGGCAAGGGGCTCCAGAAGGCGCAGCAGATCGGGATGGGATAGAGATGGGCGCCGAGGTCCTCCCGTTCGAGCGGCCGGAAGACTCGCCCGACGACCGCCCGGTCCTCGTCGTCGACTTCGGCGGCCAGTACTCGCAGCTGATCGCCAGGCGCGTCCGTGAGGCCCGCGTGTACTCGGAGCTCGTCTCGCACCGCACGCCGGCGCAGGCGATCCGGGCGCGGAACCCGCGCGCCCTGATCCTCAGCGGCGGGCCGGCATCGGTGTACGCCGACGAGGCGCCCAAGCTCGACGAGGCGGTCTGGGAGCTCGGGATCCCGACGCTCGGCATCTGCTACGGCATGCAGCTGATGGCGCTCGATCTCGGCGGCAGAGTGGAGCGGACCGGCGGCTCAGAGTTCGGCCGCGCAGACCTTCGCTCCGGCGGCGGCGCGTTGCTGGAGGACACGCCGGAGGAGCAGGTCGTGTGGATGAGCCATCGCGACTCCGTCACCGCGCCGCCGGAGGACGCCAAGGTGACGGCGTCGTCACCGTCCACGCCCATCGCGGCCTTCGAGGCGCCCGAACGGGGCCTCTACGGCGTCCAGTTCCACCCCGAGGTAGTGCACACGGCGCACGGACAGGCTGTCCTGAAGAACTTCCTCTACGGCGTCGCGGAGGCGCCGCCGACCTGGACGGCGGCCGCGGTGATCGAGGAGCAGGTCGAGCGCATCCGCGCCCAGGTCGGCTCCGAGCGGGTGCTCTGCGCGCTCTCCGGCGGCGTGGACTCCGCTGTCGCAGCCCTGCTCGTCCACAAGGCGGTCGGCGACCAGCTCACCTGCGTCTTCGTCGACCACGGGCTGCTGCGGAAGGACGAGGCGGTGCAGGTGGTCGAGACCTTCCAGGGCCATTTCAACGTCCCGCTCGTCCACGTGGAGGCCGAGGACAGATTCCTGGGCCGGCTCGAGGGCATCGACGACCCGGAGAAGAAGCGCAAGTGCGTCGGCGAGGAGTTCATCCGCGTGTTCGAGGACGAAGCGAAGCGACTGGGGCGGATCCGCTACCTCGTCCAGGGCACGCTCTACTCGGACGTGATCGAGTCGGGCGGGACGGAAGGTGTCGCGGCGATGATCAAGTCGCACCACAACGTCGGCGGCTTGCCGGAGGAGGTCGACTTCGATCTCGTCGAGCCGCTGCGGCTGCTCTTCAAGGACGAGGTGCGCCGTGTCGGCGAGGAGCTCGGCCTCCCGGAGCGGATGGTCTGGCGCCAGCCGTTCCCTGGCCCGGGCCTCGCGATCCGCATCATCGGCGAGGTCACGCGTGAGCGGCTGGAGATCCTGCGCGAGGCGGACGCGATCCTCCAGGAGGAGGTGCGGCGTGCCGGGCTCTACCGCGACCTCTGGCAGTCCTTCGCCGTGCTGCCGGCGATCCGCTCGGTGGGCGTGCAGGGTGACGAGCGGACATACGCGTACCCGATCGTGATCCGGGCGGTCACCTCCGAGGACGCCATGACCGCAGACTGGGCGCGTCTGCCCTACGACCTGCTCGAGACGATCTCGAGCCGGATCATCAACGAGATCCCGGGCGTAAACCGAGTCGCGCTCGACATCTCCTCGAAGCCGCCCAGCACGATCGAGTGGGAGTAAGCCGGCGCGCTCCTGGGAAGGAGTAGCGCGATGGTCTACCGGCTCGTCGGCTTCTGGGCGCTGCGGCGCGCGTACCGGATACTCACGGCGGACGATCCGCGCCCGCTCCAGGCACGGCTGACGCAGGGTGCGAGGCGCATCCTGCTGGGCGCCGCGATCACCCTCGCGCTGCTCGTGCTCGGCGCGATCGTCCTGCTCGCGGTGCTAGTCGCCGCCCTTTCGTAGGCATATGATCCGCGCCCATGGCACGCACCGTTCGCTCGCCTGACGGCAGGACCTGGACCCTTGAGCGCGTGTCGGAGGGCAAGTCGTTTGCGGAACGACGGCAGGAGCCCTTCTTCTGGCCGAGCCTGATCGCCACGGCGATCATGCTCGTGTTCATCGTCCGGCTGATCTCGGTGGACGGCGCCGGCTGGTTCATGTGGGTCGTAGTCGTGCCACTTTTCGTGATCTGGCTACTCGAGCGCGGGCTCAGCTTTGCGCGGCCGAACATTCGCGCGCACACCGACGGGCCGCCCACGGAGACGCACACCTGGCGGACGACGCACCGCATCGGCCTCGGCCGGATCGAGAACCGGATCGCCGAGCAGATCGAGCAGGGACATCTCGAGGCGGAGCCGGCGGGCGCAGTCCTGATCGGGATCTGACGGAGCCTCCGTGGAGTTCCGCGACGTCCTGATCCGGCGGCGGAGCGTACGAACGTACGCCGACAAGGAGGTGCCGCGCGAGGTGCTCGAGCGGATCGCGGACGCGGCCGTCGTCTGGGCGCCGAGCGCCGGCTTCTCTCAGGGCCTCCGCATCGTCGTGGTCACGGATCCGGAGACCCGGAAGCGGATCGCGACGGCCGCGAAAGAGGACGAGCTCGCCGCGCAAGGCCGGCCGCGCTGGAAGGCGGTCGCCCCCGTGCACATGGTCGTCCTGACCCGAGAAGACGACTACCACGACCGGTATCGGCAGCAGGACAAGCTGAAGATCACGGGCGGGCGGGAGATCGACTGGCCCGCTCCGTACTGGTTCGTCGACGCCGGCGCCGCCGCGATGACGCTGATGCTGGCCGCGATCGACGAGGGTCTCGACACCGCGATCTTCGGCGTCACGGACCTGCCGGCGCTCCGCGAGACGCTGGCGCTTCCGGACGACGTGCGTTTCGTCGCCGTGGTCACGATGGGCTACCCGGCGGAAACGGACGACGAGCCGAGCGTGGGGGCGAGCGTTTTCACGCGGCGCCGGAAAGCGCGCGACGACGTCGTCCGCTGGGAGCGCTGGTGAAGCTCGACCACTGTGTGATCGCCGTCTCCGACTGGGAGCGGTCCAACGCGTTCTACCGCGACGTGCTCGGCGCTGAGATCGTCCAGCGGGACGAGTGGTTCGGCTTCTACGTCTTCGACGACTGGCAGCTCAACGTCCACGGTCCTGGTTTCGAGGGGCTCAACGCACGACTGCCGGTGCAGCCCGGCAACAGCGACCTCTGCTTCCGTTGGGACGGGCCGATCGAAGAGGCCGTCGAGCATCTCGAGCGGCTCGGAGTGCCGATCGAGGCCGGGCCCGGCTCGGCGGAGTTCCCCCGCGGCCGGATCACGAGCGTCTACTTCCGCGACCCGGACGGCAGCCTGCTCGAGTTCCTCTCGTACGACTGACCGCTACCCGACCGAGAACGCCGGGTAACGGGCCCGCACCTCGTCGATATAGGCGGCGAGCCGGTCGGCCAGCTCCGGATCTTCGAACTCGAGCACGTTCTCCGCATTCATCTCGCCCGACCGGGACAGGTTGAAGCTCCCCGTGAAGACCTTGTCGTCCGCAACGGTGACCTTCGCGTGCATGAAGTCGTGGAGCGTGCCCTCGCCCCACGGCGTCGAGCGCTTGCCCGAGAACGGCGCCTCCATCACCCGCTCGAGCAGCGGCAGCTTCCACGCGATGTTGCCGTTCTGGCGCCATTGGTAGATGACGCCCTGAACCTGGGGCTGGTCGACGCAGCCGGCGATGTCGACCACGCCTTCGGAGATCTTCTCCGCAAGCGTCGAGAGGATGGGAGCGGCGGTGATGACGGGTGAGGCGATCCGCACGCGCCTTCGCGCCCGTCCGATCGCCTTGCCGATCCGGTGCGACAGGCCATCGCCGTTCCCCGGCGTGAACCACGCCCGCACCCTGAGGCTCCCGACCGGCACGGGCCGGGGGACGACGAAGCCGCTGCGTTCGACCGCGCCGGTGTCCCAGAGCTCGTCGAAGTTCTCGGTGAACCGCACGGCAAGCTCGCGGGACTCCGCGATCACGATCACGTTCTCCTGCCGTGACCACGAGTCCTCGGTCCAGTTGGTCGAGCCCGTCCAGACCGACTCGTTGTCGCGCACGACGTACTTGTGGTGCATCAGGTCCGGCACGCCGGCGATCGCGCGTACGGGCACCTCGAGGGACGCGATCAGCAGCCCGTCGGGCTCGGGCGGCGGCGGCACGGGGATCGGGTTCCGGTGGTCGAGGTTGTAGACGAACCGCACGGCCACGCCCCGCGCTGCAGCCGCCCTGATCGCGCCGCCGACGATCCCGGCCGTGTCGCCGTCGAGGTTGAAGTCGTAGTGGGCGAAGTCCAGCGTCGACCGGGCACCGCCCACAAAGGCGGCGATCTGCTCCGCCACCGCGACGGGGGTCTGGCCCCCGTCGGTCAGCGTTCTCACCTCGAGCACGCCGCGCATCTTCCCGGATGTCGGCGCCTGCGCGGCCGGCGAGAGCTAGTCGTCGGACCGGAACTTGCGCGCTGCAGCCGCGCCGGCGATGGCGACACCCGCGGCGGCGAGCCCGGCGACCACCCACGGTGTTCTGCTGCGCCGCGACTTCGTCGGTACTCGGATACGCATGCTTACCTCCTCGGAAGTGTTTGTTTCTGATTCCGGGCTTCGCCGAGGCCTAAACGTGCGTGCGTTCGTGCGACGGCTCGCTGCGGCGCGGATCGGCCGGACGTTCAACCAGTACGCGGAATCGGCCGTCTGTCGCAACCGACTCGGCGCCTATCTGGAGCAGCGCCTGGAGGCGCGGTACGTCCTCGTCGGCGAGGCCGCCGGCTATCGCGGCGCGCGGGTGAGCGGGATCCCGTTCACGTCCGAACGCCAACTGACGGGAACGGGGCCTGCGGAGGCGACCGCGACCATCGTCCGGCGCACGCTCGACGAGCTGGGAGTCGCTGACGACGTGCTGCTGTGGAACGTCGTACCGACCCATCCGGGGACGGTTGGCGCGAACCGGCGTCCGACGACTGCCGAAATACGTGGCGGCATGCCGTTTCTCGAGGAGTTGCTGATCGGCCGTGTCCCGATCGCCGTCGGCCGTGTGGCCCACGCCGTGCTCGGCGGGGAGTACGTCCGGCACCCCTCGCACGGTGGTGCCGTGGAGTTCAGGGCCGGTCTCCTGCTATCCATCCGGCGATGAATCGAATTCTGATCGTCGGGATCGCCTTCGTCGTCGCTGCCGGGCTCTACCTCGTGTTCCGTCCGGACGACTCGGACGAGCCGAGCGCGAACCCACCTCCGGCCACCGTCGCGACGACCACCGAGGCGACCACAAGGGTGACGACCACCGCTCCGCCGCCTCCGCCCGGGCCGCCGCCTCCGGCACAGGTGCGGATCGTCGTCCGTGGCGGCCTCCCCGTCGGCGGTCCCCGCCGCGTCACGGTCTCCCGGGGTCGGCGCGTGGTCCTCACCGTCACCTCGGACGTGTCGGATCACGTCCACCTCCACGGCTACGACCTGATGCAAGACGTCGGTCCGGGGATGCCTGCGCGGATCGCCTTTCGGGCGACGAGACCCGGCACGGTCGAGGCCGAGCTCGAAGATGCGGGCGTGCAGATCGCCCGGATCACGGCGCAGTGACGACGATCTCGCTGCCACTCGCGCACGGCATCGGGCAGATCCAGGACCTGCCGATCCCGCGCTGGCTCTTCTTCTACGCGGCCTCGCTGACGTTGATTCTGTCCTTCGTCGCTCTCGCCGTCCTCTGGAAGGAACCGCGGCTGGCCGGCCACGAGCGCGGAAGGCCGCTCGCAGAGCACTGGCAGCGGTTTCTCCTCTGGCCGGGCTGGCGGATCATCTTCGGGGCGTTCTCGGTCGGCCTTCTGCTCGTCGTCTGGTTGGCGGCTCTCTTCGGCAGGCCCGATGCGGGCGACAACATCGCCCCGGTTTTCATCTGGGTCGTCTTCTGGCTCGGCCTCGTCCCGATCGTCGTGCTGTTCGGGAATGTCTGGACCCTCCTGAACCCCTGGAGTGCGGCTGCCGACGGCGTCGCCTGGGTATGGGCGAGGCTCGGCCGAGGCTGGGAGCCCGCGGCGCACTACCCAGACCGGCTCGGGCGCTGGACTGCAGCGGTGCTGTTCCTCGCCTTCGCGACGCTCGAGCTCGCCTGGCCGCGGTCGGCCGAGCCGCGGACGCTCGCGCTCGCGATCGTCTTCTACAGCTGGATCACCTGGGCCGGGATGCTGATCTACGGCAGACGCGCCTGGCTCGCAAACGGCGAGGCGTTCGCCGTCTACTTCGGCCTCCTGGCGCGCATCTCGGCCTTCACCGTCCGGGAGGAGGACGGCCGCCGCCGGGCCTTCGTCCGCCCGCCGCTCTCGGGCCTTGCCTCGGGCGACTCGCACCCCGGCACCGTCGCCTTCGTCTCGGTGATGCTCGGCTCCGTCGCCTTCGACGGACTGAGCCGGGCAACGTGGTGGCAGGACCAGCTGTACGAGCTCGAGGTCAAGTACATCGTCGAGTCGCCCACGAAGGCGGATTTCGTCTCGCTGGGGTTCAACTTCGTCGGACTGCTAACGGCGGTGGTCGCCATCGGCGTGCTGTACTCGCTCGCCGTCTACATCGCCCAGCGGATCGGGCACACCGACGTGAACCTCGCCGGCGCCTTCATCGGCAGCCTGATCCCGATCGCGCTCGCCTACGCCGTCGCCCACTACTTCACGCTGCTCGTGGACGCCGGGCAGGACACGATCTTCCTCGCTTCCGATCCCTTCGGGAAGGGGTGGGACATCTTCGGGACGGCGGACTTCCAGCCGACGGAGAACGTCTTTGGGCCCAACACGATCTGGTACGTCCAGGTGGGCGTGCTCGTCGTCGGGCACGTCCTCGGCCTGGTGATCGCGCACGACAAGGCGATCGCGCTCTTCTCGTCGGCGCAGACGGCGATCCGCACCCAGTACGCGATGCTCGCGCTGATGGTGCTCTACACGTGCACGGGGCTGTGGCTGCTCTCCTCGGGCTAGTCCCGCTGTTCGCCCACGGCGGGGTCGCCGGGGCGGTCGTCGAGCTCACGGCGGCCCTCCTGATCGTCGCGATCGCGCTCGCCGTCTGGGCCGGGGGCCGGAAGGACGGCGAAGAGCGCTGATTGCTACCATCGGGCGTCGGCGGGCCGTGTGTCCGCCGCTTTTCCGTATGGGCAAAACGTGGAACGCAAAGCCGGGCGAGGTCGATCGCCGTTGGTACGTCGTGGACGCCGAGGGGCAGACCCTCGGGCGTCTCGCCACGCGCATCGCGGACACGCTCCGCGGCAAGCACAAGGCCCAGTACACGCCGCACGTGGACACGGGTGACTTCGTCGTCGTCGTGAACGCCGAGAAGATCGCCGTCACCGGCAAGAAGCTCGACGAGAAGCTCTACCACCGGCACTCGGGCTACCCCGGAGGGCTGCGGACGCGCACGCTGCGCGAGCAGCTCGACCGCAGGCCGACCGAGGTGCTGCGCAAGGCGGTCAAGGGGATGCTCCCACGCAACCGTCTCAGCCGCGCCCAGCTGACCAAGCTCAAGATCTACGCCGGGCCCGAGCATCCGCACGAGGCCCAGGATCCGAAGCCGCTGCCCGAGGAGGCCAAGGCATGAGCACCGCCGCGCAGTACCGGGGCACCGGCAAGCGGAAGACGTCGATCGCGCGTGTGATCCTGCGCCCGGGCGACGGCGCGACCTGGATCAACGGCCGGACGATCGAGGAGTACTTCCCGCGCGCCACCCATCGCACGGCGCTGATGGCGCCGCTGAAGGTCGCCGGCGCCGAAGGGACCTACGACCTGCGGGTCCGCGTCGAGGGCGGAGGCCCGACCGGCCAGGCCGAGGCGATCCGTCATGGGCTCGCGCGCGCGCTCGTCGAGGCCGATCCGGAGCTTCGGACGGTGCTGAAGCGCGAGGGCTTCCTCACGCGCGACGCCAGGATCGTGGAGCGCAAGAAGGCAGGCCTCCACAAGGCCCGCAAGGCTCCGCAGTTCAGCAAGCGCTGACGCGCTTGCTTTCGCACAAAGTCTCACGACTTTGCGCGACCCTGTGAAGCCGGGCGCCGCTTCGCGGCGCGCAGCATCGAAGCGCGGCGGCTCTTCCCCCTCGATGTGACGTCTAGCCGCGATGCAGCTCCCGGCGCGCTGCTTGACGCAAGGGACTGTCCCTCGGCCGTGGCGCGGCGCGCCACGGCCTTCGTGCCGAGAGTGTGTCGATTTGTTCGCGTCGGGTGCGCACACGGGCGGGTTGGAGCACTCTCGAGGTGCGGCTGCCGGCGGAGGCTGTCCCTCAGGGCGACCCACCCGGTCGTTAGCCCCTGCGCTCGCTCGCCCCTGCTAGAAACCCGGCGGTGCGGAGGTACTTCGGCACAGATGGGGTTCGCGGGATCGTCGGCGAGACGCTGACGCCCGACCTCGTGGAGCGGCTCGGCCGCGCCGCCGCGCTCTGGTCCGGACGCGGGCGCGCGTTCATCGGGCGCGACACGCGGGGATCCGGACCGCTGCTCGAGGACGCCTTCGCGGCGGGCGTCGCGTCGGTCGGCGGCAACGCGGTGCTCGGCGGCGTGCTGCCCACGCCCGCCGTCGCCCTGCTCTCCCTCGACCTCGGGATCGTCGTCTCGGCCTCGCACAATCCGCCTGAGTACAACGGGATCAAGTTCTTCGACGGGGCTGGGCAGAAGCTCACCGACGCGGCCGAGGAGGAGATCGAGGCCCTGCTGGACGAGCCGCCTCGGGGCGAACGAGGGGCGATCGATCGCATCGGCGTGGCAGCCGACAGCTACACGGAGCATGTTCTCGACCGGTTCGGATCGCAGCTGGGAGGCCTCACGGTCGCCGTCGACTGCGCGAACGGCGCGTACTCGGGGATCGCCCCTTCCGCGTTCGAGCGGCTCGGTGCTGAGGTCCTGCCGCTTGCGGACAAGCCGGACGGGACGAACATCAACGTCGGCTGCGGCGCCACCGACCTCCGCCTCCTGCAGGAGCAGGTCGTCGGGGCCGGCGCGGATTTCGGCGTGGCCTTCGACGGAGACGGCGACCGCATGCTCGCCGTGGACGGCGACGGCGAGATCGTCGACGGCGACCAGATCCTCGCGATCCTCGCGCTCCACCTTCAGGTCGACACGGTCGTTGTCACCGTGATGACCAACCTCGGCTTCCACCGGCTGATGGCCGACCACGGGATCCGCGTCGTGACCACGGACGTCGGCGACCGCTACGTGCTCGAGGCGCTTCGGCGAGAGGACGCCATCCTGGGTGGCGAGCAGTCCGGTCATCTGATCTGCCTCGACGGCCACGTGACCGGCGACGGGCTGGCCGCCGCGCTGCTCGTCTGTCGCGCCCTCGAGGGCCGAACTCTCGCCGAGGCGGCAGCCGTGATGCCCCGGTTCGCGCAGGTCAAGGAGAACCTTCCGGTACAGGTTCGAGAGCTCCCCGACGACCTGCTCGCGGAGGTGCAATCGCTCAATCAGGAGCTCGATGGGGGGGCCAGGGTCCTGGTTCGCCTATCGGGGACCGAACCTTTGGTCAGGATCCTCGCAGAGGCCGAAAACGAGCAGGAAGCGGCCTCGCTCTGTGCTAGGATCGCGGCTCTCGTTCGTCGAGAGCTCGGCTAGTCGACCGCGAAGAAGGGGTCGCTCGAAAGCCGGGCTCTTGTGCGTTTTCGAGGGGGAAGCGAAACGCGGCGCCAGCGAGTGAAGGAGGTCCCGGGTGTGCGGAATCATCGGATACGTCGGGCCGAGAGCAGCCAAGCCGCTCCTCATCCAGGGTCTTGAGCGCCTCGAGTACCGCGGTTACGACTCCGCGGGCATCGCGCTCTTCGAGAACGACGGCCTCGAGTACGTCCGCGCCGTCGGCAACCTCCAGTTCCTGAAGCAGGCAGCGTCGACGAACGGCTCGGGCTCGACGACCGGTCTCGGCCACACCCGCTGGGCGACGCACGGCGCCGTCACCGAGGGCAACGCCCACCCGCTGACGGCGTGCGAGGAGGGGCAGCTGGCCATCGTCCTCAACGGGATCGTGGAGAATTACCGCGAGCTCAAGGAGAGGCTCAAGGCGGAGGGTCACACCTTCAGCTCCGATACTGACGCCGAGACGGTTTCGCACCTGATCGAGGCCCACTACGAGGGCGATCTCACCGACGCCGTCGTCAAGACCTACGAGGAGCTCGAGGGCCACTTCACGTTCGTCGTCATCCACCGCGACCACCCAAACCTGCTGGTGGGCGCCAGGTGCCAGACACCGCTCGTCGTAGGCCTCGGGAACCAAGAGAACTTCCTCGCCTCCAACGCCACCGCGTTCCTCGGCGAGACGCGCAACGTGGTCTTTCCCGACGACGGGGACATCGTCTCGATCACGCCCGACAGCGTCGAGTTCGTTCGCGCCGACGGACAGCCCGTCGACCACGAGGCGCTCGAGCTCGACTGGGACGACGAGAGCGCCGAGAAGGGCGGCTACGAGACCTTCATGCTCAAGGAGATCTACGAGCAGCCGGAGTCGATCGCCGAGACGATCGGCGACCGCACGCGCCACGGGAAGCTCGTCCTCGAGGGCCTCGGCATGGACTTCCAGCAGCTGGCCGACCTGCGCCGCATCGTCATCCTCGCCTGCGGTACCGCGTACCACGCCGGCGTGGTCGGCCGTTACGTGCTCGAGGAGTGGGCCCGGATCCCGGTCGAGCCGGACATCGCCTCCGAGTGGATCTACCGAAACCCGGTGATCGACGAGAACACCCTGGCGATCGGGATCTCGCAGTCGGGCGAGACGCGCGACACCGTCGGCGCGATGCGGCTGGCCCGCGAGAAGGGGGCCCACACGGTCGCGATCACGAACATGATGGGCTCGCACATCACACGCGAGGTCGACTCGACGCTCTACACGCGCTGCGGGCTCGAGGTCGGCGTCGCGGCGTCGAAGACGTTCACCGCGCAGGTCGCGCTGCTCTACCTCGTCGGCCTGAAGCTCGCCGAGATGCGCGGCACCCTGCCGCCGAACGAGATCCGCTACATCGTCGACCAGGTCTACACGCTCCCCAAGAAGGTTGCGCGGTTCCTCGACGGCGACCACCCCATCGAGGAGATCGCACAGCGCTTCTACCAGCAGGACTTCTTCCTCTACCTCGGCCGCCACATCGGCCTTCCCGTCGCGCTCGAGGGCGCGCTGAAGCTGAAGGAGATCTCGTACATCCCGACCGAGGCGTACTCCGCCGGAGAGATGAAGCACGGCCCGATCGCGCTGCTCGACGAGGGCACGCCGGTCGTCGTCGTCGCGACCAACATCCACGTCTACGACAAGATCGTCTCGAACATCCAGGAGACCCGGGCGCGCGGCGCGCACGTGATCGCCATCGCGACGGACGGGAACGAGGACATCCAGCACCACGCCGACGACGTCATCTACGTCCCGCGCACGCCGTCCTTCCTGCAGGCGGTGCTCGCGGTCGTGCCGCTGCAACTCCTCGCCTACCGCATCGCGCGTCTCCGCGGCCTGAACGTCGATCAGCCGCGGAACCTGGCCAAGACCGTCACCGTCGAATAACCCGCTCGAGGGACGCCCGCGGCCGCGCGCCGTTTCCTAGTCCTCGGGCTTCCGGCGTAGCTGCTTCGTCTCGCCGCGGCGGCGCTTCTGCTCGAGGCGGCGCCGGCGCGAGGCGGCGGTGGGCTTCGTGGGGCGGCGACGACGGGGGACACGGAGGGCTTCGCGCAGGGATTCGACGAGCCGCTCGATCGCGAGCTCGCGGTTCCGCAGCTGGCTGCGCTCGTCCTGGGCGATCGCGCGCAGGACCGGCCCCGCCTTGCGGATCACGCGCGCCTTCTGCGCCGGGCCGAGCGCCGACGAGGCCTCGACGTCGAAGATCGCCTCGACTCTCGTCTCGGACTTTTGCGCGTGCTGGCCGCCCGGCCCGCTCGACCGGGAGAAGCGCAGATCGATCTCCGACACGGGGATCGCGACCGTCCTGGTCACCTGAATAGACTCGCCGTCCATGGCCGCCATTCTCCTGGACATCGACGGCGTCCTTCACGTGTCC
The DNA here is from genome assembly GCA_963827705.1 of uncultured Actinomycetes bacterium. Lineage (GTDB taxonomy): Bacteria > Actinomycetota > Thermoleophilia > Gaiellales > Gaiellaceae > JACDAN01. The sequence continues at coordinate 129,297 of CAWHBN010000013.1, forward strand.
GGCGAGCCGATCCGCGGCGCGCCACGGGCCGTGCGGCAGCTCCGTGAGAACGGCCATCGCCTCCGCTTCGTCACGAACAGCACCACGCAGTCGAGCCGGTCTCTCGTCGAGGGGCTGCGGTCGATGGGCTTCGACCTGGAGAACGACGAGCTCCAGACGACCGGGATTGCGGCCGGTCGCGTGCTCGCCGGTAAGCGCGTCCTTGCGCTGACGATGCCCGCGGTGCTCGAGGACCTGGGTGACGTCCAGCTCGTGGGCGAGGACGCCGACGCGGTGCTCCTGGGCGGCGCAGACGAGACCGAGGAGACGAATCGCGTCTTCTCGTACATGAACCTCGCGCGCGCCTTCGCCGAGCTGGAGCTGGGTGCCGAGCTCTACAGCCTGCACAAGAACCGCTGGTGGCAGACCTCGCGGGGGCCGCTCCTCGACTCCGGCTGCTTCGTCGCCGGCCTGGAGTACGCGGCCGAGGTGGAGGCGACGGTGCTCGGAAAGCCGAGCGCCCCATACTTCACCGCGGCGCTCGAGGCCCTCGACGCCGACGCGGAGATGACGTGGATGGTCGGCGACGACATCGAGGCCGACGTCGCCGGGGCGCAGCACCACGGGCTGAAGACGGCGCTCGTCCGCACCGGCAAGTTCCGCCCCGACGCGGTCGAGCGCGGCACGGTGCGGCCGGACGCCATTCTCTCCTCGATCGCGGACTTTCCCGACTGGCTGGAGAGCGCTTGACCAGGGTCGGCGTCGACATGATCGAGATCGGCCGGATCCGCGACGCTCTGGAGCGCTACAGCGGCTTCCGCGACCGCTGCTTCACGGCGGCCGAGCAGGCCTACTGCGACGCCCGAAAGAACCCGGCGCAGCACTACGCCGCCCGGTTTGCAGGCAAGGAGGCCGTCGGGAAGGCGCTCGGTCTCGGCGTCGCGCGGCTGTTCGCCTGGCGCGACATCGAGATCGCGGGCAGGCCGAAGCCGTCCGTGACGCTCTCCGGCCGCGTCGAGCGATGGGCCGAGCGCGTGGAGGCCGGGCCGATCGACCTCTCGATGTCCCACTCGCGCGAGCTGGCGAGCGCGGTCTGCGTGGTGGCCGACCCGGATGTTTGAGCCGCTCTACACCGCCGAGGAGATGCGGGCGGCGGAGGAAGGGCACGACGTCGAGGAGTTGATGCGGCGGGCCGGTGGGGCGGTCGCCGACGAAGTGCTGCGCCGATTCCCGGGCGCCCGGTCGTTCGCGGCGGTTTGCGGTGGCGGAGCCAACGGCGGCGACGGTCGGATCGCAGCCGAGCTCCTTCGCGCCGCCGGCTGGGAGGAGCGTGCGCTCGGCGAGGCCGACGTGGTGATCGACGCGCTGTTCGGCACCGGCTTCCGGCCGCCTCCGCGCGACGAGGCGGCCGCGCAGATCCGGGCGATGAACGCTTCGGGAAGCCCGGTGGTGGCGGTGGACATCCCGTCGGGCGTGAACGCCTCGACCGGAGAGGTGCCGGGGGAGGCCGTCGATGCCGCCGTGACCGTCACGTTCCACGGCCGCAAGGTGGGGCTCGAGGTGGCTCCGGGCAGGTTCAGGGCCGGCGAGGTCGTCGTTGCGGACATCGGGCTCGAGCACCGGACGACCGAGCACGCGCGCGTGCTGCCCGAGATCGTCCGGCTGGTCCCGCGTCGAACGCCGGGTGACACGAAGTACACGGCCGGCTCGGTGCTGGTCGTCGGCGGGTCTCCCGGGATGACGGGTGCGGTCACGCTGACGGCGGAGGCGGCGTTCAGGGCCGACGCCGGGTACGTGGCCGTCGCGGCTCCGCCGGAGTCGCTCACGGTGATCGAGACCCGGCTGCGGGAAGCCGTCAAGCGGCCGCTCGAGGAGGCGCTGGAGGCGGCTGAGCGGGCCGGAGCCTTGGCGATCGGGCCCGGGCTTGGGCCTGGTCGTGAGGAGCTCGTCCACCGCCTGCTGAAGGAGACCGACCTGCCCGCGGTAATCGACGCCGACGGGCTCCGGGAACTGAGGCCGTTCGACCGGAAGGCGCCCACCGTGCTCACACCGCATTCGGGTGAGCTGGGACGGCTGCTCGGCGAGGAGGCCTCCTGGGTCGACGCACACCGGCTCGAAGCGTTGCGCCGTGCGGTCGATGGCTTCCGATGCGTCGTCGTCCTCAAGGGAGAGGGAACGCTGGTCGGGGCGCCCGGCGAGGGCCCCCTCGTCGCCGGCGGGGCGGCCCAGCTCGCGACCGCCGGCACGGGCGACGTGCTCACCGGCGTGGTCGCCGCGTTCCTCGCCAAGGGGATGGAGCCGCGCCTCGCGGCAGCCGCCGCGGTTCGGGCTCACACGGATGCCGTCGCGGCGTCGGGGCGTCGGTCGGGCCTGATGGCCGGCGACCTGCTCGACGCCCTTCCCCGCGTGCTGGATGCATAGGTCGGAGATCACGATCGACCTCGGAGCTGTCCGGCGGAATGCCCGCCGACTGCTGGACGTGCTCGAGGGAGCGGCGCTCTGGGCGGTCGTCAAGGCGGACGGCTACGGCCACGGGGCAGTCGACGTCGCCGGAGCGGTCGTCGCCGAGGGCGCGAGCGCGCTCTGCGTCGCGACGGTGACGGAGGGGCTGGAGCTTCGCGCCGAGTTTCCGGGCGTCCGCGTCCTCGTCATGGGACCGTCTGTCGGGCCGAGAGATCGCGCTTGCGCGGGAGGCCGACCTCGAGCTCGCGGTCTGGGAGCCGCCTGTGCCAGAAGGTGTCCGCGTCCACCTGAAGCTCGACACGGGAATGGGGCGGTGGGGGCTCTCGGAGCTGCCGGAGCCGACAGGGGACGTCATCGGTCTGATGACGCATCTCGCCACCGCGGACACCGATCCGGAGTTCGCGCGCGAGCAGGTCGCGCGCTTCGAAGAGGCGACGAGGGATCACTCGCACCTGATCCGCCATGCCGCCAACAGCGCGGCGGCTCTCCGCATCCCGGAATCGCGGTTCGACGCCGCTCGGTGCGGGATCGCGCTGTACGGGCTCTCGCCGTTTGGCGGCAACCCCTCCGAGGACGGCCTCGAGCCGGTTCTCCGCTGGGAGAGCAGGCTCGCGCAGGTCAAGCGGCTGCGCGCGGGAGAGAGCGCGGGCTACGGCCGCCGGTTCGTCGCGGACGAGGACACCTGGATCGGCGTCGTGCCGGTCGGCTACGCGGACGGGTTCCGTCGCGACATGACGGGGACGGAGGTCGTCGTCGAGGGCGCCCGCTGCTCCGTGGTCGGGACGGTCTCCATGGACGCGATCGCGGTCCGGCTCGACCGGCAGCTTCCTGCCGACACTCCGGTCACGCTGATCGGCGACGGCGTGCTCGCCGAGGACCACGCGCGGGTCGCGGAGACGATCAACTACGAGATCGTGTCGCGGATCGAGTCGGGCCCCAGCCGTGCCAGACGGACGGTGCTGGATGCTTGAAGCCGCCCAAGAGGTCCTGGCGGGCGAGGAGGCATGGATCGTCGGGGGCGCCGTGCGGGACGAGCTGCTCGGCCGGGCGCAGGTCGACCTCGACATCGCCTGTCGCGAGCCGGAAGCGGCGGCCCGCCGCTACGCGCGGCTCTCGGAGGGCGCGCCGTTTCCGCTCTCCGAGCGCCACGGAGCCTGGCGCGTGGCGCTTTCCGACGAGCGCACCGTCGACTTCACGCCTCTTCCGAACGGCATCCACGAGGACCTCGCCACCCGCGACTTCACGATCAACGCGATCGCGCGGCCGCTGGCGGGAGGCCAGCCGCTGGATCCGTTCGGCGGCCTGGGCGACCTCGACCGCAAGACGCTTCGCGCCGTCGCGCCGGGGATCTTCCGCGACGACCCGCTCCGACTGCTGCGCGCGGTCCGCCTCGAGGACGAGCTCGGCTTCCGGCTCGATGCGGAGACCGAGCGCCTCGTCCAGGCCGGTGCGGGGCTCGTTACGAAGCCGGCCGGCGAGCGCATCCTCGCGGAGCTCGTCCGCCTCGGGCCGTCCGGCTTCGAGCGGTTGGACGAGCTCGGGCTGCTCGCGCCGCTCGGAGGCTCGCTCGAGCGGCTCCGCTCCCTCGGCGACACGACGTCCGACATGCGGCTCGTCGCGGTCTTCGGCGATCGGCTCGGGCAGCTGCCGGTCTCGAACGAGCTGCGACGCTACGCGGGCAAGCTTCTGCGCGCCGAGCTTCCGCCTGACCTCTCTCCGCGCTCGATCCACCGCTTCCGCCGCGCGACGGAGCCGTGGGCGGACGACGCGGCACGGTTCGCCGGCGGGGACGCGGAGCTGGAGCGTGCGATCGCCGAGTCGCGCGCGAGCGAGCCCGGCCGAGCCGCTCCTCCGCGGCGACGAGCTCGGGCTCCCCGCCGGGCCGGAGATCGGCGAATGGCTCGAGCGGATCGCCGAGGAGCGCGCCGCCGGGACGATCTCGACGCGCGAGGAGGCGCTGGAGCTCATCCGCCGCGGCGGGTAGCCCTTCTTACTCCTTCCACTTGACCGAGCAGCCCACCGGCGGCGTCTCGCTGACCGGCGGATCCTGGTCGGCGAGCAGCGCCTCGATCGCGTCGCGCGCGTAGCGCTCGCTCACACCGTCCTCCTCGCGGCTGTCGTCGATCGCGCCGTGGTAGACGAGCCGGCGGTTCCGGTCGAAGAGAAAGACCTCGGGCGTGCGCTCGGGGCCGTACTCCCGCGCGACGGACTGGTCGGCATCGTGGAGGTAGTCGAAGTTGAAGTCCTGCTCCTGCGCCCGCTTCGTCATCGCCTCGAACGAGTCCGCAGGGTAGTTCTCGGCGTCGTTCGAGTTGATCGCAACCAGACGGAAGCCGCGGTCGCCGTACTCCTCCTGGAGCGCCTTCATGCGGCCCTCCCACGCGATCACGTAGGGGCAGTGGTTGCACGACCAGACGACCGCCAGGATCGGCGCGTCGGCATAGTCGTCGAGCGAGTGGTTGCGGCCGTCGACCCCGGGAAGGTCGAACGACGGTGCCTCGGTGGCGATGGTCAGGCTCATGCGAGGGCCTCCTCGAGCTGTTCGCGGGACGGGATCGGCGAGACGCGGCCGTCGGGCAGGTGGTAGATCCGGCAGTTGAGCGCGGGCGGCTCGTCGGCTCCGACCGGATCGACGTCGCGTCCGTCGATCCGGATGGTCGGGGAGCCGGGGAAGCGCAACTCCACCGCTTCCTCGCGGGTCGCGACGTGTCTAATCTCCACCTGGGCGTCGAGGCCACGCTCGCGCAGGACCTCCTCGAGCAGCTCGCGCGCCTCGTCGTGGGACGGACAACCCTCCCAGTAGAGGAACTCGACGGTCACGAAATGCAAGTTACCGGCGGCGCGCCAGCAGGCGGCTGATGAGGCCCGGCGCGAGCGCCTGGGCCACGGCCGGCACTCGGTACCAGCCGGGCACGAAGATCTCGGGCCGGTTGTGCTCGACCGCCGAGACGATCCGGCTGGCGGCGTACTCCGGGCTCACGATCGTCCGCTCGAGGAGCCGGCCGCCGAGCCTGCCTCGTTGCGGGAAGCCGGGCGTCTCGACGAAGCCGGGATTGACCGTGTGGACGTGGATGCCCTGCGCAGGCAACGACGCGGCGAGCGAGCGGGAGAAGGCCACGAGCGCGTGCTTCGACGCCGAGTAGAGCCCGGGCGGGAGGGCGACCGTGCCTGCGACCGACGCGACGTTGACGACGTGCGCGGGCTTGGCCGCCTCCAGCGCCGGCAGGAACGCACGGAGGCACCAGACTGCGCCGAGCAGGTTGATCCGGAGGAGCTGCTCGATCCACTCAGGGTCCGTCTCGACGAAGCCCTTGCCCCGGCTGCCGATTCCCGCGTTGTTGACGAGCAGCTTGACCGCCGGATGCCGCTTGCCGACCTCCGTGGCCATCCGTTCGACCGCCTCCCGGTCGCCGACGTCGCAGACCTCGTACTCGCCGCCGATCTCGTCCGCCACCGCGGCGAGCCGCTCCTCGTTCCGCGCGACGAGCACGCAGTGCCAGCCCTTCTCCGCGAGCAGCCTCGCGACCGCCGCGCCGATCCCCGAGCTGCCGCCGGTGACGACCGCGGTGCCCCGTCCGGTGATGCCGTCGAGGTTCTGGGTTGCGAGCACCAAGCCAGAGTGTTCACTCCGACGAGCCAAGGCTAGGCAGCCTTGGTGAGGAGGAGGGGGCGCTCTGGCGCAGCGTGATCGCGGGCCAGAGCCCGGCATGTATCACCGGGCGGGGCGCCTATCGGCAAACGCGGACGACGCGCGTCGCCTCGACGCGCTTGCCGCCGATCTGCACGACCGCGCGAAGGGTGTGCAGCCCGCGCTTTGCCCCGCGGCTCCGCCACGTCGTCCCGTAGAGCCCGGCGGTGTTGCGCCGCAGCACGCGGATCTGCCGCTTCCCGTCGAAGAAGCGCGCGGTGCGGGCGGTGCCGGCCGGGCCGGCGACGACGAGCAGCGGCACCGTGCGGCCCACGCAGGTCCGCGCGAGCGGCGTGAGCCAGGTGAGCGTCGGGCCGGAGACGACCCGCATCCGTGTGGCGCGAACCCTGGTGTTCGGCATCAGATCCCGGCCGAAGACGTCCGCGTTCTTCGCCTCCTGGTAGTCGGCGGACTGGAACGTGGCCCGCATCGGCCCGCGCGAATGCTTGGCGCCTCGGCCGGGAGCGGGAACAGGGCGATGCCGGAGAACGGGTCGTACGCCGCGGCGCCGACGAGGACACGGCCGTAGCTCAGGACCAGCGAGAACGGATCGACGCCGGCCCCGCGGTCGAGCGTCTGGATCGCGATCGTCGGCCGGCCGGCGCTCACCCGCGTCGTCAGGAGGCGGATGAGCGGCGCGCTCACGTCGTTCACCCACGACCGGAGCCGTAGGTGCCGGCCAGGCGGGCATCCGTGAACTCGTTGCGGCCGGAGTCCACGGAGACGTAGTACGTCCCAGGCGGCGCGAACACGGCGCCCGCGGCGCCGACGGGAAGCCGGTAGCCGATCGTCAGGCCGTTGATGTTCGTCGGCGTGCCCACGTAGCCCTGAACCGCGTTCTCATCCTTTGCGCCGAGGAAGAACGGGTCGATCGCGGCCCCCGGCGACGAGGAGATCACGGCGGCGCCGATGTTCACGACCCGGTTGCGAACGCGGATCGAGTACAGCCGCTCCCCGCCGTCCTCGCGCATGTCCGGCCCGACTCCCGTAGTCGGGCGAGTGGCCGAACGGCGCCGCGGGGAAGCGGTAGAGGTCGGCGAACGACTGGCCGGTCCTCGTGCTGCCTTCCTGGACGCGGCGAAGCTGGCGGGCGGTGACGCTGTGCAGGCCCGGGCGCGTGACGAAGAAGGCGTAGGGGACGCGGCGCGTCGTCGCGCCACGGCGCAGCACCACGAAGCCGTAGTTGTCGCCCTTGGGCGCGGCGGCGCCGGCGCGCGCCGTGACCTGGACGTCGACGGAGCCGCCGGGCGCGACGGTCACCGTGGACGGAAGCTCGAGCGTCGCGCCCGCACTCGCGGACTGTGGCTGAAGCTCCACGGTCCATGTCCCGGCGCCGCCGCCCGCGTCCCGGACGGACAGGAGCAGCTGCTTGGAGGTGACGCCGGCGAGCAGGTTCATGTCGCCGAAGGACAGCGAGCCCGGCTCGCTGAAGATCAGCGGGCTGTCGGCGGCCTGGACGTTCACGAGCCCGGCGCCCTCGAGCAGGACCGACGCCTCCTGGGTGCGTGCGCTGTTCCCCCAGGCCGCGCCCGCGGTGGACATCAGCGCGGACTTCATCTGGCGCACCGACCAGTCCGGGTGTCGCTGGGTCAGGAGCGCGACGGCGCCGGTCACGTGCGGCGCCGACATGCTCGTCCCGTCGAAGTTGGCGAAGGGAGAGCCGCCGGTGTATTGGCGAAGGGTGGCGGACAGGATCTCCCCGCCGGGGGCGGCGACGTCGGGCTTCAGCTGGTGGCCGAAGGCGCTGGGGCCTCCCGCGGAGAAGCTCGTGATCACGCCGCTGCGGCCCGTCACGATCTCGGTCACGCCTGGGCCGACCCGGATCGGCGCGCGGCCCCCGCGGGTGCCGAGGTAGGCGCGAAGGCTGGCGCCGTCGAGGTCCGAGATCATCCCGGAGCGCACGGGCAGGAGCAGCGGGATCGGGTTCGCCTCGCCGAAGCGGTTGTCGATGACGACGAGCCCGGCCGCGCCTGCAGCTGCCGCGCGGGCAGCCTTCGAGAGGAAGGTGCAGTGCCCGCGGGTGATCAGCGCGAAGGAACCGGCCAGCGAGCCGCGCGGAAGCGGGTTCGTGCCCGCGTTCGGGTCGCGGCCGATCCCGCAGAGCTGGGTCGGAACCGGCTGGCCGTTCGTTCCCGTGATGGACGTGACGTCTACGAGCGAGCGGTCGGACTGGCCCCAGGCCGAAGGCGCACCGAGCGCGTCCGGCTTGAACGGGATCCGCCGTACGGAGGCAGGCGCGGACGGGACGTTGACCGCGAGGGCGGCGCGAAGACGTGCGTGTTGGACGTCGCGGCGACGCCGATAGCGTCGGGAGCCGTCGAGGGCGATCCGGTCGAGCCGAAACCGAAGTCGTCGCGGTCGTTTCCGGCCGATGCGACCACCACCACGCCTGCGCGCGTGACATTCGCAATCGTGTCGATCATCGCGTCGGTGCGCGGATCGATCGCGGGCGAGCCGCCCGAATAGTTGATGACATCCATCCCGTCCTTGACCGCCTGCTCGAAGGCGGCGACTGTCTGACCCGTCGTCGAGATGTTCCCGGCCGGAGTCGGGACGTTGAAGACGCGGTAGTTGCCGATCCACGCGTTCGGCGCCACACCGCTCAGCCCCGTCGTCGGCGGGTGGTCGCGGCCGCCCGGCGACCCGACGCCCGCGCGACCCGCGGCAATCCCCGCGACGTGCGTCCCGTGGAACGACGCTTGGGGATCCACCGGGAGCCTGCTCCGAGCGGTGGCGCCGGCGGCGAGGAAGCTGCGCGCCACGATCACTTTCGGCGTCGTGAACGCAGTCTGGCCCTTGGGGAAGCCGGCCGGGTAGCTGAAGCCGCTGGCGTTGAACGAGGGGTTGGTCTGGTCGATCCCGTCGTCGACGACGCCGATCTTGACGCCGGCTCCCGTCGCTCCCGTCGCCGCGGTGAACGCAGTCGCGCCGATGACGCCCGGGCTGCGGTTCGTCTTCAGGAGGTGGCGGACACTCGGGTAAACCCGTGAGATCGACCCGAGCGCGTGGAGGCGCGGAAGGCTCCGCACGGGCAGCTGCACGGTGAGCCCGTTGAGGACGACCTGGAAGCGGTAGCCGAATCGCGCGGCGGGGACGGCGGTGCGGATGGCGCGTGCGGCCGTCGCCTGCTCCGCCTGGATGCGCGCAAGGTAGGCGCGGGAGGTCGAGCTCGCGGTGTCGAGCCGGCTAGGGCCGAGCGTCGCGAAGAGCCCCGGCCCGCGCGCGGCCGCGAGCGGCGGCAGCCTCAGCGTCGCGATCACGGTGATGCGTCCGGAGCGCTGCGCCTCCGGCACCCGTAGCGTTCCCTGCGTGACCCTGGGCACGGTCACGTCGCCGAAGGTGCGGTCGACTGGCCGGAGCGCGGCTGAAGCCGACGCTGTGAGGGCAAGCGCCGCGATGGGAACGATGAGCACGAGCTTGCGGCGCAAGACCAACAGGGTAGCCACAGCTCGGCCGCTTTAGGATCGTTTTGTGGCCGGGAGGTTCGAAGGCAAGCGCGGGCTCGTGACAGGCGTCGCGAACAAGCGCTCGATCGCGTGGGCGATCGGCCGAAGACTGGCCGACGAGGGCGCCCAGCTGGCCTTCACCTACCAGGGCGAGCGGATCGAGAAGAGCGTCCGAGAGCTCGCGGAATCGGTCTCGAGCCCGCTCATCACCTCCTGCGACGTCCGGTCCGACGAGGACGTCGAGCGCGTCATGAGCGAGGTGGGGGAGACGTTCGACGGTGGGCTCGACCTGCTCGTGCACTCGGTCGCCTTTGCGGCCGCCGAAGATCTCGAGGGGCGCTTCACGGACACGCCGCGCGACCGCTTCTGGATGGCACTCGACGTCAGTGCCTACTCGCTCGTCGCCCTCGCCCGGGCGGCGGAGCCGCTGATGGAGGCGGCGGGCGGCGGCTCGATCCTGACCATGACCTACCTGGGCGGGCAGCGGGCGGTCCCGCACTACAACGTCATGGGCGTCGCCAAGTCTGCGCTGGACTCCTCCGTCCAGTACCTGGCCTGGGATCTCGGCCAGAAGAACATCCGGGTGAACGCGATCTCCGCAGGCCCGGTCCGGACGCTCGCCGCCCGCTCGATCGCGGGCTTTCCGACCATGGAGTCGATCGTCGAGGAGCGCTCACCGCTCCACCGGCCGATCGACTCCGACGACGTCGGCGCCGCGGCCGCCTACCTGCTCTCCGACGAGGCCGACAACGTCACGGCCACGACGCTGTACGTGGACGAAGCCGGGGTTGACCGTGTGGACGTGGACGCCCTGCGCAGGCAACGACGCGGCCAGCGAGCGGGAGAAGGCCACGAGGGCGTGCTTCGACGCCGAGTAGAGCCCGGGCGGGAGGGCGACTGTCCCTGCGACCGACGCGACGTTGACGACGTGCGCGGGCTTGGCCGCCTCCAGCGCCGGCAGGAACGCACGGAGGCACCAGACTGCGCCGAGCAGGTTGACCCGGAGGAGCTGCTCGATCCACTCAGGGTCCGTCTCGACGAAGCCCTTCCCCCGGCTGGAAATTCCTGCGTTGTTGACGAGCAGCTTGACCGCCGGAGTGCCGCTTGCCGACCTCCGTCGCCATCCGTTCGACCGCCTCCCGGTCGCCGACGTCGCAGACCTCGTACTCGCCGCCGATCTCGTCCGCCACCGCGGCGAGCCGTTCCTCGTTCCGCGCGACGAGCACGCAGTGCCAGCCCTTCTCCGCGAGCAGCCTCGCGACCGCCGCGCCGATCCCCGAGCTGCCGCCGGTGACGACCGCGGTGCCCCGTCCGGTGATGCCGTCGAGGTTCTGGGTTGCGAGCACCAAGCCAGAGTGTTCACTCCGACGAGCCAAGGCTAGGCAGCCTTGGTGAGGAGGAGGGGGCGCTCTGGCGCAGCGTGATCGCGGGCCAGAGCCCGGCATGTATCACCGGGCGGGGCGCCTATCGGCAAACGCGGACGACGCGCGTCGCCTCGACGCGCTTGCCGCCGATCTGCACGACCGCGCGAAGGGTGTGCAGCCCGCGCTTTGCCCCGCGGCTCCGCCACGTCGTCCCGTAGAGCCCGGCGGTGTTGCGCCGCAGCACGCGGATCTGCCGCTTCCCGTCGAAGAAGCGCGCGGTGCGGGCGGTGCCGGCCGGGCCGGCGACGACGAGCAGCGGCACCGTGCGGCCCACGCAGGTCCGCGCGAGCGGCGTGAGCCAGGTGAGCGTCGGGCCGGAGACGACCCGCATCCGTGTGGCGCGAACCCTGGTGTTCGGCATCAGATCCCGGCCGAAGACGTCCGCGTTCTTCGCCTCCTGGTAGTCGGCGGACTGGAACGTGGCCCGCATCCGGCCCGCGCGAATGCTTGGCGCCTCGGCCGGGAGCGGGAACAGGGCGATGCCGGAGAACGGGTCGTACGCCGCGGCGCCGACGAGGACACGGCCGTAGCTCAGGACCAGCGAGAACGGATCGACGCCGGCCCCGCGGTCGAGCGTCTGGATCGCGATCGTCGGCCGGCCGGCGCTCACCCGCGTCGTCAAGAGGCGGATGAGCGGCGCGCTCACGTCGTTCACCCACGACCGGAGCCTGTAGGTGCCGGCCAGGCGGGCGTCCGTGAACTCGTTGCGGCCGGAGTCCACGGAGACGTAGTACGTCCCAGGCGGCGCGAACACGGCGCCCGCGGCGCCGACGGGAAGCCGGTAGCCGATCGTCAGGCCGTTGATGTTCGTCGGCGTGCCCACGTACCCCTGAACCGCGTTCTCATCCTTAGCGCCGAGGAAGAACGGGTCGATCGCGGCCCCCGGCGACGAGGAGATCACGGCCGCGCCGATGTTCACGACCCGGTTGCGAACGCGGATCGAGTACAGCCGCTCCCCGCCGTCCTCGCGCATGTCCGGCCCGCTCCCGTAGTCGGGCGGGTGGCCGAACGGCGCCGCGGGGAAGCGGTAGAGGTCGGCGAACGACTGGCCGGTCCTCGTGCTGCCTTCCTGGACGCGGCGAAGCTGGCGGGCGGTGACGCTGTGCAGGCCCGGGCGCGTGACGAAGAAGGCGTAGGGGACGCGGCGCGTCGTCGCGCCACGGCGCAGCACCACGAAGCCGTAGTTGTCGCCCTTGGGCGCGGCGGCGCCGGCGCGCGCCGTGACCTGGACGTCGACGGAGCCGCCGGGCGCGACGGTCACCGTGGACGGAAGCTCGAGCGTCGCGCCCGCACTCGCGGACTGTGGCTGAAGCTCCACGGTCCATGTCCCGGCGCCGCCGCCCGCGTCCCGGACGGACAGGAGCAGCTGCTTGGAGGTGACGCCGGCGAGCAGGTTCATGTCGCCGAAGGACAGCGAGCCCGGCTCGCTGAAGATCAGCGGGCTGTCGGCGGCCTGGACGTTCACGAGCCCGGCGCCCTCGAGCAGGACCGACGCCTCCTGGGTGCGTGCGCTGTTCCCCCAGGCCGCGCCCGCGGTGGACATCAGCGCGGACTTCATCTGGCGCACCGACCAGTCCGGGTGTCGCTGGGTCAGGAGCGCGACGGCGCCGGTCACGTGCGGCGCCGACATGCTCGTACCGTCGAAGTTGGCGAAGGGAGAGCCGCCGGTGTATTGGCGAAGGGTGGCGGACAGGATCTCCCCGCCGGGGGCGGCGACGTCGGGCTTCAGCTGGTGGCCGAAGGCGCTGGGGCCTCCCGCGGAGAAGCTCGTGATCACGCCGCTGCGGCCCGTCACGATCTCGGTCACGCCGGGGCCGACCCGGATCGGCGCGCGGCCCCCGCGGGTGCCGAGGTACGCGCGAAGGCTGGCGCCGTCGAGATCCGAGATCATCCCGGAGCGCACGGGCAGGAGCAGCGGGATCGGGTTCGCCTCGCCGAAGCGGTTGTCGATGACGACGAGCCCGGCCGCGCCCGCCGCTGCCGCGCGGGCAGCCTTCGAGAGGAACGTGCAGTGTCCGCGGGTGATCAGCGCGAAGGAACCGGCCAGCGAGCCGCGCGGAAGCGGGTTCGTGCCCGCGTTCGGGTCGCGGCCGATCCCGCAGAGCTGGGTCGGAACCGGCTGGCCGTTCGTTCCCGTGATGGACGTGACGTCTACGAGCGAGCGGTCGGACTGGCCCCAGGCCGAAGGCGCACCGAGCGCGTCCGGCTTGAACGGGATCCGCCGTACGGAGGCAGGCGCGGACGGGACGTTGACCGCGAGGGCGGGCGCGAAGACGTGCGTGTTGGACGTCGCGGCGACGCCGATAGCGTCGGGAGCCGTCGAGGGCGATCCGGTCGAGCCGAAACCGAAGTCGTCGCGGTCGTTTCCGGCCGATGCGACCACCACCACGCCTGCGCGCGTGACATTCGCAATCGTGTCGATCATCGCGTCGGTGCGCGGATCGATCGCTGGCGAGCCGCCCGAATAGTTGATGACATCCATCCCGTCCTTGACCGCCTGCTCGAAGGCGGCGACTGTCTGACCCGTCGTCGAGATGTTCCCGGCGGGAGTCGGGACGTTGAAGACGCGGTAGTTGCCGATCCACGCGTTCGGCGCCACACCGCTCAGCCCCGTCGTCGGCGGGTGGTCGCGGCCGCCCGGCGACCCGACACCCGCGCGACCCGCGGCAATCCCCGCGACGTGCGTCCCGTGGAACGACGCTTGGGGATCCACCGGGAGCCTGCTCCGAGCGGTGGCGCCGGCGGCGAGGAAGCTGCGCGCCACGATCACTTTCGGCGTCGTGAACGCAGTCTGGCCCTTGGGGAAGCCGGCCGGGTAGCTGAAGCCGCTGGCGTTGAACGAGGGGTTGGTCTGGTCGATCCCGTCGTCGACGACGCCGATCTTGACGCCGGCTCCCGTCGCTCCCGTCGCCGCGGTGAACGCAGTCGCGCCGATGACGCCCGGGCTGCGGTTCGTCTTCAGGAGGTGGCGGACACTCGGGTAAACCCGTGAGATCGACCCGAGCGCGTGGAGGCGCGGAAGGCTCCGCACGGGCAGCTGCACGGTGAGCCCGTTGAGGACGACCTGGAAGCGGTAGCCGAATCGCGCGGCGGGGACGGCGGTGCGGATGGCGCGTGCGGCCGTCGCCTGCTCCGCCTGGATGCGCGCAAGGTAGGCGCGGGAGGTCGAGCTCGCGGTGTCGAGCCGGCTAGGGCCGAGCGTCGCGAAGAGCCCCGGCCCGCGCGCGGCCGCGAGCGGCGGCAGCCTCAGCGTCGCGATCACGGTGATGCGTCCGGAGCGCTGCGCCTCCGGCACTCGTAGCGTTCCCTGCGTGACCCTGGGCACGGTCACGTCGCCGAAGGTGCGGTCGACGGGCCGGAGCGCGGCTGAAGCCGACGCTGTGAGGGCAAGCGCCGCGATGGGAACGATGAGCACGAGCTTGCGGCGCAAGACCAACAGGGTAGCCACAGCTCGGCCGCTTTAGGATCGTTTTGTGGCCGGGAGGTTCGAAGGCAAGCGCGGGCTCGTGACAGGCGTCGCGAACAAGCGCTCGATCGCGTGGGCGATCGGCCGAAGACTGGCCGACGAGGGCGCCCAGCTGGCCTTCACCTACCAGGGCGAGCGGATCGAGAAGAGCGTCCGAGAGCTCGCGGAATCGGTCTCGAGCCCGCTCATCACCTCCTGCGACGTCCGGTCCGACGAGGACGTCGAGCGCGTCATGAGCGAGGTGGGGGAGACGTTCGACGGTGAGCTCGACCTGCTCGTGCACTCGGTCGCCTTCGCGGCCGCCGAGGATCTCGAGGGGCGCTTCACGGACACTCCGCGCGACCGCTTCTGGATGGCGCTCGACGTCAGCGCCTACTCGCTCGTCGCCCTCGCCCGGGCGGCGGAGCCGCTGATGGAGGCGGCGGGCGGCGGCTCGATCCTGACCATGACCTACCTGGGCGGGCAGCGGGCGGTCCCGCACTACAACGTCATGGGCGTCGCCAAGTCCGCGCTGGACTCCTCCGTCCAGTACCTGGCCTGGGATCTCGGCCAGAAGAACATCCGGGTGAACGCGATCTCCGCTGGCCCGGTCCGGACGCTCGCCGCCCGCTCGATCGCGGGCTTTCCGACCATGGAGTCGATCGTCGAGGAGCGCTCACCGCTCCACCGGCCGATCGACTCCGACGACGTCGGCGCCGCGGCCGCCTACCTGCTCTCCGACGAGGCCGACAACGTCACGGCCACGACCCTGTACGTGGACAGCGGCTTCCATGCGATGGGCATGTAGACGGGCTCGCAGCACGCCCTCGGCGGATCCTGAGGCCCTCCGCAACCTCGACGACTTCTGGATCCACGGCCGGCACCCCTCGGGTCGTCTGATTGCGGCGGAGGTGTGGGCAGTGGTGAAAGAGGAATGCTGCGTCTGGGATCTCGAGACCGGCGATCTGGTCTGGCGCCCGCGAGCCACATCGATTTCTTGGTCGCATGACGGCGGCACGGTCGCGCTCTTGGTCGGCGAGTACGGAGACGACTTCGAGCTTCGGTCGTGGCCGGAGCGTGAGCTGACCAGTCGGTGCGTCGTGAGGCCATGGGCGTGTTGCAACACCTATGTCGCGTTGTCCCCGCGCGGCGACCGTGCTGGCGTCCTTTGGTGGCACCAAAGCGAGGGAGGCGTCAACCTCGTGTCACTCGAGGACGGCGCGGCGAGTCATCTCGAGGGTGAGGGCTACACGACGCGGGAAACGAACGCGGTCCAGGGACCAACGTTCAGCCCAGACGGCAGGCTCGTCGCGATCTCGGAGGGCTTCACGTCGTGGTGGCTGCCGGAACCGGTCGACTTCCTTGAAACCGAGCCGTCTCCGGGCGGAACGTTCAAACGTGGCCGCATCACCTTCGTCGACGTCGATTCAGGGTCCTTCCATCAGGTCGACGTGTTCGGCGAGGTCGAGAAGGGCTGGGTTCCACCGCACGATGTCTGGGAGCGCTTCGAGCTCTTGGGGAAGCCTCGCTTCACCTCGGACGGCGAGGTCCTGCTCTCGCCCGAGTTCGGCACCCCCAGCCGGGTCACGGTGCCGCTCTAACTGATCAGTTCTCCTTATCGCCGCGAACCGGGAGCCGCGACCACCCCGTAGTCCCGCTCGGAGAGAACTCGAGAGGGAGGAAACGATGAGCGCCCTGCGCCTTTCCGTCCTGTTCGCGCTGACCGTTGCGCTGGCGATCCCCGGCATCGCCGCCGGCAAGAGGAAGCCGCCGCCGCCACCCCCGCCGCCCCGGACTCGGCCGCCGATTGCACGTTCGTCGTCGAGCCGTCGATCGACGACTACCTCGTGCTGGCGACGCTTGCTCGTCGGCGTCCGCTGCGAGACGACGAAGCAGCGGATCGATGATGACCGCCGACGCGAGTTCACGAGGGACGGCGTGAGCCTGCCGATGCTGCCGGTGGGCGCCGAGCGCCGTACGTGCACAGGCGCGAACGCCTGCTTCGTCGCGATCGACCTCTTCTCGTACGACAACCATCCCGTCGCGTTCCCCGGCGACCAGCTGTACTGCGCGAGCGGGTTCGGCGTCGTCGGCGGGCGGACGCTCGGGCCCGGCTCCGGGTGCGAGCACGACGCGAGGATCTGATTCGGTCGCGCCGTCTTAGTCGCGCCCGCCGAACTGCCAGCGGTGGATCTCGACGTGCTCGTAGAGCCCTGCTCGCGCTGGAAGATCGAGGAACTCCTCGACGGCAGCCGCGGAGGGAGCCTCGACTGCGAGCGCGTCGCCGACCCAGGTCGAGCCGTCCTCGGCGAGTAGCCGTCCGCACACGATCAGGCGATCTCTCAGAGCGGCTAGGTCCCAGCCACCGCCGTCCTCGTTCGGCTTTCCGTGGGCGATGACCAGAAACCGCACGCTCTCGGGTTCTCCCGCGAACTGCCACATCGTCCGCCCGAGCACGTTCCGCCAGCGCCTCACGAACACCTCGGCGTACACCCCGGCCTTGTAGTTCGGCTCCTCGAACGCGAACACCCTTGCGGCCTCCGCATCGGGCAGGTCGACGATGTGCAGGCTGCCCGTCGGCGTGACGCCGTCGTCGGCGAGCGTCGGGCCGCGGGCGATCATCCCCTCGGCGTAGTCGTCCATGAAGGACCAATGGGCCTCGAGAAGCTGCGTCCGCAGCTCGAGTTTGCCCGGCTTATCGCGGCAGTAGAAGAAGTACTCCAAGTTCAGCCTGGGCCGGCGCGAAGACGGCGCGGATCCGAGCAGCCCCGTGCGCTAGGCCGTGCGCTCTGCTCTTCGGAGCAGGAGCATGAACACCAGGGCCTCGATGAAGGCCGTGACGATCGCGAGGATGATCGCGGCCCAGACCGTCGTCCACCAGAAGTCGTCGATCGTGAGCGAGCCCGAGATCGAGTCGGTGATCGCGAGCATGAGCGCGCTGAGGAACAGTGCGAGCAGCCCCAGGATCAAGGGCGACCGCACCGCTGGAGCGAACCGCAGCAGCAGTGCTGCGGCGATCGCGTTGACGATGCCGAACAGCGCCGAGACCCAGAGGTAGGACCAGAACCCGCCGGATATGTCCATGCCGGGCAGGATCCAGCTGGTGATCGCGAACGCGACCGCAAGGATCACCCAGACGACGAGCAGGGCGAGCAGCACGACCGATGACGGTACCTCTCCGGCCGGACGGAGCTCGCCCGGCGGCGGGCGCGGCTACTTGCGGGCCGGGTTGGTCACGGCGCCGTCCGCGGTGAGAGCAGAGCCCTCGGTCGATGGTGTTTCGAGGCCGAGGAGGTCATCGATCGACTCGCGGCGGCGAATCAATCGCGCCCCACCCTCAGAGACGAGGACGGCGGCCGGACGGGGCACCGCGTTGTAGTTCGACGACATCGCCAGCGTGTACGCACCGGTCGCCGGAACTGCCAGGACATCTCCGCGCCGCGGAGACGCGAGCCGGACTCCGTCGACGAGGACGTCCCCGGACTCGCAGTGCTTGCCGCAGACCGAGAAGACACCGGTCGGAGGATCGTCGACCCGCCCGGCGACAATCGCGCTGTACAGAGCGCCGTACAACTGCGGTCGTGGGTTGTCCGACATGCCTCCGTCGATCGCGACGTACGTGACGCGTTCGCTTGCGCGCTTGACGACGCCGATTCTGTAGAGCGTCACACCCGCTCGCCCGACGAGCGAGCGGCCGGGCTCGAGGACCAGGTCGGCGCTCGGTAGCTCGTGCAGCTTCCACTCTTCCGCGACCCGCTCGATCAGCGCGCCGACGAAGGTCTCGATCGAGGGTGCCTCCTCCTCGAGTACGTGCCGGACGCCGAGGCCGCCGCCGAGGTCGATGGTGCCCGGCACCCAGCCGAGGTGCGTCCGACACTCGCTTGCGAAGGCCGCCAGCCAGGCGATGGTCGTCCGCACAGCCGCCGTCTCGAGCAGCTGCGAGCCGATGTGCACGTGCAGGCCGGCGACCTCGAGGCCAGCGCCGCGGGCGGCGTCGATCGCCTGGAGGGCGTCTTCGGGCGGCAGCCCGAACTTCGAGCCGCGATGGCCGGTCGTGATCGCGGCATGCGTTTCTGCCTCGATCCCGGGGGTCACGCGGACCAGCACACGTTCGATTCCTGCCCTGGCAGCCCGCGCAACCTCGTCTGCGGCGTCGATCACGACGTAGCGGACGCCGGCCGCTGCAGCCGCGGCAAGCTCCTCGTCGCTCTTGTTGTTCCCGTGGAGCACGATGCGGTCTCCCGGAATGCCCGCGCGGAGCGCGAACGCAAGCTCGCCGGCGGTGGAGACGTCGGCGCCGTAGCCCGCGCCGGCGACGAGCTCGAGGATGGCGACGCTCGGAAACGCCTTGACGCTGTAGAGCAGGAGCGCGTCGGGGGCAGAGCTGCGATACGCCTCGGCGTGCGCGAGGAGCGTCTGCTCGCAGTAGACGACGAGAGGCGTGCCGAACTCCTCGGCGAGGCGCGACGCCCGGACGCCACCGAGCGAGAGCTCGCCGTCCTCTCTCGCGGCGGAGTCAGGGAAGAGCTCGAACGCCGGCAGTGAGAAACCGGTCGGTCCCCACCTCATCCACAGAAGATAGGGACGGAAGGTTCCTTTGAGAAGGGACTAGGTGGGCCGGTCGAACGCGGCCCGAGCGAGCTCGGCGGCCTCGCGGGCGTCGCAGCCCTCGAGGTGGTCGTTCACGAGCCCCATCGCCTGCATGAACGCGTACACCGTCGTCGGGCCGACGAAGCGCCAGCCCCGGCGCTTGAGATCCTTGGCGAGCGCCTTCGACTCCTCGGTTTGCGCCATCTCGAGGAGGACGTCCCAGGTGAACCGCTTCGGGCGGGTGGCCGGATCCGGCTCGAAGCGCCAGACGTAGGCGGCCAGCGAGCCCTCCTCGCCCACGAGCTCGACGGCCCGCTGGGCGTTGTTGATGGCGGCCTCGATCTTGCCGCGGTGGCGGACGATGCCGGCGTCCTGCAGCAGCCGCTCGACGTCCTTCTCGCCGAAGCGCGCGACCCGCTCGAAGTCGAAGCCGGCGAACGCCTTCCGGAAGTTGTCGCGCTTCCGCAGGATCGTCAGCCAGGAGAGGCCCGACTGGAACCCCTCGAGCACGAGCTTCTCGAACAGGCGGCGGTCGTCGTCCACGGGGAAGCCCCACTCCGTGTCGTGGTAGGCCTGGTACTCGGGCGTCGAGGAGCCCCAGAAGCAACGGGCGACGCCGTCCTCGCCGCGGACGACGCGCTCGTCGTTCAACCGAGGGCGCCCTTCTCGGTCAGCCAGGTCATGGCCTCGATGGACATGCGTCCGGCCTGGATCGCCGGATCGTCCTCGGTCAAGCGCCGGGTCTCCTCGAGACTCGTCCGGTAGACCGAGAACCCCCGCTTCGTCTCGTCCGACTGGTCGCGAAACGGCCCAGAGAGCACCATGTGACCCTCCCGGCTCATCCGGTCCAGGAACGCGAGATGGCCGGCCTGGATCTCCTCCAGCTCGGCATCGCTGTACTCGTCTGCGCGTGGCCCGCGGCGGAGGAGGACGAACGTGTAGCTCTCGAGCTCCACGCCTACCAGGCTACGGGTATGAAGGCCTCGTAGAGCGCGATCGGCCCGTCACGGCCGAGCAGCCGTCCGGCGACTCCGCAGCGTGGACGGCCGTAGACGGCGAGGTACCTGACGCCGAGCTCGGCCAGGTTGCGCACGTCGGCGCACGGCTGGAGCTCCCGGAGTACTCGGGCCGCCTCCTTCGGCGCGACCGTCGAGTAGCCCGCCGGCCGCTCGCGCGGGGCCTGCATCGCGTAATACAGGTAGACGCTCGCCTCCTGGCGGTCGGGCGCGTAGACGGGCATCTCCAAAAGGCGTCCTCCGGCCTCCCGCTGGAGTGCCGCGTACGCGCGATTCCCCTCGTCCGCGGCGGTCGGTCGGTAGGCGGTCACTCCGGCGCTGAGGTCGACCGCAACCAGGACGAGAGCCGCGCCGGCCACCGCGAGCCCGCGCCTCTGTTGCAGGACCCACTCCAGCCCGAGCGCGGCAAGCCCCGCCAGCGCGAGGCAGGTGATGACCATCAACCGACCGGGCACGCGGGTCACTCCGAGGCCCGGAACCGTCTCCCAGAGCTCCTCGTAGCCGGGAAGGTTGGCGCCGAGGGCGAGGATCATCGGTAGCAGCGCACCCGCACCGAGGACGAGACCGAGGCTCGTTCGGCGATGCAGCGCGAACCCGAGGAGCGCCAGCAGCGGCACGAGCCAGCCGACGAAGACGAACGCCTCGAGCCCGTGACGCGGATCCCGTGAGACGAAGTCGCCCAGCTCGGCCGAGTAGCGCTCGACCTGGGCGAACGAGCGCGAGGAGCCGATCGAGCCGCGGATCGACACCGCCCAGACGAGGACGCCGGCGGCCAGGCCGGCGGCAAGCGCGCCGGCAGCCCAGCGCCGGTCTCCGCCTCGCACGAGCGCGTAGGCGAAGACGAACGGCAGCGCACCGAGTGCCAGGTGCACCTGTCCCGACAGCGGAATGGACGCGAGCGCCGCAGCGGTGAGCCAGTAGAGCCGCCGCTCCCACGCCCAGAGCGAGAGCGGGAGCAGCATCCCGATCCACGCGAGCAGGTGGCCGGCGCCTCCCTGCACCGCGCGATACGGCGCGAGCGCGAACACCAGGCCGCCGGCGAGCGACGCCCAGACGCCGAGCCCGACCGAGCGGAGCCAGAGAAACGTCAAGCCCCCGGCGCCGAGGTAGCCCAGCAGCACGAAGAGGTTCCAGGCGGCGACCGTCCCGAACAGCCCCTTCAGCGGCCCGAAGACGACGGCGAACGGCCAGCCCGCAAAGTTGACGCGAGGCTCGACCTCGGGCTGGAAGCTGTACGGATCGAGCCATGGAGCAGCGCCGCGCCCGAGCTGGTGGCCGGGGAGCCAGAGCTGCCAGACGACCTGAAGATGGTCGCCGGGAGCCGCTGCGCCGGGCAGTCCCGGGAGACCCTCGGCGAGGAAGTCCGAGCGGGCGTCCTGCAGCGCCGGCCACGTCGAGAGGAGACCGGCGGCGAGGTAGAGGGCTAGGACGAGCCCGACAAAGCCCGCGCGGCCGCGAGCAGCTCGTCCACGTCCGGAACGTCGCCGTCCTCGTAGGCCCATGCGCCGCGGACCGTACCGTCGGTGTCGACGAGGAACGCGGCCCGCCGCGCGACGTCGCTCATCCCCCGATAGTCCCGCGCGACCCCGAAGCCGCGCACGGCGTCGCCATTCCAGTCCGAGATCAGCGGGAAGTTCAGGTCGAGCGCCTGGATCCACGCGACGTGCGACCATGCCGAGTCGCGCGAGGCCGCCATGATCCGCACGCCTGCATCCTCGAACTCCTTGCTCCTGTCACGCAGGAGCTCCATCTCGTTCGTTCAGGTGCCCGACGAGTCGCGAGCTACGCGAAGACGTACTCGGTCGTCGAGGCGTTGTACGGCAGTCCACGTCTCAACCTCCCCTTCGAGGGACTGCTCCTGATCGGGTACTAGGCTGACGCGGTGCTCGCGACCGGCGACCGAATCCCCGACGCTCAGGTGTGGCTAGCACCACGCGAGGGCGTCTCTCTCCATGATCTCGTCTCCGAAGGGCCGATCCTGGTCCTCTGGTACCTCTTCGATTGGTCCGGGACTTGAACAAGCGAGATGGAGCTTCTGCGTGACAGAAGCAAGGAGTTCGAGGCGGCGGGCGTGCGGGCGATGGCCGCGTCTCGCGACTCCGCGTGGTCGCACGTCGCCTGGATGCAGGCGCTTGACCTGAACTTTGTGCTGCTCTCGGACTGGAACGGCGATGCCGTGCGCGGGTTTGGGATTGCCCGCGACTACCGGGGGATGACCGACGTCGCCCGCCGCTCGGCCTTTCTCATTGACACCCACGGCACGGTCCGTGGCGCATGGGCCTACGAGGACGGCGACGTTCCCGACATGGACGTACTGCTCGCGGCTGCGCGAGGATTGCGGGACACGCCGTAAGCGCCGTGCAGATGCTCCAGCAAAGCCTCGGTCCGTCAAGCGGGGTGCGAAGGGCGCGGGCGATGTTTCCTTTGGGCAAGCTCGGGTAGAAAGAACTGTTCGGGACGCGCGCCATGGCGTCCGCTCCCAGAGAGAGGACTGAGATGGCCGACCAGCCCGTTTGTCAGCGGCACGGACGTCCGGCAGTCGCTTCAAGAGTTCACACACGCCCGGACGGAACCCAAGAGGTCGAGTACCTCTGCGAGATCGACGTCACAGAGGAGCGGATGCGGCGTCTCGGAGGACGCCGGAGCCTCTTCGACGACTTCTTTTCCGATTTCTTCGGCGATTCCGCTACCGGCACCGGCGCCGGTACCGGTACCGGCGGGCGCGTGTCCGCTCCGCAGCGCCAGATTGAGCGCGTCGATGTCACGCAGTTCTTCAGTGACGCGACCCGCGAGCTCCTGCAGCGCGCGGCGCAGACGGCGCTGGAGTGGGGGAGCCTAGACCTCGACAGCGAGCACCTCCTGCACGCGGCGCTCCAGGACGACGTCGTGCGGCACGTGCTCGAGCAGATCGATGCCGACCCGCAGGCGATCGCGGCGCAGCTGGAGGAGGAGGCCGAGAAGGGCGACCGCACCGATGTCGCCCCGTCGCTCGCGCCAGACGCGAAGGCTGCCCTCCTCGCTGCGTACGAGGAGTCGCGCGAGCTCGGTTCGTCCTATGTCGGCCCCGAGCATGTGTTGCTGGCACTGGCGCGGGACGCGGACACGGAGGCCGGGGAGCTGCTCGAGCGCTTCGGCGTCTCCCACACGAAGCTCCGCGGGTCCGTCATCCGCGGCATCGAGGGCGGCGTCCCGAAAGAGACCTCGCAGACACCCAAGCTGGACGAGTTCGGCCGTGACCTGACGGCCGAGGCGCGCGAGGGGAAGCTCGACCCGGTGATCGGCCGGGCCGACGAGATCGACCAGACGATCGAGATCCTCTCCCGCCGCACGAAGAACAACCCGGCGCTTCTGGGCGAGCCCGGAGTCGGGAAGACGGCGATCGTCGAAGGCATCGCGCAGCGGATCGTCAACGACGAGGTACCGGAGACGCTCTCAGACAACCGCGTCGTCTCCCTCGACCTCGCCGGGATGATCGCCGGCACGAAGTACCGGGGCGAGTTCGAGGAGCGGTTGAAGACCGTGATCGACGAGGTGTCTGCCGCCGAGGGTTTGATCCTCTTCATCGACGAGATGCATACGGTGATCGGCGCAGGGGCCGCCGAGGGCGCCATGGACGCGTCGAACATGCTGAAGCCGTACCTCGCCCGCGGCGAACTCCACGTCATCGGCGCGACGACGCTCGACGAATACCGAGGGAACATCGAGCGGGACCCGGCACTCGAGCGCCGCTTCCAGCCGGTCTTCGTGCGCGAGCCGACCGTCGACGAGACGATCGAGATTCTCCACGGACTGAAGGACCGGTATGAGGCCTTCCATCGCGTCCGGATCTCCGACGAGGCGATCATCGCCGCGGCGGAGCTGTCCGACCGCTACATCCGCGACCGCTTCCTGCCCGACAAAGCGATCGACCTCGTCGACCAGGCAGGCGCGCGGGTCCGGCTGCGGCTGAAGACGAAGGACGACGATACCCGGTCACTCGAGGAGGACCTGCGCCGGCTGGCGCGCGAGCGCGACCAGGCGACAGCGGCCGAGGACTACGACCGCGCGGGCGAGATCAGGGATCAGCTGGAGTCGAGGCGCGGCGAGCTGGACGACAAGCGCAAGAGTCGCTCACGCGCCCCGGAGGTCACCCCGGAGGACATCGCCGAGATCGTTTCCCGTGCGACGGGCATCCCGGTCTCCCAGCTGACGACCGAGGAGCGCGAGCGCCTGATGAGACTCGAACAGGAGCTCCACGATCGCATCGTCGGCCAGGAGGAGGCCGTCACCGCCGTCGCGGAGGCCGTGCGGCGCGCCCGCGCCGGGCTCGCCGACCCGAACCGCCCCGACGGGAGTTTCCTCTTCCTCGGCCCCACGGGCGTCGGGAAGACGGAGCTTGCCAGGGCTCTCGCGGAGGCGCTCTTCGGCGACGAGAGCCTGATGGTGCGGTTCGACATGAGCGAGTTCCAGGAGCGCCATACGGTCTCGCGGCTCGTCGGTGCGCCGCCCGGGTACGTCGGTTACGAGGAGGCGGGACAGCTGAGCGAGGCGGTACGGCGGCGTCCGTACGCGGTTCTGCTCTTCGACGAGATCGAGAAGGCGCACGGGGACGTCTTCAACATCCTCCTCCAGATCCTCGACGACGGTCGCCTCACGGACGCCCAGGGGCGGACCGTCGACTTCAAGAACACGATCGTGATCATGACCTCCAACCTAGGCGCCGACCGCATCCAGGAGTACGCGCGAACCGGCGGGGACTTCGAGCAGCTGAAGGACGAGCTGATGGACGTGCTGCGCATGAGCTTCCGCCCGGAGTTCATCAACCGGATCGACGAGATCATCGTTTTCCGCGCGCTCAGCAGCGAGCAGCTGGCAGACATCACGAGGCTGCTCCTCGACCGGCTCGTCCGCCGGATGCGGGCGCAGCGGATCGACGTCGAGTTCACCGAGGAGGCGGTGAGGCTCCTCGCCGAGGAGGGATTCGATCCCGAGTTCGGCGCACGGCCGCTTCGCCGGACGATTCAGCGGCGGGTGGAGAACGAACTCTCACGGCTGGTGCTGAGCGGGGGCGTGCAGCCCGGCGACAAGATCGTCGTGAGCGTCGCGGGCGACGACCTGCACCTCGACGTCGAGACGGGCGGCGCGGACGAGCTGCTCGACGCGGAAGAGGAGAGGCAAGAGGAGCCGGCGAGAGCACCCGCGTAAAGCCACCGGGCGCGCCGGCGAAGCCGGCACGACCTCGGTCGGCTCCGCCGAGTCGGAGCCTAGAGCAAACTCAACGGAGTGAGTATCCGCTCACCCCGTTCCCCACGGATCGCCGCGGTGTTCCGCGAGACCGAGCGCGTCACGCCGCTCGAGCTGTTCTTCGACCTCGTCTTCGTCCTCGCGATCACGCAGTGAACCGCGCTGATGGCCGACGAACCGACCTGGGCGGGGCTCGTCCTCGGCCTCGCGGGAGGCACGGCGATCGGCGTTCGGCTCCCGGCGCGCTGGAAACGCGATCCGTCTCCCCGAAGGGACGGGGTTCCTCCCGTCTCTTTCCTATTGACTTTTCGACCAGTCGAAGAGGTAGAAGAGGACGAGGATCGCGCCCTCGGAGACCAGGTCGTGGAGCGACACGCCCTCGCGCGGCGCGAGCCACACGTCGACGTCGGGAATCCGGTCGCCCGTCGCGAGCACGGCGGCAGCCTAACCCCCGCAGCACCAGCCTTCGATGCGTGGGAACGGCCCGGCGCCGGTCCCGCCCGGGTCGAACTGCTGCGCCAGGCTCGAGACCGCTTTCACCTTCTCCACGGCTGTCGAGCGGAGGAAGAGCCACTGGTCGGCGCTCTGCCAGCCGAGCAGCAGCCAGCGTGCGCCCGGCGACCACGCGACGTCGCTGAAGCGGCCCCGTCCGCTGAAGACGGGCGTCTGCCGGCGGACGCTGTCCGCGTCGACCACGAGGAGCTCGCTCGTCTCGCCGTCCTCGGCTCGCTGCCTGCGGACGACGGCGACGCGATGGTCGTCGGGCGCGAAGGCGGCGTCCACGAACGTGCCGGGAAGGGGGAGCGACTGGAGGCGACGGCCGGCCTCGTCGTAGACGGTGAGGGCGAAACGGCTGTCGGAAAGCGGCACGGCTGCGACGAGTCGCCGTCCGTCCGCCGACCACTCGAGCTGCGCCGGCGTGGCCCGAACCCCGGAGGTCCAGAGCGTCTCGTCCGTGTCCGAGTCCCGCACGGTCAGGACGCCGTCGGCGCTGACGTACGCGACGAGAGGCTGCTCGCCGGGTCGCCAGGCGGGAGCGACGTCGGCTGCGCCGTCCAGGCGCCGGTCGCCGGTCTTGTCCGCCCCGACCACGCGGAGGTTCGACCCGCTCAGGTAGGCGATCCGTGACCCGCTGGGAGACCACCGGGCGTCATGGACCCTCGGCCGGGCGAGTGTCCACCGGACCTGACCTGTCGGGCCGATGGCGGCGAGCCGGCTCCGGCTCGAGGCGACGGCCAGTCCGCCGGGCGACCACGACGCCTCGTCGAAGTCGCCGAGCCGCCGTTTGGAGCCGTTCGCCTCGACGACCCAGACGCCGGTCGGGGCCGTGACGATCACGCGTCCCTCCGCCGGCAGCGAGAAAGGCGCTGTCCTCGGCTGCGGAGCTCTCGCGACCTTCTCTGTCCCGAGCGCTTCTCGCACGTCCGCGATCACAGCGCGGCCCGGCGGGCTCACGGCGGCGGCGAGAGCTGCGATCGCCACTGCGGCTGCGACGAGCCCACGGGTGTGCCGCTTCGGCCACGGCGTCGGCTCCCGCTCGTCGAACGCCGCGCGCGCCAGCTGCCACGACCGGCGCGTGGCGCCGAGCTCGTCGGGCGGCGGGATGGCGAGCAGCGCGCGGCGAAGCTCGAACGCGTTCACATCGTGTCCTCGTCGACCTCGAGCCGGTCCGCGAGCTGGTCGAGGCCCCGGCGGAGGCGGGAGTTGACGGTGCCGCGCGGCAGGTCGAGCATCCGCGCGATCTCGCGCGGCGAGTACTCCAGCAGGTGCCTGAGCACGATCACTGCGCGGTGGTCAGGCGACAGCTCGCCGAGGGCGGCGAGCACGGGCTGCGAATAAGGCTCTCCTTCGTGCGGCCCGGTCGGCCGCCGCCAGCCCCAGCGCGGGCTCGTCGGCCTCGGCGCGCAGCGCCCTCGCTCGCACCCAGTCGATCGCCCGGTTGACGACGATCCGGTGGAGCCACGGCCCGAACGGACGGCGCCGGTCGAACCGGTCGAGCGTCCGGATCGCGGACAGCATTGCCTCCTGTGCGATGTCCTCGGCCGCGGCGCCGTCGTGGACGACGAGGTAGGCGGCGCGGTAGGCCCGGGGCCAGTGCTCCCGGAAGAGCGCCTCGAGATCGGGCAGCGAACCAGCCTGGGCTCCCGCGATCCAGGCGCGTTCGTCGTCCCGCAACGCGGCCATGGCGCGGTTCCGCTGCGAGCGCTGCCCCCGTGAAGGTTCATCGTCAGATGTACGAGCCTCGGATGACGAGGGGTCCCGAGCCATGGTCGTACTCTGAAGCTTCGACGTGCCTAGATGTCCTCCGTTGCGTTCGCGATCTCACGGACGACTTCCACGATGTCGCGGTTGGCGTTGTAGACCCGCAGCTGGCGATCGGAGCCGTTGCCCCGCCTCAGGATCTCGCGGATGCCTTCGAGCTCGCTGTCGGAGCCGAGCTCTTTCGCGTGCGGCTCGATCTCCTCGAGGCGCCGGCGCACGAGCTGCGCGACGGCGATGCGGTTCCGTGCGCCGGTGTTGAGGTCCATGATCGGCGCCTCGAGCCCGTAGCGCACCGCGAGCCACTTGTTCTCGGTGGTCAGGATCCGGTGGTGGCCGGGGATCCCGCCCTCCTGCTCGGCCAGCTCGCAGTAGTGCTTCACGAGCGCCTGGCAGAACGCGGCGATCGCGACGGCGTCCTCCACGCGGGTGACGCAGTCGCAGATCCGGATCTCCACGGTGCCGAGCCGCGGATGGGGCCGGATGTCCCACCAGATGTGCGTGTAGTCGGCGATGCAGCCCGTCTTCTCCAGCTGTCCGACGACGGCCGCGTAGTCCTCGTAGTCGCGGAAGCGCGGGGGCGGCCCTGAACGCGGGAAGGCCGCGAAGATCGGCTGGCGGGTGGACGCAAGGCCGGTCGGCTCGCCACGCCAGAAGGGTGAGCTCGCCGACAGCGCCATCAGCAACGGGAGATCGACGAGCAAGGCGTTGACGACGTGGATCGCCTTGTCCGGATCATCCACGGCAACGTGGACGTGGAGCCCGAAGATCAGCTCGCGGCGGGCGACGTACTGCATCTGGTCGACGAGGGCGCGGTACCGGTCGCGCGCCGTGATCCGCTGGCGCTCGAAGAGGCTGAACGGGTGCGTCCCGGCCGAGCCCATCCGCAGGCCGTTGTCGCCCGCGATCTGCTTCACGGCCGACCGGAGGCGGCGGAGCTCTCGGTCGGCCTCGGCGGCGGTCCGGCAGACGGGCGTCGCGACCTCCAGGACCGACTGCATGAGCTCGGGCTTCATCCGGGCCTCGTCCTCGTGGCCGACGAAGGCGGCCAGCACCGTGTCGATCCGTTGCACGAGGTCGAAGCTCTCGCCGTCGAGCAGCATGTACTCCTCCTCGACGCCGAGTGTGTACGGCTCGCCCTGACCGAACCTGTGCTCGAGGACGCTGCCACCGGCGGCGAATCCCTCCACACCCGTGATCGACGCGGGCCAGGCTTGCTTCATGGCGCGTCAGTCTGACAGGACTGCGACGACGTCCAACTCGAGGCGCCAGCGGGGATCGACGAGCCCGGCGATGACGACGGTCGTGTTGACCGGGCGGATGTCCCGGAACACCTCGCCGTGCGCCCGCGCCATCTCGTCGAAGGCCGAAGCGTCGGTCAGGTAGACACAGGTGCGAACGACGTCCTCGAGCCGGGAGCCCGCCCGCTCGAGCGCGCCCTTGACGATCTCGAGACAGAGTCGGGTCTGTTCGTATGCGCCCTCCGGCGGATCGCTGCCGTCCGCGGGGATCGGAGCCGTCCCGGCGACGTAGACGTGGTCGCCCGCGACGACGGCGCGCGAGTAGCCCATGATCGACTCGTACGGGGAGTGGCCCGGAATCCGCCGGTGTGGCACGGGCCTAGTATCCGCCGCCGTGGAAGCTCTGCGCCAGGTCGACGAATGGGCCGCGGAGAACGTCGCCGCCGGCGTCGTCTCCGAGGGGGAGGTGGTGGCGACGCAGGGCGATGCCGGTCGCACGTTCCGCTGGGCGTCGGTCACGAAGCCGGCGACGGCGCTGGCCGTGCTGATCGCCGCGGAGGAGGGCACCGTCGACCTCGACGAGCCGGCAGGCCCGCCGGGCTCGACCGTCCGGCACCTGCTCGCGCACACCTCGGGGCTCCCCTTCGAGGGCACCGAGCCGATCGCGAAGCCCGCGACTCGGCGGATCTACTCGAACGCGGGCTTCGAGGTCCTCGCAGGGTTCGTCCAGCTGCAGGCGGAGATGCCGTTCGCCGACTATCTCGGTCAGGCCGTCTTCGAGCCGCTCGGGATGGGCGCCACGCTCGAGGGCTCGGCGGGGGCCGGCGTCCACGGCTCCTTGGACGACCTGCTGCGGCTCGGCCGCGAGTTGCTCGACCCGACGCTCGTCGCACCGGAGACGCTCGACGAGGCGACCACCGTGCAGTTCCCCGGCCTGGGCGGCGTGATCCCGGGGATCGGGCGCTATGACCCGAACGACTGGGGGCTCGGGCTCGAGCTCCGCGATCGGAAGCCGAGCCACTGGACGGGGAACCGAGCCTCGGAGCGGACCTTCGGCCACTTCGGCGGCAGCGGCACCTTCCTCTGGGTCGATCCGGACCGCAGCCTCGCCCTCGCAGTGCTCACCGATCTCGAGTTCGGCGAGTGGGCCCTCGACGCCTGGCCGCGACTCAGTGACGCCGTGATCGGCGAGCTCGCCTCCGACGGCAAGTAACAACTTGTTACTAGCCACCCGACGCGGCCTCCCGAGAGGCCTCGAGAGGGTAGTAACAACTTGTTACTAGGGCTCTAGCGCCTGACGCGAAGGGTTGCCCGCATGCCGCGCGCGCGATGGTCCGACACCGCGCACCAGAGGCGATAGCGGCCGGGCAGGAGGCGGATCGACAGCGTGGCCCGCTCGCCCGGGAGGATCCTCCTCACGCGAAACGTCCTCGTCCCGCCGATCCGGTGAACGTAGAGATCGTGCTCGTCCTCGCCGTAGTTCACGAGCTGGATCAGCGCCGGCCCCTGCCTGACGGTCAGCCGTGACAGCCGGTACTCGAACTCGAGCGCGGTCACCTGGACGCGCGCGGGCGGGCGTGCCGCGAGCACCGGGTGCGCCGCCGCGACGAGTGCGGCCACCGTCAGCC
Source organism: uncultured Actinomycetes bacterium (assembly GCA_963827705.1). GTDB lineage: Bacteria > Actinomycetota > Thermoleophilia > Gaiellales > Gaiellaceae > JACDAN01. Next base: position 159,699 of record CAWHBN010000013.1, read on the forward strand.
CCAGAAGGGCGAGGCGCCTCACTTGACCAGCTGGAGACGCCGGAAGGCCCGCGCGTTGGGGATCGCGCCGGCGGCGTCGAAGTCGAACCACTGCTCGAGCAGCGAGCTGTAGACGCTCCGGAAGTCCACAGTCGCCTTGAGGTTGCCTTCCCGGTCGAGCGCCTGGCGGAGCCGCGGCAGCTCGCCGACCATCTGGCCGCGGGCTCGGGTGCCCATGACCATGCCGACTCCGGCCGCTCCGTGGTCGGTGCCGCGCGAGCCGTTCTCCTCGGCGCGGCGGCCGAACTCCGACCAGACGAGCGTGAGCACGCGGTCGGCCAAGCCCCGCGCCTCGAGGTCGCGCTGGAACGCGAGGAGGCTGTCGCCGGTCAGCTTCAGTCCTTGACCCAGCGCCTCAGCCTGGTCGTCGTGCGTGTCGTACATCCCGTACGCACGCAGTGCGACGCAGCGCAGAGGAAGGCCGGCGCCGAGCATCGCCGCCAGGCCCGAGAGGCGTTTCGGGAAGCTGCTGCGGTGCTGCGGATAGGCGACCGGGCTCGTGATCCCGGCGCCGTTGAACGGCGCAAGCTGCTGGCGGAGCCGGTTCGCCTGCGCCGCGGTGCCGGCGATCGACGCGAGAGCCTTGCCACGGGCGCCGCGGGCGCGCCCGAGCGGCGCGAGCGTCCCCAGCATCTCGCGCTCGACCTCGCCCCAGACGCCGGGCGCCCAGAAGCGGTAGCTGTCCGCGCCGCGCAGCGCCGCGACCGGCGCCTTCCGGGTCGCGAGCGGCGGCGCGAGCTCGCCGTCGAGGCTGAGCCCCTGCAGCGGGTTGTCCGCTCGCCCGGCCCGGTCGAGATAGCGGCCCATCCAGCCAGTGCGGAGCCCGGGATTCGTCGCGCCGACCTCCCAGTAGTGGCGCGAGGTGAAGTGGGACTGGTCGGCGTCCGTGTAGCCGACGGTGGGGAGGACGGTGAGCTTGCCCTCGAGGTGCAGCGTCCGGAACGCGGCCGCCTCGGGGTGCCAGCGCAGCCCTGGATCCTCCGTGAACACGAGCCCTGAGTCCGGCAGCGCAAGCCGCGGCCGCAGCCGCCGGTAGTCGGGATCGGCGACCGGCGCGAGCAGCGAGAGCGAGTCGGCGCCCCCGTCGAGGAAGACGCTGACGAGCACCGGCTGCGCGGGCGCCGCCTCCGCCGCCTCGAGGATTCCGTCCTCGAAGCCCGGCAGGGCGAACGACCCGGCCCCGTACACCGCCAGCGCAAGCCCCGCGGAGCGGAGCATGAAGTCGCGGCGGTCGAGACCGGTGCCGGCAGGCATCGGCATGCCCGGCTCGATCGCCGGCAGCCCGGAGCCCGCCTCGGCGACCGCGCGGCGCAGGAGGGAGGAACGGGAGAACTCGTTGCAGCAGCGGCTCATGAGGTCTGGAGGTCGGGCGAGACGGCGATCAGCTGGCGGAGGGAGTTCTCGACGAGCGCCGGGTAGCTCCGCCGCTTCCAGTTCTGGTTGGCGGTCCCGAGCGCGCGCTTGGTGTAGTTGCGGAGGACGCGGCGCGTGCCGGGGGAGAGCTGCGGGTTGCCCCAGAACGCGAGCGCCCGGTCGAGCAGCTTGTCGGCGTCGAACGGCGCCTGCACCTTGTTCGGGTCGAGCTGCCCGTTTCGCGCGACCCGTCCGGCGATGTCCCACCGGGCCAGGTAGGTCGCCGTGTCGAGCCAGCGGTCGTCGTTCCAGCCCGACACGTTCGGCGGATAGAAGAGCTGCTGGCCCGCGTTCGCGCAAAGCCACGTCCACGACTCCGTGTCGACTCCCCGGCCGGACGCGCGAAGGAGCCCCGCGGTGTAGACGATCGGCGGCTTCACCATCCGCGGGCCGTCGTAGAAGTGCGGGTGCTTGAGGATCGCGCGCACGACGGGACGCGCGCTGTACCCGCTTCGCACGTAGAGCCGCTCGAGCCCGCGCCGGGTTGCGGCCGGCGGCGTCGTCGGGATGAAGTAGCCCCAGAGCTTCGAGACGAAGAACGAGGGGTGCCGCGGGTGCTTGACGCAGAGCTCGACGGCGTCGCGCCAGTCGAAGCGTCCGCGCCGCCCGAAGATGCGCTTCGAACCGAGGTCGTGGCGTTCGCGGTCGAAGCGGAAGCGCGTCGGGCCCACGCCCTCGCGCCAGTCGTTCCGGAAGCCCGTCAGCGCGCGCGCCTGCTCCCGGACGTCGCGCTCGGTGTACCCACGTCCGGCGCCGAGCGTGAAGAGCTCCATCAGCTCACGGGCGTAGTTCTCGTTCGGCGACCACTTCGTGTTGTCGGTCCCGGAGAGCCAGAGCAGCATCGCGGGGTCGCGTGTGACGGCGAGTGACAGCTGCCGAAAGGAGCCGAGCCAGTAGCGGCGGAAGAGCGCGTTCTGCCGGAGCATGAGCCCCTGCGAGCCGACGCCTTCGTTCGACGTGGCGAACCAGTCGTGCCAGACGAGCGTCATCCGCTCCATCAGCGGCCGGTTGCCGCGGACCATACGGTCGAGCCACCAGAGATGGTCGTGGCCCCACGCATCGCGCGGCGCGAGCGGGCGGCCCTTCTCGTCCTTCGGGCGCGGCCCGACGAAACGCTGGCGTCCCGGCGCGGTGAGGGCGCGAACGGACTCGTTCAGGCCCTGCCTCGCGAGCTTCCTTGCCTGTCCCCGGCGCGGCCCGAAGCCGGCACGCCAGAGCAGGCGCTCGGCCTGCTCGGGGCCGAATTCGCCCCGGTAGACGGGAATCTTCGCGGCGGCTGACGGCAAAACGCTCGTGACCCCTTCGGGGTCAGATCGACCGTCCCTTGAACCCGACGATCCCTCGAACGAGGGACGATCCGTCTCAAGCGACGGCCCCGGTTGACCGATTGTGCCGCAGATGGCGCTCGCCGGCCTGGGACTCGCAATGATCGCGATCAGCGTCCTGCTCCTCGTCTGGGCTTTCCCGAACCTGCCCCGCCGGTAGGAGGGTCTGGCGAAATACCAGCTGTGTCGCCAGGGCGCGCTGCTCGCCCCCAGGTCTGCGTCCTCAGTCGCGCCCGTATCTCATTCGATACGGGCGCTCCCTGCGTCCTTGCCTGGGAACGAGCATCGCACCCTGGCAACGAGCGATATTCCGCCAAACCCTCCTAGCGGGGCTAGACCTATCCGAGGCGCTCAGCCAGAGTTCCTCGGATGACCTCCGGTCGCCGGCGTCTCCGCATCGCCCTCTTCCTCGCCGTCGGGCTCGGCGCAACCGGCCTCTGGCTGGTCGCGTACGGCACGAGCGTCTTCGAGGACATCGACCTCGACACCGTCGACGCCCGCTTCACCGTTCGCGGCGAGCAGTCGCCGCCCTCGGATCTCGCCGTCGTGAAGATCGACGACGTCACCTTCGACGAGCTGAACCTTCAGTGGCCCTTTCCGCGCTCGAATCACGGCCAGGTGATCTCACGGTTGAAGGCGGACGGCGCGAAGGTGATCGCGTACGACGTCCAGTTCAGCGAGCCCTCGCCGGACGCCGAGCAGGACAACGCCTTGATGGACGCTGCCAGGGCGGCCGGGAACGTCGTCTTCGCGACCACCGAGGTGGGTGAGAACGGGGAGCCGAACTTCCTCGGGGGAGCCGAGGGAATCGAGTACGCACGCACCAGCGTCGGCAACGGGAACTTCGACGACGACCCGGGCGGGATCATCCGCCGGGTCCCGTTCGAGCTGGACCAGCTGAAGAGCTTCGCCGTCGTGGCCGTCGAGCGGGCGACCGGTGAGCCCGTCGAGCCGTTCTCCGTCGAGACCCGGCTCGTGGACTACCACGGCCCGGTTGGGACGATCCCCTCCGTCTCGTTCTCCCGCGTGCTCGACGGGAAGTTCGAGCCGGGCTTCTTCAAGGACAAGATCGTCGTCGTCGGCCCCTGGGCGCCGTCGCTGCAGGACGTCCACCCTGTCTCGTTCGGCGACGACCTGATGCCCGGGCCGGAGATCCAGGCAAACGCGGCCGCGACGATCCTGGACGGGCTTCCCCTACGGCTGGCGCCCGGCTGGCTCGACCTGACGCTCATCCTCGTCCTCGGGCTGCTGCCGGCGCTGACGGGGATCCGGCTCTCCCTGCGAGGGACGCTGGTGCTGGCGATCGCTGCGGCCGCCGCGTTCCTCGTCGCGACGCAGCTCGCGTTCAACGCCGGGCTCGTCATCTCGTTCGTCTACCCCTTCGGCGCGTTGCTCGTCTCGTCAGTCGGGTCGATCGGGGCGCACTACCTCCTGGCGGCCTTCGAGCGCGAGCGGGTCAGGGACGTCTTCGCGCGCTTCGTGCCGGCCGCCGTCGTCGACGACGTGCTCAAGCGCACGGACGGGGACCTCCGCCTCGGCGGCGTGACGATGGAGGCGACCGTGATGTTCACCGACCTCCGCGGCTTCACCTCGGTGGCCGAGGCGCTGCCGGCTGCCGAGGTCATCCAGATCGTCAACCAGTACCTCGACCAGATGACCAAGGCCATCCACGCTCACGGCGGGACGATCGTCTCGTACGAAGGCGACGGGATCATGGCCGTCTTCGGCGCGCCGATCGAGCAGGTCGACCATGCCGACCGGGCGATCGCGACCGCCCGCGAGATGCTCGAGACGCGGCTGCCCGGCTTCAACGAGTGGCTCGACGAGCGCAACATCGCGAGCGGCTTCTCCATGGGCATCGGGCTGAACAGCGGCGACGTGGTCTCCGGCAACGTCGGCTCGGAGAGCCGCCTCGAGTACGCGGCCATCGGCGACACGACGAACACGGCCGCGCGCCTTCAGGGCATGACGAAGGGCACGGCGCATTCCGTCTTCATCTCGGACACGACGGTGCAGCTGCTCCAGGAGCAGGTGTCCGACCTGGTCTTCGTGGACGAGATGGAGGTTCGCGGCCGGCAGGCGAGCGTGAAGCTCTGGTCGCTGCCCCTCGGCGTGAAGACGACTACTCCGCGAACAGGGGGCGGATGAACTCGTCGAACGTCTCGCGGTCGCAGCTCGCAACCGTCGAGAGGGTCATCGGCGAGACCGACGCCGTTCGCGGCAGATCCATCGCCAGAGCCACCTCGCCGAAGTAGTCGCCCGGCTTGAGGATGCGACGGAGGCCGCGGTCGTCCTGGGTCACCGAGAGGAGCCCGTTGAGAACGACGTAGAAGCGGTCGCCCTCGTCCCCTTCGCGGAGCAGCGGCTGCCCCGGGCCGACCTCCTCGCGCCGCATCCGGTGCGCGAGCTTGGTGAGCTGCTCGCCCGGTAGCTCTGCCAGGAGGCCGATCCGCGACAGCTCGGTCACGGAAGCGGGGATGTGTCGGGGACTCATGCTGGCCTCCGTTGGGGGAACCGCCCGGTTCCCCCAAACCCCTTCCACCGGTCCGCTCGCGCGGACAGGCCGCGTTGCGGCCGCCTCACGAGTCCGAGTCGTCCTCGGGGAGGTCGTCGTCCTCGTGACCGGGGCCTTCGGCTGCCTGCGATTCCGGCAGCTGCTCGGGCGCCTGCTCGTGCTCCTCTGGTGTGGGTGCTGGATCCTCGTGCACGGCCCTATTGTTGCGATCCGTGGGAGAGCTCGACGTTTGGAGGCGCTGCCCGCTCTGCGCGGCGACCGTCCGACACCTGGCGGGACGCGTGGAGTGCCCCGAGTGCGGCTTCGTTCAGTACGCCAACCCGAAGCCGACGGCGTCCGCCCTCGTCGTGGACGACGAGGGGCGGGTGATGTTCGCGAGGCGCGCACACGAGCCGTCCGCCGGCAAGCTCGATCTGCCCGGCGGCTTCGTCGAGGAGGGGGAGGATCCGCTCGACGCCCTCCACCGGGAGTTGCGCGAAGAGGCTGGGATCGGCCTGCGCGACACCGAGTTCGTCGGTGTGTTCATGGACTGGTACCGGGCCGGGTCGCGCGAGGTCTCGACGATGAACCTGTACTGGAGCGCCCGCATCGCCGACGGAGTGCCTACGCCCGACGACGACGTCCTGGAGTTCGCCTTCTTCGATCCGGACGAGATCCCCTGGGGAGACGTGGCGTTCCCGCACATCGCCGACGTGATCTCAGCCTGGCGGGGCAGGCAGCAAGACGCGTAGCGCGAGGGGCTCGATCGTGAACTCGAGCGGCGTTTCGAACTCCGCCGGCTCGCCGTCGACCGCTGCTTTGATCCGGTGTCGCGCTGCATCGATCGTCAACGACGTGCAGGCGCGTTCATCCCACTCGGAGAACCGCCAGCCGGTGGCGAGATACAGGTGCAATCGCCCCTCGTCGAGCCGCTCCCGCTCGCCGATCGACAGCAGCTCGAGCTTGTAGTCGTTGTTCGAGACGAGTGCGACGCTGGCCTCGACCGGCTCGCCGTCGATCGTCAGGCCGAGAGGCTCGCGATTCGTGATCGTCAGGAGCAGGGCGCGCAGCCGCGCAAAGGCGTCCCTCCGACGCCGGTGATGTTCTCGCCGGTGGACGAGCGCCGCGTAGTGACCGAGGCTGACGTTGTTGAGAAAGAGGTCGCCCGCGATCCGGCCCACATCGATGCGCCGTTCCCGCCCACTGAAGGAGTCGAGCGCCGCGATCGGGTCGTCGCGGTCGAGCCCGATGTCGCGCGCGAAGTGGTTGCGCGTCCCGAACGGCACGCAGACGAACGGGAGGTCGCGCTCGAGCGGCCACCTGCGCCACCTGCGCGAGCGACCCGTCGCCGCCGGCCATCCCGAGCGCCTCGGCGTCGGCCCCACGGGCGAGGTCTGCAGCCTCGTCGCCCTCGGCGAGGACGTGGACGGCGACACCGCGTTCCTCGGCGGCCGAGACGAGCTCATCCGCGCTCGGGGAGTCGTCGCCCGAGCGCGGATTGATGAGGAGGAAACCGGCTACCCGGCGCCGTTCTCGGAGAGCCCGAGCTGGCGTTCGAGCGCTCCCTTGGGCTGCGCCCCGAGCGCTGCGGCCGCCGGCTCGCCGTCCTTGAAGAGCACCATGGTCGGAATCGACGCGATCCCGTAGCGCTGGGCGATCGACGGCTGCTCGTCGATGTTGATCTTCACGAGCTTCAGCTGGCCCTGCCGCTCCTCGGCGATCTTGTCGAGGATTGGCGAGACCATGTGGCACGGCTGGCACCACTCGGCCCAGAAGTCCACGAGGACCGGGGTGTCGGAGGAGAGCACTTCCTGGTCGAACGTCTCCTCGGTTACGGCCTGTGCGTCTGACATCTATGAGTTCCTTTCAGGGTTCAACGGTTCGGGAAGGGTAACGAGTGTCCCGGCTGAGCTGTTCCCGCGCCTCCGTAAAATCGAACGCATGGCGGAGTCCGTCTTCTCACCGTTGCCCGGCAAGCCCGACCATCCCGCGCTCGAGCAGGAGATCCTCGCGTGGTGGGACGAGGAACGGATCTTCGATCGCCTGCGCGAGCAGAACGCGGGCGGCGAGAAGTGGAGCTTCATCGACGGCCCCATCACCGCCAACGGCCCGATGGGCGTCCACCACGCCTGGGGCCGGACGCTCAAGGACGTCTTCCAGCGCTACAAGGCGCTCCGCGGCTTCGAGCAGCGCTACCAGAACGGCTTCGACTGCCAGGGGCTGTGGGTCGAGGTCGAGGTGGAGAAGTCGCTCGGCCTGAACTCCAAGCGCGACATCGAGGAGTACGGGCTCGCCGAGTTCGCCGCCCGCTGCAAGGAGCGTGTCGCCCACTTCTCCGAGGTGATCACCGAGCAGGACCGGCGCCTCGGCCGCTGGATGGACTGGGAAAACGACTACCTCACCTTCTCCGACACGAACATCGAGTACATCTGGCGGTTCCTGAAGGAGGTGGACCGGCGGGGCTGGCTCTACAAAGGCCATCGTTCGACACAGTGGTGTCCGCGCTGCGGCACGTCGCTCTCCCAGCACGAGCAGGCCGGCGAGGAGCACTACAAGGAGCTGGAGCATCCGTCGCTCTACGTCCGGCTCCCGCTCAAGGACCGTGAGGGCGAGGCGCTGGTCGTCTGGACGACGACCCCGTGGACGCTGCCGGCGAACGTCGCTGCGGCGGTCAAGCCGGACGCGGAGTATGGGCTGCGCGACGGCGGCTGGCGATTGCGCGAGGAGGACGCCGAGTACGACCGGGTCGTCAGGGGTGAGGAGCTCGTCGGGCTCGAGTACGAGGGCCCGTTCGACTACCTGACGCCGCAACAGGGGATCGTCCACCCGGTGATCCCGTGGGACGAGGTCTCGCTCACCGAGGGCACCGGGATCGTCCACATCGCGCCGGGCGCCGGCACGGAGGACTTCGAGCTGTCGCGCGTGCACGACCTGCCCGTGCTGGTCCCGATCGATGAAGCGGGTCGAATGACCGTCGACTACGGCGAGTTCGCAGGACTGTCGACCGGCGAGGTCGAGGAGCCGGTGATCGCGTCGCTCCGCGAGCGCGGGCTCCTCGTGGAGTCGGGCCGGATCACCCACCGCTACCCGATCTGCTGGCGCTGCAAGACGCCGCTGGTCTTCCGCGTCGTCGACGACTGGTTCATTTCCGCGGACGAGATCCGCCAGCCGCTGCTGGACGCGAACGCGACCGTCGAGTGGACACCGACCTTCTATTCGAAGCGGATGGACGACTGGTTGCGCAACATGGGCGACTGGAACATCTCGCGCAAGCGGTACTTCGGGCTGCCGCTTCCGTTCTATCCCTGTGAGTGCGGGCACCTCAACGTCGTCGGCTCGCGAGAGGAGCTCGAGGAACGGGCGACGGCCGGCCTCGAGGGGCTTCAGGAGCTGCACCGGCCGTGGATCGACGACGTCGTCATACGCTGCGAGCGGTGCGACCGCGAGGTGCGGCGGATCCCTGAGGTCGGCGACGCCTGGCTCGACGCCGGGATCGTCCCGTTCTCGACGCTCGGCTGGCGGAACCCGGAATGGAAGCCGGGTGGCTATGCGACGGGCGCGTCGGAGGGCCTCTCGGGCGCGGATCTTCCCGACCACGCGTACTGGGAGCAGTGGTTCCCGGCGGCCTGGATCTCCGAGAGCCGTGAGCAGATTCGACTCTGGTTCTACTCGATGTCGTTCATGTCGGTGACGCTCGAGGGCCGGTCGCCCTACGAGCGCGTGCTCGCCTACGAGCGGGTTCGGGACGAGACCGGCAAGGAGATGCACAAGTCCACGGGCAACGCGATCGAGGCGAATGAGGCGATCGAGCGTATGGGCGCGGACGTCATGCGCTGGATCTACTCCGAGCAGGTGCCGAGCCAGAACGTGAACTTCGGTTACGGGCCGGCGAACGAGGTCAAGCGGCGCCTACTGACCTTCTGGAACTCGGTCTCGTTCCTCGTCACCTACGCGAACATCGAGGGCTTTCAGCCGGAATGGGGCCAGCGTCCGGCGCCTGCGCGTCCGCTCGACCGATGGCTGGTCGCTCGGACGGATCAGCTCATCGCCGAGGCGACGGCCGAGTACGAGCGGTTCTGGACGCCGGGCGTCGTCCGCGCCTGGGAGTCCTTCGTGGACGACCTCTCGAATTGGTACATCCGGCGCTCTCGCCGCCGTTTCTACGGCGACGACCAGGATGCGTTCGGGACGCTGTGGTGGGCGCTCGTCCAAGGAGTCCGCGTGATCGGGCCCGTGATGCCGTTCATGGCCGAGCAGCTCTGGCGCGTGCTGGTCGCCGATCCAGTCGATGGCGCTCCGGCATCTGTCTTCCTCGGCGGCTGGCCCGAGGCCGGAGAGGTGAACACGTCACTCCTCGGTGAGGTTGCCGACGCGCGCCGTGTGGTCGGGCTCGGGCATCAGGTGCGCTCGGCGTCGGGCCTGAAGCTTCGGCAGCCGCTCCGCCGCCTCGTCGTCCAGGGAGCAAGCCTGAACGGCGAGCACATCGACGAGATCCGCGACGAGCTGCGCGTGAAGGAGGTCGAGCAGGGCGAGGTCGAGGCGCAGGAGCTCGTCGTGAAGCCGAACCTGCCGGTACTCGGGCCGAAGCTCGGAAAGGAGCTCGGCCCGCTTCGGTCGGCGCTCGCCGCAGGGGAGTTCGAGGAGCTCGGAGACGGCCGGTTCAGGGTCGGCGATCGAGAGCTCGAGCCGGACGAGGTCCTCGTCGAGCGGCGCGGCAAGGAGGGCTGGTCAGTCGCGTCGGAAGACGGCGTGACCGTTGCGCTCGACACTCGCCTCGACCCTGAGCTCGAGCTGGAGGCGCGAGTCCTCGATCTCATCCACCGGCTGAACGGCATGCGCAAGGAGGCCGGGCTCGAGCTCACCGACCGGATCGCGGTCACCCTGCCGGCCGACCAGTCCGACCTGCTCGAGCACGCCGACTGGATCAAGGACGAGGTGCTCGCCGTGTCGATCGAGGCGAACGGCGGTTCCAGCGAGCCGGAGATCGCGAAGGCCTGACTACACCCCGGGGACGAAACTGCCCGACGCCTAGCTCTGAGTCTCGGCGAGCGCGAGCTCGCGGCGAAGCTCGACGGGGAGGCGGAAGACCACGTCCTCGTGCACGGACTTGAACGGCTCGATGCGCTCGACTCCGCGCGCGCGGAACCAGTCACACACTCGCTCGACGAGTTTCTCCGGCGCCGACGCTCCTGAGGTGATCCCGACGACGCGCGCGTCGTCGAGCCAGTCCTCGTCGATGTCCGTCTCGTCGTCGATCAGGTAGGAGGCAACGCCGCCCGCCCGCGCGACCTCGACGAGCCGGTTGGAGTTGGACGAGTTCCGCGAGCCGATGACGAGCAGGACGTCGACTTCACCGAGCATGTCCTTCACGGCCCACTGCCGGTTGGAGGTCGCGTAACAGATGTCGTCCCGCTTCGGCGCGCGCGCGTTCGGGAACCGTCGGCGGATCGCCGCGATGATCTCGCCGGTCTCGTCGACCGAGAGCGTCGTCTGCGTGATGTACGCGACGCGATCCGGGTCGGTCACCTCGAGCGCATCGGCCTCCTCGACCGACTGGACGAGGACGGTCGCGTCGGGCGCCTCACCCATCGTCCCGACCACCTCCTCGTGGCCGGCGTGGCCGATCAGGACGACGGTGTAGCCCTCGGCCGCATAGCGGCGGGCCTCGACGTGGACCTTCGTCACGAGCGGGCAGGTCGCGTCGGTCGTCGCGAGCTCCAGGTCACGTGCGTTCGTGTAGACGGACGGCGCGACGCCGTGCGCCGACAGGACGATCCGGGCGCCGCGAGGCACCTCCGTCTCGCTCTCGACGAAGATCGCGCCGCGCTCCTCCAGCTCGCGGACGACGTGGATGTTGTGGACGATCTGCTTGCGCACGTAGATCGGCGGCCCGTGGAGGTCGAGCAGCCGCTCGACGGTCTCCACCGCCCGTTCGACCCCTGCGCAGTAGCCGCGCGGGGACGCCAGCAACACACGTTCGACCATCCATCCATGGTAGCCCCGTCGGTCTTTCTGCCTTTCAAAGATGGGCCGTTCGGCCTATTGGAATTCCGCCGCAGCAGGGGTAGCTTGGCGTCACTGGGCGACGCGAACCGCGGTGCGCGTACCTGGCCAACAATCCGCGGTTAGCAACAGGGAGTGTCCGCCGCACCGACCCCCCCGAGCGGCGGGCCTCCCTCGTTTTATGGACCGCCTTCTATCCTTTGAGTAGTCCAGTGGCGGCTGTCGGCTATCTCATGCTCGCTCTCGCGGGGGCCCTCCTCGTCGCTGCCGTGGTTTTTCTCCTCGTCTCCAAGAGGAAAGAGGAGACGCCCGAGCCGGCCGACGAGCAGCCCGAGCCCGAGGCGGCATCGTCGCTCTCCGCCGGCTTCGCGCGTGCCCAGGACACAACGTCGGTCGCACGCACACTCCTCGACGAGGTCGTCGCGCTCCTCGAGGTCGAGTTCGCCGCGGTCATGCTGATCAGCGACGACCGTAAGGAGGCGACGGGGCTCGTCGCGCGCATGGATGGAGAGGACGCGGACTGGTTCCGTTCTGTCCGGATCGATCTCGAGCACGAGCCCTCGGCGGTCGCGAGCGCCGCGTTCGAGGCCGCGCCGCTGACGATCTTCGACGTCGAGTCCTCGCCACGCGTCAGTCGCCGCGTCGCCGAGCGCGTGGGGGCGAAGAGCGCCGCCTTTGTCCCGGTCGTCTCGGGCGCTCGCGTGCTCGCCGTTCTCATCGCCGCCAGCACGAACCGCCGGCGAACCTTCCCGCCGAACGAGATCGCCCGGCTCGAGGCGCTTGCGGGCGAGACCGCTCTGGCGCTGGAGAAGACCCGCTCGGCGGCACAGCTCGAGGAGGCGCTCGGCCGGGAGCGGCTCGTTGCCGAGATCGCCAGGCGCGTCCGCTCGGAGCATGACGTCGGGGCGGTGCTTCGCATCGCTGTCGAGGAGGTCGGCAAGGCCACCAACGTCTCACGCTGCTTCATCCGCCTCGGCGAGCCCGGTGCGCCCACGCCCATCCGCGCCGAGTGGGAAAGCGAGGGCCTGCCGCCGATTGGCGCCGACGCCCCGAATCTCGCCGGCTCGAACCTCGCGATGCGTGAGGGGAGGACGGTCGCAATCGAGGATGTCGAGGAGGAGCCGAGGCTCGAGGATCCGAGCCTCGGCGGCGTGGACACGCTGCTCCGGCTGCGCACACGGGCCATACTCGCCACGCCGATCCAGGTCTTCGACCGGATGATCGGCGTCTTCGCACTCCACTGCAGTGAGCCGACTGAGTGGACGCAGTCGCACGCCCTCCTCACCGAGGCCGTCGCGCACGAGGTCGGGCTTGCGCTCCACACGGCCGAGCTGCTCGAGGAAAACCGGCGCAGGCTGGGCAGGCAGGCGGCCCTGGTACAGGCCGCTCAGGTGATGACGAGCGAGCTCCAGGTCGAGACGGTGCTCCAGCGGCTCGTCGTCGAGGTGACGAAGCTCCTCGAAGCGGAGGCTGCCGACTGCTACCTCTTCGACTCGCGGCGGGGCGTTCTCCGCTGCTCGGCCGTGTACGGGCTCCCGGCCGAGCTCGTCGAGTTCGAGTTCTCGGCGGAGGGAGCACTCGCCGGCGAGGCGATGCGTCGCCGCCAGGCAGTCGTCTCGGCGGACTACGAAGACGTCGAGGTGCCGCACCCGGCCTACGAGGGGTTCACCGCGGCGATGGTCGCGCCGATGACGTGGTGGGGCGAGGTTCGCGGCGTCATCGGCGTGGGGACGACCGACCGGGAGCGCAGGTTCAGTCGGGAGGACGTCGAGGTGCTGGAGGCGTTTGCGAGCCTGGGCTCGGTTGCGCTGAGAAACCTCGCCAGCATCGAACAGAGCTCGAGGCAGGTCCGGATCCAGCGCGGGTTCTTCCGGATCGCATCGGTCCTCGCCCAGCCGCTTTCGCTGGACGAGACGCTGGACGCCGTCGCGCAGGCGGCGAGCGAGGCGCTCGGAGGGAGCTTCGGCGCCGTGCTGATGCCGGGCGAGGGTGGGCTGCGACTCGCGGGCTCCCACGAGCTTCCGCCGGCGGTCGCGGAGCTGTTCCGCGAAGGCATCGGCGGAGCCGAGGCGCTCGAGGATGCTGCGGCCAGGAAGCAGGTTCTCGCCTCGCCCGAGCTGGCTGACGACGACCGGTTCGGCGACGACTGGCGGGCCCTCGCCGACGCCGAGGGCGCTCGATCGCTCGTGGCGGTCCCGGTCGAGGCTCCGCGGCGCGAGCAGACCGGCATCGGGCTGGTCTTCTTCGCCGAGGAGCAAGCGTTCTCGGATGACGAGATCGAGTTGGCGCACCACCTCGCGGGAGCCGCCCGCGGTGCGCTCGAGCGAGCCGAGCTCTTCGAGGCGGAGCGCCGCAACCGCGCGATCGCCCAGCAGCTTGCGCGCACGGGCACGCTGCTCGCGAGCGAGCTGGATCCCGACGCGATCCTCGAGGAAATCGTGGCGCAGGCTCCCGGGCTCGTCGGCGCCGACGCAGCGGCGGTGAGCGTCTTCGAAGGGGACGAGCTCGTCGTCAGCGCCGCACACGGGGAGGGCGCCGAGTCGGCGATCGGCAGCAGGGTCTCGCCGGTTGGTGAGCTTGCCGGCGAGGTCGTTCAGTCGCGCGGCCCGGTCGCCGTCGGCGACGCACGCGCCGACGGGCTCGTCAGCGGCTCGGACGCGCTGCTCGCGGCCGGCTACGCCGGGTATCTCGGTGCGCCGCTGCTCGGCCCGGAAGGAGGCGTCCACGGCGTGCTCGCCGTGTACGCACGGGAGGCACGCTCGTGGCGCGAGGAAGAGGTCGAGGCTCTCGCGGCGCTCGCCGGAAACGTCTCCGCGTTCCTCTCGAACGCCGAGCTCTACCAGCGCGTGGTGCTCGAGCGCGAGCGCAGCCTGGCGATCCTCGGCAACGTCGCCGACGGCATCGTCGCGGTCGACCGGGAGGGCAACGTCGTCCTCTGGAACTCGGCCGCGGAGGAGATCACCGACGTGCCCGCGTCGGAGGCGATGGGCCGAAGCCCCGCAGACGTTCTGCAGCGGAGCCTGGAGGCGGACGAGACCTCGGCCGAGGGCCGTGGGCTGATCCAGATCCGCCGCGGCGAGGAGGAGGTCTGGCTCTCGGTCAGCGAGGCCGTGATGCGTGATCCCGCCGGTGTCGTCTCCGGCCGCATCTACGCGTTCCGAGACGTGTCCTCGGACCGCCTCGTCGAGCAGCTCAAGTCCGGCTTCGTGTCAACGGTCTCGCACGAGCTGCGGGCGCCGCTGACGTCGATCTACGGGTTCGCAGAGACGCTGCTCCGCGAAGATGTCGCGTTCGGTGAGGACGAGCGCCGCATCTTCCTCGGCTACATCGCGACGGAGGCCCAGCGCCTGACCGGCATCGTCGACGCGCTCCTCAGCGTGGCGCGGCTGGAGTCCGGCGACCTCCAGGTGCAGTTCGCGCCGACCGATCTCCGCGAGGTGGTCTCAGACGTGGTCGAGAACGCCGAGCGCGAGCTTGCGAACGGGCACCGGTTCATCGTCGAGATCCCCGAGGAGCCGCTCGACGCGTCCGCCGACCGGGACAAGGTCCGGCAGATCCTTGCCAACCTCGTCGACAACGCGCTCAAGTACTCCCCGAGCGGCGGCACGGTGACCGTTGCCGCACGGAAGACCCACGATGCCGTCCAGGTTCGCGTGGTCGACGAGGGCAACGGCGTCCCGCAGGGCGAGCAGGAGCGGATCTTCAGGAAGTTCTACCGCGCCGAGGCGACGGGCCAGCCGACCGGCGGCACGGGCCTCGGGCTGTTCATCGCGCGGGGGCTCGCGAGCGCAATGGGCGGCCGCGTGTGGGTCGACTCCGACACCGGCGTGGGCGGCTGCTTCGTCCTGGAGCTCCCTGTGACCGTGAGTGACGTGACCGAGGAACGGGTATAGCGACCGAATGGAGCGGGCAGCGCCGATTCGGGTTCTCGTCGTCGACGACGAGGCGCCGATCCGGCTGCTCTGCCGCGTGAACCTCGAGGCAGAGGACATCGAGGTGCTCGAGGCGGCCGACGGAATCTCCGGAGTCGCGACGGCGCGGGCGGAGCGGCCGGACGTGATCCTCCTGGACGTGATGATGCCCGGCATGGATGGGTGGCAGGTCGCCGAGAGCCTCATGGACGACGAGACGACAAACCACATCCCCCTGATCTTCCTGACCGCGCGCGCCGAGCTGCGCGACCGCGCCAAGGGCCTCGAGCTGGGCGGCATCGACTACATCACGAAGCCGTTCAATCCCGTCGAGCTCGCGTCCGGCGTCGAGCGTCTCCTCGAGCGCGTCCGGCGGGGCGAACGCGACGAGCTCCGGCGAGAGAAGATCGCCGAGCTCCGCACGTTGCTCGTCGAGTAGAGCTAGGGGCCGCCGAAGTCGGCGGTGGCGACGCTGGCGCCGCCGAAGCCGCTGAACGATCCCGTCGCGACGCCGACGCCGACGTATCGGAAGCCGCGGCGCAGCAGCGTCGAGCGGTGCGGCGGACTAGCGAGCCACATTCGCACGATCGCCCGTGCGGATCCGTCGGCTCCGACGCCCCACGCGATCGTCTCACCCAGTGTGCGCCCGCGGACGCCGTGTCGGCGGAGCCGGCTGTACCAGTCCCCGTGGTCGAAGGTGCCCGTGCGCAGCATCGTGTTCGAGTGCGACCGGGCAGCCCGCTGGAGCGCTCGGCCGATTCGAAGCGGCGGCGCCCCGTTCCTCGCGCGGGCCCGGTTGATCGCGCTCAAGAGGTTCGCCTCCTGCCCCGAAAGCTGCGCAGGGTCGACCAGGCCTGACGAGTGCGCACCCGGCGACGAAGCCAGAAACGCAGTCCCCCCGACGGCAAGAGCGAGAAGTGTGCGGCTTCTCACGACTCGGCGGATGAGTCTGCCAGACGCGCGCAAAACGCGTTGTCATTTTTGAAGATATCGCGAGTTATCAGCAGAATTAGCGGGCAGTTTGCGCCAATCCGATCCCGCAGAGCACGATCGCAGCGCCCACGAGCTGGACCGTGTCGAGCTCCTCCTGCAGCCATGCGTAGGCGATCACCGTGCCCGCAACGGGCTCGAACATGGCCAGGATCCCGGCGCGGGTCGGGCTGACGTGCCTGAGCGCGGCGACGAGCAGGCCGAACGGCACGATCGTCCCGAGGACGACCATCCACGCCATCAAGAGCCAGACCGGCAGCTCGTAGGACTCGAGGCGGCCGAGCAGTGACACGCTGTCGTCGAGCAGGTCCCACGGAAAGCTCGTCCACGGCTGCACGACGGCCCAGAAGAGAGCGGCGAAGAGGAACCCGTAGGCGAGCAGCGAGGACGACGTGCGGCGGCGGATCCCTCGATCGGCCATGAGGATGTAGAGCGCGAAGGTGATGGCCGCGCCGATGGACGCGAGGACGCCGATCCCGTCCAGCACGAGGCCCTGCCAGAGCTGGAGGAGGAGCGCGAGGCCGGCGATCGCGAGGGCCAGCGCGGCCCAGATCCGCCGGCGCACGGGCTCGTGGAGGACGTACCGCGCGTAGAGCGCGACGAGCACAGGCGCGACGTACTGGATCAGCAGCGCGATGCCGATCTCGAGGCGCTCGATCGCGACGAAGTAGAACCAGGCGACGAATGCGAGGCCGGCGACGCCGAAGACGGCGAGAAACGGCAGCTCGCGGAGAGTCACTCGAAGGGTCGAGCGCCGCCAGACGAGCAGGACGGCGAAGAGGAGCAGGAACGCTCCGGTGGCGCGCACCTCGGTCAGCCGCTCAGAGCTGACGCCTCCCGACTGGAGGATGACCTTCGAGACGGCGCCGTTGAGCGCCCAGAGCGTCGCCGCCGTGAGCACCATCGCGTACCCCAGCGCGGGCCGGCGGGTCACGCGGCGAGCCTATCCAGGCATCGGCTCTACACTGAGACGGCCGGGACGTGGCGCAGCCTGGTAGCGCGCCCGCTTTGGGAGCGGGAGGCCGCCGGTTCGAATCCGGCCGTCCCGACTAGTCTGCTTCGGTCCGCTCCCAGAAGACGACGACGAAGAAGGGCATACCGCCGCTTCTCGTCTCGCCGACGCGGTACTCGCAGGAGAGCGCTGTGCCGTCCTTGCGCCTCAGCTCCGCTGTCCCGTTGTGAAGGTCGCCGCGCGCCATCAGATCCATGGTCGTCTCGAGGTGTGCACGATCGAACACGAGCGCTGCTGCTCCGCCCGCGAGAAGCTCATCGCGCGTGTAGCCGGAGAGCTTGCAGGCGAGCCGGTTCGCGGCGAGATACCTGCCCTCTTCGTCCAGGACGATCGCCCCGACGGGCCCGTGCTCGAGCGCTTCTCCGAGGAGCGTCTCCTGGACCAGGTCTTGCTGGAGGGGGGCGAGCTGCGGGACCGACATCGCTACGGTGAACGCTGGCAGGCCGGGCGGTGGATTTCAATAGGCCGACCGGCCTATCTTGTGCCGGCGGGGTTTACGTTCTCCTCATCGGCGAGGAACCGGAAGAAGAAGATCGAGAAGACGGCGAAGAAGACGATCGCCTGCTCCATCGCCATCGTCACGCCTGCGAGCTGCTGGTCTGCGTGCGCACCGAGCCCCCAGAGCCCGCCCCCCTCGATGTAATAGTCGTAGGCCGCGTCGGGCGCGAGGGCCAGTAGCAGCCCGATGGGGCTCGCGAGGATGAACGCGAGGAACAGGTAGAGCGCACGGGCGGCGTTCGAGAGGTGGTGCGGCGCGTCCTGGAGGACCGGCCACCAGAGCAGCGCCCCGGCGCCGAGGTACATGACGTGCTCCAGGTGAAGCAGGGTCGCCGGGTGCTCGAGTGCGCTGTCGTAGGCGGCCGGCAGGTGCCACGCGAAGTAGACGAGGAGCCAGAGGCCGAGCGCGACCGGCGGCCGGGTCAGCAGCCGGACGGCACCGATCCGCCCAAGCCGCTCGCCGACGGAGGGCGGAACGCCAAGGACGAGGAGGGCCGGCGCCCACTCGGCGAGGATGACGTTCTGGAGCAGGTGCATCGAGAGCAGGTGGTAGCTCAGCGCCTCGAGCGGTGTCACCGCAGTGGCGAGGAGCAGCAGGCAGCCGGCGGCGAAGACGGCGACGCGCCACCGCTCGACCCGCTCGCCGCGGGTGGCGAGCACATAGGCGAGCACGAGCGCTGCGACGCCGAGCGTCGCCTCCGGGTGAACGGTCCAGGAGTAGGGATCGGGGCGAGAGATCGAGCGCTACGCTAGTCCGGCGCGGGCGTAGCTCAATGGTAGAGCCCTAGCCTTCCAAGCTAGTTACGCGGGTTCGATTCCCGCCGCCCGCTTCCTACGGGCCTTCGGGAAGCTCGACGCGCTCGATTGCGACCGGGCTTTCCGGGCGGTCGTTCTCGTCTCGCTCGGCCTCACAGATCCGGTCGACGACGTCCATCCCGGACGTGACCTTGCCGAAGACCGTGTGCTTCCCGTCCAGCCACGGTGTCGCCTCGGCGGTGACGATGAAGAACTGGCTTCCATTCGTGTTCGGTCCGGCGTTCGCCATCGCGAGCGCGCCGCGGACGACTCGGTGCTCGTTGAACTCGTCCTCGAACTCGTACCCCGGGCCGCCCGTCCCGGTTCCGGTCGGATCGCCGCCCTGGATCATGAAGTCGGGGATCACCCGGTGGAAGATCACGCCCTCGTAGAAGCCGTCGCGGGCGAGCTTCACGAAGTTCTCGACGGTCTTCGGCGCTTCGTTCGGATAGAGCTCGAGCTCGATCGCTCCTTCGCTCGTGTGGAGGACCGCCTGCCTCATTGGATGGTGTCCGCCAGGGGCTCGAGCGCTCCGGCCGTCGGCTCGAGGTCGCCGGACGCGAGCCTGTCTGCAACCTGCCGGACGAGCGCTCGCGCCTCGCTCTCCTGCTCGGGGGCGAGGACCGTGTTCACCGACGCGGCCACCTGGCCGTCCTCGACGAGCTCGATCGCAACCGTGTCGATCTCGCGCCGAGGCACATAGGAGTCGTCGAGCACACCGACCCGGACGAGAAAGACCCGGCCGTCCGGCAGCTCGGCCTCCTGCTCGATCGGCGTCCCTCGAAGGCTCATGCCGTTGCATTTCACCATGCCGGGACCGACCGAAACGTCCGACCGTCCCGCAATCCTTGCGCGGTGCCATCCGACGAGCGGATCGTCCGCATTCGCCCGACCACGGTCCTCGCCGTTCTCGGGCTCACCTTTGGCTTTCTCCTCCTGCTCTACATCACCTGGATCTCGCGCCAGGTGCTCACCTGGGTCATCGTCGCGATCTTCCTGACGCTGGCGCTGAACCCCGCCGTGGAGGCATTCGAGCGGCGCGGGTTGCGCCGTGGGCTCGCGACGGCACTCACCTCGCTGCTCGCGCTCGGCGTGATGGTCGCAGCCGGCTCGCTCTTCATCCCGACGCTCGTCAACGAGGCGACGGGATTTGCGGACGAGCTGCCGGAGTACGTCAACGACGTCTCGGAAGGGCGGGGGCCGCTCGGCGAGCTCGTCGAACGCTACGAGATCGACGAGCGGGTGCGTGACGCCGTCCAGGGCGGCGACGCGTCGAGCGTCCTCGGCCTCTCGGACACCGCGCTCGCGATCACCCAGAGCGTGATCACGTTCATCGTCGCCGTGGTCACGATCGCGTTCATGACGTTCTTCATGCTGCTGGAGGGGCCGCGCTGGATGGAGCGCTTCTACGGGCTCCTGCCGGAGAGCTCACGAGAGACCTGGCGCGGGATCGGGCGCGACATCTACGGCACGGTCGGCGGGTACGTCACCGGGAACCTGCTGATCAGCGTGATCGCGGGAGTCAGCTCGACGATCGTCCTACTGATCCTCGACGTGCCGTACGCCGTGGCGCTCGGCCTGCTGGTCGCGATCCTCGACCTGATCCCTCTCGCCGGCGCGACGCTGGCGGCGATCATCGTCACGACCGTCGCGTTCCTGACGTCGATCCCGGCGGGAATCATCGTGCTCGCCTTCATGATCGTCTACCAGCAGGTCGAGAACCACCTCCTCCAGCCGCTCGTCTACAGCCGGACGGTGCAGCTCTCGCCTCTGGCGATCCTGATCGCCGTGCTGATCGGCGCGAAGATCGCGGGCATCCTCGGGGCCCTCGCCGCCATTCCGGTCGCAGGGACGATCCAAGTCCTGCTCCTGGCCTGGCTCCGCGCCCGGCGCGAACGCGGTTCGCGCGAGGCTGCACCCGTTTAGAGGGCGGCACGATCCCTCGTGTGAGTGTCGCCCTCCCGGCGGCGCGGGCCGATGTCGAGGGCATGCGGAGGGGTCTGGCACTGGCGGCCACCGTTCTTGCGCTTACATCCGCCCTCGCGGTCGGACGGGGCGAGGCTGCCGTCTCCCAGGGAGTCGCCGCGCCGCAGCGAAGCGGTACCCGTACAGCGATGGCTGCGCTCGAAAGCTCGGTCGTCGCGCGGATGAACGCCGTGCGAAGCTCTCACGGGCTTCGGCCGCTCCGCATGAGCCGGCGCCTCCGCACGGCGGCGGTCTTCCATTCGAAAGACATGGGCCACCGCGGGTACTTCGAGCACGACTCGCTCACAGGCACTCCGTTCTGGCGCCGGATCGAGCGCTTCTATCCCTCCCGGGGCTTCACCTCCTGGACCGTCGGCGAGAACCTGTTCTGGGGCAGCGCCACGTACGACGCCACGTTTGCGGTCCGCAGGTGGATGGAGAGCCCGTCGCACCGCCAGAACATTCTGTCGCGCGACTGGCGCGAGGTGGGGATTGGCGCCGTCTTCTTCCGGCGCGCTCCTGGCGCGTTCGGTGGCCGGCCGGTCACGATCGTGACCGCCGATTTCGGGCTCCCGCGCTAGCTTCACGTTTGCCGCTCGCCGGGCGGGGAAGGTGAAGCGCCATGGACACCTGGATCATCGTGCTGATCGTGATCGCCGCGATCGTCGTGCTCGCCGTCGTGCTGTTCGGCGGCCGCCGCGCCCGCGAGCGGAAGCTCGAGGAGCGTCGGTCGGAGGCCCATGACCTTCGGCGTGGCGCAGAGGAGCAGGCGGAGGAGGCCAAGCAGCGCGAGGCGGACGCGCAGGAGCAGGCCGACCGGGCGCGCCGTGAGCGCGAGGCGGCCGAAGCGAGAGCGCAGCGCGCAGACGAGCTCGACCCCGACGTCGACACGTAAGCCCGGCGTAGCGCACGCGCCGCCCGGCGTTTAGGCTGCGCTCGCCGCCCGGCCCGCTCTGCGGCACGTCCGGCTCGGCAGGAAGCGATCGCTACGACGACCGGGAGGTGTACTGATGAGAGGGAGAAGGATCTGGGCGATCGGAGGCTTCGTCGCCGGCGTTGTGCTGATCCTGTTCGGCGCCGCCGCGCTCTATCTGGGCGCGACCTCGTACCAGCTCGTTCGCGACGAGCTCAGCCAAGAGAAGATCGTCGGCGGAGAGGACATGTCCCCGGAAGCGATCGCCGCCGGAGTCGAGGAAGCCGGGCTCGAAGACGTCGACCTCCCGGACTGCAACGTCGTCGACGAGGAGATCGACACGGGCGAGGAGGCGCGCTGCTTTTCGGAGTACATGCGCGTTCACGCACTCGAGGCGACCGGTGGCCTGACCTACGCGGAGATGGGCCGCTTCCAGTCCGCCGCCAACCCCGGCGACGCGGCCGGTACGAACGACGAGGCCGCTGCTGCCAAGGACGAGGAGGGAAACCCGGTCTCGAACGGCCAGCGGAACATCTGGATCAACGAGACCGCTCTCGCGACCGCGCTCAACGTCTCGTATATGGCCGAGCAGCTCGCGCTGTTCGGGATCGTCGTCGGGATCGCGCTCGTCATCACGGGGATCGGGCTGATCGTGGTCGCCTACGCCGTGTTCGTGCGCGGGCCGAGCGAGGAGGCGCCGGCCGCGGCGTAGGGCCTGGTCACCCGCTCGGCGAGCGACGCGTCCCCAACCCTCCTCGAATCTCCGAAACATCGAAGCGCTACGGTCTCGATGTGATGTACGGGGGCTCGGAGTCCCGGCGGGGAGGATCACCGTGAGCCCGGTCGAGGTCCGCGACCTCGGCGAGCCCGAGGCGGTGGTGACCTATCCGCTGGGTGCGAGCCACCAGGTGCGCCTGGCCGGAACGGTCGTCACCCGCCATGTCCTGCAGCCAGGCTGGAGCTGGGAGGCATACGCCCAGCCGGAGGTCGGCACCGCGTCGTGCGAGCTGTACCACCGCGGTGTGGTCCTCAGGGGACGGATGGGCATCCGGACCGACGAAGGCGAGGAGGTGGTCATCGGGCCCAACCAGGTGTTCGACCTGCCACCCGGCCACGTGACCTGGGTGGAGGGCGACGAGGAGCTGGTGATGGTCGACTGGGCCGGGGGCGCTGGATTCGACACGCAGCCGGGCGAGGGCGAACGCGTGATGGCCACCATCCTGTTTACCGACATCGTCGACTCCACGGCTCACGCGCGAAAGAAGGGTGACGCAGCCTGGAAGCGCACCGTGACGATGCACGAGGACGTCGTCCGCACCGTGCTGGTCCGCTTCGGCGGACGGGAGGTCGAGACCGCGGGGGATTCGTTTCTCATCGTGTTCGACGGCGCCGAGCGCGCGATCCGCTGCGGACTGGAGCTCGTTGAGGCTCTGGCGGCAATCGGGGTCCCCATCCGCGTCGGCATTCACAGCGGCGAGGTGGCACTGTCCGGCGAACGTGTCCGGGGTGTGGCGGTCCACGCTGCAGCTCGCATCGTGGCCGAGGCGGATTCGGCCGAGGTGCTCGTGTCCAGCACCACGCGCGACCTCGCCGAGGGCGCTGCAGGGCTGGCGTTCACGTCGCGCGGGCGATACCGCCTCAAGGGTCTGGAGCGGGAGCACGAGTTGTTCGCCGCGGGATCATCCTCCGGGTACTCCGTTCCGCTTGCCTAAGCGGAATCGGATCCACGACTCGGATCAGAACGCGCCGGGAGGATTCGAAGTAGTCCCTATTTACAGGGGTTTTCGGCGTTCCCCCGTCTGAGACAGCACGGGACGCACCGACGAGCGCTTCCGACGCCGGTTTCCCTAGCGGGGGAGTTCGCGCAGAGCAGCCACCACGCGCTTGTGCACACGGGTGCTGTGCGTGACGCAAAGACGTTGCCTTGGCGCACCTGGTCTTGACCGCGCGGCTCTCTGCGCTGCGGGCGTGGCTGCGAGGGAACAGTAGACGGCGTTCTCCTCGCGGCGAGACCGTCGCGAGCAGACCATCACTTGTCGCTGGCCATTTTCGGCGCAGAGATGACTGCCTGCCGCAGTGATTCCGTGTCGGCGGAGTGCTGCCACGACTCGGCCGAAGTGTGTGGAGCAGTCTTGCCGCTGCACTCGTTCTCCTGGGTCGTCAGCGCTGGGACAGTCGGCGGCGCTGGGAGATCCGTGCCACCGCACCCCGTCACAACGAGCAGCACGAGCGCAAACCCGATCCGTCCCACTTAAGTGCCTCTCCCCGCCTCGTGCGTTCTCGAATCGCAAGCTAGGACGCGCGAGAGCTCCCGCTAGACGCTCTTTAGGCCGCGTCCTCTACGACCAGCACCGGAGCCTGATCCGCGTCGTCATCGCGGACGCGTATGACGCGGAGCGTCCGTTCGGCGTTGAGCGGGATTGTGTCTCCGGGTCGCCAGACGTAGACGCTCGTCCGGAACGAGGGCGGCTCGGCGGGGCTTCCGTCCGGGCGCTCGAGCTTGAACGTGAGTGTCATCCAGTCCTCCTCCTCGACCGGGACCGGACGACCACGCCGAGCATAGACCCTTTTGTTCAGTCCGCTAGACAAAACGGAGGCAGGTTGTCCCGTCTGACGAATTCCTGAAACAGCACCGGGACAGCACGCCGCGTCCGATCGTGACGATTCTGACTCCTCCGTTCCGCTTGCCTAAGCGGAATCGGCTCCACGACTCGGATCAGAACGCGCCCGGGAGGATTCGAACCTCCGACCGGCGGATTAGAAGTCCGCTGCTCTTCCACTGAGCTACGGGCGCCCGTAGCTCAAAGGGTAGCGCCGGGCCATTCCGGGTAGGCCTCGCGGCAAGCGACCGAGGAGGATCGAATGGCCGAGCTGACCGGCAAGAAGATTGCGTTTCTGGCGACCGACATGGTCGAGCAGGTGGAGCTGACCGAGCCGTGGAAAGCGGTCGAGGAGGCCGGCGGCACCCCGGAGCTCGTCTCTCTCGAGGAAGGCGACATCCAGGGCTTCGACCACTACGACAAGGCGGACACCTTTCGGGTCGATCGAGTCGTCAGCGAAGTGACGGCGGACGACTACGACGGGCTGGTTCTTCCCGGCGGCGTCGGGAATCCCGACACGCTCCGGGCGGACGAGGACGCCGTGCGCTTCGCGCGGACGTTCGTCGAGTCGGGCAAGCCCGTGGCGGTGATCTGCCACGGCCCGTGGACCCTCGTCGAGGCCGACGTGGTCCGCGACCGGACGCTGACGTCGTTCCCGTCGGTGAAGACGGACATCAGGAACGCGGGCGGAAACTGGGTCGACGAGGAGGTCGTGGTGGACGACGGGTTGATCTCCAGTCGGAATCCGGATGACCTCCCCGCCTTCTGCAAGACACTGGTCGAGGAGTTCTCGCGGGCCCCGGTCCGCGCGTGAGCTTCAGAAGGACGCAGGTATCCTTCGCGTAGCGCGGTGGCGGTAGCTCAGTTGGTAGAGCCCCGGGTTGTGGTCCCGGTGGTCGGGGGTTCGAGTCCCCTCCGCCACCCCTTGAGAGGCTCCGGCGCGATGATGCTTCGTCGCCGGGGCGCGATGTGAAGATTCTCGCCTCACGCCGTTTCCCCGGCCCCGCGTGGGAGGAGCTCGCGGACGTCGAGTACGGCGAGCTCGGGACGCCGCGCGACGACGTCGAGGCACTCGCGGTCGTCGCCGAGCAGGTGGACCGCGCGGCCCTCGAACGCTTCCCGAAATTGAGAGTGGTTGCGAACTACGGCGCGGGCTACGACCTCGTCGACGTCGACGCCTGCCGCGAGCGGGGCGTCGTCGTGACGAACACGCCCGGCGTCACATCGGCGGCGACCGCCGACCTGACCATGGGGCTGATCCTCGCGGTGCTTCGGCGAATCGCAGCCGGCGACCGGGTCGTCCGCTCGGGCCGGTGGGGGAGCGGTTGGGCCGACGAGCCCCTCAGGGGCGACGAGGTCTCCGGCGCAACCCTCGGCATCGTCGGCCTCGGACGGACCGGACAGGCGGTGGCGCAGCGCGCCCGAGGCTTCGAGATGCGGGTCCTCTACACGCGCAGCAAGCCAGACGACGACCCCGCGTATCGGCCGCTGGACGAGCTGCTCGGGCAGGCCGACGTCGTCACGCTCCACGTCCCGCTCACGGACGAGACGCGCGGCTTCGTCGATGCTCGCCGGCTGGCGCTGATGCGAGACGGCGCCTGTCTCGTCAACACGTCCCGCGGTCAGGTCGTGGACGAGGATGCGCTCGTCGCGGAGCTCGTCTCCGGCCGGCTTCGTGCCGGGCTCGACGTCTTCGCCAATGAGCCGGAAGTCCCGAGCGAGCTCCATGCGCTCGACAACGTCGTCATGACGCCGCATCTCGGGACGGCCACGGCGGCCACCCGCGAGGCCATGACGCGTGCGCTCGTCGACAACCTGCTGGCCGTCGAGCGCGGCGAGCGCCCGCCCAACGCGGTCTAGCCCCAGCCCCAGCCCTCCGGCGGCTCGCGCCGTCCTTCTTCCGCGTTCCAGTAGTCGCGCTGGTCGCTGACGAGCCCGTCGGCGCCGAAGCGGATCACTGCGACACCGGCGATCGTCTCGTCTCTGCCCTGGAAAGAGACGACGCCCCAGTACTCGCACGTCGCACGGTCGCCGCTCACGATCGGCTCACCGAACCAGACTTCGGCCTCGTCCTGTTCGGAGAACGCCCACTCGGCGTACGCTCGAGGTTCCTGCAGGTCGCGGAACGGCTGCGACCGGAAGCGTGCGCCGGGCGCGTACAGCGCCGCGATCGCGTCCACGTCCTTCGAGGGCCACGACCGGAGCCACGTCTCGCGCCAGCGCCGGGCTGCGGATTCGGTGTCCATCGGGCGCTACTCTGACCGAACCGGCCCCGTAGCTCAGTGGATAGAGCGGCAGACTTCGAATCTGCGTGCGATGGTTCGACTCCATCCGGGGCCATTCTTCGAAGCTCCTGCTCCTGGCCGCCGGGCTGCCGCGCCGATCTATCCTTGAACCCCGGCGGGCGTGGCGGAACTGGCAGACGCGGCGGGTTTAGGTCCCGTTGGGGGGAAACTCCCTTGGAGGTTCGAGTCCTCCCGCCCGCATTACCCGGATCGCACCCCGGCTCTGCGAGGTGTCAGAAGCGGCAGGGTCGGGAACATCACGCGCGCACTCCACTTCGTCCGCACACGACTGAAAGGAGGCGGAGATGTACATCGGCGGCGGCGTACTCCTGTTGATTCTCATCATCGTCCTGCTCGTCATCCTCCTCTAGCGCTCCGGGGGCTCGATCTCCAGCCCCGAGGGCGGCTGGCACAATGGCCGCCTCGTGAAGGCGACGGTCCAAGAGCTCCCCGAGAGCAAAGTCCGGATGACGGTCGAGGTCCCGAGCGGCGACGTCAAGCACGCGATCGACCACGCCGCCTCGGATCTCGCCGGGAGCCTGAAGATCCCGGGATTTCGCAAAGGCAAGGTGCCGATGCCCGTGCTCCTGGCCCGCGTCGGCAAGGACCGTCTCTACGCCGAGGCGGTCGAGAGCCACATCGGCGGCTGGTTCCGGGCTGCGCTGCGCGGGACGACCGTTCGGCCCGCGACGGCGCCCGAGTACGACTACGAGCTGCCGTCGTCGGAGAAGGAAGGCTTCCGGTTCACCGCGACCGTCGGCGTCCAGTCGCTCCCGAACGTGCCGGACTGGACCACGCTCGAAGTGGCCTCGCCCGACCCCGAGGTGCCCGAC
This sequence comes from uncultured Actinomycetes bacterium, assembly GCA_963827705.1. Lineage (GTDB taxonomy): Bacteria > Actinomycetota > Thermoleophilia > Gaiellales > Gaiellaceae > JACDAN01. The sequence goes on from CAWHBN010000013.1 coordinate 186,775, forward strand.
GAGCTGATCGATGCCGAGCTCGAAGTGCTCCGCTCCACGGTCGCGGATCTCGCCACCGCAGACGGCCGGCCGGCCCGAGAGGGCGACACGGTCGTCGTCGATCTCGTCTCGTCCGACGGCGAGGCCCAGCGCGACTACGTCGTCGAGCTCGGCTCGCAGCGACTGCTCCCCGAGATCGAAGAGGGGCTCGTCGGTCAGCAGGCCGGGGGAGAGAAGGAGATCGACTACCGGCTTCCGGACGGGAAAGAGGCGCGGATCACGGCGAGCGTCAAGGAGATCTACGAGAAGGTGCTCCCGCCCCTCGACGACGAGCTCGCAAGGGCGGCCAGCGAGTTCGACACCATCGCGGGGCTGCGGGAGGAGATCCAGTCGCGCCTCGGCGGTCAGCTGGAGGAGCAGCTCGAAGCCCAGTTCCGTACCGCCGCGCTCGACGCGCTCGTCGCCGCCACCGAGATCGACGTCGCCCCTGGTCTCGTCCAGACCCGCGCGGTCGAGCTCTGGAACGCACTCGTCCGCTCGCTCGAGCGACGTGGGATCAGCCCCGAGATGTACGTGCAACTCAGCGGCCGCACGCCGGAGCAGATCCAGTCCGACATCGAGACCGAGGCGCGCCAGGCCCTCGAGCGCGAGATCGTGCTCGAGGCCGCGGCGGACAAGCTCGGCCTGGAGGCGTCCGACGAGGACGTCGACACCCTGATCCGCGAGCAGGCCGAAGAGCTCGACGAGGACGCCGATGCCCTGATCGCCCAGGTCCGTGAAGCCGGGCGGTACGAGGCGCTCCGCGCCGACCTCCGGCTTCGCGACGCGCTCGACCGGATCGCGGCCGAGGTCAAGCGGATCCCCGTCGAGCTCGCGGATGCCCGCGAGAAGCTTTGGACCCCCGAGAAGGAAACACCCGAGACCGGTACGAAGTTGTGGACCCCCGGTAGCAAGGAGCCTGCATGAGCCCGCTTGTCCCCATGGTGATCGAGCAGACGTCGCGCGGCGAGCGCGCCTTCGACATCTACTCGCGCCTGCTCAATGAGCGAATCGTCTTCCTCGGAACGCCAATCGACGACCAGATCGCGAACCTGATCATCGCCCAGCTGCTGCACCTCGAGTCGGAGGACCCCGACAAGGACATCGCCCTGTACGTCAACTCGCCGGGCGGCGACGTCTACTCGGGCCTCGCCGTCTACGACACGATGCAGTTCATCAAGCCCGACGTGCAGACGATCTGCGTCGGGATCGCGATGTCCATGGGCGCGCTGCTGCTCGCCGGGGGCGCCCACGGCAAGCGCATGGCGCTGCCCAACGCGAAGATCCTCATCCACCAGGTCTGGACGCCGCACGGCCCCGGCGGCCAGGCGGCCGACATCGAGATCCGCGCGCGTGAGACGCTCAACCTCAAGCGCCGGCTCGAGGAGATCCTCTCCGAGCACACCGGGCAGGATCTCGAGAAGGTCGCGCACGACACCGATCGCGACTACTTCATGTCGACGCAGGAGGCCAAGGATTACGGCATCATCGACACCGTGATCACAAGCCGCGACGGGGCAAAGCCCTAGTGCTCTTGACGATTTCCGAGTACAAGGAGGACTAGGGTGGCGAGGGCGAGCGACGGCAACGAGCAGCTTCTCTGCAGCTTCTGCGGGAAGTCACAGCGGCAGGTCAAGAAGCTGATCGCCGGTCCGGGCGTCTACATCTGCGACGAGTGCATCGATCTCTGCAACGAGATCATCGACGAGGAGCTCACCACTCCCTCGTCGCTCGACCTCGACAACCTGCCGCGGCCGACCGACATCTACGACGTCCTCAACGACTACGTCGTGTCTCAGGAGGAGGCGAAGCGCACCCTCGCCGTCGCCGTCTACAACCACTACAAGCGCGTGCAGATGGGGGCCGAGGAGAACGAGGTCGAGCTCCAGAAGTCGAACATCCTCCTCCTCGGGCCGACGGGCTGCGGCAAGACGCTCTTGGCGCAGACGCTTGCACGGATCCTCAACGTCCCGTTCGCCATCGCCGACGCGACGGCGCTCACCGAGGCCGGCTATGTCGGCGAGGACGTTGAGAACATCCTCCTCAAGCTGATCCAGGCCGCGGACTTCGACATCAAGAAGGCCGAGACCGGGATCATCTACATCGACGAGGTCGACAAGATCGCGCGCAAGGCGGACAACCCGTCGATCACGCGCGACGTGTCGGGGGAAGGCGTCCAGCAGGCGCTGCTGAAGATCCTCGAGGGGACGGTGGCCTCGGTGCCGCCGCAGGGCGGGCGCAAGCACCCACACCAGGAGTTCCTGTCGATCGACACGACGAACATCCTCTTCATCTGCGGCGGGGCGTTCGCCGGGCTGGAGAAGATCATCGGTCGGCGGATCGGCAAGAACGCGGTCGGCTTCGGCGCTGACATCCGCTCGCGGCGCGACGCGGTGGTGTCGGAGCTGCTGGCGGACGTGATGCCGGAGGATCTCCTCTCCTACGGGCTGATCCCCGAGTTCATCGGCCGGCTTCCCGTTATCTCGGCCGTGCACCAGCTTCAGAGGGAGGACCTCGTCCAGATTCTCGTCGAGCCCAAGAACGCGCTCGTCAAGCAGTACCAGCGCTTCTTCGGCTACGACTCGATCGAGCTGGTCTTCACCGACGACGCGCTGTGGTCGATCTCGGATCGCGCTCTCGAGCGCGAGACCGGAGCCCGCGGCCTACGCTCGATCATCGAGAACGCGCTGCTCGACGTGATGTTCGAGCTCCCCTCGCGCAAGGACGTCTCCAAGTGCGTGATCACGAAGGAGACGATCGAGAAGGGCCTCAAGCCGACGCTCGTGACGAGCGCCGGGGCTGAGCTCGAGGACGAAGAAGAGCGCGCCGCCGAGTCGGCGTAGTCCCGCTTCGCGACACGCCTTTCGACGAACCTAGACGAAAGGCTAGTTGAGCTCTGTAGCCCCTAGTGGGAGGGTTGAGGCCAACCTGCCCGGTCGCGTGGCGAGGGCGATTTTCCCCGATTGGCGGCGCGTCACGCAGCCGGGCTCCATAGTCGGGACCGTCACGCCCGTGAAACCAGCTCTGTCGCCCAGGCTCAACCGAAGATCGCCTCCCGCCCGGCACTGGCTTCGCCTCGCCGTCGCGCTGGTCTGTGCGTTCGCACTCGGCGCGCCGTTGACGGCGGGAGCGGATTCCGGTGGCGGAGACGACGCTCTCGCCGGGTCTTCTCGACGCCGCTCAGGCAGAGCCGGACGAGGCGTTCAGGGTCATCGTCGAGGGCGCCGCGGACACGGCAGCCGTGTCGGAGGAGGTTCGGGGCGTGGCAAGCGACGACGAGGAAGACCTCCGCAGCTTCCTCACCGTCCCGGCGGTTGCCGGAACACTGACCGGCAGCCAGATCGTCGCGCTCGCAGAAGGCCCCGAACCGCTCGTGATCACCCGTGACACCCCGGTCGTCTCCACCGACGAGTCCCGACCGGACGAGCCCACAGCACCGGGAACGAGCGAGGAGCCGACGGTGGCGGGAGACGCCGAGCCCGGCCACTGGCTGACAGCGACACCCGGGGCATGGAGCGGGTCCGGCACGCCCGGCTACTCCTTCCAGTGGGACCGGTGCGGAAGCGACCAGCGTTCGGCGGCGATGCTGACCGGCTCACCGGCCGGTCACTGGGTGGCCGGAGATCTGGAGGGCGGCATGCGGGTCGGCGGGCTTGGCGGCGGCACCTTTTCGTCGGCTTTCACGTTCGAGGCGTGGGTGGAGCCCGGAGAGGCCCGGACCGACCGAACACTCGTCTCGCGCTGGATCGATCCATCCGAGGGCGTCACCGACCCCTCGGGCCAAACCGGCGGGATCCGGCTCTATCTGGACGCGAACGGCAACTACGCCCTGGCGGCCGGCACCTATAGCGCCACGCATGTCCCAACCTCGGTCGAGCCGGTCGCCGAACGGGAGCATCTCGTCGGCACGTGGGACGGATCGGCGCTGCGCCTGTACCGAGACGGCGTTCTGATCGGCTCGGAGGAGTTTTTCGGGCCGCTTGCGGATCCACCGGTCGACCTGGTGGTCGGGAGCGAAGTCCGCGAGGTCGCCGTCTACGGCCGGGCACTCACGCCCAGCGAAGTAAGCGGGCACCACGCGGGATGTGTCGCGATCCAGGGGGCCGCCGAGGAGGCCTATCGCGTCGCTGCCGACGACCTCGGGCTGAGCCTCCGCGTCGTCGTGACAGGCACGGACGAGGGCGAGACGCGAGTCACCGCGTCGGGCCTCACACAGTCGGTCACCGCCAGGCCTCCCATCGCCCTTTCGCCGCCCTCGATCGTCGGGACGGCCGAAGAAGGCCAGGTGCTCAACGCAGCAAACGGAACCTGGGATGGCACGGAGCCTCTGGAGCTCGCGCACCAGTGGCAGCGCTGCAACGCGCAGGGTGAGGACTGCGCGGACGTCGCCGACGCTTCGGGCCCCAGCTACACGGTCGGCCCCGACGATGCCGAGCGCGACCATTCGGCTCGCGGTCACCGGACGCGGGCTCGGGGGCGAGCTGCTCGCTTTCTCCGAGGTCTCTGAGCCCGTCGTCGAGATCCCGGAGCCGCAGGCGCGCTTCAAGCAGCACTGGCCATACGTCGCAGGCGTGGCCTCGCTCCTCTCGAGCCTCGAAGGCCAGACGTCCGAGCCGCCGACGATCGCGATCGTCGACTCAGGCATCGACTCAGGCCGAGCCGACTTCGGCGGACGAGTGATCGAAGAGGTGAACGTGAGCACGCGCCAGGGGAACCAGCCGGGCGACGGCTACGGCCACGGAACCGCGGTGGCGAGCGTCGCGGCGGGCGAGGCCGAGGGCTACGTCGGCGCCGCGCCGGAGGCAAGGCTCGTGGCCGTCGAGGCGCTCGACGACGACGGGGTCGCGTACCTGAGCGACGTCATCGAGGCCGCCGACTGGATCTACCTCAATCGAGAGCGCCTCAACATTCGCGTCGCCAACTTCTCCCTGCACGGGACGACCGTCGCGAGCCTGGCCTCGGATCCGCTGGACCGGGCCGTCGAGCGGCTCTGGCTGAGCGGCATCGTCGTGGTCACGGCGGCGGGCAACTATGCGGTCGACGGCGAGGAGAGCCTCGTGCCGTTCGCGCCGGGCAACGACCCGTTCGTGCTCACCGTCGGCGCGACTGACACCGCAGGGTCGTTCACGCAACGGGACGACGTCGCTGCGCCGTGGTCGGCGTGGGGGTACACGCGCGACGGGTTCGCGAAGCCCGAGCTCAGCGCTCCCGGCCGGTACATCGCCGCAGCGGTGTCCGCGGACACGACGCTGTCGCGTACGCGACCGGATCGGATCGTCGAGCCCGGCTACCTCCAGCTCTCGGGAACCTCGCTCGCGGCGCCGGTCGTCGCCGGCACGGCCGCAAACCTCCTGGCGGCTCACCCCGAGTGGACGCCGGATCAGGTGAAGGGCGCGCTCATGCTCACCGCCGAGCCGCTCGCCCGTGCGAGGCCGCGTTCCACGGGCGTCGGCACCCTGAACGCGGCCAGCGCTGCGGCCGCCGTCGACCCGCCCAATCCGAACCTCGCGCTTCAGCCCTTCCTCGTTCCCGATCCGAGCGGCGACACGACGCCGGTCTTCGACGCCGCCGGCTGGACGACCGTCGCGCAGTCGGACCCGGCCTGGGCGAGCGTCGCCTGGGGCTCGGTGGCGTGGGGCTCCGCGGCCTGGTCGAGCGTGGCCTGGGGGTCAGTGGCGTGGGGATCGGTGGCCTGGGGGTCGGTGGCCTGGGGGTCCGTGGCCTGGGGCTCGGTTGCCTGGGGGAGCAATTCCGAGGACGACCTGCGACAGGAAGGCGGCTACTGGGTTCGCAGGGACTGACCGCCTGAGGGGCGGTCAGTGGGGAGAGGGGCGGCGGAGAGCCATGTGGCGCTCTCCGCCGCCGCCTCGGGGGAGAGCCCTGCTAGGAGTTGCGGCCACTCCGGCAGGGCTCTCGCTCACGCCGGCGACAAGAGGAGCCGGCGGTAATCCAAGCCCCGCCAACCTCCAGAGGCGCCTGTTCAGCGCGGCGGTGGTCGAGGCGAGCGGGCCAGCCTGCCCGGTCACAGCGTCGCCCCGATGGTTGCCCGCCAGAACTCGTCACTGGGGGCCTTGGTGAATTCGTCGTCGAGCAGCGTTCTGGGCGTCTCTCCCGTCTCCAGGGCGATGACGCCGACCAGGTGGCGAAGAGCGAGGAGCGCCTCAGCGACCTCGATGTCCCCCGGCTGGAGCTCGAGGGAGTGTTGAATTTCTTTCGTAGTCACACCGTCATGGTTGCCCCGACGCCCCATTCGCCGGTAAGCGCCGGGTAATTTTTCTCCAGAAAGCGAGATGGACTACCGAATCCTCGGCCCGCTCGAGATCCGCGCACGAGATCGACTCGTCCCGATGCGCGGAATCCACCAGCGCGAGCTGATGGCGGTTCTCCTCCTCCGGGGCAACGAGATCGTCTCGAGCGATCGCCTGATCGACGAGCTCTGGGAAGGCGACCCCCCGCCCACGGCCGCGAAGATGATCCAGAACGGCGTCTCTCAGCTGCGCAAGCTGATCGAGCCGGACGTGCTCGTGACGAGGAGCCCCGGCTACCTCCTCGTCGTCGAGCCCAGCGAGCTGGACGCGGACAGGTTCCAGCGGATCGTCGATCAGGCCAGGGCGGACCTCGGGTCCGGCGAGCCGGCACAGGCGGCGGAGGCCCTCCGCGAGGCACTCGGTCTTTGGCGTGGGCCGGCGCTCGCCGACTGCGCCGACATCCCGTACGCGCGGGCAGAGGCGGCCAGGCTCGAGGAGCTGCGGTCGGCCGCGACGGAGGATCGAATCGAGGCCGAGCTCGAGCTCGGCCGCCACGCCGACCTCGTCGCCGAGCTGGAGGCGCTCGTCGCCCAGCATCCGTTGCGGGAGCGCCTGCGCGCACAGCTGATGGTCGCCCTCTACCGGTCGGGTCGTCAGGCGGAGGCGCTTCGCGTCTACCACGAGACTCGCGAGGTCCTGGTCGAGGAGCTCGGCCTCGAGCCCGGCCGGGCGCTGCAGCGCCTCGAGCGCGCGGTGCTCGTTCAGGATCCGGCGCTCGACCTGTCCCGTGACGGGGTGCCGGGGCCGGCGCGAGACGTCGTGTCGCCGCGGGAGACTCGGAAGACGGTCTCCGTCGTCGCCGCCGACGTGCTCAGCCTCGGCGGGCCGCACGATCCGGAGGCGCTCCGCCGTCCAATGTCCCGGGCGGTCGAGACCGTGACCGGCGTGCTCGAGCGCCATGGCGCACGCACGGAGGCTTCGGCCGCCGGCGGAGTGATCGGGATCTTCGGCGTCCCGACCGTCCACGAGGACGACGCGCTTCGCGCCGTCAGAGCCGCCAGCGAGGCTCGTGATGCGCTCCTGGCGCTCAGGCACGAGCTCGAGCGCGACTCGGAGATCGCGATCGCGCTCCGGTCCGGCGTGAACACCGGAGACGTGGTAGCCGACACCGCGGCGGCTCGAACGCTGGTCGCCGGTGACGCTGTCAACGTCGCCGCCCGGTTGCAGCAGGCCGCCGACCCGGGCGAGATCCTGCTCGACGAGCAGACCGAACGGCTCGTGCGCGATGCCGTGCGAACCGAGCGGGTCGATCCGGATGCGCTCAGGGCAACCGGCCGCGGGTCGGCGTGGCGGCTGCTCGAACTGGCTCCCGAAGCGCCCGGCTACGTGCGACAGCTCGAGACTCCGCTCGTCGGACGGATGGACGAGCTCGAGCAGCTGCAGCACTGCTTCGAACGGGCGGTGGAGCAGCAGGCCGCCAAGCTCTTCACGATCCTCGGCCCTGCCGGCATCGGCAAGACGAGGCTCGCGAGAGAGCTCGTACGTTCCGTCGGCGAAGAAGCGACGGTGCTTCAGGGGCACTGCCCGTCCTACGGCGAGGGGATCACGTTCTGGCCGCTCCGCGAGATCGTCGGCCAGGTCGGCGACCTTTCGGAGGCGCTCGACGGCGAGGAGGACGCCGACGCGATCGCCGACCGAATTCTCGGCGCGGTCGGGCTCTCCGGGCGTGAGACCCCCAACGAGGAGACGTTCTGGGCAGCACGGAAGCTCTTCGAGGCGCTCGCCCGACGACGTCCGCTCGTCGTCCTCCTGGAGGACGCCCATTGGGCCGAGCCCGCCGTCCTGGACCTCGTCGAACACATCGTCGAGTGGTCGATCGACGCACCGATCGTCTTCGTCTGTCTCGGCCGGTCCGAGCTGGTGGACGAGCGGCCTCGGTTGGCCGGTGGCCGAGCGAACGTGGCGTCCGTCGTCCTGGAGCCGCTCTCCGACCGGGAGACAGGCGAGCTGATCGATCTGCTCCGCGGCGAGACCGAGCTCTCCGGCGAGACGCGGTCTCGGATTGCTGCGACGGCGGAGGGAAATCCGCTCTTCATCGAGCAGATGCTCGCGATGGTCGCCGAGCAGGGTGCCGACGGCGGAGGCGAGGTCCCAATCCCGCCGACGATCCACGCACTGCTCGCGGCACGGCTCGAGGGGCTTGGCCCCGGCGAGCGGTCGATCCTCGAGCGGGGCGCGGTGATCGGGCGGGAGTTCAGCAGGAATGCGCTCATGGAGCTCGTCCCGAGGGAGGAGTGGCCGGCGGTGGGCGCCGCACTCGAGAGCCTCGTGCGGCGTGAGCTGCTCCGGCCGGTGAGAGACGAGGCCTTTCGGTTTCGACACCTGCTGCTGCTCGAAGTCGCCTACGACTCAGTCCCGAAGCTCGAGCGTGCCGATCTCCACGAGCGTCATGGGAACTGGGTCGAGCAGCACGGCGGGGACGAGGAAATCGTCGGCTACCACCTCGAGCGGGCGCACGTGTACCGCGCCTCGCTGGGCCCCGTCGACGCCGAGGGGCGGGCTCTTGCCCGGCGAGCCGCGACGCGCCTCGGCGCCGCGGGGCGCCGGGCATACGAGCGTGGCGACCTCCATGCGGCTGTTGGCTTGCTGTCACGGGCGGCCGACCTGCTCGAGCCGGGAGCAGCCGGGCGAGTCGAGCTTCTGGCCGACCTCGGTGAGGCGCTGCGCGAGACGGGTGAGTTCGACCGGGCCGAGTCCGTGCTCGAGGAGGTCATCCGGACCGCCTCGGCGGCCGGGGACGACGTGCTGGAGGCGCGCGCACAGGTGATTCGGCTTCGGCTGAGGCTGCTGACCGACCCCGAGGTGACGGAGGAGGTCGTTCGCCAGGCGGAGCCCCTGATCGAGACCTTCGAGCGGGCCGGAGACGACCGCCTGCTCGCGAAGGCGTGGGAGCTGCTTGCCTGGGCGCCGTGGTTCCACTGCCGGGCGGCGGCGACCGTCGACGCACTGGAGCGCGCGATCGAGCACGCACGTCGCGCAGGCGACGCCCGCACGGAGGCGCAGAGCCTCAACCTCTCGATCGGAGCCGCCTTCTTCGGCCCGATGCCGGCAACGGACGCGATTCGGCTGTGCGAGGAGATCCTGGCGGATCCGGTTCAGCAGCAGCGGAATCGCGCTTCGGCGCTCCGGGCGCTTGCCGGCCTCAAGGCGATGGTGGGTTCGTTTGGCGAGGCACGTGAGCTCGTGGACGCCCACAAGACGATCGTGCAGGAGCTCGGGCTTCGAGTCACCGCGGCCGCTGCGGCCGAGACGTACGGCATCGTCGAGATGCTCGCCGGGGACGCCGGTGCGGCGGAGCGCGAGCTCGCCTCGGGCTACGGGCTCCTGGAGGAGATCGGCGAGACCCAGAACTTCCCGGATCTCGCGGCCAAGCTCGCGGACGCGCTCTACGTCCAGGGACGGGACGATCAGGCGCTCGAGCTCAGCAAGGTCAGCGAGGCCGCGACCGCGCCGGACGATCGCTCTGCGGGTGTCCAGTGGCGCGCCGTGCGGGCGAAGCTGCTCGCCAGGGCCGGCGAGCCGGCTGCGGCCGAGGCGTTGGCCAAGGAGGCGGTGGCGCTCGCCGACGAGACCGACTTCACCGTGCTGCGCGCCGACGCCTTCATGGATCTCGCCGAGGTGCTGCGGACGGCCGGGCGCGGGAACGAGTCCAAGCCCTTCGTGGCGCAGGCGCTCGAGCTCTACGAACAGAAGGGCAACGTGGTCGCGGCCGGCAGGGCGCGCCGTATACTGGACGCATAGTCGCTGCCTGACCACATCCGTTTCCTGGAGCGCCGCCTGAAGGTTGGCGTCGGCGAGTGATGGACTCTCTCTACAACCCCAAAGGCGTCGAGGAACGCTGGCAGCAGACCTGGGAGGTCGAGGGCCACTACAACGCCGAGCCCGACCCCGCTCGTGAGAGCTACGTGTACGCCTTCCCGCCGCCGAATGTGACCGGGGAGCTGCACATGGGCCACGCGCTGCAGCTGGCGCTCGGCGACCTGCTCATGCGCCTGAAGCGGATGCAGGGGTTCAACGTGCTCTTCCAGACCGGCTACGACCACGCCGGCATCTCGACGCAGGCCGCGGTCGAGAGGCAACTCGAGCGCGAGGGAACCTCGCGCAAGGAGCTCGGGCGCGAGGCTTTCGAGGCCCGAGTGTGGGAGTGGCTGCGCGAGTACGGCGGCAAGATCATGTTCCAGTTCCGGCGGATGGGTGCGTCGATGGACTACCGCCGCGAGCGGTTCACGATGGACGACGACTACATCCGCGCCGTCATGCGCTTCTTCGTCCATCTGTACCGCAAGGGCTGGATCTACCGCTCGAACCGCATCATCAACTGGTGTCCGTTCCACGAGACCTCGCTCTCGGACCTCGAGCTCGTGCACTCCGAGGTCGACGATGCACTGACGACGATCCGCTATCCGCTCGCGGACAGCTCCGGCCACATCGCGATCGCCACCGTCCGGCCGGCGACGATCCCGGCCGACGTCGCCGTCGCCGTGCACCCGGACGACGACCGCTACCGGGAACTCGTCGGCAAGGAGGCGATCGTGCCGTTTGTGGAGCGCCGCGTTCCGATCATCACCGACGAACGAGTGGAGCCCCAGTTCGGCACCGGCGCGCTGAAGATCACCCCCGGCCACGACCCGACCGACTTCGAGATCGGCCGCGACCACGGATTGCCGGAACCGATGGTGATCGGCCCCGACGGGCGCATGAACGACACCGTGCCCGAGCTGTCGGGGCTGACGCAGGAGGAGGCATCGGAGCGCGTGCTCGCGTGGTGTCGCGAGCGCGATCTGATCGAGAAGCGGGAGAGCTACCGGCACTCGGTTGCGCTCTGTGAACGCTGCGAGTCGAGGATCGAGCCGCTCATCTCGCTCCAGTGGTGGTGCGCGATGGGCGAGCTCAGGAAACCGGCCCTCGAGGCCTTGCGCGAGCGCCGAGTCCGCTACCACCCGGAGTCGCAGCACCGCTTCGCGATCGACTCGCTCGAGAACGCACCCGACTGGTGCATCTCGCGCCAGCTCTGGTGGGGGCACCAGATACCGATCTGGTACGACGCCGACGGCGAGGCCTACTGCGCCGAAACGGAGGCCGAGGCGCGCCGGCTGGCGGATGGGAAGGAGCTGGTTCGCGACGCGGACGTCCTCGACACGTGGTTTTCCTCGGCGCTCTGGCCGTTCGCCACGCTGGGCTGGCCAGACGAGACCGACGATCTGAAGTCGTTCTACCCGGGTGACCTGCAGACGACTGCGCGCGAGATCATCCGGCTTTGGGAGAACCGGATGATCTTCTCCGGCCTCGAGCTCCTCGGCGACATCCCGTTTACCGACGTGATCATCCACTCGACCGTGCTTGCCCCCGACGGGCGGCGGATGTCGAAGAGCCTCGGTACCGGAATCGACCCACTCGACGTGATCGCCGAGCACGGCGCCGATGCCACGCGATACGGGCTCCTGAAGATGTCGTCCACGCAGGACGTGCGCTTCTCCGTCGGCTTCATCGAGGAGGGCCGCAAGCTTGCGAACAAGCTCTGGAACGTCGCGCGGCTGATCCTCGCGAACGCGGCCGATGCCGAGCCGGAGCTGCGGCCGCGTGAACTGGAGGAGCGGTGGATCCTCGCCCGTCTCGACTCCACGCGAGACCAGCTCGAGGAGCATTGGGGTCGGTTCGAGTTTGCCGCCGGCGCGAACGCGCTCTACCGCCTCACCTTCGACGATTTCTGCGACTGGTATGCGGAGGCGATCAAGCCGCGGCTCTACGAGGGTGACGCCGACGCCCGCTCGACGGCGCTTGCGGCGCTCGAGCGCCTGCTCCAGTTGCTCCATCCGGTCATGCCTCACGTTACGGAGGAGATCTGGACTCAGCTGCCGGATCGCCGGTCGCGCCTGATCGCTGCCTCCTGGCCCGACTCGGACGACGCCTTCGCTGCCGAGGCTCAGGCGCTCGACCGCGTTCAGGGCGCAGCCCAGACCTACCGCAGGAGCGGCGTTCACCCTCGGCTCGACGGTGACGAGCTCCGGATCTTCGAGGCCGTCGTCAAGCCAGACCGCGTCCGGGCTGACGGCGATCCCACCGCCGAGATCGAGCGCCTGCGCGGCGAGATCGCGCGAGCCGAGGACATGCTCGGCAACGAGCGTTTCGTCGCGCGGGCCCCCGAGGACGTCGTCGAGGCCGAGCGCGAGAAGCTCGCTCGCTATCGCCGTGAGCTCGAAGCTCTCGGCGGCTAGCGCCGGCTCTGCGACCGACTGGGTCGCGTCGCTCAGCCCGTGGCCGGAAGAGTTCGGCCTCCACCGGATGCGGGAGCTTCTCGACCGACTCGGACATCCCGAACGCCGGTACCCCGCGATTCATGTTGTCGGGACGAACGGCAAGTCGACCGCGACACGGACGATCGCCGCTCTGCTACAGGCCGAGGGGAGGCGAGCGGGCGCTTACACGTCGCCGCACGTGAGCGGCTGGGCGGAGCGCATCTGGGTGGACGGCGCGGAGGCGGACTTCGAACAGGCCGTCGCGCGGATCAGGCCCGACGCGATTGCCGTCGGCGCGACGCAGTTCGAGGCGCTCACTGCCGCGGCACTCCTCGAGTTCGCCGAACGCGAGGTGGAGGCCGCGGTCGTCGAGGCGGGCCTGGGCGGGCGACTCGACGCAACCAACGTCGTGGACGCCGAGATCGTGCTGCTGACCAACGTTTCGCTCGAGCACACCGAGGTACTCGGCGACACGACGGAGCAGATCGCGAGCGAGAAGCTTGCCGTGGCTCATGCGGCCAGAGTAGTTGTCTTGCCGGACAACCAGTACGAAGAATTGGTGCCAAAGACCGCCGAGATCGTGACGGGAGATGCGCGAAAGACGGCCGAAATCTTCCTGGGCCGCGAAACCCACGCTCAGCTGCGCGTCATCCTCCCGGGGCGCCTCGAGCGGCGCGGCCGAGAGCTCTGGGACGGCGCGCACACGCCGGCCGGCACGGCGTGGCTCCGGGAGCGCATCGACGAGCCGGTCGAGGTCGTCGTCGCCTCGATCCTGGCCGACAAGGACGTTGACGGCATGCTCGACGACCTGGCTGCGCTTGCGCCCCGCCTGGTCGCAACCGCGTCCGACAACCCGCGCGCACTGCCCGCCGAGCGGCTCGCCGCGCGAGCCGCGCCACGCTTCGCACAGGTCGAGATCGAGCCCGACCCGCACGTCGCACTCGCACGTGCGCGACAATCCAGCACCGGGTTGATCCTCGTGACGGGCTCTCTGTATTTGCTCGCAAACCTGGCTAAGGCGGAGGAACAGGGCGTACGATGACGAAGGTCGGTGAGCGGCTCAGCGTGTTCGCGGTCGCAGCCGCAGTCCTGCTGACGATCGTCGGGCTCGCGTTCGCCGCCGGATACGTCGTCGGGCAGCTGTTGTTGTGAGGTGAGCGGGTGAGCGGGGACAACGAGAACGACTTCTTCGGGAATCTCCAGGACTTCTTCGGCTCCGGCGCCTGGGACGTCGCCCGCAACCTCGGGATCTTCTTCGTCGTCGTCTTCTGGCTCGCGGTTGCCTACTGGGTGTTCAAGGACGCACGGCGCCGAATCGAGGATCCGTGGCTGGTCGCGATGGCAACGATCCTCGGCCTGGTCCCGCCGTTCGTCGGCGCTCTGATCTACATGCTCTTCCGTCCGCCGGAATACCTCGAGGACAGTGCGTGAACGTGAGCTCGAGATCAAGGCGATGGAGGAGCGCCTCGCGCGACGGGAGCTTCACTGTCCGGTCTGTCGCGCTCACGTCGACGACTCGTACCTCGTCTGCCCCGTGTGCACGACGAAGCTGCGCCAGGCGTGCGTGAACTGCAAGGCGCCGCTGGAGACGCTCTGGCAGGTCTGTCCCTACTGCGAGACGCCGGTCGAGACGCCGACCACGATCGAGTTCCCGCCGGCGCCGCGGCGCGAGCGCCCCGGCGGCTAGCGGCTAGTCTGCCGCTCCGTGGCAGCGGAGCGGACACTCGTGCTCGTCAAGCCGGACGCGGTTCGCCGCGCCCTGACCGGCGAAATCGTCGCGCGCTTCGAGCGGCGCGGCCTGGAGATCAAGGCGGCCCGTCTCCTCACCGTCGACCGGTCGCTCGCCGAGGAGCACTACGCCGAGCACACGGAGAAGCCGTTCTTCGGCGAGCTCGTGGACTTCATCACCTCGGGGCCGACCATGGCGCTCGTCCTCGAAGGAGAGGGCGCGATCGCGACCGTCCGGACGACGATGGGCGCGACCAACCCCACCGATGCGGCGCCGGGAACGATCCGCGGCGACATGTCGCTCTCGATGCCGGACAACCTCGTCCACGGCTCCGACTCGCCGGAGTCCGCAGAGCGCGAGATCGGCCTGTGGTTTCCCGATGAGCCACGCTGAGGACGTCCGGCGTAACCGCGACGTCTGGACGAAGGCCAACGCCGAGTACACGGATGCGAACGCCCGCGAGTCCTGGGCCAAGGACGAGATCGACTGGGGGATGTTCTCCGGCCCCGAGTCGGAGCTGAACGCGCTCGGTGACGTCGCCGGCAAGGACGTGGTCGAGCTCGGCTGCGGCACCGCGTACTTCGGGGCGTGGCTGGTCAAGCGCGGCGCTCGCGTAACCGGGGTGGATCCGACGCCTGCGCAGCTCGACACGGCGCGGCGCCTGAGCGAGGAGTTCGGCCTGCCGATGGAGCTCGTCGAGGCGAGCGCGGAGGACGTCCCGCTCCCGGACGCGAGTTTCGACGTCGCCGTCTCCGAGTACGGCGCGTCGATCTGGGCCGACCCGGAGCTCTGGATCGCCGAGGCTGCGCGCCTGCTCCGGCCTGGTGGACGGCTCGCCTTCCTCGTCAACTCCACCCTGTCGATTCTCTGCTCGCCCGATGAGGGGAAGGTCGAGGAGCGGCTCCAACGGGGTCACGCAGATCTCGGCCGGATCGAGTGGCCCGGGGAGGACGAGGGCGTCAACTACCACCTCCCTCACGGCGAGTTGATTCGCATCCTGCGGGCGAACGGGTTCGAGGTCGAGGCGCTGCACGAGCGCCTGGCGCCGGAGGGCACGGATGACCACGACTACTACGACTTCATGCCGGCCGAGTGGGCGCGGCGGTGGCCGGCGGAGGAGATTTGGGTTGCCCGAAAAGCCGTCTGATCAGGCGCTGGCCAACCGGGCCTACTGGGATCGGACGAGCGACGAGTACCAGGAGCGGCACCGCGAGTTCATCGGCAGGCCGGAGCCGCGCTGGGGGGTTTGGCAGATCCCGGAGGCCGAGCTGCAGGTCCTCGGCGACGTCGAGGGCAAGGACGTGCTCGAGCTGGGTTGCGGCGCCGCGCAATGGTCGATTCTCCTCGCGAAGCAAGGAGCCAGGCCTGTCGGGCTCGACAACTCCGCGCGGCAGCTCGAGCATGCGCGAGAGCGGCTCGACCAGGCAGGCGTCGACTTTCCGCTGATCCATTCGAGCGCCGAGGACGTGCCGCTGCCCGACGGGAGCTTTGACATCGTCTTCTGCGATCACGGCGCGTTCACGTTCGCCGATCCACGCAAGCTCGTGCCGGAGGCGGCGCGGCTCCTCAGACCGGGCGGCCTGCTCGCGTTCAGTCACTCGAGCCCGTTCGTCGCAGTCACCGAGGGGGAAGATGAGCGCGTCGGCCCGACCCTGACGCGGAGCTACTTCGACCTCCACGAGCAGGACTCCGGCGACGTCGTGACCTACGAGCTCCCGTACGGCGAGTGGATCCGGCTCTTCCGCGACAACGGCTTCGTCGTCGAGGACCTGATCGAGCCCCGGCCGGCCACCGATGCGACGTCGACGTACTGGGACGAGGAGCGAGCGCGACTGGGCCTTGCGCTGGCCCTCCGAGTCGATCTGGAAGGCGCGTCGGGCCGGGTGAGCACACCGCCTGCGCCGCCGCTCGTCCTGGCGTCGCGCAGCCCGCAGCGCCACGCGATCCTCACCCAGCTGGCAATCCCGCACGAGGTCGTCCTCCCGGACTACGACGAGCAGGGCGACGATCCGGTCGAGCATGCCGCCGGCAAGGCGCGGTCGCTGGGACGCCTCGCCGACGAGAGGCCGGTGCTGGGCGTCGACACCGTCGTGATCTGTGACGGCGAGGTCCTCGGCAAGCCGGCCGATGCGGCGGATGCCGAGCGAATGCTCGAGACGCTCTCCGGCAAGACGCACGAGGTCGTCTCCGGCCTGTGCCTGCGCACCCCGGCGTGGGAGGAGCTGCACCGTGAGACCACGCGCGTGACGTTTCGCCCGCTCAACGCCCGGGATATCGCGCACTACCTCGCGGCGGAGGAGTGGCGCGAGCGCGCCGGTGCGTATGCCATCCAGGGCCTCGGCGCCTCGCTCGTCGAGCGGATCGAGGGCGACTACCTGAACGTGGTGGGCCTGCCGGCCGCTCTGCTCATACGCCTGCTTGCAGGACGTTTCGGTGGGATCTACGGATTCGGATAGCTAGACTCGGCGCTCGGGAGATGGGGCTCTTCGGGTATCTCAACGGCTTCGGCGGCCGCGACATGGCGGTGGACCTGGGCACCGCGAACACGCTGGTGTACGTGCGCGGTCGTGGGATCGTGCTCAGCGAGCCGTCCGTCGTCGCGATCGACCAGCGCTCCGGGGAGGTGCACGCGGTCGGCGTCGAGGCGAAGCGGATGCTCGGCCGGACGCCCGGAACCATCTCCGCGATCCGCCCGCTGAAGGACGGGGTCATCGCCGACTTCGACGTCACCGAGCAGATGCTCCGTCACTTCATCCAGAAGGTCCACCAGCACCGGTTCGCGCACCCGAGGGTCGTCGTCTGCGTCCCGTCGGGCGTCACCGGCGTCGAGAAGCGCGCGGTCGAGGAAGCGACGCTGAGCGCCGGCGCCCGGGAAGCCCATCTGATCGAGGAGCCGATGGCTGCTGCGATCGGCGCCGGGCTCCCCGTCTCCGAGCCGACCGGGAACATGATCGTGGACGTCGGCGGCGGGACGACCGAGGTCGCGGTCATCTCGCTCGGCGGGATCGTCGTCTCCCAGAGCCTCCGCGTCGGCGGTGACGAGATGGACGAGGCGATCATCAACCACACCAAGCGCGAGTACAAGCTGCTCATCGGCAACCAGACCGCCGAGGAGATCAAGCTCGAGATCGGCTCCGCCTTCCAGCTCAGGGAGGAGGTTCAGGCCGAGGTTCGGGGCCGCGACATGCTCACCGGCCTCCCGAAGACCATCATCATGAGCTCCGACGAGATCAGGCACGCGCTCGAGGAGCCCGTGAACCAGATCGTCGACGCGATCAAGTCGACGCTGGACAAGACGCCGCCCGAGCTCGCCGCCGACATCATGGATCGCGGGATCGTCCTCGCAGGCGGCGGAGCACTGCTGAGCGGGCTGGACGAGCGCCTGCGCCACGAGACCCAGATGCCGGTGCAGCTGGCCGAGTCGCCGCTAACCTGCGTCGCCGTCGGCTCCGGTCGCAGCCTCGAGCTGATCGAGGTCATGCAGCGGACCAGCAAGAGCGCCAAGAGCCGCAACGGCTACCGGCGCTAAAGCAACCCCCGATCTTCTCCCTGCGATGGCGTCTTCCTCCCTGTTTCCTAAACTGATCTCTTCTCGTGCCACGTAACCGCTCACTGCGGCTGGCGGCACTGGGCTCGACGGTTCAGCGGGCCGCTTCCCCGCCGTATCCCTCGTCGCGAGCGTCGGGTGCGCTGCGCCGACGGCTCGTTGCCGCCGTGCTCGTCGTCGTCTCGATCGCGATGCTGACGCTCTACTTCCGCGAGGCGGACAGCGGGCCGATGCACAGCGTCCAGGGCGCCGTCGCCGGCGTCCTGCACCCGTTCCAGGTCGGCGCCGAGCGCGTCGCGAGGCCGTTCCGCGACGCCTACGGGTGGACGGCCGGCTTGGTCAATGCCCGCTCGGAGAACGAGGAGCTCCGCAAGGACCTCCAGCTGCTGCGCCTCCAGGCGATCCAGAACCAGACGGCAGCGCGCGAGAACGTCGATCTGCGCCGAGCGCTCCGCTACGTCAGCGGGCCGAGCTTCCCTCGGGACTACGACGGGGTCGCGGCCAGCGTCACGTCTCACGCCACCGGCGAATGGGAGCAGTCGCTCGTGCTCTCGGCCGGCCGGCGCAACGGCGTCAGGCTGGACGACCCGGTCGTCTCGAGCGAGGGCTACCTCGTCGGGCAGGTGACGAAGGTGACACGCACGAGCTCGGAGGTCACGCTGCTGACGGACAGCACCAGCTCGGTCACAGCGCTCGATGTGGCCACCGACACCGTCGGCGTCCTCGAGATCGGAGAGGGGCCCGATCGGCCGTTCGAGCTCAACCGTGTGCCGAAGGAGAAGGTCGTCGAGAGGGGCGACACGATCTCCACCGCGGGACGCCGGTTCGGCCGGCTCGGGTCGCTCTTCCCACAGGGCATTCCGATCGGCTCCGTGAAGCACGTCGGCCAGACCGACATCGAGAACTTCCAGCAGATCCAGGTGGATCCGTTCGTGGACTTCTCGTCGCTGGACACCCTGGTGGTGCTGGTTCCGAAGGAGAACCGGACCGAGACACCGTGATCGCCGACGTCTTCAAGACGGCGATCGCATTCTTCGTCGCCGTGGTCGTCCAGGCGACGATCGTCTCGTCGGTGTCGATCGTCGGCGGGAAGGCCGATCTCGTCCTCGTGACCCTCGCGGCGGTCGCACTTCTCCGTGGGTCGATCTTCGGGGCGATCGCCGGGTTCTACGCCGGCTTTCTGCTCGACGCGGCGAACCTCGACACGCTCGGCGTCAGCTCCCTGCTGCTCTGCCTCGCGGGCTACTGGATCGGTCGCTACGGCGAGACCACCGGTCGGGACCGTGCCCACGCCCCGCTCGTGTCGATCGCCGTCGTGACCGTCCTCTACGCGTTCGGCGCGCTCGCTCTCCACGCGATGCTCGGCGAATCCGTCTCCCTGCAGGCGGGGCTCCGTGCGCTGCCTGCGCAGATCTTGCTGAACCTCCTGCTGACCGTCCCGGTGTACGCCCTCGCCCGGCGCCTCTTCGCGCCGCCCGGCGGCCGCCTCCCGATCAAGGACGTCGAGTTCGGCTGATGAGCGTCACCCGAATCCCGCCACGAACCCGCTTCATGCCGCGCGACCCGCGCGTGGAGGAGCCGTACCGCATGACGTCGGCCATGGCGCTCCGGCTCGGCGTGCTCGGCGCGATCATTCTCTTCGCGTTCGCGGTGCTCTTCTTCCGTCTCTGGGCGCTCCAGGTGCTCGCGGGCGACCAGTACCTCGCCGCAGCTCAGGACAACCAGTTGCGCACGGTCCGGGTCGACGCGGCGCGCGGGCCGATCCTCGACTACAAGGGCCGCCTGCTCGTGTCGAACAGGATCGGCACCGCCGCTCAGTTATGGACGGCGTACATGCCGCGCCGCGGCCGGGAGCGGATGCTGCGCCGGCTCTCGGCGATCCTGATCGTCCCGGTGCCGGAGCTCCGGAAGCTCCTACGCGAGCACAAGGGCGATCCCCTCACGCCGGTGACGCTGAAAGAGGATCTCAGCCAGGAGGAGATCTTCTACCTCAAGGAGCACCGAAGGGATTTCCCCGGCCTCGAGCTGAACGACATCCACCTGCGCGACTACCGGTACGGGTCGCTCGCGCCACAGATCCTCGGACACGTGGGCGACGTGACGGAGGCTCAGCTGAAGGCCGGCCGCTACCGCCATGGGGACGCGGTCGGCCAGGCAGGCCTCGAGTTCTCCTACGACCGCTTCCTCCG
The DNA here is from genome assembly GCA_963827705.1 of uncultured Actinomycetes bacterium. GTDB lineage: Bacteria > Actinomycetota > Thermoleophilia > Gaiellales > Gaiellaceae > JACDAN01. Next base: position 206,802 of record CAWHBN010000013.1, read on the forward strand.
TGGGACGGCGGGCCTGGCCGAGCTGCGCGTCGACTCGATGGGCCGCCCGCGCTCGAAGCCGCTGCGGAGCGAGCAGCCGCAGCCGGGGCTCGCGCTGCGGACGACGCTCGACGCGAAGTTGCAGCGGGCCGCCGAGGACGCGCTCAAGTACGGCATCCAGGTCGCCCGCGAGAACAAGAGCTGGTATGCGAACGCCGGCGCCGCAGTCGCGATCGACCCGCGCACCGGAGCGATCCGCGCCATGGCGACCAACCCCACCTACGACCCGCGGGTCTACGTCGGCAAGGCGAAGCCGGCGAAGCTCCGGCCGCTGATCGACCCCAAGGCTGCCGAGGCGGCCAACTACCCCGGCCTGAACCGCGCGACGTCCGGCTTCTACCCGCCGGGCTCGACGTTCAAGCCGGTCACCGCCCTCGCTGCGATGCGCGAGCAACTGGTGGGGCCGTATGAGCCGCTCTCATGCACGGGGAAGATGGAGATCGACGGAACGACCTTCCGGAACTGGAACCCGTACGTGAGCGAGGCGATGGACCTGCCAACCGCGCTCGCCGCCTCGTGCGACACCTACTTCTACCAACTGGGCCTCGAGTTCTACGGCCTCCCGCCGGAGTACGGCAGCCCGCTTCAGAAGTGGGCCTCGGCGTTCGGATTCGGGAAGGCGACAGGGCTGGACGTCGGCGGTGAGGCGACCGGCCTCCTGCCCACGCCGGAGTGGCGGCGCAAGACGTACACGAAGAAGCGGTATCCGCAGACCTGGGAGATCGACCGGCTGTGGAAGTCCGGCGACTCGGTCCAGCTCGCGATCGGTCAGAAGGACCTGCTCGTCACGCCGCTCCAGATGGCCCGCTTCTACGCGCTGCTCGCGAACGGCGGCAAGCTGGTCACACCGCACCTCGTCTCGAGCGTGGAGCAGCCCGGGAACTCCGGCGCGATCAAGGCGGTCTTCTCGCCGGCGCCCAAGGACGTGAACGTCGATCCCGCCGAGCTGAACGTGATCGAGGACGGGCTCTTCCGGGCGACACACGCGTCGTACGGGACGTCGGCAGGCGTCTTCGGCGCCTTCCCGGTCCCGATCGCCGGCAAGACGGGGACCGCCGAGAAGGCCGTCGACGTCGACGGCGACGGCTACCCACAGATGGTCGACCAGTCCTGGTGGTGCGGCTACGGCCCGACCGACAAGACCCCGGAGCTCGTCGTGTGCGTCGTGATCGAGAACGGCGGCCACGGAAGCACGGCCGCGGCGCCGGCGGCGCTGAAGATCTTCGAGCGCTACTTCGGGCGTCAGGCGCCCGTGGTCGAGACAGGGGTAGAGACGGACTAATGGCCGATTACGCCGCCTCAGCACCGCCGCGCTCCAGGCGCTATCCCCGCGCCGACACCGCGCGCGCCGTCTCGTTCGTCCGCCGGCTGGACTGGGTGATGCTCGCCGCCGTCGGGGGGCTCGTCGGCTTCGGCCTCTGGGCGATCGACGGGATCACCAGGCAGGACATTGCCGGCGATTCGAACTACTTCGTCACGCGGCAGGCGATCTTCGCGGTGATGGGCGCCGTCGGCCTCGTCGGCGCGCTGCTCGTGGACCCCTCCCTGTACCGGCGCTACTACAAGGCCATCTACGGGCTTCTGCTCGGGATGCTGCTGGTCGTCACGGTGATCGGCACCGAGGTGCGCGGCTCGACGCGCTGGATCGATCTCGGGTTCTTCCAGTTTCAGCCCTCGGAGTTCGGGAAGCTGCTGCTCGCACTGTTCCTCGCCGGACTGCTCGCCGCGCAGGGGAAGCGGATCACCGAGTCGCGGACGACGCTGATCGCGATCGGAGCGGCCTCGGTGCCGACGCTCTTCGTCTTCCTCCAGCCCGACATCGGGACGGCGCTCGTGTACGGCGCCATCCTGCTCGCATCCCTGTTCTTCGCCGGGACCCGCTGGCGCGACCTCGCGATTCTCGCCGCCGTCGGAACCGTCCTGGTGGCCTTCGTCCTGTGGGCCGGCCCAGCGATGGGCGTCGACGTCTTGGAGCCGTACCAGCGCGACCGCCTCACGGCATTCACGGACCCGTCGAAGAATCCGCGGGGGGCGGCCTACAACATCAACCAGTCGATCACCGCGGTCGGCGCGGGCGGGCTCGACGGGCGCGGAGTCACGGGTGCGACGCAGACGCGCCTCGACTACCTCCCGGAGCACGAGACGGACTTCGTCTTCGCCGCGCTCTCCGAGCAGCGGGGGTTCGTCGGGGCGTCGATCCTCCTCTGCCTCTACCTGCTCCTGATGTGGCGCGGGATCCGCGTCATCGCCACGGCGCGCGGCGCCTTCGAGGCAACGGTTGCGGGCGCGATCGTCTTCGGCCTGCTCTTCCAGACGTTCGTGAACATCGGGATGACGATCGGAATCGCTCCGATCACGGGAATTCCACTCCCGTTCGTGAGCGTCGGCGGCTCGGCGATGGTCACGAATCTGATGGCGATCGGCGTCCTCCAGGCGATCGCCCTCCGCCGCCGCTAGTCCGTCCGGCGCCGGTCCTACGATGCGGCGCATGAACAGGAAGGACGCGTTCGAGCTCCTGCTGATCGAGGAAGCCGACGCCTGGTTCGAGTACCTCGCGGCGACCAGGGCTCAGACCGCGGCCCGCTACGGCGAGGTCGAGCCCTGGGCCTGGGCACGCCTGACGCAACGGCTTCGGGCGATCAGGACCAGAAGGACGAAGCTCCGGCCCGCGGCCGCGGCGTAACGGCGCCGTTTACTCGGCTGGAAATGGGCTGCTGCTAGCCTTGCTCATAGATATGCGTCCCATGTCAATCTCGCAGCGCGCGGAGCGCCCGGTCTCCGGAGCAGGTCTTCGTGCGCGCGACATCACCGAAGGAGTTTTCACTTGTTGCGATGGTTTCGGCGCAAGCCGGCTGAGCGTACGACCGAGCCTGCCCGCGAGCAGGCTGAACAACCTGACACCGTAGAGACCCCGGCCGCGGACGCGGCCGGCGACACACCACCCACTTCCGCCGCAAGCCGCCGCCGCAGGCGAGGAAGCCGCGGGGGCCGCAACCGCCGCAAGCCCGGCGAGCGCCCCGCGCGCACCGAAGAGAAGGCGGAACAGCCCGAAAAGGCCCAGAAAGCGGAGAAGAAGCCGGAGCGAAAGCCACGCGAGCCGCGCTCCCGCCAGACACGCCGCCGCACGGCGACTCCCCGGGCACTCCCGCCGCCCGCGAAGCGCGATCTCGTCATCTCCGTCGACGTCGCCGAGCAGCGTGTGGCGATCCTCGAGGACGACAAGGTCGCCGAGGTGTACCTCGAGCGGCCCGAGAGCCGGTCGATCGCGGGCAACATCTACAAGGGCACCGTCGACAACGTCCTCCCCGGAATGGAGGCGGCGTTCGTCGAGATCGGCCTCGAGAAGAACGGCTTCCTGTACGTCGACGAGATCGTCACCCCAGAGCTCGAGGGGCGCAGGCACGGCCGCAAGATCCAGGACCTGCTGAGCCGGGGCGAGGAGATCCTCGTCCAGGCGGTCAAGGACCCGATGAAGTCGAAGGGCGCACGGTTGACGACCGAGATCTCGCTGCCGGGCCGGTTCGTCGTCTACGTCCCGAGCGGCGAGGGCTTCGGCGTCTCGCGCCGGCTGCCCGAGGAGGAGCGCATCCGGCTCCGCGACATCCTGAAGTCGGTCGCGCCGAAGTCCGGGAGCATGATCGTCCGCACTGCGGCCGATGGAGCGTCCGCCGAGGACATCGAGCGCGACATCGACTTCCTCCAGCGCCTCTGGAAAGAGATCCAGGGACGGGCCGAGAAGGCCAAGGCCCCGGCGCTCGTCTATCAGGAGGCAGAGCTGCCCTTGCGGGTCGTCCGCGACCTCTTCACGAACGACTTCGAGCAGGCGGTCGTCGACCACGACCTGACCTACAAGCGGATCGTCGGCTACCTGAAGAAGACCTCTCCCCACATGGCGGAAAAGGTCCGGAAACACACCGGCAAGACGGCGCTCTTCGAGGACTTCGGCGTCGACGAGGAGATCCGCTCGACCCTCTCGCGCCGCGTCGACCTTCCCTCCGGCGGCTACCTCGTCTTCGACTACGCGGAGGCGTTCACGGTCATCGACGTCAACACGGGCCGCTTCGTCGGCTCGCGGTCGAAGTCGTCGGCCGGCCGGCTCGAGGACACGATCACGAAGAACAACCTCGAGGCCGTCAAGGAGGTCGTCCGCCAGCTGCGGCTCCGCGACATCGGCGGGATCATCGTCATCGACTTCATCGACATGGCGAACCCGAAGAACCGGGCCGCCGTCGAGGAGGCGCTGAAGACGGAGCTCGAGCGCGACCGGACGAAGACCTACGTCGTCGAGATCTCGCCGCTCGGCCTCGTGGAGATGACGCGACAGAACGTCTCGCACGGGCCGCGGGAGATCCTCACGAAGCGCTGCCCGACCTGCGAGGGCGACGGCATCGTCTTCTCGGAGGTCTCCGCCGCCGTCGAAGCGGAGCGCAAGCTGCGGATGCTCGCGGCGAGCTCGCGCAGCGCCGCCTTCCGCGTCGAGCTGAACCCACACGTCGCGGCTGCGCTGATCGGGCCGGGAGCCGAGCGGCTCCAAGCCATCGAGGAGCGAACCCGCCGCCGAATCTTCATCGAGCCGAAGGAGGGCGTGCCGCCCGAGCACTTCGAGGTCGTGGCGCGCGGCCCGCTGGCGAAGCTCCAGCCCGAAGCGCCGGTCGAGGAGGGCCAGGAGCTCAGCGTCAAGCCCGTGGAGGTCGGCCTCCACGATCCGAGCGTCGGCGTCGCGAAGCACGACGGCATCGACATCGCCATCGCAGAAGGCGCGAAGCTCGTCGGCAAGCGCGCGAAGGTCCGGATCACCCGGGTCCTCGACGGAACGGCGTACGCGGAGCTCGCCGACGGAGCGAAGCCCGACGGACCCGCCGATCACGGCCGAGGCGATGGCGGAGAAGCCGACGCGTGCGCGCCGGAGCAGGATCGCGAAGCCCGAGGAGCCGAAGCCCGAGGCAGTCGAGGAGTCCGAGGAGCCGAAGGCCGAGGCCGTCGAGGCAGTGGCCGAGGAGCCGGAGGCGGAGGAGCCCGACGCGCAGGAGCCGACCGAGGACGGTGCTGCCGAGGAGGCGCCCAAGCCGAAGAAGCGCACCCGGCGCGGGTCGCGCGGAGGCCGGCGTCGCAAGAAGAAGCCGGCCGGGGCCGCGGCGGAGGCAACTGTCGGGGCCGCGGCGGAGGCAGCGCCTGTCGAAGCCGAAGCCGCCGAGAACGGCCAGCCCGCGGAGGCTCCCGTGCTGATCCACCTACCGGACCCGGCGCTCGGCGACGACGAGGCCGAGCCCGCCGCGGAGCGACCTGCAGCGTCCACGGACGGCGAAGCCGAGCCCGCCGCGGAGCAGCCTGCAGCGTCCACGGACGGCGAAGCTCCCAAGCCGAAGAAGAAGACCCGGCGCGGATCCCGCGGAGGAAGACGTCGCAGGAAGCCTGCTGCCGCGAAGGCCAACGGCTCGGGAACCGCAGGGGAAACGGCCGAAAAGCCAGAAAAACCGCTGGTAGACTGACGTCTGCCGGGGATGAGCCCGGCGTTTCTATGGGCTACGCGATCATCAAGCTGGGTGGAAAGCAGTACGTCGTCCGTGAGGGCGAGAAGCTGCTCGTGGACCGCCTCTCGGTGGACGAGAACAAGACCTTCCAGCCAGAGGTGATCTTCGAAGGCGGCGACGGGAAGGCCGAGCTGGCTCCGAAGGGCACGGTCACCGCGAAGGTGCTGGCCCACGTGAAGGGCGACAAGATCCGGATCGGCAAGTACCGCCGCCGCACCGGCTACCGGCGCCACACGGGGTTCCGCAGCAGCCTGACCCAGATCCAGATCGAGTCGATCGGCGCGAAGAAGAGCACGAGGTCGTCGACCTCGAAGTCGCGCGCGACGACGACCGCAACGAAGACCAAGGACGAGAGCTAATGGCACACAAGAAGGGACTGGGCTCCTCACGCAACGGCCGCGACTCCGAGTCGAAGCGCCTCGGCGTGAAGATCTTCGACGGCCAGGACGTGAAGGCCGGGATGATCCTCGTCCGCCAGCGCGGCACGCGCTTCCGGCCGGGCCCCGGCGCCGGCCGCGGCCGCGACGACACGATCTTCGCGACCCGCGACGGACGCGTGGAGTTCAAGCGCAGCGGCGAACGACGGACGATCGTCGTAGCCGGCGAACCCTCCTAGCTGACGTACAGCGGCGTCTCGTACTGCATGTAGCGCCGGACCCATTCCGCGCGGTCCGTCGAGTCGAGCCGCGCGACAAGGTGCAGCGCCATGTCGATCCCGGCTGAGACCCCGGCCGCGGTAACGACATCGCCGCTGTCGACGAACCGGTCGTCTGGGCGCACTTCGATCGTCGGGTCGATCTGGCTGAGCGAGTCCAGCGAGCCCCAGTGGGTTGTCGCGGGACGATCCTTGAGCACACCCGCGGCTGCGTAGACATGGGCGCCCGTGCAGACGCTCGTCATCAGTGCGCCGCTGTCGCGGGTGCGGCGCACCCAGTCGAGCACAGGGTCGTCCTCCATGAGGCGGCCGACGCGGCCGCCCGGGAACACGAGCACGTCCAGCGCGGGAGCTTCGTCCCACGTCCGGTCCGCGATCACGCGGAGACCGTGCGAGCAGGTCACCGGCTCTGCGGTCCGGGCGATCGTGAAGACGGACAGCTCGCGCTCGTCCTCGGCCTGGCGTGCCCAGGAAGTCAGCACCTCGTACGGACCAACGAAGTCGAGCTCCTCGACGCCGTCGAAGATGAAGATTCCGATATTCACCGGCAGGTCACCGTACCAGCCAAGCGCTAGCGTGGGTCCGTGTTCAACGACCGGGCGAAGATCCGCGTGCAGGCCGGCCGCGGAGGGCATGGTGCGCTCAGCTTCCGGCGCGAGAAGTACGTGCCGAAGGGCGGCCCCGACGGCGGCGACGGCGGGCGCGGGGGAGACGTCGTGCTCGAGGTCGACCAGGACCTCCGCGACCTCTCGTACTTCAAGGGACGCAGACGATTCCGCGCCGGGACCGGCGGGTCCGGCCGAGGCAAGAACAAGCACGGGGCGGACGGTGAGGACGTCCTGCTTCGCGTCCCGGTGGGGACGCAGCTGTTCTCCGAGGACGGCGAGCTGATCGCCGATCTCGCGGGTGCGCGGTCACGGGTGGTCGCGGCGCGCGGCGGCTCCGGCGGGCGTGGCAACCGGCAGTTCGCGACGCCGACGCGCCGCGCACCCCGGTTCGCGGAGGTCGGGATGCCCGGCGAGGAGCTCGAGCTCGACCTCCGGCTCAAGCTGATGGCCGACGCAGCGCTCGTCGGGCTGCCGAACGCCGGCAAGTCGTCGCTCCTCCGCCGGATCTCGAACGCGAAGCCAAAGGTCGCCGACTACCCGTTCACGACGCTTGCTCCGGTTCTCGGCACCGTGGACTCGCCGAGCGGCCGGCAGCTGACGGTCGCGGACGTCCCCGGGCTGATCGAGGGTGCGAGCGAGGGCGTCGGCCTCGGCCACGAGTTTCTCGCTCACCTCGAGCGGGCCCGCTTGCTCGTGCACGTGATCGACGCCGCCGAGGGGGACCCCGCCGACCGTTTCGTGCTGATCGACAACGAGCTCTCGGCGTACGGCGCGGGTCTCGACCGGCTGCCGCAGATCGTCGTCCTCAACAAGGTCGACGTCGCGGGGCAGGTGTCGTTCGACGTGCAGGACGACCGCATTCTCCGGGTCATCCGGGCGTCCGCGATCACGGGCGCTGGGATCGACGAGCTGGTGAACGCGCTTTTCGAGCTCTGCCCGCCGGCGCCGGAGCCACCGAGCGCAGGACGACGACGGCCTGGTCGAGTTCCTCGTCTACCGGCCTCGTCCCGACGCACGCGGCGGCTTCCGGATCCTGCGCACGGACCGGGGCTTCCGGGTGACGGGCTCGGCTCCGCGGCCGGACGAGCTCGAGGAAGCCCTGAGAGCTGCCGGCGCGAAGACCGGCTCCGAGGTCGAGGTCGACGGCGAGACGCTGATTCTCTCGTGACCACCGCAATTCTCGGCGGCGTGTTCGATCCGCCGCATCTCGGCCACGTCGCGCTCGCGGAGGGCGCCCGGGATCAGCTCGGCGCCGACCGGCTGCTCGTCCTCGTCGCCGAGCGGCCCGGGCACAAGGGCGTCATCGCAGACGCGGAGACCCGCCGCCGCCTGGCCGAGCTCGCGCTGGGGCGGTTCGGCGAGGTACGGCTCGACGACCATCCATACACGGTGGACTTCCTGCGAGAGGCAGGGCTGGATCGCCCGTACTTCGTTCTGGGCGGCGACGAGTGGGAGAGCTTCGCGAGCTGGAGGGAGCCGGGCGAGGTGCGCCGGTTGGCCCGGATCGCCGTCGGTGCCCGGCCGGGGTTCGAGCCGCCCGAGGGCGACGTCGAGGTGCTGCGGATCGAGCAGCGGCCGGTCTCGTCCAGCGAGGTTCGGGCCAGGGTCGCGGCGGGCGAGCCGATCGACGACCTCGTCCCGCCAGAGGTCGCTCGGGAGATCGAGCGCCTGGGCCTCTACCGCGACTCGCTGCCGTCCTCGGGGCGTGGCTAAACTGCGCGCGAAACCGAAGGGACACTCTCCGACACTGACTTCGCTCGAACAAGCACGCCGCATCGCCGCTCTCGCGCAGGAGAAGCTGGCAGAGGATGTCGTGATCCTCGACCTGCGGCCCGTCACCGCCTATACCGACTTCTTCGTCCTGGCCACGGGCCGGAACGCCCGCCAGACGAAGGCGATCTACGACGAGGTTCACGAGCGGATGAAGGCCGACGAGCGCTCGCGGCCGCGGGCGGTCGAGGGGGTGCGCGAGGGCAACTGGATCGTCGCGGACTACCTCGACGTCGTCCTGCACGTGTTCACGCCGGAGACGCGCGGGTACTACGGGCTCGAGGACCTCTGGGGCGACATGCCGTCAGTGGACCTCGACGCTGCCTTGGCCTAGCGTCGTCCGATCCGGCAACTACCATCCGTTGTCGATGCTGACGACGGATCAGAAAGGCGCGATCGCGGAGATGGCGATCGCTTGGGAAGCGACTAGGCTCGGAATCGAGGTCTATCGCCCGATCACCGAAGGCGGACGCTTCGACATGATCTTCCTCGTGGGAGACGACCTTGCGCGAGTCCAGTGTAAGTGGGCTCCTCGCCAGGGCGACGTCATCGTCGTCCGTTGCTACTCCAATCGTCGGGCGAAGGAAGGTCTCCGACGCCGTGTGTACACAGCTGATGAAATCGATGCATTTGCCGCGTACTGCCCGGAGGTAGACCGGTGCTACTTCATTCCGTTCGGTGCCATTCCGGCCAGATCGCAGATTCTGCTTCGCCTCGGGCCGACGCAAAACAGGCAGCGCGAGCTTGTCAATTGGGCAGCGGATTACGAGTTCGCGGCTAAACTGGGACGGCAAGACGGGGCCATAGCTCAGCTGGGAGAGCGCCGCCATGGCATGGCGGAGGTCGTCGGTTCGAGCCCGACTGGCTCCACTCTTTCCCGCGTGACTGACCGGCGTGGCTCGGCCTCTTGAATCCTTCGCACGGCTGTGCGTAGCTATCCAACGGGGGGACAACCCGAAGGAGGAGCCTCGATGCGCCGCCAACTCTCACTCAAGGACCCGTACCTCGGAGGAGACGACATCAAGGAGGTGCAGCGGGCGCTCGGCTTCAAGGGCAAGGCCGTCGACGGCGACTATGGCCCGGACACTGCGGGCGCGGTCGAGGAGTGGAAGTGGCGAGTCGGGTATCCGAAGCGCCAGATCAACGATCGCCTCGGCCTGCTCGGTCTTGCCTGGCTCTTCGGCGAGGTGCCGTTCCCACCGCACTTCGCGCCCAATGCCAGAAAGCGGAAGGGGAAGCCGTTCGCGTCTGCGACCGGCATTGTCCGCCCGCTTTCGACCTCGCCGGGGTTCAGCAGCGAGTTCGCGCTCGCCGACGGCGAGGGAGCGCCGGACCGGAACGGCGTCAAGCACCACGCCGGCAAGGACTGGTTCGCTCCGGGAAAGAGCCCTGTCAGGGCCCCAGTTGCCGGGCGGATCATCGAGGCCCTCGTGCGGCCGACGACGACCGGCCAGGTCTTCGGCGGGTGCGTGAAGATCGAAGCAACGCGCGGAAAGCGGGTCTGGGTCTTCCGCCACTGCGATCCGGCCAAAGTCCGCGAGGGACAGAAGGTGCAGGCCGGGCAGGTCGTGGCACGCGTGACGCCGTGGCGCGACGGCGCGCCGCACGCACACATCGAGGTCTGGAAGAACCGTGACGCCAACTACAGGTTCGAGCGCATGGAAGACCCGATGAAGTTCTTCAAGGCCTTCAAGTAGGCGCCGGGTCCTCGGCGGGGTTCGGCGCTGGCAAACTTCGCCACGATGCCGCGATGAACGGCCCTCTCGTGGTCGCCTGTGTCCAGGCCGAGCCTGTCGTGCTCGATTGCGACGCCTCGATCGAGAAACTGGCCGTGCTCACCGCCGAGGCCGCGGGCAACGGCGCCTCGCTGGTGGTCTTCCCCGAGGCGTTCCTTCCGGCCTATCCGTCGTCGGCCTGGGCGAAGGCGCTCGCCGGCTGGGACGATCCGCGCGCGAAAGCGGCTTTCGCGCTGCTCGCCCGTGAGTCCGTTGCCGTGCCCGGACCGGGCGAGGGTCGGATCGGCGAGGTTGCGCGCAAGCATGGCGTCATCGTTGCGACCGGGGTGACTGAGACCGACGTCGAGACGAACGGCACGCTGTACAACACGCTGCTCGTCCACGACGAGCACGGCTCGCTCGTCCTCAAGCACCGCAAGCTCGTACCGACGAATCACGAACGGCTCGTCTGGGGCCAGGGCGACGGCGCCGGCCTTCGCGCAGTGCCGACGAGCGCCGGACGAATCGGCGGTCTCATCTGCTGGGAGAACTACATGCCGCTCGCGCGCTTCGCCCTCTACGAGTCGGGCGTCGAGATCTACCTGGCGCCGACGGCGGACGACGGTGAGACGTGGCAGCACTCGCTCGTCCACATTGCGCGCGAGTCACGGGCGTTCGTCGTCAGCCCCGCGCACTTCCAGCGCGCCTCCGCCTATCCGCCGGAGTTCCCGCTGTCCGACGAGCTCCAGGGCAAGGACGTGATCGGGAGAGGAGGAAGCGCGATCCTCGGCCCGGACGGGGCCTACCTCGCCGGGCCGCTCTACGACGAGGAGGGAATCCTGTACGCGGAACTCGAGCCCGCCCGGCTTCACGAGGAGCGCCAGCGCTTCGACGCGGCCGGCCACTACCACCGGCCCGACGTCCTTCGGCTCGACGTTTCTCCGATCCCTCCTAGAATGGCCTGACGTGGTCGAGATCGTCTTTTTGATGCTCGTCCTCAAGCTGCCGATCATCTACCTGATCGCGGTGGTCTGGTGGGCCGTGCGGGCCGAGCCCGAGCCGCCGGAGCCGGCACTCCTGCCCGTCGCAGCGGAGCCGGAGCCGGAGCCCGATCTCGATCCGTCCGGCCGTCGCCGTCCCGCTCGCCGGCCGCGCCGCGGTGGGCCTCACGGCCGCGGCGGTCCCACTCGCAGACCCGACAGGGTCGCGGTGCGGTGAGCGCGGCGCCTGTCGCCGAACGCCAGGGCCCCGCGGAGACCGTCGCCGGCTTCCTCGCCGCGCTCGCCATCTTCGGCGGCCTGATCGCGATCGCGCAGCGCCCGGTCACCATCGGGCTGACGTCGCTGCTGATCGGCGTGATAGCGGCGGCCATGGCCGGCGGCCGGAACCGAAACCTCGCGGCGGCCGGAGTCGCCGTCGCCGCCACGGGCTGGCTGCTCGGGATGATCGTCTGCGTGATCACGAGCCGGCCGCTCTGGTGAGAGCTCGTTCCACAATGAGAGCTGTGCCGCCAGGCCGCGCTGGGCGGCGCCAGACGTCGTCCTCAACCGCGCCCATATCGACTTGATATGGACGCGGTCTGCGTCCGGGTCTGGCATCCACCCATCACACCCTGGCGACGAGCCACATTCTGGAACGAGCTCTAAGCCGGCCGCCGCAGGGGAAAGCACCCTGCTACAAAGAACAGGGAGGCATCGTGGCTGAGGTCGACGGGCTCAACGCCGGATACGCACGCGCCGTTCTCGAGGAGTACCTCGAGAATCCCGAGGCCGTGCCGGCGGAGTGGCGCGAGCTCTTCGAGGGCGACAGCACCCTGCTGCGCGAGCACCCCGGCGTCGCGCGCCTGCTCGAGGTGCTCGAGGCGGACGGCAACGGTGCGCAGGCCGAAGCCGCCCCGCCCCCTCCGGCCCCCGCGGCCGAGGCGCAGCCGCAGCCGCAGGTCGACGAGACGCTGCTCAGCGCCGTCGCGGCGGCCATGGCGCTGGTCAAGGCGTACAGGACGCATGGCCACCTCGCCGCCCGCCTCGACCCGCTCGGGTCCGAGCCTGTTGGCGACCCGGCACTGGAACCAGAGCGCCTGTTCCCGCCGCTCACGCCCGAGCTCCAGGCGCAGATCCCGGCGCGCCTGCTGCGGGTCCACGTGCCGGGCGAGACGCTTGCGGACGTCCTTCCGAAGCTCCAGGAGACCTACTGCGGTACGAGCGCGTACGAGATCGAGCACATCTCCGACCACCAGGAGCGGGTCTGGCTGCGGCAGGCGATCGAGGCCGGCACGTATCGAGAGCCGCTCGACGTCGACGACAAGCGCCGGCTCCTCGCGCGTCTCTCCGAGGTGGAAGGCCTAGAGCGCTACCTTCGCAAGGCGTTCCTCGGCCAGAAGCAGTTTTCGATCGAGGGGCTCGACGTGATGGTTCCGATGCTCGACCTCGCGCTCGAGCTGGCCGCGGAGGACGGAGCGCACGAGGTCGTGACCGGCATGGCCCACCGCGGCCGCCTGAACGTGCTGGCCCATCTCGTCGGGCGCCCGTACGAGGTGATCCTCCGCGAGTTCGAGGGCGAGCGGGACCTCGCCGCGATCTCCAACCAGCCGGCGGGTGCGAGCGGAGACGTCAAGTACCACCTCGGCGCCGAGGGCAGGCGCAAGACCGCCGCAGGCGACATCACGGTCACGCTCGCGGCCAACCCGAGCCACCTCGAGGCAGTCGACCCGGTCGTCGAGGGCCTCACACGAAGCGAGCAAACGGACCGCTCGACGCCCGGCGGCGACCACGACCCGCGAGTCGCGCTCCCGATCCTGATCCACGGCGACGCGTCGTTTCCAGGCCAGGGCGTCGTCGCCGAGACGCTCAACCTCCAGTCGCTCGGCGGCTACTCGACCGGTGGGACGCTGCACGTGATCGCGAACAATCAGGTCGGGTTCACGACGGATCCGGCCGACGGCCGCTCGACGCGCTATTCGAGCGACCTCGCGAAGGGCTTCGACATGCCGATCGTCCACGTCAACGCGGACGACCCTGAGGCCGCCGTGGCGTCCATCCGGCTTGCAATGGCCTTCCGGCGCCGGTTCGGCCGGGACGTCGTGATCGACCTGATCGGCTATCGGCGGTGGGGTCACAACGAGGGCGACGAGCCGGCGTACACGCAGCCGCTCATGGCCGAGCGGATCAAGGAGCAGCCGAGTGTGCGCGAGCAGTACGCGGCACAGCTCGCCGACGAGGGCGTCGTCACCGAGGAGGAGGCCGACGAGCTCGCGCGCGCGGTCCAGGCGAGCTTCAAGGCCGCGCACGAGACGCTGAAGACGTCGCTCGCCGAGGCCGTCGAGGAACAGCCGCCGAGCGAGCGGACGCCGCCAACGGAAGGGGCAGAGGTCGCGACCTCCGTCGAGGCCGACCGCCTCAGGGCGTTGAACGAGGAGCTCCTGCGCGTCCCCGACCGCTTTACCGTCCACCCGAAGCTCGAGCGGCAGCTCCAGCGCCGCCGCGACCGGCTCGAGGGAGGAGAGATCGACTGGGGCCACGGCGAGGCGCTCGCCTTTGCGAGCCTGCTCGTCGAAGGGATCCCCGTCCGGCTCACCGGCCAGGACACCGAGCGCGGGACGTTCGCTCAGCGCCACCTCGTCCTCCACGATCCGGGAAGCGGAGAGCAGTTCACGCCGATGAAGAGCCTCGGGGACGCGTCCGCCTCGTTCGAGGTCTTCAACTCCCCGCTGTCCGAGTACGCGACGCTCGGCTTCGAGTACGGCTACTCGGTCGGCGCGCCGGAGGCCCTCGTGCTCTGGGAGGCGCAGTACGGCGACTTCGTCAACGGCGCGCAGATCGTCACCGACCAGTTCCTCGTCTCGGGCCTCTCGAAGTGGAGCCAGACTTCGCGGCTCACCCTGCTGCTGCCGCACGGGTACGAGGGCAACGGCCCCGAGCACTCAAGCGCGCGGCTCGAGCGCTTCCTGCAGCTGGCGGCCCAGGAGAACATCCGCATCGTCACGCCGAGCACGGCGGCGCAGTACTTCCATCTCATCCGCCGGCAGGCGCTCGACCCCAGCGCCCGCCCGCTGATCGTCATGACGCCGAAGGGGCTCCTGCGCCTGAAGGAGTCGTCAGCGCGGCTGGAGCAGCTGGCCGAGGGGCGCTTCGAGCCGGTCATCGACGACTCCGTCGCGCATGACCGCGTGCGGCGGCTCGTCCTCACCTCGGGCAAGCTCTACTACGACATCGTCGGCCACGAGCTCCGCGAGCAGTATTCGGAGGTCGCCGTGGCCCGGATCGAGCAGCTCTACCCGTTCCCGGTCGATCCCGCCACCAAGCTCGTCTCTGCCTACCCAGCGCTCCAGGAGGTCGTCTGGGCACAGGAGGAGCCGCAGAACATGGGCGCCTGGCGGGCGATCAGGCACCGGCTCGAGGAATCGATTGCGGGCCGCGTCCCGCTCCGTTACGTGGGCCGCCCATGGCGCGCAAGCCCGAGCGAGGGGTATCCCACCGCCCACGTCCGCGAGCAAGACCGCATCGTCAGAAGCGTTTTCGCGTAGCTAGCGCTTGTTCCAGGCCGCGCGAAACTCGCGCGCGCTCTTGACCTGGCGAGCGACTGCCCTGGCGACCGTCGGCGCGTGCTTTCGAGCTTCGCGGGCGATTTGGCGGCGGTGCTGCTTCGGAATGCGGCGCCAGATGTCCCAGGCGGTCAGCGCGATGCCGATCGCGCCAATGCGGCGGGTGGCGAGATGGTGGGGCGCAGGCACGCGGGCATCCTAGTCGTCATCGTCGTCTCCGCGGTCGTGGCCGCGAGCGTTGTCGTCGTGGTCACGGTGATCGTGGTCCTGGCCACGATCCTGATCGCGGTCGTCGCCGCGGCGGTCGTCGTGTCGGCCATGGCCATGGCCGTCGTCGTGATCGTCCGACTTCCGCTCGGGCTCCTGTTTCCGCTCCGGCTTGGGCTCCTTGGTCTTGTGTTCCTTGGCCTTGTGCTCCTTCGCCTTGTGCTTCTCTTCGTGCATTGGGCGCTTCGCGCGCCCACCGTCGTCGTCGGACGACAAAGGCTTCGCCAACGACGCGATGGTCGTCGCCGGGGACGGAGCCGGGGCCGGAACTGGAGGCGTAGGCACCGGAGCGGGAGGCGGAGGCGGAGGCGGAGTCGGATCGGCTTCAGGAGGTTCGGGCATGGGCTCGCGGACCGGTCCGGGACCGGCAGGCGCAGGGTCGACAGCGAGCACGATCGGGGTCGCCGCAGGGGGAGGCGGCGCGACGATCGGGCCTGAACGAAGCGGAGGCAGCGCGGGCGGCTGAAAACCTGGTGGCGGCGCCAGCAGCTCGCGGCGGAGCCGCTCGAGGTCACGCTCGACGTTCGGCGACAGCCTGACGGTCTGTTCCTGCGCCCAGGGGCCGGCGGCACCCGGCAGGGGTCGAACGAACGGCGTGCGTGCTTCCTGCTGCGCGACCACCTTGGAGGGAGCGTGGATCAGGCCGGCAAGAGCCAACCCGAGCAATAAGCCGGTTGTGACGTGAAGTAAAGCTCCCCTCATGCTCGATCCCCTCGATGCCGACAAGTTCCACAAGACCTATCGGAAGCGAACACGGGTGCCTTGAGGGGAATCGGATGGGGAGTTTCAAGCTCAAGCTCGTCGCGTACTTCTCGCTGATCGCTTTGCTGCCATTTGCAGCGGCTTTCAGTGGCCTGGAAGCGGTGACGGACAAGAACGAGACGCGACGCGTCGACGGCACGCTGGAGACCAGCGTCCGGGCCGCGCAGGCGGCGTTCGTCGAGAAGGTCGACGAGGCCGAGCGCGTAGCGAGGCGACTCGCAGGCGACCCGTCGTTCCAGCACGCCCTCGCCACCCATGACCGCCGGCGGCTCCAGGGCCTCGCGGGGCGCAACGGCGTTCGGATCGAGCCGCGCGGCGCCCGGCCGATCGGATCCGTCCGGAAGCCTTCGGTTCTCCGCTCGGTCGCCGTGGTTGGACGGCGCGGCCCTCTCGGCCGCGTGATCTCGCCCGTCACGATGGACAGACGCCTCGCGGAGGACCTGCGCAAGCACTCGGGCCTGGCCGACGGCGGCGAGCTCGCTCTCGTCGAAGGGGGCCGTGTCCTCACGGCTTCGGCGCCGATCAGTGGGACGGTTGGCACCCCGCCCAAGCCGGCCGAGGTCGAAGTCTCTGGCCGGCGCTTCCGCGCGCTTGCCTCGAACAGCCTCGCCGGAGCACGGAACATCTCGCTCGTCGTGCTCGCGCCTCAGGCGCGGATCGACGAGTCCGTCGGCTGGCTTCGGTCACGGCTCTTCCTCGCGATGCTCGCCGCGCTGCTGCTGATCGCGGCCGTCGCGTACATCCAGGGCCGGTCGATCGTCGGCACCCTCGGCCGCCTCGCGGATGCTGCGAGGGGGATCGCACGCGGGCGCCTCGGCGACCGCGTGCACGTCCGCGGCCGCGACGAGTTCGCCTCGCTCGCCCAGGCGTTCAACCAGATGGCCGACCAGCTTCAGGCGCGCATGACCGAGCTCGAAGAGGAGCGGCGCCGGTTGAGGGAGACGACGCTCCACTTCGGCGAGGCACTCGCCGCGACCCACGACGTCGACCAGCTGCTCCGCGCGATCGTCGACACCGCCGTTCAGGCGACCGGCGCCTCGCGCGGGGAGCTGAGCGACGGCGGCGTCGTGCTCATCGCCCACGGGGGCGAGCGGGCACCCGTGAAGCTCGAGCTCCCGCTGGCCGCCGGCCGCGAGAGCTTCGGCATGCTCACCCTCTACGGCGACGACTTCAGCTCGGATCAGCGCGAGAGCGCGGGGTGGCTCGTCGGTCACGCGGTGATCGCGCTCAGCAACGCTCGCCAGCATCGGACCGTCGAGCAGCAGGCACTCGTCGACAGCCTCACCGGCCTGGCGAACCGCCGGCTGTGCACGGCTGCGCTGGAGAAGGAGCTGGCGCGTGCGCAGCGCTTCGGCGAGCCGCTCACGCTCGTCCTGGCCGACATCGACGACTTCAAGCGCATCAACGACCGTTGGGGCCACCCGACCGGCGACGAGGTCCTCAAGGTATTCGCCCAACGCCTCCAGGAGGGCGTGCGCGAGATCGACCTCGCGGGCCGCTGGGGCGGCGAAGAGTTCGCTCTGCTCCTTCCGGGCACCGACCTCGAGGGCGGGCGGCAGCTCGCCGAGCGGATTCGGGTGCTCGTTCGGGACCAGCGGCTCACCGCACCGGACGGGATGCCGATCGGCATCTCGGCCAGCTTCGGCGTCGCCTCGTTCCCGCTCGCCCCGGGCCAGAACCAGCTCGTCGCCGCCGCCGATGCGGCGCTCTACGAGGCGAAAAGGTCGGGCAAGGACCGGGTCGTCGTCTCGGCGCCTTCTGACGTCACGACGCACGCGTAGGCTACGAGCGGGTTTTCTCCTCGTTACAATCCGGCGCCGAGCCACGAACACCCTGCAAAACCATCCCGGAGGATCGATGCCCGTAGAGACACCGTCACCGTTCGCCGACATCATTCAGGATCACCTCGAGCTGAAGCGGAAGAATGCTGAGCTCGAGGGCGACATGCCCATCGACAGCTATCGCGTCGAGGACCCGTTCGTGAACCACCCGCTCTTCAAGACCGAGGAGCAGGCGCGGATCGAGGACACACTCGACGGACATCCCGGGGTCGCAGAGCAACCGGTCGCCACGGAGGCGGTCGCGACGCATGACGAGGACGGCCTCTGGGGCCGGTCCCGCGACTTCGACTGGGGCGACTAGCCCTCCCGTCTCTGCGGTCGTTTATCCGGCCCCTTCCACGGGGTAGGCTCACCCGAACCGAAAACGAGAAGGAGAAGGGAAGCCGCATGAGAAAGCTGTTCGGACTAATCGGCCTGGGGGCCGCGCTCACGTACTTTTTCAACCCGATGGAGGGGCAGCGCCGCCGCGCCAAGGTCGCCGGCCGCATCAGGGCACTGCTGGCGCGCTCGGAGGAAGGGCCGAAGGCGCAGCCCGACGACGTCACGCTCGCGCACATGGTCGAGAGCGAGCTCTTCCGCGACGAGCAGGTGCCGAAGGGCCAGATCAACGTCAACGCCGAGAACGGCAAGGTCTACCTGCGCGGCGAAGTCGGCCAGCAGGAGATGATCCGCGACCTCGAGGAGCGCGCGCGGAGCATCCACGGCGTCCAAGAGGTCGAGAACCTGCTGCATCTGCCGGGGGCCGAAGCCCCCATGCACCAGGGCTAGCCCGGCTTCGGGTCTTGCGCCCTTCGCGTGAGGGCCAGCCCGTACCAGAACCAGAGAACGAGCGCGGCGGCCGCGGCGGTCACGAGGTAGACCACCGCGGCCGACGCGAACAGCAGATCGGTCAGGAGGTAGACGGCGCCGGTCAGCGCGGCGGCGAGGAAGGCCATGCCGGTGATCGCCAGCCGGTTGGACGTCTGCAGCATCTGCTCCTTGTCCTTTTGCCGCCAGCGCAGCCGGTGATACGCCGACGGCGAGATCAGCAGGATCGTGGCGATCGTCGTCAGGAGGAACGTCACGAAGAAAACGAGCTCCTGCTCGTGGGTGATCCGCCGGAACTGGTTCGTGAATGGGACGGTCAGCAGGAAGGCGAAGAGAACCTGTACCCCGGGCAGGACGACGCGGAGCTCGTTGAGGAGCTCGATCAGCTCTCGGTTGAGACGTTCTTCGTGGCTCTCTCCGTCGCTCACGTTCGCGCCCCTCGGATCGAGACGACGCTGCTCGCAGGCGATGCGTGGTCCACCTGGAGCGTCGTGTGCTCGATGCCGTACTCCTCGGCGAGCACGTGCTCGAGCTCGCGCCGCCGGGCGTGGCAGTCGTCGCCCGGCTGGACGAGAACATGGGCCGAGAGGGCCACGAACCCGGACGTGATCGTCCAGACATGGAGATCGTGGACGTCCACGACCCCGTCCATGCCGGACATGCGCCGCGCCAGGCCACGGGCATCGATGCCCTTCGGCGTGCCCTCCAGCAGGATGTGGACGGAATCGCGCAGCACGGTCCAGGAGCTGGCCAGGACGAGGACGGCGATGAGCGCGCCCACCGCCGGGTCGGCGTAGCGCCAGCCGGTCGTCAGGATCACGAGCGCTGCGACGACCACTCCGCCCGAGCCGAGCGCATCGGCCGTCACGTGCCGCAGGGCCGCCTGCATGTTCAGGCTCCCGTGCGCGGTTCGGGCGAGCATCCAGGCTGCCGCGAGGTTTCCCGCCAGGCCGACGAGTGCGACGGCGAGCATCCAGCCGCCCAGGACGTCCGGCGGGTCGCTGAGCCTGCCGTACGCCTCCACGAAGATCCAGATGGCGAGGGCGACGAGCACGAGCCCGTTCACGAGCGCAGCGAGAACCTCGGCCCGCTGGTACCCGAAGCTCCGCTCGGGCGTGCTCGGCCGGCCAGCCAGCCAGACCGCGACGAGGGCTAGTCCCAGCGCGACATTGTCCGAGAGCATGTGCACCGCGTCGGCGAGGAGAGCGAGGCTTCCCGTCAGCAGGCCTCCGACGACTTCCACGGCCGTGATCGCGAGCGTGAGGGCGAGGACGAGGGTGAGCGTCCGCCGGTTACGAGCCCTTACGGCCGAGAGGTGACTCACGGCCTGAGAGTATTGACGCTGATGGATGTCCGAGAACTGCTGAAACGGGAGATCGACCCGGCCGAGGTCGAGGCGGTCCGCGAGCTCTGGAAGCAGCACTCCATCGCCGAGGACAACCGCGACATCGCCGGCCTCCTGGCGACCCTGACCGAGGACTGCGTCTACGAGCTCGCAGGCACGCCGCACCGGTGGGAGGGCCACGAGGGCGCAACCCGGTTCTACACCGGGCTCCTGACCGCGTTTCCCGACATCGACTTCCAGCTGACCGACATCGTCGTCGGCCCGCAGGGAGTCTGCGAAGAGGCGCGCGTGACGGGCACGCACGAGCGCGACTGGCTCGACTTCCAGGCGACCGGCGAAGCGGTCGAGTTCGGCGTCGTCATCTTCTTCCCCTGGGATCCAGGGAAGCGGTTGTTCCGCGGCGAGAAGGTCCATACCTTCGAACTGGGCGACCGGCCGGCTGGCCCTTAGCTTTATCCTCCACCGCGATGGCCACGCTCGAGGAGAAGATGACCGTGGAAGGCGTCGCGCCCGGCGGGCAGGCGCCCGAGGTCTTCCGCTACTACGAGCTGGCGAAGAAGCAGGAGTGGCAGGTGCGGGACATGCCCTGGGGCGATCTGCCACCGATCCCCGAAGCGACGGGCTCGAAGGAGCGGGTGGAGAAGCGCCGCGGGATCTGGCGCTCGGTGATCACGCAGCAGCTCCAGGCGGACTCGCTCGCGGTCGAGATGGCGGCGCAGCTCCTCGAGATGGCGCGCCATCACGATGCGAAGCTCTACTACTCGACGATGGCGCAGGACGAGGCGCGCCACGTGGAGGCCTGGCTGAAGCTGATCGGGGAGGCCGGCGGGCCGACCGAGCGCGATCCCTACCTCGACAAGCTCGCGAACATCTTCCTCGGGCTCGACTCGCTCGAGGAGAAGGTCTTGCTCATGCAGGTCTTCTTCGAGCGGATGATCATCCCGCGCTTCCGGCTGATCGCACGCTCGGCGCCGCATACGGTGCTCGCCGACCTCTGCCGGCGCCTGACGATCGACGACGGCATCCACCACAGCTCGGGGATGGCCTACGAGCGGGTGCTGCTCCGAACGGCGTCCAAGCAGACGAAGGAGCGGATGATCAAAGGCGCCGAGAAGATGCTCCCGATCTTCGTCGACCACGTCCTGTGGCGGCCCAAGGAGCGGGACTTCATCACGAGCGCGATGCGGACCCGTGACATCCAGCGGGTCACGGAAGAGGTCGAGGAGGGCGTCAAGATCGCGTCGTCGCTCGGCCTCGACGTTCGCGACATCGAGTACACGATCCCAAGCGTCTGACGACGCTCTTCTGACCGGGGAGGTAGGGGCGATCCGCTATTGGCGCCATCGAGAGGGACGCTTACGCGGCATCCCGCGCGCGGCTTTGGCCGTAGGTGCCGTCGGCATGACGGTCGCTTCTCTCGGCACGGTCGCGTTCGGTTCCAGTAGCACGACTGGTCGCGAAAGCAGGTCGCGGAGCGTCGACCTCGGAGAGGCCATGGCCGTCGGGCGAGACGGCAAGCTCGTTGTCGCAGGCTTGAGCCGCCAGGGCAGCCGCCGCCTCTGGGCGCTTGCCCGCTACAGCGCCGCTGGTCACCTCGACCGCCGCTTCGGAGCTGGCGGCAAGGTACTGACGGATTTCGGGGCGCGGAGCGAAGGAGGAGCGAGAGCGCTCGCGATCCGACCTGACGGCAAGACCGTTGTCGCGGGCTACATGTACGTCCCACCCAGGACCTTCACCGGGTTTGCCGTTGCCCGCTACGCCGTTTCGGGAATGCTCGACCGTACGTTCGGGCGGAACGGCAAGGTGATGACGTATTTCGGTTCTCCACCCAAGGGCGCGTCGGCGGCCGCAGTCGCGATCCAGCGAGACGGCAAGGTTGTCGCGGTCGGTCGCAGCACCGGCCGCTTCGCGCTCGCGCGCTACACGCTACGGGGAAGGCTCGACCCGGCCTTCGGTCGCGGCGGCAAGGTCTTGACGGACTTCGGAGCTCGCAGCGATGGATACGCAAACGCGGTCGCGATACAGCCGGATGGCAAGGTCGTCGTCGCCGGCGACGTTTTCCGCGGCACCGACTTTTTTGGGCTTGCCCGCTACAACGCCGACGGCACCCTCGATCGGAGCTTCGGACAGGGCGGACGGGTGCTCACCAAGGTCGGCGCCTTCAACAGCCACGCCTCCGCGCTGATCGTCCAGCCGGACGGAAAGCTCGTGGTCGCCGGGATGGCCTTCGTGGCACCTGACGGCGACTTTGCGCTCGTCCGCTACACGACCGATGGCAAGCTCGATCCGAGCTTCGGGCGTGGAGGTGTCGTCGTCACCAATGCTGGAAATGCGTGGGCGCTCGCGATCCAGCGCGATCGCAAGGTCGTCACGGCCGGCGTGGACGGCGGCCCCCGCTTCCGAGTCTTCGCGCTCGGTCGATGGATGGAGAACGGCAACCTCGATCCGAGCTTCGGCCGGAGCGGCCAGCTGCGGACGACCTTCGACACCGCGGCCACGGCGAACGCAGTCCGTGTCAGGGCGGACGGCAAGATCGTCGCCGCCGGCACGGTAGGCGGGCGGGACTTCGCCCTCGCCCGCTACACCAGCAGCGGCAGACTCGACGGCAGCTTCGGAAGCGGGGGCAAGGTGCTGACGGACTTCGGCTCCGTCTGGGCGATTCGCGGCCACCTACGGCCGAAGTGAGACCTATTTCTCTTCCAGCTTCAGCGACGCGGAGTTGATGCAGTAGCGAAGGCCCGTCGGGTGCGGGCCGTCGGGAAAGACATGGCCGAGGTGGCCGCCGCAGTTCGAGCACATGACCTCGGTACGCACCATCCCGAAGGTCGAGTCGCGCTCCTCCTCGATCGCCTCCTCTTCCGCAGGAGCGTAGAAGGCGGGCCAGCCGCAGCCCGAGTCGTACTTCGCCTCCGATGCGAACAGCTCGGCGCCGCACGCTGCGCACTGATACGTGCCCGGCTCGAAGGTGTGGTCGTACTCACCGGTGAACGGCGCCTCTGTGCCCTTCTCGCGCAGGATGCGGTACTGCTCGGGCGAGAGCTCGGCGCGCCACTCGGCGTCGGTCTTCTGGATCTTCGTCACCGACGCAGTCTGCCACGCAGGTGTGATCCGACCGAGCGTCGGGCACGTAAGGACCCGAGAAGCGGAAACCATCGACAAGGGGGGACCTCTAGATGCGACGGATCACGCTTCTGGCGGCCTGGATGGCGGTTGCAGCCTCAGTGCTGGCGGCGCCGCTCGGGGCCGGAGGAGGACTGCCAGAGAAGATCGCGCTACCGGACGGCTTCAGGCCGGAGGGGATCGCGATCAGCCAGAACGGAACGTTCTACGTCGGCTCGATCCCGACGGGTGCCATCTACCGCGGGAGCCTGAAGACGGGCGAGGGCGAGATCATCAACCCGGGAGCGGCCACCGGAAGGGCATCGATCGGCATCGAGCTCCATGACGGCCGGCTGTACGTGGCCGGAGGCTCGACCGGAAGCGGCTTCGTCTTCAGCGCGAGAAGCGGCCGCCTGCTCAAGACCTATCGCTTCACCACGGAGACGGACACGTTCGTCAACGACGTCGTCGTGGCCCGCGGCTTCGCGTACTTCACGGACTCCCGGCGCCCCTTCCTCTACCGGGTGCCGATCGGGGGCCGCGGGAAGGGACACCACAAGCACGGACATCCCCGTGAGGCGACTGCGATCCCGCTCAGCGGCCAGATCGTCTATCTCGCAGGCAACAACGCGAACGGCATTGAGGCCGCGCGGGACGGGCGAACGCTGATCATCGTCCAGACCAACGTCGGGAAGCTGTTCACGGTCAACCGGCGAACCGGGCTGACCCGCGAGATCGTCCTCGATGAGCCGGTCGTGAACGGGGACGGCATCCTGCTCGACGGCCGCACGCTGTACGTCGTACAGAACCGCGATAACAAGGTCGCGGTCGTGCGGCTCTCACGCCGGCTTCGGTCCGGCGACGTCCAGATGCACATCACCGACCCGGACTTCGACGTCCCGACGACGATCGACGACTTCGGCAAGCGTCTGTACGCAGTCAACGCGCGGTTCAGGCCGACGCCGCCACCGCCGGACTTCGAGTACTGGCTCGCGCAGTTCCGGAAGGTGAGCGACTAGGCGAAGAGCTCTGCGTAGCGGTCGCGCCACTCCTCGTCCGTGACCGAGCGCCGGAAGTAGGCCTCGAACACGGCGCGGGGAGTGGTGTCGTCCGCGCGCGCGACGAGCGAAGCCACCGCGCCGAGCAGGTAGCGGAGCAGGTCGCCGTCGATTCGGGCGACGGAAAGCGCTCGCTCGAACGCCCAGATCATCTTCTCTGCTTCGGCTGCCGGAAGCGTGTTTCGGAGCTCGTGCTCGAGCGCCTCGAGGTCGAGTTCGTCCCAATTTGGCTGCTGCATGGAAGTCATTATCGGCACGAGGTTTGCGGACACAAGGGCTGGAGAGGACCTAGGTAATCCAACAGGAGGGAACGGATGTCAAGCACAGATCTCTGGACTCATCGAGATACCAACGTCAGCACGATGAACCTCGAGGGCTACAGCATCGAGGCGATCGACGGGTCGATCGGCAAGATCGACGAGGCCACGAACGAGGTCGGAAGCAGCTACGTCGTCGTCGACACCGGCCCCTGGATCTTCGGGAAGAAGGTCCTCCTGCCGGCCGGCGTGATCGACCGCGTCGAGTCCGAGAACGAGACCGTCTACGTCAACCGGACGAAGGACGAGATCAAGGACTCCCCCGAGTTCGACGAATCGACATACAACGAGCCGGAGTACCGCGAGGAGATCGGCGGCTACTACGGCTCCGGCGGCAAGGGCTACCGAGACCAGCAGTAGCTAGCCCAGTCGCTCGAGAAGCTCGCGGAGCGAAAGCTCCGCGAGCGACTCGAGCACTAGGTCGGCCTCGCCGAGCCCGAGTGCGACGGTCACTCCGTTGGGCACGGCGACCGTGAAGATCCCCGCCGCCTTCGAGGCCTTGACGCCGTTCGGCGAGTCCTCGAAGGCGATTGCCTCATTGGCCGTCACGCCGAGGCGGTCGAGCGCCTCCAGGTACAGGGTCGGGCGCGGCTTCGAACGCTCCGGATCGCGGTCGGCGGTGACGATCTCGTCGAAGTGCTCGGCGCGCTCGAGGCGGATCAGGTGCCGGTCGACCCACTCGCGTGAGGAGCTCGAGACGATCGCCGTTTTGAGCCCGCGTCGCTCGGCCTCCTCGAGGTAGTCGAGGATTCCGGGCCGGAGCTCCTCGATCTCGAGCAGCTGGAGCTCGTGCTCCCGGCGGCGGGCCCGGACGGCCTCGCGGTCAATCGGCCCGTGGAGCTCCTCCAGGTAGTCGAGCGGCTCGAAGCCTCCGATCGTCCCGATGATCGCCGCCCAGCGATCGAGCGGGAGCTCCTGGCCGTGCTCCCGGTAGACCTGTTGCCACGAGGCGTACGAGGGCGTCTCGGTGTCGACGATGAGGCCGTCGAAGTCGAAGAGGAGCGCGCGGATCACGGTGGATGTCTATCCGTTGGGCGGCCATGTAAGGAATTTGCAAGGCCCGTAAAGGAACTGAAAAACCGGCGATTGCATCCGCTGAAAGGGTCCAAGCCGGGGAACACTCCCAGAGCACCACTCAGAGAAAACAAGGAGGTTGAAGTGAAGCGTCTGCTCATCGCGATCGCTGCCGCCGTTCCGGTGCTCCTGGCCGGCGCGGTAGTGACCGCACAGGGAGAAGGTGCTGCGACGCGTACCGCCGCGGCTCCCTCCAAGCTGACCATCTGCCACAAGACCGGCTCGGCGTCGAACCAGTTCCGCCGGATCACCGTTTCCAGCCGGGCAATGGCGAACCCGAAGTCGCAGTCGGGCAAGGCGCTGCGCGCCCATCTCCGGCACACGGGCGATGCGGTAGTCGTCGGAACGGCGGCGTGCCCGTCGGCGTCCGTGACTCCGGCGCCTACCAGCGCGCCTGCCACGAAGATCACGATCTGCCACAAGACCGGGTCGGACTCGAACCCGTACCGGCGGATCACGATCTCGAGCCGGGCAGTCGCGAATCCCAGCTCCATCTCCGGCAAGCTCCTCCGCGGTCACATGCGACACACCGGTGACCTGCTGATGCCGGGCGTCACGCCGTGTCCGTCCGGCAACACGCAGCCCCAGGGCGTCAAGCTCTCGGCCAACCTGCAGCCGGTGCAGGGAGCGAGCGGATCCGGAACTGCTTCGCTCTCGATCCGCACTGGTCCCGCATCGCTCTGTCACACGCTCACCGTCAGCGGCCTCACGAATGTGACCGCTGCACACATCCACCTCGTGTCGACCGGGGCCGTCGTCGTTCCGCTGACGACGCCTACAACCGGCTCGTCGAGCGGTTGCGCGACCGTTGAGAAGTCGCTCCTGCAGCAGATCGTCCGGAACCCCAGTGCCTACTACGTGAACGTTCACACGTCAGACGTTCCCGAACGGCCAGGTTCAGGGCACCCTGAGCAAGTAACGCTCGACTCGCACTCGACGAAGCGAGGCCGGCGATTCGCCGGCCTCGCTCGTTCTTTGACAGCAATCGCGCGACCTGCGAAGGATGCGTCGGATGGCCGAGGCTGCTCCGAGCCGTTCGTGGCACCAGCGTGTCCGCGACGCCGTGACGGATCGCCGGGTCCTCGCGTACGTCCTCATGCCGCTGTTGCTCGCCTGCGCCTTCGCGCTGCTGATCGCCCTCAACGTGCTGCTCCGGAACCTGTGGGGCGAGCTCGTATACGCGATTCTCGTCACCGGAGTCGCCCTCTGGGCGCTTTCCCAGACCACGCTCGTCAATCGGCTCTTCCTGCGCCTCGGAGTCCGCCCCTTCACGATCCGGCGGGCGATCCTGTGGGCGACGTTCGCGCTGGTTGCACTGCCGGTCGCCGGTGATCGCGGGTGGCGCGGCGTCCTCGTCCTGCTCACGCCGCTCGTCGGGCTGGTGATCTTCCGAGGGGTCCAGGCGCTCGGGACCGCGGCGGGAGACGACGAGTACAAGCCGCGAGCATGGCCGGCGGCGGTCGCCGGGATGGTCGCGCTCCTGCTGCTCGTCCAGGCGGTGCCGTCACCGGCGGAGAACGACGAGGAGCCCGGAGCCCTCCCGGTCGCCGTCGAGGAGAACGCCGACCACGCGGAGCTGGCCGGGCTCGTGCGCCCGTACCTGCTGTTCGACAGGAGGGAGGCGCGATTCCCGCTCGACATCGAGGATGCGGCACGGGCCGGCCGCATCAGCGCCTGCAGCGGCGACGAGTGCAAGGGGGTGCGGCGGGCCGCCGCCCTCGACCGCTCGGCGAACTTCGTCGAGATCGCCGACTTCACGGGCGAGCGAGGCGGGGGGCCGGGCAGCGCCTACTACTACCACGTGGTCGACAAGGATCGGCCGAACCGAATCTACGTCGACTACTGGTGGTACTTCACACGGAACCCGTCGCCGATCGGCGCTGCCATCGGCTGTGGACCGGGGGCGCGCTGGGTGGGCGTGACCTGCCACGACCATCCGAGCGACTGGGAAGGCGTCACGGTCGTGCTGGGCCCGTGTCCCAATGGAAGCCGGGACTGCGTCCGGAGCGGCGAGGAGCGCTATGTGCCGCTCGCCGTCCGCTACGCGCAGCACGAGCATCTCGTCTCGTACTCGTGGCCGACGCTGACCGAGCTCTGGCGGAGCGTGCAACTCCGAGAGCCCGCCCGCCCGCTCGTCTTCGTCGCCCGTGACAGCCACGCCTCGTATCCCGCACCCTGCCTCGACCGCTGCAAGCAGTATGCGAACTACCCACTCCTCCACGCCGATTTCCCGTTCGTCGACGAGAAGCGCGACGAGGCCCCGCACGACGGCAAGCTCGCATGGAACTACAACCAGAGGTGCTCGCAGGCGGAGGACGGGGACACTGCCACCGACTGCCTCGAGCCGATGCCGATCACGGCCGACGGCCTTGCCGCATCGTGGAACGCGTTTCGCGGGCGGTGGGGCCGCCAGACCTGCATCCTCGCGGGCGCCTACTGCGACACGAGCAGGGCCCCTGGCTCACCTGCGGGTCAGGGTCGCTACCGGGATCCCGGCAGACCCGGCCCGTGGCTCTGTCTGACCGATCAACGGCCTCCGCCCGAAGAGTGCGGAGAGGCGGACCCGGACGAAGAGATCCCGACCTAGCGGGGGTCGGTCACCTCGGCGATCTTTCGCGCGACCCCATCGTCCTTTCGAACCACGTCATAGCCCTCCCGCTCCTGGACGACGTGCTCGACATCCGGGATCTCATGGCCGTGGACGATTGCAAAGTGGGCGGAGTCGGCGCGGAGCTCCTCGTACTCCGAGACGCTCATCGAGATCTTCTCGGTGCAGTCCCCGTAGCCGCACTCACAGACCAGCACCAGCTTGTCGGTCAGCGTCGCAAAGGTCTGGTTGAGCTCCTCGATGCGCTCGTTCGCCTCACGGAAGATGGACTCGTTCAGGCCGATTCGCCGTTTGCGCTCGTCCACGCTGCGATCCTACGTCTTGAAGATCTGGCCACGGTCCTCGGGGCTTCGTTCGTCGAGAGCCTCGGCGATGTCACCACCCCGGCCGAGCTTCTGGACGATGACGTAGCCGTCCCGTTCCGCGACGATTTCCGCCGCGCCCTCCGCCACATCCTGGTGGCCAGGAACGTTCAGGAAGTGGCGAGAGTCGGCCCGAACCTCCTCGTACTGCTCGAGGGTCAGCCGGACGATCTCCGAGCATCGCCCATCCGCGCATTCGCAGATGAACGGAACCGGCGAGTCGATGCCGTAGGCGCCGGCCGCCGCGCCGATGTGCTCGTTCGCGTCGCGAAACGTTGCATTGTTTCGAGCGATCCGCTCCTCCATGAGCCCGTCCACCGGCGTCCTCCTTCGCGCGTGTGTGCCCCACGACCTCTCTGCCCCTCTTCGCTACCGGGGCAAACCTCAGAAAGAAACTGTGGGCTCGAGGGCGGCGGGTCCCGGCCTAGATGTCGTCCGAACCTAGTCCCCAGCCACAAACCAGATGACGAATACCACTGCGCCCCAGAGCCAGACTGCACCTGTCACGAGTGCGACGAGGCGGACGTGGAACCCCGCACCGCTGTTCCGCCTAACGCGAGGGCGACTGCAACTGCGACCGGGATTCCGAGGGGAAACGCGACGAGCGCCCAGCCTTCGTCCCACCCGGGCCAGTCGTCTCCGTGACCCGCATCCTCCACCATCAGGAAAAGGACTCCAGCAAGCGCCGCAAGCACGAGCACGACGACCCCTGTCCTCAGAACGCTCACGTGTCCTCCACAGTACGGTGGGGCTGCCATCCACGTCGGCGCGTAATCGTTTCGTCGCGCGACTCGGGCGGTCAGCACATCGCTCTGGGGCTGGCGTCGGCCAGTCGCTCGGATATCTCGGCGTTCCTCGGATACCAGCGACGTCCTGCGCTGAAGGACGCGGAGATCGGTGCTAGGCGGGCGAGAACACGAACGAGCTGCCGCCGAGCATGCCTCCGTATCTGTTCGCGGAGAGAGTGCCGAGGCCGGGCCAGACGTACCACCGGTACTTGCCACGATGCAGCCGGTAGCGCTGTCCATGGTAGACCCACGAGCGCGGCACCTGGAAGTGGGTCGTCGTAGGCCACGCGCTGAGGATCTTCTTGCCGCGCACGAGCTGGACGTTGTAGTACTGGGCGCCCTTGACCGGCGTCCACCTGAGGACCGGCGCACGCGAGACGCGTTCGCCCGGCATCGGCGCGAAGAGCGTCCCCGGCGCGGCGACAGCGAGCGTCTTAGCGGCACGGTTGCCTGCTTGATCGATCGCCGTGACGGTGTAGCGGTAGCGCGTGCCGACCTTGACCCGGGTGTCGCGGAAGCTCGCCCTGGTCCCGCTGTAGACGAGCCCGGACTTGCCGCCGCTGGCGTTCGACGTCCGCATGACCTGAACGAGCTGCGTATCCGACGAGGCGACCCAGCTGAGATCGAGCCGGCGGCTGCCCGCCCGGACAGCGAGCTTCGACAGCGTCGGCGGCATCTTGTCGAGCTTGATCGTCTTGCTGAGAGACATCGTCGTCGACCGGTCGAGGCTCGTCGCCGTGCAGGTAAACGTCGTTCCAGGCGTATCCGCGGTGAGCGTCGTGTTCGAGCAGCCGGTCGACGAATAAAGGGGCCCGCTGAACGACCAGTCGAGCGTGACGCTGCTGACATACCAGCCGTTCTGGCCGAGCGTCCCGTACACGCTCAGGCTGACGAGCGGCGGGTCGCCCGTCGCGCCCGGTGCGAGCGCCAGCATTGCGGCCGCGGCGACGGCGACGACGACGCGGCGGCCGACGAACGTCCGCGCTGTTGCGAAACCTCGTTTCAACCCGGCCCTATCCCCCATGTCGCAGCAACTCCGGGATCGGAATTCGTCGCATCGACGCCGCCCCCTTCCGTCCCTCGTCGCGTCTTAACGCGATTCGACGCTACTACGCCCTTTTGGGGGTGTCAATTTGGTCTCTTGTTGGCGCAACAGGGTCGTGGGTACCGCTGCATCTAGGTACTCATGGTTGATGGTTCGTGATCGATTCCACGCTCGGATATGGTCGGAGAAGCTGGTTTCGGCAAGTGCTCCATCTGCCGGCTGACGCGTAGAGGCGGTCGGGCGGCGAGCTGAACGCCTAGGACGCTTTCCCACGACCCGGCCCTCTCGCGAAGCTGCGCCAGCTCAGGCCGCGACGCTAGTGGCCCGAATCGGCAGGTCCTCCACGACCAGTACCGGCGGGCCGGTCGGCGTCGTCGTCGCGGACGCCGAGAACCCGCAGCGACCTCTCGCGGCCGAGCGGGATCACGTCGCTCTGCCGCCAGTTCAGCTCGGTCGTGCTGAACTCCGGCGGATTGGCCGGCGATCCGTCCGACAGCATTGTTCGACGCGAGCGTCTAGACGGGCGGGGCGAGCTCCCAAGTGTCGCCCAGGCGTGCGCCGACGATTCCGCCCACTGGGAACCCGCCGAACAGCACTCCGCGATCACGGACGGGATCCCACGCTGTCGCGGCGTCTTCTCGCGGACTCGGGCCCATGTCCTGGATGTTGCTCCAGAACTGCCCGCTCCACAGCGAAGCCTTGAGACTCTCGGTATGGAACGCGACAAGTCCGTGCGCTGTCGAGAAGAGGACCGATCCGGCATCGGCCCCGAAGTCCTGCACTTCGGTCCAGTCGCCGTCACTCCAGACCCAGGTGCGGTTGGCGCCGCCCGCGGAGCCGAAGAGCGTAAGGCGATCGGTCAGGGGATCCCAAGCAAGCTGAGGTTTCGTGACCACAGGCCCCGTGCCCTCGTCTCCGACCTGTGTCCAGAGACCTTTCTGGAAGCGCCACGTATCGCTACCCCAGACCCCTTTCGAGTACCCGCCGAACAAGTACACCTCGTCGGTACCGGGCTCCAACGCCATCGCTGCCGAGACACGCTCGTACGGGCCAATGTCTGCGACCTGGGCCCAGTGAGCCCCATCCCACTGCCACGTGTCTCCAAGGTTGACGGCTATCGCTCCTCCGAAGAGGATGGCCGTTCCATCTTCGTATTCACAGGCAGATGCGAAGAAGCGAGCAGGGGGCCCCTCGTCCTCGACGTTTGTCCAGCTGCCACCGTCCCACTCCCAAGTGGACCCGAAGTTGGAACCCGCCGCAAGGTTGCCACCGAAGAGTGTCACGCGACTTCGTCGGCCACACCAGAAGAGGCTGCCTCCCAGGCTCGCCGGCGGGCCTGAGTTCTCGATCTGCGACCAGAGCCACTCGGCCACGGTCAGACCATAAGCGAGAGAGGAACCGCGGCTCGCGGCGCGAAACCTGCCCGCCAACCTGCCCGCCGCCCTGAGCGTCACTTCTCGTGGGCGAATACCCCGCTTTAGCGGGGCTTTCGAAGGTGGAGCGTGCCGGGATCGAACCGGCGACCTCCGGCTTGCAAATTCTGTGCGGGGACTCGCCGTCGGTCCCCATTGGTCTCGGTTCGTCGCTGATTGCGGGTTCACGCCGACTTGGCCTCGCCGGCGGTTGCCGCCCCTTGCCGCCCGTGCGTTCCACGAACGTTCCAGGATGACGTCCCGGGAAGTGCTGCTTCCGCGAGCGCCTAGAGGCCGCGCTCACCGAGTTCACGGCCGTAGCTCAGTCACTGGCCAAGCAGGACGACGCGTAGCTACATGTGCCGGAGGCTCATGGAGCCCGTCGATCAATCGCGCTGGCGGCGGGTAGAAGTTCTGGGACGTCTAGCCGGCTAGCCGCGGGTTGCACCGGCGCAGCGTGATCGGCACCGGCAGGCTCTCCACGTGCTCGTTCCCGCGGACACGGTGCGCGATCTGGGCCGCGGCCAGCAGCGTTCCCGTGCCGCAGCCTCGCTGTCGCAGGCGGAGCTGCGAGAAGGCATCGCTCCGTCCGTCGATTTTGAATGGAAAGCCCGAGCGAGTCGAACGGCGCGCCCGGCACCCGGCGGGTGCTCGTCGACCCGCACGGCGACGACCTCGGCCAGCGGAACCGACCAGCCCGGCCCTCTCAGCGACACCATTAATGGGCAGATTCCGGATAGGCTCGCGCGGTCGAAATGCCCGTCGTCGCCTTCAGAGACATTCTCGACCCCGCCTTCGAGGAGAGGTACGGCGTCGCGGCTTTCAACGTCGTCGACGACGTCAGCCTGCGGGCGGTGATCGACGCGGCTTCCGAGCTCGACTCTCCGCTGATCGTCCAAACGTCCCTCAAGACGGTGAAGTCGATCGGGGCCAAGGTGCTCTACGAGATGTTCCACGCTATGGCCGACGATGCACCCGTGCCGATCACTCTTCACCTCGATCATTGCCCCGACCGCGAATGGGCGACCACCTGCCTGAAGACGGGCTGGAACTCGGTCCTGTTCGACGGCTCCCATCTGGACATCGAGGAAAACACCCGCCAGACGGCCGAGGTCGTCGAGGAGGCGCGCGAATACGGCGCGGACGTCGAGGGTGAGATCGAGAGCGTCAGGGGGGTCGAGGACGACGTGGGCTCCGACGACGCGGGCGACGTACATCCGGTCGAGGTGTCGCTGAAGTTCATCGAGGACACCGGGATCTACGCGTTCGCACCGGCTATCGGAACGGCGCATGGGCTTTATGCGTCAAGCCCCAAGCTCACGCCCGAGCGGGTGACTGCGATCGTCGAGCGGGCGCCGATTCCCCAGGTGCTGCACGGCGGAACCGGGCTGTCAACGGAGCAGTTCAAGGATCTCATCTCGCGCGGCTGCGCCAAGGTGAACATCTCGACAGCCCTGAAGATCGCTTTCGTCGACTCCTTCCGCGAGTACCTGGAGGCCAATCCCACCAAGCACGATCCCCCTTCCCTGCTGAAGAGCGCGAGCGACGCGGTGCGGGCGATGGCCATTGAGCACATGCGGACCTTCGGCTCCGTGGGCAAGGCGCGCACAGCCGTAGGCGGCTGATGCCGGCGTTGTTCTTCGACTGCGACGGGGTGCTCGCGGACACTGAGCGCCTTGGGCACCTGCCGGCGTTCAACGAGACTTTCGCGCAGGAGGGACTGCCGGTCCGCTGGTCGGACTCGGAGTACGCCGAGAAGCTGTTGATCGGCGGCGGGAAGGAGCGCATGGCGTCGCTGCTGACGGATGAGTTCGTGCGCGAGAACGGACTGCCGGCCGATCCCGAGGGCCAGCGGGAGCTGATTGCCCGCTGGCACAAGACGAAGACCGCAGCCTACAAGGCTCGCGTTCACGCCGGCCAAGTGCCCGGCCGTCCGGGCGTGGCCCGCATCGTCGACGAGGCGCTCGCGGCCGGGTGGATACTCGCGGTCGCCTCCACATCGGCGGAGGAGTCGGTGCGCGCAACCCTCGAGCACGCCGTCGGCGACGAGAAGGCAGCCCACTTCACTGTGCTGGCTGGCGACGTCGTGCCGACTAAGAAGCCCGACCCCGGCATCTACCTGCTGGCGCTGGAGCGCACCGGGGCCGACCCGCACGAGACCGTCGTCATCGAGGACTCGCGCAACGGTCTCCTCGCGGCGGTGGCCGCGGGCCTGCGTTGCGTCGTCACCGTCAGCGGCTACACGGGTGCCGAGGACTTCTCGGAGGCCGTGCTCGTGGTATCGAGCCTCGGCGACCCGGGCGAACCGGCTCAGGTCCTCGCCAATCGAAGCCCCGCCGAACCCGGGCCGTACATCACGCTGGACGACCTTCAGGCGTGCCTGCGGGTCCCTGCCCCAAGGGAGGTCACATGAGCGACGCCGCCCTGCGCGACGCCGAGCAACTGGTGCGAACCATCGCCGACACAGCCCTGGAAAACGAGAAGTACTTCTGCGACCTCGATGCTGTGGTCGGCGACGGAGACTTCGGCTACTCCCTGGCCCGGGGCTTCGGCAAGGTTGTGGACGACTGGGACGCGATGGAGTACGAAGACGTCTCCGGTCTGTTCAAGAAGACGGCGCTCGTGCTGTCGGGTCGTGTCGGAGGGGCATCGGGTCCGATCTGGGGTACCGCGTTCCTGCGCGCCGGCACGGCGCTCAAGGACAGTCCGGATCCTTCGGCAGAGGATGCGGTCGCTGCGCTCCGTGCCGCGATCGAAGGAATCAAGCAGCGCGGGGAGTCGGACCTCGGCGACAAGACCCTGCTGGACGCCCTAATCCCCGCGACCGACCGGCTGGAGAAGGAGTTCGCGGGCGGCGCCAGCGCATCGGACGCCCTCGCGGCGGCCGCCGAGACCGCGCGCGAGAGCGCCGACGCGACCAAGGGAATGCTCGCCAAGAAGGGCCGAGCCGCGTACTCGGGCGAGCGCAGCAGGGATTCCGTCGACGCCGGCGCCATAGCGGTCGCGGTGCTCTTCGAGCGCGTCAGCGCCGCCTGGCGCCCGACCACCGTCTAGGCTCGGGCGACCGGGCAAAGGAGGAGTTACATGAAGAAGTTCGTCAACGATCCGCAGCAGTTCGTTCCCGAGATGCTCAAGGGAATCGAGCTGGCGAATCCGGGCAAGCTGCGCTACGTGCCCGAGTACAACCTGATCATGCGGACGGACGTTCCGCGTGACGACAAGGTGTCAATCATCCAGGGCTCGGGCTCCGGGCACGAGCCCGCTCACGTGATGGCGGTCGGCCCCGGGATGCTCGACGCGGCCTGCCCAGGCGACGTCTTCTCCGCTCCACCTTCGGACTACGTCTACGAGACAAGCAAGCTCCTGAACAGCTCCAAGGGCGTCTTGCACATCATCAACAACTACACCGGCGACAGAATGGCCTTCGACATGGGCCGTGAGCTCGCCGAGGCCGAGGACATCGAGATCGGCACGGTAATCGTCGACGACGACGTGGCTGTCAAGGACTCCACCTACACGGTCGGGCGCCGCGGCGTGGCCGGCAATTTCTTCGTGATCAAGGCACTCGGTGCGGCATCGGACCGCGGCGACGATCTGCAGTCGCTCGTTGCCCTCGGAGAACGCGTCAACTCTGTCACGCGGTCGATGGGCATGGCGCTCACCTCCTGTACGCCTCCCGCGAAGGGCTCACCGCTGTTCGAGCTGGGCGACGACGAGATCGAGATGGGCGTCGGCATCCACGGCGAGCCCGGCCGTCGCCGCGAGAAGCTGACGACCGCCAACAACATCATCGACGAGATGCTCGAGGCGGTGGTCACCGACCTGCCCTACGAGTCGGGCGACGAGGTCGCGCTGATGATCAACGGCCTCGGCGGCACGCCGATCTCGGAGCTCTACATCCTGTATGGGCGCGCGCACGAGCAGTTGCAAGAGCGCGGCGTCAATGTGTGGCGCTCCTACGTGGGCGAGTACTGCACATCGCTCGACATGGCAGGAGCATCGGTGACCCTCGTCAAGGTCGACGACGAGCTCAAGGGGCTGCTGGAGGCGCCGGCCGAGATCGCGGCTCGCGTCTTCTAGAGCGGTAGCTCCAGCACCGCGCCGTGCGCCAGCGCGGACTCTGCGGGCACGGACGCCCCGGAGTCCGCCAGCGCGGCGCGGATTGTGCCGGCGTGAGCGACCACGAGCGCAGGCGACGGCCCGGCCCTGACTTCTGAGAGCGCCGCCCTTGTGCGCGCGCGCTGCTCGGCAATCGACTCACCGCCCGGGAACCGGAACGAGGGGTTGCCCGAGATGAAGGCCGCGTGCAGGTCGGGGCTCTCCTCGGCAAGGTCTACGATCCGCCGGCCCTCCCAGTCCCCGCGATCTGATTCCACGAGCTCATCGAGCACGACTGGCTCAACCCCCAGGGTCCGCCCCACGACCTCCGCCGTCTCCCGCGCGCGCCGCAGCGGCGAGGTCCACACTGCCACGACCCCGGCATCCCGCAGGCGTCCGGCGAGCGCCTCGGCCTGGGTGACCCCCGCCGGGCTGAGCGGCGGATCGCGCCGTCCAAGGATCCGCCCCTCCGCGTTCTCCTCCGTCTCGCCGTGCCGGGCAAGCAACAGAGACATGGTGGGACGGTACGCGTACCCGATGTCGTCCAGGCGGAGGAATGGCTTGCTCGCGGGCAGTTTCGGTAGTCGAGCGTGCCGGGATCGAACCGGCGACCTCCGGCTGCAAATTCGACGGCGAGGGCTGCCGCTAATCGCCGTTCGTCGCCACTGGCGCGGTACGCGGGGTTTCACCGCCGAGGCCGTGCTTGGCCGTAGCCGTTGATAGCCATGGCTTCGTTCCACAACCGTTCCAGATAAGGGCGTGACGAGCCCTCGAAACCTGCGCTCGCCCTTCGCGTTTAAGACGCGCGTCGTCCCCTGGCGGCAGCCGCTGGAGATCGGGGATCCCGACCTCGATCACGAAGCAGCCTACGCGGCGAAACAGAACGCGGCTGCGGCGTTCCATCAACCGTTCCACGGCCACCCTCGGACCCCTAGCGGAGAATCCGAAACGACCCGGATTACGGGCGGTTTCGGTAGTGGAGCGTGCCGGGATCGAACCGGCGACCTCCGGCTTGCAAAGCCGGCGCTCTCCCAGCTGAGCTAACGCCCCGTCGGCTCACAGTCTAGAGACGGTTGCCCAAGTCCTTCGCAAGGAGGATGCTGAATCCTCATGGCGGCCGACGCGAAGTCCAGAAGCGGGGCGTACGTTGACCGTATGAGGACACGTCTCTGGCCGCTGGTTCGCGAGTACTGGTTCGACGGGCTGGTCGTGGCGGCCGCGATCGGCGGTGCGCTGGAGCTCGTGCTCTCGCAGGACGCAGCCGACGCGCCCGATCTCCCACTTGCCGTGAGTGTCGTCCTCGAGGCTGCGCTGACCCTGACCCTCCTCGCGCGGCGGCGGTACCCGTTCGCCGCGCCGGCCGGGATGCTCGTGGCAGGGGCGGCCCTGTCCTTCTGGGAGGCGCCGCTTGTCGTCTTCACGTTCGCGGGCTTCGTGACGGCGCTCGCCGCCGCCTTCCTCCTCGGGATGCTGGAGGACCGGCGCCAGGCGTTCGTAGGCCTGCTCATCACCATTGGCGCGCTGCTGATCATCATCTGGAACGACCCGAACCGCGAAAGCGGCGACCTCTTCTTCTCACCGTTGCTGTTCCTGACCGTCTGGCTGTGCGGATTCGGCCTGAGCCGCCGGCTCGAGCGAGCGCGGGAAGCGGAGGAACGGGCGGCACGGCTCGAGCAGGCGCGAGAGAAGGAGGCCCTTGCGGCCGTCGCCGAGGAGCGCGCGCGCATCGCACGTGAGCTCCACGACGTCGTCGGCCACAGCGTCAGCGTCATGACGGTTCAAGCCTCGGGCGTCCGACGGCTCCTGAGGCCCGACCAGGAGCGGGAGCGCGAGGCGCTGCTGATCGTCGAGCAGGCCGGACGCGAGGCGCTCGCCGAGATGCGTCGCCTTGTCGGCGTCCTCCGCCGGCCGGAAGAGGCGCCCGCGCTCGCGCCGCAGCCGAGCCTCCAGTACCTCGATCAGCTCGTCGCGAACGCGCGCGAGGCCGGCCTCCCCGTCGACGTTCGCATCGAGGGCGAGGCGTCCGAGCTGCCGGCCGGCGTCGACCTGACCGCCTATCGCCTCGTCCAGGAAGGCCTGACGAACGCCATGAAGCACGCAAACGCCACCCGGGCCGAGGTGATCGTGCGGTACGGGCCCGACGGCGTCGAGCTGATCGTGAGCGACGACGGCCGAGGTTCCTCCGACGGGAAGGCCGAGAGCGGGGGCCACGGTCTGGTTGGGATGCGCGAGCGCGTCGCTGTGTACGGCGGCGAGCTCGAGGCCGGACCCAGCCCAGGCGGAGGGTTCACGCTCCACGCTCGTCTGCCCAATGCCTAGGCCGCCGCCTCGATGCGTGGGATCCTTCGGGCATGTCCGAGCTCCCGACGGGAACCGTCACCTTTCTCTTCACCGACGTCGAGGGCTCGACGGCACTCCTACGCAGGCTCCGTGACCAGTACGCCGACGTCCTCGCCGACCATCAGCGCCTCCTCCGTGAAGCATTCGAGCGGGCAGGCGGCAACGAGATCGACACCCAGGGCGACTCCTTCTTCTTCTGCTTCCGGCATGCGCGGGACGCGGTGCAGGCGGCGGCGGACGGTCAACGCGCGCTCCTCGCACACGCATGGCCCGACGAGGGCGAGGTCCGCGTTCGCATCGGGATCCACACCGGCGAGGCATCGGCGTCCGACGGCCGGTACCACGGTCTTGCCGTCCACCGGGCGAAACGCATCTGCGACGCGGGCCACGGCGGCCAGATCCTGCTCTCGCAGACCTCGCACACACTCCTCGAGGACGAGGAGGCCGAGCACGACGCCTTCTCGCTACTGGATCTCGGTCCGCACCGGCTGAAGGACTTCGACCGGCCGGTCTTCCTCTACCAGGTCGTGGGACCCGACCTTCCGAGCGAGTTTCCATCCATCCGGGCGCCGGAAGGCGATGCCGAAGCCGGCGGCCTGCGGGTCGTGATCGCCGACGACCAGGCGCTCGTACGCGCCGGGTTCCGCATGATCTTGGACGCGGAGGAGGGAATGGACGTGGTCGGCGAGGCGTCGAGCGGCGCCGAGGTCATCGAGGAGGTCCGTCGGCTCCGGCCGGACGTCGTTCTGATGGACGTCCGGATGCCCGAGATGGACGGGATCGAGGCGACGAGGCGGCTTCTCGCCGACGGGAGCTCCGAGACGAAGGTCGTGATGCTGACGACCTTCGACATGGACGAGTACGTCTACGAGGCGCTGCGCGCGGGCGCGAGCGGCTTCCTCCTCAAGGACGTCCCGCCGGAGCAGCTCGTTGAGGGAATCCGCGCAGTCGGCTCGGGAGAAGCGCTCCTGGCGCCCGCAATCACGAGGCGGATCATCGAGGAGTTCGTCCGACGGCCGCCGGACACAGCCAGGCCGGCGCCGCCCGAGCTCGCCGAGCTCACCGAGCGCGAGGTCGAAGTGCTGCGCCACATGGCCCGAGGGCTGTCGAACGCCGAGATCGCGAAGGAGCTCTTCGTGAGCGACACCACCGTCAAGACGCACGTCAGCCGCGTCCTGATGAAGCTCGGGCTCCGCGACCGCGTGCAAGCGGTCGTCTTCGCATACGAGTCGGGCGTCGTCGGACCGGACGCAAGATAGTCAAACGTCCATTGACTTTCCTCTGTCGGTTTCGTACAACACCGCACCGGTCTACGAGACCGGGAGAAGAATCGAGCAAGGGGAGGGAGACTCGAATGCGAAAGACAGGATTCGCGGTTGTCGCGCTTGCGGCTGCCGTGATCGTCGCGCTGCTCGCCGTCGGCATCCAGGCCGGCGCCGACGCGCGGCCGCAACGCTACGTCGTCGTCTACAGCCCGAACGCCACGAAGGAGCTCAAGGCGGCCGTCTCCGCGGCCGGCGGTCAGGTGTTGAGGGCGAACGACAAGATCGGTGTCGCCACCGTGTACTCGGCAAAGCCGAGCTTCAGGACGCGCATCGCCGCCTCGACGATCGTGCAGGGCGTGGCGCGCGACCGCGTGATCGGGCAGGCCCCGGCGAAGTCGCGGGCAAAGGCGGCCCCGAGGTTCTCGGAAGAGTTCCTCCGCTCGGCCCGCAAGGCGGCGCGCGGCATGAAGGCGACGCGTCGCGCTTCAAAGACGTACAGCTACCAGCACGGCTCGTCGCGCCCCGAACCACTCGCGGCGCACCAGTGGGACATGCGGATGATCCACGCCACCGTCGACGGGTCGTACCGGAAGGAACGCGGTGACAGGAAGGTGCGTGTCGGGATCATCGACACCGGCATCGACGGGAACCACCCCGACATCGCCCCGAACTTCAGCCGCAGCCTGAGCCGGAACTTCACGGTCGACATCCCGTTCGACCCGATCAGCGGTGAGCCAATCGACGGCCCCTGCACCGCCGAGCCAGACGGGTCGTGTAACGACGCCAACGACGTCGACGAGAACTCGCACGGGACGCATGTTGCGAGCACGGTCGGCTCGCCGATCAACGGCATCGGGATGGCCGGTGTTGCTCCTGAGGTCACGCTCGTGAACCTCCGCGGCGGGCAGGACTCCGGCTTCTTCTTCCTGCAGCCGAGCGTCGATGCCCTCACGTACGCGGGCGACCACGGGATCGACGTGGTCAACATGAGCTACTTCATCGACCCGTGGCTCTACAACTGCCGCGGCCTCGCAGGGGACACCCCGGCGCAGACGGCCGATCAGGTCGCGATCATCGAGGCTGCCCAGCGCGCACTCGACTATGCGCACATGCACGGCGTGACGCTGGTCGGAGCGGCGGGCAACAGCCTGACCGACCTGACCATGCCGACGCCGGTCGTCGACACGCAGAGCCCGAACTTCCCGCTGCACATGAACCACAACCGGACCGTCAACAACGGCTGTCTCGACCTGCCGACGGAGGGCAACAACGTCATCAGCGTCTCCGCGGTCGGACCGAGCAAGATCAAGGCCGATTACTCGAACTACGGCTACGGCGAGATCGACGTCGCCGCGCCGGGCGGCTGGTCCCGCGACGAGCCGTGGAACCTGTCGATGACGCCGGCCGAGCGGACCGCCGCGTCGATCCCGAACCTGATCCTCGCGGCCTATCCGGAGAACGTTGCCCGCGAGTTTGGCGACATCGACGCAAACGGCAATCCGACGAACGGCTTCGTCGTCAAGAGCTGCAAGGGCTCGACGTGTGCCTACTACCAGTGGATCCAGGGCACGTCGATGGCTTCGCCGCACGCGACGGGCGTGGCGGCGCTGATCGTCTCGAAGTACGGCGACCGGCGTGGAGGCGGGGTCACGATGCACCCGCTCTTCACCCAGGCCTACCTCGAGGCCTCGGCGAGCGACACGCCGTGCATGACGCCGAACCCGTTCACCTACACCCACAAGGGGCGCCCCGCCGCTTACACGACGTGGTGCGAGGGCACGCCGGTCTACAACGGCGTGTACGGCCACGGCATCGTGGACGCGCTGAGGGCAGTCACCTTCGGCAAGCACCAGGACGACTGACCGACTGCTCGAGCTGAAGCATGGAGGGGGCGCCAAGGCGCCCCCTCTGCTTCTCGGGGAGAGAGTCTCAGGTTGGTCTAGGCGGCCCTGTCGATTCGCTCTTCCAGGCGGGCGCGACGGATGATCTCGTCGCGGTTGCCGAAGCGAAGGCGTACGCGGGCTTCGCGGTGCTCGTCCCAGAGCCGGGCGATGCGATCGTCCAGCTCCTTGAGCTCCGCGGCGAGGACGACGTCCCGTCCGGCGGACAGGCGTTGAAGGAGAACGGCGCGGTCCTCGCTGGCGCGCTCGATCTCGCCACGGATTTCCTGAATCGTTTTCACACCACTGAAAACGTGGCGCTGAGGCTGGTCATTCCCTCGAGATGTTGAGTTCAGGTTCAGCCGTAGCCGAGCTCTTCGATCTGCTTTTCGTCGAGCCCGAAGTAGTGGCCGACCTCGTGCAGGACCGTGATGCGGATCTCCCGGCGCAGCTCTTCCGGATTGTGAAACGACTCCACGAGCGGGAGCCGGTAGATGACGATGCGGTCCGGAAGCGCGCCGGCCCGGTCCCGCGTCGGGCCCAGTCCGTCGTACCACCCGAAGAGGTCCGGATCGTCCGGATTCTCGTCCTCGACGACGATCGCGATGTTCTGCAACGCTCGCGCGAGCTCCGGCGGGACGTCGTCGAGCGCGGCCCGGACGTGCCCGGTGAACTCGTCCTCGTCCATCAGCCGACGACGAGCGCGAGCAGCCCCTTCTGGGCGTGAAGGCGGTTCTCGGCCTGGTCCCACACGGCCGAATGCGGCCCGTACAGGACGTCCTCGGTGATCTCCTCGCCGTAGTGGGCGGGGAGACAGTGGAGGACGATCGCCCCGTCGCCGGCCTGCTTCACGAGCTCGTCGGTGATGCCGTAGCCGTCGAGATCGCGGAGACGCTGCTCCCGTTCCGCGTCCTGGCCCATGCTCGTCCAGACGTCCGTGTAGAGGACGTCGGCGCCGCTGACGGCTTCGGCCGGATCGTGCGTCACGTCCGCCGTCCCGGACTCACGCGCGATCGCCAGGGCGCGGTCGTCGGGCTCGTAGCCCTCCGGCGTGGCGGCGACGAAGCTCCCTCCAAGCCTGGCGACGGCGACCATTAGCGACGAGCAGACGTTGTTCCCATCCCCGAGGTAGGCCACCCGCACGCCCTCGATGCGTCCGAGGCGGTCGCGGATCGTCAGGACGTCTGCGAGCGCCTGGCACGGGTGCGACGAGTCGGTGAGGCCGTTGATCACGGGGATCGAGGCGTTCTCGGCCAGCTCCTCCACGTCGGCCTGCGCGAAGGTACGGATCATGATCGCGTCCAGGTAGCGGGAAAGGACCGTTGCAGTGTCCTTGATCGTCTCGCCACGCCCGAGCTGGAGGTCGTCCGAGCGGAGGTAGAGCGCGTGACCGCCGAGCTGGGCGATCCCGACCTCGAACGAGACGCGAGTGCGGGTGGACGGCTTCTGGAAGATCATCCCGAGCGAGCGGCCGGGGAGGACGCGCTGCTCGTCGCGCGGTGCGTCCTTGATCCGGGCGGCGGTGTCGAGCACCAGCTCGAGCTCGTCGGACGAGAAGTCCGCCACGCGGGTGAAGTGGCGTCCTCCGAGCGTGTCCGGCACGGCGAGCACGGCGGTGATCGTACTGAGCACGTCGGTTCGGGCCGCGTCCCAGTGACTGTCACTAGGACATGGCCTATTGCTACGGCTCGAGGAGCTCGCGCAGCCTGCCGAGCCCTGCGAACATGCGGCTCTTGACCGTCCCGAGCGGGACGCCGAGGCGCTCGGCGAGCTCAGACTGCGTGAGGCCGCCGTAGTAGGCGAGCTCGAGGGCCTGCCGCTGATCGCCGGGGAGCTCGGTCAGCGCCGCCTGCACCGCGGCGCGCCGGTCTCTCAGCACCGCATCCTCGTCGACCGGGCCGACGGACGGCTCGGGAGCGACTTCCAGTGGCTCGCTGCGCCGGCTCTGCTCCCGGCGCACGAGGTCGACGGCCCGCCGGTGCACGACGGTGAGGATCCAAGTCGACGGCTTCGCCCGCTCTCGCTTGTAGGCATCGGCCGAGCGCCAGACGGCGAGAAAGGCTTCCTGGACCGCGTCCTCGGCGAGCGCGCGGTCGCGCAGGATCCGGAAGGCGAGTCGGAAAGCGAGGCGGCCGAAGCGGTCGTACAGCACGCCGAGGGCGTCGTCGTCGCCGCGGCCGACGGCCTCGAGCACCTGCTCGTCGGAAGGCTCCCGAGCCGCCTCGGACTCCTGCCGGCCGACGGCGGGTGAGAGCGTGACGGCGTATTCAGACATCTGCGCTCATCAAGATGGCGCTCGTCGGCTGGTCGGAGCCCGCAGCGTCTTCGAGCGTGACGGCGACGGTGTTCCCGGGCTCGACCGACTCGTCGAGCGGGACGTGGCGACAGCCGCCGGCGAAGAGGCCCGCGGGCCGCGGCCGGTCGTCCTCGATCACCCAGGCCTCGTACGCCTTGCCCGCGGGCGGATCGTCCAGGCACGCGACCAGGGTTGCCTCGCCGCCCTCGAGGACGAGGCTTCCGCCGCCGTCCATCGCCACCACACGCGGCTGAGCGTCCCGGAGCGAGTTCGCCCAGAGGCCGAGACCCACGGCCGCGCAGGCGGCGGCGACCGCCGCAACAGCCGTCGCCGGCAAGAGCCAGCGCCGGCGCATCGGGACGACCGTCGCCGTGCGCGGCTCCGCCT
This sequence comes from uncultured Actinomycetes bacterium, assembly GCA_963827705.1. Lineage (GTDB taxonomy): Bacteria > Actinomycetota > Thermoleophilia > Gaiellales > Gaiellaceae > JACDAN01. The sequence continues at coordinate 250,711 of CAWHBN010000013.1, forward strand.
TGGCGGCCTCGAGGATTCGCTCACGGAGATCCGGCGAGGGCTCCGGGCCTTCGGCGCCGTAGGCGAGCTCGCCGGCAATCTCACGCAAGGTGGCCACCTCCTCGCGGCATCGGTCGCACGTGTCGAGGTGCCGCTCGTACGTCCAGCGGTCCTCGGGGTCGAGGGCGTCGAGCGCGTACGCGGCGGCTTGCTCGTGGATCTCGGACTGGGCCATGCTGTTCATTCTTATTCGCACAGCCCAGCCCGATGGTTCACGGCTCAGAACGGGTAGGGAGCAAGTGCCCACGCGGCCGCGCCGTACCAGCAGGCGAACGCCAGGCTCGCCAACCCGAACGCCGGTGCGACGGCGGCGAACGACGCCTGCATTGGCCGAGTCGAGAGGCCGAGGCCGAACCCGCCGAGAGCAGGGCCATGGACACGCGGTGAAGATCGCCAGCAGGGCAAGGGCGACAACCCCAGCGCCTGCGACTCGATCGAGGCGACGAGGAGGACACCGACGCCGGCGCTCCGCCCATGCCGTGAACGAGCCCGATGCCGAACGCGCTGAGCGTGGCCTTCCTCGGTGCGGGTGCGAGTGCTGGGCCTGGAGGCGGTACACGCCTTGCCGCCAGCGAAGGACGAGCCGGACGGCCAGGTAGGCAATCACGAAGGCGATCGCAGTCTCGGCCGCTTGTTGTGCGCGCTCCGGGAGGTACTTGTCGAGCAGGAGAATCGGGATCCCGAACGCGAAGAGCGTCAGCGCGTGGCCGAGCCCCCAGGCGGCTCCGAGTCGGCTTGCGGCTTTGGTCGCACCTTCTCCGGCGCCCACAACAAGGGTGGTCACGGCCGCGAGGTGGTCGGGATCCGTCGCGTGACGGAGCCCGAGCAGCACGGCGACGAGGAGGACGAGCCAGACGGCGGCCCGTCCGAAGAAGAAGCAAGGAGGTCGTCGAGTCCGAACATGGTGCAGTCCTTTCTACGTGATGGTGGGTAGGGATCGGACGGTCATGACGAGGCCGAGGGCGACGATCGCGAACGCGCTTGCCGCTGGAAGCGCGCGCACGATCGCGCCCTCGAGGGTGAGGCGCCCGAACAGCCGTCTGGCTGAGACGGCGAGCAGGCCGATGCCGGTGACCACCGACGCGAGCCCGAGGCTGAACGCGACGATGAGCAGCAGCCCGAAGCCCACCCTGTGGAGCGAGATCGCGGCCAGCAGTACGACCAGTGCGGTCGGGCAGGGGAGGATCCCGCCCGAGATTCCGACCGCGACCAGCCCACGGCTGGAGCCGTGGTCGTGCGGATGGTCGTGGTCGTGATGATGATGGCCGTGCCGGTGTGCCCGGTCGTGGGCCAAGTCGAGGTAGCGCCGCCGGAGCACCGTGACGCCGACGCCGACGACCAGCAGCGCCGAGACGAGGTTCAGCCAGGGGTAGAGGTCCTCCGGGACGATCAGCTCGGAGAGCGCGAGCGTGACGATGCCGAGGGCGAACACGCCGATGGTGTGCGTCACCGTCACGATCCCGCCCAGCGCGAACGCATGGCGGGCCTTCCCTCGTGTGCCGACCAGGTAGGCGGCCACGATCGCCTTGCCGTGACCAGGCGTGAGCGCGTGCGCGGCGCCCCAGAAAAGCGCCAGCACGAGGGAGAGGAGGACGATGCCCGGAGTCAGCTCCTGGTCGACGAGGGACTCGAACCCTCCGCCACCGCTCTCACGCGGGCCGCGCGAGCCGAGCTGTGGAGGACTTCCCTCGCCTTCGCCCGGAACGAGCCCGACGCGGGCCGTCGTCGTGCTCGCGGGATCGGCGAGGAGGTCTCGGGGATACGCACGGAGTGCATCGCTGACGCTCCGCGCCGGGACCGTCGAGGAGACGATCCGCCCTCCGGCTTCCGCGCGAGCGACGACTTCCTTCCAGCCGAGGCGACGAGCGAAGTTCCGGTCCTCGAAGGTGAGGCGCCTGCCGCTCGGGCCGGCGTCGTAGACGGCGTCGAACCGCAGCGTCTCGAGTCCGCCTGCTCCCGGCGTCCGCTCGACCTGCCGGTCGCGAACCTCGAGCCGGCGGCGTTGTCCGTCCACGGCGAGGTCGAGGCCTCGAGCCAGCCGGGCGGCAGCATCCGGCTGCCGAAGCCGCTTCCCTTCCTGGAAGGTGGGGATCTCGGCGAGATCAACGGCGTAGTGCAGGTAGATCCGGTTGCCGGACAGCTCGATCCCGGCGTAGTGGTTGACCGTGAAGTTGCCGAGCGGGTGGGCCGAGGCCGCACCCGGAGCGAGGAGCGCAAACGCAGCGAGGATCAGCAGGAGGAGCCGCCTCATGCGAGAGCCCTCCTCGCGACCGGTGCCCAGATGGGCGAGAAGTTCGGGTCGGTGCGAGCGCCTGCCGGAACAGCCGCTGAGCCGCCGCCTTCCGGCCGAGACAGCTTTCGATCATCCCGCGGTGGAAGTAGCGGTGCCCGTCCGGGAAGCGGAGGGCCTGGTCCGAATACCGAACCGCCTCCTTGCACCTTCCGTTTCGGACGAGTGCCCACGCGAGGACCTCGCTCGCCTCCGTGCCCGGACGCGCTGCGCGTACCCGCGCCGGGCCAGAGCGAGCGAGCCGGGCAGGTCGATCCCGTGCTCGAGCTGGAACATCGCCCGGTCGACGTCGGTGTCGACGCCGTTCGCGGCCAGCTGCTTCTCTTGCCGCCGCACGAGGTCGTACGCCTTCCTTGCCGCCTTCGGCTTCCCGGTGACGGTGTAGATGTCGCCCAGCGAAGCCGCGAACTCCGGCGAGAACCGGTTCGCGACCGCTTGCCGCTGGAGGGCGATCGCCCGCTTCAGGTTCCCGCGCGCGGCCTCCGTCTCGCCCCACGCTTCGAGCGAGTGGATTGCCGGGCGAGACGGCGAGCGCATTGCGGAAGTGGCCGGCGGCGGCCGCGAACCGGAGGTCGCCGCGGTCGAGCCGTCCCAGCTCCGTACGTACAAGAACCCCCGTGTCTCCGCATCCACGGCGGAGTCGAGGGCGAGGTGGATCGTGCGCCGGGCCGAGTCGCTCCCGCCGAGGGCCGCCTGAGCCTGCGCGACTCGCGAATACGCTGCGATGCTCGGCTTCAGCTCCGCCATCCGCTCGTAGGCGCGGTAGCCCGCCTCGAAGCGGCCGAGCTCGACGAGGGCGTCGCCCATCACGCCGTAGGCAAGGGCCATGTCCGGTGCCAGAGACCGGACGCGTCTCGCGAGGGCAAGGCCCTCCCGGAAGTGGTGGCGGGTGTTCGCGAGCGACGCCAGGCCGATCAGCGCCCTGACGTCGTTCGGATCCTGCGCGAGCGCCTGTCGCAGCGCCCGCTCGGAACGGGTGTAGTGCGTCGGCTCGCCGGTGCGGCGGGCCTGGCTCTGCTCCTCGAGGCCGGCTCGGACGAGCTGGTTTGTCGGGGTCCTCGAGGTCTCCTCGCCGCTCATGCGCAGAGAGCCTCCGACGAGGAGGGCGGTGGCGGCTATCGCCGCCACCGCTGCCCCGGTCAGCGTCCGCCGTGTCACGGCTTCTGCTGGCCCTTTGCGTTGTCGAACCCGCTCGGCGGGTCGTTCTCGTACGGGAAGAAGCCCAGGTTCGGGACGTCGTTCCCGTCGACGCCGTCGCCGAGGAGGTCGCCGGCCGGGTGTCCCTTGAGCTTTCCGGCGACGGCGCGCTCGGCGATGTCGACCACGTCGTCGGTCAACCGGCGCCCGTTCGGGAAGCCGGCCAGGTCACCGCCGAAGACGCCGAGCCTGTTTGGCATCGCCGTCGGCGGGATGGAGAGGTTGATCCGCAGCATGTCGGCGAGCTTCGGCCCCGTGTTGTTCAGGCCGGGCACGCCGGTCAGCAGCACGGCGACGAGGTCGTCACGGTTCGTCTCCGGGACGCCGAGGCCGTACAGCTGGTTGATGACCGCCGCGAGGATCGGCGTTCGGTAGTACTGCTGGAACTGAGCATCCGTGGCCGGGCTCAGGCGGTTCCACTTGTCCTTGAGTTTGGTCGGGATGATCACTTCGTTGATCAGCGGGTTCCCGAGCCGGGAGACCTGCACCCACTGCTTCTCCTCGGACAAGCGGCGGACGCCGTTGCGGCGGTACTCACGGATCTTCACGCGAGGCCGCTCCGTCGTCGCCCAGACGCCGACCGTGTGATCGGAGTCGTCGAGCTGCGAGATCGGGATCTGAAGCGCGATCCCGTGGGTTGCGTAGTTGGCGAAGAAGTCCTTGCCTCCGCCCATGTTGCCGGTGCCCTTGCGGATCGCGACGAGATCGAAGATCGCGCCGATGTCCGCGAAGAACGCGTCCTCACGCTGGCCGGCGAAGACCTTGCCGCCGCCGTTGAGGTTCATGACCGCTGCGGCGGCCAGCCGCCGGTAGTTCGGCGTGGTGCGCGGGCCGATGTTGTTCGGCGGAGTCACGCCGCGCGCGACGACGGTCTCGTCGCCGCGGACGACCTTCGTGACCGTGTAGTCCTGCACCGTGTTGCCGAGGAAGAGCGTCTCCTCGCGGTTCTTGAACCGGAACCGGTAGGTGACGTCAGCCTTGCCATCGCCGCTCCGGTCGATGTTGATCGCGTACCGGGCCCGCTGCGAGAAGCGGTACCAGTTCGGCCCGGCTGCCGGATCCTCTGCTGGGATCCAGTTGGCGATCACCGTCAGCTGATTCGGCGCGTCCAGGCTCCTGAACGCGTAGACGTCGGTCGTGTCGGCCGTCGGATCCTCGGCGATCAGCGGCGCTTCGCGGTGACTCGACGCCTGGCCCGCCTCGGGGGCGAGCGCTCTGACGCTGAGTACCGCTGCGGCGACCGCGATCCCGACGATCGCGAGTACGAGCATGCGCATTGTCTGCGGCTCCTTTCGGTTCGGCGCCGGACTGGCGCCTGGGGTCGCCGCTGATTCGGCGCGCCCGTCGGACCGGTTCGGTCAGGGCGCGGCGGTGACTTCGAAGAGCGCCCAGCTCCCAGGGACGCCCTTCAGCTCGTGTGTTCCGCGCTCTGCGAACTCGATCCCGGATCCGACCACGAGGTCACGGACGGTGCTGGACACGAGGATGCCTCCGTCTTGGGCCGCCGCCATGACCCGGGCCGCGATGTGCACAGCGAGGCCGCGCACCGTTCCTTCAGCCAGCTCCACCTCGCCGGTGTGGACGCCGGCCCGGATCGTGATCCCGCGCTCGCTCAGCGCCTCCTGCAGGCGGATCGCGCAAGTGACCGCCCGAGCGGGCCCGTCGAAGGTGGCGAGGAAGCCGTCGCCGGTGCGGTCGATCTCACGCCCGCGGTACGTTCGGAGGTGCTCCCGAACAAGCTCGTCGTGCTCGCGGACGAGCGTGCTCCACGCGGCGTCGCCGCGCTCGGCCGCGAGCTTCGTCGAGCCGACGATGTCGGTGAAGAGGACTGTGGCGAGCTGCCGGTTGAGCACGGGCCGCGAGCGGACGCCGGTCAGGAACTCCTCGACCTCGTCCAGCAACGGCGCGAAGTCGCCGGCTCCGAAAGGGAAGGTGTCGGCCCCGGGCAGCTCGACGTACTTTGCGCCGGCGATGTGCTCGGCGAGGTAGCGGCCGAACGACGGCCGGTGGTGCCGTGCGCCCGCGCGCTGGACGACGAGCGTGGGAACGCGGATCGTCGGGAGGATCGAGCGCACGTCGATGTTCGTCACCCACCGGTACATCTCCGTCGCGGCGCCTCTCGGCATGCCGGCCCGCTGGTAGCGGACGAACCACCGGGTGAAGGCGGGATCGTTCGCCACCGACGGGGCTGTGAGGCCCAGGATCTCGCTCGTGAGGCCCCAGTTCTGCTCGTAGCGGTCGACGAGCTTTTCCAACGTCTCGTCCGGCATCCCGATCGGGTAGTCGTCGGCTCGGCGCCAGCGCGCGAAGGTGTTGACGAGCGCGAGCGCCGGCACGCGGTCGGGGTGCGAGGCGGCGAACATCATCGCCATGGGGCCACCCTCTGCGTCGCCGAGCAACGCTGCCTGGTCCATCCCGGCGGCGTCCATCACCGTTCGGACGTCGTCCATCCACTCTTCGAGGCGAGGCAGCGAACCGAGCGGCACGGGATCGGACACGCCGGCGCCTCGCTTGTCGAAGGCGACGACCCGCGCGAACGACCCGAGGCGGTTGAGAAACGCGGCCATCCGCGGCTCCTCCCACATCACGTCGACGTTGCTGGCCCAGCTCGTGACGAACACGAGGTTCGTCGAGCCCGAGCCAAACAGCTGGTACGCGACGTAGCCGCCCTCCGAGGGCGCGTACGTGGTGACCGGGCTCGTCACGGCCCTATCTTCGTACCAGCGTCTCCGCGCAGCGCCGCCTCGAGGCCCTCGAGCGAGGTGATGATCGTCTCCCCGCCCGCCCTGGAGGTCGCGATCGCGGCCTCCACCTTCGGCCGCATCGAGCCCTCGGCGAGGTCTGGTAGGAGCGCCTCGCCCTGCTCGGCCGTCAGCTCGCGGATCTCCTCCTCGGCAGGCGTGCCGAACCCTCGCTTCACGGCCGGCACGTCGCTGACGATCACGAGCCGTCCGGCTCCAAGCTCGGCGGCGAGCACCGCCGACGCGCGATCCTTGTCGATCACGGCGTCCACGCCGTGGAGGCGCCCGCCACGACGCACGACGGGGATGCCGCCGCCTCCGCACGCGATGGGAACCGTCCCTGCTGCGATCAACGCGCGGATCTGGTCGGCCTCGACGATCTCGAGCGGCGTGGGGGAGGGAACGACCCGCCGCCAGCCGCGGCCGGCCTCCTCGACGACCTGCCAGCCGCGCTCCGCTTCGAGCGCCCGTGCCTGTTCGGCCGAGTAGAACGGCCCGATCGGCTTCGTCGGCCGCTCGAACGCCGGATCGGTCGCCTCGACGACGACGTGCGTGAGCAGGCAGGCGACCGGCCGTCCGGCGGCCGGCCCGAGCTCGGTCTCGATCATCGAGCCAATCTCCGCCTGCGTCTGGGCCACGGCCAGGTAGAGCGGGAGCGGCGGCACCTCGTCGGCCGAGCGCTCTTGCCGCAGGAGCTCGTTCCCGACCTGCGGCCCGTTCCCGTGCGTGATCACGAGGTTGCCCTCCTGAAGCAGCGGCTCGAGGGCGTCGGCGGTCTCCCGCAGCCGTGCGGTCTGCTCTGCAGCCGTGCCACGGTCGCCCGCGCGGATCAGCGCGTTGCCGCCGAGCGCGACGACGGTCGTCAAGCGACGGCTGGTTCGGTGTTCCCGGTGGTGAGCCCGCGCTCGGCGAGCAGATCGGCCAGGGTCGGCTCGCCGAGCTCCTGAAGGCGGTAGGTGACGCGGAGCGCCGGCTTGTCGAAGTCGATGACGCGCCGCAGGTCGATCGGCGTCCCGATCAACACGAGGTCGGCGTCCGAGCGCGCGATCGTCTCCTTGAGCTCGTCCATCTGCTTGCGCCCGTAGCCCATGGCCGGGAGCAGCTCGGTGAGGTGCGGGTACTTCTCCAGGGTCTTCGCGATCGAGCCGACCGCGAACGGCCGCGGATCGACGAGCGACGCTGCGCCATGTGACTTCGCCGCGAGGACAGCTGCTCCGTAGGTCATGTCACCGTGGGTCAACGTCGGGCCGTCTTCGACCGCGAGGATGCGCTTCCCCATGATCGTGACGCCGTTCTCCTCGACCGTGAACGGCGAGGCGGCCCGCACGATCGCTGCCCCGGGGTTGGCCCAGCGGATCGAGTCGAGCACCGTTTCGACGCCCGCAGGCGGAGCGGTGTCTACCTTGTTCACGACGCAGACGTGGGCCATGCGGAGGTTGGTCTCGCCCGGGTGGTAGCGCAGCTCGTGGCCGGCGCGATGCGGGTCGACGACGACGACGTGGAGGTTCGGCTTGATGAACGGCGTGTCGTTGTTCCCGCCGTCCCAGAGGATCACGTCCGCCTCCTGCTCGGCCTCGTCGAGAATCGCCGCATAGTCGACCCCCGCGAAGACGACGTTGCCCTCGGCGATATGGGGCTCGTACTCCTCGCGCTCCTCGATGGTGGCGTCGGCCGCGTCCAGGTCGGCGTAGTCGGCGAAGCGCTGGACGGCCTGCTTGGTCAGGTCCCCGTAGGGCATCGGGTGCCGCAGGACGGCGACTCGCTTGCCGTCGTCCCGGAGGAGCTTCGCGATGTGGCGCGTCGTCTGGCTCTTGCCGGAGCCGGTCCGGACCGCGCAGACCGCAACCACCGGCCTCGAAGAGGTGAGCATCGTGCGGTGCGGTGAGAGCAGGCTGTACGAGGCGCCGGCGGCGAGGACGCGAGACCCGATGTGCATCACGTGCTCGTGGGTCACGTCCGAGTAGGAGAACACCACCTCGTCGACGTCGTGCTCACGCACCAGCTCCTCGAGCTTGGACTCCGGGTGGATGGGAATCCCGGCGGGATAGAGATGTCCAGCGAGCTCGGCCGGATAGCGGCGGCCGTCGATGTTCGGGATCTGGGTCGCCGTGAACGCGACGACCTCGTACTCCTCACGACCGCGGTAGACGAGGTTGAAGTTGTGGAAATCGCGGCCCGCGGCGCCCACGATCACGAGCCGTCTTCGATCCATGAATAAAGACTATTCAGTTTGCAGGACGTCGGAGCCTCTAGAGTCGCGCCGATGGCCGGCTTCGCCGAGTCGCTAAACGAGCAGATCGCGCACGAGTACGCCGCGTCGCAGCAGTACGTGGCGATCGCGGTGCACTACGACGCCGAGTCGCTGCCGCAGCTCGCCGCCCATTTCTACCGCCAGGCGATCGAGGAGAGGAACCACGCGATGATGATGGTGCAGTTCCTGCTCGACGCCGACGAGGCCGTCGACATCCGGGGAGTCGAGGCACCGAGGACGGACTTCGGCGACGCGCGGGAGCCGGTCGCCCTCGCGCTGGAGCAGGAGAAGCGCGTCACCGATCAGATCGTCGCGCTCGTCGAGCTGGCACGGGAGGAAGGGAAACTCGTCGGCGAGCAGTTCCTCCACTGGTTCCTCCAGGAGCAGCGCGAAGAGGTGGCGTCGATGTCTCACCTGCTCGCCACGATGGAGCGGGCCGGCGACAACCTGCTCCTCGTCGAGGAGATCCTCGCGCGAACCGGCGACGCCGAGAGCCCGCTGGAGGCCGGCGCCCCGCCCGCCGCCGGCGGCGCGCTCTAGCTTCTCACCGCGTACAGGCGCCACTCGCCGGGGACGCCCTTCAGCTCGGCTGTCTCGCGCTCCTCGAACTCGAGCTCCGAGCCGGCGACGAGATCCTTGACCGTTCCTGACACGAGCACCTCCCCGGGACGCGCCGCGTCCGCCACGCGGGCGCCGATGTGCACGGCGATCCCGCCGATCTTGCCGCCCACCTGCTCGCACTCACCGGTGTGGAGGCCCGCCCGGACTTCGAGCCCGAGCGCGCGAACGGCGTCGACGATCGCGATGGCGCAGCGAATGGCGCGCGCAGGCCCGTCGAACGTGGCGAGGAACCCGTCGCCGGCCGTCTCGACCTCGGTCCCGCGGTGCCTGGCGAGCTCCTGCCTGATCGCCCTGTGATGCCGCTCCAGTAGATCGCGCCAACGAGCGTCGCCTAGCTCCGCCGCGCGCGCAGTCGAGCCGACGATGTCCGTGAACAGGATCGTTGCGAGGATGCGGTCGCGTTCCGGAGCTGGGCTGCCGGCCTGAAGGTCCGAGAGGAAGCCGCCTGTCGCCTCTACGAGCCCGTCGGCCCCCGACCCGAAAGGCGAGTGATCCTCACCGGCGAGCTCGATGAAGCGCGCTCCGGCGATGTGGTCGGCAAGAAAGCGTCCTGCCCTGACGTCTACGACGCGATCGCCTGAGCAGTGGACGACGAGTGTAGGCACATGGATCACCGGCAGGACACCGCGAATGTCGATCAGCATGTTCATCCGCTCAAACGAGGCGATCGTCCCGGGACTCGCGCTCTGTCTGAGGTACGACGCCCAGGTGCTGATCGTGTCGTCGTCGGGCACGGCGCTCGGGCTGTACTCCCGCAGAAGGTCCGTTGCGAGGTCGGTCGTGCCCCAGAATCGCTCGTACCGGTCGATCGTCCTGAGGTGCTCTTGCTCGGTCGGCCCCCACGGGTGCTCCGGTGCCCAGAGCGTTCGAGCCGAGGTGCCGAACAGCACGAGCCCGGCGCTGCGATTTGGGTAGGTCGCTGCGAAGACCGCGCTCATCGTTCCACCCGAGTCGACTCCGAGCAGTGCGGCGCGCTCGGACCCGGCCGCATCCATCACGGCCCGCACGTCGTCCATGCGCACCTCGAGCGTCAGCGAGTCCTCGACCGGGTCCGACATTCCCGTGCCGCGCTTGTCGAACTGAATCACGCGGGCTCGCGACGCGAGCGACCTCAGAAATTCGGCGCGCCCCGGCACACCCCAACCGAGCTCGATATTCGACACGAAGCCGGGGGCGAAGACGAGGTCGATCGGCCCGTCCCCCAGCACCTGGTAGGCGATGTGGACGTCGCCGCTCCTCGCATACCGGATCTCAGGAATGTCCACGTGGACATTCTCTCGCCGCGATCGGCATCCCGTCAGAGACGTTCGACCCGGATCCTGCCCCAGAAGAGGGCCCGGTCCCGGGCGGCCCACCGAGCCCCTTCGTCGTCCGTGGGCTCGCGGAAGCTGCGCAGGATGACAACGGCCCCCGGCGAGGCCGCCCGGCGAACGGCGTCGAAGAGGCGAGCGCCGTACTCGCTGTCCGCGCCGTCGAGGATGTTCGACAGCGTGATCCCGTCGAAGCTCCCCGGCGCGCAGGCTTCGAGGAAATCGATCGCGTCGGCCGTCTCCACTGTGAGCGGCGTAGGCGTGGTGTCCCTCGTGCGGCCGAGCAGCAGTGCCGATGCGAACGGGTTTGCGGCGTTCGGGTGACGACCGAATCCTCGCTGGAGCCGGCGGAGGAGGATGCGATCGAATCGAGGCGGGAGGACGTCGACGAACGGCAGGTCGTAGATGCGCCGCAGCAGCCTCGGGCTGAAGGCGGCCGCGAGCGCGAGCCGCAGGCGGCGTGTGTCGAGGCGGCGTCGCCAGAACTCGAGCTGCTCGGCCGTCTCGTCGAGGTCACAGAAGCGCTCGAGCGTTGGGCGTGTCCAGCCGAGCGCAGGGGCAATCTGCCGCATCCGGTCGAACCGCCCGTCCAGTCGTCCCCGCTCGATCGCCTCGCCGGCGAGGCGCCGCCGGACGTACGCGACCTGCGCCGGATTGATGTCGACCGCGGTCACATCGTCGCCGCGGGCGGCCAGGTCGAAGGACGTGCATCCCGCCGAGGCGATGCAGAAGATTCGTCCGCCCGGCTCGAAAGCCTCCAGCTCCACGGCGCTGTCCTCGTACATCTGCCCGAACAGCAGCTCCGGGCCACCCGTCCGCCGGTCGATCCGCCCTCCCTGCCAGGGCGTCTCAGGCGCGGGCGTCCTCCTCCGGCACTACTTCAGCAGTTCGCGAAGGCTCTCTGCGAAGGCCTCCATCTCGAGCTCCTCGCCGGCCACGTCGGCCAGCAGCTCATCCGCGTTCAGCCGGCTGCCCTCAGCCCAGAGCTCGCGCAGCATGCTGCCTGCCTCGCGATTCGAGAACCACGCCGAGCCAAAACGGTCGCGGAAGTGGTTGCGGAGCTGCGCCTGCAGCGCCCAGGAGCGGAGATAGCCGGTGACGTAGAAGCTGGAGTCGATGTCGCCGAGGTAATCCGTCGGGCTGGGCTCGATCTTGAGGGCGCCTCCGAGGAGCTCGACGTAGCGGGACGACATCGCCTGCTCGTCCAGCTCCGTCGCCGCGTGGAACTCGAGCTCGTAGAGCAGCTTCCCGCAGTAGCGGCGTAGGAGGTACAGCGAGCCGGCTGCGGCCTCGGCGGCGAACTCGTCCGGCCGGGGGAAGTCGAGGCGGCTCGCGAGCCAACCGGGCTCGAGCAGGAAGTGCTCCATCAGGGTTGCCCAGGCCTCCGTCACGGACACGTCGCCGAGCCGCCTGGCCTCGACGGACAGGTCCGGATTGACGTGGGCGTAGTGCTCCGTGTGGCCGGCCTCGTGGAAGAGCGCGCGCCAGTCGTCGGCGCCGCCCATGGGCTGGATGACGAGCACGACGCGTCCCGGGACCTCGATCGGCGCGCAGAACGCGCGCGGGCTCTTCTTCGGGCGCTGCTCGATGTCGAGCTCGACGTTCTGCTGCGAGCGCAGGTCGATCCCGAGGTCGGCCAGCGACACTTCGAGCGCGGGCATCATCTTCTCGGCCGGGAAGGCCTCGTCCCAGGCCGGTGCGCGGAAAACCCGAGCGACGTCCCAGCGCTCGGCGTCCGCCAGGCCGACGCCGGCCCTGGTGCGGAACAGCTTGTCCGCCTCTTTCTCGTAGAGCGCCTCGGTCGACTCGAGGACGGCGCGGCACTGGTCGGCGAGCTCCTCGAGCCGGAAGCCGAAGCGGCGGTACAGGTCGGCGTATGTCGGCGCACCGAGCCGCGGCACCGCTTCGATCAACGTCGCGATGCCGTCGATGTGGATCGGGTTGATGTGCTCCTCGGTGAGGCGGTTGCGCGCCTCCTCGAGCCGCTCTCGCTTGGCGCGGTCTTCCTCGTTCGCGATCGTCGGCCGGATCATCCGGTAGCCGATCGTCTCGCCGTCCACGGTGGCCTCGAGCTGCGCCTCGAGGGCCGCGCTCTTCTCCGCGTGTTCGCGAGTCAGCTCGGCGAGGTAGTTCTCCGAGGCGAAACGCCAGAGCTCGGAGATGCCGCTGTCCAGACTCGCTGCCTCGCCGAGGGCCTGCGCCTGCTCGAGCTGCGAGAGGTCGGGGTACGACTCGTACAGGGCCTTGAGGTCCAGCGTGTCCTTGTGGCCGGCGTAGTGGAGGTAGTACTCCTCGTCCAGCTCGGCGACGAAGCGGTCGACGCGCTCGCGGTAAGTGTCCAGCTCACGGCTGGTCGGAGGGGCGCTGGCCACGGGCTTAGGATAGTCGCGTGCGTGAGATCTCCGTCCGCACCGAGCGGCGCACCCAGCTGCTCGAGATCACGCGCGAGGTTCAAGAGGCCGTGGACGGGACGGACGCCGCGGCGGTGCTCGTCTTTGCGCCGCACACGACGGCCGGACTGACGATCAACGAGCACGCGGATCCCGCGGTCGCCCGCGACTTCGAGCGAGCGCTCGAGCGCATCGTCGGCCAGGGGTGGGGCTGGGAGCACATCGAAGCGGGAGAGGAGAACGCGCCGTCACACATCCGCGCGGCGCTCATGGGCCCACAGGTCGTTGTCCCGGTCGAGGGCGGACGGCTCGCGCTCGGCACCTGGCAGGGCATCTTCTTCTGCGAGCTCGACGGTCCACGTGACCGCAAGGTCCTGGTCTCATTGCTCTCGTGATCGAGGTCGAGAACCTCAGCAAGCGGTTCGGGAAGACGCAGGCCGTCGCCGGGCTGAGCTTCCGGGTCGAGCCCGGCACGATCACGGGCTTCCTCGGGCCGAACGGCGCCGGCAAGTCCACGACGCTCCGCTCGATCCTCGGTCTTGTGCACCCAGACGCCGGGCAAACGGTCGTCCTCGGCGTGCCGTACAGGCAGCTGTCGCGGCCGTTGCACCAGGTCGGCGCGGTGCTCGAGGCCAGCGAGGTGCATCCGGGCCGCTCCGGCCGGAACCACCTTCGTGTGCTCGCCGCCGCCTCGGGGCTTCCGCGCTCGCGCGTCGAGGAGGTGCTCTCGCTCGTCGAGCTGAGCGCCGGAGCCAAGCGGCGGGTGAAGGGCTATTCGCTCGGAATGCGGCAGCGGCTCGGGCTTGCCGCTGCGCTCCTGGGCGATCCCGAGGTGCTCGTGCTCGACGAGCCGGCCAACGGCCTCGACCCGGCCGGAATCCGTTGGCTCCGCGACCTGCTCCACGCCCTGGCCGGCGAAGGGCGGACGATCCTTGTCTCGAGCCACGTGCTCGCGGAGGTCGCGCAGACCGTGGATCGCGTGGTGATCATCCACCGGGGCAGGCTGATCCAGCAGGCGGCGATGGCGGAGGTGCTCGCAGGCGCGCAGGGCGCCACACGGGTCCGGACGCCGAACACAGGGCGGCTGCGCGAGCTCCTGGCTGGCGAGGGTGCAAAGGTCGACGAGGCCGACGGCGTCCTCTTGGTCGAGATCCCGCCCGAGCGCGTCGGAGAGATCGCCGCGGCGAACGGGATCGTGCTCCACGAGCTGGGCGTGGAGCGCGCCACGCTCGAAGAGGTCTTCCTGGAGCTGACAGGAGGGGAGACGACGGAGTGACGGACCTGATCCGCGCGGAGCTGCTCAAGGTCCGGACGACCCGGGGATGGTGGTACTACCTCGGCGTCATCATCCTGCTCACCGGCATCGCGGTCGCAGGCGACACGGGGTCGGCGGAGGACGAGCGTCGGCCGCTGCTCGAGTTCCAGCTCGGTCTCGTCGATGCGGCCGGAATCGCGGCGCTGATTGCGATCATCCTCGGGATCACGATCGTCACGACCGAGTTTCGCCACGGGACGATCACCCCGACGGTGCTCGTCGAGCCGCGTCGCGAATTGGTCGCCGTCGCCAAGGCCGTCGCGACCACGATCATGTCCCTCGCGTTCGCGCTGCTGGGGCTCGCAGTCGTCGCCGCGGTCGCGATTCCATGGCTGCTTGCCCTCGACGTCGAGCTCCAACTCGGTGAGTCCGACATGGCGGTACGCGCCGCCCAGATACTCCTGCTCGTCGTGCTCTGGGGGCTGCTGGGCGTCGCGATCGGCGTCCTCGTCCAGAGCCAGGTCGCGGCGCTCGTCGGGACGCTCGTCTGGATCTTCCTCGTCGAGACGCTTCTGATCGGCGTCTTCGGCTGGCTCGACATCGAGGGCCTGGCTCCGTACCTGCCGATCCAGGCCCTCGACGCTGTCGACGGGACGGGCGGCGAGGACATCCTGTCCTACTGGCCGGGAGTCGCGGTCTCGCTGGCCTGGATCGCCGCGCTCGGCGTAGCCGGCACCGAGCGGCTCAGGAGGCGCGACATCACCTGAGCTACGGTGGGGCGATGGCCGCGCCGCTCGCCCGGGACGACGAGCTCGAGCTCGAAATCGAGTCGCTCGCCTACGGCGGGAACGGCGTTGCCCGGATGGACGGCTTCGTGGTGTTCGTGCGTCGTGGGCTGCCGGGCGACAAGGTTCGCGCGCGCGTCACGAAGGTTCAGCGGCGTCACGCGGAGGCGCTGGCGGTGGAGGTGCTCGAGCCGAGCCCGCAGCGGGTGGAGGCGCCGTGCGACCACTACCCGGCGTGCGGCGGCTGCCGCTTCCAGGATCTCGACTACGAGGCTCAGATCGCGGCGAAGGAGGCGCAGGTGCGGGACGCCCTCGTGCGGATCGGCGGGCTGCCGGAGCCGCCGCTCGAGCCGATCGTCCCCGCTGCGTCGGTCTTCCACTACCGCAACAAGCTCGAGTACTCGTTCGCGCCCGGGCCGGCGGGGCCGATGCTTGGCTTCCACAAGGCGGGCCGCTGGGACGAGGTGATCGACATCGCCGAGTGCTGGCTGACGACGGAGCTGGGCAACCGGATCCGCGAGGCGGTTCGCGCCTGGGCCCGGGAGAGCGGGCATCCCGCCTACGACCAGGAGGCGGGCACGGGCTTCCTCCGGCATCTCGTCTACCGCGAGGGGCGGAACACAGGGCAGGTGCTTCTCCAGCTCGTGACGGCGCCGGGGAAGCTCGACGCCGACGGCTTCGTCGCGACGCTGCGGCGGTTCCCCGAGGTGCGGTCCATCCACCACGCCGTCAACGATCGCCCGGCGGAGGTGACGAACCTCCCGACGACCCTGCTCTGGGGCGACGAGGCGATCGAGGAGCTGGTGCTCGGGCTCCGGTTCCGCGTGCGGCCGACCGCGTTCCTGCAGACGAACACGGAGATGGCGGAGCGTCTGTACGAGCTCGCGATCGACGCTGCGGGCCTGACCGGCGAGGAGACGGTCTGGGATCTCTACTGCGGGACCGGGACGATCGGGCTCTCGTTGGCCTCGGACGCCCTAACGGTCTGGGGCGTCGACGTCTCGGAGGAGTCGATCGCGTGCGCGCTCGAGAACGCCGACCTGAACGGCATCGCGAACTCGGCATTCTTCGCCGGCGAGGTCGGCCAGGCCGTCGAGGAGCTGCGCGACCGCTCGGGTGACCCGGATGTCGTCGTGGTGGATCCGCCGCGAGCGGGCCTGTCGAACAAGGCGATCAGGCGGCTCGGCCGGATCGGCGCGCCGCGGATCGTCTACGTCTCGTGCAACCCGACGACGCTGGCGGGGAACGCCAAGCTCCTCAGAGAGGACTGGGGCTACGAGCTGAAGCGAACGCGCCCGGTAGACATGTTCCCGCACACTCCGCACGTGGAGTCTGTCTCGCTGCTGGAACGCACGGCCGCAAGTGACACGTTCGAGTGACAGTCACCCGGACACGGCCCGAAGGGCCGTGGCCGGCCCGCCACGGGCCAGGCGACCATCGGGTCGCCCGACGGCGGCACGCCGGGCCGTGTCCTAGTGACTGTCACTGAGACGGGTCGGATGTGGATCAGTGGTGTGCCGGCGTCCGGCGTTCACGCGTCTGGGCGCTTAGATAGCGCCGATGGCTCGCCGACCTCGCAGAGAGCTCACTGACGGCGTCTTCCATACGACCGCCCGAGGAACCAACCGCACGCGGATCGTCGAGGATGCCATCGACTGCAACGCGTTCACGTCGCTCCTCCGACGCGTTGCTCGGCGCTGGACGTGGCGCCTCTACGCGTTCTGCCTGATGCCGAACCATCACCACATCGTCGTTGCCGCGACGCTCGAGCACCTGTCACGCGGAATGCACGCATTGAACGGTCGACACGCCACTCGGTTCAACCGACGCCACGGCCGAACCGGCCATCTCTTCCAGGAGCGGTTCGACGCCCGCATGATCGACGGGGACGCGTACCTGGAACACGCCTGCCGCTACGTCCTCGAAAACCCCGTTCGCGGCGGCCTCGCCCAGCACGCGCTGGACTGGGCGTGGAGCGGCGGCGAGGCGCGTCATGCGCTCGACGGCTCGCCGGTACGACTACTGGTCGAGTACGCGGAACTGCGCCAGACATAGGCGGCGAGGATCAACAGGCACCGACGGCCGGGCCGCCTGCGCCATCAGGCGGAGGAGCTCCGCCGGCTCGCCGCGCTCGCGGCGCCAGCGCTGGAACTCGCGCCAGAGGAGATCCGCGTTCGGGATCAGGAACCCGAACGCCAGCCCCGGCAGGGCCGGCAGTCCTGCGGACTCCCACAGGACGCCGATCACGAGCGTCAGGCCGAGCGAGAGAGTCAAGGCGACGAACGTCCAGCCGACGCGCAGGTTCCAGCGCGCAGCCGCCGCCAGGAACAGCGCGAAGAACAGCAGGTCGGGCGGCCCGAGCAGCGCGGCGCTCGGCTCGCCGGGGTGCGGGAACTCGAACGCGACCCGGTCGAACAGGCCGGGCTCCTCCTCGACGATGTGACCGGTCGGCCCGCGCCAAACGGAGAACGCATCAACCCACGGAATGAGCAGCGCGACCAGCGCCACCCAGAGAACGCTCTCGAAGTACTCGAGGAACCAGAACCCGAGCGTCGTCATCAGGGCGAGCTTCGCGAAGCTCGACAGCGACTGGAGCTCCGCCAGCTCGAGCAGGACGACCAGTACGAGCAGCGCAAGAGCGAGCAGCAGGAGCCCGTGCGACGTGCGGTATGGCAGCGCGAGGTAGACGAGCGCGAAGATCGACGGGATCAGGCAGAGCGCGAGGAACGCGACGTTCCACCACTTCGAGAGGTCGACCAGCTGCTCGTGCCAGGCGTAGTACGCCCCGAGCGCCACGGCGAGGACGGCGAACGCCGCGACCCGTGGGGTCGCGACGCGCCTCAGTAGGGCGGAAGCTCTGCCCACCAGGGGCCGAGCGCCTTCAGCGCCCGCCAGAAGCGTGTCTTCGCTGCCTGCTCGTCGAGCGAAGCGTCGATGTCAGGGACGTAGAGCGCCTCGACCGTCGGCGTCCATTGCTGGAGCTCCCCGGGCTTCGCTTCCAGCTCGCCGGCCAGCGGAAAACCGAGCTCGTTCAAGAAGGCGAGCGCGTCCTCGCCCATCACCACGAGCAGCTTCGGCTGGACGATGTGCAGCTCGCGCAGGAGCCACTCGGCCGCCTGCCCTTCGTCGCCGCCGTCGAACTTGAAGCAGTTCGTCCCGTAGACCGCGAGCGGGTCGATGTGAAGGCGTTGGAGCGACTTCACGAGCGCCTGCCCGGCACGGCCGAAGAACGCGACGCCTTCCTGGATCTCCGAGTGCTGCGGCCGGAATTTGAGGAGGAAGATGTCGGCGAGCGGATGCCCCGATCCGATCGCCGGAATCCGTCCGTCGCCGGCCCGTCGGATCTCGTCACCGAGCTCGTTCGTCTCGGTGATCGCCTTCTGGAGGTAGCGCTCGTGAATCTCGTCGGTGGCAGGCACAGGCGGCATGAATCAGGTTCTGCCCTCCAGGACCCTTTCCTTGACCTGGGCGGTCCACTTGAGGGCCTGGAGGTACGCGAGCGAGCGCGGGCGACGGAGGACTTCCGCGGTGCGAAGGCTGACCAGGAATTCGTCGCGGTCGGCGAACGCGCGCATGCGCAGGCCGCCGGTCCCGACCCCCTGCAGCACGTGCGCGTCCGAGCCCGCGCCCATCGTCAGGTTGTACTTGCGCGCGAAGCGCAGCGCCTCGTCGTTGTACTGCTCGAAAAGGAGACGGGCGTTGTAGACCTCGAACACGTCGATGTCGGACAGGTGGCGGTGGATCGTCTTCGCATCGGGGATCGAGTGCATCCGGTCGAACGGGTGGGGGAGATACACGAGGCCGCCCTGCGCCTTGATCGCGGCGATCGTGTCCGCGAAGGGCATGCCCCGGGGGATCTCGCGCTCGAGGAAGAGGCCGATCACCTCGCCCTGGTTGTCCGTCTTGACCTCCTCGCCCGGGATCACGAGGAGATCTGTCCCGAGCGCGGCCTCCACCGTCGCCTCGGCTCCGCCGAAGGCGTTGTGGTCGGTGACCGCGATCGCGCCGAGCCCCTCGGCGAGCGCGTGCTCGGCGAGCTCCTCCGGCTCGACGAGGCAGTCGTGCGACCACGAGGTGTGCATGTGGAGGTCGACCGTGATCCAGCGGCGGTCGGCGAGCGGGTCGGAATCCCTCGAGCGGCGCCGGCGTCCGGCGAGCGAGCGATAGAGCTCGTCCAGCTCCCGCCCCAGCGCGGCGAAGCTCTGGCTCTCGGCGCTCCTGCGTCCTTCGGCAGCCGAATCGCCGCGGAGCTCGGGGCTCTCGGCGAGTCGGGCGACGGCTGCGGCCGCCAGCGCAGGCTGCTCGTGCACGCCCGGCGGTGAGGCGATCGCCGCGCCCGCGGCGCTCGCCTCGAGGCTGACCCGGCGGAGCCCGGAGAGGGCCGGCACGAAGATCGGCGCCTCGTTCAGGATCGGCGCGCGAGCCTGACCAGACCGCGCCGTCCGAACCCGGACGCGGCCGCGGAGCGCAGCGGGAACCGAGGGACGACCGGCCAGCGCCTTCGTCCTCAGCAGCATCAGCTCCCAGCCCGGCAGCTCCTTCATGATCGAGTACAGGGCCTTCGTGAGGAGCCTTTCGCCGGGCCGCCACTCGCAGACGATCACGTCGCGCTTCTCGACAGGGTGGAAGAGCTCCGTGTCGATCCCGAGCGGCGTCAGCCGGTAGTCACCGGGAAAGCGCGTCGCCGCTGCCGAGGCCGTCTCGGGTGAGACCGCTAGGAGCGCGTCGATCCGCGAGAGCAAACGTCCGCGCTGCGCCTTGCTCGGCGGGTAGCTCAGCCGCTCCGGCGAGAAGAAGCTCGCGACGGAAAGCGCGTGGCTGTCTCGCAGCGCGACATACGAAAGGCTCGGAAGCCCAGGCTCGAAGCCGTGGACGACGTCGTAGCCGCCGCGCGACAGCGCGAGCGCGAGGTTGGCGCGGACGCCGACCGGCAGTCCGATCCGGCTCCTGCGCGAGATGGGCACGGCCGGGCCGACCGCGATCACCTCGCCGTTCGCACCGTCCGCCAGCGCGCGGCGCCCTGCGATCAGGTCGGACGCGCGCCCAGAGGGCGCGAGAACGGTGACTTCGTGGCCGAGGCGGCGCAGCTCACCCGCCGCGCCCGCGACGTGCTCGTTGACGTCATGAGGCTGCGACCAGGAGAACGGGGTGACCAGGCAGATCCGGAGACCCACGGCTTCGAGTGTAGTTCGGGTCTTCCGCTACGTCGTGAAACCTGTGTCTTTCTCGTCTTGACACCACGAGGGATCGCACGGTTCTTCCCGTCCGACCCGCCGCGGCCGGTCGCCCCGGAGCTCCTGCTCCGTGGGACCGATCTGAAGGGCGAGCAGCGGAGCAACCGCTTCACGCACGTCCGCCTCGTCGTCCTCGACAACCAGTGCACGGGGAATACCGCGTACCACGGCGACCAGGACAACGATCCGGGCATGAACGCCGATTGCCGGATCGGATCGCCGCCGGGCTTCCCGCCGCGTGGCGCTGACGTACGGGCCGCCGAGCTGCAGGTCTACTCGAGCGACCACCGGGTCAACGGCGCGACGCTCGTCCGTGACGACAACGGCGACGACGGTCAGGGCGAGGACGGCTAGTCGTCCTCGCCGGTGAGTGCAGAGAGGGCCGGCTCGCGCCGGCCCTCTCTCGTTCCTAGGCCTTCGCCTTCGCGCGCGCCTGCTTGCGTGCGTGCTGCTTGATGAAGCGCTCGACCCCGTCGAACGCGTCGCCGTCGTCGATCTGCTTCGGCGGCGACTTCATCAGGTAGGCGCTCGGCGCCTCGAGCGCGCCGCCGATCCCGTTGTTCATGGCGAGCTTCGCGAGCCGGACTGCGTCGATCACGATCCCGGCAGAGTTGGGCGAGTCCCAGACCTCGAGCTTGAGCTCGACGTTGAGCGGGACGTTGCCGAAGCTCGAGCCCTCCATCCGGATATAGGCCCACTTGCGGTCGGTGAGCCACGGCACGTAGTCCGACGGCCCGACGTGGACGTTCTTCTCGCCCATGTCGTAGTCGAGCACCGAGGTCACGGCGTTGGTCTTCGAGATCTTCTTGGACTCGAGCCGCTCGCGCTCCAGCATGTTCAGGAAGTCGGAGTTGCCGCCGACGTTCAGCTGCATCGTCCGGTCGAGCTTGACGCCGCGGTCGCGGAAGATCTGTGTCAGCGCGCGATGCGTGATCGTCGCGCCGACCTGCGACTTGATGTCGTCGCCGATGATCGGCAGGCCGCGGTCCTCGAAGCGCTTGCGGAAGTAGCCGCCCTTCGCGATGAAGACCGGCATGCAGTTCACCATCGCGCAGCCCGCCTGCAGGATCTGCTCCGTGTACCACTTCGTCGCCTCTTCCGAGCCGACGGGGAGGTAGTTGACGACGACGTCCGTGCCGGTCTCCTGGAGGATCCGCACGACATCGTCGGTGTCGCCGGTGGCCTTCTCGACGACCTCGGAGATGTACTTGCCGAGCCCATCGTGGGTCATGCCGCGCGACACGGTGACGCCCGTCTTCGGGACGTCGGCGAACTTGTACGTGTCGTTCGGGTGTGCCCAGATCGCCTCGGAGAGGTCCTTGCCGACCTTGTCGGTCGTGACGTCGAAGGCCGCCGTGAACTCGATGTCGCGGACGTGGTAGCCGCCGAGGTCGACGTGCATCAGGCCCGGGACGAACTCCTCCGCCGGCGCGTCCTTGTAGAACTCGACGCCCTGGAGGAGGGAGTTGGCGCAGTTGCCGACGCCGACGATCGCCACGCGCACCTTGTCCTCGCTGCGCGGCGCTTTGCCGTTCGTTGCTGCCATTGGTTGGGTGCTCCCCTCTCCGGCCGAGAGGCTCTCGGCCAGGATCTCGTTGATGAGCTCGTTGGTGTTCGCGCCGCGGTCTGCGGCGCGCTGCTGAAGCCGGTCCTTGAGGTCTGCAGGCATCCGCAGCAGGACGTCGCCTTCGCCCTTGGGCGGCGTGCCCTTCCGGCCGCTCGGCTCGAAGGGGACGGCGAAGCGGGACGCCAGGATCCCGACCGCGACGTCGTTCAGGTTGCTCCCGCGGTCGGCCACTTCGGCTGCCAGTTGCGCCTTCAGCTCGCCCGGCATCCGGACGAGCACGTCTTTCCTGCTAGCACTCAAGTGCTAGCAGGATACCCTAGTGCTGCTTCAGCTGCTGCCGGACGTGCAGGACGCGCTGGACGACGGTCGTCCAGGCGGTCACGTTCAGCAGGTACACGGCCCAGGGGAGCAGCCCCCAGGGCGCGAGGAAGAGGCCGGAGACGATCACGACTACCCGCTCGGCCCTGCTTCCGAGGCCCACGTCGCCCTTCAAGCCCAGGGCCTCCGCGCGGGCCCGCGTGTAGCTGACGAGGAACGAGGCGGTCATCGCCGCGAAGGCGGCGCCCAGCGCGACCTCGTTCCCGTCCCGGGCGAAGACGAGCGCGATCGCCGCGAGCATCGCCGCCTCGCCGATGCGGTCGGTCGTCGAGTCGAGGAAGGCGCCGAACGGCGTTCCGCGCCCGCTCTGCCGTGCCAGCGCTCCGTCGAGCACGTCGAGGAGCGACCCCGCCCAGAAGAGGATCGCACCGGTCCAGAACCAGAGGATCTCGTTGCGGTACTCGAAGTAGACGGAGACGGCCGCCAGGAAGCAGATCGTGAGGCCGAGCGCCGTGAGCGCATCGGGCGTCACCCGCGTCCGGGCGAGCCCGCGCATCGAGCGGGACGCCAGGCGGCGGACGCCGGTGGTGTAGCCCTCCTTGACGCGCACGAGCGCGGTTTCGCGCGGCACGCTAGGTCGCGGCGGCGGGGGTCCTTCGCCGGGCGAAGAAGCGCCGCACCTCGTCCCGGTAGACGATCGGCGCCGCGACGCCGGCGACGAGGATCCCGGCGGCGATGTCGAGCCAGAAGTGGTTGCCGGTCGCCATCACCGAGATCCAGACCCAGACCGGCCAGGCGAGCCAGATCGCCTTCATGATCGACGAGCGCACGAAGACCGCCAGCGCGATCCCGACGATCAGCGCATCCGCTGAGTGGAGGCTCGGCATGGCGGCGTACGGGTTCGACGCGAGCTGGATGAAGCTCGAGCCGTGGTTCGGTGAGCCGAGCGAGGCGAGCGTGTCGACGAAGCCGAACTCGGGCAGCATCCGCGGCGGCGCGGTCGGCAGCAGGACGTATCCGATCAGCCCGATCACGTTCGTGAGGATGAGGACGTTGCGGAAGCGGATGAACGAACCGTGCCGGCGCAGGTACACCCACAGCAGCGCGACGCCCACCACCGCGAACTGGGAGAGCCAGTACGTCCACTGCATGGACACCGCGATGGAGTGAGACGACTGGACCCAGCTCTGCAGCGACAGTTCCCAGAGCCCCGTCGCGCGCCGCTCGAAGTCGACGATCCCGCGCGCGTTGTCGAACGCCGCCCGGTCATCCCGGTCGGCGATGCCCCGCGCAATCTGGTACGCGAAGACGAATCCGAACCAGATCAGGAGCTGGCGGAAGAGATCGAGCCATCCGCGGGGGAGCTGACGGCTGACGGCTGCGGCAGCGGCGCTCAAGCGGCGAAGTTTACTGTCGGCCGCGGAAGTACCGAAGCTTCGATGACGGAATACTCACGCCAGGCGATCCGCCAGAGCGGCTACCTCCGAGCGGGGTTCGCCGACCACTACGACGCGTTCAGGCCCTCGCCGCCGGCAGTCCTGCTCGACGCCCTGGCGCGGTACGCCGGCTGCGCGGAGCCCGCCCGGGTGGTCGATCTCGGCAGTGGCACCGGGCTCTCGACGAGGGCGTGGGCGGATCGGGCGGGCGAGGTGATCGGTGTCGAGCCGAACCCGGAGATGCGGAAGGTCGCCGACCGCCGGACCGAGCAACCGAACGTTCGCTACGTGGAGGCGTTCGCGAGTGACACCGGCCTCGAAGCGGCGAGCGCCGACGTCGTCACCTGCTCGCAGTCGTTTCACTGGATGGAGCGCGAGCCCGTCCTGGCCGAAGCCGCACGGATCCTCAGAGAAGGCGGGATCTTCGCAGCGTACGACTACGACTTTCCCGCGCTGATCCACCCAGAAGTTGACGCGGCGTTCGTAGCGCATCTCGAGCTTCGGCGGAGACACCGCGACGCGCAGAACGTGGAGGCCGGCTGGACGCGCACGCCGAAGACCGGCCACCTCGACGCCATCCGCGAGAGCGGACTCTTCGCCTACGCGCGCGAGTTCGTCGTCCACGACGAGCTCGAAGCGGGCGCCGAGGAGATCGTCGGATTCGCGCGGAGCCTCGGCCTCGTGCCGGAACTGCTCGCGCTGGGAGTCTCCGAGGACGATCTCGGGCTGGCCGCGCTCGACGAAACCGTCCGCCGCGTGATCGGCGATCGGCGGGTGCCGAGCCTCTGGGGCTACCGCGCCCGGCTCGGTGTTCGCTAGCCGCCGATCTGGGACATCGAGCGCGACGCGCGGACGAAGCCTGGGTCGTTGATGCGGTGCTTCAGCTCCTTGTGCTTCACGGCCCAGCGGAGGAGGCCCGCGAGCTCGTCGTCGCTCGCGCCCTCGCGCAGCGGCGTCTTGAGATCCCACTCCCGGCGCGAGAAGAGGCAGGTGCGAAGCTGGCCGTCCGCGGTCAGCCGGATCCTGTCGCAGGACGAGCAGAACGGCTCCGACACCGGGTTCACGAACCCAATCTCGCCCTTGCCGTCGGCGAACCGGAAGCGGCGCGCCGTGGACGATGCCTTCGCGGGGATCTCCTCGAGCGGCCAGTGCTCCTCGATCAGCGCGCGGATCTCGGCTCCGGTGAGGACGTCGTCACCGGCCCAGCGCTCCTCTGCGTCGAGGGGCATGAACTCGATGAACCGGACGACGTACGGCTTGCGGCGGGCGAGCTCGGCGAGCGCCGGCACCTCCTCCTCGGTGAAGCCGCGGATCGCGACGCAGTTGATCTTGATCGGCCGCAGCTGCGGGTGTGCCTCGGCCGCCTCCAGCCCGGCGAGCACCCGGTCGAGCGCGTCGCGTCGTGTGATCTCGGCGAAGCGGACGTGCGACAGCGAGTCGAGCGAGACGTTCAGACGCCGCAGCCCGGCGTCGACGAGTGGCCCGGCGAAGCGGTCGAGCAAGACGCCGTTCGTCGTCAACGAGAGATCGGTGACGCCTGAGATCCCCGAGAGCATCGAGACGAGGACCGGGAGGTCGCGGCGGGCGAGCGGCTCGCCGCCGGTCAGCCGTACCTCTTCGACGCCCATCCCGGCGAGCACGGACACGACGCGGGAGAGCTCCTCGAAGGTCAGGAGCTCGTCGCGGCCGAGCCACTCGAGCCCCTCGGCCGGCATGCAGTAGCGGCAGCGGAAGTTGCACTTGTCGGTCACGGAGACGCGCACGCTCTTGATCTCGCGCCCCCAGCCGTCCGTGAGCGAATCCATGCAAGGAGCCTAGCGTCAGGTTTGACGGTTGCACGTCGCGAAACACTGCGGTCACCTACTCCTGGAAGGAGCACGTGATGTCGAATCTCGACGAGGAAGGCCAGGGCGGCGCCAGCGAGGAAGGCGGCATGGCCGGCGGCACCGAGGACGAAGGCGACATGGGCGGCGGCTCGGAGGGCGGCATGGGCGGCGGCACCGACGACGACGAGACGGGCGGCGGCAGCGAGGCCAGCTGATTACTCCGACGAGCCTCTGAAGTCCAAGTAACAGTCTGTTACTTGCCTCCCGCGGCCGCCCGGCGAGCGGCACTGCGGGGTTAGTAACAGACTGTTACTAGCCGGTCCCGGCACCTAGGATCTCCCCGTGGCGACCGCCGCGCTGATCCTCGTCACGGCGGTCTGGGGCATCACGTTCGTCCAGGTCAAGGACGCGGTCGAGCTCTACCCGTTCCTTGCGTTCCTCGCGATCCGGTACCTGATCGCAACTGCTGCCCTGGCTCCGATCGCCTTGCGGCGCCTTGGGGGTTTCGGCCGCGACGGGCTCGTCGCCGGCTCGGTCCTCGGCGTCTTGATCGCGCTCGGGATCGGGCTGCAGACAGCGGGCCTCGAGCGTACGACGGTCACCAGCACGGGCTTCATCACGGGCCTGTACGTGCTGTTCACGCCGCTGCTGGGCCTTGCGCTCTTCCGGACGCCGATCCCGCGATCGCTGTGGGCCGGAGTCGCGCTCGCGCTCCTCGGGCTCGCGCTCCTCTCGGGTGTCCCGCAGGGCTCAGGGCGAGGAGACCTGCTCGTCCTGATCAGCGCGTTCGTGCAGGCCTTCCACATCGTGATGGTGGAGCGGTACGCGAACCGCTTCGACGTCTTCGCGCTGACCTTCATGCAGGTGGCGGCCGCCGCAGTCGCGTTCGGGGCCGTCTCCCTCGCGTTCGAGGAGTTGACCGTTCCTCGAGGATGGACGGTCTGGTCAGCGCTGATCGTGACCGGCCTGTTCGCCGTGGCCTTCGCCTACGTCGTCCAGGTCTGGGCGCAGCGCCGAGTCAGCGCCACCCGGATCGCGATCGTCTTCTCGCTCGAGACCGTGTTCGCGGGGCTCTTCGGCTACCTGCTCGCCGGTGACCGGCTCGGCGCGCTCGGGTTCGCGGGCTGTGCGGCGATCTTCGCGGGGATCGTCGTCGCCGAGCCCGCCGCTGCCTCGACGCTCAGACGGTTGGTCGGACGCCCCGCGCCCGAGCCCGAGCCTCGACCTCGCGGATGAACGGCGTCTTCAGCTCGGTGTAGACGTCGCGCGGGTGGCCCTCGGCGGCCAGCCCCCGCTTGAACGCGGCGTAGCGCTCGCGCTCCTCGGTGTCCGAGCGCAGCGCGTCCCTGAAGGTCAGCTGCCGCTCCCAGTGCTCGGACCCGTGGGTCACGACGTGGACGTGGATCGTCCGCGGCTCCTTGCGGAAGAACAGCCGACCGGGGAGGCCGTACTCCCCGAGGAACTCGTAGCCCAGGCCTTGCATCGCGTCGACCTGCTCCTTCGAGAGCTCGAGCTCTCTGACTCCGACGAGCACGTCGACGATCGGCTTGGAGCAGAGCCCGGGCACTGACGTCGAGCCGATGTGCTCGATCCCGACCGCCTGCTCGCCGAAGATCCCCGCCAGCCTGACCCGCTCCTGTTCGTAGAGCTCGGCCCAGCTCGGATCGTGGTCGACGAGCTCTATGACTTCAGAACTGCCACTCACCGTTTTCCTGGACGATCTCGCCGTCGCATTCGATGCGGCCGCCTTTGCGCAGGTCTTTGACCATGTCCCAGTGCACGGCGCTGACGTTCTTGCCGCCGATGGTGGGCAAGCCGGCGCCGACCGCGAGGTGGATCGTCCCGTACATCTTCTCGTCGAACAGCGTGTTCTTCATGTAGCGCTGGATGCCGGGGTTGCAGCCGATCCCGTACTCGCCGAGGATCCGCGCGCCCTCGTCCCGGTCGAGCTTTGCGAACAGCGCCTCCTCGTTGCTCGTCGCCGACGCCTCGACGACCTTGCCGCCCTCGTAGCGCATGCGGACGTTGTCGACGAGGTCCGGCTCCTGGTACGCGGGGTACTCGATGAAGCTGACGGTGCCATCGGTCGAATCCTCGACGGGGCTGTAGAAGACCTCGCCGCCGGGCATGTTCGCGTGGCCGTCGTCGACCTCGCCCTCGCGTCCAACGAGGCTGAATCGGAGGTCGGTCTCGGCGCCCACGATGCGTACCTCATCGGCACGGTCGAAGCGATCCTTGATCCGCTTCATCTTCTCGCCCTCCGCGTCCCAGTCGAGGAGGACGGCGCCGTACAGGAAGTCCTCGAACGCCTCGTTCGTCAGGCCCGCCTCCTGCGCGAGGGCGGGGCAGGGGAAGCGGCAGGTCACCCACGGGATCTCCATCCGCAGCCGGCGCTGGAGGAACTTCGCGTGGGCCTTGTTGAGCGCCTCGCGCTTCTCCGCCGGGACGTCGGCGCCGGTGCGCGGGTTCTCCGGCGCGCCGAGCAGCATCCAGGCGTCGACGTTGTCCCAGGCGTACTGGTCGACCGGAGCGACTGTCTCCAGGAGCTCGAGCGGCGCCTCCTTCGCCCAGGTCCAGTTGAACGGCAGCTGCTCCATCGCGTAGCTGAAGCGGACGATCGGGTACGCCTTGCGGCTTCCGATCAGGCGCACGACCTCCTCGAGCAGCGGCCTCGCGGCCGGCTGCGAGATGACCATGACCTGCCAGTCCGGCTGGACGTCGATCGAGCGCTCGACCAGCAGTCGGGCGTATTCCTGGACGCGCGAGTCGGCCACGATCTGCGGCATTCAAGCACGAAGCGACCTGCATCCATACTTGCTACGATCCCGCTTAGATTTTCTGCAAGTCAAGCACAGAGACGGAAGGAACGCACACATGGCAAAAACCATCGGTATCGATCTCGGAACGACGAACTCCTGCATGGCGGTGCTGGAGGGCGGTGAGCCGACCGTCGTCCCGAACGCCGAGGGCGGGCGCACGACGCCCTCCGTCGTCGCGTTCACCGGCGACGGGGAGCGTCTCGTCGGCCCGCCGGCCAAGCGCCAGCAGGTCACGAACCCGCAGAACACGATCTTCTCGATCAAGCGCTTCATGGGGCGCAAGCACGACGAGGTCTCGGAGGAGATGACGATCGTCCCGTACGAGGTCGTCAAGGGCCCGAACGGCGACGTTCGCGTCGCGGCCGGCGACAAGGAGTACGCGCCGCCGGAGATCTCCGCGATGATCCTCCAGAAGCTGAAGGCCGACGCCGAGGCGTATCTCGGCGAGGCGGTGACCGACGCTGTCATCACCGTCCCGGCCTACTTCAACAACGCGCAGCGCGAGGCCACCAAGGACGCCGGCAAGATCGCCGGCCTCAACGTCGTCCGCATCATCAACGAGCCGACCGCGGCCGCCCTGGCCTACGGCCTCGAGAAGGAGGAGGAGCAGACCGTCCTCGTCTTCGACCTCGGCGGCGGAACGTTCGACGTCTCGGTCCTCGAGCTCGCGGAGGGCTTCTTCCAGGTCAAGTCCACCGCCGGCGACAACCACCTCGGCGGGGACAACTTCGACAAGGCGGTCGTCGACTGGATGGCCGCCGAGTTCAAGAAGGACCAGGGCATCGACCTCGCACAGGACAAGATGGCGCTCCAGCGCCTCTACGAGGCCGCCGAGAAGGCCAAGATCGAGCTCTCGTCCACGATGACGACGCAGATCAACCTGCCGTTCGTCACCGCGACGCAGGAAGGCCCGAAGCACCTCGACCTCCAGCTGACCCGCGCGAAGCTGAACGAGCTGACCGCGGACCTGCTCGAGCGGACGGTCGGCCCGACCAAGCAGGCCCTGTCCGATGCGGGCCTGGAGGCGAAGGACATCCACCACGTCGTCCTCGTCGGCGGCATGACCCGCATGCCGGCAGTGGTCGAAAAGGTCAAGGAGCTCACCGGCAAGGATCCCCACAAGGGCGTGAACCCGGACGAGGTCGTCGCCGTCGGCGCGGCCATCCAGGGCGGCGTCCTCAAGGGCGAGGTCAAGGACATCCTCTTGCTCGACGTCACTCCGCTGTCGCTCGGCATCGAGACGAAGGGCGGCGTGTTCACACGCCTGATCGAGCGCAACACGACGATCCCGACCAAGAAGGCGGAGACCTTCACGACCGCCGAGGACAACCAGCCCTCGGTCGAGGTGCACGTTCTCCAGGGTGAGTCCGAGATGGCGCTCTACAACAAGACGCTGGGCAAGTTCCAGCTCGTCGGCATCCCGCCGGCGATGAGGGGCATGCCGCAGATCGAGGTCGCGTTCGACATCGACGCGAACGGGATCATCCACGTGACGGCCAAGGACCTCGGCACCGGGAACGAGCAGCAGATCCGGATCGAGGGCGGCTCGGGCCTCAAGGAGGACGAGGTCCAGCAGATGATCAAGGACGCGGAAGGGCACGCCGACGAGGCGCACAAGCTCCGCGAGCTCGCCGACGCGCGGAACATGGCCGAGTCGCTCGCCTACCAGACCGAGCGCACCCTCAAGGAGCACCGCGACAAGCTCGACGAGTCCGATGCCTCGACGATCGAGGGACGGATCATGGAGCTCAAGGGTGTCCTCGAGAGCCAGGATCCGAACGAGATCCGGCAGAAGACCGAGGAGCTCCAGGAGGCCTCGCAGAAGCTCGCCGAGGCGATCTACGCGCAGGCGACCGCCCAGCAGCAGCAGGCGGCGTCCGGGGGCAACGGGCCCGAGACGGGCTCCGACGACGAGGTCGTGGAGGAGGCCGACTACGAGGTCATCGACGAGGAAGAGGCCAAGACGTCGTAATGGGCGACGAGATCAGAACAGACAAGCCGGAGGCGCAGTCCGTCCGCGATAGCGGACAGGTGGAGGGGGTCCGGGGGAACCGGGAGGTTCCGCCGGCTCCAAGCACGGAGCCTGACGAGGTCGAGACGCTCCAGCGCGAGCGCGACGAGCTCGTCGACACCCTCCAGCGCGTCCAGGCCGACTTCGAGAACTACCGCAAGCGGGCCGCGCGTGACCAGGCAAGCCTGGTCGCGCGGGCCCACGAGCGGCTGGTGAAGGAGCTGCTGCCGGTGCTCGACGACCTCGAGCGGGCGCTCGAGGCGGCGGAGGCGCACGAGGAGGCGAAGCTCGAGGAGGGCGTTGCGCTCGTCGCGCGCTCGCTGGCGGACACCCTCCGCAAGGAAGGCCTCGAGGAGGTCCAGACGGAAGGGAAGTTCGACCCGCACGTCCACGAGGCGCTGCTCTCGCAGCCGTCCGAGGCCGAGGAGGGCGCCGTGGTCGAGGTGATCCAGAAGGGCTACCGGCTCGGCGACCGCGTGCTCCGGCCGGCGAGGGTTGTGATTGCTGCGCCGAAGGCGCCACTCGAGGACGCGTAGCGTGGCGACAGCGGCTAAGGACCTCTACTCGGTCCTCGGCGTCCCGAAGGGCGCGCCGGCCGACGAGATCAAGAAGGCCTACCGGAAGCTCGCCCGCGAGTCTCATCCCGACCGGAACCCGGGTGACGCCGCGGCCGAGGAGCGTTTCAAGGAAGTCCAGACGGCGTACGACGTCCTCTCGGATCCGGAGAAGCGGAAGGCCTACGACCAGTTCGGTTCGTCCGACGGCCGTCGCGGGTTCGACCCGCGTGGCGCAGGCGGCTTCGACTTCGACGTCGGCGACCTCGGGAACCTCGGTGATCTCTTCGGCGGCATCTTCGGCCGCGGTGCCGGCAGGCAGCAGTCCCGCGCTCAGCGCGGTGCCGACCTCGAGGCGCACGTGAACCTCTCCTTCGAGGACTCGCTGAAGGGGATCGAGACGAAGATCCCCGTCGAGACCGAGACCGCCTGCCGCGACTGTGGTGGCTCCGGCGCGAAGCCGGGGACCTCGCCGAAGGTCTGCCCCGAGTGCCGCGGCCGTGGGGTCACGTCGGAGAGCCAGGGGCTCTTCGCGCTCTCCCAGCCCTGCCGGCGCTGCCGCGGGAACGGAACCGTGATCGAGGATCCCTGTCCGGCCTGTCGAGGCTCGGGCCGCGAGCGGCGGACCAAGCGCTACTCGGTGAAGATCCCGGCCGGCGTCAAGGACGGCACGCGGATCCGCCTCAAGGGCAAGGGCGAGGCGGGCGTCGCCGGCGGCCCGCCGGGCGACCTGCACGTCGTCACGCGCGTGGCCGAGTCGCCGGTCTACCAGCGGCGCGGCGCGGATCTCGTCGTCGAGGTGCCGGTGTCGCTCGCCGACGCCGCGCTCGGCACGGAGGTCGAGGTCCCGACGCCGGAAGGCGCCGTCGCGCTGAAGGTCCCGGCCGGCTCGGAGCACGGAAAGCTGCTGCGAATCAAGGGCCGAGGCGCGCCGAAGCTGAAGGGCGGCAAGGGCGACGTGCTCGCTCGGCTGAAGCTCGAGGTTCCGAAGAAGCTGAACAAGAAGCAGCGCGAGCTGTACGAACAGCTGAGGAAGGTCTCATGAGACGGAACGTCTGGACGTTCCACGATGCGCCAAAGCCGCGCTCGAAGCTTCGTTGGGTCGGTCTGATTGCCTTGCCGGTAACGGCATTCGTGGCAGCGCTCTTCGTCATCGGCGCGGACACGCAGTACGACTGGCCCTGGTGGGTCTGGTTCCTTGCGGCGGTCATGTTTCTGGCGGCGATCCTCGAAGGATTTCTGCGACACGTGAGTCGAGGCTGATGGAAGGCCGGTACATGATCAGCGTCGCCGCCGAGCTCGTCGGCATGCACCCTCAGACGCTCCGGATCTACGAGCAGAAAGGGTTGGTCCGACCGACGCGCACCGCCGGCAACACGCGCCTCTATTCGGACTCGGACCTCGAGCGGCTGCGACTGATCCAGCAGCTCACAACCGAGCTCGGGCTCAACCTCGCCGGCGTCGAGATGGTGCTCCGGCTCGAGGATCAGATGCAGCGGATGCAGCGGCGCATGGAGCGGATGGAGCGCGAGCTGCGGGAGCAGATGCGCGACGTCGAACGCCAGTACAAGCGGGAGCTCGTCATCTGGGAAGACCCGACGCTCCCGGCCCGGAGGAACTAATGGACTTCAACAAGCTCACATTGAAATCGCAGGAGGCCGTCGGCGCCGCGCAGGAGCTCGCGCGCCGAATGGGCAACCCGGAGATCTATCCCGAGCACCTGATGCTTGCGCTCCTCGACCAGGAGCTGCCGCAGCAGCTCGTTCCGGACGCGGCCGAGCTCCGCGCTCAGGCCGAGAGCAGCTTGCGCGGAAAGCCCGCAGTTCAAGGAGGAGCGCAGCAGCCTCAGGTCGGAGCCGCCTTCTCGCGCGTGCTCGACGCCGCCTTCGACGAGGCGCGAAAGCTCGAGGACGAGTACGTCTCGACCGAGCATCTGCTGCTCGCGCTCGACATCGTTCCGCGCGACGAGCTGCTCGAGAAGCTCAAGGACGTACGCGGCGGCCAGCGGGTCACGTCCCAGGACCCCGAGGGCAGCTACCAGGCGCTCGAGAAGTTCGGCCGCGATCTGACCGAGCTCGCCGAGAAGGGCAAGCTCGACCCCGTCGTCGGCCGCGACGAGGAGATCCGTCGCGTCATCCAGGTCCTCTCCCGCCGCACGAAGAACAACCCGGTGCTGATCGGCGACCCCGGTGTCGGCAAGACGGCGATCGCCGAAGGCCTCGCCCAGCGGATCGTCGCCGGCGACGTCCCGGAGGGACTGCAGGGCAAGCGGGTCTGGGCGCTCGACATCGGCTCCCTGCTCGCCGGCTCCAAGTACCGGGGCGAGTTCGAGGAGCGGCTCAAGGCCGTCCTGACCGAGATCCAGAGCTCAGAGGGCCAGATCGTCCTCTTCATCGACGAGCTGCACACGATCGTCGGAGCCGGCGCCGCCGAGGGCGCCGTCGACGCGGCGAACATGCTCAAGCCGATGCTCGCCCGGGGCGAGCTCCGCGCGATCGGCGCGACGACGCTCGACGAGTACCGCAAGCACGTCGAGAAGGACGCCGCACTCGAGCGGCGCTTCCAGCCCGTCTTCGTCGGCGAGCCGTCCGTCGCCGACACGATCGCCATCCTGCGCGGGCTCAAGGAGCGCTACGAAGCGCACCACGGAGTACGCATCCGCGACGCCGCGCTCGTCGCGGCCGCCGTGCTCTCCGACCGCTACATCTCCGACCGCCAGCTGCCCGACAAGGCGATCGACCTCGTGGACGAGTCCGGCTCCAGGCTGCGGATGGAGATCGACTCCTCGCCGATCGAGCTCGACGAAGCCGAGCGGCGGGTGCGCCAGCTCGAGATCGAGCTCGCCGCGATGGGCAAGGAGACCGACGAGGTGCGGGAGCCCGTCGAGCGCGACCTCGCCGAGGCAAAGGAACGCCGGAACGAGCTCGCAGCCCGTTGGTCAACCGAGAAGGAGGCGCTCCAGCGAGTCGCCGAGATCAAGCGGCAGATCGACGAGCTCCGCATGGAGTTCGAGCGCGCCGAGCGCGAGGGCGACTTCAACCGCGCGGCCGAGATCCGCCACGGCGAGCTGCCGCAGCTCGAAGCCGAGCTGGACCGGAGCGACGGCGCCGTCGTCGAGAACCCGATGGTCAAGGAAGAGGTCGACGAGGACGACGTCGCCGCCGTGGTCGCGCGCTGGACGGGCATCCCGGTCGACAAGCTGCTCGAGGGCGAGACCGAGAAGCTGATCCACATGGAGGCGCGGCTCCACGAGCGCGTCGTCGGCCAGGACGAGGCCGTTTCGGCCGTGGCCAATGCGTTGCGGAGGGCCCGCTCGGGCCTGCAGGACCCCGACCGGCCGATCGGCTCGTTCGTCTTCCTCGGCCCGACGGGCGTCGGCAAGACCGAGCTCGCGCGGGCGCTCGCCGAGTTCATGTTCGACGACGAGCGGGCCACGATCCGGCTGGACATGTCCGAGTACCAGGAGCGTCACACGGTGGCGCGCCTGATCGGTGCCCCGCCGGGTTACGTCGGCTACGACGAGGGCGGCCAGCTCACGGAAGCCGTTCGCCGCCGCCCGTATTCGGTCGTCCTCCTCGACGAGATCGAGAAGGCCAGCATGGAGGTCTTCGACGTCCTGCTGCAGATCCTCGACGACGGCCGCCTGACCGACGGCCAGGGCCGCACCGTCGACTTCCGCAACACGGTGATCATCATGACCTCGAACCTGCGCACCGCCGAGGCGATGCGCGAGTTCTTCCGGCCGGAGTTCCTGAACCGGATCGACGAGGTCGTCGAGTTCCATGCGCTGACCCGCGACCAGCTGGGGGAGATCGTCGAGCTCCAGCTGCGCCGTCTGCGCGACCGGCTGGCCGAGCGCGGGCTCTCCCTCGAGCTCACGGACGCCGCGAAGGAGCTGGTCACCGAGGCCGGCTGGGACCCGACGTACGGCGCCAGGCCGCTCAAGCGAGCGCTGCAGCGCCTCGTCGAGAATCCGCTCGCGCTGCGTCTGCTGGAAGGCGAGTTCGCCGAGGGCGACACGGTGCGCGTCGACGCGAGGACGGCGAGCTGGCCTTCGTGAAGTCGGAAGCGGCCGAGCCTGCAGCTGCCTAGGAGCTCGTGAAGCGGGCCGCCTCCTCGGAGCCGCCCGTCGCATCCCCCTCGCTGTAGGAGTGCGCGCCGGCGCCGGCGAGCTTGCCGGCCTCCATGATCAGGTACTCCTCGCGGATCGGGCGGCCCTCGAACCAGCACTCGAGGATCTCGCGCGTGCCCGCCGCATAACGGGCCTGCGCCGAGAGGCTCGACCCCGATATGTGCGGCGTCATTCCATGGTGCGGCATCGTCCGCCAGGGGTGGTCCTTCGGGGCCGGCTGCGGGAACCACACGTCACCTGCGTAGCCCGCGAGCTGTCCGCTCTCGCACGCCCGCGCGACGGCGTCCCGGTCGCAGATCTTCCCCCGCGCGGTGTTCACGAGATACGCGCCGCGCTTCATCTTCGAGATCAGCTCGTCGTCGAACATGTGCTCGGTCTCCGGGTGCAGCGGCGCGTTGATCGTGACGACGTCGCAGACCGAGACGAGCGACTCGACGTCCTCGTGGAACGTGACGCCGAGCTCCTCCTCGACCTCCGTGGGGAGACGATGGCGGTCGGTGTAGTGCAGGCCGACCTCGAACGGTTTCAGCCGTCGGAGCACCGCCGAGCCGATCCGGCCGGCGGCGACCGTCCCGACCTGCATGCCTTCGAGGTCGTACGACCGTGAGACGCAGTCCGCGATGTTCCAGCCGCCGTCCAGCACCCACTGGTGGGACGGGATGTAGTTCCGGACCAGGGAGAGGATGAGCATCACGACGTGCTCGGAGACGCTGATGCTGTTCGAGTACGTGACCTCCGCGACCGTGATCCCGTGCTCGGCCGCCGCCTGGAGGTCGACGTGGTCGGACCCGATCCCGGCGGTCACCGCAAGCTTCAGATTCGGCGCCTTCGCGATCCGCTCAGCTGTCAGATAGGCGGGCCAGAAGGGCTGCGAGATCACGACCTCGGCCTCCGGGAGCTCGCGCTCGAAGACGGACTCCGGCCCGTCCTTGTCCGAGGTCACGACGAACCGGTGACCGCCGTCCTCGAGGAAGCGCCTCAGCCCGAGCTCGCCCGAGACGCTGCCGACGAGCTGCCCGCCGTCGAAGTCGAGCCGCGCGGGAGTCGGCGTGGTCTGGCCGTCGTGGTAGCGCTCGATCCTGGGGATGTCGTCGCGCGCGTACGACGTCGGGTACCCATCGACAGGGTCGTCATAGAGCACGCACAGGACGGTCGCCATCGCTAGACCGCGGACTCGAGGATCTCGGCGTTCTCGCTCTCCGGCGGCCACCCGTGGATGTAGAGCAGCAGCTCCTCGTCCCCCTCGTTCCGGATCTGGAGCGGCGTCTCGGCCTCGACGTGGATCACGCCGCCCTGGCCGACTGCGAGGCGCTCGGGCGGCTCCCCGAGATACATCGTCAGCGACCCGCGGATCACGACGAAGGTCTCATCCTGCGTCGGGTGCCGGTGGCGGCGACCCTTTGCGCCCGGCTCGTAGCGCCAGAGGTTCGCACGGGCGTGCCGGAGGCCGGCCCGCTCGGAGAGCTGGCCCGTCTGTCGCCCTGGCTCGCCGGGCTCGGTGGGCCGGGTCTCCCAATCGAGCTCGTCGGGGCTGACCGCGCGGTATGACACCGCGCAAATATACGGCGCTGGCCGAGGCGTTAGCGTTGAGCCGTGCCCGAGCTCCCGCCTCCAGCGCCGCCCGAGACGCGCACGGCCGGTCAGCTCGTGGCCGAGACGATGCGGCTCTACGGCAGACGTTTCTGGGCTGCGGTCGCTCTCGGCGTCCCGCCGACGCTGCTCGGAATCCTGCTCGCCCTGCTGACCGAGCGCGACGTGCAGCGGACCGCACGGCTCTTCGCGTTCGTCGTCCTCTTCGCGCTGATCGGCAGCCTCTGTCTGATCGTCGCAAACAGGATCGCGAGCGACCGCCCGCAGAGTGGCTCGAGCTGGGTCGCGCTCGCGGCGGGAATCGTCGTCTTCCTCCCCCTGCCGGTGCTCGTGGCGATCTTCTATCTGCCCGGCCTGATCTGGTTTGCGTTTCTCGGCTTTGCCGTCCCCGCCGCGATGTTCGAGTCGAGAGGCCTCGGCAGCGCGTTTCGCAGAGCAATCGAGCTCGCCCGCGCGGACTACGCGCACGCACTGGGGTCGCTGGCCGCCGTCACGATCGTGGCGCTGATCAGCGCCGGCGTCATGAGCTACCTCCTCGTCCAGTTCGGGGACCAGGCGCGGGGCGCGGCCGCCTTCATCGCAGTGCTCTTGCTCTCGCCCCTCCTCTTCCTGGCTGCCGCCCTCCTCTACGAGGACCAGGTGGCGCGGCTCGAGGAGCACTAGAGTCGCAGCGTCCTCGTCGAAAGGAGCTCCTATGCCGACCTACATCCTGCTGACCTCGTTGACCGCCCAGGGCGTCCAGACGCTGAAGGCGAACCCGGACCGGCTGAGGGAGGTCAATCGTGACGTGGAGGAGCTCGGCGCGAAGGTGCTCCACCAGTGGGCGACGCTGGGGCCGTTCGATTTCGTGAACGTCGTCGAAGCTCCCGACCCTGCGACGATCGCACGCGTCTCCGTGGCGCTTGGCGCGAGGGGCAGCGCGAAGCTGCAGACAATGACGGCGCTCTCGATCGACGAGTTCCTGGGCGGGATCACGAGTTCCTAGCCCGTAGGCTCCGCCGGGTGTACCGGCTGAGCTTCGGCGAGTTCGTGATCGTCACCGCGCTGGCGGCTGCTGCGTCGCTGGCCGTGTTCGCCCACGCCGACCGCCACGGGAACAGGCACGCGACAGCCTGGGGAATCGCGACATTTCTGGCGGCGGGAATCGTCGTCCCGCTCTACTTCATCCGGTACTGGCTGCGGTCTCGTCGTCAACGCAGCTGAGCACGGCGTCCCAGGCAAGCTCCGAGGCGACGACGCCAACGCTCATGCTCGTGAGCGCGGCGTTCTCCACCTCGTTCGTCGAGACCGTGTAGAGGACGTCACCGTCGACGAGCGCATGGAAGGGCTGGATCGCGCGCGCCATCGAGGCATGGACCTGGACACCGAGCTGTCGGAGCTCTCGCCGCGTCAGCCGCTGGTTCGTGACGACGAGCGTGAGCGTCGTGTTCCCGGGCGCCGCCTGTGGCAGCTGCGCCTCGAGCGCGTCGACCAAAGGAGTGCGGAGGTCGCGGTCTGCGTCGTAGTGGCCGCGGACGACGGAGCCGTCGCGGTCGACGATCGCGCCGAACGCGTTCACGACCGTGAACACCCCGACCTTCGTCGGGCCGACCTCGCGGAACGCGCCGCCCTGGCCCGAGAACTCGCCCTGCTCGAGAGCGAAGGTCTTCCCGACCGTGACGGAGCGCCCGGCCCCGCGCCGCCCGAGCGGGAAGACGCCCTCCTGGGCGGCCCGGAGCGCCTGCCGACCCAGCTCGGCGTCGGGATAGATCGCGTTGTCGCGCCGGCCGAAGTCGTAGACGATCGCGCCGAGGACGAGCTCGACGTCCTCCCACCCGACCGTGTTGCCGCGCATGACCATCAGCTCGGCGGCGACACCGCACGCGGCCTCGAGCCCGTAGAGCGAGCCGCCCGCGAAGCAGACAGCGTGCGCCCACTCGTAGTTGCCGATCGTCCCGGGCGAGCCGCCGCGGATGTCCACCGAGCAGGCCGCGCCGCCGGGCGGCAAATGGAAGACCGTGCAACCGGTCGGGCCGTCCTCGTACTCGGCGATGCCGACCCGGAGGCCCGGGAAGTCGAAGCGCAGCTCCCGGCTCACGCCGCTCTCACCGCGAGCTCCCCGGCGAGCCCCGCGTTGGCGGCGGCGAGCTCCTTGTTCACCTCGAGCGTCCGTCCGTCGCTCCGCTCGTGGAGCCGCGAGAGGACGAACGGCGTCACTGCCTGGCCGCCGATCCCCTCGCGCTCGGCTTCCTCCAGCGCCTCGTCGATCAGGTCGTCGACGTCGATGCTCGTGTCCGGCGGGCGCGCGACGAGCACGCCGCAGCCGCCGAGCTCCCAGTGGACGCGTGCGAGGGTCACCACCTCCTCGGCGGACTCGACTCGGTCGGTGACCGGCGGACCGCCCTTGGCGTCGTAGAAGCGCGGCATGGTGGTCGTCCGCCAGCCGAGCACGGGGACGCCGAGGGTCTCCAGCATCTCCGCCGTGGCCTCGACGTCGAGCAGCGACTTCACGCCGGAGCTCACGACGACCGCCTGAGAGCGGGAGAGCTCGAGGAGGTCGGCCGAGATGTCGAAGCGCGTGCCGCGGTGGACGCCGCCGATCCCGCCGGTTCCCATGAACCTGATCCCGGCAGCACGGCACACGGCGAGGGTTCCGCCCACGGTCGTCGCCCCCGTCTCGCCTCGCGCGACGCAGACGCCGAGCTCTCTGGGGCCGGCCTTCCGGGCCGACGAGTCGAACCGCTCCAGCTCGCTCTCGGTCAGTCCGACCCGGATCTCACCGTCCAGCACCCCGATCGTTGCAGGCACCGCGCCCGCAGCGCGGACGCGCCGCTCGCTCTCCAGCCCGACCGCCGCGCCCTCTCCCGGAGGAAAGCCGTGCGCCACGATCGTCGTCTCGAGCGCGACCACGGCATCGGCCTCGCGCACCTCGTCCGAGATCCGGATCACGGCATCGTCCCGAGGTTGGCGACGCACCGCGCCGCCGCCTCCATCGCGAGCTCGGCGCCGCCGACCAGATAGCCGGCGGCGAGCGCGTCGCCCGCGCCGGTCGTGTCGAGCACGTCGCCTTCGGCACGGGCGGCAGGTCGCGCCCGTCGATCGACGCGCCGCGCGGGCCGCGCTTCGTGATCCGGAGCTCGGTCGCGACCGGCAGCTCCTCGTGCTCCGCCTCGTTCCCGAACACCACATCGGGCCCAATGCGCCCGAACCGTTCGGCGAGATTGGCACGGCCGAACTCGCGGATCAGGTTGACAGACGAGAGATCGACGCTGATCCGCGCGCCGGCCCCGCGTGCAAGCTCGACCGCCCGCTCGGCGGCCGATCCGATCGGCTCCACCATCAGCGAGTAGCCGGAGAGGTGGAGCCAGTGCGCGCCCACGAACCACTCAGGCTCGAGCTCGTCCGGCGCGAGGTCCGGCGCGACGCCGCGGTCCGAGACCATCGTCCGGCTGCCGTCAAGCTCGACCAGGGACACCACGACGCCGTTCCGGCCCACCGGCGGCGGGCCGAGGACGTCGACGGCCCGCCGGAGCAGGTCGGACTCGACAAGCTCGCCCGCGCCGTCGGCTCCGCGCTTGCCGATGAAGCGCGCCTCGGCGCCGAGCGCTGCAGCCCAGGCGGCGACGTTCGCCGCCTGGCCACCGGCGCCGGCCCGGGTCTCCCCGTGCGTGTCGTCGCCCTCGGCGAGCGGCCGGTGCAGCTTCACGACGACGTCCAGCAGCAGGTCGCCGAGGGTGCAGATCACCCGTTCCACGCCTAGGATCGTCCCATGGACGGCCAGGCACAGGCGCGGCGTCTGCGCTCCTTCCTGATCGGCAGCGCGGTCGGTGCCTCCGCGGTCCTGGCCGCAGCCCGGCGCCGGCGGCGCCGGCGGGAACGGCGTCCGGTCGGCCTTGCCGCGTTCGAGGGCGCGCCGTGTTATCAGGAGACGATGGAGGAGAGGGACCAGGGGTCGACCTAGGCCCTAGCTATCCTCTGGCAGGGTGCCGGTCTACGAGTACAAGTGCCCTAACGGGCATCTTTTCGAGCTTTTTCACGGCATCCAAGAGCCGTCGCCCGAGACATGTCCCGAGTGCGGCGAAGGCCCGGTGACCCGCGTCCTGCACCCGGTTGCCGTCCACTTCAAGGGCTCGGGGTTCTACTCCACGGACTACGGACGCGGCGGCCGCAAGCCGTCCCGCGACGGCGACAAGGCGGACAAGCCCGACTCCGGCGGCGACAAGAAAGAGCCGGAGAAGAAGACACCCGCCGCCGAAGCGAGCTAGGGGCCTAGGTCAGCGGCGTCCCGCGGAGGCAGCCTGCGCCGGAGATCGGGCTCGGCGGCTGGATCGCCGAGCGGCCGCTGAACATCAGGAGCACCGAGGCGTTGTCGTCTCCGTCGCCGGTGACACCGAGGCGGCAGTAGACGGTGCGGTCCTCCGCCGAGCGGAACCGGAGCCAGGCGAGCTGGAAGAGCTCGTTCGTCGAGAGGTCTGTCGTGAGCGGGCTGACGAGCTCTTCCCCGATGAACGGCAACCGGAGGAAGGTCCCGAAGCTGACCATCTTGTCCAGGGTTGCCTGGAGGACCTGCTGCTGGCGGCCCACGCGGTTGAGGTCGCTCTCGCTCGGGTCCAGGAGGTTCGTCCTGATCCGGGAGTAGATCTGCGCGTGGCGGCCGTCCAGCTCGTGGCGGCCGCGGCCGAAGCGCCACCCGCCCCAGCGCTGGCACCGTTCGGCGCTCGGGTAGGGACACTCGATCTTCGTCACGGCGGGCTTGCGGACGTCAACCACGACGCCGTCAAGCGCGTCCACTACCTGACGGAACGCCGTCATGTCCAGGAGGATGATGTGGTTCACGTCGATCCCGAACGCCTCGCGGATCGTCCGGATCGTGAGCGCCGGCCCGCCGTTGGGAAGCGACGAGTTGATCTTCTCGTGGCCGAAGCCCGGAATCTCGACCTCGAGGTCGCGCGGAATCGAGAGGTAGGTGATCCCGTGGTGGTCGGGGTCGGTGCGGAGGAGCATGATCGAGTCGGCGAGGCGGTTCCCGCGCCGGGTGGGATGTGCCGAATGGTCGCTGCCGACGATCAGCGTCGTGCTCGGCTCCGAGAGCATCCAGCCGTCCACGGGCGCGAGCTGAGCCTTTGCAGGCTCGCCCAGGCGGTCGTTGGCCTCCTCGACACCGCGCCGAACCGCCAGGTAGCCGGCGACGGTCCAGCCGATCAGGAGCAGGACCAGCCCGGTGACGCCGAGCGAGACGATCCGCCCCGTGCTGAAGCGGCGCGGCTTCTTCGCAGGCCCCGGACCGGCGTAGCGACGGGGTTTCGGCGCCTCACGAGGCGCGTTCTTCCGACGCTCGGGCTTCGGGGATCGCTGGAGGGTCGGCACGCCGCCAGTGGCACGGCCTCCGCGGTAGACGCGGTACGGCTTGTCTTCGCGGGCCATCCGGCGGGGTATCGTAGCCGCCGCTCGTGAGCGCCCCCCGAGCCATCGGCGTCGACTGCGGCGGGACAAAGATCCTGGCCGGCGTCGTCGGTCGGGACGGCACGGTCGACCGGCGTCACACGGTTCCTACCCCGACCTCCTCTGAAGAGGACCTCCTCGAGGCGCTGGAAGGGGTCGTCGAAACCCTGCTGGGAGAGGACGTCGTTGCGATCGGAATGGGGGTCCCGTCCCAGATCGACCAGCGGACCGGGAGGGCCGTCTCGTCCGTCCACGTTCCGCTGAGCGACGTCGACCTTCGTGGCCGGATGCGGGACCGGTTCGGGCTCCCGGTGGGGATCGACAACGACGGGAACGTCGCGGCGATCGCCGAGTGGCAGCTGGGCGCCGGGAAGGGGGGCGTCGAACGTCGTGCTCCTGACGCTCGGGACCGGCATCGGAGGTGGGCTGATCCTCGACGGCCGGCCGTTCCGCGGGTCCGTCGGCGGAGGCGCGGAGCTCGGCCACATGGTCCTCGACTACGGCGGCCCGCCGTGCAAGGGCGACTGCACGGGGCACGGCCACTTCGAGGCGTTCGCGGCCGGGTCAGCCGCGAACGCGCTTGCCCGGGCGCGCTTCGGCGAGCACGCCGACGCACGCCGGCTGGTCGACGCGGCCGAGGGCGGCGATCAAGGAGCGATTTCCGACCTCGCCGAGCTCGGGCACAGGCTCGGAGCCGGCATCGGCTCGCTCGTGAACATCTTCAACCCGGAGCTCGTGATCATCGGCGGCGGCTTCGCGGACGCCGGCGAGCTCATCTTGGGCCCGGCGCGGGAGACGCTGGCGGTCGAAGGGCTTCCCCTGCCGCGGGAGGTCGTGCGTATCGTGCTGGCGGAGCTCGGCCACGAGGCGGGGATGGTGGGCGCCGCGCTCGTCGGGTTCGAGACGCTCGACGAACCCTCGTAGGCCATGCCGCTCGCGGTCTGTGCGACCCCGATCGGCAACCTCGACGACGTCACGCTCCGCGTCCTCGACGAGTTGCGAGCGGCCGACGTCGTCCTCTGCGAGGACACGCGTC
Organism: uncultured Actinomycetes bacterium; assembly: GCA_963827705.1. Taxonomy (GTDB): domain Bacteria; phylum Actinomycetota; class Thermoleophilia; order Gaiellales; family Gaiellaceae; genus JACDAN01. Next base: position 293,534 of record CAWHBN010000013.1, read on the forward strand.
ACACGCGCGGCTTGCTCACCCGGCACGGGATCGACGCGCGACTGCTTGAGCTACCACGAGCACAACGAGGCGAAGCGGACCGCGGAGTTGCTGCCGCGCCTGGTGTCAGGTGAGCGGATCGCGCTCGTCTCCGATGCGGGGATGCCGGGCATCAGCGACCCGGGCGCCCGGCTCGTCGGAGCCGCACTCGAGGCCGGGGTACCGGTGTCCGTGCTGCCGGGGCCGTCGGCGGTCGAGAGCGCGGTCGCGGCCAGCGGCTTCGAGTTCGATCGGTACCAGTTCGTCGGCTTCCTTCCGCGCGGTGCGGGTGAGCTCTCGGCGCTCTGGCGAGAGTTGGCGCAATGGCGTCACGCTCTTGTCGCATTTGAGTCGCCGAACCGGCTGGCCCGATCCCTCGCGAGCCTTGCCGAGGCGCTTCCGGATAGGCCGGTGGCGGTTTGCCGGGAGCTGACCAAGCGGTTCGAGGAAGTCGTTCGCGGGCCCGCGTCCGACGTGGCGGATCGCTTTGCCGACGGGACAAAGGGCGAGATCACGGTCGTGATCGGGCCGGGCGTGGTCCAGGGTGTGGCGGACCAGGACGACGCGCTCGAGGCCGTCGCGGACCTGCTCCGCTCAGGCACGTCCCGAAAGACGGCTGCAGAGGTCGTCTCGCGGCTGACAGGGGTGCCGAAGAAGCGGCTGTACGACACCTCGCTGTAGCCGTTCTGGACAACAGCCGGGTGCCTTGCTAGGTTCGCCGGGATGTTCACCCGACTGGCAACAACGCTAGCGGTCTTTGCACTGCTCGCTCCACCGGCCGGCTCCGCGTGGACCTGGCCTGCGACCGGGGAGGTCATCAGGGGATTCGACTACGGCGGCGGTGCGTACACGGCCTCCGGACATCGCGGGGTCGACATCGCCGGCGCGGCCGGCGCTGAGGTCCTGGCCCCCGCAGCCGGGCATGTGAGCTTCGCCGGGTCGCTGCCGTCGAACGGCCGGGCGGTCTCGATCCGAACTGCGGACGGCTGGGCCGTCACCCTCACGCAGCTCGGCTCGGTGATCGTCTCGATCGGGGACGGTGTCGCGGAAGGCGAGACCGTCGGGACGATCGCAGCGGCCAGTGAGCCGGCAGCGGTTCCCCACGTCCAGCTCGGCACGCGACGTGCCGACGATCCGCGCGGCTACGTGGACCCGTTGACGCTGCTCCCGTCGCGCCTGCCCGCCCCGCCGCCTGCCGCCGCGCCGACGCCGATGATGTCCGCTCCCCAGGCGGCGCCCGGGGCTGTCGAGCCCGCGCCGACCGAGTCAGTGCCTTCGACCGAGGCGGCGCGCGGAACGGCTCCCGCAGGAGCAGGCCCCGCGGTGATGGCACGACCGCCGCAGACCAGACGCCTCTCGACGCGGCCGCGTGGTCGGGCGACGCACCCGACCGCGACACGAGCAGCGCCGAGGCCGCATCAGCAGCGGCCGAGCGCTCGCCGCCCCGGGCGCCAGGTCGGCGAGCGGAGAACGCCGTCTCGGCCGGTGACTGCGCCGCCCGCGACCGCTACGGCGCCTCGGTCAACCGTCCGGGCCGTCACGCCCGCACCCACTGCCGTGGCCACGCCGGCCGCGCCGAGACTCGTGCCGAGCCCTGCTCGGGATTCGCGGCCGCCGTGGACGCTACTCCTCGCGGCAACACTCGCCCTGGCCGCCGTCCTCCTGCTCCGCCGACGGGGCGTGAGGCAGTCCGCGGCCGCTCCGGTGGCGCCAAACCCCGCGCCTATCATGGACGCCCATGACCTTCTACCTGACCACACCGATCTACTACGTCAACTCGACGCCGCACATCGGGCATGCGTACACGACGCTCGCGGCGGACATCCTCGTGCGCCATCACGGGCAGCGAGGCGAGGACACGTTCTTCCTCACCGGCACGGACGAGCACGCCTCGAAGGTGTATCGCGTCGCAGAGGAGCAGGGGCTGGATCCGAAGGTCTACGTCGACCAAATCGCGGAGAAGTGGCGCGAAGTCCCTGAACAGGTCGGTGCAGACATTGACTTCTTCATCCGCACGACGGACGAGGGTCACAAGCGATTCGTCCAGGAGTTCGTTCAGCGGATCTACGACAACGGCGACATCTACGAGGACACGTACTCGGGTCTCTACTGCGTCGGCTGCGAGGCGTTCAAGAGCGAGGACGAGCTCGTCGACGGGAAGTGCCCGGACCACGGCACCGTTCCGGAGTGGATCGAGGAGAAGAACTACTTCTTCAGGCTCTCGCGCTACCAGGAGCCGCTGCTGAAGCTCTACGACGAGCGGCCGGACTTCGTGCTGCCGGAGTTCCGCCGAAACGAGGCGAGGAGCTTCATCGCGGGCGGCCTCGAGGACTTCAGCCTCAGCCGGGCCGGACAGCCCTGGGGCGTTCCGGTTCCGTGGGATCAGGACCAGGTCGTCTACGTCTGGGTCGACGCGTTGATCAACTACCTCAGCGCGCTGACGTATGCGAGGCCGGGCGAGGACTTGCGCGAGCGCTACTGGCCGCACGTCCGGCATCTCATCGCGAAGGACATCCTGCGGTTCCACTGCGTCTTCTGGCCGGCGCTGCTGCTCTCAGCCGGCTACGAGGTGCCGCGCCGGATCTTCGTCCACGGGTACCTCACGCTCGACGAGCGCAAGATCTCGAAGTCACTGGGGAACGTGATCGATCCGCTCAACCTCGTCGACGTCTACGGCTCGGACGCCGTTCGTTACTGGGCCACGCGGTCGGTGCAGTTCGGCCAGGACGGCTCGGTGTCGCTCGATTCGCTGCACGAGCGCTACGAGCGCGAGCTCGGCAACGACCTCGGGAACCTCGTGTCGAGAACGACCGCGATGATCGCGAAGTACCGCGACGGGCGGATTCCTCTCGCTCCGGGCGCCGAGGGAGCGCCGTCGCTCGACGCGCTCGGCCAGGAGGTCGAGAAGCGGCTCGACGATTTCGACCTCACCGGTGCGATCGACGTGATCTGGGAAGTCGTCCGCGCGCTGAACAAGTTCGTGACCGACTCGAAGCCGTGGGAGCTGGCGAAGGACGACGCCAACGCCGAGGAGCTTGACCGCGTGCTCTACGCACTGGCCGACGGCATCCGCGTCGTCGCCGTCGCGCTGCACGCGTATCTGCCGGAGACGACGCCTCGCATCCTTCAGGCACTCGGCCAGCCGGAGGACTTCGACTGGTCCTCTGTCGCGCCGGGCAAGACTGTCGAGACGGAGGACGTCCAGCCGGCGTCGCCGCTCTTTCCGCGCGTCGAGGCGCCGGCCGCCGCTGCGTGATCGACACGCATGCGCACATGCTTGCGTGCGCAGGCCCTCCCGAGGAGTTGGTCGACCGCGCCCGGCAGGCGGGCGTCGACCGGATCCTCGAGGTCGGCGCCTGGCCTGACCGCTGGCGGCGGGTCACCGACTTCGGTGTCGCGACGGACGGCGTTTTCCCAGTACTCGGCATCCACCCGCACGTTGCAGGGGAAGCAGAGCCGGCGCAGCTCGAAGCGCTTCGCGAGCTGGATCCGGTCGCGGTGGGCGAAACGGGCCTCGACTACTACCGCGACTACGCGCCGCACGATGCGCAGCGCCAGCTCTTCCAGGCGCACCTCGCGGTCGCAGAGGAGCTCGGAAAGCCGGTCGTCATCCACTGCAGAGCAGCCGATGCAGATGTCGCCCGGGCGCTCGGCGACTTCGACGGCACCGTCATCCTCCACTGCTTCTCGTCCCAAGGGCTGCTCCGGCCCGCGCTCGAGCGCGGGTACTACGTGTCCTTCGCCGGGAACGTGACCTACCCGAACGCCTACGACATCCGTTCCGCGGCCCGCGAGATTCCCTACGACCTGCTCCTGGCCGAGACCGACAGCCCGTACCTCTCTCCCCAGCCGCGCCGTGGGAGGCCGAACGAGCCGGCGAACCTCGTCCATACGGTCGCCGCGCTGGCCGAGCTTCGCGGGGTCGAGTTGGAAGAGCTTGCCGCGCAGTTGGATCGCAACGCGGACGCCGCGTTCGGCCTCGCGTGAGCGAGCTCCCGTCGCCGAGCAAAGAGCTCGGCCAGCACTTCCTGATCGACGACAACATCGTCCGCGTGATCGGCCGCCTCGCAGACATCCGTGGAGATGACGTCGTGCTGGAGATCGGGCCCGGGCAGGGCGTGCTGACGGCGTACTTGGCCGAACACGCCGGCGTGGTTCACGCGGTGGAGCTCGACCATCGACTCGAGCCGCACCTGCGCGATCGGTTCTCGAGCGCGGACAACGTCCGGCTCCACTTCCGTGACGCGCTCCGATTGGACGCCGCCGAGCTGGAGCCCGCGCCGACCAAGCTCGTCGCCAACCTGCCCTACAACGTCGCCACGCCGATCGTCGTCGAGAGCCTCGAGCGGCTGCCGACAGTGGGCTTCTGGTGCGTGATGGTGCAGCGGGAGGTTGCCGACCGCTTCTTCGCCGAGCCGCGGACGAAGGCGTACGGCGCGGTCTCCGTACTGATCCAGCTGGCCGCCGTGCGGACGGGAACACATCCCGTGTCGCGGGAGGTCTTCCGCCCGAGACCCAACGTCGACTCGGCACTGGTCGCCTTCCGTCGCCGCGAAACGCCGCCGCCGATCGTGTGGGACGAGCTCAAGGCGGTCGTCGAGGCAGCGTTCGCGCATCGCCGGAAGCGGCTGCCGAACTCCCTCGAGCTCGCCGGGCTCGCCGATCGCCGCAAGGCGGAGGGGGCGCTCGCCGCGCTCGGTCGGCCTGCCACGACCCGCGCCGAGGAGCTCGCACCGCCGGAGTTCGTCGAGCTCGCGGCCGCGCTTCGATGACGGAGCTGGTCGCACCGGCCAAGCTGAACCTCGCGCTCGTGGTCGGGCCGAAACGGGCCGACGGAAAGCACGAGGTCGCGACGGTGCTCCAACGAATCGCGCTTGCGGACACGGTCCGCCTCGAGCCTGCCGAGGAGCTCGAGGTTCGCGGCTTCCCGGACGACACGCTCGTCCGCCGAGCCCTCGAGCTGGCCGCCGCCCGCGCCGGCGGCGAGCCAAACTGGCGCGCGACGATCGGGAAGCAGATTCCCGTGGCCTCGGGCCTTGGCGGCGGGAGCTCGGACGCCGCGGCGGCGCTCAGGCTCGCGAACGACGCGCTGGGCGGCGCGCTCTCCGCAGACGAGCTCCACGGCATCGCCGCCGAGCTCGGCGCGGATGTCCCGTACTTCCTCACCGCCGGGCCGCAGCTCGGCGAGGGTGACGGCACGGAGCTCACGCCTCTCGACCTGCCGCAGGAGTACTGGGTCGTCCTCGTCGTACCGAGCTCGGAACGGAAGCACTCGACGGCTGCGGTCTACGAGGCCTTCGACGCCCGAGACGGAGCGGAAGGCTTCGAGCAGCGCCGGGCGGAGCTTGCCAGGACGCTCGTCCTCGGCGATCTCGCCGCGCTGCCGCCCAACGACCTCGCGCGATCGCCGCTAGCCGGCGAGCTCAGCGACCAGGGCGCCTTCCGGGCGGACGTAACGGGCGCCGGACCGGCCGTCTACGGGCTCTTCGCCGAGGAGTCGCAGGCAGTCGCGGCCTCTGCCGCGCTGGCGGCCCGCGGCGAGACCTGGGTGACGACATCCGGGTGGTAGCGTCCGGCGCGTGATCGAGCAGCCGGTTCTCGAACACGGATCCACACGCTCGGGCCGCTGGCTTCGACGCCAGCGGACCACTATCGCTGTCGCGATCGCCGTCGTCGAGGCGATTCTGTTCGTCTTCGGCGCGATCAGCCGTCCGCTTGCGATCGTCGTCGCGGTCGGGGTGATCGTCCTCTACCTCTGGCTCGGGCGAAGGCTCCGACCGCCGCTCGCCGACGTCGCCTGGATCGCCGCGGTGTCCCAGGCGCTCGTCGCGCTTGTTCCCGTCCTGTTCTTCTTCCTGGCGACTGCCACGATCGTCGCGATCGGGGCCCTCGCGGCCGTCGCGCTCGTCGTCCTCTTCAGTCGCCGCTAGGCGCTGGCAGACTTGAACCTGGTTGACCTTCGAATCGGTGGGGCGTAGCCAAGTGGTAAGGCAGCGGGTTTTGGTCCCGCGATCCCAGGTTCGAATCCTGGCGCCCCAGCCATTGCGCGAGAGCACGTGAACACACCGAAGCTGGCAGCCGTCGTCCTCGCGGGAGGGCTCGGCACGCGGATGCGGTCGGCGACGCCGAAGCATCTCCACCGGCTGCTCGGTCGGCGCCTGGTCGACTGGGTGATCGAGGCCGGGCTCGCGCTCGAGCCCGCGCGGCTCGTCGTCGTGAGCTCGCCGCGACTTCGCGGGCGAGTTCGACGGGGTCGAGGTCGCCGTCCAGGAGACTCCCAGAGGCACCGGCGACGCGCTCGCCTCCGCGAGGGACGCGCTCGCGTCACAGGCGGGTGAAGTGCTCGTGCTCTCGGGCGACGCGCCGCTCCTGCGCCCGGAGACGCTTGCGTCGCTCGTCGAGACCCACCGCAGCGGAGACGCGGCCGCCACCGTGCTCACGTTCCGCAGAGACGACCCGGGGAGCTACGGCCGGATCGTCCGAGGTGACGACGGCGACGTCCGTGCCATCGTCGAAGCGACAGACGCGACACCGGAGGAGCTCGCGCTCGACGAAGTCAACTCGTCGATCTACGTCTTCCGTGGAGAGGCGCTCTGGCCCGCGCTCGATCGGCTCGATCCGGTCAACGCGCAGGGCGAGCTCTACCTCACCGACGCCGTGCGGCACCTCGTCGACGCCGGCGAGCGCGTCCTCGCATTCGAAGCCGACGACCGGACCGAGCCGGAAGGCGTGAACACGCGGGTCGAGCTTGCCGCCGCCGCCGCCGCACTCCGCGACCGGATCAACGAGGCGCACATGCTGGCGGGGGTCACAATCGTCGACCCGGCGACCACCTGGATCGAGCCGTCGGTCGAGATCGAGGCCGACGCCGTGATCGGCCCGTTCACGGTGCTGAACGGCCGCACGACGGTCGGCGAAGGCGCCAGTGTCGGCCCGCACGTGGTCGCCGTCGACGCCGCGATCGGCCCGCGTGTGCTCGTTGGTCCGTTCTGTTACCTTCGCCCCGGCACTGTTCTCGAGGCGGGCGCGAAAGCGGGCACATTCGTGGAGATCAAGAATTCGCGCGTGGGCGAGGGCACCAAGGTGCCGCATCTCTCCTATATCGGTGACGCCGACGTCGCGGAGGGCGTGAACATCGGCGCGGGAAACATCACCGCGAACCTCGCGCACAAGCCGGGTCAGCCCAAGGGACGCACGACGATCGGCCGGAACGTCAGGACCGGTGTCCAGAATGCCTTCATTGCCCCTGTCGAGATCGGGGACGGTGCTTGGATTGGCGCGGGATCAGTCATCACGAGGGACGTCCCGCCGGGCGCGCTCGGCATCGCCCGGGCGCGGCAAGAGAACAAAGAAGGCTACGCCGACCGTGGAACCGACCAAAGCCAGGGAACCAGTGACGACGACTGAGGTCGCGCCGCTGCCCGGACTGGAGGCTCCGGTGACGCAGTCGACACCGAAGCCGCAGAACTGGCTCGAGCGCGGGCCGTCGAAGCGCTTGATGCTGGTCTCCGGCCGGTCCCATCCGGACCTGGCCGAGGACATCGCGGCCAAGCTCGGAGTCTCGCTGAGCCCCGTCGAGCTGAAGACGTTCGCCAACGGCGAGGTCTACTGCCGGTACGAGGAGTCGGTGCGCGGAGCCGACCTGTTCATCGTCCAGTCCTGCGCGGGCGTCGGGAAGGTCAACGCCTACCTGTGGGAGCTCCTCGAGATGATCAACGCGGCCAAGCTGGCGTCGGTCAAGCGGGTCACGGCCGTCATGCCGTGGTTCCCGTACTCGCGCCAGGACAAGAAGTCCGCGCCTCGGGAGCCGATCTCCGCCCGCCTCCTCGCGGACACGCTGGAGAAGGCGGCGTGCGTCGACCGGGTCCTGACGATGGACCTTCATACCGGCCAGATCCAGGGGTTTTTCACCATTCCAGTGGACCACATGACCGCCCTGCCACTGTTCGCGCAGTACTTCCGCGACAAGGGCCTTTCGGGCGATCATGTCGTCTCTGTCTCGCCGGACGCCGGGCGTGCCAAGCTCGCACGCCGCTTCGGCCAGATGCTCGAGGCCGACCTCGCAATCATGAACAAGACGAGGCCGGCGCACGACCTGGCCTCGATCACGGAGGTCATCGGCGACGTCCGCGGCAAGACCGCGCTGATGGGTGACGACATGATCCTCACGGGCGGCACCCTTCTGGCCGGTGCGAAGGCTCTGCGGGAGGCGGGTGCGAAGGAGGTCTACGTCTTCGCTACTCACGGTCACTTCGTCGGTGACGCCCTCGAGAAGCTTGCGACCGATGAGCTCGCAGAGATCGTCGTCACGGACACGGTGCCGCTGCCCCCGCTCGATCGGCCGGACAAGCTGACCGTGCTCCCGGTCTCGGGGCTCCTGGCCGACACGATCATGAACGTCTTCGCCGACGAGTCCGTGTCGGCGGTCTTCCAGGGCGCGAATCAGCTTTTCTAAGGCGAGGGTCCTGGTCGGCGGTGCGGTCGCCGCGCTGTGCGGCCTGCTCCTGTACCGGATCGCGCCCGACGTCGGCGGCAAGCCGCTGTACGAGGACGAGGCGGTCGCAGGCCTGATCTCCGTGCGGCCGCTCGACGAGGTGCTCGAGACGGTGATGGTCGACCGCGGCGGCGCTCCGCTCCATTTCGTGCTGAGCCACGGCGTGTTCGCCCTGGACACGAGCGCCGAGGCGCTTCGCTGGCTGTCGGTCGTGTGCGCGGTAGCGGCGGTACCGCTGTGCTTCGACCTCGGCCGGCGGCTCGGTGGGCAGTCAGCCGGGCTGGTCGCCGCTGCGGTCGCCGCCTCGTCGACGGCGCTCGCGGTCTACGGGAGCTTCGGGCGGATGTACGCGCTCTACGTGCTCGTCGCTGCGCTTGCCGCAGACCTGTTCGTCCGGGCGCTGGAGCGGCGGACTCCAGGCGCCGTGGCCGCTGCAGCCGCGGCGTTCTGGCTGCTCCCCGCAGTTCATCCCTACGGCCTGATCCCCGCGCTCGTCGCGCTGGCGGTCGCCGCCGTGCTCTGGCGGAGGCGCTCGTTGCGGAACGCGCTGCCCGTCGCGGTCGCGGTCCTGGCCGCGATCCCCTTCGTGCTCGCGGACCTCCGGCTGGCGCAGCGGTCGGAGGTGGGGGAGGGCGGCTCGGCGCTGGCCTCGCCCGGCGACGCATGGGGCGAGCTCGTGGCGGCCCTCTCGTCGTTCGCGGGCGGCGACGGACTGGCGCTCGTGTTCTTCAGCGTGTTGGCGATCGTGGGGATCGGCGTGCTCGCCTTGCGGAGCCCTGCCGTCGTGGTCCTCGCCGCTGCCGTTCTCGTGCCGCCTGTGCTCTTCGTCGTCGTCCCTACGGGCTCTGATCCGGACCTTTCGCCTCGGCATCTCTTCTATGGGCTGCCGCTCTGGGCGGCCGCGATCGGCGTCGGAGTCGCCTCGCTGCGCCGCTGGTTGCCGGAGCGCGTGTGGTTCGTCGTCGTCGGAGCGGTAATCGCCGGCGCCGTCGTGGCGCCGGCAAGCGCTCTCCGAGATCCGCGCGAGCTCGGCCTCCTCCCGACAGCCACGCCGGGCGACGTCCGAGCGGGCGCCGGCGACCTGCTTTTTCCGTACGCGACGCCGTTCCTCGCCGAGCTGGGCAGCGTCCAGGAGGCGCTCGCGCTCCCGCAGGGGCCCGGCGACCAGATCCTGAGGGCGCTCGAACATGCAGACGAGCCGATCCGTGCGGTTCGCGTTGCGGTGCCCCGACGGGAATGGGAGGTCGTGACGATTCGCGGGCCGCTCGACAAGCAGCGTGCCCTCGCCGCCGCCGCCGACGCAATCGCGAACGCCGCACATCCACCGGCGCTCGACTGGTGGTACGAGCTTGTCGAGCGGGGCCTGCGTGACGCGCTCTCTAGCTACACTGCCGCGCCGTGGCAGGTGAACGGATCAAGCTCGAAGTAGCGGAGCGCGAGGGACGCGGTTCCTCCGATTCGCGCCGCCTGCGCCGCGACGGGATGATTCCCGGCGTCCTCTACGGGCGCGGGAAGACGCCGCACGCGATCTGTGTCTCCGAGCGAGAGCTTCGCCGCGTCCTGACCGGCCCCTCGGGCCTGCACGCGATCCTCGACGTCGTGCTCGAAGGCCAAAAGACGACCCATGCGTCGATCCTCAAGGACTATCAGCAGGACGTGATCTCCGGCCGCATCGCTCACATCGACCTCCAGGAGGTCCGCCTCGACCAGCCGATCCAGGCGCAGGTGGTCATCGAGCTCGTCGGTGAGTCCGCCGGTACGAAGGAGGGCGGCGTGCTCTCGCAGGTCACGCGCGAGATCAACGTCGAGGCGCTGCCGATGGAGATCCCCGAGCGAATCGAGGTCGACATCTCGGAGATGCACATCGGCGACACGCTTCGCCTGGTGGACATCGCCGGGCAAGAGGGAGTGACGTTCCTCGACGATCCAGAGGAGACGGTGCTCGCGACGGTGACGGTGCCGACGCAGATCGTCGAGCCCGAGCCCGAGGAAGAGGAGCTCGAGGAAGGCGAGGAGCTGGCCGAGGGCGAGGAGCCGCCGGAGGGCGCAGCCGAGGGCGAAGAGCCGTCCGCCGAGGCCGATTCGGGCGAGGGCGGCGAGCCCGAGACCACCGAGGGCTAGTTGCCCCTGTTTCGTCGGGGCGAGCGCGCCTCGACGCTGGTTCTTCTCATCGCGGGTCTGGGCAACCCGGGTCGCGAGTACGAGCGCACCCGCCACAACGCCGGCTGGATGGTGATGGACGAGCTGGCCCGGAGGCACGGCGGCTCGTTCCGAAGCAAGTTCTCCGGGCAGCTTTCGGAGACTCGCCTCGACGACCTGAAGCTCGCGCTGCTCAAGCCCGAGACGTATATGAACGTCTCCGGCCAATCGATCGGAGCCGCGCGGAAGTTCTTCAAGGTCGACCCGGCCGACGTCCTCATCGTTCATGACGACGTCGACCTGGAGCCCGGGCGGCTGCAGGCGAAGTTCGGCGGCGGGCTCGCCGGCCACAACGGCCTGCGCTCGATCGCCCAGACGCTCGGGACGAACGACTTCCTGCGCCTGCGGATTGGTGTCGGGCGGCCCGGGCGGGGCGACCGGCGCAGCGTCGCCGACTACGTCCTCGGCGGTTTCGAGCCCGAAGTCGACCTCGATGAGCTGATCGGGCGATCAGCGGATGCTGTCGAGACCATGGCGCGCGACGGGCTCGAGGAGGCGCAGCGCCGGTACAACTAGTTCCATGGATCGCGTGGTCGTCTCCGTAGGCGAAGGGCCAGGCGGCCGACGGCGCGCGGGCGCCGCGCCCGGTCCGCGTCAGGGACGGACTTGGTGGGAAGTCATGCATCCCGAGGGCTCGGAAGGAACCTGGCGCGACCTTCCGGGTCTTCTGGGCGACTCGATGCGGCTGGTCTGGAGCTCCGGCCGCAACACATTCCTGCTCACGTCCAGCCTCCAGCTTCTGACTGCAGTCGGCGTCGTCGTGCAGCTCTTCGTGGCGAAAGCCGTCTTCGAGTCGGTCCTCGGAAGCGGTGGCAACGCCGACCTGGCAGGTGTCGGGCCGCCGCTCGTCGCGCTCGTCGCCGTCACGGTTGCCCTCGATCTCGCCCGCGCGATCCAGGGCGAACAGAGCCGCGTCCTCGGCGAGCTGGTCGGCCGCAAGGCGATCGACCGCGTGCTCGACGTGTCCACCAGGATCGACCTGCTCGCCTTCGAGTCGCCGGAGTTCTACGACCGGCTCCAGCGCGCCCGTGCCCAGGGGCAATTCCGGGCGCTTCAGACCGTCAACGGCCTGCTGGGGATCGTCGGCTCACTCATGACGGCGGCGGCGATCGTCTTTGCGCTGGCAGCCCTGCAGCCGCTGCTGCTGCCCTTCGTGCTCATCGGGTACCTGCCACTCTGGGTCGTCGCCTCCCTGAACACGCGCGATCTCTACCGCTACGCGCGGGGAATGACGCCGAACGATCGGCAGCGCAGCTATCTCCAGAACGTCCTCATGGGCCGTAACGCGGCGAAGGAGGTGCGCGCCTTCAACCTGGCTGGGTTCCTTCGGCGCCGGTACGACACGCTCTACGACGAGCGGATCGCCGAGCTGCGGCAGCTCGCGAAGCGCAGGACGGCCCGGGCGCTGCTCGGCTCAATCACGTCGTCGGCGGTCACCGTCGGGACGATCGCGATGCTCGCCTGGCTGTACACCACCGATCGCATGTCGCTGGCGGCGGCCGGCGCGGCGGTCTTCGGCCTCTACCAGCTCGCAAACCAGCTGCGCGGGCTCCACATGAGCGCGACCTCCTTGTACGAGGCAACGCTCTTCATCCGCGACTACTCGTCCTTCCTGAAACTCGAGCCGTCCGTCGAGGAAGCGGAGGGTCGGACGCCGGCGCCGAAGTCGTTCGATCGCCTGACCGTGGAAGACGTGTCGTTCACGTACCCGGAGTCGAACCGTCCGGCGGTGGACGGCGTTTCGCTCGAGATCGGCAAGGGCGAGATCATCGCGCTCGTTGGCGAGAACGGCTCGGGCAAAACGACGCTCGCAAAGATGCTCGCGGGGCTGTACCGGCCCGAGACCGGGAGGATCCGCTGGGACGACCTCGATCTCGCGGATGTGGACGCAGACGATCTTCGCCGCGCCGTCGCCGTGATCTTCCAGGACTTCGAGCGCTACCTGCTTCCCGCGCGCGAGAACGTCGGCCTGGGGCGAAAGGAGCGAATCGACGACGTCGATGCGATCCTCGAGGCGGCCGCGCGCGCGGACGCCCATGAGTTCCTCGCGTCGCTCCCCGAAGGGTACGAGACGATGCTCGGCCGCGAGTTCTCCGGCGGCTTCGACCTCTCGATCGGCCAGTGGCAGCGCGTGGCGCTCGCGCGCGCATTCTTCCGCGACGCGCCGTTCGTGATCCTCGACGAGCCGACTGCGTCGCTCGACGCGCGGGCCGAGAGCAACCTCTTCCAGCGAATGCGGGAGCTGCTCCACGGCCGGTCGGTGGTGCTGATCTCGCATCGGTTCTCGAGCGTGCGCTCGGCGGATCGCATCTACGTGCTGCACGAGGGGCGCGTGGTCGAGGAGGGCTCGCACGAGGAGCTGATGAAGCGCGACGGCCTCTACGCGGAGCTCTTCACGCTGCAGGCGCGTGCCTATGTCGACCGACCGACGGCGGTCGGTGGCGGTGACGACGAGGACGAGCTTGGCGACCCCGACGAGCCGGAGGAGCCGGAGGAGCCGATGGAGCAAGTCGTCTACGGGACGCCCTGACACTGACGCATTTTCCGCGCGGAATCGTCACAGGCACGCGCGAATCCGGGCGCTAGCCTCGAAGCTCATCCCCTTGGGTGGGTGGGGGCTCGGGATGGGTCCGACCTGCCAGTGCGCCTCGACCCTCGCCGAGCCGGAGCGCGTACCTCAGCTCGACCGGATGAGGCGGGAACTCCGACCTCGACCGGCCGCCGTCTTCCCGCCAGCCCCGCGCTTCGTAGAAGCGGCGCGCTCGTTCGTTCGCCTCGAGCACCCACAGGTGAGCGATCGCCCTGTCGCGGCGCAGCAACGCAAGAGCCTCGTCGTGGAGCGCGGCGCCGGCGCCGCGGCCCCACTCGGAAGGCAGCACGAACAGGTTCCGAAGCCATCCCGGCGAGACGGTCGCGAACCCTACGGGGCTGCCGGCTCGCTCGGCGATCACCACGGACGTGTCATCGCTGCACAGCGCCTCCGCCCAGACCTCCCGCATCTGCGCATCGGGGAAGCGGTAGCGATCCGGCGGGAAGATCTCCGCGTACGCCGTCATCGCGCTCTCGCGGTGAATCGCGAACAGCGCCTCGACGTCATCCGGCCGAGCCGCCCGGATCGAAAGCGGGCCCATCCCGCGATTGTCCCCGCGCGTACCATTGACCGCCCCGGAACCTGACCGTTCCGGCGTTCGTCGTGGACCGTCCGGTGCTACACGTCGTCGCGCAGGAGCTCGCCGAGACCGAGCGCCTTCACGCGTTCGCGAACGAGATCAGAGAGGCGCACACGGGCCTCGCCGTCGAGGCCGCCGACCGCAAGGGACCGCGCGCGCGAGTTTCAGAGCCGGCGCTGCCGCTCCTCCTCGCCGCTCTCCACATCGAGCTCGAGCGGGGACTCGTGGTCGTGCTCCCCGAGGACTCGGACGCGCGGGACGCGGCCGAGGCGGCCGCGTGGTTCCTCGGCGACGATCGCGTCGCGCTCCTGCCGAGCCGCGGCGTCCGCTGGGGCTCCGGGCTCGAGCCGGCGCCGCACCTCGTCGGCGAGCGCGCCAGAGCACTCGACGTCCTCGCGGCCGGCGGCCTCGTCGCCGCCTCGGCGGCTGCGATCGCCGAGGGCCTTCCGCCTGCGGAGGCACGCCCGCAGCCGGTCAGGCTCCCGGAGGACGCCGACGAGGACCTGACGGAGCGATTCGCGCTCGCGGGCTACGAGCGCGTCGAGCGAGCGGAGGAACGAGGCCAGTTCGCCGTTCGCGGCGGGATCGTCGACGTCTTCCCGACCACCGGCCGGGAGCCGCTCCGCCTCGAGCTCTTCGGGGACGAGATCGAGTCGATGCGCGCGTACTCGCCGTTCACGCAGCGCACGCTGCACCCCGTCGAGAGCGCAGTGATCTATCCGGCCGGCGAGCGCCTCGCCGACCTGGCCGAGCCGACGCTGCCGGACGACGACGCGCCGGCCCCGGACGACCTCGTCCCGCCGCTCGCCCGCGCGCCCGACCTCGTCTGGCAGCCCGACGCAGTCCGCTCGGTCTGGGAAGAGGAAGAGCTCCCGCCGCAGCCGCTCGAGGGCGCCGCCGAGCTCGACCCCTTCCCGACCGGACAGCCGATCTCGTTCGAGGCTCAGCGCCCAGCGATCGCCGCTCGCGGGCTCTCGGAGGCGGAACAGGAGCTTGGGTCGCTCGTCCGCGGCGGCCTGCGCACGATCGTCGCCTTCGCGCACCGCGGCGAGGCGCTGCGCAACCAGAACCTGCTCCGGCGGGTCGACGCACGCGTCATGGAAGAGGGCGAGAAGCTCCCCGCCGAAGCCGAGCTCCTCTATGCGGTCTCGCCGGCCCGCCGCGGCTTCGTCTGGCGCGACCTCGGTCTCGCGCTGCTGCCGGACACGCAAGTCTTCCGCCGCAAGCCGCGCCGCGCCGAGCACAGGGTCGGCCGGGCCCTCCAGTCGTTCGCCGACCTCCGCACCGGCGACCATGTCGTCCACGAGGACCACGGCGTCGGGAAGCTGCTCGGCTTCGAGACGAAGGAGGTCGCCGGCGTCACGCGCGACTACCTCCTGCTCGCCTTCCGCGGGGACGACAGGCTCTACGTCCCGCACGAGCAGCTCGGGAAGGTGTCGCGCTACATCGGTGCGAACGGCGGCGCGCCGGCGCTCTCGAAGCTCGGCGGCAAGGCATGGCAGCTGCTCAAGAGCCGGGCGCGCGAGGGCATCCGTGAGCTTGCCGGCGAGCTCATCCGGCTCTATGCCGAGCGGCAGCAGGCGCCGGGCGTCGCCTACGACCTCGAGCACGAGTACCTGGAGCAGCTCGAGGCGAGCTTCCCGTACCAGGAGACGGACGACCAGCGGGTGGCGATCGAGGCCGTCAAGGAAGACCTCGAGACACCCCGGCCGATGGACCGGCTCGTCTGCGGCGACGTCGGGTTCGGCAAGACGGAGGTCGCCGTCCGAGCCGCTTTCGCCGTCGCGCTCAACGGCAAGCAGACCCTGATGCTCGTCCCGACGACCGTGCTCGCCCAGCAGCACTGGAACACGTTCCGCGAGCGCTATCGCGACTTCCCGCTACGCGTCGAGATGGTCTCGCGCTTCCGCAGCACCAAGGAGACGAAGCAGGTGCTCGCCGACTTCGCACAGGGAAAAGTTGACGTCCTGATCGGGACGCATCGGGTGCTCTCGAGAGATGTGATCCCGAAGGACCTCGGGCTTGTGATCGTCGACGAGGAGCAGCGCTTCGGCGTCGCCCAGAAGGAGCTCCTGCGCCAGCTGCGCCTCGAGGTCGACGTCCTCGCCCTGACGGCGACTCCCATCCCGCGCACGCTCCATATGTCGCTCTCGGGCCTGCGGGACATCTCGATCATCGAGACGCCGCCCGAGGGCAGGCGCCCGATCCGGACGCACGTCGGCGAGTTCGACGAGGACCTGATCAAGCAGGCCCTCGAGCGGGAGGTCGCACGCGGCGGCCAGGCCTTCTTCCTCCACAACCGGGTCGAGACGATCGACGAGCGGGCCGCGTGGCTGCAGGCGCTTGCGCCAGATCTCCGCCTGATCGTCGCTCACGGGCAGATGCGGGAGAAGGAGCTCGAGGACCGGATGCTCTCGTTCCTGCGCGGCGACGCCGACGTGCTCGTCTCGACGACGATCATCGAATCGGGCCTCGACATCCCGCAGGCCAACACGTTGATCGTCGAGCGGGCCGACGCGCTCGGGCTCGCTCAGCTCTACCAGATCCGCGGGCGGGTGGGCCGCTCCGACCAGCTGGCGCACTCCTACCTCTTCTATCCGGACGCGTCCGAGCTGACGCCGGAAGCGCGCGCCCGCCTCGCGACCCTTGCCGACCACACCGAGCTCGGCGCCGGCTTCGCGATCGCGATGCGCGACCTCGAGATCCGCGGCGCGGGCGACCTCCTGGGCGCCGAGCAGTCGGGCCATGTCGCGGCGCTCGGGTTCGAGCTCTACGTCGAGCTGCTCGGCGAGGCGGTCGCCGAGCTCTCGGGCGAGCGGCGGCCGACGGCCAGGCCCGTGCGCGTGGACGCCCGCGTCGACGCCTACGTGCCGAACACGTACGTCGACTCGGAGGCGATGCGGATCGACCTGCACCGCCGGCTGGCGCTCGCGGAGACCGAAGACGAGCTGCGTGAGCTCGAGGCGTCGACCACCGACCGCTTCGGCCCGCTGCCGGAACCGGTCGAGAACCTCTTTGCAATCCAGGAAGTAAGGATCAAGGTCGCCCGGCTGGGCGCCGACTATCTCGTCTTCCGGGGCGGCCGTGCGACCGTCGGGCCGCTTGTTCTGGGCTCCGGAGAGCTGCGCGAGCTGCGCAGCCGAATCGACACCGCGATCTACACGACAGCCCGACATGAAATCTCGTTAAGAGACGATGTATTTCAAGGGAGCGGTGCGTTTAGTCGATGCTATCCTCGACACGCGTCGCGCAGCATAGGTCGGCGCCTTTTTCATGAAACGGGTCTTCTCGACACTCTTTCTCGCTCTCGTAGTCGCCGTGTTCGCGGTGGGCTGCGGCAGCGACGACGGCAGCTCCGATTCGGTGCCGACGAACTCGGTTGCCGTCGTCGGCGACCAGTCGATCCCGAAGTCCGAGTTCGACGACCTGATCACGTATGCGAAGCGCAGCTACGACGCGCAGAAGCGGCCGTTCCCGAAGGTCGGTACGCCCGAATACGTGCAGCTCCGCGACCAGGCGATGAACTTCCTCATCCAGCGCACGCAGTTCGAGGTGAAGGCCGACGAGCTCGACATCGACGTCAGCGACGAGGCCGTGGACAAGCGGATCGACCAGTACATCAAGGAGCGCCACCAGGGTGACAAAAAGAAGTTCGACGCTGAGCTCAAGTCCCAGGGCCTGAGCCCCGAGCAGGCGCGCGACATCATCCGCGCCAACCTCGTCCAGGAGGCGATCTTCAACAAGGTCACGAAGGACGTGAAGGTCACCGACGAGCAGGTCAAGACGTACTTCGACAAGAACAAGGCGCAGTACGGGACGCCCGAGACGCGGGCCGTGCGCCACGTCCTCGTCAAGCCCAACCAGAAGGCGCTTGCCGACGACCTGTACGCCCAGCTCAAGGCCGGCGGCGACTGGAACGCGATCGCCAAGAAGTACTCGCAGGACCCGGCCTCGAAGAACCAGGGCGGGAAGATGACCGCCACGAAGGGCCAGCTCGTCCCCGAGTTCGAGCAGACGGCCTTCACGATCGGCGACAACGGGATCTCCAAGCCCGTGAAGACGCAGTACGGCTGGCACATCATCCAGGCCCTCGGCCCGGTGAAGAAGAGCCAGTCGACGCCGTTTGCCCAGGTCCAGCCAGCGATTAAGCAGCAGCTTCTCCAGGAGAACCGCAACAAGGAGATGGAGAAGTGGGTTGCGGACATGCGCAAGGACCTCGAGGGCGACACGACGTACCAGACCGGGTACAAGCCGAAGGCGGAGGAACCCGCCACCACTGGCTGAGCGCGACCCTCTCGCCGACGCCCTTCTCGATCTCCAACGCCTGACCGAGCGCCTTCGGCGCGACTGCCCCTGGGATCGGGAGCAGACGGCGCGGACGATCGTCCCGCACACCGTCGAGGAGGCATACGAGGTCGCGGACGCCGCGCTCGCCGATGACGACGCGAAGCTCGAGGACGAGCTCGGCGACCTGCTCTTCCAGACGTACTTCCTCGCGCTGCTCCTCGAGGAACGGGGTACCGGCTCACTCGAATCGGTTGCGCGCGGGGTCGAGCAGAAGCTCGTTCGCCGGCACCCGCACGTCTTCGGTGAGGTCGATGCGGATACTCCCGGCCGGGTTCGGGCGAACTGGGAGCGGATCAAGGCCGAGCAGGAGGGCCGCGAGGGGATCTTTCACCACGTGCCGGAGACGCTTCCGGCGCTGCTCTACGCACGAAAGCTCCAACGACGCGCTGCCGCGATCGACTTCGAGTACCCGGACGTCGACGGCGCGCTTGCCGACCTCGACGACGAGCTGCGCGAGCTCCGCGAAGCCATCGCCGAGGTGGGCGAGCCTGCGCCCGAGGCCGAGGCGGACCCGCACGTGTTCGAAGAGCTCGGCGACGTCCTGTTCGCCGCGGTCAACGTCGCGCGGCGGCTGAACGTCGACCCCGAGCTGGCGCTGCGTGCGATGGCCGGGCGCTTCGCGGACCGCGTCGATCGCGCGTCGACCCTCGCGGCGGCGGAGGGCAAGGAGTTCACCTCGCTCACGCTCGACGAGAAAGACCGATACTTCGACGCCGCCAAGGAAGAGTTCCGCTGAGCCCCATTTACGACGTCCACGCCCGCACCATCCTCGACTCCCGGGGCAATCCCACCGTCGAGGTCGAGGTGGTGCTCGAGTCCGGAGCGCGCGGCCGGGCTGCGGTCCCCTCCGGCGCCTCGACCGGACAGTTCGAGGCGGTCGAGCTCCGGGACGGCGATCCCTCTGAATGGCTCGGCAAGGGCGTCTCCAAGGCGGTCGAGAACGTGATCACCGAGATCGCACAGGGGATTCGAGGCCTCGATCCGTCCGATCAGGCGGGCGTCGACTCGGCGCTCGTCATGCTTGACGGCACCGACAACAAGGGGCGGCTGGGCGCGAACGCGATCCTCGGGGTCTCCCTCGCCGTCGCCAAGGCGGCTGCCGCGGAAGCGGGGGTCCCGCTCTACAACTGGATCGGCGGCCCCGAGGCGCACGTGCTCCCCGTCCCGATGCTGAACGTCGTCAACGGCGGGGCGCACGCCGACAACTCGCTCGACCTCCAGGAGTTCATGATCGTGCCGGGCGGAGCCGAGACCTTCTCGGAGGCGCTCCGCGTCGCCGTCGAGACGTTCCACACGTTGAAGAAGCTCCTCGACGAGCGCGGGCTCGCGACCGCCGTCGGGGACGAAGGCGGCTTCGCGCCGAACTTCGAGTCCAGCGAAGCCGCGATCGACGCGATCCTCGAGGCGGCCGAGCGCGCCGGTCACAGCGAGCGGATCGCGATCGCGCTCGACCCCGCGATGAGCGAGCTCGTCGGTGACGATGGGCGCTACCGCTTCGAGGGCCGCGAGGCGACACCCGAGCAGCTGACCGACTTCTGGGCCGAGCTCGTCGAGCGCTATCCGATCGTCTCGATCGAGGACGGCGCTGCGGAGGAGGACTGGACGGCATGGAAGGCGCTGACCGAACGGCTCGGAGAACGCGTCCAGCTCGTCGGCGACGACCTCTTCGTCACGAACGTGGAACGGCTGCGACGCGGAATCGAGGAGGGTGTCGCCAACTCGATCCTCGTCAAGGTCAACCAGATCGGCACGCTCACCGAGTCGCTCGAGGCGATCGCGATGGCCAGGTCTGCCGGCTACACGGTGGTGATCTCGCACCGCTCCGGCGAGACCGAGGACACGACGATCGCCGACCTCGCCGTCGCGACGAACGCCGGGCAGATCAAGACCGGCGCGCCCTCGCGCTCGGATCGCACCGCGAAGTACAACCAGCTGCTGCGGATCGAAGGGGAGCTCGGCGCGGACGCCGAATACCCCGGCTGGGATGCGTTCAAAGCTCGTCCTTAGCGCGCTCTTCGGGCTCGTACTGGCCGCCGGCTGCGGCGGCGACGACACGACCACGGTGACCGTCCGTGAGACGGTGACCGAGACCGCAGCGTCGTCGGTTCCGAGCGAGGCGCCGGCGCTCGTCGCGCTCTACTTCCTCCAGGACGGGAAGGTCTGGCCGGAGCAGCGCGGGCTCGTCACGGGGCCGGCGATCGCGACCAACACGGTTCACCAGCTCTTCGAGGGAACCGAGAGCGAGCTGACCTCGGCGATTCCGCCGGAGACGAGGCTGCGGAGCCTGGCGATCAAGGGTGGCGTGGCTTCGATCGTGCTCGATCCCCCCGTCACCGACCCCAAGGCCCTCGCGCAGCTGACCTACACGCTGACCCAGTTCGACTCGGTGCAGCGGGTCTCGTTCGACGGCGACCCGCCGGTCGGACGGGCGGCGTTCGAGGATGAGACCCCGGCGATCCTCGTCGAGGATCCCCTTTCCCACGAAGAGGTCGAGTCGGGCTTCGAGGCAAGCGGAACCGCCAACACGTTCGAGGCGACGTTCCAGTACGAGCTCCGAGATGCGGACGACAAGATCCTGAAGAAGGACTTCGTGACAGCGACCTCCGGGAGCGGCACGCGCGGGACCTTCCGATTCACCGTTCCCTACGAGGGGACCGGGCCGGGTCGCCTCGTCGTCTTCGAGATCTCGGCCGAGGACGGGTCGAGGACGAACGAACGGTCGATCCCGCTCTCGCTACGCTGACGCAAATGGCGACCGCGGTCCCCCGCCGCACGAAGATCGTCGTCACGCTCGGCCCGTCGTGCGCGACCGAGGAGCGTGTGCTCGCGCTCGCGCAGGCTGGGATGAACGGCGCCCGCCTCAACTTCTCTCACGGGACGCAGGACCAGCACGCCGAGTACGCCCGAATGGTTCGGAAGGCGCAGGAAGAGGTGGGGCAGCCGATCGCGCTGATCGCCGACCTGCAGGGGCCCAAGCTCCGCATCGGCGAGCTCGAGGCGCCGATGCTGCTCGCCGACGGCGACGAGGTCGTCGTCACGGGAGGCGAGGACGGAAGCGTGGACGGAGAGTTGCCCGTCCTGCCGGCGGTGATCGGCCAGGTGCTCCAGCCCGGCCACGACGTCCTGATCGACGACGGGCTCGTCCGGCTTCGCGTCGATGCCGTCCAGGCGGGGCGCGCACGTTGCGCCGTCATCGTCGGCGGGACCGTCAGCTCGCACAAGGGCGTGAACATTCCCGGCGTCCCTGTGCCCATTCCGGCCCTGACCAGGAAGGACACGGACGACCTCGAGTTCGCCCTGGGCCTCGGCGCTGATTTCGTCGCGCTCTCGTTCGTCCGCTCTGCCGCGGACGTCCGCGACCTCAAGGGGCTGATCAGGCAGGTCGGCGTCGACGCACACGTCATCGCGAAGATCGAGAAGGCGGAGGCGATCGACGCCCTGCCCGCGATCCTCGAGGAGGCGGACGCGATCATGGTCGCCCGCGGCGACCTGGGAGTCGAGATCGGGGTCGAGGTCGTGCCGCTGCTCCAGAAGCGGATCATCCTCGCCTCGCTCGATCGGGGAAAGCCGGTGATCACCGCGACCCAGATGCTCGAGTCGATGGTCAGCCACGCAGAGCCCACGCGCGCCGAGGCGAGCGACGTGGCGAACGCGATTCTCGACGGGACGTCGGCGGTGATGCTCTCCGAGGAGACCGCGATCGGCCGCTACCCGCTCGAGGCAGTGCGGACCATGGAGCGCATCGCACGCACGATCGAGCCCAGCATCGAATACCGGCACCAGTTCCCGCAGCCGGGCGACGAGCCCACCGTCGGACAGGCCATGTCCAACGCAGCGTGCGACCTGGCGGAGACGCTCGGCGCGAAGGCGATCCTCGTGCCGACCTACACCGGGCGGACGGCATCCGTCGTCGCCAGGCTCCGTCCGCGCCGACCGGTGATCGGGCTTTCTCACCACCAGGCCGCGCTCCAGCACATGGCGCTCGAGTGGGGCGTGGTGCCGATGAACATGCCCGAGGCGGCCGATGTGGAGGAGCTCTGGACAAGCTCGCTGGACGCGGGCCGTGAGTCCGGCCTGCTCGACGAGGGCGACCTCGTCGTGCTGACCGCTGGGACGGCGGTGAACCTTCCCGGCAGCACGGACATGATCAAGCTCTCGTACGCCTAGGTAGTCCTCTCGAGGCAGGAGCGGCGCGCGCGCCCACGAACGGACGGGCCATGCCGTCCCGGTCCCCACGCAAGCGATCTCGTCGCCCTGCCCGTCGCCGGCCGCCGCTCATGCGCTGGCTCGCGGTCGCGACGATCCTCGTCGTGGGGCTCCTCTACTACCGGCCGCTCAAGAGCTATCTCGAAACGAAGGCGTCGCTCGAGGAACGCGCCGCCCAGGTGAGGTCGCTCCGTGCCGAGCGTGACGAGCTCGCGCGCCAGGTCGCCGAGTCCGACACGCCCGAGGCGCTTGCCCGGCGTGCCAGGCGGCTCGGCCTCGTCAAGCCCGGCGAGCGGCTCTTCATCGTCAAGGGAATCGACGAGTGGCGGGCACGACAGAAACCCGCCACTAGGATCGGAGGCGGTGGATGACCGCGCCATCGTCGAGCGCCAGCTGGGCCGCGAGCCGCGCGCGTTCCTGCGCGTCGCGGTCCGCTGTCCGTTCGGCGCGCCGGCCGTAACCGTCCAAGCGCCGTACGACAGCGCCGGCGATCCTTTTCCGACGACCTTCTACCTCACCTGTCGCCACCTCGTCGCGGCCGTGGCCAGGATCGAGGCCGCCGGGGGCATCGAGCGGTGGAGCGAGCTCGCCGCCGGCGACGAAGAGCTCGCACGGAGCCTCGACGCGGCGACGGCCGAGCAGCGTGTCATCCGCCGTGACCTGGCGAACGGTCGGGTGGGCCGCGGAGACACGCTCGATCTCGGCATCGGCGGCACCGCCAATCCGCAGCGGCTGAAGTGCCTGCACGCCCACGTCGCGTTCGCGCTCGCGCGCCCCGGATATGAGCTCGGCGAACGGATCTACGCCGAGATCGAGCCGAAATGGCCTGCTCGGTGCTGCACCCTGGACGCCCATGGGTAAGGACGGAGCTGTGGCGAGCTATCTGGAAACCGCGAGGCAGCAGTGGGAGGAGGGCGACCGCCGTCTGAGGGCGTCAATCTCCGATCCGGACGACTACGAGACGCTCATGGCACAGGTCGAGGCTGTCACCGAGGCGCTCCGGAGGCGCATCGGGGAACATTTCAGCCTCGCGCAGCTCGCCGACGTCTACGGGGGCGACGACGGCTGGGTGTACGAGGCCGTCGCCGAACGAGCCGACCGGCCCGGGTGGACCGCCAAGGTGTCCGTCGCGCAAGATGCGGCATTCCATCGCTACGCGCGGGGCGCGACGGACTACACGCCATGAGCACCGCTGCCCCCGTCCGCAGGCGTCGCAAGCGCGGCGCCGGTGTCCTCGGCTGGCTGATTCGAATCGCGGCCGCCGTCATCGTCTTCGGCATCGGCGTGGCCGTGGGCCAGGCGCTCGAGGATCGCCCGGAGCCGTCGACGCCGGTTACGAGCGTCCGAACGATCCAACCCTGGACGCAGACGAATCGCGTCACGGAAACGCGTACCGTGACGGTCCCGTGAGTGTTGGGATGCTCACTGCTCGGCGAAGAAAGTGCAGCTTTGCTTAGATTCCGGGGTGGCCGAGGTCGGGGGCAAGGCGCGCAGGCAGCCGCAGGGAAATGACGGCGCCGACTGGTTGACCCTCGGCCAGGCGGCGAAGTACCTCGGAGTCGCCCAGAGCACGATCCGGAAATGGTCCGACCAAGGACGGCTGCCGGCCTTCTACACGCCCGGCGGCCATCGCCGCTACCGCCGACGGGACCTGGACGCCTTCGTGTCCGGCTCGGCCAACTCCAGCGGCCCCCGATCGCGCGGGACGCCGGTCGTTCTGATCGTCGACGACGATCCGCGGATCCGCGAGTTCGTCCGCGTGAACCTCGAGATGGACGGGTACGTGGTTCGCGAGGCAGGCAACGCCGACGAGGGCCTCGCGTCGCTCGAGGAGCAGGCTCCCGACCTCATCCTCCTCGACGTGATGATGCCCGGCGTGGACGGCTGGGAGATGCTCCGCCGCATGCAGGAGCGCCACGGCATGGGCTCGATCCCGGTGATCATGTTCAGCGGCCAGGTCGAAAGCACCGACGACGACGCGCAGGCACGCGGTGCGCAGGGCTTCCTGGGCAAGCCGTTCAATCCTCAGGATCTCATCGCGCGCACGAAAGAACTGCTGCGCGCGTAGCCGGACTAGAGCTCTTCCGACGCTCGTAACAAGCCGGCAACGATCACCGCGACAGCCGCGATCAACGAGATCCAGATCCCGATGCCGCGGCTTGCCGGCTGAAAGTCGTCCGGGATCGAGATCACGCGGATCAGGACGAGGATCGTCGCAAGCGAGCCGAGCACGATCACGACCAGGCTCTCGGGAACCGTCGCAGGGAGAGCGATGCCGGCCGCATGGAGCAGGTGCAGGGCGACGACGGCGAGGCCGATCAGCAGCACGACCTTCGCCAACGCGCCGGTATGCCAGCCGATCACGGCCACGGTCAGGTCGCCCGAGCTGTTGACGTACCAGCCCATCAGGGTCGAGAGCGCGAGCACCATCCCTCCGAGCCACGTCAGACGCTCGCCGGCGCCCCAGACCCAGGCCGCGTCCGGCGCGAAGCGGTCCGGGGTCTCCTCGGGCTCGTGGGCCTCCGGTGGATAGGTCTCGGGTGATTCCACGGCGGGAAGTATCCGCGATGCGTCGGTCAGAGCCCGAACAGTTGCTCGATCTGCCGCCAGACGACGAGTGACAGGTACGCCGCGAGAACCAAGAGCGAAAGGAGGATGGCGAAGAAACGCAGGCGCGCGAGAGCCCGCTCCTGCTTTCGCTCCTGTCGGATCCGGCGACGAGTCTTGTGGAATCGGTACGCGCGCTCGACCGCGATCGGGTCGGGAAGCGGCGGCTCTTCCACGGCATCGGGGCGCCGGGCGGGCTCGGCCATCGCCGCACTCTATAAGAGGTTTCCGACATCGCGATGCTTGGTTGTCAGGGTGCGTTCGGGGCCCTGGGGACTCAAGCCTCGTGGCGTCGGAGCCTCCTACACTTGTCGGGTGATCCCGGCCGGACAGGAGGTCTCGCAGGCCGCTCTCAGGAGCCTCGCGGCCGTGGGCCAGGATCTCGCGGATGCGGAGGACCTGGACGGCGCCCTCGGTGTGCTGGCGGAAGCGGCGGCGTCGGGCGTCGGGGCCACGCTGGCGGTCATCCGCGTGGCCGGGCGCGGAGGCGCAGGCCTGCAGACGCGTGGGGTGTGGGCGGCGTCACCGGCGCTGCGCGCCGAGCTCGAAGGCTCGCGCATCGCAGAGGAGGAGATCGGTCCCAACGAGCTGACCGAGAGCGACGATCTGCCGGACGCGGTTCGCCGTCTCGCCCGCCGCTGGGGCGCAGCTCGCATCCTGATCTGTCCGGTGTCCTCGGAAGGGCGAGTGCTGGCGAGCCTCGAGCTGGCGCGCGCCGGCGAGCCCTTCTCGGAGCGCGACGTCCTCCTCGCGCGCATGATCGCAAGCCACGCGTCGCTGCTCGTCCGGGCGGTCGAACCAGTCGACGGGCACTCGCCTGCGACCGGCCGGGAGGCGACGATCGAGCTCGCGGGCCGGGCGCTTGCGGTGGCGGCGGAGGAGTCGCGGAGCCCAGAGCGGATCGCCCGCCTCGCGCTCGAGGCGACGGGAGCCCGCTCATGCGTCCTCTGGCGGTCGAACGGCCGGCCCGAGCCGGTCGCGTCCGCCGGGCTCGCTGAGGACCTTGTCGACCTGACGTCGCTCGTGCGGGATGCCGACGAGCGGCTCTCGGTGACCGGAAGCGTGGCGCTCGAGGGCGGCCTCGTGCTTGTCCGGCTCGGCGAGCCGAGCGTAGGCGGCCTGCGCCTCGTCTTCGACCCCGGGGACGAGCCGAACGCGGAGGAGCTCGCCACGCTGGAGACGTTCGGCTTCCGCGCCGCTCACGCGGTGCGCGCGGGCGAGCGGATCAGCGACCTGACGCAGGAGCTCGAGCGCAGCCGGGCCCTGCTCGCCGTGGTCGGTCAGGCGATCGCCGAGCTCTCGCTCTCGCATACGCTCGAGACGGCGGTCGACCGGGTCGGCGAGCTGCTGGAGACCGACCGGGCAGCGGTCTACCTCCGACAGGCGGGCGGGCTCGAGGCCGCGGCCGAGCGCGGGCTCGCCGGCCCGCACGTCCGTGTCGCGGAGGGGCTTCTCGACCTGATCCTGAAACGTCTTCGCGCGAGGCCGGTGGTCGAGATCCGGGACGCAACGAGCGACCCTCGCCTGGGGTCGGTCCGGGACGCCGTCTCGGAGTCGGGGATCGAGGCGGCCGTCGTCGTCCCGCTTCGCGCCGCCGGCGAGCTGATCGGCATGCTCGTCGCCTATTTGCCTGCGAAGCGGCGGCTCGGCGAGAACGAGTCGATGCTGCTCGCTGCGCTCGCGGGGCAGCTCGCGGTCGCAGTTCAGAACGCCGGCCTGCACGAGGACACGGCACGGCTGGCGCGGGAGCGCCAGGAGGCGCTCGACGCGGAGCTCCTCGCGGCCAAGCGGCTCGAAGCGTTCTACGAGATCTCCCGCTCGTTTTCCGAGAGCCTGTCGCTGGAAGAGACTGTCGGCACGATCGCCAGAACGGCGGTCGAGCTCCTCGACGTCGACGCCGCGGTGCTGCGAATGCCCGACGAGCGCGGCGACTCCCTGGTCCCAGGTGCAATCCACGTTCCCGATGTGCGGCTCGGCGTCGCGCTGGACCCGATCCTGCGCCGGCCGCAGCCGCTCGACCGCATCGAGGCCGCGACACCGGTGGTGCTCACCCCGCGACGGGCGAAACGACTCGGCGGCGGCCACGAGCTGCTGATCCCGTTCCTGGAGCGCGGCTCGACGGCCTCGCTCGTCCCGATCGTCTCGGCGGGGGAAGTGATGGCGGCGCTCACGCTGATCTCGCTCGATCCCGCCCGGCCGATCGGCGCCGTGGTGCTCGAGGCCGCGCGCGCCCTCGCTGCCCAGGCCGCGCTCGCGATCGGGAACGCACGGCTGTACGAGCAGCAAGTCCACTTCGCGGACGCGATGCAGCGGTCGCTCCTGCCGGATGAGCCGCCGGACATCGCCGGCATCGAGATCGGCAGCGTGTACGAGTCCTCGTCCCGCCTGGACGTCGGCGGCGACGTCTTCGACTACACCGTCCTCCCCGACGGCCGCCTTGCCGTCGTGGTCGGCGACGTGACCGGGAAGGGGATCGACGCGGCCGCGGACATGGCGATGACGAAGTTCGTCTTCCGGTCGCTCGCCCGCGAGCATCCCGAGCCGTCCGAGCTGATGCGGATCGCCAACCAGGTCGTGCTCGACGAGGTCGAGGAGGGCAAGTTCGTGACCATGCTCTACCTGACCCTCGACCCTGCGACCGGCGAGCTTGCCTGCTCCGGCGCCGGTCATCCCGAGCCGCGGGTCGTGCGGCCGGACGGAGCTGTCGAGGAGCTGGAGGCACACGGGCTCGCGCTGGGGATCGCGCCGGATCAGCAGTACCCCGAGGCCAGGACGAAGCTGGAGCCGGGCGCGTCCGTCGTGCTGTTCACAGACGGGGTCGTGGAGTCCCGAGTGGGGGCCGAGCTCTACGGGAAGGTGCGGCTCGACCGCCTGCTGGGAGAGCAACGCGCACTGCGGGCGCAGCAGCTGGCACGCGCGGTCGTGGAGGATTCCCGGGCATTCGCCGGCGGCGGGCTCGCGGACGACTCCGCCGTGGTCGTCGTCAAGAAGACGTCTTGAGGCTGTCCTTCCAGGCGACGCTGACTTGCGTCGTCTTCGCCGCCGGCGTCGGGACGCTGGCGACGGAGATCGCTGCGTCGCGACTGCTCGCCCCGTACTTCGGGAACTCCACGATCGTCTGGGCGAACGTGATCGGGCTCACGCTGGCGTCGCTCTCGGTCGGCTACTGGCTCGGCGGCCGGCTCGCAGACCGGTACCCGACGCCCAGGGCGCTCGGCCTCGTCGTTGCAGCCGCGGCCTGTCTCGTCGCGTTCGCGACGCTCCTCGCCCGCCCGATCCTGGATCTCTCGGTTGAGGGCCTCGACCGGGTCTCGGCGGGCGCCGCGATCGGCTCGTTCTTCGGCGTCCTCGTCCTGTTCGTCCCGCCCGTGACCCTGATGGGAATGGTGGCGCCGTTCGCGATCCGGCTCGCAATCCGGGACATCGAGAGCGCGGGGACCGTCTCCGGCCGGCTGTACGCGGTCTCGACGATCGGCAGCCTGGTGGGCACGTTCCTTGCCGCCCTCGTCGCGATCCCGGCGATCGGGACGCAGCGCACGCTGCTGGCGGCGGCAGCGCTGATCGGCGCGAGCGGCGCGGTCCTGCTCGGGCGCCGCTGGCTCCTGCTGACGGCCGGGCTCGCGGCCCTGCTTCTGATCCCGCCGGGCGCGGTGAAGGGACAGAGCGGAGTGCTCTTCGAGGACGAGTCGCGCTACCAGTTCATCCAGGTCGTGGAGGAAGACGGCGTCCGGCGGCTCTACCTCGACGAGGGGCTCGCGACACACTCCGTCTGGCGGGAGGACGACGTACTGACCGGCGGCGTCTGGGACACGTACGTCGCGGTCGTCGACCTGCTCGGTCGGCAGCCCGAGCGGGTCGCGATGCTCGGAAACGCCGCCGGCACGGCGGCCAGGGCGTACGAGCGCTTCTACCCGGGAGCAGAGGTCGACGGCGTCGAGCTCGACCCGGCCGTGAGCGACGCCGGACGCCGGTACTTCGGGATGGGGGAGATCGGGACGCTTTCGGTGCACGACGCGGACGCTCGTGCGTTCTTGCGCCGGACCGACCAGACGTACGACGTGATCATCGTGGACGCGTATCGACCGCCGTACGTGCCGTTCTACCTCGCGACGAAGGAGTTCTTCGAGCTCGTCCGCGAGCGGCTCAGGCCGGGAGGGATCGTCGCCCTGAACGTCGCGACGACGCCGGACGACCACGATCTCGCCGACAACATCGGCGGAACGCTCGCGACCGTTCTCCCGAGAGCGTTCGCGTGGCAGCCCT
This sequence comes from uncultured Actinomycetes bacterium, assembly GCA_963827705.1. Taxonomy (GTDB): domain Bacteria; phylum Actinomycetota; class Thermoleophilia; order Gaiellales; family Gaiellaceae; genus JACDAN01. Next base: position 322,838 of record CAWHBN010000013.1, read on the forward strand.
TGCGCTTCAACCAGATCGTGATCGGCCAGGACGGGGAGACGACCGGGCGGGAGCGGCCGGCGCCGGCCGAGGTCGAACCGCTTGTGGCGGACCTCCGCGCGAACCTCAGGCCGATCCCGCCGTCGAGCGACCCGTGGACGGACGACCGCGCGCCCGTCGAATGGATCACCGACAGGATGATCGTCGAGTTCGCCGCCGGAGGCGGACGGTTCGAGGAGGAGCCGCTTCCGACGGCCCCCGACGGCGAGAGTTAGCAGGGCCTTTCTCTACACTGGCGCCGATGAGGCGTGGGGTCTCCATCATCCTTGGTGTGCTCGCGTGCGCAGCCGCGGGCCTGCTCGCCGCTGCCGTCGTCGCCGCGCCGGGCCTCTCGCAGCTTCCGATCACGACCGGGACGACCACCGTCACAACGACCACCGTGCCGACGACCACGACGCGTGCGCCGCAGGCCGACCTGATTCCGGAAGGCGTCTTCGTCGGCCGCGTCGAGGTCGGCGGGCTGACGCCGGCCGGAGCGACCGCGCTCGTCCAGACGGAGTTCGAGGAGCCCCTCACACTCGTCTTCGGCCGCAAGAGGATCCTCGTCACGCCTCAGCGGCTCGGCGCGACCGCCCGCGTGAAGCTCGCAATCGACCAGGCGCGCCGCGCTGCGCCCGGCACGCAGCTGCCGCTCTTCGTGACCCTCCGCCGCGGCGGAGTCGCCCGCTACGTGAAGGCGCTCGGAAAGCGCTTCGACAAGCACGGGCGCAACGCCGAGCTCGCCGGCCTGCGCGGCTCTCGGCCGTGGATCACGAAGGAGCAGACCGGGCGGGTGCTCAAGCAGCGCCCCGCGGTGCGCGCGATCGTCGCCCATCTGCGGTCACACAGGCGATCGGCGCTGCGGATCCGTGCCGCGCTCGTCGAGCCCTCGGTGACGCGCGCGCGCTTCGGGCCGATCATCGTGATCCGGCGCGAGTCGAAGGTGCTCAACCTCTTCCGCGGGATGCGGCTCTGGAAGCGCCTCGGCGTCGCCACCGGGCAGTCGTCCTACCCGACTCCGATCGGCCGTTTCTCCATCGTCACGATGCAGCGGCATCCCTGGTGGTATCCACCGGACTCGGACTGGGCGGAGAACGAGAAGCCCGTCCCGCCGGGGCCGGGGAACCCGCTCGGGACCCGCTGGATGGGCATCAGCGCGCCCGGCGTCGGCATCCACGGGACGCCGGACCCCGCTTCGATCGGCTACTCCGCGTCGCACGGCTGTGTCCGGATGAGGATCCCGGAGGCCGAGTGGCTGTTCGGCCGCGTCCGGGTCGGAACGCCGGTCTTCATCGTCCGGGCGTAGGTTGTAGGCCATGTCCGGCCGTCTGAAGCTCGCGGCCCAGGGTCTCGCCGTCGCGCTCGTCGCCGGCCTCTTCGGGCTTCTCGTCTGGAAGGTCGCGACGCAGGAGGAGGGCGCGGCGAGCAAGCTCGGCCGCGGCGAGGTCGTCAGTGCCCCGAACTTCCGGCTCGATCGCCTCGACGGCGAGGGGAAGATCTCGCTCGCCGAGTACCGCGGCCGCCCGGTCGTCGTGAACTTCTGGGGCTCCTGGTGCGATCCGTGCAAGGAGGAGGCGCCTGTGCTGGAGGAGACCTGGCGGCGCTACAAGGATCGCGGGCTCATCGTGCTCGGGGTCGACTTCCACGATCTCAAGGGCGCGGCGAGACGCTTCGCGCGCGAGAACGACATGAGCTATCCGCTTGCGTATGACGGGCCGGGGGCGACCATCACCGACTACGGCGTTGAGGCCGCGCCGGAGACGTTCTTCGTCGCACCGAACGGGAAGCTCGTCTGCGAGCGGCTCCTCGGCGGTGTCCACATCGAGCGAAACCGGGACCGCTACGACGACTGCGTTCAGGAGTTGCTCACGGCGTGAGATTCCTGCTCGTGGTTGTCGCCGCACTGGCCTTCGCCGGCCCCGCCGCCGCGGCCTGCCCGACGCTCGCCGACCTCGAGGGCGAGGTGATGTGCCCGGAGTGCAAGACGACGCTCGACCAGTCGGACGCGCCTGTCGCGCGCGACATCAAGCGCTTCATCGAGACACGAGCGGCTGCCTGCGTCTCCGAGAGCCAGATCAAGGACGAGCTCGTTGCGCAGTTCGGCCCGGCGGTTCTCGCGGCGCCGCCCCGTGAGGGCTTCCACTGGCTGGCGTGGCTCCTGCCGCTCGTGGGGCTCCTCGCGGGCGCCGTCGTGATCTCGATCCTCGTCTGGCGCTGGAGCCGGAGCCGGCCGGCTCCGGAGGCAGTCGCGGCGGACAACGGCCGGCCGCCGCTCGATCCCGAGCTCGAGCGCAGGCTCGACCGGGAGCTCGCCCGCTTCGATGGCTGAGGAGCTCCCGCTCGCGTTCGTCGCTGGGCTGCTGTCGATCATCACGCCCTGCGTCCTGCCGCTCGTGCCCGGCTACCTGTCGGCCGTGTCGGCAGTCGAGGCCGACCGGCTCGGCGAGGCCGGAGTCGGGAGGCGAGTGGCGCGCTCGAGCATTCCGTTCATCCTCGGCTTCACGACGGTCTTCGTCGTCCTCGGCGCGGGAGCTGCGGCCGTGGGCGGCGTCCTCGACGCGAACCGTCGCGCCGAGCTCGCCGGGCTCGTGCTCGTCATCCTCGGGCTTGCGTTCCTTGGTCTCCTGCCCTGGCCCGAGCGGCTCGTCGCGCCGGGGCTCCTGACCGGGGCGCGGAGGCGCGGCTCGGGCGTCCTGCTCGGGGCCGCCTTTGCGGTGTGTGCCGCGCCGTGCATCGGCACCGTCCTCGCGTCGGTGCTGGTGCTGGCGGGAAGCGCCGAGGAGATCCTGGAGGGCTCGGCGATCCTCGCGGCGTACTCCGCCGGCTTGGCGGTCGCGTTTGTGCTCGCAGCCATCGCCTTCGTGCGGGCGATGGGCGCGTTCCGCTGGCTGCGCGACCACTACGACGTGATCCGCATCGTCAGCGGGTCGTTGCTCGTCCTCCTCGGCCTGGCGTTCTTCTTCCACCGGGACGGGTGGATCCGCGTCGGCTTCGACCGGGCGCTCGACCTGGTCGGGCTAGGCACCTAGCGGTCTCGGCAGCTCCAACGAGCCGGACTCGACCACGCGCTGCGCGGCGGCAACCGACGCGAGGACGGCCGTGACGTCGACGCCGCGGTGCTCCGGCGCGAAGGGCTCGAGTCGGCGCGCCGCCTTCGCAAGCTGCCGCTCGCAGCCGGGCCGGTTCCCCCGGCCGGCGTGGTGCCAGGCGACCGCGACGTGGACGAGACCCTGGAAGAAGTCCTTTTCCGCCGGCTCGGCAGCCCGCCAGGCCTCCTCGAGCTCCTCGTGCGCCTCGAAGTACTCACCGCGCCGAATCAGATCGAGACCGTTTCGCAACCACTCATCCACAAAGCGGAGTGTTACGCTCGGCGGGTCGTGGCGACGATCCTGCTCGAAGGCGTCGACCTGTTCATCCGCGGCAAGCTCGAGGCGCTACTCGAGGGCCACCACTTCGTCACGAACGATTCGATCGATCCGCCGGACCTGGTGATCGCCGACATCGGCCGAACCGATCCAGACGAGGTGGCGGACGCGTATCCCGACGTCCCGATCCTCGGCTTTTCGAACCACAAGGACACCGCGGGCCTGCGCCGGGCACACGCGGCGGGCTTCGACCAGGTCGTTGCGAAGTCGGCGCTGACGGAGCGCGCGCCTGAGCTCGTCGAGGAGCTGACCTCGTAGTTAGTCTCCAGGCGTGACGTACATCATCGCCGAGCCCTGCATCGACATCAAAGACCTCTCGTGCGTGGACGTGTGCCCCGTCGACTGCATCCACGAGTTCGAGCGGATCCTGATCATCGATCCAGAGGAGTGCATCGACTGCTTCGCTCCGACGGAGCAGCTGGTGACCTCGTACGGGATCCGAACGTTCGCCGAGCTGGAGAACCACGCCGTGCGAGTCCTGACCGACGACGGCTTCAAGCCCGCCCTCGTCAAGCGGTTTCGCCGGAAGCCGCTCGTGAAGCTCGAGCTGGCGCCGGCGTTCGAGGAGCGTGACCGCTATGGCGGGACGCGGCTCACGACCCGCAACATCTCGAGATTCCGCCGCTCGATCTGGGCGACTCCGACGCATTCGTGGCTGCTCGCGGACGGCGAGCGCACCGACTCGCTCGAAACGGGTCAGTTCGTGCCTTCGATGCGCGCTCAGCCCCGTCGCGAGGGCGAGACGTATCGCCTCGGCGTCCTGCATGGACTCGTCTTCGGCGACGGAAGCTGGAACAAGCAAGAGATTCGTTCTGGGGAGCACCTCCACTACGTCCAGCTCTACGGAGACCGCGTGGCGAGATTCCGCGACTTCTTCGACCAGGTCAACTTCTCACGCTGCCTCGACGTTCACCCCGGCTACGTGGGCACCGGCGTCGTGCGCTCGTCGGCGAATCTGAAGCGGCTCTTGCCCGAGACGGCCGACACCGAGTACATCACCGGCTTCGTGGATGGATGGATTGCCGCTGACGGCGATCCTGTCAAGGCCGGTTCGTGGCGCCTCCGCTCGACGGAGCACGAGGCACTCGCCTGGCTCGAGCAAGCGGCGGTGATCGCTGGGTACGTCGCCGTCGGCTCAGGCGAGGAAGCCAGCCGCGAAACGAACTTCGGCGTGCGCAGCCGGCCGATCCGCTGGCTCTACCTGGCCACGCGCGAGGTCTCCTGGCGGGTGATGAGCGTCGAGCCGCATGAGGCAGACGAGGCCGAGACGTTCTGCGCGGTCGTCCCCGGCAAGCATGCGTTCACGCTCGCTGGCGGTGTCTACACGAAAAATTGCGGTGCGTGCGAGCCCGAGTGTCCGGTCGAGGCGATTTTCCCCGAGGACGCGCTGCCCGACAAATGGGAGCCGTTCGTGAAGATCAACTACGCCTACGGTGAAGGCGCGGACGTCGTGAACAACCTCACGAACGAGTACGCCACGGAGCACAACGTCCAGAACCCGCCGCTCGAATAGCGTTAGCGCGTTCGTAGACGGGGTAGGCCTCCGAAAAAGGAGGTCTGTATGCCCCAGGAAGCATGGAGCAACAAGCGCGAACGGCAGTACGAGCACATCAAGGACAGCGCCGAGGACCGCGGCGCCTCGACCAAGAGAGCGAAGGAGATCGCGGCTCGCACCGTCAACAAGGAGCGCGCCCGATCCGGCGAGGCTCGCACGTCGTCGAGCACGTCTCGGCAGGACATGTTGTCCGGCCGCCGCGGCGGTCAGCGCTCCGGCACGAACCGGCCGAAAGGCCGCACGAAGGAGCAGCTCTACAACGAGGCCAAGCGGATGGGCATCGACGGCCGCTCCAAGATGACGAAGCAGCAGCTGCAGCGGGCGGTCGATCGCAGGAAGTGATCGGCTCCCGCAAGTCGCACGGCGCTGGCTATATTGGCCGCGCCGTGCGACCGAAGACCCTCGACCACGTCGCATACTGGCTCGCCGACCGGGACCGCGTCGCCGACTTCGTCACGACGCATCTCGGCATGCACGTGATCGAGCGGACCGACAAGTTCACGCTCGTCGGCTCGGATGCCCGCAAGGGGAAGCTGACGCTCTTCGAGGCCGAGGCGCCACGCGAGCGCGGCGCGCTCAAGCACGTTGCGCTGCGCGTGAACGACCTGGATGCGGCGATCAATGAGCTGCCGGACAGCGTGGTGGTCGAGCGGACGAACGGCTCCGCGCTCTTCGATCTCGGCGACGGCGTGAACCTCGGGCTCGTCGAGGCGCCGACCGAGACGGAGTACGACCTCGACCACGTCGCGCTCTTCTCCGCAGACCCGGAGGCGACGGCGCAGCGATACCGCGACTACGGGTTCGACGTCGCGGAGCCCGGAGCCGGAGGCACGCCGCGCGTCCAGGTCGCCGGCGCCTTCGTCGAGTTCCACGAGGGGGAGCCGGGAGACCCGGAGGCGCCTCTGCTCAATCACCTGGCGGTGCTCGTCGACTCGGCGGAAGACCACCAGAAGGCGGCCGAGGGCCTCGACATCGAGGTGCAGGACTTCGTGGACGCCCCGAACACGCTCGCGGTGTTCGTCTGGCTCCCGGAGCGCGTCCGGCTCGAGTACGTCGAGCACAAGCCGACGTTCGCGCTCCAATAGCGCTCAACATCGCCGGAGCCGGGATGGCCGGCCTCGTGGCGGCCGCCAGGGCGCGCGAGCTCGGCGCCGAGCCTGCCGTCTACGAGAAGGGAACGCGCGCGGGCGGCTCGATGCTGCTCTCGAGCGGCTTCGCCTGGCGCTATCGGTCGTGGGAGGTCTTCCGCGATCAATGCCCGGGCGGAGATCCGACCCTCCAGCGGCTGGTCCTGGAGCGGTTCGACGACGCGCTCGACTGGCTCGAGGCGCAGGGAGTGGAGCTGCTCACGCGGGAGACCGGCAACCCCTTGACGGTCGGTGCCCGGTTCGACCCGCGACAACTCGTCGACACGCTCGCGAAGGACGTCCGTCTCGGCGAGACGACGGATGACCCGACGATCCTCGCGACCGGCGGCTTCCCCGTTCGGCTCGCCCGCGAACGCGGGTTGCTGCTGCGCGCGAATCCCTGGAGCGAGGGCGATGGGCTCGATCTCGCTCGCTCTCGGGGCGCAGAGACGGCCGGAGACCTCGACGAGTTCTACGGCCGCGTGATGGCCGGCGGTGGAAGAGGTCACGGAGAGGACTTCGTCCGTCTCGGCCAGCTGTACGGCGAAGTTCGCGTCGGTCACTGCGACGACGGCTCCGAACGGTTCGTCGGGCAAGCCGGAGCTGGTCGGAGATCGACGTCGCACAGCAGGTCGCACGCTGGCCGGGCGGCCGCGCCTGGTTCAGCCGTCGATCGATCCGCCCTGGAGGAGCGTGTTCGCGACCGAACGGTGGGGGAGATGGTCGAGGCGGCGCGTGAAGCGGGCGCACGGGTCGAGGAGGATGACCGCCGTGTTCGCGTCCTCGTCCGGGCCGGGGTGACGCAGACGCTCGGCGGCGATCCAGTGTCGACGACAAGGCCCGAGCAGCAGACGGGCTCTACGCGGCTGGTGCCGACGTCGGAGGGATCTCGACTGGCGGCTGGTCGAGCGGGCTCGCATCCGCCCTCGTCCTCGGCCTGGTCGCCGCCGAGTCGGCGCTCGGCTAGCCCGGCAAAGGTTGGAGATAGGCGACCCGGCGGTCGTCGCCGGGGAGGGGCGACGGTGCCAGGCGATTGACCTCCTGGCGGCCACCCTCGTCGAGCTCGACGACGCTGCCTACCGACGGCAGCTCGCCGTCCCGCTCGTGCAGCTCGTACCCGGTCGTCTTCCAGACGAAGAGCAGGTGTTTCTCCGGGGTCGCCATGCGGGCCCGACTCTAACCGCGGGCCGTGTAAGGCGGCAGCGTGATGCGCACCGCCGTGCCGCCCTCGTCCGAGCTGCGGTCGACGTCAACGGTGCCGCCGAGCGTCCGCGCCCGCTCGGCCAGCGCCTCGAAGACCAGGCGCCGGCGCTCGCCCGAGCCGTCGTCGGTGATCAGCGTCTCGACCGACCCTCCATCGACCTCGCCGATGTTCACGGAGATGCGGGTCGGCGGCCCCCGCCGCAGGGCGGCGTCGAGGGACTCGCGGATGATCTGGTAGAGCACGATCTGGGCCCGGCTCGCCAGCGCGTCGGCGGCGTCGACGTCGAGGTCCACGACGACTCCCTGCGAAAACTCGACCTGGTCGGCGAGCGCCTGCACGGCGGGCCCGAAGCCCTGATCGCGAAGGACGACCGGCTCGAGAGCAAACGAGAGGTCGCGCAGCTCGCGGATCGTCTCCCGCTGGCGGCTGACCGCCCTGGCGAGGATCTCCTTCGCGTCGTCGACGCGGCCACGGTCGATCGCGTCGACCACGCCGTCGAGCATCAGGGCGATGCCGGACATGGACTGCACGGGCACGTCGTGGAGGAACAGCGCGAGCCGACGGCGCTCGTCCTGCTCGGCTGCGATCAGCTGATCCGCATGTCGTGACCGCTCGGCCTCCTCCTGCCGGGTTCGAAGGAGGGTGACCGCGAGCGCCGCAGCGGCGAGGACGGCGACGCCGAAGCCGCCGTAGGCCAGCCAGTCCGCTCCCGCCGCGGCACCGGCCAGCGCGAGGAGCACGGCGGCCGCGACGACGCCAACGAGAACCGCCGCTCTAGTCGATGATCGCTTCGCGAAGCGCAATCGCCACCGCGTGCGTCCGCGTGTCCGCCTCGAGCTTCGTGAGGATGTGGCGCACGTGGCTCTTCACCGTCTCCTGGCTGATGAAGAGCCGGGCGGCCACGTCTGCGTTCGACATGCCGTCGGCCAGGAGCTGGAGGATCTCCCGCTCGCGGCCCGTCAGCATGTCGTCCCCCTTGCCCGGCAGGAAGGCGGGCATCAGCGCCGGGTCGACGTAGCCGTCGCCGGCCGAGACCTTCTCGATCGCTTTCACGAGGTTCGCGTGCGGGGCCTCTTTGAGGATGTAGCCCTTCGCGCCGGACTCGAGGCCGCGGCTGAGCAGGCTGCGCTCGCTGTAGGCGGTGAAGATCAGGACGGCGGTCTCCGGCACGCGCTCGGTGAGCTGCTTCGTCGCCTCCAGGCCGTCCATGCCCGGCATGCGCACGTCCATGATCACGACGTGGGGCTTGCGCCGCTCGGCCAGGGAGACCGCGGATGCACCGTCCGACGCCTCGCCGATGACGCGGATGTGGGGCGCGCGCGACAGCGACAGGCGCAGCCCTTCGCGGACGACCTCATGGTCGTCGACGATCAGGCAGGTGATCTCGGGACGGCCGTCGTCGCTTTGCTCGTCAGCCACGGGCGTGGAATTCTAGGCAGCGAGCAGGAAGTCCTGTTAGACCCCGCGCCGGAAATGAGCGCTGAGCCCCCTCCGCACCCTGGGCCGCCCCAGGCCGCGTCCTCGGCCGCGCCCATGTCGATCGACATGAACGCGGCCTGCGTCCTTCCCTGGAACGACCCAGCGCACGGATGAGACGAGCCACATTCCCGGCGCGGGGTCACCGCCGCCCTAAACGGCAAGGCTCAGCTGCTCGTCGTGCTGCGTCCCGTCCAGGCGAACGCGGCGCCGGTCACGCACGCCGAGCTCCCTCGCGAGGGCACCGACTTGCTCGCGCACGGGCTTGGTCTCGGAGCTCGGCAGGTAGGCCCGTCCGCCAGGGTAGAGCTCCAGGTAGTGACGGCACCTGCTCGGGGAAATCCTCCGCCAGATGCTCCAGGAAGTGCTCCCTCGTGCCGGCCCTGAGGTTGAGGAGGTTCGTCCAGATGCCCGTCGCTCCGGCCTCGCGCGCCGCCTTGACGACCTCGCGGAGCTGCTCCGGCCGGTCCGAGATCCCGGGCAGGATCGGCGCCATACCGACGCCGACCTTGATCCCTGCGTCGACGAGCTCCTTCAGCGCGCGAAGCCGCTGGCGCGGATGGGCCGTGCTCGGCTCCGTCTTTCGCCAGACCTCCTCGTCGAGCGTCGGGATCGAGAACGTGATCGCGACCTTGGCTCGCTTTGCCGCTTCGGTGAGGACGTCGACGTCGCGCACGATCATCGGCCCGCGCGTAATCAGCTGGAACGGATTCGAGAATTCGCCGAGCGCCTGCAGGCAGCCTCGCGTCAGGCGATAGCGCCCCTCGGCGGGCTGGTAGGGGTCGGTCGCGGCCCCGATCGCCACGGACTCCCCCTCCCAGGACGGACGAGACAACTCTCGCCGAAGCACCTCGGCGATGTTGACCTTCACGCGGATCGAGGTGCCGTAGCGATCGTCGGCCGGCCTGTCCGCCCGCCGCTCGAACGCCCGGACGTAGCAGAACGTGCAGCGGTGCACGCAGCCCATGTACGGGTTCAGCGACCAGGAGAACGCCATGCCCTTGACCCGGTTCAGCGCGCTCCGGCAGGGCTCCTCGCGGTACTCCACGCCCATGCCGGGAGTGTAGAACACACGTTCGTTCCCCGGCGGTTCCGTCCGCCTCGTTCCTATAATCCGAAGACTTCCTTGGACGACGACCGACCGCCTAGTACTCAGGCCCCGGAGAGCGGGGCATGAGCGATCTCCTCCGAATCATCGTGGTTCTCCTGCTCGTGCTGGGGAACGCGATCTTCGTCGCCGCCGAGTACGCGCTCGTGACAGCGCGTCGTACGCGCCTGCAGGAGCTCGCCGAGCAGGGCAGCCACGGCGCGCGCCACGCCCTCGCGCTCATGGACACGCCCGTCCGCTTCATCAGCACGGTGCAGGTCGGGATCACGGTCGCAGGCATCGCCATGGGCGCGATCGGCCAGCCGCTCGTCCAGGACTGGTTCGGCTTCGTCCAGTCCGACACGGTTGCGTTCCTGATCGCCTTCTTCTTCCTGACGTACCTCAGCGTCTCTCTCGGCGAGCTCGTGCCGAAGTCGATCGCGCTCCAGCGCGCGGAGCGGCTCGCGATCGCGCTGGCCTGGCCGATCGACATCCTCGGCCGCATCGCGCACCCATTGGTCTGGCTGCTCCAAACCTCGTCGAACGCCGTCGTGCGCCTCTTTGGTATCCAGCCTGCACCCGCCGGCGTGGTGGTGCAGACCCGCGAGGACGTCAGAGCATTCGTCGCCGAGGCGAGCGAGAGCGGCGTGGTCGAAGGTGTCGAGCAGGAGGTGCTCTACGCCGCCTTCAAGTTCGCGGAGAAGGAAGTGCACGACGTGATGGTCCACAAGCCCGAGGTGGTCGCGATCTCGGTCGAATTGCCGCCTCGCGAATGTCTCGCGGCCGTCGTTAACTCGCCGTACACGCGCTACCCCGCGTACCGGGCGTCGCTCGACCAGATCGACGGGATCCTCCACGTCCGCGATCTCTTCTCGGCGCTGTACGAGAAGGGCATCGACAACGTCGTCATCGCCGACCTGCTCAGGAAGCCGCACATCGTCCCCGAGACCAAGGATCTCGCCGCGCTCCTCGCCGAGTTCCGCTCGCAGAACCAGCACATGGCGATCGTCGTCGACGAGTACGGCTCGATGCAGGGGATCGTCACCCTGGAGGATGTCCTCGAGGAGATCGTCGGCGAGATCGAGGACGAGTACGACCTTCCGGACGAGTCCCTGGAGCGTCTCGATGACAGCACGATCCGCGTCGACGGCACGTTCCCGATCGACGACTTCAACGAGCGGTTCAAGGTCGCGATGCCGGATGACGACTACCACACGCTTGCGGGCTTCGTCTTCGGCCAACTAGGACGTGCGCCCGAGGCCGGGGATGAGGTGTCGTGGAACGGGCTCAAGTTCGACGTGATCGAGGTGGAGGGCACTCGCATCGAGAAGCTCCAGGTGAAGTTCCTTCCCGAGGAGGAGCCCTCGCCGGAGGCCGCCTGACCGCTCTGCGCGGCTTCGCCGGCGCAGAGGCGCCTCCGGAGTGGCCGCGCCTCCCAGGCTCGCCGCGGCCCGAGCGGCTCGAGCTCGGGCTCGAGGCACTGGACGGCGTCGGACCGACCGTCAAGAAACGGCTCGCGGCGCTCGGGCTGCGGACAATCCGGGACGCGCTCGAATACCGGCCTCGCCGCTACGAGCCTGCGGCTCCGGAGCTGGCGATCTCCGACCTGTTCGGCGAGGAGGAGGCGGCGATCGCCGGCGAGGTGCTGAGCGTCCGCGTCCAGCGCGCCCGCCGGCTTCAGCTCGTGAAGGCGCGAGTCGCCGACGAGTCCGGCGAGATCACCGCCGTCTGGTTCAACCAGGCATGGCTCAAGGACCGGCTCCAGCCCGGCACGCGGGTCCGCCTGCGCGGCAACTTGAAGGGGAGCGAGTTCACGGTCCGCTCGTACGACGTGAACGGTGTCGCCGCGACCGCCGACTTCGCGCCGGTCTACCCCGCCAGCGAGGAGATCACCGTCAAGAAGCTGCGCGACGTGGTCGGGAAGGCGCTCGACTACGCAGGCGACGTCGTCGACCCGCTGCCCGCCGCGCTCAAGGCGCGCGAGGGGCTTCCCGGCCGCTCGGACGCACTCGTTGCGCTTCACCGTCCCAGGAGCCGAGGAGCAGGGCGAGCAGGCGCGGAAGCGTCTTGCCTTCGACGAGCTGCTCGCGCTCCAGGTCGGGCTCGCGAGGCGCAGGGAGGGACGGGACGAGGAGCGGGCACCGGCGCTCGGGGAGCCCGGCGACCTCGTGGCGCGCTACCGCGGAGTCCTCCCGTTCGAGCTGACGCCGAGCCAGGAGAGCGCGATCAGAGAGATCGACGGAGACCTCTCGGGCGAGCGGCCGATGGAGCGCCTCCTCCAGGGAGACGTCGGCTCGGGGAAGACGGTCGTCGCGCTCTACGCGCTCCTGCGGGCGGTCGAGGCCGGCAAGCGAGGGGCGCTGATGGCGCCGACCGAGACCCTGGCCGAGCAGCACTTCCTGACGGTCGACCCGATCTGCACGCAGCTCGGCGTTCCGATCGCGCTGCTGACCCGCTCCGTCAAGCACGACGTCGGGGCGGCGCAGGTCGTCGTCGGGACCCACGCGCTGATCCAGGAGGGCGTCGACCTCGGCGACCTCGGAGTCGCGGTCGTGGACGAGCAGCACCGGTTCGGGGTCGAGCAGCGTGCGGCACTGACGACCGGTCGGCGCCCGCACGTGCTGCACATGACCGCGACGCCGATCCCGCGCACGCTCGCGCTGACCGTCTACGGGGACCTCTCCGTGACCGAGATCGCGAAGCCGCCGGCCAACCGGAAACCGATCGAGACCGCCTGGGTGACGGAGGAGCGGTCGAGCGCCGCCTACCAGCGGCTGCGCAAGCACCTGGACGCGGGTCGCCAGGCGTACGTGGTCTGCCCCCTCATCGAGGAGTCGGAGACGTCCTTGGCCCGGGCCGCCGAGCGGGAGGCGGAGCGGCTGCGCAAGGGCGAGCTCCGCGGCTATCGCGTCGGGCTGCTCCACGGAAGGCTGAGGCCGGAGGAGCGCCGGCAGCTGATGGCGCAGTTCAAGGCCGGCGAGCTGGACGTTCTCGTCGCGACGACGGTGATCGAGGTCGGCGTGGACGTCCCGAACGCGACGATCATGATCGTCCAGGAGGCGGACCGGTTCGGGCTCGCACAGCTCCACCAGCTGCGAGGGCGGGTCGGGCGCGGGGCGGAGCAGTCGTACTGCCTGCTGATCTCGCGCGTGAAGGAGGAGCTGACGGACGCGGCGCAGGCGAGGCTCGAGGCGCTGGTTCGGACGACCGACGGCTTCGAGCTCGCAGAGGTCGATCTCGAGCTGCGCGGGGAGGGGCAGCTGCTCGGCACGCGCCAGGCCGGCCTCTCGGAGTTCCGTTTCACACGCCTGCGCGCCGACCGGGACCTGCTCGAGCGGGCACGCGAGGTGGCGATAGAACTCGTCGACTACGAAGGCCCGCTGAACGACGAGGTCGACCGCCTCTTCGCCGATCGCGAGCTCGCTGCGTAGGGTCGAGCCGTGAAGCTGACGGGGATCTCTCCGGTCTTGCTGGTCGCCGACATCGGTCGGTCGGTCGAGTACTACCGCGACCGGCTCGGCTTCGAGTGCGAGGTGTACGGCGACCCGCCGGACTTCGCGAGCGCCCGGCGCGACGAGGCGACTCTTCTTCTCGCTCTCTGCTCTGACCCCGAGCGAATCGTTCCGAACTGGAGGATCGTCGACAACATCTGGAATGCCTACATCCGGGTCGACGACGCGGATGCCGTCTACGCCGAGGTGCAGGAGCGCGGAGCGGGGATCGACTACACGATCTACGACGCGCCACACGGCTTCCGCGAGTTCGGCGTCCAGGACCCGGACGGTCACGACATCGCGTTCGGACAGCCGATCTGACTGAGGCCGTCCGGCGGCGGCGAGGTCAGGGAACCAGGTTCACCCGCCAGACGGCGTTTCCGCCCAGGTGAGTGACCCAGAGCGCACCGCCGACGCGAACCACCTTGACCGGCCTCGGGCCGACGCGGATCGTCTCGACGACCGCGTGTTCGGGCCGGGTCGATCCTGGACAGCGTTCCGTCACCCGTGTTCGGCACGACGATCGACCCGTCCGCGGCCTCGGCGCCCATCGTCGGGTTGTTGCCGACCGGAATCGGCGGTCCGAGCCTGTTCGTCGCCGGGTCGATCCGGCGCGCGACGTTGCCCGGCCGGGCCGTCACCCAGACGGCGTCGCGCCCGACGGCGAACGACGACGGGCCCTGCGCATCGACCTGAAGCGTGTCGACCCGCCCGTCCGGATGAACTCTGTATGCCACCGTTCCATCGTTCGCGCCGACCCAGAGCGAGTCGAAGCCGACGTCCATGTTCGAGAGGTCGCCGGCGAGCTCGAAGCGGCGCACGGTCCGCCCGGTTGCCGGGTCGATCCGCATGAGCAGGCCGAAGTGCGTCGTCCAGACGGCCCCGTCGAAGAACGCCACGTCCCAAGGCGCCGGCTCGGTGCGGAAGCGGCGCGTGACCCTGGCGGTCCTGGGATTCACACGCTCGACGACGCTCGAGCCGTAGCCGTCCACCCAGATGCTTCCGGCGCCGGCAGCCACTCCGCACGGGCCGCGCCTCAGGACCCGCTTGAGGACCTTTCGCGTGCGGAGGTCGATGCGGACGAGCCGGTTGTCGCCGTTCGTCGCCGTCCAGAGCTTTCCGAAGGCATAGGCCATGCCGCAGGAGCCGAACCCGACTCCGACCTTGGCCGTCACGCGCATCCGCGCCGTCGTGGATGGTGACGCGCCGGCGTGGACGCAGGCGACGAGCGACGTCGCCGTCAAGGCGATGGCGAGGGCAGGCCGAGCTCTCACGAGGAGCCTCCTTTAGCGTTCGGGTCGATGTCAGAGCAGGCGCTCGCCGATCCCGCGATCCGCACGAACGTGCTCCTGCAGGTGTTCATCGTCGGAGAGCTGTCCGGCGAGCTCCTGGGGCGGGAGCTCCGTGGGACGGGCCTCTCGCCCGACCACTTCGCCGTGCTGAGCGTGATCAGCTCGATCGGGCCGATCACTCCGACAGACCTCTCCCGGGTGCTGGGAATGCCGCCGACGACCGTGTCGACCTGGGTCCGTCGGCTCAGCGCCCGGCGGCAGATCACCCGCAAGGTCAACCCGGACGACGGGCGCTCCGCGTTGCTGGAGGTCACATCGGCCGGGCGCTCGGCGATCGACGACGCGCAGCCGATCTTCAGGCGGCTGCTCGACGAGGTCGAGGAGGCGCTCGGTGCCAGACGGGAGGGCGTCGTCGACGGGTTCGTCGAGCTCCAGGAGGTCTTGAGGCGGTTGTCGGCTCGGGAGATCACTACGAAGTCGTAGTACTTTACTACGACATCGCATTAACTTTCCGTTGCGAATCATCGCGGGAGAGAAGCGGGGCGCGAAGATCTTCGCGCCGAAGGGGCACGACGTTCGTCCCACCGGCGACCGCGTCCGCGAGGCCGCGTTCAACCTGATCGGGCCGGTGGACGGCGCATCCGTGCTCGACCTCTTCGCCGGTTCGGGCGCCTACGGGCTCGAGGCCCTCTCCCGCGGCGCCGCGAGCGCGGTCTTCGCCGAGGCCGACAGAGCCGCCTACAACTCGATCCGCCAGAACGTCCAGAAGCTCGGCCTGACCGGGGCGACGATCCTCCTCCGGGACGCGATTCAGGTCCTCGCCGAGGAAGCGGCGGCGGGCAGGCGTTACGATCTCGTGCTGCTCGACCCGCCGTACCGGATGTTCTCCTCGCTGCAAGACCGCATCGCGCTCTACCTTCCCGCCGTGCTCGCGCAGGACGGCCTCGCCGTGGTCGAGACCCACGCCAAGGAGGAGCCACAGCTCCCGCTGCAGAAGCGGACCAGCCGGAATTACGGCTCCGCACGCCTCACCCTCTTCGAGCACGAATGATCACCGCCATCTATCCAGGCACCTACGACCCGGTCACCAACGGGCACGTGGACGTGATCCGGCGCGCAGCGGAGATCTTCGACCGCGTCGTCGTCGGCGTCGTGGGAAGCCCGGCGCACAAACAGCCGATGTTCGAGGTCGAGGAGCGGGTCGAGTTCCTGGAGGACGCGCTGTCGGATATCGCCAACGTCGAGGTCGACGTCTTCAAGGAGCTCGTCGTCGACTTCGCCCGCCGCTGGGACGCCAAGGTCATCGTCAAGGGCCTCCGCGTGATCTCGGACTTCGAGTGGGAGTTCCAGATGAACCAGCTCAACCGGACGCTCGCGCCCGACATCGAGACCGTCTATGTCATGGCCAGTCCGGAGGTCAGCTTCGTCTCCTCCAGCGGCGTCAAGGAGATCGCGGCCTACGGCGGCGACGTGGACTCGCTGGTGCCCGAGGCGGTGGCCGCCAGGCTGCGCGAGCTGTACGGCGACGGCCGCCCGGGCGCCCCCGTCAGCCCGTCTGAGTAGCCAAGTACACTTCCGCCCCATGGACGTCCTCGTACTCATCGACAGGCTCGACGACCTCGTTCACAACGCCAAGGCTGTGCCCCTGACCGACCAGGTCCGCATCGACCGGGAGGAGATCTACGAGATCCTCGATCAGATGCGGGCGACGATCCCGGAGGAGATCAAGCAGGCCCGGTGGATCGTCAAGGAGCGGCAGGAGATGCTCGCCGAGGCGAAGCGCGAGTGCGACAGGATCCTGGGCGAGGCCCGGGAGCAGGCGGTTCGCGAGGCCTCACAGACCGAGATCGTCAAGCTCGCCGAGCGGCAGGCGCAGGAGATCATCGACGAGGCGCGACGGTCCGCCCGAGAGACGCGGCTCGAGATGGAGGACTGGGCCGACAGCATCCTCTCGACGCTCGAGGTGAACCTCGACAAGTTCCTCGGTGCCGTCAAGCGCGGCCGCGAGCGACTGCACGAGCGCTCGCAGGAGACCGTCGTGGCCGGCATCGCCGCTCCGGGCTCCAACGACGATCAGCCGTACGAGTAGCGGTCTCGTAGCGGCCCTCTACGACGTCCACGGGAATCCCGCGGCGCTCGAGGCCGTGCTCGCGGAGGCCGGCGACGCGACGATCGTCTTCGGCGGAGACCTCGCTGCCGGTCCGCTTCCCGTCGAAACGCTCGACCTGATCATGGGGCTGGACGCCTTGGCCATTCGCGGCAACGCGGACAGGGCGCTGCTCGAGGATCCCGGCGAAGGGCTGGCCGACAAGTGGGTAGCCGACAGGCTCGAAGACCGGCACCGGGACTATCTCGCGAACCTCCCGGAGACGATCGAGCTCGACGTCGACGGCCTCGGCCAAGTCCTTTTCTGCCACGGCTCGCCGAGAAGCGACGAGGAGATGATCCTCAAGACGACGCCCGACGAATGGCTGCGGGACATGCTCCGGGGCGTGGACGCCGACGTCGTCGTCTGCGGCCACACGCACATGCAGTTCGACCGCACCGTCGACGGCAAGCGCGTTGTGAATGCAGGCAGCGTCGGGCTTCCGTACGGAGCGCCGGGGGCCCATTGGGTGCTTCTCGGACCGGATGTCGAGCACCGGCGAACCTCCTACGACACCGAGGCGGCCGCGGCCCGGGTCGAGGCAGGTGGATGGCCGAAGGCAGCCGAGATCGCCGCCGAGAACATTCGCACGGTTCCGAGCGAGGAAGAGGCGCTGAGCTTCTTCGAGGGCATGGCCGGCAGGCAATGGGCCGAGCGCTCCTCCGGACGATGAACGCCCGAAGAAGCGCCCGCGCTACCCTGGCTCGGGGTGACGACATTCGACCTCAGACAAGCAAGGCTCCGCCCCGGCGAGGAGTATCGCGACGAGCAGGAGATCGAGCTCGCGCCGTTCGACCTCGGCGGCCAGCGCTACCTGCCCGTGCCCGAGAAGGTGCCCGCGGAGCTCGTGATCAACCGCGGTTCGAGCGGGACGACCTTCGAGTTGCGCTTCCGCACCAGGCTCCACGGGCCGTGCGTCCGCTGCCTGAAAGACGCCGTGGTCGACCTGCCCGTCTACGCCCGCGAGTACCAGGCGACGAACCCCGGCGACGCCGAGGAGCTGCGCACGCAGTACCTGACCGAGAACCGGCTCGACCTGTCCGCCTGGGCGCGCGACGCCGTCGCGCTCGAGCTCCCGGACCAGATCCTGTGCCGTGAGGACTGCGCCGGCCTCTGCCCGGTCTGCGGGGAGGACCTCAACGAGAGCCCGCACGAGCACGTCGAGGAGCGCAGCGACCCCCGCTGGGCCGCGCTCGAAGGCCTGAGAGAGAAGCTCTAGAGCCGAAGCTCCGTCGTCGGCGCCACCCGCTCCAGGAAGCGTCGGTCGTGCGTGACCAGGACGAGCGTGCCCTCGTAGTCCTCGAGCGCTAGCTCGAGCTGTTCGATCGCCTCGAGGTCGAGGTGGTTCGTCGGCTCGTCCAGGATCAGCGCGTTCGCGCCCTGCGCGGAGAGCAGCGCGAGGATGGCGCGGGTTCGCTCTCCGGGGGAGAGCGAGGAGGCGGGTCTCGTCACCTGGGCGCCGCGGAGCGCGAACTTCGCGAGCAGCGTTCGCGCCTCGCCGGTCGCGAGCTCCACGCGTTCGACGAAGAGGTCGACCAATGGTCGCTCGGAGTCGAGCCACGCGCGATCCTGCTCGAGCTCGCCGAAGCGGATGCCGGGCCCGACGAAGCGCCGGCCGCTCGCAAGTGGCAGAGCACCGACGAGCGCGGCGATCAGTGTCGATTTCCCGCTCGCGTTCGGGCCGACGATCGCGAGGCGGTCGCCGTGTCGAAGCTCGAGGTCGATCGGCCCGAGCCGGAAGCCGTCCCGCTCGACGACCGCCTCCACCAGGCGGGCGACGACCTCGCCGGCTCGCCGCGACCCAAGTGCGAGCTCGAGACGCCAGGGCGTCCACGGTTTCTCCACCTGCTCGAGCCGTTCGAGGCGCTTCTTGGCGGAACGCACCTTGGACATCAGCGCGTGGGTTCCGCGCCGGTCCGCCATCTTCCCGGCGGTTCGCGCCTCGCCCTGGCGCCTTCCCAGCAGCGCCTCGAACCGCTCACGCTCACCGACGTAGCGTTCGTATGCTCCCTCGTCGCCGAGCCGGCCGGCCTCGCGGAGCCGCTCGTACTCGGACCAGCCCCCGGCGAACTCGCGGATCCGCCTCGTCTCGGCCTCGAACTCCACGACCCGCTCGACCGTCTGCTCGAGAAACGCCCGGTCGTGAGAGACGAGGACGAGCGCGCTCGGCGTCGAGGTCACGAAGCGCTCCAACAGCTCGAGGCCGTCGAAATCGAGGTCGTTCGTCGGCTCGTCGAGGAGCAGCACGTCGAAGCGCGAGAGCAGGATCGCGGCCAGCTTGGCGCGCGCGGCCTCGCCTCCCGAGAGTCTCCCGAGCGGCCGGTCGAGCCGGTCGAGCCCGACCCGGCCCGCAGCCTCGCCGGCGCGTGCGCGGAAGTCGTCGCCGCCGAGCGAGAGGAAGCGCTCGAGGGCGTCGGCGTGCTCCTGCGCGGCCTGGGGCTCGTCGGCGAGGCGCGCCGCCAGCGCGTCCAGCTCGATCGCGGCGGCATCCACGCCCGTGCGCCGTTCGAGGTATGTAAGGAGCGTCTCGTCGGGCCGTGCGTCGACCTCCTGGGCGAGATGCCCGACCGTCAGCGTCGGCGGACGGCGCTCGAGCACACCCTCGTCGGGCTCGTCCAGCCCGGCGAGCAGGCGCAGGAGCGTCGTCTTTCCGCTGCCGTTGGGCCCGACCACGCCGATCCGAGCTCTCGGGAGGACGAGCAGCGACGCGCCGTCGAGAATCGTCTCGGCGCCGTAGCTCTTCGTGATGTTCGACGCGGCAAGCGTGCCGCGGTGGTCCTGCATGGGTCCTCCTGATCGACGGAACGCCCCTGGTGGGGCGGAAACGAGGATGTGTCGATCAGCGGACGCGCATAGAGCGAGCCAGAGGCTCGAGCCGAACGATAGCTATAGTGGCCCGCTGCGATGGCAGTCCCCAAGAGAAAAACGTCCAAAGCGCGCCGCGACAAGCGCCGCGCGACCCACAAGCTCGAAGCCCCGCGGGTCAACGAGTGCCCGGTCTGCCATCGGCCCAAGCGGCCGCATCAGATGTGCCCGACCTGCAAGACCTACCGCGGACGCGAAGTCGAACCACTGCGTACGCCGGTCCCGTAGAATCGGCGCGCTCTCAGTCCACCGAACGTAAGCGAGGTCACATGGCAGCGTCCCGCGACGAAGTCTACGAGCGCGTCAGGGAAGTCCTGGCAGAGCGCTTGTCCGTGGAGGAAGCGGACATCACGGAAGAGGCGAACTTCCAGGAGGATCTTGGCGCCGACTCGCTCGACCTCGTCGAGATGATCATGGAGCTCGAGGATCAGTTCGGGATCAAGATCCCGGATGAGGACGCCCAGAAGATCCAGACGGTCGGTCAGGCTGTCGAATACGTCACGTCGCACCAATAGCCAGGCTCAGCACGCCGAGCCCGGCCGTCTTGCGCGGCTGATCGACGAGCTGCCCGCCGAGCGGGCGGACAACGCGTTCACGCACCCTTCGTGGGCTCCCGACAGGGCGTCCTCGTACGAGCGGCTGGAGTTTCTCGGGGACAGCGTCCTGGAGCTCGCGGTCGCACGCGCGCTCTTCGAGCGCTTTCCCGATCTGCAAGAGGGCCGGTTGGCGAAGATCCGCTCCCACGTGGTGTCGCGTGCGAGCTGCGCCGTGGTCTCCCGCGAGCTCGAGCTCGGCAGCCGCCTCATCGACCGGGGTGAGGGGATCGTCCCGGAGGAGGAGCTCGATCGGCTCTCCCGCAACCGCAACGTCCTCGCCGCGCTGCTGGAGGCTGCGCTCGCTGCACTGTTCCTCGAGCATGGCTTCGAGCCGATCGAGGAAGCGATCGTCGAGGCGTTCGCCGGCCGCATCGACTACGCCGCGACGACGCACGTCGACTACAAGACCGAGCTCCAGGAACAGCTGGCCGCGCTGGGCCAGCAGGTGAGCTACTCCGTGCTCGAGGTCGAAGGCCCGCCGCACGACCGCAAGTTCACGTCGGCCGCGGTGATCGACGGCGACCAGGCCGGCGTCGGCGTCGGCTCCTCGAAGAAGGCCGCGGAGCAGGAAGCGGCCAAACAGGCACTCGAGAAGGTCCGCGCCGCCCAGTAGCGCTATCCGCCCGCGTCACTAGCGTTCCGTCGGCGTGCATCTTCGCGCCATCCGCATCCGCGGCTTCAAGTCCTTCCCGGAGCCGGTCGAGGTTCGCCTCGAGCCCGGCGTCGCCGTGGTCGTCGGGCCGAACGGGTCCGGGAAGTCCAATGTCGCAGACGCGCTGCTCTGGGCGTCGGGGAGCCTCAGCCCCAATGAGCTCCGCGCCGAAAAGCCCGACGACGTGCTGTTCTCGGGTTCGGGAGCCGGCCAGCCGGCGCCCTACTGCCAGGTGGAGCTCGTGCTCGACAACGCGGACGACACGCTGGCCGCCCTGCCCGCGGAAGTCTCCGTCATGCGTCGCCTGCACCGGGGCGGCGAGGGGCAGTACCTGATCAACGGGACCGCCGTTCGGCGCACCGACCTCGTGGAGCTGCTGGCGGACGTCGGCCTCGGCGGCGCAGCGGGCTCGGTCATCTCGCAGGGCAAGGTCGAGCAGATCCTCGCGTCGAAGCCCGAGGAGCGGCGAGCGCTCGTGGAGGAGGCGGCAGGTCTCGGGAAGTTCAAGCGGCGCCGCCACCGCGCGGAGCTGAAGCTCGCGCGGGTCGGGCAGGACGTCGCGCGGGCGCGGGACATCGAGGCAGAGGTGAAGAAAAGGCTGCGACCGCTCGCGCTCCAGGCGAGCGCAGCGCAGCGGGCGGAGAAGCTCGGAGGAGAGATCGCCTCGCTCGAGGCGGCACTCGCAACTCTCGACCTGGCCGGCATCGACGAGCGGATCGGCGAGGCGTCGGAGCGGCGGGCGGCGGCCGACCATGCGAAGCGGCGAACGGAGTCCAAGCTCGAGGCGCTGCTCGCCGAGCGGCACCGCGCGGAGGAGGAACTGGCGGACGCCGCCGGCAAGCGCGAGGCGGCGACGGCCGCGCTCTACCGGCTCAAGAGCGCGGGCGAGCGGTTGGAGCTGCGGCGCGAGAGCGCGTCTGCGCTCGTCGAGTCGCTGCGTCACGCCGCGACGAGGCCGCGGCTTCCGACGGGCCCGTCGTCGGCTGAGCTGCGCCGCCTGAAGCTGCGGGAGGAGGCGGGGCTCGCGCGCGAGCGTCTGGCCGCGCTCGAGCGGACGCTCGCCGAGCGCGAAGGCGTTCCGCCGGCAGCCCGCGCGCTCGCCGAAGCAGGCCACGAGCTCCTCCTCTCCAAGCTGGAGGTCGCTCCTGGAGACGAGCGTGCAGTCGTCGCAGCACTGCGGGGCCGCGGCGCCGCCGTGGTGGCGCCTGACGAGCAGACGGCCCTTCGGCTCGTCGACGAAGCCCGGGCCGGCGGCCTCGGGAGCCTCAACGTGGTCGTCGACGAAACCGTCCACGAATTCGTCGTCGTCGAGCGCGACGAGCTCCTGCGGCAGTCGACCCTTGCCGTCACCCGCGACGGGATCGGCTACGACCCGGCGACGCGGGAGGTGTGGTTCCTCGGCGAGGCCGCGGAAGCGGTGCTGCTGGAGCTCGAGGCTCGCCGCCGCGCGGTCGCCGCAGAGATCGAGGAGCTCGAGCGGCAGGCAGACGCTGTCGTGGACGAGCCCGCCGAGCGGACGGCGCTCGACGACGGTCGCTACCGCCCGCACATCGCGGCCGCGGAGCGCCTGGAGCGCGCGCTCGCGGCAGCCGGATCCGCAAGCGACCGGTGGGAGCCGACGCTTCGCGCGCGCGCCGACGCGGGGACCACCCGGACGGCCGAGCTCGCGGACGAACTGCGTCGGCTGGGGGGCGCGGAAGCCGAGATTCGCCGCGAGGCAGGCGAGGCCGCAACGGCTGCCGGCGCGATCGACGTCGAGCTCGCCCGGCTCCAGGCCGAGCAGGAGGAGGCTCAGCGGCGACTCGAGGCTGCGGGCGCGGAGCCGGCAGAGGGCGACGACCGCGAAGCGATCGCCGAGAGGCTCGAGCGCCTAGGCCGTCGACGCGAGGAGCTCGGGCGCGTCAATCCGCTCGCCGCCGAGGAGTACGAGCGCGAGAAGGAATCGCTGGCGGAGCTGACCGCGCAGCGAGAGGATCTCGAGCGCAGCCTCGACGAGCTCGCCGGGCTGAGGGACGACCTCGACCGCACCGTCGAGCGCCGTTTCGCCGAGACCTTCGATGCCGTCAGCGAGCACTTCGAGGAGGTCGCGTCGACGCTCTTCCCGGGAGGCCACGGTCGGCTCAGGCTGACCGGCGAGAGCCAGGGCGACGAGGAGGAGGCGGCGCCGGGAATCGAGGTCGAGCTTCGCCCCGCCGGCAAGCGTGTGACGCGGCTTTCGCTCCTTTCGGGCGGCGAGAAGGCACTCGGCGCGATCTCGTTCCTCTTCGCGCTCTTCCTCGCCCGGCCGTGCCCGTTCTACCTCCTCGACGAGGTCGAAGCGGCGCTCGACGACGCGAACATCGGCCGCTTCGTCGAGCTGCTGCGGCGCTTCTCCGGCCGCGCGCAGTTCATCGTCATCACCCACCAGAAGAAGACGATGGAGGCGGCGGACGTGCTCTACGGCGTGACGATGGGCGGCGACGGCGTCTCGCAGGTCGTCTCCCGACGCCTGCCGCGCGAGGCCGGCGCCTCAGCCGCCGCGTAGCCCGGGCGTCAGGACAGGCGCTCCACCAGCTCGACGGGGTTGTCGTCCGGATCGGCCACCCAGGCGACACGGAGAGTGCCGTCGAGCCAGTCGTGCGGCGCCGACAGGGCTCGGGCTCCGGCATCAACGAGGTCGGCAAAGGCTGCATCGACGTCGTCGGTCCAGAGCGCGATCTCCATGCCGCGGCCCGGCTGATCGAGGTCGAGCTCCAGGCCGTGGTCGGCGGCTGCGGAGGCGGCGGAGGCGATCCCGAGCTTGAACCCGTCCACCTCGAGCTCCACGTGGATCGGAGTCCCCTCACGCGGAGTTCGGAACGTCTCGCGGAAGCCGGCGCGCCGGTAGAACTCGACCGCCTGAAGGACGTCCAGCGAGTAGATGTTGACCTGCGGCGTCGAGAACACGCGCCTGAGGCTAGCCTGCCGCGATGACCAGGAGCTGGGGCGAGTTTCTCGGCGACACCGAGACGAGCGACGAGACTGCTGGACGAGCAGTCCGGCTTCCTCTCGCGCCTGCGCGACTCGCTGGGGAAGAGCCGCCGGGCGCTGACCGAGCAGATCGCGGCGGCGGCGTTCGACCCGGGCGACGACGAGGCATGGGAGCGGCTCGAGGAGGCGCTGATCGCGGCCGACGTCGGAGTCCCGACCACGGCCGAGCTGGTCCAGCGGCTCGAGGCGCGCGAGGTCGCCGGGGAGCTGGGTGCCGCGCTCAGCGACGAGGCCACGGAGCTCCTGGGCGGCCCGCCGCGCCTGGACCTGAGCGCCGAGCCGACGGTGATCCTCGTCGTCGGCGTCAACGGCACCGGGAAGACGACGACGATCGGCAAGCTGGCGCAGAAGCTCCGCGAGCACGATCACTCTGTCCTCCTGGCCGCCGCAGACACCTTCCGCGCCGCGGCCGAGGAGCAGCTCGAGATCTGGGCGGGCCGCGCAGGCGCGGACTTCGTCGGCTCCGAGCGCGGGGGAGACCCCGCGGCGGTCGCCTACGACGCGATCGAGGCTGCGACTGCTCGCGGCCGCGGCGTCGTGATCGTCGACACCGCCGGGCGGCTGCACACCCAGACGAACCTGATGGAGGAGCTCGCGAAGGTCCGCAGGGTGATCGAGCGGCGTCTGCCGGGCGCGCCGCACGAGACCCTGCTCGTCGTCGATGCGACCACAGGCCAGAACGGCCTCCAGCAGGCGCGACTCTTCGGCGAGGCCGTGGATGTGACCGGTGTCGCCCTGACCAAGCTGGATGGCTCGGCGAAGGGCGGTGTCGCGCTCGCGATCGCCCACGAGCTCGGTCTCCCGGTCAAGCTCGTGGGCGTCGGCGAAGGGCTCGACGACCTCAGGCCGTTCGACGCCCGCGACTACGCGAACGCCTTGTTGACGTGATGGGGACAGGATTCATCCTGTCCCCATGACCTCGTGCTCTAGCGCTCCACCGCGAACGCGATGTTGACGGTCGTGCGGTACATGCTGATCTTGTCGTTCTCGACGAGCGCGCTCATCGAGATGACGTCGGCGCCGGAGATCCCGCGTAGCGTCTTCGACGCCTCCTGAACGGCGACGTCGGCCGCCTTGGCGAAGCTCTCCGGCGACTGGCCGATGACGGTGATGACCTTTGCGATCTCTGCCATATGCTCTCTCCTTATCGATCGATTCCGAGCACGACCTTGTAGTCGTGAAGTGGGTTCTCCCACCTCGCGTACATCTCAATCACGTGCAGCCGCACGAACCCATCGCCATCGGGCGCCGCGCTGATCCGGATCTTGAACTTCAGAAATTGACCTTGTAATCGTGAAGAGGGTTCTCTCGAGCCCATGGACCTCGATCGACTTGATTACCCTCGTCTCACACACCGGGACCCTGTGTCGGCTGAGCGCTTCGTTCACTGCCTCCTTGAACTCACGCCGGAAGCCATTCTCGAACAGCTCGGGATCGGTCGGGGGATCCTCCACGGTCCTTGCTCAGTGCCGCCTTCGTAGTCGTCCATCTCCGCCTCCTTTGTGGTAGCCGTTTGCGCCGAAGCGCTTAGACGTCGGTATCCAAGACCACGATGTAGTCGTGAATCGGGTTGTGGACCTGCACGTACATCTCCGACGACCCTCAGGCGCACCGGCTTGTCGGGCTCCGGCGCTCCGTGTTCGGCCTTGTAGTTGTCAACCGCCGCCTCTGGCTGCGCGGCTCGAAAGCCCGCCTCCGGATCTGTCCGAGATGCGTGAAACTCCCTCGACTCGGGGCATCCCATCCTCCTCTCTGACTGCGTCGCTCGTTCGATCCTACGACGGAAGCGCGCGGGCGGCGAGGCGCGCGACCGCCGCGACATTGCCCTTGCGCTCGTACTCAGCGACCGCGCGGGCGCGGGCCTCGCTGTCTCCTGTGACCTGCCACAGGCCGAGGAGAGCTCGCGCCTTGAGATCAGGTGAATCGGTCTGCTCGGCCAGCTGCACAGCCTGGCGGGCGAGGTCTGGCTCATGGGCGGCCTTGGCTCGCGCCAGACGCCACATCACCTGCGTCGCGACGTCCTCTTCAGCGACATGGTCGCGGCTCACCTGCGCGTAGTACAGGGCTTCGGCGTCGTCGCCCTCTGATGCAAGGGCGTCCGCGAAGATATGCGGCCATGGTGGACCCCACGCTGGTGATGCCCATCTCCTGCAGCTCGCCGAATGCCCAGCGCAAGATCGCAATCGCCTCCTGCGGTCGACCTGCGAGCGCCTCGATGTCCGCGGAGACGAACGCCCGAGCCGCGATGCGGAAACGCTGACCGAACTGCTCGTCGAGCGCGCGGGCCTTCGCTTGAAGTAAACGGGCCTGCTCCAGATCGCCGCGCATGGCGCTGAGACCCGCGATCGCGCCGGTGATCGATGCGCTCAGCGACCTGTCGTCAGGTCTCTCGGCGAGCAGCTCTTCGCACCGCGCGCGATCGCCTCGTCAGACCGGCGTCGGACCGTAGTAGAGGGCCTGGACGAGTTGGGCTGCGAGCGTGGCGAACTCACCCGCATCGCCCGCGCTTGCGGGCGTGCTCGAGCGCGCGTTCGAGGTTCTCCGCCCGCGGGCCCCAACGGCAGGCGTTGCACATGCACCTCGCTCTTCAGCCACCACGCCTTCGCGAGGCCGAGGTCGTCGTCGAGCTCCTCGAGGAGCGGGATGATCTGCGTCGGCGACGCGCGACGATCTCCTCGACGGAGCCCTCGGGTGTGGTGAAGGCGCGGAAGAACTCGCGCTCGATCAGCGTGCGGAGCTCCAGGCGCCGGTCGCCCGCCGCTCGGGCCGACTCGAGCGCCTCGTCGAGGAACGCGCTCGGCCCGCGTGAAGTCGCCCGTGCGCATGAGCGCGCCACCGAGGATCGGAAGGATCTCCCGTCGCTGCTCGTTGCGAATCGGGCAGGAGCGCTGCCGCCCGGGTGAGGAGGGTGACGGCGGCCGGGAGGTCGCCGCGCCCGATTGCCCGGCGCCCGGCGCGTGCAAGCCGCTCGCCGGCCTGAGCCGCGAGCGAGTCGTCGGCCGCGCCGAGCTCCTGCCGGTAACGAAACGCCTGCTCCAGGTGGTAGCCGATGATCTCGTCCAGCTCTCCCGCCGACCGTGCGAGCCAGTCCGCGTACCGCTCGTGGAGCTCGGCTCGGCTGGCCTTCGCGACGCCGAGGTAGGCCGCGTCGCGGATCAGGATGTGGCGGAAGCGGAAGCCGTCGTCGCCGGGAATCAGCGAGCGGTCCGGCTCGATGAGGTCCCGGCGGACCAGCGAGAGGAGCATCGAGCCCACGGCCTGATCTCCGGAGAGGGAGTTGACGGCACCGGCGGTGAACTCGCGCCCGATCACGGCTGCCTGCTCCAGAACGGCGCGCTCCTCCTCCGCCAGCCGGTCGAGGCGCGCCGCGAGCAGCGCGTGGATCGTGGGTGGGATCGCCTCTTCCGGAGACCCCTCGACCGCAAGCGCGAGCATCTGCTCGACGAACAGCGGATTGCCCTCCGCGCCGGCGAGGATCCGCTCCCGCTCGCTCTCGTCGACCTCCGCCCCGAGTGCCTCGACGAGGCGCTCCGAATCGTCCCCGGAGAGCGGCTCGAGCGCAACGACGAGCGAGCTGGTCGTGTTCCAGGTCGGCCGGTGCTCCAGCAGCTCGGGCCGCGCGAGGCCGAGGACGAGAACCGGTGCGTCGGTCGTCCAACCGACGAGGTACTCGAGGAGGTCGAGGAACGTCGGCTCGGCCCACTGGAGCTCGTCGATCCCGAGGATGATCGGGCGCTCTCGCGCCATGTGCTCGAGAAACCGGCGGACGGCCCAGAACGTCTCCTCGCCGCCGGGCGGCGCCTCCTCGGAGCCGACGGCGCCCGCGAGCCTGTTTGCGATCCGGTCCGCGTCCTCCGCGCCCTCGAGGAACTGCGCGATCCCCTCCTGGGTCAGGCTCCCTGTCGCGGACAGGACGATCCCGCGCAGCGGCCAGTACGTGATCCCCTCGCCGTATTCGAGACAGCGCCCCACGAGCGTCGTCGCACGGCCGCGGGTGGCCGAGAAGACCTCATTGCCGAGCCGGGACTTCCCGATGCCCGCCGGGCCGACGATGGTCGCCAGGCGGCACCGACGTTCGCGGTCGGCCGCGTCCAGCTCGGTCTCGAGCGCCGCCAGCTCGTCTTCGCGCCCGACCATCGGTGTGTCGAGCCTCCGTGGGAAAGGCGGCGCGCCCTCGACGACGCCGAGCAGGCGCCAGGCGCGGACGGGCTCGGCCTTGCCCTTGAGCTCCAGCGGGTCCATCGGCTCCACGAGCACCGCGTTCGAGACGAGCCTGTAGGTCGAGTCACCGAGCAGGATCTCGCCGGAGCGGGCTGCGGCCTCGAGCCGCTGCGCGGTCGCTACGGCAGCGCCGGTGGCGAACGACTGCCGGTCGGTCGGATCCCCGGCGACGACCTCGCCGGTATTGACCCCGGTCCGAATCGCGAGCCGTACGCCGTGCGTTTCCTCCAGGTCCTGGTTCAGGCCGCCGAGCGCGGTGCGCAGGTCCACGGCGGCGCGTACAGCGCGCAGCGCGTCATCGTCGTGGACGGTCGGGATGCCGAACACGGCCATGGCCGCGTCGCCGATGAACTTCTCCACGGTGCCGCCGTGCCGCTCGAGCTCGCGGCGGACGACGGCGTAGTACTGCTCCATCACCTTCCGCATCACCTCGGGGTCGAGCGCCTCGCCGAGCGGCGTGAAGTTCGCGATGTCGGAGAAGACCACGGTGACCGTCTTCCGGGCAGCCATGGACAGACTCTATGGGGCTAATCCGGCTGTCTCTAGACTGTTCCGCCGATGTTCGACACCCTCGGAGACAAGCTCAACGCCGCCCTCGGCCCGCTTCGGAGCCGCGGAAAGCTCGACGAAGAGGTGATTTCGCGCTCGATGCGCGAGATCCGTCTGGCGCTGCTCGAGGCCGACGTCAACTTCCGTGTCGTCAAGGACTTCGTGGCGCGCGTCAAGGAGCGCGCGCTCGGGCAGGACGTCGCCCGCAGCCTCACTCCCGGCCAGCAGGTCGTGAAGATCGTCCACGAGGAGCTGACGGCGCTGATGGGCACCGGGGATTCCAAGCTCGTGTTCGCGAGCAAGGGGCCGACCGTGATCCTGCTCGCCGGCCTTCAGGGCTCGGGCAAGACGACCGCCGCGGCCAAGCTGGCGCTGCTGCTCCGCAAGGAGGACCGCGCCCCGGCGCTCGTCGCCGCCGACCTCCAGCGTCCGGCCGCCGTCGAGCAGCTACAGCAGCTCGGCCGCCAGATCCAGATTCCCGTCTTCACGGGGACGGAGCCGGTCGAGGCCGCAAAGGTGGGGATCCAGCAGGCGAGCGCGCAGGGTCGGGACGTCGTGATCGTCGACACCGCCGGTCGTCTCCAGATCGACGAGGACCTGATGGCGGAGCTCGGCAGGATCAAAGATGCCGTCAAGCCGACGAACGTCCTGCTCGTGCTCGACGCCATGACGGGCCAGGAGGCCGTGTCGGTCGCGGAGGCGTTCCAGGAGGAAGTCTCGTTCGACGGCGTCGTGCTCACGAAGCTCGACGGCGACGCACGCGGCGGTGCCGCCCTCTCCGTCAAGGCCGTCACCGGCAAGCCGGTGAAGCTCGCGTCGGTCGGCGAGAAGCTCGACCAGCTCGAGTACTTCTATCCCGACCGCATGGCCTCGCGGATCCTCGGGATGGGCGACGTCATGACCCTGATCGAGAAGGCCGAGGAGGCCGCCTCCGAGGAGGATCACGCGGCGATGGAGGCGCGCATGCGCGCCGGCGAGTTCAGCTTCGACGACTTCCTCACGAGCTTTCGGATGATGCGGAAGATGGGCCCGCTCAAGGGCGTCCTCGGCATGGTCCCGGGCCTCGGGAAGCAGCTCAAGGGGCTCGACGTCGACGAGGCAGAGCTCTCCCGCGTGGAGGCGATCGTCCTCTCGATGACGCCGCAGGAGCGCCGGATGCCGCACCTGATCGACGGGTCGCGGCGCAAGCGGATCGCGGCGGGGAGCGGCACCGACATCCAGCAGGTGAACAAGCTGCTCTCGGCGCGGAAGCAGATGCAGAAGATGATGAAGCAGATGGGGAAGGGCAAGATGCCGGGGCTCCCACCGGAGCTGATGAAGGCACAACGGAGGTGAAATGGCAGTTCGCATGAGATTGACGCGGGTCGGTTCGAAGAAGAACCCGATCTACCGCGTGGTGGTGGCCGACCAGCGCTCTCCGCGGGACGGCAGGTTCATCGAGATCGTCGGGCGCTACAACCCGCAGACCGACCCGTCGACGATCGAGTTCGACGAGGAGAAGGTCCGCGAGTGGCTCGGCAAGGGCGCCCAGCCGTCGAACACGGTCTCGCGCCTGCTCAAGGCCAAGAACATTGGCTGAGCTGCTGGCGTATCTCGCGCGGCAGCTCGTTGACGACCCCGACGCCGTCCGGGTCGAGGAGGTGGAGAGCGAGGACGCGCTCGTCCTCCGCCTCCATGTCGCGAAGGACGACGTCGGCAAGGTGATCGGCCGCCAGGGACGGATCGCGCGGGCGCTGCGGGCGGTCGTCCGGGCGGGCGGCGCGCGCCAGCGGCGGCGCCTGGTCCTCGAGATCGCCGATTAGCGACGAGGAATTCGTTCAGGTCGGCCGTGTCGGCAAGCCGCACGGTCTGGACGGGTCGTTCGTGGTCGAGCAGGCGAGCGAGGACCCGAAGCGCTTCGAGCCGGGCGCAGTCCTCCGCGCGGGGGGTGAGGACGTCCGCGTCGAGGAGCGCAAGCACGCGGGCGGCCGCGTCGTGATCCGGCTCGACCGGCCGGTCCCGCGCGGGACACGGCTCGAGGTCCCCCGGGCCGACCTGCCGACGGCGGCACCCGGCGAGTACTACGTCTTCGAGCTCGTCGGCCTGGAGGTGGAGGAGGAGGGGGGCCGGAAACTCGGCGTGGTCACCGACGTCGTCCCAGGCCCTGCCAACGACGCGTTGGAGCTCGACACGGCTATCCTGCTCCCGCTCGTCGAGGCCTGTGTCCGACAGGTCGACCTCGACGGGCGCCGAATCCTGGTGGCGCCCGGTTTTGCGCCGACTGATAACTAACCTGCTCAAGCCCTGCGCCTCGACGTCTTCACGCTCGTACCTCATGTCTTCGCTGCTGTCTCCGAACAACGCCCAGTCGCCTCCGTCCTCGGAGGGGAGCTCGACTTGCGCCTCTTCAACTACCGGGACTGGGCGCCCGGGGGCGATGTCGACGACGAGCCGTACGGCGGCGGACCGGGCATGGTCCTGCGGGTGGACGTCGTCGCCGCGGCGCTCGAGGGCGTCTACGGCGACCTGCCCGAGCACCGGGTGGTCGCGCTGACCCCGCAGGGAAGGCAGCTCGACCAGGGGGTCGTCGACGAGCTCGCGGGCGAAGAGCACCTGACCCTGCTCTCGGCCCGGTTCGAGGGCTTCGACGAGCGCATCCTGCAGCACCTCGCGAGCGACGCGCTCTCGATCGGGCCCTACGTCCTCTCCGGCGGCGAGCTGCCGGCGATGGTCGTTGCCGACGCCGTGGCCCGGCGGCTTCCCGGCGCGCTGAGCGAGGGCTCCGGGTCTGAAGAGAGCTTCTCCGCGGGGCTCGAGGGAGGCCTCGAGTACCCGCACTACACGCGGCCCGCGGAGTTCCGGGGCTGGACGGTGCCCGACGTGCTGCTCTCGGGAGACCACGGGAGGATCGCGGACTGGCGCCGTGAGCAGAGCCGCACACGCACTGCGGACCGAGCGTGAGAAACCCGGTCGACAAGCTGACCCACCGGCTGCCGCGGCCCTGGAGGGTCGCGATCGACTGGGTGGTCACGATCGTCGGCGCCGTCGCGATCGTGCTGGCGATCAAGCAGTGGGTCGTGAACCCCTACCGGATCCCGTCGTCGTCCATGGAGCCCACGCTCCACTGCGCCGGCGCCGGTCTCGGCTGCACTTCCCGCTTCTCCGACCGGGTGCTCGCGAACCGCTTCATCTACCACTTCACCGATCCGGAGCGGGGCGACATCGTCGTCTTCACGACGCCGGAGCGAGCCCGGAAGGACTGCGGCGCGGGCGGGACGTTCGTCAAGCGGATCGTCGGCCTCCCCGGGGAAACCTGGGAGATGCGGAACGGCTTCGTCTACATCAACGGCAAGCGCCTCAACGAGCCCTATGTGAAGGAGGATCGGCGCGACGTCGACACCAGGCCGCCGGAGAAGATTCCACCGGGCCAGTACTTCGTGATGGGGGACAACCGGGCGCAGTCGTGCGATTCGCGCGTGTGGGGCACCCTCGCGCGGGACAACCTGATCGGCAAGGTTTTCGCGATCTATTTCCCGCCGAGACGAATCGGCTTGCGCTAGCATCCCGCGGTCGGGCGGCCGCCCGACCCTTTGCCATGTCGAGAGCCATCGAGACACTCGAGCGCAAACAGCTGCGCGCCGACCGGCCGGAGTTCAAGGCCGGCGACACCGTGCGCGTCCACTTCCAGGTGATCGAGGGACAGCGCCGCCGCATCCAGGTCTTCGAGGGCATCGTCCTCAAGCGGCAGGGCTCCGGCTCCCGTGAGACGTTCACCGTGCGGAAGCAGTCCTTCGGCGTCGGCGTCGAGCGGACGTTCCCGCTCCACTCGCCGAAGATCGAGCGGATCGAGGTCATGGCGATCGGCGACGTGAACCGCGCGAAGCTCTACTACTTGCGCGGGAAAGTGGGCAAGAAGGCGCGCGTCCGCGAGCGCCGTGATGGGGTGCGGCTATCCTCGGCCGGTGCCGCAGCCGTTCCCGCCGAGCAGCCTCCCGTCGAAGATTCCGAGCCGGAAGAGGTCTCGGAGCCCGAAGTCGAGCAGCTCGCCGAAGAGCCCGCAGAGCAGCCCGAGCCGGAAACCACCAAAGAGGGGTAGGCGCCTCCTCGAGTTCGACCGTCGTTTCGGGCGGCGGTTCGTCGCGGGCGTGGACGAAGCAGGCCGTGGGTCCCTGGCCGGGCCGCTCGTCGTCGCCGGCGTCCTCTTCGACTACGAGCTCTTGCGCGATCACCGCTGCCGGCCGCTCGCGGGGCTGAACGACTCGAAGCAGCTGACGCCGGACGAGCGCGAGGAGCTCTTCCACGGAGTCGTGGCGTGCGCGAAGTCGTTCACCGTACGGGTCTTCTCGTCGTCCGAGATCGACCGGAACGGGCTGCATCGCTCGAACCTCGAGGGGATGCGCTCCTGCCTGCGGGAGCTGGCGCCGCCCGCGGAGGCCTGCCTGGTCGACGGGTTCCGGTTGGGGCCTACGGCGCCGGCGCATACCGCAGTCGTTGACGGCGACGCACGGTCTGCGGCGATCGCCGCGGCATCGATCATCGCCAAGGTGGTTCGGGATCGAGCGATGCGGCGGATGGACGCGCTCTTCCCCGCCTACGGGTTCTCGTCGCACGTCGGGTACATCACGCCGCGGCACTCGGCGGTCGTGCGGGAGCGGGGCCCGTCATCGATCCACCGGCGGTCGTTCCAGGCGCTTTGTTACCTGTCGCCCGAGGAGTTGGCCGCGAGGCTCGAGGAGGAATGAACCGGACGGGCGCGCGGGCCGAGCGGCGGGCGCGCCTCTTCTATCTGCTTCGCGGCTACCGGGTGCTGGAGGCGAACTCACGGCCTGGCCGGGTCGAGGTCGACCTCGTCCTGCGGCGTGGTCGGCGAGTGGTGTTCTGCGAGGTGAAGGCGAAGCTGGGCTCGCGGTTCGGCGAGCCGGGCGAGATGGTGGGGCCGGCGAAGCAGGAGCGCCTGCGACGCGCGGCCGAGGCGTGGCTTGCAGCGCATCCCGAGTCGGCGGAGTGGGAGGTGTGCTTCGACGTCGTCGCGGTGACGCCACGCGGCGTCCAGCGCATCGCGAACGCGTTCTAGGACTCATCCGCCGTCCGGCGAAGGAGGTTCCTCGTGGCCCCGACGCAGGACGCGCTCTACGCCGAGATCGACCTCGAGCTCTCCTGGTCGGAGCGCGACCTCCCCGAGCGCGAGCGGACGAAGCACGTCCAC
The DNA here is from genome assembly GCA_963827705.1 of uncultured Actinomycetes bacterium. Lineage (GTDB taxonomy): Bacteria > Actinomycetota > Thermoleophilia > Gaiellales > Gaiellaceae > JACDAN01. The sequence continues at coordinate 356,739 of CAWHBN010000013.1, forward strand.
CGGCTCCACCCGTATCTCGGCAAGTTCATCCCGCAGCTCGTCGAGGCGCTGCTCGGTCGGTACGTCCCGGCGCGCGGTCGGGTGCTCGATCCGTTCGCCGGGTCGGGGACGACGCTCGTGCAGTCGCTCGAGAGTGGCCGTGACGCGGTCGGTGTCGACATTGCGGCGTTCAACTGCCTGCTCATGGAGGTCAAGACGCGGCGCTACGACCTCTTTGCGCTCGAGTCTGAGCTGCGGGACGTGGTTCGGCGCGTGGAGGCGTTTGACGGAGACGGCCCCGCTGCGTCCGGTTACGCCGCCGACTGGTATGCGCCGCGGGCGGCCGGCGAGCTCCTCGCGTTCCGCGAGCTGATCGACGAGTACGAGCACCGTGACGTCCTTCGCGTCGTGCTGGCTCGCGCCGCCCGGTCGGCGCGCCGCACCACGCATTTCGACCTGGACTTCCCCCGCGCGCCGCAGGCGGAGCCGTACTGGTGCCACAAGCACAAGCGGATCTGCCGGCCGGTCGAGCGGGCGGAGCACTTTCTGCGCCGGTACACGATCGACACGCTTGCCCGGATCAAGGAGTTCTCGCGCCTGCGTGCGCGTGGTCGCGAGGCGGAGGTGCTCCACGGGGACGCTCGGGAGGTTGCATACGGCGGTCGCTTCGACGCGGTCCTCACTTCGCCGCCGTACCCGGGGCTGATCGACTACCACGAGCAGCATCGGTACGCCTACGAGCTTCTGGGCCTCGAGGACAAGCGGGCGGTCGAGCTCGGCGCGGCGGCCCGCGGCACGAGTGCCCCTGCGCTCTCCGAGTACGTCGAGGGGATCGCGGCTGTGCTGGAGCACGCTCGGAAGTCGCTGCGTGCTCGTGCACCGGTCGTCATCGTCGTCCACGACCGGCGCGAGCTCTTTCCCCGCATCCTCGAGCTGGCGGGCCTGAGGCTGGAGGATCGGCTTCGGCGGCACGTGAACCGCAGGACCGGCCGCCGGGCTGGAGAGTTCTTCGAGGACATCCTGATCGCCCGCTAGCGCTCTCTCGGCGCGAAATCGGCACAGTCACGTGCGTGTTTGACCCGTACCGTCGGCGGATGTGCTCGGACGGACGGTCACCCATGCCCTCGTAGGCCTCGAGGCGCGCAAAGTGGAGGTGGAGGCCCACCTCGAGAACGGGGTTCCCGGGCTCGCGATCGTGGGGCTCGCGGACCGGGCGTGCCAGGAGGCCAAGCATCGGGTTCGGAGTGGAATCGCGTCGGCAGAGCTCGAGTGGCCGATGCGAAGGATCACCGTGAACCTCGCACCTGCGGCGCTGCGAAAGGAGGGCTCGGGATTCGACCTGCCCATCGCGCTCGCGATCCTCGCCGCGTCGCGGCAGTTCCCACCGGACCGGCTGTCCGGTCATGCCGCGATCGGAGAGCTGGCACTCGACGGGCGGCTGCGACCGGTGACCGGCGTGCTCGCCGCCGCCGAGGGTGCGCGCAAGGCAGGGCTCGCGCACCTGTTCTGTGCCGTCGAGTCGGCGGCCGAGGCTGCGCTGGCCGGGGTCGAGCCGGTCGCGGCGCGCCATCTGGCCGAGGTCGTCGGATACCTGCGCGGCGAGTACCGGCCGCCGCCGTTCGAGGCGCCGTCCAACGGCTATCGGATGCCTGAGGTTCCGGACCTGAAGGATGTCCGCGGGCAGGAACGTGCGCGGAGAGCACTCGAGCTGGCGGCAGCAGGCGGTCACAACCTCCTGCTCGCCGGACCGCCGGGCATCGGCAAGTCGATGCTGGCGCGCCGCTTGCCGGGCGTGCTGCCCGCGATGACGAGGGACGAGGCGCTCGAGGTCACACGCATCCACTCCGTCGTCGGTCTTCTGTCGCGCGAGCGGCCGCTTGTCGACAGGCGTCCGTTTCGGTCACCCCATCACAGCGCGTCAGTGGCGGCGATCGTCGGGGGTGGTCCAAACCCGAGGCCGGGTGAGGCCACGCTCGCACATCGAGGCGTGCTCTTCCTCGACGAGCTGCCCGAGTTCCAGAGACCCGTGCTCGAGGCGCTGCGCCAGCCGCTCGAGGACGGCGAGATCGCCGTGGCCCGAGTGGGAGGGAGGGCGGTCTTTCCGGCTCGGTTCCAGCTCGTCGCCAGCATGAACATGTGTCCCTGCGGCGGGCGCGGCGACGCCGGCACGGATTGCCAGTGCTCGGCTCAGCGGCTGGCGGCCTTTCGGGAGAAGCTCTCGCGAGCGTTGCTCGACCGTTTCGACCTCGTCGTCGCGCTGCCTCGACCGCGTGCTGCGGAGCTCGGCGGAGCGGCGGGGGAGCCTTCGAGCGCCGTCGCCGCTCGCGTGGCTTCGGCCCGCCGCCGTCTTGCCGGTCGACCCCTGGAGCGAACAGATGCTGCGACCGCGCTTCTCGACCGAGCGGTCGAGCGGCTGCCGCTCTCGGGCCGTGGCCGGGCGAGGGTGGCTCGCGTAGCCCGGACGGTTTCGGCGCTGGCGGACGCCGACGCCGTCAACGAGGAGCATGTGGCCGAGGCGCTGGCCTACCGATCGCCGCGAGAGCTCGCGCAGTGAAGCTCGCACGCTCCGACGCACGATTCCCGCCGCGGCTGAAGGCGATCTTCGATCCTCCGCGGTGGCTCTACCTCCGTGGCTCAGGGGAGCCCGAGCTGCTCGGGCGGCGGGCGGTCGGCGTGGTCGGAGCACGTTCGTGCTCACCGTACGGCGCCCAGGTCGCGCGCATGCTCGGGCGGGAGCTGGCCGCTGCCGGCCTCGTAGTCGTCAGCGGGCTGGCCCGGGGAATCGACGGCGAGGCGCATCGCGGCGCCCTCGAGAGCGGCGGCCCCACCGTCGGAGTTCTCGGCTGCGGCATCGACCGCGACTACCCGGCCGCCAACGCATCGCTCTCGCGGCGAATGGAGGACGGCGGGCTCGTCGTCTCCGAGTACGAGGCGGGAGTGGAGCCCGCGCCATGGCGATTCCCGGCGAGGAATCGGATCATCGCCGGCCTCTGCGAAGCAGTCGTGGTCGTCGAGGCCCGTGAGCGGAGCGGCGCCTTGATCACCGCGGACTTCGCTCTCGAGGAGGGGCGGGAGGTCTTCGCCGTGCCGGGCGAGATCACGAGCGCGCTCTCGGTCGGGTCGAATGCGCTTCTGCGGCTCGGGGCCACCCCGCTGACCGGATCGGGCGACGTCCTCGAGGCGCTGGGGATCGAGCGGGTTGAGGCGGTCGCGGATCCGGACGTCTCCGAGGCGGCCAGGCGAGTTCTGGGCTTGGTTCGAGACACGCCGGCGGGGGCGGACGAGCTGGTCGCCAAGGCCTCGCTCGAGGCCGGCGCGGTCAGCGTGGCGCTGACCGAGCTGGAGCTCGTGGGCCTCGTCGCGGCGGCTGACGGCGTTTACCGGGCGGTGCGGTGACGGTGTCTACGATCGCCGCGTGGAGAAGCCGTACTGGCTGGACGAGCCGGCTGAGCCCTTGGACGCCGGGCGGCACGACGGCCCCGTCGACGTCGCGATCGTCGGCGGCGGCGTCACGGGCTGCTCCTGTGCGCTCACGCTGGCCGAGGCCGGAATGCGGGTTCGCCTGTACGAGGCGCGCACGATCGCCTCCGGCGCGAGCGGGCGGAACGGCGGCTTTGCCCTTCGTGGTGGCGCCATGCAGTACGACGTCGCCCGAGCGACGTTCGGGCCTGAACGCGCAGCGGCGTTCTGGCGCCTGACCGAGCGCACGCTCGATCGGATGGCCGAGCTCGCCGGCGACGCGTTCCGGCGCGTCGGCAGTCTCCGGCTGGCCGCAGACGAACAAGAGAGAGACGAGCTGCGAGCGGAACACGACGCGTTGCACGCGGACGGCTTCGCCGTAGAGTGGGTCGACGAGCTGCCCGAGCGACTCGCCGGCACGTACCACGCGGCGATCGTCAACCCGGATGACGGGGCGCTCTTTCCCGGGCGCTGGGTGCGGCGCCTGGCGTCCAGGGCCGTCGAGGCGGGAGCGGATGTCCGTGAGGGGACCCGGGTCACGTCACTGGACGAGCTCGATGCGGAGCACGTCGTGATCGCGTCCGACGGCTACCGGAGTGGCCTCGTCGCCGAGCTCGACGACGTCGTCCGTCCGACCCGCGGTCAGGTCGTCGCCACCGAGCCGTTGCCCGAGCTCCTCTACGAGCGGCCGCACTACGCCCGCCATGGGTTCGACTACTGGCAGCAGCTTCCCGACGGCAGGCTCGTTGCCGGTGGCAGGCGCGACGTCACGCTCGAGCTCGAGTTCACGCCGGAGGAGTCGACGACGGCGCCCGTTCAGGCTGCGCTCGAGGCGTTGGTACAGGACCTTGTCGGGTACCTGCCTCCGATCACGCACCGCTGGGCCGGGATCTTCGGGACGTCGCCTGACGATCTGCCGCTCGTGGGCTTGATGCCGGGACGTGAGCGCGTCTGGGCCTCCGGCGGCTACTCGGGGCACGGAAACGTGCTCGGGCTCGCATCCGGGGACCTCGTCGCGAAGGCGATCCTGGGCCGGCGCGAGCCCGAGCTCGAGCTCTTCGATCCTGCGCGGTTTCTCTAGCCCTCTTCCGGCGCCGGCGCGTTCTCGTCGTTCTGCCACATCGAGAACGAGTTGCCCTCGGTGTCCTTGGCGTGTGCGAACCAGCCCATGCCCGGCACGGGGCTCTTCTCCTCCACCGAGCCTCCCAGCTGCTGCACCTTCTCACGTGCTGCGTCGAGATCCTCGACGGCGAAGTAGACGGTGAGACCGTTCTGACCATCCCGCGGCATGAGGCCCCCGCCGGACTGCTGATCGTCGTTCTGGAACATGTAGTACTCGACCGGCCCGTCGTAGCTCTGCCATTCGATGCCGAAGATGCTCGACCAGAACTCCTTCGCGCGGTTCGTGTCGTCGGCGGGAATCTCGAAATGCACGACCTTGCTCATCCGCTCTCTCCTTCTCGACCCTCGGTCGGTATCGATTTCCTGGACGTCCGAGAAGCTACCCGCGCTGGCGCCGGACCAAGAGCGCTTCACCACCTCATTACCGATCGCTGGGACCAGTGGTTGACGTGGCGAGGGGCGCCTGTTTGGCTGACCGGTGACTCGCGGAGAACCTCGAGCCTGCCTTCGTCACCTCGTTCTGGAAGATTCGGGAGTCGACCTAGAGGTCGATCCTCGGCACGGTGAGGTCGCCTCTGCGCTCCATCACCGCCAGCGCGATCGCCAAGTCCTGTATCGCTAGCCCGGTCGAGTCGAAGATCGTGATCTCGTCGGGCGACTGACGGCCGGTTGCCGATCCGATCAGCACGTCGCCAAGCTGCCTCGCGTCGTCCTGGGTGATCGCACCGGCCTCGACCGCGTGTGCGAGGTCGCCGTTGTGGCTCGCCTGCTCCCAGTCGTCGCAGAAGATCTGGACGCGCGCGACCTCCTCGACCGCGATCTCGGCCTTGCCCGGCCCGTCCGCGCCCATCAGGCTCGCGTGCTGGCCCGGGCGCAAGCTCCCCGGCCCGAAGACGACCGCGTGCCCCGGCGTCACCGTCACCACGAGGTCGGCGCCGAGCGCCTCGTCTCGGCTCCGAGCGACCCGCCCGCCGACCTCCTGGGCAGTCCGCTCGGCCCGCCCGGCGTCCACGTCCCACACGATCACGTCGCGGCCGCGGGCGACGAACGTCCTCGCCACCGCCCGCCCGTTCACGCCTGCGCCGATCACCGACGCCGCATGCGCGTCCGGCCGCCCGAGCACCTCCGCGGCGAGCACCGCGGCGGCACCGGTCCGCAGCGCCGTCACGGCCCCCGCTTCGAGCACGGCGACGGGCATGCCGTTCGACGCATCCGAGAGCAGGACGAGCCCTGCCACCGTCGGCAAGCCGATCTCGGGATTGCCCGGAAAAGACGTCACCCATTTCAAGAGAGCGTGCCCAGCCCCGAGTGCCGGCATCGCCCGGAAATCACCGGCCGGATACGCCGGCACGTAGACCTTGGGCGGCATCGACCACTCGCCGCGCGCGTACGCGACGAACGCCTCCCGGACGACCTCGACCGCCCGCTCGGGCGGCACCGCGGCCTCGATGACCGCAGCGCCGAACACCGGAACCTGCGTCAAACGGCCTTCAGGGACGCGGCGAGCCGTTCGAGCGCCGCCTTCGCGTCGTCGAAGAGCATCACGGTCTTCGGGTCGTAGAACAACGGGTTGTCGACGCCCGCGAAGCCGGGGGAGAGGCTGCGCTTGATGATCACGACGTTGTGCGCGCGGTCGACGTCGAGGATCGGCATCCCGTAGATCGGGTTCCCGGGCTGGTTCCGAGCCGCCGGGTTGACGACGTCGTTGGCGCCGACGACGACCACGACGTCGGTCTGCGGAAACTCGGGGTTGATCTCGTCCATCTCGAAGAGCTCGTCGTACGGCACGTTGGCCTCCGCGAGCAGCACGTTCATGTGCCCGGGCATGCGGCCGGCGACCGGATGGATCGCGTACCGGACGTCGACGCCCTTGTCCTCCAGCAGGTCGCCGAGATTGCGCACGTCGTGCTGCGCCTGAGCGACCGCCAGCCCGTATCCCGGGACGAAGACGACACGTCGGGCGTAGGCGAGCATGAAGGCGATGTCGTCGGCCGACGCCGTTCGGACCGACCCGTCGCCGTCGACGGCTGCCACCGCAGCGGCCGCGCCTTCCGGCGCCCCGCCGAACGCACCGAACAGCGTCAGCCGCAGCGGCCGTCCCATCGCCTTGCCCATGAGGATCGTCAGCAGGGTTCCCGAGGCGCCGACGAGCGTCCCGCCGATGATCAGCGCCGTGTTGTTGAGCACGAAGCCCGTCGAGGCGGCAGCCAGCCCCGTAAACGCGTTCAGCAGCGAGATCACGACCGGCATGTCCGCGCCGCCGATCGGCAGCACGAAGAGGAGCCCGAAGACGAGCGCACCGAGCATCAACAAGGCAAGCCAGATGCCTTGCTCGGTGACCGCGGTCAGCGCGATCGCGGCCAGGAGCGTCAGCGCGAGCAGCGCAACAGTGAGGTTCTGCGCCGGCGCAAGGATCGGCCGCCCGGGAACGAGCTCCTGCAGCTTCCCGTACGCCACGAGGCTCCCCCAGAAGCTGACGGAGCCGACGACCGCAGAGAAGAGGATCCCGATGAGCAGCTCGCCCGGAAGCCGCCCCGGGTCGCCCGCGCGGCTGTGGTATTCGGCAGCCGCGATCAGCGCCGCCGCCCCGCCGCCGACGCCGTTGAACAGCGCGACCATCTGCGGCATCGCGGTCATTCGCACAGCCCGCGCCGAGACGACGCCGATGACGGTCCCGACCGCCATCCCCGCAACGATCAGCCAGTAGCGCTCGAGCCCCTCGATCGCGAACGTGAAGCCGACCGCGATCGCCATTCCCGCGGCTGCGACGAGGTTCCCCGACCGGGCCGTCCGCGGATGAGACAGCCGCTTGATCCCAACGATGAGGCAGATCGCCGCCACGAGATAGGCGACGTCGATCCAGGTCCTACTCACGCTTCTCCGTGTCCTCGCCGGGCCGCCGCTTGAACATCTCCAGCATCCGGTCGGTCACGAGGAAGCCGCCGACGATGTTGATCGTGCCGAACACGACGGCGATGAACCCGAACACCTGCTCCAGCGTCGAATCGGCGGTGCCCACGATCAGCATCGCGCCGATCAGGACGATCCCGTGGATCGCGTTCGTGCCGGACATGAGCGGCGTGTGCAGCATCGTCGGCACCTTCGCGATCAGCTCGAAGCCGAGGAAGACCGCGAGCGCGAAGATCGTCAGCTCGGCGACGAGCTGCGTGCTCACGCCGGCACCTCCTCGCGCCGCGTCACACAGGCGCCTGCTGTGATCTCGTCGTCCCAGTCGAGCATGAGCTCGCCCTCGGGCGCGAGGTGCGTGAGCAGCGCCTGGACGTTTCGCGAGAACAGCCGGCTTGCATCGACTGGCACGGTGCTCGGGAGATTCGTGTGCCCGACGATCGTCACGCCCTCGCGTTCCACCTCTTCGCCCGGCTCGGTGAGCTCGCAGTTTCCGCCTGCCTCGGCCGCCAGGTCGACGATCACCGACCCGTCTCGCATCGCTTCGACCGCCGAGGCCGGGATGAGCGTCGGCGCCGGCCGCCCGGGGATCAGCGCGGTGGTCACGACAACGTCGAAATCGGCCATGCGCCGCTCCAGCTCTGCCTGCTGCCGCAGCAGCTCCTCGTCGCTCAGCTCGCGCGCGTAGCCGCCGGAGGTCTCCTCGCCGACCACGCCGAGATCGAGAAAGCTCGCGCCGAGGCTCTCGACCTGCTCGCGCACCACGGGGCGCACGTCGTAGCCGGACACGACCGCTCCGAGCCGCCGCGCCGTCGCGATCGCCTGGAGGCCGGCGACCCCGGCACCCAGCACGAGCACCTTCGCGGGCGGAACCGTCCCCGCCGCGGTCATCAGCATGGGGAAGAACCTCGGCAGCCGGTCGGCGGCGACCAACACGGCCTTGTAGCCCGACACCGTGGCCTGCGAGGAGAGCGCGTCCATCGGCTGGGCGCGGGTGATTCGCGGGACCGACTCGAGCGCGAAGCCGGTGACCCCGCGCCGCGCCAGGCGCTCGATGCCGTCCGGATCCGTCAGCGGCTGCAGGAACGCGATCAGGATCGAGCCTTCCGGCAAGCGCTCGACTTCTTCGGCTGACGGCTTCTGCACCTTCACGACGCCCTCCGCGCCGGCGAAGAGCTCGCCGAGGCCGACCACCTCCGCCCCCGCCTCGCGGTACGCCGAGTCCGAGAAGGCCGCCGCCTCGCCGGCTCCATGCTCGACCGCAACGTCGAACCCTCCCGCGGCAAGCTTCCCGACGATCTCGGGGACGAGCGCCACACGACGCTCACCCGGCGCGATCTCTTTCGGAACGGCGACCCTCACTGGCGGAGGAATCCTAAGCACGCCCTTGAACCAGGCACGCGTGGTGCTGACGGCGCTCTCGCACGCCATCGAGGCGAGGGACCCCTTCACGCGTGGCCATTCGGTCCGGGTGAGCGTGATCGCGGAGGTGATCGCGCAGGCTGGGATGGACGAGCTCCCGGACGCCTTCGACGCGATGATCTCCCACAGGCCGTACCGCCACGCGTTGCCCGTCCGCCGCGCCCTTGCCGAGGTGCGCGAGTGCGCCGGGACGCAGTTCGATCCCGCCGTCGTCAGAGCGTTCCTCGCCGCCTGGGCCGAGGGCCATTTCGACGAGATCCGCGCGGCGTAGCGCCGATGCTCGACGGCAAGGTCGCGCTCGTGACCGGCGCTGCGGGAGGAATCGGACGAGTGCTCGTGGAGCGGCTGGCTCAGGAGGGTGGCACGGTCGTTCCGACCGACATCGAAGAAGCGGACGTCACCGACCCTGCTGACGTTGCGCGCATGATCACCCGCGCCGAAGCCGAGCACGGCGGGCTCGACATCGTCGTCAACAATGCCGGTGGCTACGAGGAGCCGGTGTTTCCCGAGGCTCCTTTGGAGCACTGGAGCAAGGCACTCGACCTGAACCTGCATTCCGTCATGCTCGTGATCCAGGCCGCGATCCCTGTGCTGGAGCGGCGCGGCGGCGGCGCGATCGTGAACATCGCATCGTCTGCCGGCCTCGGCCTGGCGCCGTACGAAGGGGCTCCCGAGTACGCAGTCGCCAAGGCGGGCGTCATTCGGCTGACCGCGTGCCTTGCTCCGCTGGCGGAGCGCGGCATCCGCGTGAACTGCGTTTGCCCGCACACGGTCGCGACGCCCGCGGTGCTTGCGGCGATCCGCGAAATCGGCGAGCGAGGCGGGCGGCTTCCGCAGGCGCTACGAGACCCTGCACTCGATCCGCACGAGGTCGCGGACGGCGTCATCGACTTGGTCACGGATGAATCGCACGCCGGCCGGGTGCTCGTGTTGCGCGGTCACGAGCCCCCGCGTCTCCTCCCGGCCGATTAGAGGCTCGACCAGACGTCGAGCTTCTGCTTCGCGCGGCGGATCACCTCGTCCGTGAACTCGCTCGTCGACGAGTGGCCGCTCAGATCGGCTGTCCTGATCCCTTCGGCGACTGCCTCGAGCGCGCCCTCGCGGATTGCCCGGCCCGCTTCCTGGGCCCGCTCGTCGCCGTACCCGAGGAGTGCCGCGGCGGCGAGGATCATCGCCATCGGGTTCGCGATGTTCTTGCCCTGGAGGGCCGGCGCGGTCCCGTGCGCCGCCTCGGCCATGACCGCGTCCGGCACATAGTCGTCGTCGAAGGCCACGAGCAGCGACTCGGCGCCCGCGATCGATCCGAACAGTGGCAGCACGAGGTCCGAGAGGACGTCGCCGTCCCGGTTCAGCGTCGGGATGACGAGCGGCGCCCCGCTGGACGTGACGAGATAGGCGAACGTCGCGTCGATCAGCTGCGGCTCGTACGGCACCTCCGGGTGCCGCTCGGCCGCCGCGTCCATCTCCTCCTTCAGCATCCCCTCGTAGACCGGGCTGACGGTGTACTTCGGGCCGCCGAAGACCTTGGCGCTCGTGCGCTCGGCAAGCCGGAACGCGAACTCCGCGACCGAGCGGCAGATGCGACGCTCGATGCGCTCGGTCCGGAACGCGACTTCCTCCTCGCCGTCGCCTTCGCGCCACTCCTTCGCGCCGTAGGCGTCGCCCACCGCCATGCGCACCACCGAGATCGGCGCATGGACGCCGCCGAGCGGCACGACGCCGGGGATGCGCCGGCCGGTGCGCACGATCACCTTGCCGCCGATCTCCTCGCGGATGAGCCGGTTCGGCGAGCCGACGTCGTCCTTGCCCTCCGGCGTGATCGTCGCCGCCTTCAGTCCGAGGCCGTGCTCCCTGATCGCGGCCGCAGCCTCGTGGACGATCCCGTTCTCGGTCTTCCGCCGCGACTCGAGCGAGAGGTCGTAGCGAGGGAGATCGACCTCGAAGCCGATCACGTCGGGAGTGAGCACGCGAAGCGATTCCTCGAGGAGCTCCTGCCCTGTCTCGTCCCCCTCCAGCACGACGATCGTGTCGACGTCCATGGGCGCCGGATGCTACGCGGGATTCAAACTGGCGGGAGCTGGAGAGAGAAGCTGGACGATGGCGAGACGAGGAGGATGGCGACGAGCCGGGTCGCGGCGGCGATTCCGCTATGAGGATTCGCGCGGCAAGCCGATCACCGACGAGGACAAGATCCGACGTATCGAGGAGCTCGTGATTCCGCCGGCGTGGCGCGACGTCTGGATCTCACCGCGGCCGAACGCCAAGCTTCAGGCAACCGGCATCGACGCAGCCGGCCGGCGGCAGTACCTCTACCACCCCGAATACCGAGCCCGGCAGGAGCAGACCAAGTACGACAAGCTCGTGCGCTTCGCCGAGCATCTACCCGACATCCGGAAGGCGATGTCGAAGGATCTCGAGGGGGAGGAGTTCACTCCTGAATGGACGTGCGCTCTGGCTGTCAAGTTGATCAATCTCGGCTGGTTCCGCGTGGGCGCCGACCGGTACACGAAGCGGCACCGGACGTTCGGAATCACAACGCTGAACAAGAGTCACGTGAGCGTCCGTGGAAGCAGGGTCTCCTTCAGGTACCGCGGGAAGCACAAGGTTTTGGTTCACACCGCGGTCGTGGACCCCGAGCTGGCCGAGGCGATGAAGGCGCTCCGGTCGCTCGAGGGAGGCCGTCGGCTCTTCCGCTACGAGCTTCCGGACGGCACGTACTGCAACCTGAGCAACCGCAAGCTGAACGAGTACATCCGCGAGCACATGGGAGAGGAATTCACGGCGAAGGACTTCCGCACCTGGGGCGGGACGCTGATCGCCGCCGTCGCCTTCGCCGAAGGCGATCTCCCCGAGACCGAGACCGAGGCAAAGCGTCGCGTCGCGGCGGTCATGCGCATCGTCGGCGATCAGCTCGGAAACACGGCGGCCGTTGCGCGCTCCTCGTACGTCAGCCCCGCTGTCGTCGAGCAGTATCTCGACGGGCGCACGGTCGACGACTTTCGCCCACGGCATTTGCGCGTCGTCCGCGCGCGGGATATCGAGCTGGACCGGGAAGAGCAGGCGCTCGTCTCCCTGCTGCGTTCTTGGCGGATACGACGGTCGAGAGCGGCAGCCTAGAATTCTTCGTCGCGTTTCCATTACGATCTTCGAATCCGGACCTGTAAAGGAGGCGGTCAACTGTGGCTCGCAAAACCGTGCTCGTGTGTGACGATTGTGGGAAGGAAGTCGGCGAGGGCAAGGGCGCCACGATGCGCCTGACCTATTCGGACGCGCGCCGAGGCGCGAAGCAGGCCGATCTTTGCGACGACTGCTCGAGCAAGATGCCGGGCAGGGCGGCAGCGCGAAGGGGCCGGCGGCCGAAGTCCGCAGCCGCGGCGTAGAGCTTCACGAGGGCGGGCGAGACCCGCCCTCCGCTTATCCACAGGCTCGAAGGAGCCGTCTTAGGGCAGGTCTACGATAGGTCGATGGGGCTGACGCTGCTCGCCGGGCCGGCGAACGCGGGCAAGGTCGAGTTGCTTCTCGATCGGTACCTGGCCGCGCTCGACCAGGACCCGGTCCTCATCGTGCCGAACCGCCCGGACGTCGACTGGGCCGAGCGGGAGCTCCTGCGCCGCTCGCCGGCGCTTCTCGGCGGCTCGATCACGACGTTCGACGGCGTCTTCGAGCGCATCGCGGCCGGGGCCGCCGAGACGCGGCCGGTTGCCGCCGACGTCCAGCAGACGCTCGCGCTCAGGGCGGCCGTCACGACGACGCCGCTCAACGGGCTCGGGGAATCGGCGCGCTCCGCGGGCTTCGCCGACGCGCTCCGCGACGCGATCGCCGAGGTCGAGTCCGGGCTTGTCGACCCCGACGAGCTCGAAGGCCCGCTCGCGCGCCTCTACGCCTCCTACCGCGAGCAGCTCGAGGGGCTGCGCCTCTGGGACCGCCACCAGCTCCGGGCGGCAGCTGCCCACCGCCTTGCAAACGAGCTCGACGCGTGGGACGGGCATCCGATCTTCGCCTACGGCTTCGAAGATCTGACCGAAACGGAGTGGGCGCTCGTCCGTGCGCTCGCGGGGCGCTCCGAGGTCACGGTGTCGCTCCCGTACGAGCCGGGCCGGCCCGCGTTCGAGTGGCTGGGCGAGACCGCCACGGCGCTGGCGGGCCTCGCAGACGGCTCCCTCAGGGAGCTTGGTCCCCGCTATGCCGAGGTGGCGCACCCCGCGCTCGCCTACCTCGAGCGCGGCCTCTTCGGAAGTGCTGTCGACGACCCGCCCGCGCTCGAGGGAGCGATCCGGTTCTTCGAGGGCGCCGGGACACGCGGTGCGCTCGAGCTCGTCGGCGAGGAGATCCTCCAGCTGCTTCGAGACGGCGCCGCGCCGGACCAGATCGGCGTCGTCGTCCCCTCGCACGAGCGGTGGCGCGCGCCGCTCGAGACCGCGTTCTCAACGCTCGGGATCCCGTACGCGGTCGACGCCCCGGCGCGCCTGCCCCAGACGCCGTTCGGCCAGGCGCTGCTGTCGCTGCTCCGGTTCGCCTGGTCGGGAGCCGACCGGCCGGAGCTGTTCCGCTACCTCCGGTCGCCCTACTCGGGCCTGCGCCGCGGGAGCGTCGACTTCGTGGAGGGGCGCCTCCGCGGGCGGGCGATCGAGGAGGCCGAGCGGGTCGAGGAGGAGCTGGAGGCCCTGCGCGAGGCCAGGCTGCCAGCGCTCGATGCCGTGCGCTCCGCCCGGTCTCCGGTCGAGGCCGTGCGGGAGCTCGCGGGCTCGATGATCCGCAACGCCTACGGCGTGGAGCAGCCGCCCGTTGGTGAGCCCTCACGGGACGACCTGCGCGCGTACGAAGGCTGCCGCCGGGTGCTCAAGGACCTCGAGGGCTGGGAGCGGATCGCGGCACCGGTGTCCCGCGAGGACGTGCTGGCCGCCCTGGAGCGGGCGGCTGTCCGAGCCGCGGGGGCAACGGAAGCCGGCCGTGTTCCCGTACTCGACCTGACCCGGGCCAGGACGAGGCGCTTCGAGCACGTCTTCGTGATCGGCCTCGAGGAGGGAAGCCTTCCGCGCCGTGCGCCGGCGACGCCGTTTCTCGGCGACGACGAGCGGCGCCGGATCGGCGGCAGGCTTCGACGGGGCGACGCCGTTGCCCGCGATCGATACCTCTTCTACACGGCCTGCACGCGCCCGACCGAGCGCCTCTATCTGGTCCGCGAGGCTGCCTCGGACGAGGGGAGCCCACGGGAGGCGAGCCCGTTCTGGGAGGAGGTCGTCGCCCTGTTCCCGGCGGAGGACGTCAACCGCTGGACGACCCGGCGGCCGCTGTCGGCCCTGACCTGGAGCCTGGAGGCGGCGCCGACGGAGCGCGAGCGGCTTCGCGCAGTCGCCGGGCTCTGGGCGGACGACGCGCGCCGCGACGACGCGGAGGGGCTCGCAAGCGCCAACGGCTGGTCCAGGCGGCTGGAACGCGCCCGCCGCGCGTTCACCCGGAACACGCGCGTTACTCATCCGCTCGTCCTTGCAGAGCTGCGCGCGCGCTCCGTCTTCAACGTCACGGAGCTGGAGCGCTTCGCCGACTGCTCCAGCGCGTGGTTCTTCGACCGCGTGATCGACCCGAAGACGATCGACCAGGAAGTCGATGCGCGGCTGCGCGGCTCGGTCGCGCACTCCGCGCTCTTCCGCTTCTTCAAGGGGCTGCCGAAGGAGCTCGGCACCGACCACGTCGTTCTCGAGCGGGTCGAGGACGCCGTCCGCTTCATGCGCAGCTGCCTCGACCAGGCGCTGGCCGGCGTTCGCGTGGAGATGACCGAGCTGCAGCGGCGCGAGCTCCAGCAGACGCTCGCCCGCGATCTCGAGCGCCTGGTGCGCGCCGAGGCCGAGACGGAGCTGCCGCTCCAGCCGAGCAGGTTCGAGGTCGCCTTCGGCTCGGAGCGCTCGGTGCCGGAGCTCCAGCGCGGGCTCGAGCTCGGCGACGGCATCGTCCTCTCCGGGAAGATCGACCGGATCGACGTCGACCCGTTCAGCGCCCGAGGGATCGTCCAGGACTACAAGTCGGGCAAGAGTGCCCCGTCCGCGCGTGACATCGACAAGGAGCTGCGGCTCCAGATCCCGCTGTACATGCTGGTGCTTCGCGACCTCGTGGGGATCGAGCCGCTCGGCGGGGTGTACCGGCCGCTGTCGGGAGACCGCGGCCCGCGAGGCCTGCTCCGGGCCGAGGCGAAGGACGATGCGCTCCCCGGGTTCGCGAAGGCGGACTATCTCGACGAGGAGGCCTTCTGGAAACAGGTCGAGGGGGCGAAGGAGACGGCGCGGCGCTTCGCAGACCGGATCCGGGAGGGCGACGTCGTCCACGATCCCAAGGGCGGCGAGTGTCCCGCGTGGTGCGACCTCTGGACGATGTGCCGGGTGAGGCGCGCATGAACTGGACGCCGAACGACGAGCAGCGTGCGGCGATCGACGCCCGCGGACGGGTCTTCGTGTCGGCCGGCGCCGGGACCGGCAAGACCGCTGTCCTCGTCGAGCGCTTCGTCGAGGCGGTGTGCGAGCGCGGGCTCGACGTGGAGTCGATCCTCGTCATCACCTACACCAAGCGGGCTGCCGGAGAGCTGCGGGCCCGGATCCGTGCCGAGCTGCGGCGCCGCGGCCGCGCGGACCTCGCTCGGAGCCTCGACGGCGCCTACATCTCGACGATCCACGGGTTCTGCAACCGGCTGCTGAAGGCGTCTCCGTTCGAAGCAGGTCTCGACCCACGGTTCCGCGAGTTGGACGACGCGCAGGCCTCGGTCCTCTCGAGCGAGGCCTTCGACGAAGTGCTCGCTGCGTTCTGCAGCCCTGACGACGAGGAGCGCGCGCGACTCCTGACCACGTACGGCGCGCGCGGCTTGCGGCGGATGATCACCGGCATCTACGAGACTCTCCGCTCGGCCGGCCGCGACCTCGTCCTCGAGCTCGGCGAGAGCCCGCCCATCGGCGAGCGGCTCGAGGAGCTACGCGAGGCCGCCCGCTGCCTCGTGGAGGACGGCTCTGCGACGGAGCTGCAGCGCGGAAGCGCGGCGGCGCTCCTCAACGCAGTGTCGGGCAAGCCGCGGGCCGACGACCTGCTCGACCTGTCGGCTCATCGCGCTCGCGGCGAGCGGTCCGCCAGCTTCGAGGAGGCCAGGGTCGCCCTCGAGCAGGCGGCGCTCGACGAGCTCGCGATGCGGGACCGGGATCTCCTCCAGCAGCTCCTGGACGGCTTCGCCGAGGCGTATGCGGCGGCGAAGCGCCGCGAGTCGGCCCTCGATTTCGAGGATCTCCAGCTCGCTGCACGGGCGCTTCTCCGCGACAACCCGGAGATCCGCGAGCGGGAGGCGCTGCGCTTCAAGGCGATCATGGTGGACGAGTTCCAGGACACCAATCGCCTCCAGTGCAATCTGATCGATCTCCTCGCCGGGGAGCCGGGCGAGCGCGACCTCTTCTTCGTCGGCGACGAGTTCCAGTCGATCTACGGCTTCCGCCATGCCGACGTCTCCGTTTTTCGTGAGCGGCGCGAAGACGCGGGCGGCGGCCTGCCGCTCGTCCAGAACTACCGCTCCAGGCCGGAGGTGCTCGAGGCCGTCAACTACCTGTTCCGAGGCGACTTCGGCGAGGGCTTCCAGACGCTGACCGCGTCCGGCGAGTTCCCGGACCCGGTCTTCGGGCATCCGGTCGAGCTGCTCGTCACCGACAAGTCGACGTACTCCGGCACCGGCACGCACTGGCGCCGGGCGGAGGCGCGGCATGTCGCGGGCCGGGTGCGCGAGCTGATCGAGAGCGGCGCGGCCACCGCCGGCGAGATCGTGCTGCTGTTTGCGGCCGGAACGGACGCGGAGTGGTACGAGCAAGAGCTCCGCGCGCTCGGGATTCCGACGTACCGCGCGACGGGCCGTGGCTACTTCGGCCAGCAGCAGGTCGTCGACCTTCTCAACTACCTCCGCCTGCTCCAGAACCGGTACGACGACCAGGCGCTCGTCTCCGTCCTCGCCTCGCCGTTCGTCGGCGTCTCGAACGACACGCTCTTCCTGCTTCGCCGGGCCGCAGGTCGCCGCCCGATCTTCACGGGGCTCGAGCGCTCCTGGCCCGAGGAGCTCAGCGCGGACGACGAGCGGCTGCTCCGCGCGTTCAAGCAGCGCTACGAGCGCCTGGCGGCCTCCTCGTCCAGGCTCTCGCTCGAGCGGCTCTGCGAGCAGATCCTCGTCGAGCACGACTACGACCTCGCGGTCCTCGCGCACTGGGACGGCCGCCGCCGGTACGCGAACCTCCGCAAGCTGGCCCGGCTGGCACGCGCCTACGAGGAGCTGCGCGGGCGTGACATCGAGGGCTTCCTCCGCTTCATGCGGGACCAGGAGGCGGTCGGGGCCAAGGAGCTCGAGGCCGTCGCGGAGGAGGAGGGCGCGGACGCGGTCCGGCTGCTCACGATCCACGCCGCCAAAGGGCTCGAGTTCAAGGTCGTGATCGTCGCCGACGCGGGCCGCGACCGACCGCCGCCGGGGCCGGACGAGCTGCTCGCGCTCTCGGACGGTCGCTTTGGCTTCCGGGTAGCCGACCCGATCACGAGCCGCCGGCGCGGCGTGTTCGGCTACGACGAGGTCCGCAAGGCGAGGGAGGCTGAGGACCGGGCCGAGCGGCTGCGTCTCTACTACGTGGCGATGACGCGGGCGATCGACCGGCTGATCGTCTCCGGCGCCGTCGATCCGTCGAGCACGGCGGATGCCTCGACCCCGCTGGGGTGGGCGCTTGCGCGCCTCGACGCAGGCAAGGAGCTCGAGTCGGCGGCCGACGGCCCGGTCGAGCTCGAGCGCGAGAACGCACGGCTGCTGCTTCGGCTCGACCGGTTCGCACCCGAGCCGGAGGCCGTCGAAGAGGCGCCGCCGGTGGGAGAGGACGGGCAGCTGGAGCTCTTCGCGGCCAACGGCGCCGGCGCGCTTCCACCTCCGGCGCCGCAGCTTCCTCCGCTCGCCGAGATCCCGGCGGCGCCGCTGCACGCCGTCCGGTCGCTCTCCTACACGGCGCTCTCACTCTTCGACCGCTGCTCGTACCGCTACTACGCCGAGCGCGTCGTCGGCATGCGATCGAGCGACGAGAGCGGACGCGTTCCGGGCTCGACCGGACTCGCGGCAACCGAGATCGGCGACGCCGCGCACCGGCTGCTCGAGCTCGTCGACCTCTCGGCGCCGGCGCCGCCGGATCTCGAGCTCGTCCGCTCCTGGTATCCCGCGGTCACCGACGAGGAGCTCGAGCGGATCGCCGGCTTCGTCTCGTCCTACTGCGAGTCGGAGCTTGCGCGCCGCATCGCGGCTCTGCCCGGCGCGCAGGTCGAGCGGCCCTTCGCGTTCGAGCACGACGGGGTCCTGCTCCACGGACGGCTCGACGTCCTGCACCGGGAAGGGGATCGCGCTCTCGTTCTCGACTACAAGACGAACGCGCTCGAGGACGCAAGCCCGGAGGAGATCATCGAAGGCAGCTACTCGCTCCAGCGCCTCGTCTACGCGCTTGCCTGCTTCCGGGCCGGCGCGGAGGAGGTCGAGGTCGTTTACCACTTCCTGGAGCGGGCGGACGCCGTGGTGTCGCGGACCTTCGAGCGGTCCGAGCTGCCCGCGCTCGAGGCCGACCTCTCGGAGGCGATCGCGAGAATCAACGCCGGGGACTTCCGTCCGACGCCGGGCGAGGTTTGCAACGGCTGCCCCGCGCTCGATCTCGTGTGTGCGGGACCGCGGCTTCCGAACGCCGGGCCACTGATTCCTGCAGCCGCCTTGAGTGGCGCGTAGCTACGTCCACGAGGCGCGCCGGCGCGTCGGGCCGAAGCGCGAGCGGATCCTCCCGATCATCGAGCGGCTGAGGGGGGAGCACGCGGACGCGGCGATCGCGCTCAGGTTTCGGAGCCCGCTCGAGCTCCTGGTCTCGGTGATGCTCTCCGCGCAGACCACGGACGTGAACGTGAACCGCGTCACCGAGCGGCTGTTCGAGAAGTACCGCCGCCCGGAGGACTATCTCGCCGTCCCGGAGGAGGAGCTCCAGCGCGACATCTTCGCGACGGGCTTCTTCCGCCAGAAGACGAGATCGCTGCGCGGGACGATGCGCGTGCTGATCGAGGAGTTCGACGGGCAGGTCCCGCAGCCGCATGGAGGACCTGCTGCGGCTTCCCGGTGTCGCGCGCAAGACGGCCAACGTCGTCGCCGCCGAGCTGGGCGAGCCGCAAGGCGTCGTCGTGGACACGCACGTCCGCCGGCTGTCGCAGCGCCTGGGCCTGACGAAGCAGGAAGACCCCGTGCGGATCGAGCGCGACCTCCAGAAGCTCGTCCCGCGCGAGTTCTGGGGCATCTTCCCGCACCTCCTGATCTGGCACGGGCGCCGGGTGTGCGACGCGCGCAACCCGCGGTGCGAGGCCTGCGTGCTGAACGACCTCTGCCCGTCGAGCCGGGTCTGACCGGGGCTACTCGCGGGGTGCGGCGAGCGCCGTGGCCAGATGCCCTTCGCGTGCGGCAAGCCAGCGCTCGGCGTCGAGCGCCGTCATGCAACCCATCCCGGCGGCGGTGACTGCCTGACGGTACGTGTGGTCGACGACGTCGCCGCCCGCGAACACGCCCTCGACGCTTGTCTGCGTCGAGCCCGGGTTCGTGACGATGTAGCCGGCGTCGTCGAGCTCCAGCTGGCCGGCGAAGAGCTTCGTGTTCGGATCGTGTCCGATCGCCACGAAGAGGCCGTCGGCCGGGAGTTCCGTCGTCTCGTCCGTGTTGACGTCGCGGATCGTCACGCCCGTGACCGAGTTCTCTCCGAGCACTTCCTCGACGATCGCATTCGTGACGAACTCGATCTTGTCGTTCGCGCGCGCACGGTCCTCCATGATCTGCGAGGCCCTGAACTCCTCACGGCGGTGGACGAGCGTGACCTTGTCGGCGAACTTCGTCAGGAAGATCGCCTCCTCCATGGCGGAGTCGCCGCCTCCGACGACGACGATCTCCTTCTCGCGGAAGAACGCAGCGTCGCAGACCGCGCAGTAGGAGACGCCGCGGGCCTGGAGCCGCTGTTCGGAAGGAAGACCGAGCTTTCGCGCGTCTGCGCCGGTCGCGATGACCACGGCCTCCGAGCGGTACTCCTCGTCGCCCACCCAGATGCGGAACGGCTGCTCCGAGAAGTCGACGCGCGTGACGTCGTCGCTGACGAACTCGGCGCCGAAGCGCTCCGCTTGGCGGCGGAAATCCTTCATCATCTCCGGCCCGAGCACGCCCTCGGCATAGCCTGGGTAGTTCTCGACGTCGCTCGTGATCATGAGCTGGCCGCCCCACTGGAACCCCTCGATCACGACCGGCTCGAGGTTCGCGCGCGCAGCGTAGAGCGCGGCCGTGTACCCGGCCGGGCCTCCCCCGATGATGATCAGGTCGCGGACCCCGTTCTCAGTCAATCTCTCCTCCAGACATGCGCCGAGCCCGCACAGGGCTCGTCAACAGTATTGAACGAAGCGGACGACTCGAAACTTCCCTTTGGCAGCGCCCTGTGCTTATCTGGGGGCCGTAGTGCTGCGGTTTCGCGGGGTCTTGGTCCTCCTGGTCTGCGTGGTGTCCTTCGGCTGGGGAGCCGCCGGTGCGGCGACGCCGGAGCGCGCTGCCTTCGACGTCAGGCTCACCGGCACGCTGACGAAGGACTGGACCGTCCGCCGGACCTTTGAGGGCGAGTGCACCGAGGTGACGACGCACGCGGGTCAGTGGCGGATGAGTCTCGGAACCCGTCGCCGATCGAGGCTCGCCTTCACCTTCCGGGGCCGCGGCCGGCGGCTCGGGATCTCGCCGTCCCTGGTGCGCTCGATCGCCGGGACCGCGACCCAGGGCGGCTCCGTGCTTCTCACTACGGGAGGCCCAGCCTGTGTCGCCTCGATCCGTAAGGTGCGCTGCGCCCTCAGCCGGGCGAACTTCCGAGGCGCGACGGTCCGCCTGACTACGCCCCGCGCCGGCCGGGCTCGCTTCACGATGCTCAGGGGAGTCTCTGCCGCTCGGTCGTTCCCCAGAGCGTGTCCCGAGGAGCCGGCGGACATCCGGGCGCTTCGCACGGACCTTCGCCTCGCCGACGCGCCGCTCTCCGCGGCGGACGTCTTCGGCCGAGACGTTCCGCGCTTCTACATCCGCGGCAACACGACCCAGGTGACGACGATCGATGGCGAGTACAACGGCAAGGTGACCGAGCGCGTCCGCTGGACGCTCACGTTCACGCGGGTCGGCTAGGCGACGAGCTCACCGCAGAGATAGAGCCGGCCGTCCCGCGACTCTGCCTCGTGCTCGAGGCGGTGAGGCTCGACGCCGTCGGGAGACAGGTGCAGCACCTCGTGGCCGCGCGCGACCAGGAGGTCGGCGATGAAGCGCCGGTGGCACTTCGCCCACGGCGTCTCGGCGCACATGACGCACGGTGCGGCCTCGGCGAGGACCGAGGCAAGCGCCGTCTGCCATTTCTCCGTGCGCATCCGGGCGGCGTAGCTGCGGAACGCGGGCTGACGAATGCAGCCGAAGCGCTCCTCTCCGGGCTCGCCGCTGAGGCGCCCGCCGAGCGCTTCGGCGTGGCGGTAGGCGATCCCGGACTCGGCGAGAGCCCGCTCGAGAGCGCCGCGGTTGTACTGCGGATTGCGGCGCGATCCGGGGTAGCGACGGACGTCGACGAGCGTTTGAACTCCCGCCCGTTGGAGCATCTCCAAGAGCACCGCCGCAGGCCTGGTTCCGTGCCCGATTGACCACACCCTCATTACCCCTAGAATCGCGGTCCGTGGCCAGCTCAGTGACGTGGGACACGCTGCGGCAGCTCGCCGGATTCCGAGCGGCGAAGGGCTGCGCGATCAGCCTCTACGTCGACCTCCATCCGAGCGACTCGCCGACCGCCGGCGATGCAGCGACGCGGGTCAACTCCCTCGTCGACCAGGGCGCGAAGTCGAACGGCGCCAACCGCGGTGACCAGACCCACGAGCAGCGGGTCGGGCTCCGCGAGGACTTCGAGCGGATCAAGCACTTCTTCAGCGAGGAGTTCGACCGGGACGGCGCCCACGGCGTCGCGGTGTTCTGCGCCGGGCTCGACAACGTCTGGGAGGCGCTGCCGCTCAGCGAGCCGGTGCCCGACGAGATCAAGGTCGGACGCGACCTCTACCTGGCACCGCTCGTACCGCTCGTCGGCCGCGGCGAGGGTGCGGTCGTGGCGCACGTAGGCCGGGAGCTGGGCCTCCTCTACCGGCTGCGCGCCGGGAGGCTCGAGAAGATCGCCGACCTCTCGGAGGAACAGCCGGGGCAGCACGACCAGGGCGGCTGGTCACAGTCGCGGTACCAGCGCCACATCGACGAGCTCGCGAAGAACCACTTGAAGACGGTCGCCGCAGTCCTCGAGCGGCAGCTGCGACGACTCCAATTCCCCGGCGTAGTCGTCGTCTGCCCCGAGGAGCTAAAGAGCGAGTTCGCCGATGTCCTCGCCGCCGATGCGCGAAACGCGATCGTCGGCTGGACGACTGCCGAATCGCATGCTTCGCCGACGGAGCTCTACGAGGTTTCGCAGCCCGTGCTCGAGAAGGGGCACCGGCAGCGGGAGTCTGAGCTCGTGGCGCGCTGGAAGGAGGAGGCGGGGCGAAACGGCCGAGCCGCATCCGGCTGGGAGGAGACGCTCGAGGCCGCATCGGACGGGCGTGTCGAGTGCCTCGTCTTCCAGGAAGGCGTCGAGCAATCAGCGTGGCAGTGCGCGGCGTGCGGCCGTGTGAGCGTCAAGGGCGGACGCTGCCCGCTCGACGGGATGGAGATGGAGCAGCGGGACGAGGGCCTTGACCTCGCCGTCCACCAGGTGCTGGCCCACGGCGGCCAGGTGCTCGCGCTCCGCGACCAGCCGGACCTGGAACCCGTGGGCGGCGTCGCCGCGATCCTGCGTTATTAGGAACCTCGCGGCGTAGCATCTGGCGCGATGACGACGAAGGACGACATCGCGAGCGTCGCCGGACAGCTGGCGACCCTGACTCGAACCGTCGAAGAGATGGCGGAGGAACTCAAAGCGCTGACCCAGCGTGCTGAGAGCCAGAGAGAGCGTTCGAACACCCAGCAAGAGCGGATCGAGCTCGCGGCGAAAGAGCTCACAGACGTGAGCGACCGCCTGCAAGCGGCCGCGAACGCACTCCGAGACTCGATCTGAGCCGATTAGGCGGCGAGGAGCCTCCGCAGCACGTAGGGGAGGATGCCGCCGTGGCGGACGTACTCCCGCTCGCGCGGAGTGTCGAGCCGTAGGCGCGCCTTGAACTCCTTGTCGTCGGCTCGGACGGTCACCTCGTGGGCCTCGCCGTTCTCGACGCCCTCGACCGAGAATGCCTCGCGGCCGGTGAGGCCGAGCGACTCGAAGTTCTCGCCGTCCATGAACTGGAGCGGGAGGATCCCCATCATCAGGAGGTTCGAGCGGTGGATCCGCTCGTAGGTCTCGGCGATGACGGCGCGGACACCGAGGAGCTTGGGGCCCTTCGCGGCCCAGTCGCGTGACGAGCCGGACCCGTACTCCTTGCCGGCGATCACGATCAGCGGCGTTCCTTCCTCCTGGTACTTGACGGACGCGTCGTAGATCGTCATCTCCTCGCCGCTCGGGACATGGACGGTCCAGGTTCCCTCACTTTCGGGGACGAGCAGGTTCCGGAGGCGGACGTTCGCGAACGTCCCGCGAACCATGACCTCGTGGTTGCCCCGCCTCGAGCCGTACGAGTTGAAGTCCTTGCGCTCGACGCCGTGCTCGATCAGGTACTTCCCGGCTGGGCCGTCGGGCTTGATCGCGCCTGCCGGGGAGATGTGGTCGGTCGTGACCGAGTCGCCGACGCGAACGAGACACCGGGCGCCCCGGATGTCGTCGACGGTGCCCGGCTCGGGCGCCATGCCTTCGAAGTAGGGCGGGCGGCGCACGTAGGTCGAGTCCTCGCGCCAGTCGTAGAGGTCGCCTTCGGGGATCTCGAGTGAGCTCCAGCGCTCGTCGCCCTTGAAAACGTCGGCATAGGTACGACTGAACATCTCGCCCTGGACGGCGGTTCGGACCGTCTCTCGGATCTCCTCGGCGCTGGGCCAGACGTCGGAGAGGTAGACGTCCTCGCCGTCGCTGCCCTGCCCGAGCGGCTCCGTGGTGAGATCGAGGTCCATGCGGCCCGCCAGTGCGTAGGCCACGACGAGTGGGGGTGAGGCAAGGTAGTTCGCCTTCACCTCGGGATGGATCCGCGCCTCGAAGTTCCGGTTGCCGGAGAGCACGGAGCAGACCACGAGGTCGCCCTCGGCGACGCCCTGTGAGATCGGCTCGGGCAGCGGGCCCGAGTTCCCGATGCAGGTCGTGCAGCCGTAGCCGACCGTGTGGAAGCCCAGCTCCTCGAGGAACTGCGTCAGGCCCGCGCGCTCGTAGTACTCGGTCACGACCTTGGAACCGGGCGCGAGGCTCGACTTCACCCACGGCTTCCGCTGGAGCCCGCGCTCGACGGCGTTCTTGGCCACGAGCCCCGCTGCGATCATCACGCTCGGGTTCGACGTGTTCGTGCAGCTCGTGATCGCCGCGATCACGACGGCGCCGTGCTCGAGGTCGAACTGCTGTCCGTCCAGCTCGACCGGGACGGGCTCAGCGCGCTCGGCAAGCACGGTCGTGGGCACGGCCGTCGGCTCGGGGGCGACGACCGGGTCGTGGCCCGGGGTGCTGTCCGCCGCCGGGTCGCTCGCGGGGAACGACTCGGCGATCGCTTCGTCGTGCTGGTTTCCGTAGTCGACGCCGAAGCTCTGGAGCGCGGCCAGGAACGAGCGCTTCGCGTCTGTCAGCGGCACACGGTCCTGCGGTCGCCGCGGGCCGGCGAGACTGGGCTCGACGTCCCCGAGATCGAGCTCCACGACCTGCGTATAGGTCGGCTCGTGGTCGGGGTCGTGCCAGAGGAGATTCTCCTTGCAGTAAGCCTCGACGAGCGCGATTCGCTCCGCCGGGCGGCCGGTCAGCTGCAGGTACTCCAGCGTGATCTGGTCGACGGGGAAGAAGCCGCACGTCGCGCCGTACTCCGGCGACATGTTCCCGATCGTCGCCCGGTCGGCAAGCGGGAGGTTCGAGACGCCCGCGCCGAAGTACTCGACGAACTTCCCGACAACGCCTGTCTGACGAAGGATCTGCGTCACGGTCAGGACGAGGTCCGTCGCGGTCGCGCCCTCGCGCAGGGAGCCGGTAAGCCGGAAGCCGACGACCTGCGGGACGAGCATCGAGACCGACTCGCCGAGCATCGCGGCCTCCGCCTCGATCCCGCCGACGCCCCAGCCGAGGACGCCGAGCCCGTTGATCATCGTCGTGTGGGAGTCGGTGCCGAGCAGCGTGTCCGGATAGGCCTGACCGTTCCGCGCCTCGACGACGCGTCCCAGGTACTCGAGGTTGACCTGGTGGACGATCCCGGTCTCGGGTGGGACGACCTTGAGGTCGTCGAACGCCTGCTGCCCCCAGCGAAGGAAGGCGTACCGCTCGCCGTTCCGCTCGTACTCGCGGTCGGTGTTGACCCGCATCGCCATCCGGTTCGCGAAGGCGTCGACCTGGACGGAGTGGTCGATGACGAGCTCGGCGGGAAGCTGTGGATTCGTCTTCGCCGCGTCGCCGCCGAGGTCGTGCATCGCGTGGCGCATCGCGGCGAGGTCGACGATCGCGGGGACGCCGGTGAAGTCCTGGTGGATCACCCGCCCCGGCGTGAAGGAGATCTCCCGCGAGGGATCGTCCTTCGCACCCCATTCCGCGACCGCCTGGACATGCTCCTCGGTCGAGGTTCGCAGGACGTTCTCGAGCAGGATCTTCAGCGTGTACGGCAGCCGCTCGACGTCGAAGCGCTCCTGGAGCGGCGCCAGCCGGAAGATCTCGTAGCTCTCGCCCCCGACGTCGAGCGTCGAGCGAGCTCCGAAAGCGTCCCCGGCCATCAGAGACGATCTTAGTCGGGCTTAGGCGGCGTCCAGGGCTCGCGGAAGCTCTTCCGCCTCAGCGGCCTCGACGGCTTCCGGCTCCCATTCGGTCGCGCGCTCGAGGCTCGTTCCGAGCCGTTCCAGCCGGCGATCCGCCTCGCTGTACTTCGTCTGGGCGTTCGCGATGTGCTTGCCGACCACCTCGAAGTCGCCGCGGAAGCGGTCGAAGTCCTTGCCGATCTGGGCGCAGAAGGCCATGACGTCCTGGGCGTGCCGTTCGATCTGGAGTGCCCGAAGCCCCTGCGTGACCATCAGGAGGTACGCGTGGAGCGTGCTCGGGGACACGGGGATGACGCGCTTTCCATGGGCGTAAGCGGAGAGGTTCCCGGTCTTCCCGCACACGAGCTCGTAGTACACGGCCTCGGAGGGGAGGTACATGAACGCGAAGTCGAACGTCCCCTCGGCGGGGCGGACGTACTTCGCGGCGATGGCATCGATGTGCCCCTTCACATCTCGGCCGAATGCCTTCTCATGTAACTCGCGCTCGTCGTCGCCCTCAGCGTTCGCGAGCCGCTCGAAGTTGTCGAGCGGGAACTTCGCGTCGACGGGCAGTAGCTTGTCGACGCGGATCACTGCATCGACGCGCTCGCCGGACCGGAACGTGTACTGCAGGCGGTACGCGTCCGCCGGGAGCATGTCCCGCAGGAGGTTGGCGAGCAGCATCTCTCCGACGCCGCCCCTCGCTTTCGGCGGCCGAAGAGCCTGCTCCAGCCGACCGAGGTCTGCTGCCTTCTGGAGCATCTGGGCGGCGGTCCCGTCGAGCTTGCTCAGCCGGTCGACGATCTGGGTCGCCGTGTGGCCCGCCGTCTGCTGACTCGAGAGAAGGCGGCCGTCGAGCCCCTCGAGCCGGCGGTCGAAGCCCTCGTGAGCCTCGGACAGACGGCGGTCGAAGCGCTCCTCGACCGAGCCGAGGCGGCTCTCGATCAGCTCGCGAATCGTTCGCACGACGACGGTGCCGGCGATCGCGACCGCGGCGGCCAAACCAAGGGTGAGCAAGACAGTCCCCATAGGACTGAAGAACGCTAGAGATCGGATCGGACGGCATCGGGGCGGCGCGCCCGCGCCGCCCCGACAGCCTGTCTACAGCGGGTTTTCGCGCTCCGCCTGGTGCGAGGCGGCGTCGTCGCGGGCTTCCTGCGCCATGTCCTCTGCTTGTTCGGCGCGGTCCTCGGCGGCTCCCTGCGCCTCCTGGTGCATCCCTTCCGACTTCATTTCGGCGTTGTCGGTCATGTCGCCGGCGGCCTGCTTGCTTCGGCCGAGCAGCTTGTCGAGAAAGCTCATCTCTCCTCCGATCGTTGGCGGCAGCCAAGCAGTATGAACCACGCCGAGCGTGAGGCCGTCGTAGCTACCATCCCCGCGCGAGATGGCCCGGAAAGTCAAGACTCCTCCACCGCCCAGGCGCGCCGTCCAGGCGCCCAAGCAGCGCGCAACTCCGCGCGACGACGCGCGGAACAAGAAGATCCTGTATGTGATCGGCGCCTCCGGATTCGTGATGCTCGCGCTCGTCGTCGGCTTCTTCGCCCTCTCGGGCGGCGGCGACGACGCCGAGAGCGCCGAGGGGGCGGTCGCGACGATCAAGGCCGCCGGGTGGACGTACCAGAAGACCAAGGATCAGGGCAGGACGCACGTGCCCGAGCTCGAGGCCGGTTTCAAGTACAACACGGTGCCGGGGACGAGCGGCGAGCATTCGAACCAGACGGTCGTCTACGGCGTCTACGACCAGCAGGTCTCGGAGATCAACTACGTCCACAACCTCGAGCACGGCGCGATCGGGATGTTCTACGGGCCCGACGTGCCCGAGGAGACCGTAGCCCAGATGCAGGAGTTCTACAACAAGGATCCGAGGGGCCTGATCATGGCTCCCGACGACCGGCTGGGCGACCAGATCGCGCTCACCGCCTGGACGCACATCGCGAAGGGCAAGACCTTCGACGAGGAGGTCTTCGAGACGTTCGTCGACGAGTTCGGCTTCCGCGGGCCCGAGTCGTGCAAGAACGACATCGAGCAGGGCTGCTTCCGCCGGGAGAACCTCGAGCCCGGCAACCAGTAGCGCCTATCCTTGGCCGGCCGGGGTGGCGAAACTGGCTATACGCGGCTGACTTAAAATCAGCTGTCCCCTACGGGGGCGTGCGGGTTCGAGTCCCGCCCCCGGCACCTCACTGATCCCTTGCTCCTCGTCCTGGCCATCGCCGTCGCCATCTTGTGGCTGCCGACGGGCTGGGGCATCGCGCTCGTCGCGGCTGCAGCGGTCTTCGAGCTCGCGGAGACGGGATTCTGGTTCTGGCTCTCGCGGCGCCGGAAGGCGGTGACAGGCGCAGAGGCACTGCCTGGCTCGAGGGGGTTGGTCGTTGTTGCGTGCCGGCCCCTGGGCCAGGTTCGCATCGACGGCGAGCTGTGGCGCGCGCGCTGCGAGGAAGGGGCGGACCCGGGCGACGAGATCGTGGTCGAACGGCTCGACCCCGAGCTGCTTCTGGTTGTGCGGAAGGCGACCTAGACTCTGCTGCCCGTGGCGCTCGACGTCGAACAGGCAGCACTCGAATGGGATTCGCCGCTCTTCCGCATGGCGGTCGCGCAGTTCGAGCAGGGGCTCGAGCACGCAGACGTCGAGGAGGACGTCGCAGAGCGCCTGCGGTACCCCGAGCGCGCGCTGATGATGTCAGTGCCGGTCCGCCGTGACGACGGCTCGCTGCACGTGCTCCCCGGCTATCGCGTGCAGCACTCGACCGTGCTGGGGCCGACGAAGGGCGGCCTCCGCTACGACCCCCACGTGTCGCTCGGCGAGTGCACTGCGCTCGCGATGTGGATGACCTGGAAGTGCGCGCTGCTGCGGATCCCCTACGGCGGCGCGAAGGGCGGCATCCGCTGCAACCCGCGAGAGATGTCCGCGACCGAGCTCGAGCGGATGACCCGCCGCTACACGATCGAGCTGCGGCCCGTGATCGGGCCCGAGGAGGACATCCCCGCTCCAGACATGGCCACGAACGAGAAGACGATGGCCTGGATCATGGACACGTACTCGATGGTCGAGGGGTATGCGGTGCCGGAGATCGTGACGGGAAAGCCGGTCTCGATCGGCGGCTCCGTCTTCCGCCGCGAGGCGACCGGCGCCGGCGTCGTCATGGTCGTCGAGCGCGCCTGCCGGCGACTCGGCTGGGAGCTCACCGAGCAGCGCTGCGTCGTCCAGGGTTACGGGAACGTCGGCGGTGTGGCCGCGCACGAGCTCGCGGCGCGCGGTGCCCGGGTGATGGCCGTTTCGGACATCTCCGGAGGGGTCTACTCCGAGGCCGGACTGGACCTGGCCGCCGTGGACGGGTGGATCGAGGAGCAAGGCTCGCTCGACGGCTACCCGGACGCTCAGCATGTCTCGAACTCCGATCTCCTCGAGCTCCCGTGTGACGTCCTCGTCCTCGCCGCGCTGGAGGATCAGATCACGGCGGAGAACGTCGGCCGGATCGAGGCGAAGATGGTCGCGGAGGGGGCGAACGGGCCGACGACCGTCGAGGCCGACGCGATCCTCGCCGAGCGCGGCATCGTCGTCCTCCCGGACATCCTCACGAATGCCGGCGGCGTCACCGTCTCCTATTTCGAGTGGGTCCAGGATCTCGGACGGTTGTTCTGGGGCCGGGACGAGATCCGGGACAAGCTCGCCGAGAAGCTCGAAGACGCATTCGACCGCGTCTGGGACCTGTCCGACCAGCTCGGCATCACCCTGCGGCAGGCCGCGCTGGTCGCCGCCATCCGCGAGGTGGCCGGGGCCTTGACCGCACGCGGCATCTACCCGTGACGATCGTCCGCGAGGCGATGCTCTCCGACCCGCCGACGCTCGAGGTGGGCGACAGCGCGCAGGACGCCGGGCAGGCGCTGGCCCGGCCGGAAGTCCGCGCGGTCTTCGTCTGCGACGGAGAGCGCTTCGTCGGCGTCGTCACGCGGAAGACGCTCGTTCGCGAGGTGGTCGCCACCGGTCGGGATCCCAGGGAGACCCCGGTCGGGGAGATTGCCGAGGAGCCGCACTGGACCGTGGACGCCGAGGCTCCGGTCGACGAGGCCTTCCGGTTCATGGAGGAGAAGGACGCCGAGCGTGTCCCCGTCGTGCAGGGGGAGCGGCTGGTGGGAGTCCTCTCCAGAAGCGGGATCCAGCGACGGCTGGCGGAGGACGACCCGCCGCAGGCCGAGCCCGAACTGGTCTAGCAGCAGGTGTAGGCGCCGGGAGGCGCGTCGCCCTCGACGGGCTCGGGGAGCTGCGCTGCCTCGAGCGCGATGCCGTGCAGGATGTCGCGTTCGCTCACCGTGAGCGCGTCCAGGCCGAGTCGGCTCAGTGTCTCGCGGACGATGATCCCGCCGGCGACGATCACCGGTGCCCGGTCCGGGTGGAGGCCCGATCACTCCCGCTCTCGTACCGCGAGCGGCATGAGCGAAAGGCGCTCGACCTCTCGCTCGATCGCCTCGAGCGTCAGACGGTGGCCGTGGATCCGGTCGCGGTCGTACTGGTCCATCGCGAGGTCGATTGCGGCGAGGCTCGTGATCGTCCCCGCGACGCCGATCGCGTCGTCGACGACGAGATCCTCCGGGATCGAGGCCGCGACATGCCCGGCACACGCGCCGAGCTCGGCCGCCGACGGCGGATCGCCGCGGAGGAACCGCTCGGTCAGCCGGACGGAGCCGATGTCGAGGCTGAGCCGCGAGTGGAGACCGTCAGGGCCGGCGACGACGAGCTCGGTGGAGCCGCCGCCGATGTCGAGAACGAGCGTCGGCCGGTCGAGCGACGGTCGCTCGTGACGCCGCGGAAGGTCAGCTCGGCCTCGTCGCTCGCCGCTGAGGAGCTGGGTCGTGAAGCCGTAGCTCCACTCGATCTCTCCGAGGAACGCCTCGCCGTTCTCCGCGTCCCGGACCGCGCTGGTCGCAACCAGGAGCGTCCGCTCCGCGCCGAGGCGCTCCGCCTCCCTCCGGTAGTCCGTCAGCACGTTCCGCACGCGCGCGATCGGGAGCGGGAGCAGGCGCCGGCGGGAATCCACGCCCTCGCCGAGGCGGGTGATCTCCTGTCGCGCCACGACGTCCTCGACGCGGCCGTCGTCGACGTCGGCGACGAGCAGCCGTGTGGTGTTCGTCCCCTGGTCGATCGCGGCGACGCGCATGGCGGTGGCTACGCTAGCCGCATGTTCCTGTTCCGCGAAAAAGACGCCTCCATGGTCGAGCCGGATCGTGCCCTTCCGGGCCGCGACGAGGCAATGCAGGTGCCCGCGCGCCACGAGGTGCTCGGGACGCCACTCCAGCCGCCGTTCCCCGAAGGGCTCGAGCGAGCCGTGTTCGCTCTCGGCTGCTTCTGGGGCGCCGAGCGCGTGTTCTGGCAGGCGCCGGGCGTCTACACGACGGCGGTTGGCTACGCCGGCGGCTACACGCCGAACCCGACCTACCAGGAGGCCTGCAGCGGCCGGACCGGCCACACCGAGGCGGTCCTCGTCGTCTTCGACCCGAAGCAGACGAGCTACGACGAGCTGCTGCGCCTCTTCTGGGAGAACCACGACCCGACGCAGGGCATGCGCCAGGGCAACGACGTGGGCACGCAGTACCGCTCCGCGATCCTCTACGAGAACGACGAGCAGCGCGAGGCGGCCGAGCGCTCACGCGAGATGTACCAGGGCGAACTGCGCGGCGCGGGCTACGGCGAGATCACGACCGAGATCGCGCCGGCCGGGCCGTTCTACTACGCCGAGGACTACCACCAGCAGTACCTGGCGAAGAACCCGAACGGCTACTGCGGGCTCGGCGGGACGGGCGTCAGCTGCCCCGTCGGCCTCGTTCGCTCGGCGTAGAGCTGCGCTACAATCGCCACCAGCGACGCGGGGTGGAGCAGTCAGGTAGCTCGCCGGGCTCATAACCCGGAGGTCGCAGGTTCAAATCCTGCCCCCGCTACTGCAAAGGGCGTCGAAAGGCGCCCTTGTCTTTCTCGCTTCTGCCGCGCGTTTTACCGCTAGGCGAACGCTCGGCCGCTGCGGGCCTGCCGGAGCCGACGCTCGGCAAGCAGCTCGGCCAAGCGACTGACCGCCCAGAACGCGACCAGCGCGTAGATCCAGCCGAGCAGAATGTCGACGAAGTAGTGCTCCGCCGTGTAGACGAGCGCGAACGCCATCGCCCAGGGGTACGCGGCGAGCAGCAGCCGCCCCCACCGAGGCGCCCGGCGCCAGAGGATCAAGCGTGATGAGCAGCGTGTACGCGGCGTGCAGCGACGGAACTGCAGCGACAGGGTTCGCGTACTGCGACCCCTCTTCGAAAAACGTGTTGACGTGGACGACGGGGATCTCACGCCAGATGACGGCGATCGAGCGGGTCGTTGGGTCGAGCTCCCCATAGTGGCTCGCGAGCCAGGGCGGTGCGGCCGGAAAGAGGGCGTAGGTCGCGAACCCCATCAACGCGAGGACCAGGACCATGGCGACGTAGCGGCGGAAGAGGCTTCGGGCGGAGAACCAGAGGAACCCGGCCACGAGATAGGTCGCGACGAAGTAGCTCAGGTAGACGACACAGGCGGCGTAGTCGTACCAGTGCAGGTTTCCCGCCCCGTCCCAAAGGCGTTCCTGGAGCCAGACCGTCGGAACGCTGCCGAAGAACAGGATCTCCTCGACCCGAAGTTGTGGGCGCACGTGCGCCGAAAAGAGCAAGTTGTCGGCATGCCCTCGTAGGAGGTCATACGCCGAAAGGATGAGTGCGAACGGAAGCCACTCGAGCACGACGCCACGAATCCAGCCACGGACGTTCGTCAACGAAAAGGCGAGCAGCCCGAGGACGATCCAGACGAGGATGTGGCTGCGCGAGAGCGTCACGCCGTCGCTGATGACCATGACCGAGAGCGCGACGGCGTACGCCGACGGCCCGACCCAGGAAAGACTGCGGCGAACGCGGCCGGGCTCGTACAGCCGCTCGGCGACAGAAACGACCGAGGAGCCGTTCACGGGCTGCACCGTAACGTCACGCGCTGACAGCAGCCCCGTGAGCCACGCCGAAGCGTTGCGTTGGGGCGACTCATCGTCGACGCAATCGTCGTATGCTGCGTCCGCCAACGGGGGTGGGGTATCGCCGGTCCGATTCGAGTGACCAGAGTGAGGAGCCTTGGCGGCGTGCTGCTCGTGCTCGCCGTGACGCTCGTGCTGCTTCCTGCGGCGACCGCGTCGCACACTCCGGCCCCGTCCTCCGTCACGATCGCCGGCTCGCTGCAGTCGGAGCTCGGCTGTCCCGTTGACTGGCAGGCGGAGTGCGCGGCGACCCATCTGACGTACGACGCGGGCGACGACGTCTGGCAGGGGACGTTCTCGCTTCCGGCGGGCAGCTTCGAGTACAAGGCCGCCCTCAACGACTCGTGGGACGAGAACTACGGCCGAAACGCGCAGGCAAACGGCGCGAACATCCCGCTCGACCTCGCTTCGGGGGCGAGCGTCAAGTTCTACTACGACCACGAGAGCCACTGGGCCACGGACAACAGGGGCTCGGTCATCGCCGTCGCCGCGGGAAGCTTCCAGTCCGAGCTCGGCTGCCCGAGCGACTGGGATCCGGGCTGCCTCCGCTCCTGGCTGCAGGACCCGGACGGCAACGGGATCTACTCGTTCGAGACGACGGCGCTGCCGCAGGGCTCGTACGAGGGGAAGGTCGCGATCAACGAGAGCTGGGACGAGAACTACGGCCAGGGCGGGGTGCCGAACGGGCCGAACATCGCGTTCAACGTCCCGGTCGCGGGCGCGAAGGTGACCTTCACCTACGACGCCTCAACGCACGTCCTGACCGTCGCCGCCACCGTCCCCGGCGCGCCCGGCGGCCCCGGCGCGCTCTCGCACTTCGACCTCGCGCGAAAGGACTGCCTCGGCACCGCCCGCAACACGAGCTCGAAGGTCTGGTACACGGTCGCGAACGGCGTCCTGAGCGACGTCTACTACCCGACCGTCGACAACACGAACCTGGAGACGCTCCAGTACGTCGTCACCGACGGCTCCACCTTCACCGACCTGCAGACGCGCGACATGACCTACGCGGTGCGGGCGGTGCACGGCTCCGGCGGCATGGCCTGCAAGGTCACGACGTCGGCGAAGAGCGGGCGCTACCGGATCGAGACCGAGTACATCACCGACCCGAAGCGGAACTCGGTGCTGATGCGCGTCGAGTTCAAGCCGCGCCATCGGGGCTACCGCCTCTACGTCCGCTTCGATCCGACGGTCAACGGCAACGGGGGCGGCGGCGCGGGCAACGGCGGCGCCGACTCCGCGACGGTGGACGGCTCGACGGGCCATCCCGTCCTCGTCTCGTCGGATCCGGTCACCGCGACGAACGCTGTCAACCGTGACTACGCGCAGCCTGTCTACGCGGCGCTGGACGGCTCGTTCGGCGAGGCGTCGAGCGGCTTCGTGGGCGCCTCGAGCGACGGGCTCGTCCAGCTCGACGCCTCGCACGCGCTCACCGACACGTACGACGACGCCGTGGGCGGCAACGTCGTCCAGACCGCGCGCGTCCTCCTCGAGCGCGGCAAGACCGTTCTCGCGCTCGGCTTCGGCTCTTCCCAGGAAGAGGCGGTCGGCACTGCGGAGGGATCGCTCGGCGCCGGCTTCAGCAAGGCACTCGCGAAGTACAAGAAGCAGTGGAAGCACTACGACAAGTCGCTGCTCGAGCCTCGCACGGAGAAGCTGCGCGGGATCAAGGGCAAGGACCGTAAGCGGCTCGAGGACGCGTACTACCTCAGCGCCAACGTGATCAAGGCGTCGGAGGACAAGACGTTCCCCGGCGCGATCGTCGCCAGCCTCGCCTCGCCGTGGGGTCAGGCGGTCTCGGCCGGCGACCCCGCGAACACCTACTTCGGCTCCTACCGCGAGGTGTTCGCGCGCGACCTGTACGAGAGCTGGACGGGCCTCGTCGCCGCCGGCGACCTCGCGACCGCGCGCGACGCGACGCTCTTCCTCTTCGAGCGGCAGCAGCTTCCGGACGGGTCGATGCCGCGCAACAGCCTCGTGAACGGCAAGGTCGCGCCGGACTCGTTCGGCACGCAGCTCGACGAGACCGCGTACCCGATCCTGATGGCGCAGCAGCTCGGGCTGACCGATGCATCGCTCTACGCGGACCACATCAGGCCGGCGGCGAACTTCCTCATCGCCCGCGGCCCCGCGTTCGGCGTCGAGCGCTGGGAGGAGCAGAGCGGCTACTCGCCGTCCACGATCGCGGCGGAGATCGCCGGTCTCGCCGCGGCAGCGGAGCTCGCGCGGGCAAACGGCGACACGGCTTCGGCGGCCGTCTGGTTGGGCGTCGCAGACGACTGGCAGCGGTCGGTCAAGGGCTGGACCGTGACGACGAGCGGTCCGCACGCGACGCATCCGTACTTCATCCGGCTCTCGAAGACGGGTGACCCGAACGCCGCGATCACGTACAACGTCGGCAACGGCGGCCCGACGCTCGACCAGCGCGCCGTGATCGACGCCGGCTTCCTCGAGCTGGTGCGCCTCGGCGAGCTGCCGCCGAACGACCCGACGTCCTCCGGTCGCTCCCGGTCGTCGATGCGCAGATCAAGAAGACGACCGTGAGAGGGCCAGGGTGGCACCGATACAACGGCGACGGCTACGGGGACCGCGCGACCGACGGCCGGCCATGGGCTCCGAGCGGCCAGGGCAACGGCCACCTCTGGCCGGCGCTCTCGGCCGAGCGCGGCGAGCACGAGCTCGTCACGGGCGACAGGACGGAGGCGGCCTCGCTGCTGCTCGCAATGAGCCGGTTCTCCTCGGGCGTCGGCCTGATCCCGGAGCAGAACTGGGAGCTGCCCGACCTCGCGGCGTCGCCCTTCGGCACCGACCCGACGGTTGCTTCGATCGGCTTCGAGAACGGCGGCGCAGCCGGCTCCGCCTCGCCGCTCACCTGGTCCGCGGCCTCGTTCGTGAGGCTCGCGCGAGACCTGGCCACGGGCCGGAACGTCGTGCTGCCGAGGGTGACGCACTCACGCTACGTCGCCAACACGCAGGGCACGACGCCGCTGACGGTGACGAGCCCCGCCGACAACGCGTCCGTCACCTCCTCTCCGGTCACCGTCACAGGCACGACCGCGCCGGGGAACGCCGTCTACGTCGCCTCGACGAACACGGATGCCAACTCCGCGGCGACCGTCGTCTCGACGACCGCGGGCGGCGACGGCTCGTTCAGCGTCGACGTCCCGATCACGGGCGGCACCAACGTCCTGAACGTCGTCGCCGTCAGTCCGACCGGCGGGACCGCCCACGCGCGGCGCACGGTCCTCCTCGACGTCCTGCCCGGAACGCTGCTCCTCGACGTCGCCGACCCGGACGGCGACGACGCCGGCCCCGGGAACTACGCCTATCCGACCTTCGCCGGCTTCCGTCCGGGCGCCTTCGACATCCAGCGGTTCCAGGTCTTCGACTCCGGCGACACCGTCACCTTCCGGCTGCGGACCCGCGACCTGTCGGAGACGTTCGGCAGCCCGCTCGGCGCGCAGCTCGTCGACGTCTATGTACGCGTCCCCGGGGCGGCGACGACGTCCACGGCGGCGGCGCATCCGTTGCGCAACTTCGCGATCGCACCGGCGTTCGCGTGGAGCCGGCTGATCCAGGTGCAGGGCTTCGGCCAGCGCTACGTGGACGCGGGCGGCAATGCACTCGGGACGGTGACGATCTCGGCGAATCCGATCTCACGCTTCATCACCTTCAGCGTCCCGAAGGCGTCCCTCGGGACGCCCGGCCCCGGCTGGGGCTTCGTCGTCGTCCTCACCGGCCAGGACGGCTTCAGCCCCGACAATGCCCGCAGCTTCGCGCCGACGCCGCAGGAGTTCCAGTTCGGAGTCTGCGCGACTGCGAGCTCCGATCCCCACTGCACGTTCGACCCCGGCCTCGTTCCGAAGGCAGTCGACGTGATCCCCACCCCCGGGGTGCTCCAGTCCACGGAGCTCGACTACACGCTCGGCCCCGTGCGGCTGACGGGCGTCTCAATTCCGTAGATCAACCGGACTACCAGCTGGCGATCACACGGCAGGGCCCGCCTGATCCCTCCTCCCACGGGATGAGCCCGACGTAGGCGACGGCTCCCCTCGGCGGGATCTTGTCGAGGTTGTTCAGGCCCTCGAGCCCGTAGCGGTCGGTCGCGAGGAAGTCCACATGGACGGGGAAGGTCGCTGAGTTCCCAGGGTCGAGACTGATCGTGTCGACGCCGATACCCGTCACCTTCCGGCGCTCGGCGAGCCACATGGCGGCCTCGACGCTGAAGCCGGGGAAGTGGTAGTCCGGGAAGGCGGCGCCGCCCTTGAACTCGAGGGGGTCGTCGACCTTCGCGGCCCAACCGGAGTCCATGCACGCGATCGACCCCTCCGGGATCCTTCCGTGTCGTCGCTCGAACCGGCGCAGGTCGTCGACGGTCACCATCGTGTCCGGCTCTCGCTCGGCACGCCGCGAGATGTCGATCACGACGATCGGGACGAGCAGCTCCTCCAGCGTGATCTCCGGTGAGAGCCGTCCGCCCGGCGTGAAATGGCCCGGGGCGTCCATGTGGGTTCCCGAGTGCTCGCCGAACGTCCACTTCTGCGCGTAGAAGCCGCCCGCCGGGATCGTGACGAGCGTCTCCCTCGCGGGCGAGTCGAAGGTAAAGACCGGGAAACCTTCCTTGAACACGTGCGTGAGGTCCTGAAGACGTTTCTTGTCGTGGCGATGCGTCGCGGGACGTCCGCCGGAGGCGAGGCCGGGGAAGGCAGCGGCGACGGCCGCGCCGACGCCGGTAAGGACGGCCGTGCGGCGGTCGATGCGGGGCCGATCCTGCTGCTCGATCTGCTCGCGAACGATCTCGACAGTTCCGGGGAGACACATAGCTCTGTCCTCCTCTCAGGTCGCTCCCACGAGTCTAGGCGACGAGTTCGCGGATCGCCCTGCGTGTCGGCCTTTCCGCCCGTCTGTGCGAGATGATCGCTCTGTGGGCGCACCACCCTTGCCATCCGGCACGGTCACGTTCCTCTTCACCGACGTCGAAGGGTCGACCCGTCTCCTGCAAGAGCACGGGCCTGCCTACGCCGATCTCCTCGAAGAGCATCGGCGCGTGATCCGCGAGGCCTTCGGGCGACACGACGGGGTCGAGGTGGACACCCAGGGCGACGCGTTCTTCGTCGCGTTCTCGCGGGCGGCCGACGCCGTCGCCGCCTCGGCCGAGGCGCAGAGGGCACTCGGGGCCGGGCCGATCCGGGTCCGGATGGGCATCCACACCGGCGAGCCGCTCGTGACCCAGGAGGGCTACGTCGGCATGGACGTCCACCGCGCGGCGCGGATCGCAGCCTCGGCGCACGGCGGCCAGATCGTCGTCTCAGAGACGACGCACCGCCTTCTTCAGGCAGACGCTCCGATCCGCGACCTCGGCGAGCACCGCCTGAAGGACCTGATCGGCGCAGAGCGCCTCTTCCAGCTCGGCGAGGGCGAGTTCCCGCCCCTCCGGACGCTCGACGCAACCAACCTGCCGGTCGTCTCGATCCCGCTCATCGGCCGCGAGCAGGAGCTCGAGGAGCTCGTCGCGATGCTCTCGAACGGGACGCGCCTTCTCACCGTCACAGGCCCGGGCGGCACGGGCAAGACACGCCTCGCGCTCCAAGTCGCGGCGGAGCTCGTCGGGAAGCTCGACGACGGCGTCTTCTGGATTTCGCTCGCGGGTCTCACGGATCCCGAGCTCCTGCCCTCGGAGGTCGCACAGACCGTCGGGGCTCCCGACGACCTCACGGGCTTCCTCCGCGGACGAGAGGTTCTGCTTCCTCCTCGACAACTTCGAGCACCTCCTCGCCGGCGCTCCCGTCGTGAGCGCTGTCCTTGGCGCCTGCTCCCAGGTACGGGTGCTCGTCACGAGCCGAGCGCCGCTTCGTGTCGCGGGGGAGCAGGAGTACCGGCTCGAGCCGCTTGCGCAGAAGCAGGCGGCCGCACTGTTCGTCGAGCGCGCCCACGCCGTCGGGCGCGATGTCGCTCCCGACGCGACCGTGGAGGAGATCTGCCGCCGCCTCGACGGCCTCCCACTCGCGGTCGAGCTCGCCGCGGCGCGGACGAAGCTGCTCTCGCCCGAGCGGCTCCTCGAGCGGCTCGACTCGGCGCTCGCCGTCCTGACGAGCGGTGCACGCGACGCCCCCGAGCGCCAGCGGACACTGCGTGCGACGATCGAGTGGAGCTACGACCTCCTCGAACCGCGCACCCGTGAGCTTTTCGCCCGCCTCTCGGTCTTCTCCGGCACGTTCCCACTGGAGGCGGCCGAGGAGGTCTGCGATGCGGACCTCGACGATCTTGGCGCCCTGGTCGACTACAGCCTCGTCAAGCCGATCGGCGACGACCGGTTCTTCATGCTCGAGACCATCGGCGAGTACGCCCTCGAGAAGCTCCGGGAGGGGAGCGAGGGGGAGGAGCTGCGTCGTCGCCACGCGGCGTTCTTCGCGGCGCTTGCCGAGCAAGCCTACGACGATCGTTTCGACGCGGAGGCCGAGTGGTCTGCACGGCTCGAGAGAGACCACGACGACCTGCGTGCCGCACTCGTCTGGCTGTTGGAAAACGACTCCGATCGCGCGCTCGAGCTTGCAGGTGCACTTGGGTGGTTCTGGCTTTCACGCGGGCTGCTGCGTGAGGGACACGGGCGCCTCGCCGCGGCGCTCGCGGCATCGGGCATGACCGGTCGCTCCCGCGCCCGCGCGCTCACGGCTTCCGGCGCGCTGGCCGCGCGGGCGGGGGAGAAGGCCGCAGGGATCGCGGAGCTCGACGCCGCTGTGGCGATGTGGCGCGAGCTCGGCGACGTTGACGAGCTCGCATCGGCGCTCGACAGCCTCGGCTGGCCACTCGTCTACGACACCAGTGACAACACACGCGCGCTGGAGGCGTTCGAGCAGAGCCTCGAGCTGCGCCGGCAGCTCGGCGACGAGGCGGGAATGACCCGCGCCCTCGTCGGCATCGCTCAGGTACTGGTCGCCATGGGCGAGACGGAGCGCGCAGAAGTGATCGCGCACGACCTGCTCGACAGGGCGGCCGACGATGCGCGCACGGAGCACTTCGCCTACCACTTCCTCGCCGACTGCGCGCTCATCCGCGGTGACCCCGAGGAGGCGGGAACCCGCTACCGCCAGAGTCTGCGGGCCGCCCTTCCGCTCGGCGACGTCGTCGAGACGAGCTTCGAGGTGCAGGGTGTGGCGATGTCGGAGGCGGCGACGGGCAATACCCACTTTGCGCTCGTCCTCGCGGGATCCGTCGAAGCGCTCTGGGAATCGCTTGGCGTCTCTTTCTCGATTGCGTTCTGGGACGTGCTGCTCGAGCGGTACCTCGCTCCTGCGCGCGCGTCGCTCGGGGACGAGTACGACGCCGTCCGTGCCGAGGGGCGCGCGCTCGCCTTCGACGACGCCGTCGAGCTCGCGCTCCGCGACGACGCTCAGAGGGCGACGCCCGCTGGCTAGCGCAGCAGTGACTGTTCCGCCAGCTGACTCATCGCTGGCCGATGGCGGAGAGTTGCTCGGCCAGGCGCCGACGAAAGGTCGGCACGTGTGCGAGGAGGCGCAGCGCCACATTGCGCAGCGGGCGAACCGCCGCCGGCGCAGTGGCCAGTCGCGTGAGGCGGTGGGCAAGTGCGACCACATGTATCGCCTCGGCACGACTGCCGGCCGCATACTCATCGAGCTTGTCCTCGCGACCCTCGCGCAGCGCGACCGACAGTGCATCTCCGAGAGTCACCGCATCACGCAGGCCAAGGTTCATGCCTTGCCCACCTGCCGGGCTGTGCGTATGTGCGGCGTCGCCGGCGAGCAGCACCCGCCCAGCCCGGTACTTGTCGGCCACCCGCTCGTGGATCCGAAACCTGGATCCCCAGATCACTTCAGTCACCTTCGCCGTGATGCGACGCGGACCCCGAGTGTCCAGCAGTCGCTGCGCAAAGGCGACATCCGGTTGCTCGGGCGCATCGTCGACTTCAGCCACAAGCCGGAACGACCCGTCCGGGAGCGGCGCCACGACCAACATGCCGGGTTTGGAGAAGAACAGCAGGACCTGGTCTGCCGGCAGGCCGCTCTCCACCCGGACGTCAGCCAGCGTGAAGGACAGCGACAACGCATCGTTGCCGTTGTGGCCGAGCCCGGCCAGGTCGCGGATCGTGCTGTTCATGCCATCGGCCGCAACGACGTACTGGGCCTTGATCATGTGGCCGCCGTCGAGCGTGACCTCGGCACCGTCGGCGGTCTGGCTCACTCCGGTGGCGACGTACGGACGGTGGACCCTGCCGCCGAGCTCCTCGAGGCGGTCGAGCAAGACCTGCTCGGTGATGTTCTGCGGGATCATCAGCGTGTACGGATACTCGGTAGGAAGCTGATCGAATCGGACCGGCACGAGCTCCCGATCCCCATCGCGGATGGTGAACTGCCGAGCCTGGATGCCGAGCCCTGCCAGTCGCTTCGAGACGCCGATCTGCTCGAGCATCTCGAGAGTCCGCGCGTGCACGACAGCGGCGCGCGACGTATTCGCCCCTGCCGCTTGCCGCTCAACGACTGTGACGTCACGGCCATGCCCGGCCAACGAGGCGGCAACGGCCAATCCCACCGGTCCTGCACCGACAACCAGCACCTCGGTGCGATCAGGAACCTCACTCATCACGATCTCCTTCCCTCAGGGCCCAAGCTGACTCGGCTGGGAGGGTGGCCGAGAAGGTTCAGCGCCCCGTCGGTGGGCTCCCTTCGGTCGCCGGGTTTCCGCGTCGATCGGAAGCCTTGGCTTCATCGCGCTCTTTTCGACAACCCGCTCCACAAAATCTCGCAGCTGTCGCTTCCGAGCGTAAGACGGGAGACTTGTGGTTTAGGGGGCGGGTTTCTGGCCTGATCAGGCGAGTACGCCGATCGCCCGCACGTAAGGAATGGCCTGCGTACCAACACTAAGGAGGCGGGATGAACTTCTAAGGAGAGAGGAGTGACGCATGGGAGAGCCGTCGTTGTACGAACGCCTCGGGGGCGTCTACGCCATTAGCGCGGTCGTCGACAGTTTCAGCGACCAGTTGGTGGAGAAAGGCACAATCGAGAAGCAGAACTCGAAGATCGAGGACTGGAACGAGCGACAAGGCCGCAGCTCGGCTGCCAGGCCTGAAATTCCTGCGGACACTGTGGCTCTGTGCGATCGCCGGCGGGCCGTTCGAGTACACGGGCCTACCTCTGGACGATGCACATTCGGATCTGCAACTTTCGTCGTCTGACTTCGATCAGGTCGCGGCGGTGCTTGCCGACACGCTCGAACACTTCAACGTGCCGCCGCGTGAGAAGGAGGAGGTGTTGGGCGCCTTCGAGGCGCACAAGCCTGAGGTCACGGCTGGTTCCAGCTCGCTCACATAAGCCTGAAGAGCCCGGACGTAGCTAGCGTCTCGGCGTTGTCCGCGCGGTGGCCTCGACCGCTGTAGCGGTGTGGCCTGGGCGAGGCCGTGGTCAGCGTTGCGTTGGCAGCGGTTACTCGACGCGCACCCTCTTGGGGCCCGTGAGACTTGACGCTGCACGGCGGCGCTCGTCGGCCCGCCGGCTGGCGGGGGCGAAGGCGCTCCAGACGAACCAGCGTCCGAACCCGCGCTGAAGCGCCCTCGGGCCGCTCATGGTCAGCTCGCGAGCCCGAAGTGCGCCGGCCAGCTCGGCGCGCCCTAGATAGACGCGGTAGAGGGTCGCCGTGTCGACCGTGACCTCGAGGTCGACGTCGAACCCGGGGTGCTGGAGGCAGACAGAGACCTCGGACGGCTCGAGCACCATCCAGTAGCGCTTCGCCGGGTTGAGGAAGTCGAACTTGACCACCGTGCGACCTGGGGGAAGCTGCTCACGATCGACGTGGCGGGCCATCCAGACGATCAAGAGGTCTGGGTCGAGCTCATCGGAGCGGGGATCGGTGAACGACCAGGTCGCGCCCCACTCCCCGATCGCCTGCACGACCGGCTCCAAGTCGCGGCCGGCGAGCGTCAGGCGATAGTCAAGCGTCCTCCCCTTGGGGCCGACGCGCCGCTCGACGATCTCGGCGCGCTCGAGCGAGCGCAGCCGATCGGCGAGGACCGAGCGCGAGATCCCCGGCAAGCCGCGATGGAGCTCGTTGAAGCCGCTCGCGCCGCCCAGCATCTCGCGCACGATCAGGAGTGTCCAGCGGTCGCCCAGGACCTCGCTCGCCTTGGCGATCGGGCAGTACTGCGCGTAGCTCCTCACCCTCGAGGAATGCTAGCCCCGGATTCGGGACAGGTTCGGAATTCGAACCACTTGGTTCGAAATTCGGTCTAGTCCGTGGGCGGGACACGCGCGTAGCGTCGGCGACATGACCACGACGACGCTGCGTACGTCGAGCACCGACCTCGAGCTTCTGCGCGGCTCGCTCCGCGGCCCTGTGATCGGTCCCGACGACGAAGGCTACGACGCGGTGCGCGCGATCTGGAACGGTGCGATCGACCGCCGCCCCGCCTGCGTCGCTCGCTGCACCGGAGTCGCGGACGTCGTCGCGGCGGTTCGCTTCGCGCGCGAGCGTGGCCTGCTAGTGGCGGTGCGCTCCGGCGGCCACGGTGTCGGCGGTCATGCGCTCTGCGACGGTGGCCTCGTGATCGATCTCTCTCCGATGAAGGGGATCAGGGTCGACCCGGCGGCGCGCACCGCGCGCGCTGAGGCCGGCGTGCTCTGGGGCGAGCTCGACCGCGAGACCCAGCTTCACGGCCTGGCGACGGTGGGGGGCATCGTCACCCACACCGGCATCGCGGGCCTCACCCTCGGCGGCGGTATCGGCTGGCTCATGCGAAAGCACGGTGCGACGGTCGACAACCTCCTCTCGGTCGACCTGGTGACGGCAGAGGGCGAGCTCCTCACCGCGAGTGGGGACGAGAACCCCGACCTCTTCTGGGGAATCCGCGGCGGCGGCGGGAACTTCGGGGTCGTGACCTCGTTCGAGTACCGCCTGCACCCGGTGGGGCCGACGGTGCTCGCCGGGCCGATCTTTCATCCCTTCGGCGATGCACGCGAGGTGCTCGCCTTCTACCGCGAGTTCATCGCCACAGCGCCCGACGAGCTGACGACGATCTTCGAGCTGAGCGTCGCGCCGCCGCTCCCCTTCCTGCCCGAGGACATGCACGGCAAGCCGATCGTGATGGTCGGCGCCTGCTACGCCGGCGCGCCAGAGGACGGGATCGATGTCGTCCGGCCGCTGAAGGAGTTCGGCACCCCGACCGCCGACCTGCTCGAGCCCAAGCCCTACCTGGCGCTGCAGTCGATGTTCGACCCCTTCGTGCCGCACGGCTGGCACCGCTACTGGAAGTCGGTCGAGCTGCCGCCGCTTACCGATGATGCGATCGACACGCTCGTCGACCACTCATCGGCGCCCACCTCGCCCAAGGCCTACACCATCGTCTTCCAGCTCGGCGGGGCGCTGGCCCGCGTGGGTGAGGACGAGACGGCCTTCAGCCAGCGCGGCACCGCCCACAACGTGAACATCAACGCGGTCTGGACCGAGGACGACCCCGAGGGCGAGCGGCACGTCGCCTGGGCGCGGGACTTCTTCGACGCGATGCAAGCGCACGCCGGGGGGCGCGTGTACGTGAACTTCCTCGGCGAAGAGGGCGGCAGCCGGGTTCGCCAGGCCTATGGCGCGCGAAACTACGAGCGGCTGGTCGAGCTCAAGCGCGCCTACGACCCGACCAACTTCTTCAGGCTCAACCAGAACATCGAGCCCTGAGCGCCCCAAGGGCCTTCACTCGTAGTCGAAAGGTGTCGGTACCCGCCGCTGCGCTGAGGCGAACGGCACATGTTGGGGCTTCGGCTTCATGGTGCGAGCTGAGCAGGAGATCCAGAGTTGTGGACTGAGATCAGGATCCAAACCAACGCGCACGCCGAGTCGAGGCAAACGTCTCCTTGTCCCGGGCAAGTTCCTGAGACGGTCCTACGAGGCGTGCGGTC
Organism: uncultured Actinomycetes bacterium; assembly: GCA_963827705.1. Taxonomy (GTDB): domain Bacteria; phylum Actinomycetota; class Thermoleophilia; order Gaiellales; family Gaiellaceae; genus JACDAN01. Next base: position 401,459 of record CAWHBN010000013.1, read on the forward strand.
GGAGCCGGACCGCCGAGGAAGTTGGCCTCGACCTTGCCGACCCTCCCGCCTCCGAACTCGATGTAGCAGCTGCCTGCGCCCTCGTAGGGCTGCTGAAGCTCCTCGCCGCGCAGACGTGCAGCGATGTCGTCGGCCACGACCGCGGCAGCGGCCTCGGCGAACACACCGGCCTTGGCCATGGGCAACGCGGAAACATCGCCCAGCGCGTAGACGTCCGGAAATCGGGTCGCGAGGTTGGCGTGGTTCACGGGCACCCACCCATCAACGGCGAGTCCGGAGCTCTCGACCGCCGCAGGCACCCGGTGGACAGGGATCCCGACGAACAGGTCGTACGAGACCGTTCCGCCGCTTTCGAGTCGCGCCCGCTTGCCGCCCGGGTCGAGCTCGACCACGCGCTGCCTGGGCACGTACTCGATCCCTCGCTCTTGGAGCACATCGAGGATGCTCTTCGAGAGCTCCTTCGTGATCGGGACGGGAGCGGCCATCGGGCCGATTACACGGATCTCCGCATCAGCTCTGATTCCGCGCTCGACGAGGTGGTCATGGAGCAGTAGTGCGCCCTCGAATGGAGCGGGCGGGCACTTGAACGGGTGGCCCAGGATCCCGATCAGAATCGTCCCCGACTCGAAGCCCGGGAGGGCGTCGCGCATTCGCTCCGCACCCGGGACCGAGTAGAACTCCAAGCCACCCTCCTCGAATCCGGGGGTCGCCGCGAAGTCATAGTCGGCCCCGAGCGCGACGGCGAGCACGTCGGCGTCGTACGAGCCGCTGTCCGTCGTCACCCGTCGCCGCTCCGGGTCGATCGACGCGACCCGTTCTTGGCGAAACTCGACTCCCACTTTGGAGATGTCGCGGTAGTGCAGCTTTACCTCGGCTGCGGTCTTGCGGCCGAGCAGAACGTCCAGCTTCGAGAACCCGAAGCTGAACGAATCGTTCTTGTCGATGAGCGTTACGCGGACATCCTCCGCAAGCGATTCGGATAGTCGCGTGGCCAGCTCCAAGCCCCCGAAGCCGGCCCCCAGGATCACGACGTGCTTCTTCACGACGTGAGGGAAGATAACGCCGAAGTGACGACGCCTCGACTCGACCTCTCCCGGGAGCAAGTCCTGGCGCACCGACGCAGGGCGGGCGCGCTCGACGAGCGGCTGCCGCCAGGCGGATCCTCACTCGAGCGCGCGGCGTGGGCCGGCCTGCAGGACAGCATGCCGCGCGCCGCTGTTCTCTCGATCCACGCCCGCGTGGCGGGGGCCGAGCCGTCAACCTGGGAGGACTCGGCGCTCGTCCAGGTGTGGGGGCCGAGGTTCAGCGCCTACGTCATTGCCGCGCGTGATCGAGCGGTCTTCACGCTCGGTCGTCTCCCGGCCGGCGGGAAGGGCCTGCGCCGCGCCGAGGACACCGCGGCTCGCCTGCACGCGTTCCTCGACGGCCGGCGGATGAGATACGACGAGGCCGGGCGAGGGCTAGGCGTCCATCCCAATAGGTTGCGGTATGCCGCGCCCACAGGCACCGTCCTGATCCGTTGGGAGGGCGCACGACTGCCGGTGATCTGGACCGTTCCGCGGCCCGAGATCGATCCAATTGAGGCTCGACTGGAGCTCGCGCGCCGGTCCCTGCATGTCTTCGGGCCGACCACCCCCGCGGCCTTCGCCAAGTGGGCCGGGATCGGGTCTACTGAGGGCCGCGCGGCGTTCGACGCGCTTGCCGGTGAGGTCGTGGCCGTGCGAACGTCGGTCGGCGACGGGTGGATCCTGGCAAGCGACGAGCTGAGCTTTCGGGCCAAACCCTCCGCTGCGGCGCCGGCTCGGCTCCTCCCGAGCGGCGACCCCTACTTCTTGCTCCATGGAGTCGATCGCGAGCTTCTGGTCCCCGACGAAAGCCGACGAGACGAGCTGTGGACTCCACGGGTCTGGCCCGGCGCGTTGCTGGTCGGGGGCGAAGTCGTCGGGACCTGGCGCCGAGCGAGCGCTGTCGTGGCGGTCCAGACGTGGCGACGCCTCTCCGTCGCGGAACGCCAGGCCGTCGAGGCAGAGGCGGAATCCCTACCGCTGCCCGACCTGAGCGGCCAAATCGTCGTCCTCTGGGACGACTGAGCCCCACTGAGCGAGCGGGCTTGACCTTACAGTAACTACAAGGTTTATCGTGGGGATATGAACATCTCCACCTTCGCCCGCCGCGTCGGCATCTCGCCTTCCGGTGTGCGCTGGTACGAAGCAGCAGGCGTCCTTCCTCCTCCCGTACGGCGGGACAACGGCTACCGCGAGTACAGCGAGGGCGACCTCTCCCGACTCACGCTGATCCTCGCGCTCCGGCGGCTCGGCCTCACCCCGGCGGAGGCGGGACGGCTGGTCGATCGCTTCATCGAAGGCGAGGTGCCCGACGTCACGCTGACTGCGACGCTCGAGCAGCAGCGCCGGGAGATCGCACGACAGCGTGAAGACCTCGATCGGCTCGAGGTCGAGCTCGTCGACCTCGAGCGGACGCTTGCTGCCGTCGATCTCTATCGCGGAGCGGATGCTCGCCCCGCCGCGATCAGCGTGCTGTTCGTCTGCAACGGCAACTCTGCCCGCAGCCAGATCGCCGAGGCCCTGCTCGCCCGGTTCGGTGGGCCCGATTTCGACTCCCTCTCGGCCGGCACGCGCCCACGCAGGGTTCACCCGCTGGCCGTTCGAGCTCTCGCCGAAGTCGGCATCGACTGGCATGCCGCTCGCGCGAAGTCGGTCACGGAGCTGGTCGACCGCCGCTTCGACTACGTCATCACGTTGTCCAACAGTGCGCGCGAGGAGTGCCCGACCCTGACTGGGCCGCACAGCTCGCTGCATTGGCATCTCGAGGATCCGAGCACGATCGAGGGATCCGAGGAGCGCCGCCTGGAGGCCTTCCGCGCCACGCGCACGGAGCTCACGACTCGGCTCAGGCCGTTCATCGAGATCGCACGACGTGCGGCGGGATTCCTGCCCGCCGTTGCCGGGCCCGAGCCGCGCTCCGCCGGGGCGCCGGCGTGACTCTTCACCCGCAAACGAAAGGAGCCTGACCCATGCAGCTTCCCTACACCGAGCCTCTGACCGTCCGCGAGCCGGGCGAGCGCGTCGTCCCAGAGCCTTCGCGCCGAGGCGAGCCCGGCGGCGAGCCCTGCGGCCTCTGCAGCGGCCAGGCGACGCAGCCCGTCTGGCAGGACGAGCACTTCAGCCTGCACCCGCCGGTCCAGGGCAGCCTCGCGGGAGCTGTTTGGCTGGCGAGCCGCGAGCACGTCGACTCGTTCAGCGACCTGTCTCCGGAGGCAGCCGCCGCGTTCGGGCCGGTGGCGGCCCGCGTCGAGCGCGCGATCCTGGCGCTCGGCGACGTCGGCCGGGTGCACCTGTACCGCTGGGGCGACGGCGGTGCCCACTTCCACGTGTGGTTCATGCCGCGCCCACTCGGGATGCTCGAGGCGTCGGGAATGATGCTCCCGCTCTGGGAGGACGTCCTTCCCAACGTCACCGATGAGGAGCTCGCCGACGCGGCGAAGCGTGTTGCCGCGGCACTGTGACGGCCCAGCCGACGCTCGTCCGGCGCCTGGGGACGTTCGACGCCGTTGTCATCGGCCTCGGCTCGATGATCGGCGCCGGGGTGTTCTCGGCGTTCGCGCCCGCTGCTGCGGCGGCCGGAAGCGGGCTACTCGTCGGTCTCGGGCTCGCAGCCGCGGTCGCCTACTGCAACGCGGTCGCCTCTGCCCAGCTCGCCGCTCAGTACCCCACCTCGGGCGGAACCTACGTCTACGGACGAGAACGGCTCGGGGAGTGGTGGGGCTTCCTGGCCGGCTGGGGGTTCGTCATCGGCAAGACGGCGTCCTGCGCGGCGATGGCGCTCACCTTCGCCGCCTACGCGGTACCCGGGCCTAGCTGGCTCGAGCGCCCCGTCGCGGTCCTTGCCCTGCTGGCGCTCACCGCCGTCAACCTCCGCGGCATCACACGGACGGCCGGGCTCACGCGGATCCTGGTCGCGGTGTCGCTCGCGGCACTGGCGGTCGTGGTCGGTGCGATCCTCGGCAGCGGCGCGGGCCAGACTGGGAACCTTTCGCTCGAGCTCCCCGGCGGGTACTACGGGGTCCTCCAGTCGGCGGGGTTGCTCTTCTTTGCCTTCGCCGGCTACGCGAGGATCGCGACGCTCGGGGAGGAGGTCCGCGACCCCGAGCGCACGATCCCACGTGCGATCCCCCTGGCTCTCGGCATCACCGTGGCGATCTACGCCGTCGTCGCCGCCTCCGTGCTCCTGGCTCTCGGCTCGGACGCCCTGGCCGCGAGCTCGAGACCGCTCGTCAGCGCTGTCGAGGCGGTCGATGCCGACTGGGCGGTGCCGCTGGTCGGCGTCGGGGCGGCGGTCGCGAGCCTGGGTGCCCTGCTCGCCCTCATCGCCGGGATCGGACGCACGACGCTTGCCATGGCCCGGGAAGGGGATCTGCCGCGCTGGCTGGCCTCGGTGCACCCGCGCTACCGCGTTCCGGATCACGCCGAGGTAGCCGTTGCGGCCGCGGTCACGCTTCTTGTCCTGACCACCGACCTGCGGGGGGCGATCGCTTTCTCGTCGTTCGGGGTGCTGACCTACTACGCGATCGCCAACGCCTCTGCTTGGACCCAACGCGGTGAGTTCCGCCGCTGGCCGCGTGCCGTGAACGCGGTCGGCCTGGTGGGGTGCACGACGCTGGTGGCGACGCTCCCGGTACGCGCAGTGGCCGTCGGGCTGGCGATGTTCGCGGTCGGCCTCGCCTGGCGAGTGATCATCCGGAGGCGGGGAGGCGGCGACGTCCGAGTGAGCGCCCCGAGCGTCGGTTCGTCGAGTTAGCCGACCGCCCTTTACCGAGAAGTCACTCGACTGCTTCGAGGATCTCCCACTGATCGGGAACGCCCTTCAGGCTGTGTGCGCCTCGGTCGACGAAGGAGAGCCCGGAGCCCGTAACGAGGTCCCTCACCGTTCGCGACACGAGCACTTCGCCCGCTCCGGCGAGCCCGCTCACGCGAGCGGCGATATGGACGCCGATGCCGGCGATGCCTCCACGGCGTCGCTCCACTTCGCCCGTGTGGAGACCGGCACGCATGTCCAGGCCAAGCGTTCGCAGGCGGTCCCGGAGCGCAAACGCGCAGCGAACGGCGCGCGCCGGGCCGTCGAAGGTTGCGAGCAGCCCGTCACCCGCGAAGTCGGAGATCGTTCCGCCGAAGCGCGCGACCTCGGTCGCCGCCAGCTCGTCGTGTTGCTCGAGCAGCTCCCGCCACCGCGCGTCGCCCAGCTCGACCGCCCGTGGGGTGGAGTCGACGATGTCCGTGAACAGCACGGTGGCGAGGACCCGGTCGGTGGCGTGAGCCGGCCGGGATCCCGTGAGGAACTCCTCCACCTCGTCGATGAGGACGTCGATGTCGCCGACTCCCAGCCCGTAGTCAGCGCCGGGCACGGCGACGAACTTCGCGCCCTCGATGTGCTCCGCGACATACCGTCCCTGGTCGACGGTGACGATCGGGTTGTCCCGGCGGTGGACGACGAGCGTGGGCACCCTGATCGATGGAAGGACGTCCCGTACGTCGAGCTCGAAGAGCATGCGCATGACGGCCGCAGCCGTTGCCGGGCTTGCGGAGAGGCGAAGGAAGCGTCCCCAGGCCTCGATTGCAGCGGAATCGCCGGCGAGGCTCGGATTGATCGCAGCGATGATGTCGCCGCGACCCCACGTCTGCTCGACCATCGAGATCGAGGCCCTCCTGCACTTCCGGCGGTGCGCCGATCTCGTATCCCGGCGCCGCCGAGGCGCGTGCGGTCGCGTTCATCAGGACGAGTGCGCTCGTACGCTCGGGATACGTGGCGGCGAAGAGCTCCGCCATCGGCGAGGCCTCGCCGGCGCCGGCGATCGCGGCACGCTCGAGGCCGACGGCGTCCATGACCGCGGACACGTCGTCCATCCAGTCCTCGAGCGGGGGGAGCTCCCTGGACGGGATCGGATCGGACAGGCCGATCCCGTACTTGTCGAACGAGATCAGCCTGCTGAACGAGGCGAGGCGGCCCAGATAGTGCGCATAGCCCGGCAGGTCCCACCGTGCCTCGACATGGCTGAACCAGGTGGAGACGAGCACGATGTCGAGCGGATTGCCCTCGCCGACGATCTGGTACGCGATGTGCGCATCGCCCTTCTTGGCGTACTGCGTCTGTGGCACCACTCCCAAGACGATACGCCCGGCCGCTCAGCTCACGTCAAGTCCGTTTACACCGACGCGCGCAGGCGACGCTTGCCCAGGATCTCGCGGGCGGCATTGAGGCCCGGCGTGCCCATCACGCCGCCGCCGGGATGGGCTGCGGCGCCGCACAGGTAGAGGCCGGCGACCGGCGTCCGGTAGCGCGCGTGGCCGGGAACGGGACGGAACGCGAAGAGCTGGCCGGGAGTCATCGCGCCCTGGAAGATGTTGCCGCCCGTGAGGTTGAAGACGCGCTCGAGGTCCGGCGGCGCCAGCACCTGGCGGTCGAGGACCGAGCGCTTGAAGTTAGGCGCGTACTCGTCCAGCAGGTCGAAGCAGCGATCCGCGAACGCGTCTCGCTGGTCGTCCCAGGATCCGTCGCGAAGCTCGTACGGGGCGTACTGCACGAACATCGACATCAAATGGCGGCCGGGCGGCGCGACCGTCGGGTCGACGGCGGACGGGATCGTGCACTCGAGGACGGGCTCTGCGGAGGGGCGGCCGTACTTGGCGTCATCGAACGCGCGCTCGATGTAGTCCTGGTCGGGACAGATGTGGATGGTGCCGCGATGCTGGGGGCCGGGCTCGGTGCCGGGGAGCGCTCTGAAGTCCGGAAGCTCGGCCAGGGCGACGTTGATCTTCAGCGAGGCGCTGGCGTAGCTGATCCGCTCGACGTCCGCCACGAACGCCTCGGGCAGCACGCTCCGGTCGAGCAGGTGAAGGAACGTCACGTTGGCGTCGGCATTGCTGGCCACGACGGGCGCGTGGAACTCGTCGCCGTCGGCCAGCGCCACGCCGACGGCCTTGCCGTCGCGCACGAGGATTCGGGCCACTTCGGCGTCGCAGCGGATCTCGGTACCGAGGTCGCGCGCGGCCGACGCGAGCGCCTGTGTGAGCCCGCCCATGCCGCCGCGCACGTACGCCCACACGCCTCGCGCGCCGCCGCTCTCGCCCATGACGTGGTGGAAGAGCACGTACGCGGTGCCTGGCATCGAGGGGCTCGCCATTGCGCCGATGACCGCGTCGGTGGCCAGGGTCCCCTTCAGCTCCTCCGACTCGAACCAGCGGTCGAGGATCGGGCGCGCCGCGCCGGTGAGGATCTCGACCGCCTCGCCGGCGGCATCTCCCAGCCGACGGAACGAGCGTCCCAGGGAGAGCATCGTCCGGAGGTCGCGTGGGCGCGGATGCAGCAGGTCGGGCGGAGCCATCGTCAGCGTCGGCTCGACGACCGCCGCCACGCGCTCGAGCATCGCCTCGTACTGCGGGTAGCGCTCGGCGTCGCGTTCGCTGAACTTCGCGATCTCGCTGCGAGTCAGATCGGCGTCCGGGCCCATCGTCAGCGAGCGCCCGTCGGGGAACGGCGTGAACGACGAGGGGTTGCGCGCCAGGACCTCGTAGCCGTACGCGGCCAGCTTCAGGTCGCGGACGATCGCCGTATGGAACAGGCTGTTGACGTAGGCGGCGGTCGAGACCTTGTAGCCGGGGAAGGTCTCCTCGGTGACGCAGGCGCCGCCGACGACATCCCGCCGCTCGAGCACCAGCACGCGCTGCCCGGCGCGCGCCAGGTAGCAGGCGGTCACCAGTCCGTTGTGCCCGGCGCCGATCACGATCGCGTCGAAGTGCGAGGGGCCCGGCACTAGCGAACGGCCCTCGACTTGTGCAGGGTCCAGCCGAGGCCTGCGCCGCGGTGGCCCCCGAGGCTGCGTAGGTCCTCCAGCCCTGCGCGCAGCCCCTCGTCCTCGGCGCCGGGCCGTTGCGCGAGCGCGCTCTCGATGACGTCGGCCGCGTAGCTCGCCTGGCCGGAGAGATCCTCGTCCTGCCACCAAAACGTCTGCTCGCCCTCGTCGATCTCACGGAAGCCGGCCTCGCGGAGCCAGCCCGGCAGCCGTGTGCCGGCGTCGCTCCAGCCAGATGCGGCCATGGCCTCGACCACCGAACGGAACAGCGCCTCGAGTGCGTCCGTGGACGGCTCGGCGCGGACGGTCGAGTAGTCGACCTCGATCGCCGTGATCGCGCCGCCAGGGACGAGCACGCGTCGCGCCTCGCGCAGCACGGCAGGCGGATCGGCGACGTGCTCGAGGAACCACATCATCCAGACGTGGTCGAACGACTCGTCCTCGAACGGGAGCTCGCCCGCATCGGCCTGGCGCAACGTTGCCTCGACTCCGGCCCGCTCGAGGTGCCCGCGCGCGTAGTCGAGCTGCTTCGGCTCGATGTCGACTCCCGTCAGGCTGACGCCGGGGAACTCCTGTCCCAGTACCGCCAGCACAGCGCCCACGCCGGTCCCGACCTCGAGCAAGCGCGTTCCGGGCTCGAGTTGCGTGCCGTCGCGGATCAGCCGGTGGCGCCAGTGCTCCGCCTGCTCCACGAGCCGCTCCTGCTCGGGCGTCCCATAGCCGTGCACGTACCCGGTCACGGTCCGCATGATTGTCGACGTGACGAGCGTCGCGCGTGAGGGTGGTTGCGCCTGCGGAGCGGTTCGGTACCGGCTGACGTCGGATCCGCTCTTCACACACTGCTGCCACTGCCTGAATTGCCAGCGGCAGACCGGGAGCGCCTTCGTCATCAACCTGCTGATCGAGGCCGACCGCGTCGAGCTGCTCGCTGGAGTCCCGCAAGCGGTGGACGTGCCCCGCGACGACGGCAGCAAGCAGCGGATCTCTCGCTGTCCGACCTGCCAGGTCGCGGTCTACAGCGACTACGGCCGTCCCGAGGTGCTGTTCGTTCGCGCTGGAACGCTCGACCAGCCTCGGAGCGTCACGCCGGATGTCCACATCTTCACCAAGTCCAAGCTGAGCTGGGTGACGCTTCCGGAGTCGGTGCCGGCCTTCGAGGTCTACTACGACAGGAAGGTGTTGTGGCCGGCTGCCAGCCTCGAGCGGATCGAAGCAGTCTTGGCGCCGGCGGACTCCTAGGAGACCACGGTCACGCCGCTCTGCGAAGTCGGTTGCCCGCGAGACGCGACGTGATCAGCCCGGCGTCGAGCGGCAGCACTGCCAGCTCGGGCGGCGGACGGCGAACGAAGCCGTCGATGAGCAGCAGGTCCTCCGCCTGTTCAGGCGTGAGCGTGTCACCGGCGCGCACGCGCGCGGTTCGGCAGAGCGCGAGCCCGGCCTCGACCTCGAGGCGGGCGCCGGCTCCGGGCGGCAGCGGCCGGACTGCGCAGACCTCGCCGCCGCTGACGAAGAAGGCTTTCCGCCACCCGGGTTCGCCCGCCGGAGCGATCAGACAGAGCTCCATGCTGCGCAGCCGCTCGAGCCGGCGGAGGCGCTCCACGACGTGCTCGAGCGCCTCGATGCGATCGCGCAGCCGGGCCGCCTCCTCGTAGCGGAGGCACTCGGCGAGGTGGGCGAGCCGCTCTCGGAGCCGCGGCAACGGCCCGCCCTCGAGGAGGTCCTCGAGCTCCTCGGGCGTGCTCAGCGAGAGCGCGCGCGTCGCCAGCGATGCTCGCCGGCGGCTGCCGATCGGGCCGAGCGGGGTCGCGGTCTTGGTCACGACGAAGTCCTCACCCCGCAGCCTGAGGTAGACGCCGTGCTCCTTCCTGCGGCTACGGGAGTTGGCCGGCGGCTGGAGCTCGCGGATCAGCCTCAGCTCCTCCAGCGCGGCCTCGAGCTCGGAGCCCAGGACGCGCCACTCGACGCGGTGGAGCGCCAGCAGTGCCGCCTCGACCGACGGCCGCTGGCGCTCGCTTCGGAAGTACGAGCGCAGACGGGCGCGCAGGTCTCGCGCGCGGCCGACGTAGAGCACCTGGCCGTTGCGGTCTTGGAAGAGGTAGACGCCGGGCCGGGTGGGGGCTCCTTTCGCGAGAGACCGCTTGTCGTAGACCCGACGCTTGCGCGGCGCCGAGAGCGCCCGGAGCTGCGAGAGCCGCCTCGCCCCAAGCTCCTGGGCCAGCCCGATCAGGTGTACGAGGACCTGGGCCGTCGCCTCCGCGTCGGGCAGGGCACGGTGGCACGGCCTCGACGAAACGCCGAAGAAGTGGGCGAGCGAGGCGAGGCCGACGCGGCGGAGCCGTCCCTCGAGCAGGCGCCGGGCGAGCGCCGCGGTGCAGAGCGGCGGCTCGGACAGGCGTCGCCCGTGAGACAGCAGCAACTGCCGCTCGATGAAGCGCTGGTCGAACCGGGCGTTGTGCGCGACGAGCAGGTCGTCGCCTGCGAAGGCCAGGAAGCGCCGGAGAACTGTCGAGACGGACGGCGCGCGCCGCAACTCCTCGCCGCGCAGGCCGGTGAGGCGGGCGATCGGTTCCGGGAGCGCGACTCCCGGATTCACGAGCGACTGAAACGAGTCGACGAGCTCGAGCGCCCGGACGCGGACGGCGCCGATCTCGCAGATGCGGTCGCGTGCGGCCGAGAGCCCGGTCGTCTCCAGGTCGAAGACGACGAACTCGGCCTCTTCCAGCAACGGGTCGTGTCCTGCTTCGGCGAGGGAGACGGTGGTGCCCGCCAAGGCGACTCGGCTGTCGCCCGCGGTCACCTCCGCCAACAGCGAATGGGCGAGGCCGCCGGAGATGGAGGGGGTGGCAAAGAGCGAGCGGGCTGCGTCGACCACCGACAGCGGGCCGCGCTCCTCCAGCATTTCCACCAACCGGTCGAGGGCGTCGAGCGCGAGCTGCACCTGACAGATACAAGCGAACATATGTTCGCTTGGCAAGCCGAACGGTGTCCGCCCCGCATACGAGAAACTGCGAAGGACATGGCTTCGGAATCGCCAATCGAGCCAACCGAGCACGGGCTCGTGCCTTCGGATGACGGCTGGTTTGTCCTCAACGCCCGCGACGCGCCCTGGCGATCAGCGCCGGGCCGCGGCGCACTTTGCGTCTTCGAGGGAGCGGCGCGCTTCCCGCAGATCGGGATCAACCTGAGGGTCCTCACGCCGGGCGAGCCGATGGCGATGTACCACTGGGAGGCCGACCAGGAGGACTTCCTCGTCCTCGACGGCGAAGCGCTGCTGATCGTGGAGGGCGAGGAGCGCGCCCTTCGCCCGTGGGACTTCGTTCATTGCCCAGCCGAGACGAAGCACGTGATCGTGGGGGCCGGAGACGGGAACTGCGTCCTCCTGGCCATCGGCGCGCGCAATCGTTCCTCCGGGCGGGAGTGGGGTGGATACACCATCGACGAGACTGCGATCCGCCATGGCGCCGGTGTCGAGGAGGAGACCACTGACCCCGACCAGGCCTACGCCCGCGTCGCCCACCGCAAGCCCAGCCGGTACCGCGAGGGTTGGCTTCCCGGCTGAGCCGCGCGGGAGGCGCTAGCCGAGCTCGGACGGAAGCTCGAACACCGGGAAGAGCTCCGGTACTCCGCGGAAGCCGGTGATGCCGGCGATGCGGTCGCCGTCGAGCGCGAAGACCATGATCCCGCAGCCGCGGAACGGAGCGCTGTCGACGTCCTCGTCTTCGGCGGCGGCCAGAGCATCAATTTCGCCGTCAGGATCGAGAAGGTCTGCGCCAAGCTCCGCCGCTGCTGAGGTGAAGGAGCGGACCGGCTCCTGGCCGGCCCGCTTCCTCCGTGGACCTACTTGTCGAGCTGGATGGCGATGCCGGTCACCTGGTTCCGGCGGGAGAACGAGCCCACCAGGCTCGCGCGCCCCTGGAGCAGGTTGACTCTGTAGAAGCGAGCCTTCCCGTCCGTGGTCAGCGACGCGAACGCGCGGACGCTCGTCGTCGTCCCCTTCCGCAGGTCGCTGTAGATGTCGAACCCGATCGCAGAGCCCGTGTCGACGCCGAGCTTGCCGGTCGGGGCGAGCTGGCCGGAGTTCGCCGGCGACTGGATCACGGTCTGGTCGAGCATGGAGTCGAGATCGAACAGCGTCGTCGCGGTGTTCGGGTCCGCGTCGTTGTTCGTGTACGCGGCGCCGGTGACGCCCGCGGCCGCTGCCGGCGGTGCGGAGCTCAGCGTGCCGTCGACGAGCGTCGCGCCGGTGTCGACGTTCACACGCAGGTTCTGCCCGTTGTCGCTGATCACGCGCAGACGATCGACGGTGGGATTGAAGTCGACGCCGAAGGAGCCTCCGTTCAAGGCCTCGGTCAGGCGGGACTTCAATGTCGCGCGGGCGTTGTCGTCGGAGATGGCGTAGACGCCGCCCTGCTCGCCGAGCCCGATGAGCTCTCCGGTCGCGGGCCGGTAGTCGATGCCGACGATTCTCGTGTCCTGGACGAGACCGGCAATCGTTCCGATCCTGTCGGCGTCGCCAGGCTCGTCGCTATCGAACTCGATCAGGCGGCCGTCGGTGGTCAGGCCGATCACGTCGAGACCATTTCCGCGTTTCCCCCGGTCGTCTTGCTCCGCGAAGGCGACCATGGGTGCGACGACGGTCAACAGCGCGCAGGCCGTGAATGCTGCGAGGAGAAGCGAACGCTTCCTCATGACTCTCCCTTCTTCGTACGGCGAGAGCGATGCCGGCCGGAGCGATGCCGGCCGGCCGCTCGAGGTCACAGGGTCTTCGCAGCACCGCGCAGGACGGTTCGAAGCACCTAGGATCCTTGCGTGGCCACTCCTGCCGCCGGAGAGCTCGAGCTCCAGCTCGAGGAGCATCGCGCCGAGCTGACCGCCTACTGCTACCGCATGCTCGCTTCGCCGTTCGAGGCGGAGGATGCGGTGCAGGAGACGATGATCCGCGCCTGGCGCGGGCTCAGCCGTTTCGAGGGCCGGGCCGCGCTGCGCTCGTGGCTGTACCGGATCGCCACGAACGTCTGCCTCGACATGCTCAAGGGGCGTGAGCGCCGCGCGCGGCCGATGGATCTCGGGCCTTCGAGCGAGCCGGTCGAGGCGAACCTGAACACCCTGCCGGAGGTGACCTGGGTGGAGCCGATCCCGGACGGCCAGATCGCCGCGGGCGGCGATCCCGCGGCGGTGACCGAGGCGCGGGAGACGATCCGCCTCGCCTTCGTCGCGGCGCTCCAGCACCTTCCTCCACGGCAGCGCGCCGTGCTGATCCTCTGCGAGGTGCTTCGCTGGAAGGCGAGCGAGGTGGCCGAGCTCCTCGAGACCTCCGTCGCCTCGGTGAACAGCGCACTTCAGCGGGCCCGTGCCACGCTCGAGGCGAGCGAGGTGAGCGCCACGGAGACGGCGGACTCGGTGGACGAGGCGGACGCCGAGCTGCTCGCCAGGTACGTGCGCGCGTTCGAGGACTACGACATGGAGGCGCTCACGTCGCTGATCCGGGAGGACGCGACCCAGTCGATGCCGCCGTTCGACATGTGGCTCCGCGGACGAGAGGACATCTTCGCGTGGTGGTGGGGCCCCGGCATCGGCTGCAAGAACTCCCGTGTCATCCCGACGATGTCGGCGAACGGGTCACCCGCGTTCGGGCAGTACAAGCCGAGCCCGGACGGCGGCCACGAGCCGTGGGCGCTCCAGGTGCTGGAGATCGATGCGGGCGGGATCGCCGAGCTCACGTTCTTCCTCGACACCGACACGCTCTTCCCGCTGTTCGGCCTGCCGCCGCGCCTCGACTCCTAAGGCCCCGGATCGGACCAACCGCCGGCGACCGGATGGGTCGTCCTTTGAGGACAGCCTCCACCGGCAGCAGCCGCAGACAGTGTCCGCGTGTCACCACGCGGACGCCACCGGGCGAAGGAGCTCGGCGCATTTTCGTCACGAACTCCATGACTCCGCGAGCCGTGTCCGAGGGACAGTCCCTCGCCAGACGAGCTTCCGCAGGCTGTCAGTCGGGCAGGACCTCGGTCAGGCCCATGAACTCCACGAGCTCCCGGAGCTCGCGCGACGCGTGGCGCAGCCGCACCTCGCACCGGTGCCGGCGAGCGCCGAGCTGGAGCCTGCAGAGCGCGTCCACCGTCACCGCGTCCGGCTCCACGCCGTGGACGTCACAGAGCACGACGCTGCCGGCCGCCTCGCCGAGAAACGCACAGACACGGTCGCACAGGCCCGCCAGGTCGGCACGCGTGATCGGCCCGCGAATCGCGAGGCCGACCGTCTTTGGCGCTGTTGCGCCCATTTGCAACTAAGACCGAACGCCCCGGAAGAACTCATCGGGGAATGACCGATGAGTTCCTCGACGTTGTCCCGTCTAACGCTGTGAACACGATGCAAGCGCCGAAAGGAAACAGCTCATGACCTCGCTGGACATGCGACGACGGTGGCTCGCCCTCTACGTCCTCTGCCTCGGCGATCTGATGATCGTCCTGGACGGCACGATCGTGAACGTCGCGCTGCCGTCGATCCGGGATGACCTCGGCTTCTCGCAGACGTCGCTCGCCTGGGTCGTGAACGCGTACCTGCTGACCTTCGGGGGCTTCTTGCTGCTCGGCGGCCGGCTGGGCGACCTCTTCGGCCACCGGCGCATGTTTCTGTCCGGCATCGGCCTCTTCACTGCCGCCTCGCTCGCGTGCGGTGTGGCCTCGTCGCAAGAATTCCTGATCGCGGCGCGCGCGGTCCAGGGGCTCGGCGGCGCAGTCGTATCCGCGGTCGCGCTCTCGCTGCTGATGATGCTCTTCACCGAGCAGGCTGACCGCGCGAAGGCGATGGGTGTGTTCGGCTTCGTCCTCTCCGGCGGCGGGGTCGTCGGTGTGCTCGCCGGAGGAATCCTCACCGACCTGCTGAGCTGGCACTGGATCTTCCTCGTCAACCTGCCCATCGGCATCGCGGTCTTCCTGCTGACCCTCCGGCTGCTCCCGGCCGACGGCGAAGCAATGGCGACCGGGCGCGTGGACTATGCGGGTGCGATCACGGTCACGGGCGCACTGATGCTCGCCGTGTACGCGATCGTCAACGGCAACGAGCAGGGCTGGGGCTCGGCGCAGACTCTGGGGACCCTCGGGGCCGCTGTCGCGCTCATGGTCGTCTTCCTCCTGATCGAATCGCGGATCGCGAACCCACTGATGCCGCTCGGCATCTTCCGCAACCGCAGCGTCTCGACGGCCAACATCCTCGGCGCGCTGATGGCTGCCGGCCTGTTCGGCTACTTCTTCATGTCCGCTCTCTACATGCAGCTCGTGCTCGGCTACAGCCCGATGGAGGTCGGCCTCGCGTACCTCCCGGGCACCGTCCTCTGGGGCGCGTCGTCGCTCCTGCTGTCGGACCGCCTCGTGATGCGCTTCGGGATCAAGCCGCCGCTGATCACAGGCCTCGGGCTGATGACGCTCGGCCTCCTCCTGTTCGCGCGGGTCCCGGTGGATGGCAGCTGGCTCGTCGACATCCTGCCGGCCACGCTCGCGGCGAGCCTCGGCGCGGGCATCGCCTTCAACCCGATCCTGCTGGCAGCCATGAGCGGCGTCGGCCAGGAGCAGGCCGGCCTGGCCTCAGGGGTCGTCAACACCGCCTTCATGATGGGCGGCGCGGTCGGGCTCGCCGCGCTCGCCGCCATCGCCGACTCGCGGACGCAGAGCCTCGCCGACTCCGGCGAGGGAGCGCTCGAGGCACTGAACGGCGGCTACCAGCTCGCGTTCATGGTCGCCGCGATCTTCGTCGTGGGCTCCGCGGTCGTCGCCGCGACGCTTCCGCGGAGCGAGCCGATGGGCGCACACGCCGAAGAGCCGGCCGGCGTGCCGGCCGCCGCCGAGGCGGACTAGCCGACGAGGCAGGGGTCCCGCCGCTGCGGGGCCCCTCGAGGCCCTGACTACGATCAGGGGGCGGGACGGAATCCCGCCAGACCCATGGACCAGGCCTCCTCGGCAACCGTCGACGCCCCGCGCCGCTGGACCGGCGTCGTCCGCCTGCCCGAAGAGGACCCGGGCGTGCCCGACACGCGGTCGCCCGCTCGGCTCCTGCTCTGGGTCGGCCGCCACCAGATCCCGACGCTCGTCGCCGGCGTCTTCTTCGGCATTCTCTGGATGGTCGCCCAGTCGCTGATGCCCTTCGCGATCGGCCAGGCGATCGAGGACGGGATCGTGAACAGCGACAACCGCGCGCTCGCGGCGTGGGCTCTCGTGCTGCTCGGTCTCGGTGTCGTCCAGGCGGGGGCGGGGATCATGCGCCACCGCTACGCGGTCTTCAATTGGCTCCAGGCCTCCTTCCGCATGGCGCAGGTCGTCTCCCACCACTCGGCGCGCTCGGGGCCTGCGGTGCGGGGCCGCCTCTCGACGGGCGAGGTCGTCGCGACGGTTTCGAACGACGCGATGCGCGCGGGCGGCGCGTTCGACATCACGGCGCGGCTCTCGGGCTCGATCGTGGCCTACGTCGTCGTCGCCGCCATCCTGCTCTCGGCCTCGTTCGTGCTCGGGCTCGTGGTGCTCGTCGGAGTGCCTGTGCTCGTGCTGCTCCTCGGGTTCGTGATCAAGCCGCTCCAGGAGCGGCAGCGGGTCCAGCGCGAGGAGGTCGGCAAGCTGACGGCGCTCGGGGCGGACACCGCCGCCGGCCTGCGGGTGCTGCGCGGGATCGGCGGCGAGCAGGCCTTCTACGACCGCTATCGCCACCGCTCCCAGGAGGTCCGCCACGCCGGCGTCCGCGTCGCCCTCCCGCAATCCACGCTCGACGCAGCACAGGTCTTCGTCCCGGGGCTCTTCGTCGTGGTCGTCACCTGGCTCGGCGCGCGGTTCGCGGTGTCCGGGCGGATCGACGTCGGCGAGCTCGTCGCGTTCTATGGGTACGCGGCGTTCCTCGTCATCCCGCTGAGAACTGCCGCGGAGGCGGTGGACAAGATCACGCGCGCGTTCGTCGGCGCCCGGCGCATGCTCGACGTGCTGAACGTCGAGCCGCACGTCGCCGATCCCGAGTCGCCCGCCGCCGAGCCGCCGTCGGGCGTCCCTTTGAGAGACGAGCGCTCGGGCCTCGTCGTCGAGCCCGGGCTTGTCACCTGCATCGTCTCCTCCCGGCCGCACGAGTCGACGGCGATCGCGGACCGGCTCGGACGGTTCGGGAAGGGCAGCGGCGTGCTGCTCGGCGAGACCCCGCTCGAGGATCTCTGCCTGAGCGACGTCCGCCGCCGGATCGTCGTCAGCGAAGCCGATCCTGTTCTCTTCGCCGGGACCCTGCGTTCCGAGCTCGATCCCTGGGGCCGCGCGGACGACGAGGACATCCTCCATGCGATCTCCGTCGCGAATGCCGAGGACGTCCTGGAGGCTCTTCCCGAGGGGCTGGACGCTGACATCGACGAGCGCGGCCGGTCGTTCTCGGGCGGGCAGCGCCAGCGGCTCGTCCTGGCGCGCGCGCTGCTCGCCGACCCCGAGGTGCTCGTCCTCGTGGAGCCGACGAGCGCCGTCGACGCCCACACCGAGGTGAGGATCGCCCGCCGGCTCCGGGACGCGCGGGCGGGGCGGACGACCGTGATCGCCACGACAAGCCCGCTCGTGCTCGACCAGGCGGACAGAGTCGTCCTCATCCGCGGCGGCCGCGTCGTCGCCGAGGGGACCCACCGCGAGCTGCTCGCCGACCGCCCGGACTACCGCGACACGGTCACGCGTGGGGAGGACCTGTGAGCGAGCTCCTTCCGATCGCCGACGGGCCCGAGCTTCGGAGCCAGGCCCGGTTGCTCGCGGGCAGGCACAGGCGGGCGCTGCTCGGGATGCTCGGCCTGCACGCCGCGGCGGCGGCGGCGGGTCTCGCGGGACCGGCACTGCTCGGCCGGCTCGTGCAGTCCGTCCAGGACGGGACGACGCAAGCGTACGTCGACAAGCTCGTGCTGGTCCTCGCCGTGTTCCTCCTCGCGCAGACGGCGCTGACCTGGCTCGCTCGGCGCGCCTCGTTCGTGATCGCGGAGGAGATCTTCGCCGAGCTTCGGGAGGACTTCATGCGCCGCGTGCTCGGCCTGCCGCTCTCGACGGTCGAGCGGGCCGGGACCGGCGACCTCATCTCCCGGACGACCGCCGATGTCGACTCGCTGGCCCGGACGATCCGCTTCGCCGTCCCCGAGACGCTGATCGCGGCCGTGACGACCGTCCTGACCGTTGGTGCGGCGTTCTGGGTCAACCCGATCGCGGCGCTGCCCTGCCTCACGGGTATCCCCGCTCTGTGGATCGGCACGCGTTGGTACCTCAAGCGCGCGCCGGACGCGTATCTCTGGGAGCGCGCGACCTACGCGACGCTCGCCGGGCGAGTGGGGGAGACGGTCGAGGGCGGCCGGACGATCGACGCGCTCGGCCTGCGGGAGGAGCGCGTCGACCGGATCGACGCCGACCTGGAGGACGCATATCGGGCCGAGCGGCGGACGCTTCGGCTCCGCACGATCTGGTTCCCGACGGCGGAGTTCTCCTATGTGCTGCCGGTGGCCGCGGCGCTTGCCTGGGGCGGTTGGCTCGTCTCGAACGGGAACGCCACGATCGGCGAGGTGACCGCGATCTCGCTCTACGTCGTGCAGCTCGCCGACCCGGTCGACCGGCTGGTCTCGTGGTTGGACGAGATCCAGGTCGGCGCGACCTCGTTCGCCCGCCTCGTCGGGATCGCACGGGTGCCGCCGGACCGGACGGCGACGGACGAGGAGCCCGAGGGCGACGACCTGACGGCGCGAGACGTGCGCTACGCGTACATCGCCGACCGGGACGTCCTGCACGGGATCGACCTCGACCTAGCGCCGGGCGAGCGAGTCGCCGTGGTCGGGCCTTCGGGCGCAGGCAAGTCCACGCTCGGACGCCTGCTGGCAGGCATCCACCCGCCGCGCGTGGGCCGCGTCGAGGTCGGCGGCGTCCGGCTCGTCGACCTCCCGCTCGACACACTGCGGAAGGAGGTCGCGCTCGTAACGCAGGAGCAGCACGTCTTCGTCGGGACCCTTGCGGAGAACCTCCGGCTCGCGAGACCCGGCGCCTCGGACGAGCAGCTGCGTCAGGCGCTCGACGCCGTCGACGCGCTCAGGTGGACGGAGGCGCTGCCAGACGGGCTCGAGACGGTGGTCGGCGCGGGCGGACGGCCGCTGACGCCGGCGCAGGCGCAGCAGCTCGCTCTCGCCAGGCTCGTCCTCGCGGACCCGCACACGCTCGTCCTCGACGAGGCGACCTCGCTGCTCGACCCGCGCGCGGCCCGTCACCTGGAGCGGTCGCTCGGCTCGGTGCTCGAAGGCCGAACGGTCGTCGCGATTGCGCACAGGCTTCACACGGCGCACGACGCCGATCGCGTCGCTGTGGTGGAGGAGGGCCTGCTCGCCGAGGTCGGCACCCACGACGAGCTCGTGGAGCGGGAAGGCTCCTATGCCTCACTCTGGGATTCGTGGCACGGCGACCGCTAGTCGGCCGCGTCGGCAGGCGAGCGCTACTCCACGACGACGTTCTCGATGCCCGGCTGAGGCGGCGGCACCTGCGGATCCATCCGCTCGAGCGCGGCGACGAGAAGCTGTGCCACCGCGAGCGCCTTGACCCAGTTGCGGTCCGCGGGGACGACGTACCAGGGCGCCCAATCGGTCGATGTCTCGGTGATCGCTTCCTCGTAAGCGTCGACGTAGTCGTCGAATCGCTTCCTGACGTCGAGGTCCTCGAGTCGGAACTTCCAGCGCTTCTCCGGATCGTCGATGCGTTCCTGGAATCGCTTTCGTTGCTCCTCCTTCGAGACGTTGAGGAAGACCTTCACGATCGTCGTTCCCTCGTCCGTGAGCATCCGCTCCCACTTCCGGACATGGCTCGGGCGTCGCCGCCAGACGGTCTCGGGCGCGAGGCCCATGATCCGAACGGTGACGATGTCCTCGTAGTGCGAGCGGTTGAAGATGCCGAGCTCGCCGCGCGCCGGGAGGGCCGCGTGGACGCGCCAGAGGTAGTCGTGCGCGAGCTCAGTGGTGGTTGGCGCCTTGAAGGAGACGGCGCGACAGCCCAGCGGGTTCAGCCCCTTGAAGACCGAGCGGATGACGCCGTCCTTTCCCGACGCGTCAATCCCCTGGAGCACCAGGAGCAGGCTTCGGGTGCCTTCGGCATAGAGGCGTTGCTGGAAGACGTCGAGGCGCTCGTGCAGGTCGGCGAGCCGCTTCTTACCCTGATCCTTGTCGAGCCCGAAGGTCGCATCCGTGCTGCGCTCGCGAAGGCGCGCATCCGTCCCCGGCTCCACCAGTAGCTGATCGATCACGAGCCCAGATGACTGACCTGCCGCCGCACGATCGGAGGTCGTGCTCAGTCGACGTTGCAGTCTTCGCCGACTGCGTTCTCGGCGCCCGGCAGCCGCCCGAGCAGGTCGGCGAGCTGTTTGAGCTCGTCCCCATCGAAGCGCTCCTCGAAAAGCGCCCGAACCTCGGCGAAGTGTGACTCCGCAGCCTCTTCGAGCTTGTCCCGCCCTTCATCGGTGATCACGGCGTAGACGACCCGGCGGTCGCTCGAGCACGCAGCCCGGTCGACGTAGCCGGCCGCCTCGAGCCCGTCGAGTAGGCGGGTGACGCCGGATGCCGTGAGCAGCAGCTCCTCCGAGAGGTCGACGCGCCGCATCCGCCCGTCGTCCGCGCGCGCGAGTCGCATCAGCGCCTCGTAGTCGTTGATCGTCAAACCGTGCTGGGCGAGCAGGCTGCCGCTCAGCGCACGGGTTGTCGCCGCGTGCGCCTGGAGCAGGCGCACCCACGCATCCAGACTCACAGACCGTTGTGTGCTCAACACTTGACGACTCAATCTTTCCTCGCTACCATTGCTTGCGGACTCAACTATAGCGTACTCAAGGAGGTACCGCAATGAGCACCACCACCGAAATTCGCCAGACGCTGACGGGCACCTGGGAGCTCGACCCGGTTCACTCGTCGGTGGGATTCGAGGTTCCCTACCTCGTCGGCACGTTCAAGGGCCAGTTCCGCGAGGTTCAGGCCAAGCTCGCGGTCGACGACTCAGAGGCGACCCTCGAGGGCGGGGCCAACGTCGCGAGCGTCGACGTCAAGGACGAGAACCTCGCGGCGCACCTGCAGTCGCCGGATTTCTTCGACGCGGAGCGCCATCCCGAGCTTCGCTTCACGGCGAACGACATCGATCTCGAGAGCGCGACCGTGCGTGCCCGCGGCGAGCTCACGATCAAGGGCATCACGAAGCCGGTCGAGGTGACCGGAACGCTGACCGCTCCGATCGTCGACGCCTACGGCAACGAGCGGATCGGCCTCGAGCTCTCGACCACGGTGAATCGCCACGACTTCGGCGTCAGCTGGAATGTCCCGCTGCCGACGGGTCAGCAGTCAGTCGGCGACGAGGTCAAGATCGTCGCCGAGCTCTACTTCGTGAGGGCCGCCTAACCCGATGAAGGTCCTCGGTCTCTCGGGCAGCCTGCGGGACGCGTCCTACAACTCGATGCTGCTTCGTGCTGCGGCGGAGCTGTTGCCGCACGACGTGGAGTTCGAGCCGTGGGACGGGCTCAAGGCGATCCCGCCCTACGACGAGGACGACGACGTCGAGCCGGCGCCGGCTTCGGTCGCTGCGCTTCGCGCGGCGATCGCCGGCGCCGACGCCGTCCTCATTGCGACGCCGGAGTACAACGCCTCGATTCCCGGAGCCCTGAAGAACGCGCTGGACTGGGTCTCGAGGCCGCTCCGGTCGAACCCGCTGCGGAACAAGCCCGCCGCGGTCATCGGGGCGAGCACCGGCGCGTTCGGAGCAGTCTGGGCGCAGGCCGAGCTGCGAAAGGTCCTCGGCACGATCGGAGCGCGCGTACTCGAAGGCGATGTCGCCGTCGGGCACGCGCCGACCCGGTTCGACGAGAAGGGACGGCTGACCGACGAGCAGCTGCTCGAGCAGCTACAGGAGGTCCTTTCCGGGCTCGTCGGCGAGCGTTCTTCCCTCCCGAGTACGCTCCGCGCCACTGCCTGATGCGTATCGAGTCGTCCGTCACGGCGGTCACATGGCTCCCGTTCAGCGTGCTCGACGCGATGCCGAACCTTCCCCTCGGGATCGCGCTGGCGCACTTCGACGAGCCGCCGCCCCAGCCGCTCTGCGACGTCGATC